>JAEUVV010000004.1 GCA_016786705.1 Taibaiella sp.
CGGTCAAACAATTCAAACAGTTCTTTTACGGAAGCTGAAGAGTATTCAAAAACGGCGCGATGCCCATGATCCGCTATATTGTTCACACCAGGCTGGGCCAGGAATTTTAAACTGTAAGACACCTTGTAGGGCTGGTTACGGTATTTTACCGTTCCTTTAAGCAATACATTTTTGGGCGTATGCGAAGCAGAGGTTACCTGGTAGTCAAACAGGCTCTTCTTATTGAGCATGCCCGCATCTACGGTAGCCAGGCTTACCGAAAAGTCTGCAGGCTGGCTGTAGGTTGCCGACGCAAACAGCTGCAGGCTTATAAGGAACAACAGGAATCTCAGGGTTAATACTTTATTCATGTTTGTATTTTTTTAATTAGATAGTTTCATTTTCAACTGCCAGTTCAGCGTAAGACCGGCAAACACCAGGTTGCGCCAGGGATCGGCAGGAGCCAGCTTAAATTGCATCAGCCGGCAATTAGCCCTTATACTTACCGGGACTTGCGCTAAGCGGTACAGGGCATTCAGTCCCAGCCCATATTTACAGACACCGGATTCATTAAAGCCCATATCAACAGTGCCATTAAGGCTTATCGTCTTAAGGTTTCTGCCACCGCCAAGCCCGACGTTTATGCTGTTATTAAAAGCAGGCAATACCGCGTCCTCTATACCGGTATTAATGGACGAATAGGCGATATTAGCACTAAGGTTGGTTTTAGCAGTCATGTATATAGTATTGAACTGTACCATAGTACTGCCATACTTTAAGGTATCCAGGATACTGTTGTTCTTATTGCCCACCAGGCTAAACCTGAGGCTGTAAGTTTTCCTTTTGACCTGGTAGTTGACTTTAGCCGTCCACACTTCTCCCATTACCGGTTTTTGCCCGATCTGCAGGGTGTCATCAAAGGTCCTGAAAGTCGCGAAGGGTTTATAGGAAAGGGATACGGAAGGATATCTCTTGGATTGGGTAGCCACCGTAAAGCCCCATTTGTTATTACGGCCTGTATTGGTAAAATTACTTTGCAGCAGGTAGCTGTATTCTACCGCCAGCTTTAAGAAAGAATTGAAGAAGATACCATCGCCGCCTATCTTAGCTCTCTGCGTTCCGGCCATCAGTACCGGCATGGTATTGTTTTCAAAGGCTTTGCCCACGTATTCATAGGCCGCGTTGATGTTCACATTAGTTTTCGGTACCGCCGCTTCTACCGCGAAGTTATAGGCGGAACGTTGGCCTATACCCTGCCCTGTAGCCTGATCCGCAGCTTCATACTTCTGGTTGGAAAAAGCGTACTCACCTACTGTGCGGATGGATTTACCCAGCTCTCCGTTATAGGTAAGCGAAAGGATATGGGTAGGCTTATCAAATGTAGATAAACTAAAAAACTCCGGCCGGAAGAATGCCGTGTCTTTAAACAGGTTCCTTGCCGGTGAATAGTTGTAATAGATCAGGCCCAGCTTTTGTTTCGCTACCGGTTTAAACATGCTCCTCAAGCCCAGTACTTTGTATTTTTCTATGTCGCCCGAACGGCCTATGTATTCCGTATTGCCATAGCTGGCGCCGATTTGCGCCACGCCGATATCGTAGCCCAGGTCTATACCCTTCATCATCTGCCCGGATTGGGTATAGTCGGATACATAGTTGGTCAGCATACCTATATCCAGGTTCGTTAAGCCCGTCAGGAAAGACTTTGCTTTCCCCTCGGGTAATATAGCGCCCGCTTTACGGGCCATATCTTTGGTCGACATGGATTCGATATCTTTAAGGTCTTTCACTTTACTGTAGGCCATTAAAGAATCGTAGTGTACCATTTTGCTGTACTGGTCCAATAGTTTGCTGTAATGTTCGATCTGCTCCTGGTAAGCTTTCGCTTTTTCATACTGTCGCATCGCCTGCTCATACTTTGCTGTAGCCTGCGTTTTGAGGCTATCCGCATAGGCTTTCGCCCCGGAGATATCCCCGCTGCTATCTGCCTTTGCCCTGGCTTTCGTTTCAATCTCCTTTAACTGGTCTGCCAGTAATTGTTTGAGCTTATCTTCTGAAAGGGACGCGATATCCGTATTGCCCAGGCCGCTTACCTCCCCTTTCATTTGTTGCAGTAAACCGCCCTGTTCTGTTTTTAAAGATTGGATGTACTGCCGGTAGATCATACCATAAGAAGTACCTTTTGATTTGACATTGTCATACTGCCCGGAGAAGGCCGTTATCAGCTCCGTGAGTTGTTCTTTCGCTTTGGCGGCATCGTAGCTTATCCTGAAATAGCTTGCTTTGGCCTGGCGGCCACGGTCCTGCGAGGTATAAAAGCCACTCAGCTGTACCGGTATGCCCATAAACGGCAGGTTGATATCCCCGCCCGCTTCGTAGTAATTGTTATCCTGCAGGGCATTGGGTTCCTGCCCATTGCTCATATTGCCACCCAGGAAGAGGTTACCCGTCATTTCCTGCGCCTCTTTCTGCCTTTCCCCGATCCTGCGGAACTGGCTGTTCAGGCTCTCCATAGTTTCCAGGCCGGTATTGGTCAGGTCGGAAGCGAAGGCACGCAGTTTTTGTTTTTCCTTTTGGTGGTTAATAGAAAAGGATTGCTCCGCAGGCAGTTCCATACTACCCATAAAAAGGGTATCACTATAAAATTTAAGGAGTTCAGCGTTCCCGGAGCTTGATTTTTGATAGCTAAGATTGCGGCTGCCCAGGTATTTATCCAGTTTGCGGCCGGAGCGACGCAGCAGGTTCCCAGCTTTGTCCTTATAGCTTTGGTTCAATGCCGATAGTGATTTGTCATTCAGCAGCTTCTTCCCCGTAGCGGATTGTTGCAAGAGGTTTAAGATGCTTTCTTTAAAAGCGCTGCCTGCACCGATCGCGGTATCTACCTGTTTAATGAACTCTTGACCAGATAAAGTATCCTCGCCTGACAGGATGGTAACCTCACCATAATACCTGCCTACGGGTAAAAGGCCGCCTGTTTGGCGGATCGCAGCGGAGAAAAGCGGGTGAATGGAATATTGGCTACAGTCCTTTTTGTACGAAAGACGGAAGGTATGCTGAGCCGCAGGTAATTTTATCTCCTTACTCCGCGCGCTAATGACCTCTGTACTATCTCCGGACCTCCCAATGTGCCACCAGTTGATGCGAACAGTAACTTTTTTGTCTTCATCAAGGGTATAATAGAAATCCTGTACCAACTGATCACGGTCTCCCGAAACCGGTAAATCTAACAACAACTTAAGGGAATCGGTCCCATAAGCTATCGTTACGGCCAGGCAAGCCGATACCATTAAAAAGAAAGTGTACGTTAAGGTCTTCAAGACATCAGGTATTTCCGGATTAATAAGCTTTTATTCCAGGCATCTGATCAAAATTTCTAATTGTACTACCTCATCTCCACTTTAAACCGGTAGACACCGGCACTTTTTAAAAAATGATCTGAATGCGCGGCCAAGATATAAACATTAAACGAAAAAGTTAAAATTTTTTGTTTAAAATTTACGATTTTTATTCACAAAATGGTGAAAAGTAGAACTATAAGTATATGACAACTACCAAAAAGAAAAAAAATAAAAATATATTGATCATATTACATCATGTTCCATTCACTAGTATTTGTTAAATATCCATGAGATGATATTAAAGATCAAAAGGTTGGAAAAGACTAATTTAAAAGCACATATTTTATGAAAAAAAACCGGCAATTTCATTAAAAGATTAACATCTGGACTGCATCTTGCAGGAAGCGGTATAATAAATTGGAAACAAAAACGATCATCACCCGGCATTGATCCTCAATTAACAATATCTGTTAATTATAAGAAATAACTCTTTACCCTATATCGGTGAAAACAAATCCAAAATTTGTTGCTTAATGTAATTTATATTTTTTATCTTCATTTATAATTTTCACACTAAAAACTAATTAGACTATGTTACACTGCTTTACTAAAAAAGCGTTTACTGCTTTTTTACTGGCTACCTCTGCCACTACACTTACCGCTCAGACCTTTCAACCGCCTGCTTTGCCTGGTATTACTTATGGAGACCCTAACATAAAATCTCCGCAAAGGACCTCTAATCATGCAATGGCAGGAAATGCCTCTTACCTGCCCTCTCTTGGCCTGGGCGTAGTAGACTTGTATGTGGCCGCATGGAATGACCCTGACCCCGGCGCATTAAGCGAGGTAACCATCATGCTTACCAATTCTGGTGGTATAAGCCCGGTCTGGCAAAGCTCCATAATTTATAAGGACGTACAGGACCTTGAAGTAGGCAGCAGACGGGAGCCCGGGGCCAATGAAACTACTGTATTGGTCGCTTATTATCAAACAGGGATAGGACATTTCCTGGATGAATATAAACTTGGGCCGGGCGGCGCCACAGGCCTTATCAACCATACACAACTGTCCAACACTACAGTTTATGGTCGCATCCGTATGGACTTTCACGCGCTTTGGACGGGAGCTATAGCCTGGATCGATCCAAGTATCAATGCTATCCAAACGATGGTTTATGATAATAATGTGTGGAGTTCCCCGACTGTAGTTAACGGCACTCCCAATCAAATAGATATGGACATCGCCCTTGAGTCCTATACCACATCAACAGGCAATAGTATTCAAGAAGTACACCTGGTTTATTCAGACGGCGTATCCATCACCGAATCTTCGCTTGATTTCAGCACCCTCACTTCCTCGCCGGCTGCCATGTGGCCTAATATCAATGATGTACTTACAGGCGCATCAATACAATCAAGGCTTACACTGGACTGCCCGGGTTTTTCTGCAAATGGTAGCAGGTGGGCTTATACCTATAGCGAATTATCAGACATTATTGTCCGCTTCCGCGACCCTGCGGTTTCCGGCGGTACAACACAGACCACATCAGTTACCACCGGTGCATTGGGTAATGTGGGCATTGCCGGATCTTATAAAATGTTTAGCCCGACGCTTAACTATGAGCATGTACCAGCAGGAAGCACCACGAATGATATCATGATAGGCTGGTATGCTACCGATGGTACTGGCTTTAACAATTATATCGCCCTGAGAATGGACCCTACCGGTAGTTTTTACACCAGCGCATTTGATTACCTGGATTTACCAGCTGCGCAAATGCCGTTTTCGCCGATACCCTTCACGAGCAGCATCTCTTTAAATAAAACAGATGCCAAAACACCTTCTTCTTACTCATATGCGACCTATTACAATGTAGATCCTGTAACAGGGCTTAACCAGCTGCACCATGCCTTTCACCCCTGGACAAATCCTTTATTCAGAGAACTGCCGTCGGAAAACGAAGAAGCGGACCTGGCTACAGGCAACCGTATCAGTACCTACCCTAATCCATTTAACGATCAGTTGAATATTTCGGTGACTACGACAGAAAACAGTGTGGTAGAACTTTTGCTGACGGACATCAGCGGACGGGCCGTGGCACATACAAATAATGCCTTATTTAAAGGAACGCACCAGCTTAACATCGATAAGCTGGACGGCATTGCCCCGGGAAATTATTTATTAACGGTTTTAATTAACCAGAAAAAGGCCGGTGTTCAGAAAGTAACTAAAAACTAAAAGATTCCAGCCCTGAATAGCAAGGTAGCAAATTCGATTTGCTACCTTTTTCATTTGCAGCCATCAGCCCAATGCTATTACGACTGCCTGGCATTCCAATAGCAGGTCACAAGCTAAAATAATATACCGCTAGAGCATTGAGATGCACGCAGATGCTGTATATTTATGAGAACATAAAAAACAGGGAGAATGAAATTTAAAATCGTGCTTTTAATTGTTACGCTACTCCGTGTACAATTTACCTTGGCTAATATGTCATCACCCATTTGGGAAGGAACTGTAACAAGTACCGCATTTAGCAGTAAAGACATAAATATCCTGTCAGAATTTATTCATATTAAGATTGAAGAGGATTATAAAACCGCAAGGTTTACCGTTGAATATACCTTACAAAGCGAGCTTGCCGGCCGGCAAATTCCCTTGTTGTTTTACGCGCAGGACTATAAAGATAGCTTTTTGGTTTGGGTAGATGATAAAAGTGTGGATGTACAAAATATCCCGGAGCAATACACTCATTTCGCTCACTCGCCTTTTTCAGGCTTCAGCCGTTTGAAAGAGCCCAGTAATCATGAAAACGAAAGCGATAAAGTCATCATCCAATGGGATGAAAATGCAGGTTTTGTTTACAATATAAATGATCTGAAATATTTTGAAGCAGACCTTGAGAAAGGGGTCCATAAAGTGCGCGTAACTTATACCGCGAATGTCTGGACCGATGTTTCGGGCTGGATCAAAACCTATAGCTTCCGCTACTCTTTAACCCCGGCCAAATTCTGGAAATCTTTTGGCACATTAACAGTAACTGTAGAGCAGGCAGGCATCGTAAGACAGATAGCCACAAACATTGGAGCACCTCTTGAAAAAACGATTCAGGCAAAGAATACCTGGGTATTTACACAACTACCGGCTGATTATATTGAATTCTCTTACACGCCTGAAATGAGTGGGCTTACGCGGGTTTTAACCGACATACAACCGTTCCGGCTAAGCATTATCACCGCTGTACTTTTATTTGTTTTACATTTATGGTTGGTATTGCGCTACAGGAAACGCCATATCCATAAAAAATATTCGTACGTGGTTATTGCAGGCAGCTGGCTGGTACCGGGCTTAATTTTACTGAGCTATATTTATTCATTCATGCTGATCGACTATATAATAGGCGAAGATGCCTGCCGGCGGCATGGCCATGTATTTTTGATAATAATCCTTTATCCTCTACTTGTACCTGTATACTGGACCATCATGTGGCTACTGGATAAATTACAGAAGAAAAGATTACTCAATAAGCAATTTTCCAGGAAAGATACCAGCCTGTAATTGGCTTAAGTTTCAAACACATCTTTTGAACTCCCGATATGGTTTAACACTTCAATTACCGGTTCAGTGACAAGATTTTTATCCCTTTGTTGCTGGAAATAAAGAAAACTTGGAGTGTTTAATAAAGTTTCCTGGATCTCTTTGTTTTTATATTGAGAAATATGGATAAAGGTATTGCTGTCTGTGCCCTGGAAAACGGTATATACAAACTGTGCAGGATCCAGTCTTTTAAAATCTGCCAGGAAATTTTGTATCCGCTCCAGATTGATACTTACATACGCGTCATTTACCTTATAAGTTACTTTAACTGTGATCATTGCCGATTTTTTTATGGTGGATAATAGATTTCCGACTGGCATTAACATAATGCCTGACTGGTAGCCAAAATTGAAATTATTACATTCCGGCATTAGGGCAAAGCTCTTTATGGCAAAAATTTTGCCATAAAAAAAGACCACTGTTCAGTGGTCTTTTTTCTGTTGCCCAGAACATGATTTCTTTCTGTCTGATTACCAATTACTTATAAGTTATGATTGTCAATTCGTTGTCGGTGAAAACCAATCTCACATTTCTACTCAATTTCTACTGCTTTAGCAAAGTTACGAAATAGCTTAAACTAATACAACTATCCTGATAAAATGCGCCTATAAAATCTTTCCTTAGCCCTCTTTCAATATCCCTTTTCCCAAACTTTTTTTGTCTTCAAAACAATCTATGCAACCCGAATTGAATGACGTTATATAGACCGACATTACCTTTTCAGGTATGCCTTCTACTGCCAAATTAAGCCACCAGGTGCCAGAATATAATATCAGACATGAGACCCGATAAATTTGGTCAAAACCGATTTATGGCTTCTAACCAAATTATGATCTTCCAGGAGGCAAAGAGCAGGTAAAGCGCCAGCAGCTAAAGGGTAATGATAAAATACGCTATGCCATTTACGATGCGCTAAAGCAGGCCCTAAAAACCGCCACTACATGGCAACAACTTGAAGGGTTTTTAAACAAAGACGGCATTACCATACAGTTCAAATACAAAAGTGGAACGAAAGAGGTACAAGGCGTTTCTTTTGAAAAGGGAGGTGTCGTATTAAAAGGATCGGCCATTGACCGCAGTATGAGCCTGGCCGGTATTGAAAAGCAATTGCGGATGAATGCAGCTCATGTACAATCTTTGTTTCCCCACAAAGAAGGGCAAGGACTTCCGGTGCTTTCACAAAGCGCCGGCAATGCTTTCGACACAGGCATCCGACTTACGGAAAGTGTTTTAGGTTTACTTTCGGGTTTGTTGACTACCGAACCGGAGCCGGTACCCGAAGATCTTATAGATCAGCAAAGGAAAAAACGTAAAAAAGGAATGCGGCTTTGAAGAAAATAAAAATTGGGCGGACATCACCTCAATCAATGCTACTACAACAACCTCTCATCCAGCAAACCTTTCCAGATTGTAAAGCCTTTGTTGCTATCAGAGTAATCGTGTACAATTCTTGAAAAATTTTCAGGATGGATTTCCAAATAAAATTGTCGTCCTTTTTCCCGAATGATGTTCAGATCTTTGTCTACTTGTTTTATTGTGTCAATTAATGCTGCCTTACTTTTTTCTGTATGCCACATGTAAGTAGCTTCTTCGGTGTCTAAGGTTTCTAAAATGATGTAATAGTTTTGCTCTCCAGCAATCAGAAATACAAAAGAAAATGGCTGCAAAGTGAATCTTAATTTCATTACATGCCTTTCATGATTGTCGGCTAAAAACCGAATATGCTGCGAATGCTTATAATGTTTTCCTTTTAGCAAATCGTCTAAAATATCTTCGACATTAGTGTATATATTTTGGCTTTTTGGTAGTTCATTTGTTGTCAATATATTTTGTTCAGACGCAGGAAGCTGGCCGATAAAACTTTTATTGAGAAATTGAAATTTTACACTTTCAACAATTTCTCTATTGATGTTTTCAATATCGGGTGATGTGGCTAATTGTGATAAAATTACACCATTTTCTATCTCAGCATAAATATTAATCGTAACAAATTTTGAGCTTAAAACTTTCACAAAGTAAGGCTTCAGCACATCAAACTCAGGCCTAAACTCTTCATTTTCTATTTCCAAATCCAGTCGTTGACTGCTCTCTTTATCGGTATACACAAAGCCAATATTTCCGTATCTGAAATCCAATTCTTCAATGGTTATCTTGATTTGTTTTTCGATGATCAAACTTTTTTTCTCAACAGTAAATTCCACCGGATCGTCAAACAAACTTGCTTGCCTGGCTATTTGACGATAATAGATGTTTCGTTTAAAAAACAATTTGTTCAGATAATCAATTTTGATGTCGCGGTAATCATAAATTGTCGGATTGATTTCTGAACGTTGCACGCGACCAATGTATTGAATCAGCTTACCTTTAAAAGAAAACGGATATACCAAGAATAAAGAGTTTATACTTGACAAATCCAAGCCTTCGCCAAAATATTGACCGGTAGTTATCAATACCTGAAAATTTCCTTGCAGCAACATTTGCCATTTTGATTTTCTATTGGCATCGGGATCATCTCCGCTTAAAGAAATAACTTCATAAGATTGTTTTAAAAAAAGGTAAAGCGTGTCAATATGATCTTTTCTTTCTGTAATAATAGCTATTCGTTTTCCTTTGGAAAGTTCGTTTTTAATATCATTCAGAATAAATTTATTTCTTTCCGAATCGTGCACCAAAATCTTTGAAAGTGTTTCAAAATTGTCAGTTTTGGAATTGAAAGGAACATCAAAATTGGTAGTCCTGACAATGACTTGAGCATGTTTAAAGTTTTCAATTTCGTTGTTTGTAATTTCCGAGATAACCTCTCCCAGAAAAGCAAAAATCAACTTACTGTCATTGTATTTTCGGAATGGCGTTGCCGTTAATCCATACAAATAAAATGTTTCTAATTTCTCTATTGTATTACGAAATGTTTCAGCAGGAATATGATGACATTCGTCTACTAAAATAAGCCCGAACTGATTGTGAATTTGCTCAATCTGCTTTGGTAAGCTTTGAATAGTGGCAATGGTTATCTGTTTTCCGACTTTGGCTTTCCCTTGCCCGATGATGCCGATTTCGTGCTTTGGAATTCCGAGAAATGCCTGAACACGTTCCTGCCATTGTTCTAATAATTGTTTTCGATGAACAATGATTAAAGCCGGCTGTTTTTTATCAGCAATAATCTTTAAACCCATTATTGTTTTGCCAGAACCGGGTGGAGCGACAATAACGCCAAAATCTTTTTTTGAGATAGCTTCAATGATTTTATTTTGATGATTTCTCAATGTGGCATTAAAGGAGAAAATGATTGCTTCTTTTAACTTTCGATAGTCCTTAAAATCAAACTCTAAATTTTGTTCTTTACAAAAGCGAAGCAGTTTCCCGGCAAATCCTCTTGGAATGATAATCTCATTTTCAGCTTCGCGGAGAAGTTTAAAATAACGTTCTGTTCTAAAAGTATTTTTCCCGGATTTCATTTTGATAAAGAACTCCGAATTAGCAAAATTCAATTCTTCTTTCAAAAAACTAATTAGCGAAGTCGTCAATCTGTCTTTTTGAATACGAATATTTTGTTGAAGCGTAATCGTAGGCTTCTCATTTTTACTTTTAGAAATTGGTTGATTTTGCTCTGCTGAAATCCCATCAAACAGGTTGTCTAAAATATTGGTAGAAACTCTTTCTATCTCGTCCAAAAATTGCCATTGGTCAGAATAAGGTTCAAATGTTTTAGGGTTGATGAAGCAGCTATTTCCATTTTCCATCGCCTGTTTAAAAAACGGTAAAGCAATCAAATTGCCCAATCCTTTCCCTGAAAGAAAATCCTGATTGGGAAATAGCCTGTCGAAACTGGAGCTTTTATCAAACAATGAAAAAACACCAGATTGCTCCAAAAGTGAAATGACAACTTTTCTGCTTCGGATTGCCGGATAAGGCTTATTAAAAAATATCCAGACGTGCCCTCCATTGCCCGAACGGGAACGCTCCAGATAAGCCGGAATGTTTCTTGCTTTACAAGCATCTAAAAACGTGGTGGCATCTTCTTTCCAGCTTTGTTTATCAAAATCTGCCACCAAAAACCAAGAGGTGTTGTCTTGCAATAAAGGATAAATGCCAATTTGCTGAGTACCGTTTAAATGCTTCTGAATTTCATTATCTGTAAGCAGTAAATAGGTTTTATGCGGATAATTTTGAAAAGTGCCCCCATTCAATTTGTGTACCCGGTAGTGGTAGGGGTCGTAATGATAAACAGGCATATACCCTGCTTTTCCAGATTTCTCCCAACGAACGGCAAACACATCTTCTCTTCCTTGAAAAAGGAATCGGATAAGTTTTATTTGTGATTCAGGAGCATCATTCATGAAAATTTAAAATTTCATTCGGTTTAGTTTAAAAAGCCCAAAAATAGATTTAGCATTTTATTTGGACCTAATCATTTACCAAAGATATTTAATATCATTATCTTTTACTGAATCTACCTGTATTTTTGCTCCCGGGCTTACCGGCTCCCAACCGGAGCCAGTAGCCGAAGAGCTCATAGATTAGCAACGGAAAAAACATAAAAAGAGAAGACAGATTTAAACCAATAGCAGCAATGCCGCTATTGCTTATCGGGGTATTTTTGCTCCCGGGCAATGGTAATGGTGAGCTTGCCTTTTTCGCAGGCAATATCTACCACCTGGCCTATTTTAAAGCCGGTATCTTGCAGCCATTTGCCGCAAAGGTGTAGCTTGGGGAACCGGATGGCAGTTGGCCTGCTTTCCCGGCTAAAGGTTTGGCTGTAAACGGTGATGCGCCTTACCGGCTTTGTACTTTGGCGTGTTTTCATACCTAGCTGCTTTTATTGCTACAAAGCAAGTAAGGGCGCCATAGGTATTCAAGTTGAGGCGGGGATAGTTTACAAAAAGAAAGTATATTTTACTTAACTTTGAGGCGTATTTATATACTTTTTGAATTTAAATTTGCACCTATGACAACAGATACCGCTATGCCAAATCATAAAGTACACGAGGGACGGAATGTAAAGCGTTTTCGCGAAATGCTGGGTATAAAACAAGATGCGCTGGCCTTTGAGCTGGGCGATGATTGGAACCAGAAAAAAATCTCTTTACTGGAACAAAAGGAAACGATTGACGTGCCCCTGCTGCAGCAAATTTCTGCTGTATTAAAAATACCTGTAGAAGCTTTTCAAAATTTTGATGAGGAGCAAGCCGTGAATGTGATTGCTAATACGTTTTCAGATTTTAAAGACAGTGCATCTGCAATTAATTTACATCCTGTGTTTAATCCTGTTGAAGCGGTTTTAAAAATGCACGAGGAAAAGATGGAATTATATGAGCGTATGCTGAAAGAGAAGGATGAAATGATGGCTGAGTTAAAAAAGCTGATTAATAATAAGTAATTATAGTAAAACGAGGGCTACCTCGTTTTTTTGTTTTTTAAACCCTGCTCTAAAAAAGTAGGGTTTTCCAGTATTGCGGGGTTGATTTTTGAACATTAAATTTGTTACTATAAACTTAACATCTGTAACTAAACTTGTAAAAATGTTTAAAAGGATCTTGTGTTTTTTGAGAGTTATCGTTAAGTGTTGATAAAATCTATAAGCCGACAGTTTTGATATAACAATAATATGAGTAGAGACAATTTTACAAAACCGACAATTAAAAAATTAGCAGAAAGGGCACATTACATATGCAGTAACCCCGAATGCAAGAAAATGACTGTTGGACCTCATGCCGACCCTAACAAATCTACAATAACGGGGATAGCAGCCCATATTTGCGGAGCAAAAGATGGAGTGAAATCGCCACGTTACGACAAAGACCAAACTTCTGACGAGAGAAAAGGTATAAATAATGGAATTTGGCTGTGTCATGATTGTAGTGACATGGTTGATAAAGACGAAAAATGTTATCCAGCCACCTTGCTCAGACAATGGAAAAAAACGCACGAAGAATTTATAAAAACGCTACAAACAAAAGGATTTGCATCGACGCTTGAACTACTCAAACCAACAACAATAGAAATTGATTTAAGTAAACAACTTATCAATTTCTTTGACGATCGCAGGGTTTTGTATGACTTGTTTGAGCAAGAAATTCCATTACATGGACTTCGGTCTGTCTTAGCAATTAGGACAGAGTTAACTAACATAAAAAAGCAGCTTGGACAAGCGACCTCTTTATATATAAAAGTTGACCAAATGTTAGCTGCCTGTAGAAAGTTTCACTCTGAACTAAATGATATTGACCTTGACCATCTTCGATATAACAACAGCGACCCAGATTGGATAAAATTTGTGACAACCCTTTCTGAATTAAGAAAAGTATTCGGAATACATATTTTGGAACTTAGCAATAAATACAAGATCCAAATCGGAACTGATTTACAGCAAATACTCCCAACGATAACTTAATGATACGGCAAAGCCCTTTGTCCGTTATTAATAAGCTTTTAATATTTCACTATTAATTAAACCATATGAACCAATTCGGAGGAGATTGGACAGAAAATAAGATTGAAATAATTGTTGAATATGCGAAAGCATATTTAAATATTATGAATATCTATGCAACAAGGTATAATTGGAAACTTTTATATTTTGATGGATTTGCAGGTTCTGGATTTATCAAGAAGGGTAAAAAGGAAAATCAAAAATTAATCGTAGGTGCAGCAAAAAGAATTCTTGAAATAGAGGAACCAAGACCTTTTGACCTTTTTTATTTTGTCGAAAAAGACATTGAGAATGCTAACAATTTAAGAGAAAATACGGAACTACAGTTCCCTGAAAAAAACATTCACATTGTAAATACTGATTGTAATGAGAAAATAAAATCTATGAGTGAGTTCCTTGCAGGCCCCAAAGGCAAAAAGTATAAAGCACTGGCTTATGTAGATCCTTGTGGAATGCAATTAAACTGGAACTCATTGGAAACCCTTCAAAAATTATCTGTTGATGTTTGGATTTTAGTCCCAACTGGTATGGGCGTCAACAGGCTATTGAAAAATGATTCCAATATATCCGATGCCTGGGTATCTAAATTAGAAACATTTTTAGGTATGGAAAAAAAGGACATCATTAAATATTTTTACAAAGAAAAAGTATCGTACACTCTTTTTGGAGAAGAAACAACAACTTCAAAAGAGAATAAAGCAATTGAAAAATCTGCTGTCCTATACAAAGAAAGGTTAGCTAAATTATTTAGTTTTGTATCAGAACCTTACATTTTGAAGAATAAATCTAATTCAATTATGTTTCATTTTTTTATGGCATCAAATAATAAATCTGCTGTAAAAATTGCAAATGAAATAATAACAAAGTACAATAAACTAAATTAATATGGCACAATCTAGTATAGAATGGACAGAGATGACTTGGAATCCGACAACTGGTTGTGACAAAATATCGGCCGGTTGTAAATATTGCTATGCTGAAATAATGTCGAAGCGCCTGCAAGCAATGGGTGTAGAAAAATATAAAGACAATTTTGAAGTAAGAACTCATGATGAGGCTTTGAAAATTCCATACACCTGGAAGCATTCTAAAGTTGTATTTGTTAATTCCATGAGTGACTTGTTTCATAAGGAAATACCTCTGGATTTTATAAAGAAAGTTTTCCATGTAATGAATGATAATCCACAGCATGTATTTCAGGTTCTGACCAAGCGTGCAGATAGGTTATTTGAATTACATACAGAGCTAAGGTGGACACACAATATATGGATGGGTGTATCTGTAGAGAATGATAAGGTGAGACACCGGATTGATTTTTTAAGACAAACTAACGCAAGGGTAAAATTTTTATCATTAGAGCCTCTTATCGGACCATTAAATAATTTAAATCTGCAAAATATTGATTGGGTAATTGTTGGCGGCGAGAGTGGGCATAAGCCCAGGCCGATGAAACCTGATTGGGTACTTGATATTCAAGAACAATGCGAGCAAAATAAAGTAGCCTTTTTCTTTAAACAATGGGGTGGAAAAAATAAAAAAGCGGCAGGTAGAATTTTAAATGGAAGAACTTATGACGAAATGCCGGAGATTGAATTACAGCGCAGTGTATAAGATTAAAGTCTTATTTAAGAAATATCAATGCGACTTGCAATTGTAAACCTGAAGATTAGACCGAGAGTAAATAGGTTTTCCAGTATTATTTGGCTAAGCTTCAGCGGTATTCGCTTCTACCTCCTCACATTTTTTTAAACTCGTATTTCTTTTCCAAAACTAAATGGTATGAGACTTTGTTACATATGGATTGAAGACTATAAAGGATTTATTAATCAGGGCTTCAATTTATCTACAAAATATGTTTTTGATTATGATGTCTCAACGTCGTTACTCACGAAAACGGATAATAACAAATACATAAATAATTTCTTTGGCCGTGATATTTTGGATGTCGTAGGAATTATAGGTCAGAATGCATCTGGCAAAACTAATATTTTAGAATTAATACAGTATATCGCTGATGATGCAAATACCATAATTAATAAACCTTTTGTGGTAGTTGTCGAAAAAGGCAGAAGGTTAATTGTTTACTACTTCAAAATGCCTAATATCAAAATGAATTTTGAATCAAAAAAAGAGATATATGAAGGTGCTATCCCAGAACTTGATTCAATCTTTTTCTCGAATATTTTTGATGGAAGAAGGCATAATTTAAGCAAGAATATCATTAATATTTCAACTAATGACTTGCTGAATGCACAATTTGGTGAAAACATCAACAAGAATTATCAAAAAACCGTTCAACAACAAATAAAATTCATAAAAAGTGAACAGTTTCAACTGTTGGAGGACATTGAAAAAACAATAAATACGAATAAGCATGTACGGCTTAAACCTTCTACAGTAATCCTTACCTCTCCAATTTGGTCTAATATAATACAACGAGTTAAAGCTTTCGATAATTGGCATGAGCGAAATATTGGTGGAAAACCAAAGTTGAAAGATTTTGCCTTAAGTTTTAGAAAAAAAATAACCGATAATCAATCTGTTAATTCATTACGATACTTTTCCGCATTTCTTGTTTTTATTGATTTTGCCATAAACAGGGTTATGTTTAATCGCCATGAGAATACCGACGTTGTTTGGAGGCTTAATGAAATTATTTATCCTTTTATAAACGAAATCTCCCCAGACAGTCGCGTTGACGACATGTTTGATCTTCTTACATTAAATTTTGCTGGAAAAATAGAATCTATTAAAGAACTGTCTGATACATATAAATTTTTGACAGACTTAAGACATCTCGACTTAGGCTTTCAAGATAGTAGTATATTTAGAGAAGACCTTGGAACATATGCCAACAGAAGAATTCAATTTACCTTAAACTATGATGATAGTGTCGGAGATTTTATTACAGGATATTTGAATGCAACTACAAATCAGAGCTTATCATACAGTATCGAATGGGCAGGCATTAGTAGTGGACACAAAGCTTACATCAATCTATTTGCAAACTTCTTTTCAATAACTGATAGCCTTAGGGAAAGTACTGTGTGGGTATGCATTGATGAAGGAGATTTATACTTTCACCCGAAATGGCAAACAGAGTTTTTATTTAAACTAATTAACATTTTACCTAAAATTTTAAATAGAAAATGTCAAATTTTTCTAACGACACACTCTCCTTTCTTAGTGTCTGATTTACCTAAGAATAATTTACTCTTTCTCCAAAAGGGTGAGGATGGCTTATCAGTTATGTCCAATGAAAAAATAGATGGTGAAACTTTTGGAGGAAATATTGGAGAATTGTATTTAGATGCATTTTTTATGCAGGGAAGTTTAATCAGCCATTTTGCTGCATCGAAAATACAGGCAATTGTAAATAAAATAAATAATACCAAGACAAATATAACTGATGATGATAGAATCCTGATTTCTGAAATAGGCGATGCGTTTATTAGATCTCAATTAAAAAAGATGACAGATGATAAAGATCGATGATCATGCACAAACTGACCTAGATCAATTAGCAAATGATCATTACAATAGATTGATAGGAACGCTCCTTTTAGATGGAGTAAATTATCATTCTACACAATCATTAATTGGACGTATCAGGCGTCAAAGAGATATAGACGCTGCAATACCTGACCAAACAAGAGTAGATTTTTGGGATTACCTTTTGGATAATAGTTTTACTAAGCTGAAGCAAATAATCACTGGCCGCCCTTCTGTTTTAAGGGCATTAATAAAAGAAATTGAAAATAAATTTGGCGCAGCCTTTTTTTCCATTAACTTAAATTATAATAAAGCCAGTGTTACACCATTTGGCGAAATTATTAAAACTGTTTTCAATTATAATCTTTATAGGAGTACATCAGCGTGCCGAGACAATTGTGATCAATTTAGGTTATCATATTGCCCATATTGCAACGAACAAACAACACAAATTATTACTTTAATAAATGGTTTAACAGGATTAAACGAAAAAAGAGCTTTACTGCAACTTGATCACTTCTATCCTCAGTCAAGACATCCCTATTTAAGTGTATCATTTTTCAATATGATACCCGGTTGTACCCCTTGCAATACACACCTAAAACAAGAGAAAAACTTTGATATTCTCACACATTTCAACCCGTTTGACAAACGATTGGATGACTATTTTGCGTTTGAGTTAGGCAGCGTTTTGCTCCAATCAGAAGATGATGTGCAATTTTCATATGTCAATAAATCTGTATTTCCTAACAATTCAATAGTCGATTTTAAAATAATCAATCGATACGTGCATAGATCGCATAAAAGAATGATTTTTAATTTTTTTCAAACCTTTAAAAACCACAGCTCAAAAGTAAATAGATCGTTAGCTGCGCAAATAAAGGGTCTATTTACAACCGATTCAAAAAAGATCTTATTACTTGATATGTATAACGTTCCTACAAAAAGAAATGAAATTAACGATGTTCAATTAGGGAAACTAAAAAGAGATATAGCAATTCAACTTGGAGTATTGAAGAAAATATAAGTTCTAGATAGTAGGAATTGTAAATGTAGTCCAAAGCAATACCCTGGCGATAAATTACCGTATCCAACAACTATTTGTCCAAGCTACCTTCCTCAAAACTCTCCAACTCTTTATTTACTTCCTCCAGCAATTGCTTTTCGGTGGGCAAGTAAAGCTCGTATTGGCTGGCGATAATTTGTTTTTGATTTTCGGGCAAGGTGAATTTTACAACCGCATCGTTTTTGTTGGCACATAGCAAAATACCTATGGTTGAGTTTTCGTGTGGCAGCTTTTCTACCCGGTCGTAATAATTCACATACATCTGCAACTGTCCAATATCCTGATGGGTTAGCTTAGTAGTTTTGATTTCAATAATAACAAAGCATTGTAGCAATCGATTATAAAATACCAGGTCCACAAAAAACTCGTCGCCTTCAATATGTATTCTTTTTTGCCTGGCCACAAATGAAAACCCATTACCTAACTCCAACAGAAAATCTTGCAGGTGCGTAATTATTGCACGCTCCAGATCCTTTTCATAATAAGCAGTTTCCCGTTTCAACCCAAGAAACTCTAAAAGCATCGGGTCTTTAATGATTTCTTTGGCATCGGAAGGTAGCTTTTCTTTTTTAGCAACTGCCAAAACACTTTCTTTATCGTTACTCAATAGCAGGCGTTCATACAGGCTGCTGTAAATCTGTCTTTCCAGTTGTCGTACTGTCCAATTATTTTTTATCGTTTCGGCAATATAAAATTCTCTTTTATCTACGCTGTCAACACTTAAAAGCAGTTTGTACTGGCTCCAACTCAATTGTGCATACAGTGTATGCACATTCTCAAATGTGCGGTAAAACTGTCTATAAAGGTTTATTTGCCTTTTAGAAAACCCACTACCAAATTCAGGCTGTAACTGCTCTGACAGGTACTTTATCAGGTAGCTTCCATAATCAGCACGGTCTTTTCCATTCTGCTCCTCCTCAAAAATTCTTTTACCAATATGCCAATACATCAGCGTTCGCTGGTGGTCAACCGCACGTATTGCTTTGTCTTTAGATTGAGCAATAATGGCTTTAATATCTGTTATAATAGACTGATTTACAATCATTTTTTTATTAAACTAATATATTTAGTAAATATACAAAAACTCAATAAGGTTTGCTTTTTTTTGTTAAAATAGTAATGCGCACACTACCACTACGATCGTTTCGCTAAACCTGGTTATCAAATGTAGCCAACTGTGCCTCTCCTTACCTACAGCTCTTTCACCTTACTCGTAGCCATTCCTCCTTCCTTTCATTGTGTCACAACATTAAGCTGAAGCGCTTATTTTCCTTGAATTGAATAAAATAACGGCTAACCAATGCCAAATTACGCCCCCTGGTGCCCAATTTATTATTCTATTATCAGCCCTTCTATTTTCGCCTCAACAACTATAAAAGCGACAATGGAAACAACAGAAACCCTTGACAGAAGAGATGAAAAGGCGGCAATACCCGGTAACGAAGATTTACTAAACCGTTTTTTTAATCGGGTTCAAAACGATCCCCGGATCGGGTTTTCTCACATCGCACTATTTACTGCAATGGTGCAAATGAGTCAGGATAATTTTTCAATATCGTTCTATGGTAAAGAGCTACGCCAACTCGCCAAAATAGGTAGCTCAAGAACCTACTTTAAACTGCTCAAAGATTTATATGAGTGCCGGTACATCAGGTACATTAAAGGGGCTAACCGTTGGCAAAGAAGCAGCGTATTGTTTTTAATTTAAAATATTTGATCATGATAAAAAAAGAAGAACAGATTGTGATGAAAGCTATATCCCTATGCTTTAAACCTTTTCTAAAACCTGAGGAAGCGCTGATCTATTGCAATTTAGGCAGAACTCAATTTGCAAAAAAATGCGGAGAACACCGTATTTATAAAAACGCCAATGGCTACTATAAACGAGAGGAGCTGGATCTGATGATGGGCGGAAACAGCTCCGAAAAAATAAAGATCAGGATAAAGGAATTATGATCAATTAAGAGAGAGGCTAAAACCTCTCTCTTTTAACGCTTGGTATAAGTGTAAACGTAAGCCGTAGTATTAGATTGAACCGATACCTTACTGCTATTTTCTGAAGCTTCGGGAAGCATATTAATAGCTTCTGTTTGAGGTTTAAGCCGGTGCCGTTTATAAGTCTTTTCAACCTGCCGGGTAGTTGTATGCCCTAAAAGAAGAGAAACGGTAGCATGGTCTATTCTTTGATCCTGTAATAAAACCGAAAAACTTAACCTGGCACAAGACCAGGTGATATGCTTGTCGAGGCCGGCATTTGAAGCCCAGATGTCGAGCACCTTATTAGCACCATCCTGCGTTGGCAGGTGAAATATAAGATGGGCAGACTTTTTAAAAACTGCAGCTTTAGCCCGTTGCTGTTCTAATATTTTTTGAGCTGTAGTATGTAGGGTAAGTACAACCGGGTGGCCCGTTTTACGTTGAATAATACGGGTTACTAATTTCCCTTCTTTAATATCTGTCCATTGCATTGGAGCAATGTCTACCCACCTCAGGCCGGTATATAAACAGAAAATAAAAGCCAACTTTACCTGCTCATTACTACAAGGGGTATTGATCAGCTTAATATACTCATCTGCTTCTATTATTTCTTTTAAATGGGTGGAAGGGTTGGCAATTGCACTCACTTTCTCTGTAGGGTTCTCAATAAAATATTTATCCTTGGTGGCTGCATTAATTACCCATTTAAACCTGGCAAAATAGTTTTGCGGGGTTTCTCCGGTGAGGCAATCCAATAAGTACTTTCTAAATCGCTTACAAAAATCTTCGGTAATCTCAACTGGAGCAATAAAATCCTTGCCCACGAATAGTTTGAATTTCTGAAAGCTGCAGGGCAGGTGTCGGTTCTCGTATGTCCTATGCTTTTTTACATAATCAGCATAGTAGTCAAGAAAGTTGGCCTTAAATTTATGTCGAGGGATAAAAGGCGTACCTATGGCTTGCGACTCAATAATCATTTGGCTTTTCTTGGTTTCAAGAATTAAGAGCGCCTCTTTATTATGATTTCGTTGTACCTGGTCTTTAGGCTTTGCATAAATAAATACTCCGGTAGCGATTCTTTGCCCGGGTCCTCTACCTAAATCATAATAGTAATATAGTTTATCTCCTTTTCTATTGGGCTTTTTTGTAAAATTAATAATGCTGGTTTTTAAAGTGAATAATCATACCTCATTACCATTTGTCAAAACAACTAAAATCGGTGATCATTGAGGTGCTTAGTTATTGCCCATGTGCAGTGGACCAATGAAGTATAGGGAAGAGTTAAGGCCACAGTCGGCGCAATGATTATTCATTTATGGCGGCAGGCTAAAAATGAATTTTATACGGGATGTATAAATTAAAAAAGAGAAAAAACAACTACCGGTGTTGTAAAGAAAAGTGCTAGTCATACTGCTTGTCATTTGTTTGTCAAATACAGCGGTAGAAAGCGTAAAAAAAAGTGACAAATTTTTGACAAGCGTAAAAAGAAAAAGCTCTGTAAATCAATGACTTACAAAGCTTTTGGTGTGCCCAGAACAGGAATCGAACCTGCACTCCCTTGCGAAAACCAGATTTTGAGTCTAGCGCGTCTACCAATTCCGCCATCTGGGCATCTTCTTTCTTTCGAAGGGACTGCAAAGGTAATATAGCTTTTATTTAAAAACAAATTTTTCAGCCCAAAATTTCCACCACTTTTTTAGCTTAATTTCATACGTGCTTAATCAGCCTCCGTTTTATCCCAATATTCATTTTTATGGACATCCGGCATTTTATCCTATTCGCGCTCTTACTACCTGCCTGTGTTTCCAGAAAGAAACAAAACATCCAGCATAATATCCTAATCCTGAAAGACAGCTACTGTAAGGCATCTAAACGCTATAATTACAACGGTAATGCACCGTCTTATAACTCGGATTCCATCCTGCAGGCCAACAGCCACCTGCATAAACAATTTACCGATCAGAGTATCCTTATACTCAATGCCCTGGGAACCCTGGATGAAGTAGAGCGGATTTTACTACTCAAAAAAGATACCAGCCTTGCCGCCAAAGTACAAGTGCTGCAATTGAAGAATACGATCAATAGTAAGATCACGATAGCCCTTACCGAACTCGATGCCGTGGCCGCGGAGTATGACTGCGAAGGCGAACGGGTAAGCCAAATGGCCGCTTATGTGGAAAACATCAATAATTCCAGGAATGATAAGCTGATCCTGTATTCTATTATCACCGGCGCCGCTACTTCTGTAGCAGGTAGCCTGGTCAACAGCCAGGGCCTGTCGAATGCCATTAATATAGGTGGCGGTGTTGCCGGGGCTGGCCTGGGGCTGGCCACGATGAATCCTAAAGGCAAAAAAGTAGTCTTCATCCATAAACGTAATATTTTGCGGGATGTATGGGAAGAAAAACTGGTTTCGCCCAATTTTCCACCCTTTGTATGGTATATGTATACAGAACCTCACTTTTCCAGCAAAGAAAACACCTCCATTATCAGCGGTATGAAAGAACGCTGGCTCCACTTTCATTTCGACGATGATACCACGGCAGCCAGGCATTCCATTCTTTTTGGAGATGGCGGTTACTACAGGGCCAGCGATCTCCATAGCCGGGCGGCCATGCTCAACCAGATGCAGTCAGCCACCCGTACCATCAACCAGAATTTTAATTACCTGCTCCTGGACCTGGACAAACTGATACTGGATTAATAAACACCTTAAAAAAATCAATCAAATGAAACCCAATAAAAATACTCCTATAATAGAATGGGAAGGCAACCTGGAGGATGACTGCAGCGCGCATTTTAACGGGCTTTTGCTGAGAGCAGAGAAAATGGAACACGCAAGTTGGTGGTGGTCGGTTTCCCTAACGGGTAAATACGGAAAGGAAATAGACAGCGCTAATAATTATGCACATAAAATATCTTCTGGCCCGGCTGCTCGGAAAGCAGCTGAACGCGTAGCAATTGCTTACATTCCCCCTCCGAGCAGCAGGACTTCAGCGTTTAACCGCCTGGAAATATTTTTAAGAAAGCTTTTTTTTAATGAAAGTAAAACAAACACCACTTTACCCTAAGTGGCATTTTACAAACCGGTTAATCTAATCAGCCAGGTAACTCTCAAGAGACCTGGACAAACAGATACCTGATTAAACAGTAGACTATCGGCGGCAATATCATAAAGAAAAGCTATCATTACCTACTACAATGTATTTCCCCGGAAATGAGGTTATCTTTGCACCACATTTTTAAACTAAATGCATATTCATGAAAAGTAGAAAATTAAGTATCCCTGTTGCAGGAATATCGATCCTGTTGTTATCAGCAACATTGTTCTCCTCCTGTAAAAAAACCGCGGATACTATCACTGGCAAAAACGCTAAGATCACGTTCTCGGTTTCCAACGCTTTCAATAAAGCGGAAGGAGATGACTTCTCGCTTAACGTAGGCGGCGCTACTTTTGACGGTAGCTCTGTAGACTGGACCGTAGACGGTACTACCGAAAGAGGTACTATTGTGAGCGTAACCAGCGATTATGTAAATGGGGGAAAATCAAATGTTGTAGTAGCCTCTGTCCAGAAATTCAATACCGGCAGTGTAAGTATCTCCAGCTTCAATATTGGCGGAGCTCCGTTTACCGTAAGCTATAAAGTTGAAGTAAGTGGCGAAGTAGTGGACGAAAAAAGCGTGGAAATCGCGAATGGTTCCGATCCTTTAACCAAGCACTATACGCTATAAAGCTTAATCCCTGCTATACAAGCAAAATCATAAGGCTGGCCTCCTGGTCAGCCTTATGATTTTTAAAGTCGCCTCGCAACTAAGGTATACTTTATTAAAAACTATAAAGCTCCCGGAACCTGCACATATCCTGGGGAAAAAACATAACATTTTTTATATTTGTCATACTGATAAAGTAAATATTTATTACCTCCCAAAAAACTTTCTTCCACTTTAAGGTAAAATCAACCCTGCTTCGTCTTAAGTAATATGTATGCCGAAGCAAATATAGAGATGGCGCAAGAATCCAAATCCTCCCTGATTACCCAAACCGTAAAAAAGTACGGCAGCAGGCTTATGTCTTTCATTCTGCCTAAGGTCAGGAGCCGGGAAGACGCGGAAGACGTATTGCAGGATGTATGGTTCCAGCTCAGTAATATCACCCAGATAGGCGATATCCTCAACCTGGGCAGCTGGCTATATAAAGTGTCCAACAATAAGATAACCGACCTCTACCGCAAGAAAAGGCCCGAAAGGCTGGAAGATTTTTTCTACGAGGACGAAGACGGCGAATTGAACTTCAGTTTTAAAGACCTGATGTTGCTGGACAATTCGGATAATCCGGAACTGACTTATTACCGGGAGGAGATCTGGAAGCGGTTCAATGAAGCGCTACTGGAAATGCCGGAGAAACAAAGCTATGTCTTTATCGAAAATGAGCTCAAAGACCGTACCCTGCAGGAGATAGCGGAAGAACTGGGCGAAAATATAAAAACGATCATCAGTCGGAAACAATACGCGGTAAAACACCTCAGGAAAAAGCTGGCTTATTTATACCAAGAAATCAATCTATAAAAATTATGAACAACAATAACAGATTCAGACGCAAGAAAGGCTTTTTCATTATTATACCCATTATCCTGGTTTTCGGGCTTACGGCTATAGTGATGTGGCTGTGGAATGCAACGCTGGTAGGCGCTGTTAGCGGTATCAGCACGATCAGTTACTGGCAGGCTATGGGCTTACTGGTGCTCAGTAAAGTACTTTTCGGCGGCTTCCCGGGTAAAGGAAGACCCGGCGGTGCCCGTCATTGCCGAAAAGGCTCCTGGCAGGATGGAATGGAGCACCTGAGCCCGGAGGAAAAAGAGCAATTCAGGGCGATGTGGCAGGAGCGATTCAACCGGAAATTTGACCGGGAAGCCTGAAATTTAAAGTAAAACAGGCGTTCATTCGTCTTCATTAATAAACCAATAAATCAATAAAAAAATGGAACAATCAAAACGTGGCAGCGGATTATTAGGCATCCTGGCTATTGTAGGCGGGGCCTTACTGGTCAAAAAATTTGCACAAAGAAGGGAAAGAATGCGCAGTACTTTATCGGAATACGGCATCAACGAGCGCTCTCCTTTCGCGGTAGCCGACCAGATACGCGCTATGGACCAGGAAAAGTATGACAGCCTGAAAGAAAAGCTGAAACAGCAATTTAACAGGGGCCGTTGCCAACATTAATCATTTAAATCCCAAACGGTTCAAAAGCAATAAACGAAACTGCATGCAGCTTCGTTTATGCGCGTTAAAAAGAACCGAAAAAAACATCCATCCTACTTTATTGCCAACCGGGAAACTGTATAAATCCGTATTTTATCTTAAACTTAGTTTAGTAAAATGCGCTACCTATTTTTATCGCTGCTCCCGCTCCTGCTTGTCTTGAAGACTAACGCTCAAAGGACCTTCAGCCTGAAAGACCTTAATGATTTAAAACAACTTGCAGCACCCTGGATCGTAAAGGCCAATACAGACCTTCCTATTTATGAAGATTGGCAAATAGCTAATGACTCCTTATTAAACGGCACCTGGTACCGCGTGGCCGAGGACACAAATTATTTGCCGGAAGCAAGCCTGAAATTATATTATGCTAATAATACAATAACACTTGAATATACTTATGCCGGACCAAACGACCCAACCGGAACAACGTTTACTTTCCAGTTAAAAAGTATAGACCGGGGCGTCTATTTTTTTGAAAATACCGCAGCAACTTTAACCGGCTCAGCTAAGCAAGCACTCAAAGAAAATGTTCCTTACGGGCATTGCCTATGATTGCTCCGGAAAAGACCAAATTATGGCACAAAGACAATATATAGTCCCTGGCACAGGGTTACATACGTTCCGCTATGTTTTTAAGAAAGAGTAAACAAAAAAAGAGTATCCGTATGATACTCTTTTTTATTGTTAATGCGTTTCCGCGTAGTGCTTAAAATTATCCAGGATGGCCTGCCAGCCCTGCTCCTGCATCTCTACCGGGTTTTGCGCTTCCGGGTCGAACACTACGACGATACCGGTCTTACCTTCTCCTTCCGGGACAAAAGAAACATTTACTTTCCTCTGATCGTCCATAGTATAGCTAAAGGAATCTTTAGGCTTAACGGTATCGTAGACCCCGCCGAAATCAAAACCGAAGCTGCCATCACGCGCTTCCATGCGATAGCTGAAACGGCCGCCTTCCCGCAAGTCATTTTCCGCCTTAGGGCAATGCCAGGATTCGTGAGCCGCATTCCATTGCTGTACATGCTGCGGGTTGTTATAATAATCCCAAACCTTTTCCAGGCCTGCATTTACGGTCGCATTAATTTTTATTGTTTCCATGACTTAACATTGTTTATTAAAAAATTCATTATAATTGATCCTCCAGCTTATAGCATATAAAACAGTTTTTGTAAAAGACAAAAGCTTTATCACTTCAATGCAAATACGGATCAATGCCTGGCCTGATTTATTGTACTTATGATAAATATTATTAGTTAAAAACATCTGCCTTCACTTTCTGCATATCGTTCTGTTATTGCTCGCAGATCTCTTTCAGCTTGCGAAAGGCACGCGGGAAGCTTTCATTCATCTGCTCGAAATACGCTTTCTGGTTGTCCAGTTCTAAACTCAGGTGAGTAGAGCCGTCTTCATTATCTGATAGGCGGTAACTTTCTAATATGCCGGTCCACTGTTCGGTTTCCTCATCCAGCTCCTGCTCCTCGCCATTCACAATAATACCGATATGGCTCAGGATCATCAATTTATTTTCCTGCATAAAGATCACATCACTGTAAAGCCCATTACCTTCCGGCGATAACAAATGCACTGTTTCCCCGGCTTTAAGTTCGCCTTCATAATAAGAGCCTTCTGTAAATTCAGAGGTCCAGGCCGTATAGCCTTCTTTGCTCCACATTTTTTGCCATACTTTTTCCCGTGGTGCCCGGATGTCTATTTCGAAATGCTGCTTACCTATATCGTGTAAAAAATTACGTAAAGAAATGCTGACTATACCTTTCCACCCGAATTCATAATTCTCCGGGGAGAATTCCGGACCGGCATCCGCAAAGCTCTCAAGGCCGGTATGGGTAAGGGTAAGCAAAGTATGCTCCTCGTCTATGCCGGAAAGCTCCCAGCGCAATACAGACCGGCCTTTTGAATGATCGGGATGCGTCCAGGTATGCTCTAAAAGTTTTAAAGGCGCTACCTGTAAAACTTCACAGGCATGTAAATAGGTCTTGTGCTGATCATCCCCGTAAAAGGTAAATACATTACCCGGCTTTAGTTCAAAATTATGTACATTAAAGTACCATTCCCGCATCAGTTCCGGCAAAGTAATCGCTTCCCACACGGCTTTGATCGGCGCCCTAAATTTTTGTTGTAATACAACTGTATCCATTATTTGTTTTTTTTGATAATAAAAGAGAACCTGTGCTTAGTCTACAATAAACACTTCGGTTTCAGCAAGCGTAATGGCTTTATGCGCCTGTACATTATCGCCCAGCACATAACTGTTTCCCTTAGTGACATCAACGCTTGTACCGTCTTTAAATTCAATGATGAGTACACCATTCAGCACGAGCAGAATATGCCCTTTTTCGCACCAGTGATCTGCTTTAAAATCGGCAGAATAAGTATTATGGCGAATCTTTACGGTACCGGTTTCCTTGACTTTTGTAATCACATATCCTGTTTCACCTTCTATTTTTTCAGCCTGTATTTCTTCCCAGTTGATCGCTACATTTTCATTAAATATATCCATAAGTTTTGCTTTTATCCTGAAGATAGCATTTTATTCTTCCACTCCCAAGCCAATAGCGAATAACATTCGGAATCTTCATTTTTACCGTCCACTACATAATCTTCCCGCAACGTTCCCTCGAAAGTAAAGCCAAATTTTTCAAGTAATTTCAGAGAGGGTATATTCTCCCTCCATACCAAAGCCGCGACCCGGTGCAGCCGCATGGTTTCAAAACCATAAGCCAGCACGCGCTCCAGCGCTTCTGTCATCAGGCCTTTTTGTTTGTACTCATCAGCAAGCAGGCTGTAAAACAGCTCAGCACGGCCATGTGTGGCATTCCAGGTGTGAAAACCGCAGGTGCCTAAAGGCTGACCTGTTTCTTTATCTGTTAATAAGAAATACAATAAGGAGAGCCGGTGCGTTTCCATTCCTTTCTGATGCATATCCAGGTGATGGGCGTAAGCCGCTTCATCAAAACCCATTATTTCTTTTATAGCCTCTTTTCCCAGGGTGCTAAATACTTCGTGCAGAACCGCCGGGGTGACCAGGTTTAATTTTAAACGGGCAGTTTCCAGGTACTCAAAATTCATATCAGGAGGGGTATTTTTCTTTCAGGAATCTGACGGATGTTTCCATCAGTCGTTTCAGTTCATCTATATTAATATCACTCAGCTTTTTCACATAGATACAGGCTTTCCCCATTTTGAATTTGCCCAAATTGTCCAGCAGATGTTTATGTTCCTCCAGGCCGGTAAATACATATAAAGAAATAGCCGCTTTTCTCGGCGAAAACCCTAACAGGGGCGCATCGCCTTCATGGCCGCTGGCATATTTATAATGGTAGTTACCAAAACCAACTATAGAGGGCCCCCACATCCTGGGCTCAAAACCGGATACTTCTTTCATCAGGCGGATCAATACTATACTATCTTCTTTTTGTTCTTCTGTCGCTGCAAAATCGTTAATAAAAGTAAGTACATGTACATCCGTTGATTTTGTCTTTGTCTTCGCCGCCATATTTATTTGTATTTATCATTCAGCCCGACACCATTGAGTATCATAGGCCGGATTTTTTCGATACGCTTCATTTTAGTTGCTTCCTGTTTCGCTTCATTGATATAGACCATGTATTCCTTTTGCTTGCCGGGACTCAGCTGTTCAAAGGCCGCTTTAAAAGACAGATCGGCCCTGAATGCCTGCTCCAGCTGCTCTGGTGTTTCAATAGCTTTAAACTTAGCCGGTTCTATCTTCAGGCCTTTCTTTTCTACTTCAATGGCTTCCAGGATATAGCTCAGGATCTTTTTTTCATCGATCTCTTCCATAGCCATAAACCGCCATTGTCTTAAGGATTTTGTTTTCCCCTCAGACGCGGTCACCAGCACCTTGTATTTATCTTCCAGGAAGACGCCATTATAAAACCATATGGAAAAGAAATTTTTGAAGCCACCATAGCTGACCACATTTTTGCCTTCATAGGTAAAGACTTCAGCGCCCCATTTTATGGCCGTTTCAAGCGGGGCCTTGCGGATAATGCCCGCAATCGCTTCCAGCTCATCTTTCCACTGTTCCGCATCTTGCATCATAGCTCAATTGTTATCAATAGTTCAAATTAAACCCTTTGTTTTTCCAATACATTTTTAAGGTTGTTCAAACCTGTATCAAAGTCTTTGCCCATGTCATAAAACAGGCCCATGAGGTTAAAGGGATAAGGAGACTTACCACTGATGCCCCAGGTCACTTTAGTTTGCCCGGCACCTGCGTCTTCGGTCGTCATAAATGAAGTGGCCGGCTCGCCAAATCCAAAATCAAGGCTGGTTTCCAGTCTTTCCCCTTCTACTATTTTAGTAATGGTCTGCGACCCCTTATCCAGCTCTTTACTATCCCAGGAATACCTGAAGCCTACTGTACCGTCGGTACCTTCATAAGTTTTTTTCATACCCGGGTCCATCAATTGCCATTTGCCATAGTTATCCTGGTTCTTAATATACTTAATGTAGTCGAATACTACTGCCCGTGGTTTGTTGATCACAATACTGCGCTCTGAAGTAAATTCTTTAGGAGCGAATGCCGCAACGATGAGGGCAAGTGCGATGATTCCCAAAAGGAGGATGCCTATCCATTTTAAAATTTTCATTGTCTTTGTTTTATGAGTGTGAAATATGAGAATTATTTTTTAAAAAATTTATCGCCGACCAGGTTTAACTTGATGCCATGTTCCAGGTAAGCTTTCAGCCCGTCTAAAACGGTTGTAAAGCCCCCGGTAAGGTCTCTTACCGCAGCTACCAGGGCTTCGCCTTCCAGGTTGAGCCCGTAATTTTTGATGGTCACATAGGTGGTTGCGGGTGTTATCGCCTCAAATACATAATCAACTGTTGTTTTGGGCTGTCCCCAGGTCATGCGGATCAATGTACCTGGAATGACCTCCAGCACTTCAATCTCTTCCTTAACCTGGTACATTTCCCATTCCCAGAGAATAGTTTTGCCGGGCTCCATCCGGCCTGAAGACCTGGTAAACCAGAAACATGTAGTAATGTCCGGGTTGACAAAAGCTTCAAACACTTCTGCGACAGGTTTCCGGATCAGCATTTGCGCCGCAACTTCGGGGTTATCCTTGTGGTACATATGGTGTTTTTACTTAAAACTATAAAAAATGGATTTAATAATGTCTTATAAAATTAAAAATAAAATTAATAAGAAACATTATTAAATCCAACCAGATACTGCTTGTTTACTTCATAGAATGGAAACCTATGGTGTTTCCTTCGGAGTCGGTAACGATAGAGCAGAAGCCATATTCACCGATCGGCATTTTGGGCTGGCACACTTTACCGCCGGCAGCGGCTACTTTAGCTTCAGGAACCGCACAGTCCTCGGTTACAAAATAGAGGATCGTGCCGCCGGAGCCGCCTTTCATATCCTTCATTTTAACCAATGCACCGGATGCTCCCGGATACTGCATTTCACCCGGGAAGGCACGCATTTCAAGCTCATGCCCCTCGGGGGTTGGTAATGGTGCTGTTTTAAGTCCTAAAACCTGCTCATAGAACGCGGCGGCCCTGTCCATGTCTTCTACATAGAGCTCAAACCAACCTATCGGGTTCATGTTGTTACTTTCCATAATTGTCTTGTGTTTTATAATGGTTAAGGACTCAAATATACCCCGATTTCCCTGCAGTAAAAATTGCCTTAGGGCAAGAAATACCGGCTACTTTTTTTAAGCATTATTATAAGCCGCTTCCAGGTCAGCGATGACTATCTTTTTCATTTGCAGCATAGCCTTCATCGCGGCTTGAGCGCCCGAGGGATTCTCCTGGCTAGCCATCAGCGCTTCGAGGCGTTTCGGAACAATCTGCCAGCTTAAGCCAAATTTGTCTTTGAGCCAGCCGCACATACTCTCCTGTCCACCCTCCGCTGTTAATTGCTCCCATAGCTGATCTGTTTCCTGCTGGTCATTGGTCATAACGACTATAGAGATGCCTTCATTAAAATTAAAGTTATGCTCCAGGGAAGAGTCCATACAAGCTATTTTATAATTGTGGACCCGGAATTCCGCATGCTGGATATGGTCCGGGTAGTCTCCCCCCTCGCCATCTTTATAATACATAATGCCGTCAATACCCGAATCAGGAAATACGGAAGTATATAAATCCATGGCTGCTTTCGCTTTACCATTATTTTCGTTAACGAACATCAATGTCGGCGTGATCCGCTGTTCCGGACTATACCCTTCTTTAAAATATAATTGCCAGGTCATACCATATTTATCCCTGATCCAGCCATAACGGTCCGCAAAGGGATAAGCATCCAGGGGCATCAAGGCTATGCCTTCTATAGCCAGGGCATCCCAGTACTTATTTAATTCCTCCGCGCTATTGCAAATGATCATTAAAGATACCGAGGCATTTTTTTCAAATTGAGGCCCGCCATTCAAGAGCATTATCCGCTGCCCGGCTACCTCTATGTGTACTACTATGGGTGTATGGATCAGCACTTTGGCTCCCAGTGCCTGTACATAAAATTCAGCTGTTTCCGAGGCATTATGGTCACACCACAAACAAGGATAGATATCTTGATTCATAAAAACGGGTTATTAATGATTATAATAAGTGAAACATCTTGTATCAATAAAAATACGATTTTAAACGCGCTAAAAACTTGCCCTAAGATAACTATTTAAGTACTATGTATAGTAAAAAAAGCTCCCTCTATGACGAAGGAGCTTTTGAACATAAAATAATTTTACGGATTATTTTGCAATTACCAGTTTCCGGTCTGTAAGCTGCCCGTTAACCTTTATTTGTACTGTATACAAACCGGCAGCCAGGTCCGCAATATTGATTTCATCTACTGCTATTGCAGTCTTAACTACATGACCGCTTACATTAATGATACGCACCTCCGCTGTTTTCCCGATTCCGTTGAAGAACAACATATTTTTCGCAGGGTTAGGGTAAATCGCAACCAGATTCTCACGGTCAACCTGGATTTTACGCACCCCGCTCAGGCTGATCTTACCATCGCGGTCTACCTGCTTCAAACGGTAAATGTTCAAGCCGTTTAAAGGGTTTGTATCTTTTGCTGTATAATTTTTTAATTCATTACTGTTACCGTTATCAGCCAGGCTACCTACACTGGCCACAGTATGCCACTGCCTGCCATCACTACTACGCTCTACTTCAAATCCTTTATTATTTATTTCTGTAGCAGTAGCCCAGTAAAGCAATACACTATTATTTTCTTTTCTCAGCTCAAAGCGTACCAGTTGTACCGGTAAAGGAGCAATAACGCTTATAGCACCGGCTTCAGACATTGCTGCACCCTGGCTATTGCTCACATTTACCCGGTATTGATTGCCGTTCATTTGATTAGCGGCAAGTACGGCATAGCTTGCATTATTAGCACCCTGAATCGCACTCCAGGACTGGCCGTTATCGGTGCTCACCTCCCATTGATAGCTCAGGCTGTTTCCTTCCGCGGAAATATTAAATACAGCCGTCTGGCCTTCTGCTACAAACAAGGTATCTACAGGATGGACGGTAATTACCGGTTGATAAATTACATGCAACTGCACGGTATCGCTATTTACTACATTGCTGCAATTATCCCGGACCGTAACTACATATTGATTACCGTCCATTGCTAAGGTTACCGGCGATATGGAAAGTTGACGGGTATTACCGCTAATACTTTGCCATCCAGAGCCTGTATTTTCCTGCCATTCATAGACCAGGTTACTGCCGGTAGTACTCACTTCAAATAGGGCTGTTCCACCTTCCGGCTCGGACGCGTCCTGTGGCTGGGCGGTAATGGAGAGCGTGGCACAAGTCGTTTGTATACAATCCTGGATTCCTGAAGCGGTTTCAACCGTGTCATTATTACGCGCTTTTACGGCAAAGCAATAATTCGTCTGTGGGTTCAGGCCATTAATGGTTACGTTATTCCACACAGCTTCTGTTTGCCATACCGGGCTAGCTCCTAAAGTACCATCAGCCTGTAGCCAACTTGTACCGCTGTTGATCGCATAAGCGGTAATCGCCGGGTTACCGTTCGCGTCAATGGCAAAGTCTATAGTGGTACCGCCGGCAGGCGCGCCCAATAATGGCGCCCCGGGTACATTGGCAAAAGTAAATGTGTCTAATGTAGCACCGTAGAAAGTACCGATATCAAAAGTCGCATAGCCCTGGTAATAATAGCGCTGGTTAGGTAAAAGATTCGTGGCCTGGCCCCCGGAGATCAGGAGGCTCCAGGTCGTACCATCTGTGCTATACCTGATACCCTCAGACAAAATTTGTCCGATCCCTGTGTTGGTATAGGTAGTTATAGAAGTCAGGTGATCATTGCCCAATACAGAAGCAGGAGCCGTAGTGACGACTACACCGCCATCGATTGTCAAAATTGCTTCAGCAGTATTAGTCGTTTGGTTACAAATATTAGCCAGCACAACCCGGTAGCGGCCATTATTACGGCTCATATCAGGTGTACTTACCGTCAATGTATTTGTTGTTTGACCGGAATAGCCTGTAGCACCGGCACCTATATTTATCCAGCTGGATACATCTGCACTCCATACCTGCCATTGGTAAGTATTGGTGTTATTGGCTGCCACCTCGAACAGGGCATCGGTCCCCAGGTTTACGGTAACATCAGCGGGCTGGCTTGTGATCAGCGGTGTTGCCGGGCAGGTTACGGTTAGTGTGGCAGTATTCGAAGTTGTGTTAGTAGCCACATTTCCGCCCCCACAATTGTTTGTGGCTATTACCCGGTACTGGTAACCGTTCATGGATTGAGTAGCTGCAACAGTAGTGAAAGTGTTGGTTGTACCTCCAGAGCCTTGGGGTGCGGTTACATTAGCCCATGCTGCGGAAGCATTGGCTCTCCATTGCCACTGGTAGGCAGTGACATTGCCAGCTGCCGCGCTAAAGGTAGCGGTATTACTCACCTCCCGGCTTAGGTTTGAAGGTTGTGTAGTAAAAGAAGGCGTAGGACAAAGAGTTGCCTGGGTGATCCTTACATCATCCAGGTCACAGTTACCCACACCTTTAGTATAAGTCCACCTTACATAGCGCGTGGTAGCGGTAAGATTAAAGGTAATATCATTACAATCTGTGATAGAAGTACTACCGGATGCAGTGCCATATTCTCCTAAAGTAGTCCAGCTTGATCCGTTATCAGAACGCTCTACCAGCATAGAGGAATTACCTGACATACTGGCTCTTTTTAATTTAAAAATAAGCTGGTCCGGCGCGGCGTTAAAATAGACCATTAATTCATCATTAGTATCATCGAAAGTAGCCGCACTACTTCCGCTGCAGGCAAATGAACTGGTGCGGTGTACAATTCCTGAAGCAGTCCATCCTGTTGCCGCCGAGGTCCAGTTGCTGGTCCTGTTTACAGGGAGCGTTGCCTGGGCCCATATCCCGGAAGCACAGGTTAAAAGTAACAAGGCACATAAGAAAAATAATTTCCCGATGTGTAAATTTTTTTGTTTCATAACTTATACTGTTTAAGTGAATCGCAAAATTCACCTTACAGCTTAAAGTAATTGTCAAGAGATCATTACGAGATTATTACATTAAAATTAACGAGCACTAAATTTTCCATATCAGGGTTAAGCGGAAGCAGTGGTTCCTTTCCAGGCAACCGCCCACGGATAAAAAGACCGGCGAAAAGCGTCTACTTTGCGCCGGCTCCTTTCAAATCCCCGGGAAAAATCGATTGGATTATCACTCTTTCTTTAACATTATCGTTTTACCTTGTGTTAATGCCATACCGGTAATTACGCCTTCTCCATCATGCTTAAAATTAAGTTGAAGGCCTATAGGATCAAAACTGAAAGTCGTATCATTTACAGCGGTCAGGGGAAATTCAGGCTGCCCGGTACCCTGTACGCTGATCCCGGCACCTGTTTTCCGTATGGTGATTTTCATCGGGAAATCAGGCGCGCCGTATACTCCTTCATACCTGCTTAAAAGTGCCCCATCAACAATAACAGTAGCTACCACGGCCTCCCCTGAGGTTACCCTGTTCATAAGCAACTTATCTCCACCCTGCTCCATAGTGAGTGATTGTGCCAGGCCCTGTTTATCGCGTACGAAGCTCATGATGATATCTGCCTGCCTGAACTCAAATGTGTCCGTCCCGGTTGCGGTCAGCAAAAACGAGTCCTGCCCGCTGGCCTGTGCCCACAATTTATTGCCCTGCGCAGTAACGGTAACATCCATAGGCACGCCCGGAGCCCGGTAAATCCCCGGTAAACCCTTTAATGAATGCTCGTTAACCGCAATTTTTTTCAATTTAGGTAAAGTATAGGCCTTATCAAATATAATGCTCAGCAGGTAAATATTGATCTGGTTAAAGCTCATAACTTCACCATTATTAAAAAAGGAAATAGACAATTGATCTTCCGGGAAATAACCGCATACGGTAGAAAAACCATCAATGTGCCCGCTATGACCATAGCCTATGTGGTCATTTCCAAAAGGCACTGTCTGTATACCATAGCCATAGCTATTGATGGATGTAATCGTATTCTCACCCTGAACGGGCAGCATTTGCTGAACAGCACTTGCTGGAAGTAATTTATTTTGGAACATGGCCTCAAAAAAGCGGTTTACTTCTTCTACAGGAGCGATGATACCGCCGGCGGCGTCAGAGGCGCTCACATGTATTTCTTCAATACGCTTCCAGCTTTCATCATCCTGCAGCATAAATGAAAAAGCTTCATTTTTACTGATATCCGTACCGCCATTAGGTAAATAAGTATTTTTCAGGCCCAGCTTTTTACAGATCAATTCCTGTAAATTCTCATTAAAACTTTTACCTGTTACCTGCTCTATGATGTAGCCCAGCAACATATAATTAGTATTGCTGTAGGCCGTCTTTGTACCCGGTTCAAAATCAGGTTTATCATTGGCAAAATTAGCCAGCATTTCCTTTTTACTTACGGGGGTATATTGGTTTCTCCATTGCAGATCATTAGTATAATTATATAGGCCGCTCTGGTGGTTGAGCAGCTGTCGGATGCTTATTTGCTCTGCATTAGGTAGCATATTAAAATACTTCGAAAGCTTATCATCCAGTGATAATTTTCGGGCTTCTGCCAGTTGCATGATCATAACAGCTGTGTAAGTTTTAGAAATCGAGCCGATACGGTATTTAGTTCCTGTATTTGCGGGAACAGGCTTACGGTTCTTTTCCCCGATAATACCATAAGCCTTACTAAATACCTGCTTTCCCTGCTCACGGATACATATGGAACCCATAAAGCGCTTTTCCTGGTACAGGTAATTAAGCAAACTATCAATGGATTTCACCTTTTCCCGGGTTACCAGGTCTTGAGCGTAAACGCTGCAGGCCAGAAAAGCCAGCCAAAAAATTAAAATTATCTTCTTCATAATAATATATTTTATTCCAGGAGCAAAGTAAGGTCAGCCGGGAAATGGAACTATAGTGTTTTTGACCAAACATACTTTAAGCAGGATATAAACATTTGTTCTCGCTAAATGCCCTATTCGTCCTGCTAAAATGTCTTTTGAAATAAATTGTACCATTACATTTCCTGAATTGACGAACTTCGGCTTACAAAATCCGGCTCCTATGAATTGGCTCACGCGACACAAAACAAGACTTATCCTGAATATCCTGGTATGGTTGTTCTGGAGCAATATGCTATACAACAACAGCCGGAGCTACACACCGGAAGCTGCCGACACGGGTATTTATATAAGCCATATTATCGGGTACAACCTGCTGTATGTACTCGCGGTTTATTGCAACACTTTATGGCTGATGCCACGCTTGTTATTCCGCAAAAAGTACCTCTGGTATTTCTTTAGCCTGCTGGCATATATTAGCTTGCTGGCCATAGTTATCAGTCATTACAGGGAGTGGCTGCTTGCCAGATTTCCCGGTGCTACGTACAATAATTTTTCTCCTGTTTCATTAAGCGGACAAGGGCCTAACCTGGTCACCGAGATCTACTTTCCCTCTTTTATTGCGCTATTCCTGATCGTGTTTGTATTCTTCATAGGTTCATTGGCGCAAAAATTTTTCGAGATCAGCAAACAGAAAGACGCCGTGCAACAAAAACAAGTGGAGATGGAGCTCAACCTGCTCAAATCACAGATTAACCCGCACTTTCTGTTTAATGTGCTGAACAGTATTTACGCGCTTTCCTTAAAAAAATCGGAACAAACACCTGAAATAGTATTAAAACTGGCGGATATCATGCGCTATATGCTCTATGAAACCAAGCAGGATAAAGTAGCGCTACATAAAGAAATACAAGTATTACAGGATTATTTAGACATTGAAAAAGTAAGACTTGCCGCCGCTGCGGCATCGGTGCAACTGATGGTAGATGGTAGCGCAGCCAATTATCGCGTAGCGCCGGCACTACTGATCCCGTTTGTAGAAAACGCGGTTAAGCATGGCACAGATTCTATGCTAGCTGAAGCCTATATCCATATTCATATTATCATCAAAGAAAGCTCACTAACCTTTCATTGTATCAACAACTACAAAGCCAATTTTAATACGGAAAAAAAAGGGGGCATTGGCCTGGAAAATGTTCGGAAAAGGCTGAAATTGCTCTATCCGGACAAACACCAGTTGTCTATTGACACGGCAAACAATATATTTGAGGTACGTTTACAATTAAACCTGGAACAATGAATTGCTTAATCGTTGATGATGAAGTCCTGGCGCAGGAAGTAATAGAACATTACCTGTCCAAAATAGAGGGCATGGTACTGGTAGGCAAATGTAATAATGCCCTTGAGGCTTTTGCCGCGCTGAACAGGCACCAGGTGGACCTTATGTTTCTCGATATTAAGATGCCTGAAATCAGTGGCCTGGAATTTATCCGGTCGCTAAAAAAGCCCCCCAGGATCATCCTCACTACTGCTTTCACTGAATATGCACTGGAAGGTTATGAATTAGATATCAGCGATTACCTGTTAAAGCCGGTTTCATTCGAGCGGTTCTTAAAAGCTGTTGACAAAGTGCGCCAGGGGCAGCACAAAGAGCCTGCTATAGCGGTGGCTCAAGTTGTGGCAGCAGATTCATTCTATGTAAAAAGTGACCGCAAACTGATCAAGATCATTCCTTCAGAAATCATCTATATAGAAAGCCAGAAAAACTATTTGCTGATCCATACCCTGACACAGGAAGTGGTGACCTACAGTACGCTAAATAATATGGAAGATGAGCTCAGGAATGCTCTTGATTTTATACGCATCCACAAGTCTTTCATTATCAATAAACGGTTTGTAAGACAACTTGATAATAATATCATTTTCTTAAGCAATGGCTCTGAGCTCCCGTTAGGTGCGAGTTACCGGGATTCATTTATCGCCGGGATGCGGATAGTATGAGTTAGCTATCTATAGCAGGATGCGGATCAATTAACAATAAGGTTGGCCCTAAAGGGCCAACCTTATTGTATTTTACATATGAAAACAGCTTAATAGAGGAATTGATATCAGCTGCTTAAAAAGTTAATCCTTATGGATAAATAAAGATAGTAACATTGGCAGTAGGACTTGGCTGGTTCCAGGAACAATTATAAAAACCACTCATACAAGGGGGGACGAAGGTACTGGTACCAAATGTGCTTACATTGGAGATATTAACTTGTCCCAGCCAGGAGCCACCACTAACATAACCAACTTTTGCAGCAGTAGGGTTAGTACCGGCATTGCCGCCGGTAGCGTTACCGTTAGCACCAACATTTATATAGCCTACACCACCATCCACACTTAGCGTGTAAGGACAGCTTGTTAAGTTATAAACAGTAATAGTAATCGCGGATGATGTAACACTTGCAGCGAGCAATGAAACACCCAATAAGAGTAGTTTTCTCATGTTTAAAAATTTAAGTGATTAATAATTAATGAAACACAAATTAATAAAAACAAAATAGATAATTAAACTTATTATGTTAAAAAAAACAAAAACTCCTCTGAGCAGTAAAAAGAGGGCAGTAAGAAGTAAATAGTAAGAAGTGAAAAGTGAATAGTGAGCGGTGGTAAATGATAAGTGAAATAATAAGAAGTTTTCTGTTAGAGTAGCGGTATAGCCTTTGTGTTGAGTTATGAGCATAAAAAAAGAGCGTTTCTGTTACGAAACGCTCTTTA
>JAEUVV010000008.1 GCA_016786705.1 Taibaiella sp.
ATCACTATAAAATTTAAGGAGTTCAGCGTTCCCCGAGCTTGATTTTTGATAGCTAAGATTGCGGCTGCCCAGGTATTTATCCAGTTTGCGGCCGGAGCGACGCAGCAGGTTCCCCGCTTTGTCCTTATAGCTTTGGTTCAATGCCGATAGTGATTTGTCATTCAGCAGTTTCTTCCCCGTAGCGGATTGTTGCAAAAGGTTTAAGATGCTTTCTTTAAAAGCGCTGCCTGCCGAGATCGCAGTATCTACCTGTTTAATGAACTCTTGACCAGATAATGTATCCTCGCCTGACAGGATGGTAACCTCACCATAATACCTGCCTACGGGTAAAAGGCCGCCTGTTTGGCGGATCGCAGCGGAGAAAAGCGGGTGAATGGAATATTGGCTACAGTCCTTTTTGTACGAAAGACGGAAAGTATGCTGAGCCGCAGGTAATTTTATTTCGTTACTCCGGGCGCTAATGACCTCTGTACTATCTCCGGACCTCCCAATGTGCCACCAGCTTATACGAACAGTAACTTTTTTGTCTTCATCAAGGGTATAATAGAAATCCTGTACCAACTGATCACGCTCCCCCGAAACCGGTAAATCTAACAACAACTTAAGGGAATCCTGGGCATAGGAGCTATTTCCGGAAAATATGCCGGATAGTAATACGCAAAATAGATACGTTAAGTTATAATTCTTCAAGACATCGGTTTTTCAAAAATTTCAATACAATAGCGCGCTAAGACCGAGGTTAGTGGTCATCAGCTCAATATTATCTTCAATCTATAATAAAGGGTCACTTATTCAAATTCTTTCTTCCGGTCGGGCGACTCAAGTGACGTAATTATCTTATTGTGTTCATACACACTATAAAGATGCGCATGGCACTAAATAAGTTGGATGTTTGATACTTGTTAATATTTTATATAGAGATACAAAACATTTTGTTAAAACAACTGAGACAAATATATAAGCCTTTTTCTAAATATCCAATAGAGAAATTATCTTATTTCTAATTTCAGTATTGCTGATAGTGTTTGTTGCTACTTTTTACTCAAAAACTACAATAAATCATTCATATATTTTTTCGGAAAATAAAGCGACTATAATATTACCGCATAATGATATTTAGAAATTTAAAGCATTTGTTCATTAGACGATCCTGGCTATTAATTCAATATTTATTCATTGCCAGAATAAAACAAATGAATAGTATATCCAATTGGATTTTATGAAAACAATATTTAGAAGGGTATTTACAGCTTATAAAACAAATACCTGCTATTCATTTGAACAAAATTTATAAGAATTATCTATCCCTGTAATTTCCAATAATGGATCTGAAAAACCGGGAGTTTTTCAATAAGAGTATTATATATAAAAATAAATGGATCTGGTTTATTGCTATGCAATTTTTAAATTCATTCAATACCGGATTCTAATCAACAGGCTTTATGAGTAGGTTTAATTATACAGGTATTAACCTTATTTTGAAATGACACCTAAATTTCAAACAAAAAAATAGTACATAAACATACAATAATTAATTAATTTTAGTATAATTTTGCACAAAATTGGTTTTATGAAAAATTTACTATTTACATTTTTTGTTTTCCTACCCTTCGTTACTTTTTCCCAAAATAACGGCAATATTACCGCCGTGGTAAAAGATAAGAACACGGAAGAATTGCTGGTGGGTGTAGCCATCAAGGTAAAAGGGACAAGCGATACGCTTTATGCGGTATCGGATGATGAAGGAAGGATGAACATCAATTTGCCGGTAGGAAAGTATAACCTGGAAGCCAGCTACCTGGGCTACGACTCCCTTAATATATATAACCTGAATGTCACATCAGGAAATGATTTGGTGCTGGAACTGGAAATGAACTCCGGCGTAGAGGAACTGGAGGGGGTAACCGTAGGTATTCGCAAATCTGCTAAAGCCACGGATATGATAACGCCTTTAGCTACACAAAAACTAAGCTATGAAGAAATAAAAGTAAACCCCGGCGGCAATTTTGATGTTTCAAAAGTAATACAGGTATTGCCGGGCGTGGCAGGCGGTACTACGGCTAACAGGAACGACATCATTGTGCGGGGTGGCGGTCCCAGCGAAAACGTATATTACCTGGATGGCATTGAGATCCCTGTATTAAATCACTTCCAGACCCAGGGCGCCAGTGGCGGAGCTACCGGTATTTTAAACGTATCATTTATCAATGACGTACAACTTACTTCTTCCGCATTTGATAGCCGCTATGATAATGCATTGGCATCTACTATAGTGATCAAGCAACGCAATGGCAATCCCAATAAACTCGCCGGCAATATAAGGCTTTCCGGAAGTGAATTTGCGACTACCCTTGAAGGGCCTTTGAGTAAAAAAACAACTTTTATGGCTTCTGCAAGGCGTTCCTACCTGCAATTTTTGTTTCAATTGCTGGACTTACCTATTCGACCTGATTACTGGGACTTCCAATACAAAGTAAATCATAAAATAAATAATAAAACTGAACTTAACTTTATAGGCGTGGGCGCATTGGACAACTTCAAGCTTGTAGCGCCTAAATCTTCTGACGCAGAAAACGAATACATCCTGCGCTCCAACCCGCTTTTACAACAATGGAATTATACTGTAGGCGCATCGCTGAAGCGGTTAGTAAATAATGGATTTTACACGATTGCCCTCAGCCGGAATATGTTTTTTAACGGTGCCGACCGGTACGAAAATAATGCCAATGCCACTGGAGACAAATTGTTCCAACTGAGCAGCCATGAAATAGAAAATAAGCTACGTTTCGACATGAATAAATACATCAATGGCTGGAAATTTACTTATGGTGCCCATACTCAATATGTAAAATATGATGCTGCATTGTTCAACACCATAACAAAAGCAGTACGCGATGCTTCAGGCAATGTAATACGACCAGCGGTCAACATATCAACTGAAACGGCGATTGACTTCTTTAAAATGGGTGCTTACGGCCATGTCAGCAAATACTTTTGGGCGGAAAAATTACTGGTTTCGGGCGGTATAAGGACGGATATGAATACCTTCACCACTACAGGTACCAACCCGCTGAAAACACTTTCCCCCAGGCTGTCTTTTTCCTATGCCTTCAACCCGGAGTGGAATATATCGGCATCTGCTGGCAGCTATTACAAGCTGGCCCCCTATACTGCATTAGGATTCAGAAATAATGCCGGCGAGCTGGCGAATAAAGACCTGGACTATATCCGCGCTATTCACTACACTATAGGCACGCAATATGTGCCCCGAGACGATTTCAGGTTTACGCTGGAAGCTTTTTACAAGGATTATGGCCAGTACCCGGTTTCTATAGCCAACGGAATTTCAATGGCTAATATCGGTACCGATTTTTCTGCTATTGGCAACGAAGCTTACAGCTCGACCGGCAAAGGCCGCGTGTACGGTTTAGAAGCCTATGCACAGCAAAAGCTGATCAAAAACCTGTTTTATGTAGTAAGTGCAACTGTTTACAAATCTGAATTTTCAGGTTCAGATGGTGTCTTTAAGCCGTCTACCTGGGACTACGGATTTATTTTCTCTTCAACTTTGGGCTACAAATTCAAACGCAATTGGGATATAGGAGCGAAGTACAGAGTGGCAGGCGGACAGCCTTATACCCCTTTTGATATAGCAAAATCTACTGCCGGTTATCTTACCACGGGAATAGGAGTATATGATTATAGCCGCTTGAACAGTGAAAGATTGCCTGTTTTCCAGCAACTGGACTTAAGAATAGACAAGAAATTCAATTTTAAGAAAACGAGCCTTAATATTTTTCTCGATTTCCAAAATGTGTTCTTGTACAAAACCCCTTCCCTACCCAGGTTTACTTTCAAAAGAAATGAAGACAATACCGGATTTGCTACTACAGACGGTAATGCCATAGCAAGCGATGGTAGTAATGCAATTCCTTACATTATTGATCAGCGTTCGGCGACTTTTGTCCCATCTATCGGATTTATATTTGAATTTTAAAATCTTAACCGCAAAAAGACATATTATTGAAATATTGAATTGTAGTGCTTTCCGGCAAAGAAGGCCAATGAGGCTGTCCCAAAAAAAGGTCAGCCTCTCCTATTTTTTGCCATTTTATTCGGAACTCTCCTACAGGCAGAATGTCCCAATATTCAATTCTCAGGCCACTTGTCTACCTTTTCAGACGATGCCATCCTTAGAAACCTGCAATTCATAATACAGGCTTGCAATTGTCAACTTATTCCCGATATTTACTGTTTATAAATGAATTATGCATATCGTTTCCTTGCCACACCCCAATCAGTTTCTAATTGTTGAATCACTGGATTATCCTAATCCTTATGATTTCAAAATGCCGCATCGACAAGATTATTTTGAAATAATACTGATCCGGGAAGTCGGCGGAGAACAGCTGATTGACTTTATAAAAACGCCATTGAATGCGCAGTCCATCTATATCATCTACCCCAAACAAATCCACCTGCTGCAGCTAAGGATGAGTAGCAAAATAAAGCAACGACTAATGAGCTAACTTATAGGTAAGGTTCAGGTAAATATTTTGTTCATAAAATATATCCTTGCTTACCATAGGGGAGCGGGTAATATGCATATAACCCAGGTTACATTTCAGGTCAGGTAAAACCCTACATCCGAGGTCTACCCCTACCCTGCCCTGATCCCAAAAACAGCAGGCATTTGTACCCGGAAAGTTAAAAAGCAGCTCTTCAAAAAAATCGGCCTCCAGTTTCCTGCTTAGGCTATAACGTAAGCCCAGTCGGCTCCTGAGCCTGACAATGTCTGTATGCCCGGAGCCTAACGCCCGGTATTCAATGGCCGAACGGCTGGCCAGGGCAAGCTGCTTCCTGATTCCAGGCTGCCATTCAACCGCTGCGGTAAACCGGACTTCAGGAGTAGGTTCAATCGTATCATCGCCTTTCCCTTTAATAATCCTGTAATTGGAAAAATAAGCGAACGGTGACACCGAGTACTTCAGCTCCTTGTTTCTTTGATAATGTACCCAGCTCCTGTAGGAAAACATCAAATGTTTACCCGGGAAATAACTATTTTCCAACCCATTTTGCCTCCGGTATTGCCCTTCATTATCTATTTTAATTTGCGTAGCAACAGGAGTACTGATGGTACCCCGCAACCAGGCATTATAATGCTTTTGTGCTAATGAATTATGAGCAGTAGCAATCCCTATTGCAATTACCAGCAAGCTTTTCCACCTGGACATATTTTCTTAATGTGGCAATTTTTCCCTGAAATAACCATAAACCCAGGTGCCGGCGATAGCGCTTAACAACGTAATCGTGACAACAGTAGCACCTGTGCCGATCTGGGCAAACAAAGGCCCCGGGCAAGCACCGGTTATGGCCCAACCGAAGCCGAAAATCAGCCCGCCATAAACCTGCCCTTTATTAAACTTCTTAGGTGAAATGCTGATGGACTCCCCATAAATGGTTTTGATATTGTATTTCCGGATCAGCCATACGGAAATCATCCCTACCACTACTGCACTGCCGATTACGCCATACATGTGAAAAGATTGTAACCGGAACATTTCCTGTATCCGGAACCAGCTAATGATCTCGGCCTTTACAAATACAATGCCGAAAAGGATACCGACGATCAAATACTTTATATTATGATACCATTTGTGCTGTAAGCGGCTTTCATTTACACATATCGCATCTTGCTCCCGCACTTGCAAATCTGCTCCTGCATCTATATTTTGTTGCATTTTTATACTTAATTTAAAGTGATAGAATGAATGGCAAAATAAAATTCGCCATAGTAAACCCGCCAATCATAAAACATATAGTGGCAACCAAAGAAGGCCATTGCAGACTGGACAAGCCCATAATGGCGTGACCACTGGTACAGCCCCCGGCATAGCGGGTACCAAAGCCCACTAAAAAGCCTCCGCCCACCATCATTACCAGGCCTCTGGCGGTAAAAAGCGATTGCCAGTTCATAATATCCACAGGTACCAGGTTACTATAGTCTGTAATGCCATAAACAGCCAGCTCCTTTACCAGGCCGGGATGTACTTCAATCCTTGCAGGATTAAACAATAAATTAACGGCGATAACACCACCTAAAAGGATACCTGCTACGAACAACAGGTTCCAGACCTCTTTCTTCCAATCGTATTTAAAAAAAGGGATATTGGCAGGCATACATGCCGCGCAAACATGCCTTAAAGACGAACTGATACCGAAAGATTTATTACCAAGTATCAATAATACAGGAACCGTTAGCCCTATTAATGGACCTGCGACATACCAGGGCCAGGGTTGTTTTAAAATTTCTATCATTTTGTTTTTTGTTTTCTTTATTCAATTTTATCCGTCCTTATGCGCCAGCATTCCCAGCGTTAAACCCAGGCGGTAAATGTTTAGCCTGATCTACAGATATTACACCGCCTTCCTACGGCTATCCCCGAATATTGAGCCCAAGAGGCCTCCCATAACCGAGCCGTAAATGGTACTGTTAACCGGCTCAGCAGTGATAGCGCAAGTCCCGGAATTACAGCCAACAATTTTCCAGTATAAATAGCCGGCTAAGGCCCCTGCGCATACCCCGATGATCGTGAGTAGATATTTTTTAGCGTACTTCTTCATAAGATACTTCCTCTGTTTTTTCATTTCGCTTGCGGGCAGGCAGCTTACAAGCTGAAGTGCCGCAACAACCTGCATTCATTATGGGAATAAGGGTAAACAAAATACCGGCTCCTATAAAAACCCAATCGCTCATCACAAAACCCTGTACCAGGAAGAAAACCCCGGCTGCCAGCCGCAGTACACGCATCAAATTCCAGGTCTTTAAATAATTCTTCATTCTTTTACTTTTTTGCACCATTAACCTTAAATGGTAAACATTAATTTCCAACTCCGCTTTTATGCCCTGGTCAATGCCCTTACCGCTTCCATAGCACCGCCATTGATTACCTGCGACAACCCATTCTGCTCAAGGATGCTTTTTGCCATACTGCTCCGGCTGCCGCTCCGGCAAAAAACGACTATCGTTTTTTTATTTTTGAATGCGGACAATTGACCGGCAATCTTATCCAAAGGAATATTTACCGCGCCTTTTACACTACCCGTAGCAAACTCTGACGGAGTGCGCACGTCCACTAAAAAAGCGCCATCCTTAATCGCATTGCTTAATTGTTCTTTATTTTTATTGCCTAATAAGGCTGAAAAAAATCCCATTTTATTCTTTTATTGTAATTATTTAATAAAAAACGTACCTGACGAAACAAAACCTTTTATAATAACTGCTCACTTTTAATTGTCGCCCGCTGTATATTTGCTCCGTACGCATCACATTACTTTGCTCTGGCAGATAAAGTCTGTCCTGGGAACAGTCGTTTTCGCAATAGCATTAAAGCCTCCCTCGACTTCGGTAAAGTTCCGGTACCCCCTGGCTTGCAGCATACTCGCCGCGATCATACTGCGATAGCCACCTGCACAGTGCAAGTAAAAATGTTCCTGCGGATTGATCTTGCCCATCCAATCGTTAATATAAGCCAGCGGCTTGCTATAAGCATCATCAATATGCTCCGCGGCATACTCGCTCTCCTTACGCACATCTAAGATCATGCTTTCACCGATTTTCACTTCAGCGGCAAATTGCTCCGCTTTTATACGGTTAACAGTATCCGTTTCCTTACCCGCATTTTTCCAGGTATTAAAGCCCCCCTTCAAATGCCCCAGGACATTGTCAAAACCTACGCGGCTCAATCGGGTAATGGCCTCTTCCTCGCTGCCGGGATCTGTAACTAACAAAAGAGGCTGCCTTACATCAGCTATCAGGGCACCTACCCAGGGTGCGAAATCGCCCTGTAATGCGATATTGATGGATTGTGGGATAAAGCCTTTCGCAAAATCAGCATTACTTCTTGTATCGAGTACCAGGGCGCCGCTGGCTTCTGCCATAGCTTCGAACTCATCTGCGCCGAGTCCGTTCATCCCCTGGTTCAAGACAGCGTCAAAAGAAGCATAGCCCTTTTTATTCATCGCTACATTCATTCCGAAATAGGCCGGAGGAGGCAATAAGCCATCTGTAACGGCATTTATGAAATCTTCTTTAGTAGCCTGGTTCAGGGCATAATTTATTTTCTTTTGATTGCCCAAACTGTCCACCGTTTCTTTCATCATGTTTTTACCACAGGCCGATCCCGCGCCATGGGCCGGGTAAACCGTCACGGCATCAGGCAATGGTAAAATCTTCTTATATAAACTTTCATACAACAAACCGGCCAGCGCTTCCTGCGTCATCCCCGCTGCTTTCTGGGCCAGGTCCGGCCGGCCTACATCCCCGAGAAACAAAGTGTCTCCACTAAACAAGGCAGCCTCTTTTCCATTTTCATCTATCAATAAATAACAGGTGCTTTCCATAGTATGCCCCGGTGTGTGCAATACCTTAATCGTGATATTACCTACTTTGAACAACTGCTCATCCGCTGCAATGACCGCTTCAAAATCCGGGTTTGCCGTGGGGCCATACACGATAGGTGCATTTGTTTTTTTACTTAAATCCAGGTGCCCGCTCACAAAATCCGCGTGGAAATGGGTTTCAAAAATGTATTTCAGGGTGACACCGTCTTTTTCCAGGCGATCCAGATAAGGTTGTGTTTCCCGCAAGGGGTCGATAATGGCAGCTTCGCCCTTAGAAGTGATGTAATAAGCACCCTGGGCTAAGCATCCCGTATAAATTTGTTCTATTTTCATAATGTTCTTTTATTTAATGATGTAAAATTCCGAAGTTGTTTTCATCTTTCCGGTTACATTAGTTACACAAGCAAAATTCAGGGCAACAATGTTTCTTTAAGTATAATGTAAATACCCATTACCAGCACAAACCAGCCAAATGCAGGCTTAAGCTTTGCACCATTGATCCTGGCAGCGAGCTGGCTGCCGATAAGTATGCCAACGATAGCCACACCGGCAATACTCAAAAGCAATAACCAGTCTATAGATAAGTGATGGAGCGAAAAAAGGAATCCTGATAATGAATTGATGGCAATAATCACGAGAGAAGTACCTATGGCTGTTTTTATGGGTAGCTTCAACAGGTTGACCAATACCGGGATGATCAGGAAGCCGCCACCGGCGCCAATTAAGCCGGTAACCGTTCCTACCAGAATACCCTGGAGGATAGCTAGCGGGTAATTGAATGCCTTATTTTGCAGCAATGCATCATTATCCGGCTTGCTCTTTTTTATCATGCTATAGGAAGCAAAGATCATCAGCACGGCAAAAAGAAGCATCAATAAAATGCTTTTGGTAACCATGAAACTTCCTACCGTAAAGACTTCTGCTGGAATGGCGGGAACAATAAATGTTCTTGTAAGAAAAACAGCCGCAATAGATGGAATACCAAATACTACGGCAGTCCTGAGGTTAACCAGGCCTTTTTTAAAATAAGCATAAGAGCCGGCTAAGCTGGTTATACCAACAATAAAAAGAGAGTATACCGTTGCTAAAGCTGCATCTGTACTGAATAAATAAACCAGGACAGGTACGGTGAGGATACTACCGCCACCGCCGATCAGCCCCAATGAAATACCAATAAAAATAGATGCGATGTAACCTGCTATGTTCATAGTTTTAAAACTTAATACAGCAAAGATGCAATAAGCCCAAAACCTGTACAGCCACTTTTGTTACAGAAGCACTATTTTATTTCTGCCCAGCTGGACAACTTTGTTTTCCTCCAGTTGCTTTAACAGGCGGGAAACCACAACACGGGCGGTTCCCAGCTCGTTCGCCAGCTGTTCGTGGGTTACGTTTATAGTTTTAGATTGTAGCAGTTCAGCTTTTTTTGTAAGTAAATTTAACAGTCGCTCATCTACTTTTTTAAAGGCGATCGCGTTGATAATATCCAGCAATTCCTCGAAACGTTTATGATACAAGCGGAAAATATAATCCAGCCACTGCGGATACTCTTTAATGAACAGGGATACCTTATCGACCGGGAGGAACAGGATTTCCGCATCTTCTTCCACTTCCGCTTTTACCTTACTGGTTTCATTATGCAGGCCACCCAGAAAAGACATGATGCAGCTTTCGCCTGCTTTGATATAGTACAACAAAATTTCCCTGCCGTCTTCTTCGGTACGTATAACTTTCAAAGTTCCCTTGATAACAATAGGAATAGAGCGGATATGCGCTTTTTCATTTAAGATAGTATCGCCTGCCCGGTAAGCTTTAAAAATACTGTATTGCTGTAGCTTTGCTATCAACTCCGGTGAAGATTTAAATGAGGCTATTTGTTGCAATTCTTCCATATCGTAAAAGTAGTATTTTATTCCGGGTCAATATATAAGCGAGCGGTAAATAAAAAAGAATGTGTTCCTACCTTACATATAATGTGTTTAAAAGATCCCGGTCCAGACTTATTTATTAAAAAAACTTCAACGTGTCGTAATTATTCATAACACAACTTCTATATTATCACGCTTGCATTTTCAGCAAGGGAATATCGCTGACTGCCGGGCTCAGCCCATAATTTTAGCCCTGGTTAAGTATTTAACGACAAACAATTTTCCGCTGGCATTTGGTCAATTTAATAATCCATCGTAATATTGCAATATTAAATTTAATTACCAATGGGTGCTTCAAAGACAGAACATTTTACGGAACAACAAAACCAGGTCGCAACCATAGCAAAGGCATTGGGCCATCCGGCAAGAATAGCCATTATAGAATATTTACTAAAGGTAAATGCCTGCATATGCAGTGATATTGTTGATGAATTACCTTTAGCACAGCCTACCGTTTCTCAGCACTTAAAAGAGTTGAAAAATGCAGGCCTGATAAAAGGTAACATTGAGGGTAATTCAATCTGCTATTGTATAGAAGAAAAAACGTTCAACATACTAAAAGAATATTTTACAAATATCATCTTTACTGTAACCAATCAAAAATGTTGCTAGTCCTATGGAAATGGCCTTTCTCCTGTTAATTGTATTGCTAATTGCTTATTCAGTGCTGGCCTTGTTCGACGGTGTATTCCTGCATCTGTATAAATACCGCTTGTACGATCATAGCGAAAGCAAGTTTGAACACCTGGTCCACACTATACGGGCTTTTCTTTTTATAGGAATCCTGGCAACATTATTTATTAACCCGGAAGATAACAGCCTGTTTCTATTAGGCATTACACTGGTAATAGCAGATATGGTAACGCTGGTTGTTGACGCCTATGCAGAGCAAGACAGCCGTTCGTTTATGGGCGGCCTTCCCCGTTGGGAATACATTTTACACCTGATCGTAAACGGTATTCACTTTGCCAGTATAGCAGTATTTATGGCCATCAAAATAAACATTGACAACAACGAGAGTATGCTGGTCAGCGACTTTCAGCATGTAGAATACTTTCATACCTTCAAAAAAATAGCAATAAATTTATTGCCCGGAGCAATACTAATAAGCCTTTTACATATACTGCTTTATTTACCGAAATTCAAATCTTTCGTTAATAAGTTGCAACTAAACTGTTGCTAAAAAAATTACGCCCCAAATAAGAATTAATATAGCAATAAAAAACAAAAGCAATGAAACTATCAGAAATCAAAGAAATCTTACCCAAATTAGAAAATGTTACCTTTCAATTAGAGAACGGCACATTTGTACCGGAACATTTCCATGTAACTGAAGTAGGGCAAATTACTAAAAACTTTATTGATTGCGGTGGTGTGATCCGTACAGAAAAAGTCGTCAACTTTCAGTTGTGGAATGCCGACGATTTCGAACACAGGTTAAAGCCAACAAAGCTATTAAACATCATTAAACTTTCAGAAGAAAAACTGGGCATTGAAGATGCTGAAATAGAAGTAGAATACCAGAATGAAACAATCGGCAAATATGATTTGGAATTCAACGGGACAACATTTGTCTTAAAAAACAAAACCACCGCTTGCCTGGCACAAGATGCCTGCGGCATTCCTCCTGAAAAGCAAAAGATAAAATTAGCGGACCTCAATAGTAATTGCTGCACACCTGGCTCGGGCTGTTGCTAAAAGACCACAATGGAACAAAAAATTTCAATTGCAGCTATCGCTAAATTATTTCTGAAACTGGGTTTTATAGGTTTTGGAGGCCCGGCAGCTCATATTGCTATGATGCAGCAGGAAGTAGTGGTAAAAAGAAAATGGTTGAGCGAACAACACTTTTTAGACCTGCTTGGCGCTACCAATCTCATTCCCGGGCCCAACAGCACGGAAATGGCCATACACATCGGTTATGATAAAGGCGGCTGGAAAGGGTTAATAACCGCAGGCTTATGCTTTATACTGCCTGCAGTTTTAATCACCGGTATATTAGCCGTGCTGTACCATAAGTACGGGCAATTGCCGGAAGTACAACCTTTCATTTACGGCATAAAGCCGGCAATCGTCGCCATTATTATAGGAGCAGTTTACCCATTGGCCAGGAAGTCTGTAAAGTCATTGTTTTTAGGCGTTATGGGCATTATTGTATTGATAGCATCTTTATTAGGCATCAATGAAGTTTATTTAATGTTCGGGGCAGGTCTCCTGGCACTAGCATTATATGCTTTTCAAAACAGAAAGACAGATTCCTTGCAAAGTGTTGTTCCTCTTCTATTGCTGCAACTCACACAAGCGAATTTGTGGACGGGTGGTAATGCCAGGCTATTCTGGACATTCCTTAAAATAGGTTCCATACTTTATGGTAGCGGTTATGTACTATTCGCGTTTTTAGATACGGAACTAGTAGCGAAGGGTTTGCTTACAAGGCAACAACTTATGGACGCGATCGCTATAGGACAATTTACCCCTGGCCCGGTATTTTCTGCTGTTACCTTTATCGGCTACCAGGTCAATGGCTTTACCGGAGCGATTGTGGCTACCGTTGCCATATTCCTTCCCTCTTTTGTATTTGTTGCCCTACTGAATCCATTAATAAAAAAGATGCGCCATTCCAAAGGGCTATCCGTTTTCCTGGATGCAGTCAATGTTGCGTCCGTAGCGATCATAGCAGCGGTATGCCTTATAATGGGCAAAGAAACCATTACAGATTGGCGCACCATTACCATAGCGCTCATAAGCGGCATTATCGTTTTCAAATTTAAAAAAATCAATAGTGCATTCATTGTTTTAGGGGGTGCATTATTGGGTTATGTCTTAAAAGCTATTTAATAAAATTTAAAATCAATAAAAAATGAAGATTGCATTATTCAGTGATATACACGCCAATTTACCTGCATTAGAAGCCTTCTTTGCAGATGTGGAAAAAAGAAACGCCGACAGTATTTATTGCTTGGGAGATTTGGTAGGCTATAATATCTGGCCCAATGAAGTAGTAAATGAAATCCGTAAAAGAAAAATACCTACCATAGCAGGGAATTATGATTTTGGCATTGGAAGAATGAGCAACGATTGCGGATGCGCCTACAAAACCGACAGCGAAAAAGATAACGGAAGCATTTCTATATCCTTTACCAATTCCATAATGAAAGAGGAAGAAAGGGCCTACCTGCGTACCCTTCCTGCGCATATCAAAGTAGAATTTCAATTGAATGAAGATAAGCTCAATTTATTATTAGTACACGGCAGCCCGAGAAAAATAAACGAATACTTATTTGAAGATAGGGAAGAAAAAAGTATGCTTAGGATAATGGAACAGGCTGATGCAGACATTATGTGCTTTGGACATACTCACAAGCCATATCACCGTATTTTGCATTCTGGCATCAACGGGCAAGACCATTTCAGACACGCCATCAATATAGGTTCGGTAGGTAAACCAAAAGACAATGATGTAAGAGGTGGTTATGTAATGCTTACTATAAACGAGCAAAGTTCTGTATTGGATAAAGATAGTATCAGTGTAGAATTTATACGTTTTGATTATGATATTGAAAGAGCAGCCAAAGCAGTAGAAGACAGTCCGTTACCTAATGAATACGCTGAAAATTTAAGGAGAGGTTATTAATCTGGAAAATTATCAAAATAGAATTGCAAAACGACAGAAAGTATTCAAAAGAACCAATATAAAGAACCTATAAATTAGCGCCGCAATGCAACCCAAACTAAAATTTCTTGACCGCTACCTCACCTTATGGATCTTCCTGGCTATGGCAACAGGAATAGGTTTAGGCTATTTCTTTCCTGGCATTTCAAATGCTGTAAATGCTATAACCGTAGGCACTACAAATATTCCTTTAGCCATAGGATTAATCCTGATGATGTACCCGCCCTTGGCAAAAGTGGATTATAGCTTATTACCTAAAGCATTTAAAGACAAAAAAGTAATCGGTATTTCTTTACTGCTGAATTGGGTGATCGGCACGCTGTTAATGTTCGGCTTAGCGGTTTTATTTTTACGTAACGAGCCCGATTATATGACCGGCCTTATATTGATAGGTTTGGCAAGATGTATCGCTATGGTTATTGTATGGAGTGATCTGGCAAAAGCTAACCGGGAATATACCGCTATGTTAGTTGCATTAAACAGCATCTTCCAGGTATTATCTTACAGTTTCTTAGTCTGGTTATTCATCAACATATTACCCAAGAAATTGGGATTAGCCGACTTCAATGTAAGCGTATCAATGAAAGATGTTACCGAAAGCGTACTGATCTATTTAGGCATACCTTTCCTCGCAGGGTTCCTAAGCCGTTACTTCCTGGTAAAGGCAAAAGGTATTGAATGGTATAACCGCATATTCGTACCCAGGATCTCGCCTGTTACCTTATATGCGCTACTGTTCACCATCGTATTAATGTTCAGCCTGAAAGGCGATAAAATAGTAGAGCTGCCCATGGATGTACTTAAAGTAGCCCTGCCATTAATTATCTATTTTGTGCTGATGTTTTTTGTAAGCTTCTTTATTAATAGATCACTGAAGATCCCTTACGATAAAAACGCATCCATCGCATTTACAGCCACAGGGAATAATTTTGAATTGGCTATTGCCGTCGCCATATCGGTTTTCGGCATTCATTCACCACAGGCATTTGTTGGCGTTATAGGACCATTAGTGGAGGTACCGGTACTGATCTTACTGGTAAAAGCAAGTTGGTGGTTAAAGAAAAAGTATTACCCTTAAAGCAACTCATCAGTTCCCGGTCCGGGTTATAGAGCGCGGTTAGTCCTTCTTGCTTATACCTGTATTAAGCTGTAAACCAACACCGCTAATGCTACCATTACACAATGCGGCGAAAAAAGTCCCTTAATTTTCGTCCGGTTCTTCTCCATAAAGCTTCTTTCCTATTGTAAAGAAGCTTATTTTTATACCGCTATTTTTAATGATAAAATCACCATATAATGAAACCTTTCAATTATATATTACTTGTCGCACCTATACTTTTAAGTGCTCCTGCAAACGCACAAGAACGCGAGTTATGCAAAGCGGCTGACAAAGGGGACTTTAAAAAAGTAGAAAAAATTATTGAAAGGGAAGCGGCAAAGTACAAAAAAGGACGTAGCGTAAATAATGGCAGCGCTACCTACACGACCTTCGATCTAGCATTAGACAGCTTAATAAGCTGGCTCGGGAAATTTGGCTGCGTTGAACAAGTTATTTGGGACAAATGCCAGGATAAACCAGATAAAATACCCTATAACTTCAGCATTGGAGTAATTTTTAAGGCCAACAATGTATCAATAGAAAAAGTGTTCACCCTTCAGGTCAGAACAAGCAGGCATACAGGTGACAGGTTATACTATCTCGGGATGAAAGAGCAAACAGGATTTGTAAGGGAACAATATTTACTATGTTCAAAGTCTGATAAAAGTGCATTGAATGCTTCGGCAACTGGTAGCAGCCAAGATAAGCATCAGCCCACTACTCTTAATTACTACACAGATTCAATAAACTACAATAGCTTATTGGGGAATTACATTTGTATTGATAAAAACATCATTGACACGATACGTTTTAAAAAAGTGGAAGAATATGGAATTAAAATGACCCGAAGCCCTAAAGCTGGCAATAATGTATTAAACGAAGCATATTCTTTTAAAATTATTGCACCGAACATCATTGATCACATTGGAACATATAGCCCGTGGCGTATCCAGGTAGCAAAGATAAAAGTGACAGGTACGGATATTTTAGAAATTGCCTATAGTAACGCTTACACCTTTCCGGACAATTCAACTGTGACTTTAAAATATAAAAAATTACAAGAGCAGGATGTTCATTAAAAAAGCAATGCACAACACGGTTTTGTGCCAGGCAGTCAGATTTTTGATTCAACAGTCGTTTTTCAATTAAACATTAATAATAAAGCCAGCCTTTGTGCTTCGATTGCCCTGAATGGTTTTGTGGGCTTATGTTAAACGCCAAATTGGAAAATATGCCAGCACAACTAAAAGACGGTTACGAAAAAAATTGCATCTGACACAAATGGTTTGCAAGTAATGCACAACAGAACCGCTAACATGGTGTTGTCAAAACGTTAGTGGCTATATTATGAAGACCCATGCAACTTTAACATTCCTTATTTTGACTTTTGGAGAACTATATGGAAAAAAGAAGCAATGTCATTGTGACAAAGACACATGGATGAACCAAGCAACAGTTAGTTGTGAGACAATACATCTTAACAATAAAGCTAAACTTTATCGGCAATACAACTGCGACAAAATTTGGCAGACTCTTAAAACAACTCAACATAAGAAAAAAACAAAGAGCAATCTGAAAATCTAAAATTTCCAATTTTTAAAAGCACATTTTTCATTACCCATAACGAAAAAAATAGGGAGTTATCTACAACAAGGCAATCAGACGCTTCCTTATACTTATGATGGAATTAAAGAAATATTAGATTCTGTGGGCATTGCCTCTGTGTATACATCGATCCACTCTTTAAACAAAGGTATTCCAGGATATAAATATTATTATCAGTTTGCTAAAAACGGAGTCATTACATCCAGCAAAAAATCATTTACAATACAATATAAACGTCTGAGAATCAAAATGAAAAATTAGTATTAAAATTTCCCGATCATATCTTCCACAAGACACTATGGCAAAATGAAAAATGTTTCCGATTTTTGAAAAAAAATAAAATACCATAGTAATGTTTCTACCTAAATTTTAAAATGAAAAAATTATTTATATACCTCTTACTTTTTCCCTTTTTAGGCTATTCCCAATTGTCCATTATCGGGAAATGGCAAAACACAGAATTCATCGGACATGATGGTGCAAAAGCCTACATAAACAAAATTGAAAACGGAAGAACCTACACATTTGAAGAAAACGGAATTGTAAAAAATTTACAAGACAATATAGGAATTTATGAATTAAAAGGTGACAGCCTGAAAATCAGTTTTACAAATTCTAAAACAGAATTTTACCGGATTAATTACGATAAAAGCAATTTAAATCAGATTGCATTTTTCCCGGTTACAGAAAAGTACCAGTTTCTTTGCATCGAAGGCTGTGCCGAACTTTTTGAAAAAAGGAACATTGCCGAAAAAGAGGGAGATCTTGTCATCATAAATGCTAAATTATTGGATGTAAAATCAGGAAAAATTCATCCCAACCAAACCTTATTGATTTCAAATGGAATAATTAAAGAAATTTCGACTAAAAAAAATTATAAAGGAATTGAAACCATTGATGCAAAAGGGAAACTGGTAACGCCTTCTTTTATTGACCCGCACATTCACCCAACGGATGTTTTTGGCGATTATGACAAAGCACCGGAAAATTTACCAAAAGATAGCTTGCAAATTTTAAGAAAGAAGCTCTCGGATGAATATTTACCTTATGGGACAACAACTGTGATGACAATGGGACAACCCGAAAATTGGGTAAACGATTTGCTTTTTTGGCAAAAAAAACCCGAACCCGATAATGTAGATTTTATAGTTTGCGGCGGAGCTTTAATTTCAAAAGACAACCGAAAACCATACATTGGGCACACAGAAGTTACTTCTCCCGAATTGGCAAAACAAAAAATACTGGAATATCATCGTTTAGACATTCAACACATCAAATTGTATCATCGTTTGAAAGAACCTGAATTTTCAACCATTACAAAAATTGCCGACAGCTTAAACATCAAAGTTTACGGGCATATTGGCGATTTCAGTCCGGAATATTTGACCATTAACCAAACATTAGAAAAAGGACTGAAAAATTATGAGCATTTAGCATTAATCCCGAACAGCATTATCACAAGCGATGACGATTGGACAAAACTCGAGAATCAATTTAAAAATAATTTTGGTGAATTAAACAGTGAAAGTAAAGTCATCGAATTCTTTTTAGAGCAATTCCGTTTCATTAAAGAGCATAAAGAAACAGAAATGCAATTATTCTTCAAAAATCTAAAACAAAATAATGCTACTTTCTCCACCACGCTTCATCGACTTTACGAGCAGTTTGAACCTACCTATTTTACCCAAAGACAAGACACCTCTTTAACACCAAAACAAATTGAAAGATGTAAAGAAAATTTTGAAATAATGATGAATTATGTAAAACAAATGCACAATTTAGGGATTGAAATTCGGTTAGGCTCTGATATGCGCAATGGCGGGAAAGTTAATCTTTCTGAGTTAATCATCCTTGCAAAATATGGTTTCAATACTGCTGATATTTTTAAAATAGCAAGCTATAACGGAGCAAAGGCAATAGGAATAGAAAACGAAACAGGGAGCATTGAAAAAGGTAAAAAGGCCAATTTTATTATTTGGTCAAAAAATCCGGTTGATAATTTTAATAATTTAAACTCCCCAAAAACTATTTTTAAAGACGGGAAAATAATTAAATAAAACAAATGAATAACAACCCGAAACGAATTCTCGCTACTGCTAACAGCCATTGCACAAAATGGCGGGTTAGCTTATCAATTCAACAGCAGTTCTTCGATTGAACTTTTGTGCTACAAACCTGCCATTGCAACAAAACCTGGCTGGCAATGGCAGCTGCCCAGCACTCCCTCAAAAAATCAGCAACAATGAAATATCTTTTTTTACTTTTGACACTTTTAGCTGCAAACCTGGCATTTGCGCAGTCCGGCTTTCCTGGCTTTTTAAAGGGAACCTGGAAAATGGAAGACAAGGAGATTTATGAACATTGGGATAAATTAAACAATGAAAACCTCAAAGGCTTTTCATACAAACTCATAGCAGGCCAAATATTCGTTACAGAATATCTGGAAATAGCAAAAAAGGATAACCAAATTATTTACACTGCGACTGTTATCAACCAAAATAAAGGACAGGAAGTTGATTTTAAGTTAGTAAAAACCGACAGCTCTTTTATTTTTGAAAATCACAAGCACGATTTTCCCAAACAGATTATTTACAAGAAACTTTCTGAAAATGAATTATTTGCGCAGGTTACTGACGGAAAGCAAAAAGGCTTTTCCTACAAAATGATTAAACAAAACGTGAAAGACACTACTTCCCCGAACCCAAATTACGACAAAACATTAGCCGAAAAATTAGGGGGAGATGATTACGGAATGAAAAGTTACTATTTAGTAATTCTGAAAACGGGAACAAACACAACTGCTGGCAAAGAGCTTATCAGTGAAAGTTTTAGGGAGCATCTTGACAATATAAACCGTTTGGTTGAAGAAGGAAAATTAATTGTAGCAGGACCATTAGGCAAAAACGAAAACAATTACAGGGGCATTTTTATTTTAAAGGACATCAAATCAATAGAAGAAGCAAAAGAATTATTACAAACCGACCTTGCCATAAAAAACGGATTGTTGGATTATGAAATTTTCACTTGGTACGGTTCGGCTGCACTTCCTGAGTATTTACCATTTTCCGACAAAATCTGGAAATCAAAACCTTAAAGATCCACTATTGCAGCGCTCTGAAAACCAAACAAAATAGTGCAGTGTTCACCCATTCAACAATACAATCGGCAACCAAATTTACCCTATTGAGCTCCGTCGATCCCTCGACTTGGCTCAGGATAAAAAATTGGATACTCGATAGGACAAGAATTTTGGCTTTTTGAGACTTCCTCCTTTCTGCTGCCTTCATTTTTTGTATATTAGAGGAATCGAAGTGCTTCTGTTTTCCCGGCCGAGAGCAGTTAGCACTTAACTGGAAACACAAGCTTTTAAGGCGATGACAGATAGAAAATACTTAAAACAACTTAGAGTGCCAACCGAAGATAACCCACTCAGACTCTTAATGAGTGCTTGTTTGTCCGGAATTACCTGTGGCTGGGACGGAACAGCCAATGGCTCGTATCCATCGGCATTAAAAATACTGGAATACAATACTGTAAAAGTTATAAAATTCTGTCCTGAAGAATTTTCTTTCGGGGCCCCAAGAGCAATGTGCGACATCCACGGTGGCACAGGTTTTGATGTGCTGGACGGGAAAGCAAAACTTTTAACCGAGCATGGAGCGGATTGGACGGAAGGTATAATAATCGCTGCTGAAAAAATGCTTAAGATAGCCCAACAAGAAAAAATTGAAATTGCAGTACTCATGGACATTAGCGCAGCCTGTGGCACCCAGGTAATTTATGATGGCAACCGGTTTTCCTGCAACAAAACCTATCAGATCGGTGCAGGTGTTGCCGCTGCCCTGTTAATAAGAAATGGCTTTAAAGTGATCAGCCAGAGGGATTATGCTTCCCTTGAAATTTTGTATTCAAAAATTGACCCTGCACACCGAATAGACGCCAGCCGGCTTGACCACCACGAAACTGAATGGTATAAAGAATACTTTAAAACCACCTGACAGCTATTTAGCCAGGCATTACCTAAAAGTTTAACACAGCCACAGACTTTGCGACAGTTTAGAATATGTGGTCGCAACCTAATCAATTCATGCAGCCAGACAACGTGCCTGCACAATAACCGCATAGACAAAAATAATTTAAGTGGCAGTAACGTTAAATTTGCGCCTTTGGGGAAGGAAAAAGCGATTATTTAAAAGCAGCTATTTACTCTGTTATCCGCCGGGGCTTCCTTTTTCGGAGTTTCCCATTCCAGTACCAATAAAAGGGCATTCCAGAAAGTATCAACCCCAGTCCGGTCAAAGATTTGTAAGGTGATTCTATAAAAGAGATCACGATCAACAGGATACAAAACAAAACAAAAACTACAGGGATCAAAGGATATAAGGGTGTTTTGAAGCTACGGGCTGCATCTTTCATTTTCTTTCTCAATCTCACTACTCCCCATACAATTAACCCGAAAAAGATAAAACCGGAAATCACGACCAGGTCAGTAAGGAAGTCAAAAGAACCGGAAAAGACCAGCAAACAAGCCCAGATGCATTGATACGTCAAAGCATAATGCGGCGTCTTATTATTTGGATGTGTTAAAGCGGCTTTTTTAAAGAAAAGGCCTTTACAGGCCATTGCATAATAGATCCTTGCAGATACCAGGATCGTCGCATTGGTACAACCGAAAGTAGAGACCAGGATCATGGCACTGATAATGTAGGCCCCGCCATCACCCAGCATTTTATCTACTACGAGAACGGCCGCTATACTGTTCTCATTCTGCTGCACTCCGGCAATCATTTCATCCACAGGCATCACGAAGAAATAAGCTGAATTGACCAGCAGGTAAACAAGGATTACTATACAGATACCTGCAATAAGCGCCCTGGGAAGATTTTTCCGGGACTCATTAATCTCATCGCCAATAAACCCTAAGGCAATCCAGCCTTCGTAACCCCAGAAAGCCGCGCGCATCGCCAATACCATAGCGCTTATAAAACCGAAAACAGTATACCCGCTTTCCGGGAGATCTGCAGTAGCCAACTGTAAAGTCGCCGTACTCCCCATGCCGCCGAAGAAAGCGATAAAGACAATAGCAATAATGGCGACCAGGATCAAAAGTGTAAATAACAGGCTGACATTGCCCCCGTTTCGGGCTCCCTTGATATTCACCAGCGTAAGCGTGATGATGAGTAATGCGGCAGCGATTTTGGCACCTATATTTTTCAGGGGATATAAACCCAGAAAATGTATGGACTCAGCCGCGACGGACAAATGAGGTAAGGCAAAAAAAGTATCTAAAGCACCCGCGAAGACAAATGCCACAGAAGCAATAGCAGCGGTTTGGATAACGGTAAAACAAGACCAGCCGTAGAAAAAAGAAAGTGGTTTACCATAGATCTTCTCCAGCCAGAGAAATGGGCCACCCGAAGAAGGAAATAATGCGCTTAGTTCAGCGATAGATAAAATACCAAACAGGATGATAATACCTGCCAGCAACCAGGCAAGCACTACCAGGCCCGGCGTATGCAGCAATGCTGCCATAGGTGCGGCCTTTTTAAAAACACCGGAACCCACGATAGCGCTGATCACGATAATAATGGCCATTTTTAAACCAAAGGATTTCTTTAAACCAGTAACTGCAGTTTTGTCTTGCATTGACTAAACTTTTTTGTAAGGGAACGACAAAGCCGGATAAGCATTAAGAGCTGCTTTTCCCTGAGCATGAAATAATAAAGACCCGAATGAAATGCCTGTAAGACAAAAGAATGGACGAGCCGGAATGTTATTGAGCGTATTACGCTGTAGCAGAATGAAGGTAAGCAAAAATTAACGGCTACCCAAACGCTTTTGGGCCGGCAACCTTGTTGCCGGCCCAAAAGCGTTACTATTATTGAAGATACGGTTACAAAAAATCAGCGCCAGAGGCTACAATATTAAGCAGTTACTGCTGCTTTCACAAAGGGATATTTAAGCCAGATCATGATCAGCGGCAGAACCAGGAAAGGAATTTCCATAAATGCCATTTTAAAATTCCCGGACTTTATCGCCAATGCCATAATGATGATAATGGAGATCGCGTTGAGCACATTGCCCAGGAAAAAGGTCTTTGGAATAAGCAGCAATACACCTATTAAAAGTGTAATCCCCCCGAATAGGGGAACCATACTTTCTGACAGGCCCAAATCACTCATCATCTTTAAAGACTCGGGATGTTTTTTATAATTCAGGCTCTCCCAGCCATGTTTAAAGGCCAGGAAAACCGCTACCAGCAGCAGCGCCAGGGAAATAATGTTTTTTATCATTGTATATTTTTTTAGCAATAAACGATGCATTCATTTATCGCTTTTAAATTTAATGCTTTTTACTATAAATATTCCTGACTATAGTAAAACTGGAAGTTCCGGGATCAGGAACCTCATTCCTTCCGGTTATTCTTTGTGTAACCTAATTTTATTCCTTCAGAAAACATCCCGGAAGCCACATTACATACACAATAATTATATTTGTATTACCTTTACGGTTAAAGAACAAGCAAACATTATTATTTATGAAAAATACCTTTACTTGTTTACTCAGCATTATCTTTGTTTTCTCAGGCATTTATGGATGTAATAAAAACGAACCGCATCGACCTACTGCGCCGGCAGTCCAATTGCAATCTGCTAACGGGCATGGCAATTTAAACCCCAACCCAGGAGCATTACATAACAAGGTGGTATGGACTTATATGAGTGCCCATCCCCAGGAACAAATAGCGTTTACAAAAATGGATGTGTTACAAATGATCCGGGATGTACTGGGCATCATGGCTGATGAAGGTTATTACGGAGGTCACCTGGATAACCCGGGCGCGCTGGCGACTGAAATGCTGGCTGGCATGGAAGCAATGGGCTATTTTAATAGTTCCGGCCATCTTAAAAGTACCCAGGAACTGGAGGAGTTGCAACTTTATACCAACAATGATAACCCGCTGCAGCAAGTCATTAATAAAATCAATTTAAATCTAAGCAATACAACAACAGAATTTATACTGGCGGCCAAAAGTGAGATGAATACCTTAACAGCTACACCGTATGAGTTCCAGGCAACAGCCTTTAACAGCATCATAGACTCTTCGGCTGCCCTGGTACCACCGTTTATGGACTTTACGCTACCAACGGTATTCCTGCCTTCAGCGAGTGAACTCAGGATCGCTTATGCCGACGCTAAAGGATATATAGAAGGCTCCAAAGCCGCGCAAAACCAGGGTAAAAATACCGTGCAACAGGACATATGGGGAATGACCTATTCTACTACCCGCTCGATACAACAGTTTAAAAGAGAACTTGGTATGTAACCGCTTAAAATCATTTTTCCTATGAAATTCAGCTTACTCCAGGCGGCACCCGAACCTATGCCGCAATTCATTATCCATTTACTGGAACATTACGACTGGCTGATTGGCCTGTTTATATTGCTTATCTTCCTGGGACTTCTTTTCCTGTCCTACCGGGTTTGCCGCTGGACGGTAAAAGAAATCCACTTTAGTATAAAAACCCGGTAATTGCCGGATTGTTTTATCAACTGCCAGAAAATCAACTTCGATTCTTCTCGATCCGGCTCCCCTGCTCTTCATCTTTCACCACCGAAAGCGATACGGAAATTTTATCCTTAAGCTCATCTACATGTGAGATGATCCCGACGATACGATTTTCTTTTTGCAGGTGCTTCAGGGTTTCGAATACGATGTGTACCGAAGCGGCGTCCTGTGTACCAAAACCTTCATCAATAAAAAAGAAATTCTTATCTGCTTTAGCATTGGTCTGCACACTTTCCGCCAATGCAAGCGCAAGACTGAGCGAGGCCTGGAAAGACTGGCCACCCGAGAGAGTTTTCACACTTCTCCTCCGGCCATCATTCAGGTAGTCGATGATCTCAAAATCATTATTATCGTTCAGCTGCAGGCTGAGCTGGTTACGGGTCAGGCGGTGAAAACGCACATTGGCCATCTCGCAAAGCTGCCGGAGATAGATAGAAGAAACATACTCTACAAAACCTGCCCGGTCAAAGAGTTTTTTGAGCACCGTCAACTGCTCAGCCCGGTTCCTGGTTTTATTCATTTGCGCCATTAATGCGCTTTTCTTTTCCAGCTCGGCGCGCTCCCGGCTAATCGCCCCTTTTAATTGCGCTACGCTTTCCACCGCAGCTTTAAACTCCGATTCTATGCGTTCGAGGTCCTGCTCCCGTAACCGGAACTGCTCCGGGTCAAAGGTCTTACCGTTTAGCTTTCCTGCCAGTTCTGCGATCCCGATCTGCAAAGCTTCATACTGCACCCGGAAGGTCTCCAATGCACTGCGTATGGCAACAGTATCCAGGCGCTTGTGCAATATTTCCTTCACCTGCTCTATATGCTCCATCTGGTGGACCTGCAACAACTGGCTGGCCTGGGAGGTCTGCGTTTCCAATAAAATAGTCAACTCCGCAATCCGGGTATCAATCCCTGAAAGCTTGCTTTCCTGGCCCGAGATAACCGGGTTTATAGCATTCAGCGCCTTATTACAGGCCTCATAATCTGCTTCCAGCTGATCATTTTGCATTTTTACCTCCATAAGCAATGCTGCAGCGGCATCAATAGTATAATGCCGGTAGGCTTCAAAATCCAGGTGCTTGATATGCTCCCTTTGCTGTCCGGCCAGGGCCTCATTACGGGCGCAGTCCAGCCGCAGGGCTTCCAGCCTGCTATTGGCCTTTTCCAGGTTTTCCTGTTCTTTATTTAAAGCCGCAGTAATATCAGCCAGGACTGCCTCCGTAGTCAATAGTTGCTTTTCAATGGTTTCCAGCTTATGCTTTTGCTGCTCAAAGGACTGCCGGTCTCCTGTAACAAACGCCTGCCAGCGAAAGGCATCCCCGTGTGCCTTTACAGCTGCCTTATGCTGTTCTATAGTTAATGCAACCGCGGCTTTCTGTTGCTCGCTTGTATGGAGCAATAAGAGTAACTGCTCCACATTTGAGCGCTGTGTCGCGATCTGTTTCAGCACATTATTTTGTTGTTCGATCTCGTTACCGAGTTGCTGCAGTGCTTCACTTACATCATCGGTCGCTTTAACTTCAGGGTGTTCTAAAGCCCCACAGAGTGGACAGGGCACCCCGTCTTGTAAGGTATGCGCATATTGCGCCAGTTGTGCCTGCACGTTTAATCGCGCTTCCTGTTGCCTTAATGCACTTAATTTTTCTTCTGCTTCCCGAACCTGCCGTTCAAAATCTGAAGCATAACTCAGCTTATTAATGCCTTCCGCTTCCAGGGCCTGCTCCTGTTTTTCCAGGATTGCGGTTACCTCGTCATATTTCACAGCTTCTTCCGCCAGCCGCCGGTCGAGGTTTTCTTTTTGCGTCCACCATTTTTCCAGCTCCAGGAGCAAGCCTGCATCCGGCCGGGCCGCCCTAAGGCCGACAAGCTGTGCCTGCTCCTGTTCTTGCCGCACTTTCAGCGCATTTACTTTTTCCTCTGCAGCCTTAACAAAAGCTATGCCTTTCTCTTGCCGTTCTTTTATCGCTGTGATCTCCTGGTTCAACCGGAGCCACTGCCCGATAAAAGACAATTCCATTTCTTCAATTCTTTTTTGCGGCATTGTAAGCATTTCAGCCTGCAACACTTCCAGTCTTTGCCGGATTAGTGCTCCTTCTTCTCTAAGCTGCGCCAGGTTTATGCTTTCCTGTGCAGCCTGTTGCTGCCTTTGCTGTAATTCCGTTTGTGTTTGCCCCGTGTTGAAAAGCAATGTGGCAAAAGCGCCCTGTAATCTTTCAAACAGGGCGAGTTCAGCCGCCCGGGCATCTTGTGCCGGTTTTTGGGCCTGTAATTGACCAAACTCCCGTTTTTTTTGCTCAAGAAGTTCTATATCCGATTTAAGATGCCGGAGCTGCTGCAGCTCCTCTGATGCCGCCTTATATTTGATTTCCTTTTCACTAAAAATGCGTTCCGCCTCCAGTAATTGTTCTTGTTTAAGGGTGATTCCTTCAGCCGTGATCTGTTCGAATCCCAGCAATTGCCCTTCCTGCTGGTCCAGCAGGCTCCTGGTTTCGGCAAACAGGCCGGCTGTTTTGGCTTGCAGGTCAAAGCGCTGGAGATTAAAGATCTCCTTCAGCATTTTAGTACGGTCGGTAGCCCCCAGTTCTAAAAACTCTTTAAACTGTCCCTGGGGAATGATGATGGTTCTTTTGAAATTCTGGTAAGAGAGCCCGATGATTGCCGCTACATTAGTTGATTCCTGTGGCACCCAATTCTTTTGTTCCTGCTCCCAGGCATACAAAACGATATCCGCGGGTTTTACTTCTTCATAATTTTTTGAATTGCGCCGGTAGGCCCTCGTAATCCGGTATCTTTTCTGTTCGTAATTAAGAAATTCAAAATCGATGTAAGAGCGCGTAGCGCGCAGGTTCATCATGTTGTAATTACGATTGTCCCGGCTGTTCATACGTTCGGTTTCTCCATACAGGGCAAAAGTAATAGCCTCGAGGATCGAAGATTTACCGGAACCTACCGCGCCAAAAATACCAAAAAGGCCGGCGGCTGTAAGGTCTGTAAAATCAATGGTCTGGCGGGTCTGGTAGGAGTATAGGCCTTCTATCGTTAAACTTATCGGTATCATAATCAGCTGTTCAAAATCTCGTTAAACAAATTCATCAGGTCTTCATTAGGCTCCTGCCGGCCATGCCGCGACCTGAAGTAATCTTTGAACAAGGACTGTATATCCTGGTCCAGGTCGATAGTAGCGCCCTCTTTTAAGGCTATCTTTCCGGATTTTAATTTCGGTATTAAAAATATGATCCCGTTATGTGACTGGTAAATTCTTTTGCGCTCTTCGGCTGTCAGGAAGGTTTCACTTTCTAAAGTAAGTTCCAGCAGGGCATCCGGGTGCGCCAGCAACCATTGCACGGCAGTATCTATATCGTCAAACGTTTTACGGTATAATGGCCTGCCGGAATGCAAGGCTATTTTTTGATACCGGGCCTGCTGCCCGGGTTGTACCTCAACAAGACTGACATATTTTTGCTGACCGGCCTCGCTGAAACTATAGCATACCGGGGAAGAGGCATAAATAACCGGTTGCTCTTCAGTACCGATATTTTTAAACCCGTGAAGATGGCCTAAAGCCGTATACTGGACCTGGTGCGGTATGGATTCCGAATAGATCATGGCCGCATTGCCGATCTTTATCGGCTTCTCTCCATCCGGTTCTTCTAGAATGGCCGCCCCCCTTTTATTCATATACAAATGCGCCATCAATAAGTTTACGCCATTAGTATCACAATAAGTATCCGCAAGTTTTTGCCAATTGGCAGCAAGTAAGCGGTTCAGTTCTTCCTCTTTATCTTCACCCAGGTTTTCCCTCAGCCTTTGCTCATTGGCATAAGCAGTGTGTAAAATCCTTACAGGGTAGTCATAAGCCTTAAGGCGCAGTTCTATAAAGCCTTTATCAGATCGGATTACCGAGAATTGGTCCAGTTCATAGGGAGTAATAAGGGCATTAGGCTGCCCGATCAGAATAATGCCACAGGCTTTTGCCAAAGGGTCCGGCGCGTCAATAAGGCCCGGGGCATCATGATTGCCGGAAATGGCAATAACAGGGCGCGCGCCGTTCTTACTCAGTTTTTTCAGCGTTTTATAAAAAAGCTCTACCGCGTCTACAGGCGGGTTGAAATTGTCAAACAGGTCGCCTGCCACTAATACGAGGTCCGCATTTGCTTCATCTGCTATGGCCACGATTTCTTCCATTACCTTCACCTGTTCTTCCAGCCTGGAATAGCTATCCAGGCGCTTGCCCAGGTGCCAGTCCGCAGTATGCAGTATTTTCATCTTTAAATATTAATAGTCAAAATTAAGCGAAATAAAACAAGCATAAGCCCATTTCCGGCCCTGGCATTATAGTTTTTATCCGACCCGACATATGAAAAATAAAGCCATAATGAATCATCATCATGGCTTTAAAAATATTATAGGCTAAACTTCTTTATTGCTTCAGGTAGTAAAGCGTGTTCGAATTTTCTTTCCTGAAAATATCTCTTGCTGCTGCCTGCACCTCCGCCGCGCTCACGCGGGCATATTTTTCCATTTCTGTATTCATCAGGCCGGCATCGCCCAGCAATTCATAATAAGCCAGGTTATTGGCCCTGGCCAGCAGGTTCATATCTTCAAAGGCGACCATCGCTTCCAGCCTGTTGACCGATTTTTCCAGTTCCTGCAAGGTAATGCCTTTATCCATCAATTCCTGCAGGCTTTCTTCTATCGCCTGGTTAGCCACTAAAGGATCTATCCCTTCTACCAGCTTACCTTCTATCACTAACAGCCCCGGGTTAAGGCTCCCGGTGTGGTAGCAGTTAATGTTACTGAAATATTGCAGTTCCTTTACCAGCTTCTGGAACAAACGGGAAGACTGGCCGCTGCCCATCACCTCGGTAATGATATCGGCAGGATGATATTGCGCGCTCAGGCGGTCGCCGATAGGCCATACTTTATAAATGGCATTCAATGGAACGTCCGCGTGTATGGTTTGCACCCGGGCTTCCAGCTGTACCGGTTCTACAGGTAAGTTTCTCTTGTAAGCAACACCGGAAGGAATATCACCAAACCATTTCTCAGCCAGGGCTTTAACGGATGCCGTATCCACATTTCCCGCCACACACATAATCGCGTTCAGCGGGTTATAGTGTTTTCGAAAAAATGCTTTCACATCTTCCAATTGCGCCGTTTCGATATGCGACAGTTCTTTACCAATCGTCATCCATTTATAAGGGTGCTGCTTGTAAACCAGTGCTCTTAAATGCTTCCAGGCATCTCCATAAGGCTTATTGATATAATGCTCTTTAAACTCTTCAATTACTACTTTTCGCTGTACTTCCAGGCTTTTTTCGCTAAAGGCCAGGGACAGCATACGGTCGCTCTCCAGCCAGAACGCGGTTTCTATATTCTCTTTGGGGATCTGGATATAATAATTGGTAAAATCGTTCGTCGTATACGCGTTATTTTCACCACCCGCCATTTGCAAAGGCTCATCGTAATCGGGAATATTTACCGATCCGCCAAACATCAGGTGTTCAAATAGATGCGCGAAACCGGTACGATGCTCCTCTTCATCTCGCGCGCCTACATCATATAATATATTTACGGCGACCATGGGCGTGGAGGCGTCTTTATGAACGATTACACGTAAACCATTCGCTAATTCAAACTTTTCAAATTGTATCATCTGTAATTATTGCTTTATAATTTTCTTTTGGCTCATGCGGCCTTTTGCATCCCGGAAGCGAACCAGGTAAACACCCTTAGCCAGGGTACCCAGGTCTATGCTTCCATTCTTCACCGTTCCGGCCTTCCATTCTTTACCCAGGATATCCAGGATAGTGTATTTAAGGCCGGTGATTGCTTCACTGGTCCTCACTTGTATATACTGTCCTGCAGGGTTAGGATATACCTCGATTGCCATGGAGGAAGGTCCTGCATCTGTAATAGAAACAGGAATCGCTTTACCTACCAGCGGCCGGATCATCAGCGCGCCGTCGATCAGTGAAGGCTCCCATTGGGTCGCTACTTTATAATAACGGAAATTGGCGCCCCGTTTATTTTTATCTAAACCTATGTACAAGGAGTCGCTAAAGCCACCTGCCGGAAACATCAGGGCCACATAAAAGGCTCCGGCATCCAGTACAGGCGGGTTATCAAAACGGTAGGTTACAAAACCGTTGACCCGGGATTCATAATCAGGGTATAAATCAGCCTGTTGGTATACCATTTCATCCTGCCCGTCTACGGCGTCTATCTTACGGTAGATTTGCAGGTAAAACATTTTATTAGCAGCATCCGGCACCTGCCTGGGAAAATAAATCTGTACCCCGCGCAAAGTATCACGGACCGTTAATGCATACTCCTGGGCTACATAAGATGGTACGCCCTGGTAGGAAGACATATAATAAGCGCTTTCTGCCGAACCGTCGTCATAAGCAAAATAGTTGGAGAAGGCCTGCTGGTAAGTAATGGTATCATTGCCGGCGCTATAATCGCCGCTAACAGGTTGGGTCCAGTAAGCTTTGGCATTTATCGTAAAAGGGTCATTACCATTGGCCGTCAATACAGAAGCGGTAGCAGGCACCGGGATATCCAGCCCCTGCAGGTCATTGAATGGAACGAAAATTTGCTGCGGGGTGGTGGTCAGGCTGGCACCGGTCTGGCTATTATTTAATTGCAACACCACGTTGGCCTGTTGTGTTGTCAGCCAGGTGTTTTGAATAGTCATACCCAGGAGGCCCGAGTAATGCACGGTCCTGTTAGCGTCAAAATGATTATAAGGCATAGCCGTGTATTCCTGCAACAAAGACCTGTTGAAGTCATCATTGCCCCAGTAGCTAAAGCCCAGGTCATTATTGATGGTATCCTGGTAATTCCTCCCCGTGGCCATTTTTACATAATCAATATGCCAGTGCGCATTACCGACATTAAAAGTGGCTTTGTTGACGAACCGAAACCTGAAATCAGGATGAAAGAAAGTCGTATCGGTAAGCGGGACCATAGCAGTTGCAAAAGATGCCATTGCCTCACCCTGTCGTTGCCAGACCTTCACCCAGGAACCATTTCTACGTTGAAAAAAAAGCATCAGCGAATCGCTTACCTGCGGGGCGAAGCCATTACCTTTTCCTTCGAACAGGAAACTTAAATAAATGGAATCCCCCGGGGTATGGGTACTTAAATCAATAAACTGGGAGGTAAGGCTATCGGCATACACACTTGCAAAAGCATTATTCGGACTATAAGGAACTCCCTGTGCATTTAAAACGTCAAAGGTTGCGATGCCGCGGCTTTGAATCCGCCGGCCTAATGTATTGTTCACATACACCATTGAATCCTGCCAGCGGTCCGCGGAAGGATAATAACCTGTATTGGTAAAATCTTCAAAAAAAGGCAGGGTCAACACGGTCCTCCCCCTTGTATCTTTCTGGCTGCGCCGGGCATTTTTTAAAACGGGGTTCTCCTTTATGACTGTTTCAAATTCCTGGTTGTACCCTGGCAAATAAGACCCTATAAATAAAGCAGAAAGAGCTATTTTAAAAAAAGCATTCATGTAATGAGTTTATAATCCTAACGAAATTAAGGTAAAATAGCGTATAAAAAGGGCTTTACTCCCATTTGAACAGCTTGGCCGCGGCCGCATAGCCTATCAGCCCCCAAAGTAAAAGGATCAGCAGGTCGTATCTCACCGTCCAAAGACCTGCGCCATCAAAAGCTATGGCCCGAAGGGCATTGTTAAAATAGGTAAGGGGCATCAATTTGGCGATCACCTGCAACCAGCCGGGCAGCACATCCACGGCAAAGAAAGTGCCGGCCAGTAAAAACTGCGGCATGGTAAAAATATTGGCCAGGGGCGGAATCACAGAGTCGCTTTTGGCAATACCGCTGATCACGAAACCAAAACTCATAAAAACAAGTAAGCCGATACCACAAACAATAAGCATATTCAGCACAGTAAGCCAGCCTTTGACCAGGGTATAGTCAAAAAAATATTTGCCGATTAATATAATGAATAATGCACCGGTAAGCTGGAACACTACCCTGGCAAAGCCTTCACTTAAAAGTACCACGCTCCTGCGAATGGGTGTGGCAAAAAAACGTTTCAAGACCAGCATCTGCCGCAGGTGATAAAACACGAAAGCCGTCCCAAAAACGCTGGCCGCCAGTAAGGAAAAGCCCAATTGTCCCGGCAGGATGAAATCGATCATTTTAAACGAGTGATCATTGATCAGGGTTTGCTTTACAGTGACCAGCTCCTGCCTCCGGGCCTGCATCTGGGGGTCTGCCTTTATTAAAATATCATTTACAATGCCTTCCAGTTGTTGCACCAGGGGCGCATTATGCTGCCCCGAGCTTATTTCCACCAGCCATTTCCCTCTGGGTTCTTTCGCGATCTGCAGCATTGCCTGTACTTTTCCTTCTCTCAGGGCTGCCTGCAGGGCGGGTAAGGAGTCCATCGTTACCTGCAATTGTTTATTAGTCACCAAGCCTGAATAAACGGGATTATTTAACTCCGATTGTACCGGGATACCGATCTTTACCTTATTGGTACGATCACCAATGAAGCCGAAAACCAGGATAAACACCAGGGGAAAAGCTATACTGAAGATCACCGATGAAGGGCTTTTCAGCATAGAGCGTATAGAAGCTTTTGTGAGGGATTTAAAGGCTTTGAACTGGCTGTATGAAGACATGCGTATTATTTATTTTTAAATTCGTCGATTACCCGGATGTACAAGGCTTCATATTCCGGCACCACTTTATCAATAGTAAAGCTATGCGCCTGTTTATAAGCGGCTTCTTTAAAGCCCTTCAGTGTCGCGTCCTCTTTCAGGATACTGATACTGTTTTTCGCCATATCTGCCACATCGCCTACATCGCTTAGGTAACCGGTAACACCCTGCTGGTTGATCTCGGGGAGCCCGCCGGCATTACTGGAAATAACCGGTATGCCGCAGGCCATAGCTTCAAGAGCTGCCAGGCCGAAACTTTCATAGGCCGAAGGTAAGAGGAAGAGATCGCTGATACTGAAAATTTCTTCCACCTGCTCCTGCTTACCCAGGAAGCGCACATCCGTCTGCAGGTTGCAGAATTGCTTCACCAGCTCTTCCGCCTCGGTACGCTCTGGCCCGTCACCGATCATGATCAGCTTACTCGGCACTTCTTTTCTTATTTTCTCAAATATTTTGATCACATCATCTACCCGCTTCACTTTCCGGAAGTTGGAAACATGGGTAATGATCCTTTCCCCATTGGGAGCGATCATTCTTTTGAAATGCTCTTTTTCTTTCCTTTGAAAACGTTGCACGTCCACGAAATTGTAAATAACATCGATTTCTTTCTGGATATTGAAGTTAGAAAGCGTTTCTTGCTTCAGGTTATGAGATACGGCCGTGATGGCGGTAGACTGGTTCAATGAAAAAGTAACAATCGGCGCATAAGTTTTATCGCGGCCTACCAGGGTAATATCAGTTCCGTGTAAAGTAGTGATATAGGGTATATTTTTCCCGGCGTCTTTCAGGATCTGCTGGGCAAAATAAGCCGAGGAGGCGTGCGGGATAGCATAGTGTACATGTAACACATCGAGGTCATAGTTATTTACCACGCTGACCATAGTGCTCACCAGGGCCGACTCATAAGGCGGGAAGTCAAATAAGGGATATACCGGCACACTTACCTCGTGGAAGAAAATATTAGGCCTAAAGCTGTTGGCCAGCCTTACCGGCTGCTGGTAAGTGATGAAGTGGACATCATGTCCTTTATCGGCAAGTGCCATACCCAATTCGGTAGCCAACACACCGCTACCGCCAAATGTAGGGTAACACACGATTCCTATTTTCATAAAAACTTGATTCTGTTTTACATTAAAAGATTAAACCTATACTTTCAATAAGCCGCAAAGATAAAAAAGCTTGCTTAGGGATAAGCAAGCTTTTTATTATAATCAGTTAGCTGAATTCTATTGAACATCAGATAAATTACGGATCTGTAACTGTAATGTGGAACCAAACTGGCCTACAATACCGGTTAAACTTGAAGCAGTTGCCGGCATTGGCTGACTGGCAAAGCTTGCAGAGCTGGAAGTATACAAGATAATCGTTCCGCCGCTAGCGTCAGAAATAGTCTGATTGCCACTATACGTACCAGAAGGGAAAGTTACAGATGAAATTTTAACTAAAATTGATTCATAAGCTTCAAAATTCGCATTTAAATCATTTAATGTGATTGATTGAGCCATGATAGTACCAGTCCCTTTTTTGGATGCATTTGCTAGTTGAGTATTATTCACCTGTAATAGTCCATTATATTCTTCTAAAGATGCCCCATTTAATATAACATCTATAGAATCACCCAGGTTAAAGCTATGGTTAGCGCTAAACCTGATCATAATCCCCTTATCACCTTGCTGGATTACCAGGTTTCTGGTCTGTGCATTTCCATTCTGACGATCGCTGATAACAACGCCTGAAACCTTCAGATCTGCTAAAGGCAAAGGGCTACCTGTAAACATAGCTCTTAAATCAGCAATAGTGGTCTGAGGTACATTTGAATTACAACCCGGTCCACCTAACCTAACATCTGAAGTATCTCTTAATATGATCTGAGCTGTATTATTATACTTAGTATATAAACCTAGAATTACACCATTTCCACCAGGTAAAGATTGTCCTTGGAAGCGTGCATAGTTGCTGGTTCTAACCACCAGGTTACCCCCTTGATTACTTGCACCACAGCCTCTTAAAATCCTGTTTGTTGTAGCATTTGCAGCAGCATACGGAGTTCCGCTTCCGCCTTCGGCAAATTCAACGTTGCGTATAGCCACCAATTTATTCAGGTTAGCAGCGTTGTTATCTACAACATATAATTCATCAAAATCAAAAGTGTCTACAGGAATTTCGTTCGGGAAGTTACCTTTTACGATAAATTCATCTGCCATCACAAAAGGAATAGAAACGATCTGAGTACGTTCATCTACACCATAACCAATCTGAGGAGTTCCTCCATTGTTAGCTAGCGTTAATCCTTTACATTTTAAATATACTTTTCTACCTACCGGGTAGTCATTATAAATATTATTCTGGTCCAGGTTAATTTCAATACCACCGGTTTCATCCTGGATCACAAATTTTTTGTAATAGTTGCCACTACGATCATCCATTACTACAATACCAGAAACAATTACATCTTCAGTTATAGTAGAAAAAGCCGGCATGGCCAGTAATTGAGCAATGGTATGCGTTACTTGTAATTTCGGATCAAAACCCGTCTGATCTTCAGGCACATCATTTCCCTTCTTAACACAAGATTGGATTCCTAAACTCGCGACAGCCAGGATTCCTGTAAAAAATAATAAAGCTATTTTTTTCATACAATATTTAAAATGAAGCACAAAATTACTTGAATATTTAGAATAATCGGGAAAAGAGCGAGAAAAAACAATTAATTAATACGAGGTAATTATGGTAAACTGCCCCTAGTCCAATTGATAAATCCTTTTAGCCGATAGTATTAATAATAAACTATTCATCGTATCAAAAAGCGCAACATCTGCAAAAAATACCACATATAACCGAAAACAAAAATAAATTACCCGCGCAAAACAGCTATTAACTAATTTACAACTAAGCAAATCTTCGATTGCAATAGCTTATGTTTAAAATAATCAACCACTAAGATTTACTTTATACATTATTAATACCACTATATTATTTTGTAAAACCCAAAAACATATCATGAATAAAATAATACCTGTCAGCTTTTTCTTATTGGTTAGCTCATGTACTCAACAGGAAAATGGATTAGCGATTCTTACAAAAGGCCATTTATCCATAATCGATACTACCCAAAGGCAGTACATAAATAATAAAGCCGCATGCCGAGTCGTCGCAACTTTCCTAAATGATTATATAAATGAGGGAAATCTCGATTCAGTATTGGTCATTGATGAAGTAAGGGACTGGAAGATAGAGGAAAACCTTGAGTATTCTTTTAATGGTGAAAGTTGGCTCCCTAAAACAGAAAAAGAAAGACAGCAAAAACTTAAGCTATTAAACGAACCCCTGGAAAACTCCTACCCTTACATTTACGCTTATGCCTACCCCGTTACCGATCGGCTATTCAGCAAAGCGGACCGGGAATATATTAAAGCCCAGGCATCAAAAAATATGCAGGATATCCATTGTATCGAAACCGAAAAAATAAAATTGGTTGATAAAGAAAGCAGGGGCAAGTATTATTTAAGTTTCGCAACACCATTATTTACTAAGGACTCCAGCAAAGTAATCTTAAATGTATATCATGAGGCCTTTTTTTATAAAGAAGCCGGGCACATGGGCAGTATGCAGTACATATACTATGAACGGGAAAAAGATGGAAATTTCAGGCAAATTTTCAAGACCAAAATCCATAGATTATTCCCGGACTAGCCCGCTTTTCATAAATCTGAAAGATGAAAGATATAAAATGAATCTCTATAAATAGAGTACAAATGATGAAAGCTATCCATTTGTTGCAATATATTTCGATTCGAATAGGCTAGCGTCCAAAATCATTGATTATCCTGCTAACAAGTAGATATTATCATGAGGGTGTGTCTAAAGGTTACAAAATTTGTCCTATTGAGCAGGTCGAAGGGTGGTACTGAATAGCTATGCTTCGACAGGCTCAGCATGACACCGGTTATGTCACCCTGAGTTTATCGAAGGGTCGACAGGCTCAATGCGACAAGAATTTTAGCCCCCTTTATCATTTAAGACAATCCTCACATTTTTGCTGAACCCAGCTGCTTAAATAAGCGTAACTTCGCGGCGCAAAAGAACCACACCAGACTTAAAAAGTATTCGTTTGACACATCAGCAGCAATCCAGCCAGATCAGGAAAGAGATCACCCACGCCTACCAGCAACTCAAAGCAAAATACCCCGTTTTAAAACATCAGGATTTCTGGGGCATGCTCATCTTCCTGCTCAGCTGCAGCCTGGTGGCTGTAAATAGTTACCTATGGTGGACAGGCATTTTCCCGGCCTGGGCCATGATCCTCATCAATGCCTTTTTCTTCGGGATCCTTCACGAGCTGGAACATGACCTTATCCACTGGATGTATTTTAAAACCAATAAGGCCATACACCACAGCATGCTGTTCGTGATCTGGATCTTAAGACCACTCACCATCAATCCATGGATCCGCAGGCAATTGCATTATCACCATCATAAATACTCCGGCACCCTGCACGATGTAGAAGAAAGAGGGGTCACTAACGGGGAAAAATGGTCCATCAAACGCCTCTTCCTCACTGCCGACCTGGTAATCGGCGGCTTGTTCCGGGTAAGCGGTTTGTTTAAAGACATCAAACAGGAAGTTAAAAACGGGAACCTGAAACCGGAGCAAAGCCATAAACTGAAACAATACGCGCTTACCGGCCTTATCCCGGTCACTATCCTCGCGCATCTCCTGGTTTATCTTTTACTCGCGGGCTGGTTCCTGGAGTTCGTAAATAGTACATTCAATACAGGTCTTATGTTGCCAGGCTTTCTTAGCAGTACACTGGAATTTTGCCGGCCCCTCATCTACCTCATCCTTATCCCGAACCTGCTTCGCCAGTTCTGCCTGCACTTCATTACTTCCAACCTGCATTATATAGGAGATGTAGAACAAGGCAATGTCATCGAGCAAACTCAGGTACTTAACATATGGTGGACCTTCCCGATGCAGCTCTTTTGTTTCTTCTTCGGCTGGACCCATGCCATTCATCATTTCGTGGTGAATGAAACTTTCTATGTGCGCCACCTGGCCCGCAAAAAGGCACACGTAGTCATGCGGCGCTATGGTATCCGGTTTAACGACCTGGGCACATTTTCCCGTGCCAACCGTTTCCATGAAACACCACAGTCTTAATACTTAACAAAAGCATACGCAGCATTATTTCGCATACCGGCCGGATTTTAGTATTTTAGCTATCTATTAAAAGCTTTAAATTATGTACGCATATGAAACTTTATCGCAGGCCACCAACGACCTGAACAAAAGAGGCTACAGCATGGATTTCAACCTGGCAGAAAATTGCCTGATCTGTAATGGTAATGAATATGAAGTGGATGATTTCGAGATCGTTGAGTTCTATCGCTTCGAAGGCGATTCCGACCCCGATGATCTTGCTGCCGTATACGCGCTGGAAGGGATTAACGGAGAGAAAGGAATATTGGTGACCGGTTACGGCATTTCAGCGGAAGGCCGGGCCGCCGCCATTTTGAAAAAATTAAAATTCAGGGACCAGGACTCTATTCACTAAAATATTACTGAAAAGATATTGTAAGCAACCCCAAATAGCATTGATAATTGCTGTCTGGGGTTTATTTTTTTCACACCGGCTACCTTATTAAGCAGCTTTTACCCGGGCCAGTAATTTTTTCCTGTTCCTGAATAGCAATAAACCCAATAAAGACAGCAACCATAAAGGCCAGATGTGCAACAAACCGGTTAATACCATTTTCAGGAAAGACCAGCCGGCAGCAGCAGCATTCAGGAGCTGAGTCCCCCAGCCGGCTTCCATTTGCTGCGACACATCGGCTACTATAATCATATCTACCTTTTCCGGTTGTACAACAGCGATGCTTACACTGGCGTATTTTACTTTATCCTGTATATTCAGGTTATCTATCTTCCGGTCAATCTTCGAAGCTTCCAGGTTATTTTCCGTTCGCGCCACTTCCAATGCCTCGCTGGTTTTACGGCTCAGGACTGTAGCCCTGTCCAGGCTTTTATCCCCCGCCTCTGCCTGCTGTTTCAGGTCATTGCTCAGGTATTGCAGGCTGGCATCTTCTACCAGTATATTCCTGCTATTAATAAACTGGGCCTCGGCCGCTACCAGGTTAAGAAAGCTATCCAGGTGAGCTGCAGGTACCTTCACTTTCAACAAACCGGAAGTTTCGTAAACCCTTACCCGTTTCAACGAATCCGCGGTATAAGGCAATTCCTTCACCGCTCCGATCTCGTTACGGATATCACTTTGCATTACCAGGCCACCCATTGCTGCCGTAGCCCGCTCCAGGCCGATAGTCGCTTTTTGTACATGCGCTACGCGCATTGTTACATCGGCGTTTTTCATCATCTTTCGCCTTTCGTCCGTGATATCCACCAGCCCGTCTTTAGCGGTTACGGCATCACCTGATGCGGCCGGTACGGCTTCGCTTTGCTGGTTACCAGCAGCATAATCAGTGGCCTGGCCACAGGCCACCAGCAGGCCGGCTATACCGGAAAACAATACGGAATAAAGGAGGTACTTTTTCATAATGTCCTAATTTTTTGTTTCCATTTATGCGCCTCTGGTAAAAAAGGTAACGGCCAAAGCTTCCCAATTATTCGTTAAAGATTTTTTTAATTTCTTGAATCAATATTTGGTTTTTACAAAACATAACGTATTTTTACGTTACAAATCTAAAAACAACGTTATGGTGCAATTAACAAAAGCAGAAGAAGAAATCATGCAGATCATCTGGGAGAAAGAAAAATGCCTGGTGAGCGATATTATCGCCTCTCTCGAAAACCCGGAAACACCACACAGTACCATATCCTCAGTAGTCCGCATCCTGGAGAAAAAAGGATTCGTGGATCATAAAGCTTATGGCAGAACTTATGAATACTTTCCGCTGATCAGCAAAGAAGCTTATGCACAAAAAGGATTCAAGTCCTGGTTTGCCAGCTATTTTGACAACTCGCCTGCCCAACTGGCCTCCTTTTTTGTAAAAGAAAAAGCGCTGAAGCCAAAAGAAATCGACGAACTACTGAAACAAATAGAACAACTAAAAAAGAAATAATATGTTGATCATTCTTTTTAAAACGACGATCATCTGGCTGATCCTCCTGCTCTGTTACTTTCTATTACTAAGCAAAGAAAAGGCAGCCCGAACAAACCGGGTCTTTTTATGGCTGGCATTGATTACCGGCATATCAGTGCCATTTATCGAAAACCCATTTTTATCGGTACAGCCCGCGGTGCAGACCGTGACGCAGGTAATAGCACCCGTAAACAATTTAACAACGGGTAATCCTCAAATCAATACTTCTACTGCTGATAATAATGAAGCCAGTACATGGGATTGGACCACCCTGGTAACTTACCTGTGGCTTGCCGGTGCAGCTTTCCAGGCCTTTTTACTATTAAAAAATGCCGGGCAACTCTATTTTCTTAAAAAATTCAGCCGCAAGAATCAACACCCCGTCGCCAACTTTTACAGCAACGAAAATACACCCGCCGCGTTTTCCTTTGGCAAACTGATCTACCTGCCGGAAACCACTTATAACGAGCAGGACCTGCGACTGATCCTGCAGCATGAACAGCAACATGCAAGCCACTGGCACTGGATCGACAACACGGCCCTGGAATTATTACAGGTCCTGTTCTGGTTCCATCCTGTATTCTATATTTTCAAAAAACAGATCAAACTGGTGCACGAATACCAGGTCGACCAGGAGATTGATGCGGCAGACCAGTATGATTACGCCCAGCTTCTACTGGCACAAAACAACAAAGCCTATACGAATAAACTCATTCACACTTTTAATTTTTCACCCCTCAAAAAAAGAATCGCTATGATGACGAGCACAAAAAAGGTAAGTACCTGGAAATATTTCCTGGCCCTGCCGGCAGTAGCCCTTTGCTTCGGCTTAATGAGCGCCGGAACCAGTTCCGACCAAAGAACCCTAAAGGACAATAAAGCAGGCCACGAAAATAAAGTCGCTCCGGACACTGCTATTTTCAGAGCGATAGCGAATAGAGCAGAACCTCCTTCAAACTGGCAACAATACATTAACGAATCCCTGAAATTTCCGGAAAAATTGAAAGGAGACAAGGTCTCCGCAAGAATTATTGTTGAATTTATTATTGAAAAGGATGGCAGTATCAGCAGCCCCAGAGCTATCGGAAGAGAGGGACACATTAATAGGACCCATGCCCACGCCACTAAACAGCAAATAAAACTCTTTGAGGAAGAGGCAATAAGAGTAATTTCAATGGCACCGAAATTTCAACCCGCTACCCAGGATGGAAAGATAGTTCGTTCTTATTATGTGCTCCCCATAACATTCGAGAAGGATTAATGTAAACACCTGAACAGAATAAACAAAGGCGGTACAATTGTACTGCCTTTATTTATTCTACTGTAAAAATATGATGGGTAAAGTCATACCCTTTTTCCAGGAAGCGCATCAATTGCTGGAAATGATCTTCCTGCTCAAAATCTACGTTTTGCATTTCCACCATCAGGATCTTGCCCTGCTTTTTAAGAAAAGGCTGGTAAGCATTCTGGATTTTCTCTAAATAATCCATAGAGATATCCTGCTCAAAGCTACGGCCGCGTTTCTGAATATTGTCCTTCAGCTTCCTGATAGGCGCATGCAGGTAAATAAACAAGTCGGGCTCCGGCAAGCCGTTCCGCACATTTTCCACAACTTTCTTGAACAAAGACATTTCATTATCGTTCAGGGTAACCCCGGCAAATATCTGGGATTTCTCATAGGAATAATCGGAAACCACGTTGGTCTTTGCAAAATCGATCTGCTTCAACTGTGCTACCCGGTCCATAAAAAAATACAGTTCCAGCGGGAAAGCATGCGGCGCCGGGTTCTCGTAAAACAGCGGCAGGTACGGATTATCAGAGAATGTTTCCAAAACCAGTTTAGCTTCCATATGAGCGGCCAGTTTGGTGGCCAGCGTGGTTTTGCCGGAACCAATATTTCCTTCAACGACTACATACTTATACTCCATGGTCTAAAACAATTTGGGGATGGCAAAATTAACAAAGAGTGGAAGCCGCAAAAAATATACTTGTTCACATTTTGTATTTAATATATATCCATATCTAAGCACAGGAATTTAAAAGAATACATTTACTTTGCAACCATTATGGCAAGGCTTTTCGGCTCTATATATGACTATTTCGCATCACATAAAACTGTTTTCTGGTGCGTTTTTATTATACTGTTCCTAGTAGTGGGTGCCGGGGCATCCCGCATCCGCTTTGAGAGCAATATCAATAAAATGATCCCACATGACCCCAATATTGAGGCCATGAACAACATTTTAAATCATACCAAAACCGGCGAGCAACTCATTTTCACCCTCCGGCTCAAGGACAGTACCAAAACGGACCCCGATCTACTGATCCAAAGGCAGCAGGAACTGCAGCAAGCCCTCCTTACCCTGAGCCCGCGATATATCCAAAGCATTCAAAGCCTGCAGGACGCAGGTAAAGAGCAGGCATTTAGCGACCTGGCCATCAATTACTTACCCATTTTCCTGGACAGTAGTGATTACCAGAAAATAGACAGTATCACCCAAGTGCCGGACCTGGAAGCGCACTTCCAAAAACTACATCATCTGTTATTGTCGCCAGCCGGGATGGTCGCCAAAAATTTTGCCGCTTCAGACCCATTGAACATGACCCCTTTGGCATTCAATAAGTTGCAGGCACTTAGTTTTGATCCCAACTTTGAATTATACAATGGTTACATTTTCAACAGCAAGCTGAATAAGCTTAACTTCTTTGTTACACCAACCTTAGGAGCCGGGGAAACCGGGAAAAACAAACCTTTTGTTGCCGGGCTGGACCAGCTTCTTGCACAATTCAAACAAAAGCACCCCGATACTGATGTAATGTACTTCGGCGGCCTGGCCGTTGGTGTTGCCAATGCCGCACAAATGCAAACGGATACCATTGTTACCCTCTCGCTGACCATCGTATTGCTCCTGGGCCTGACCTATTATGTATTCCGGAGAAAGCGTATCTCCTTCATTATCATCGTTCCTGTACTATTCGGTGCCCTATTTGGCATGAGTATTACCGCCTTGCTGACCGAGCAGGTCTCGATTATCGCGATAGGCGCCGGGGCGATCATCCTCGGTATCGCGGTCGATTTCTCAGTGCACTTCATGAGCCATACGCGTACGGTTTCAAGCATCAAAGAAACGGTATCCGGGCTCAGTACACCATTAACCCTGGGTGCCATTACGACCATAGGTGCTTTCTATGCCTTACGTTTTGCGCATGCGCCCCTATTGCGCGATTTAGGCACCTTTGCCTCCTTTAGCCTTATGGGCGCTTCATTATTCACCCTGATCCTTTTACCCCACATAAGTCCTAAGCCCAAACAGGCAGGCAAGGATAACCTTATAGATAAACTTGCGGCGCGCAAACCAGAAGGTAATAAATGGCTGCTGGCATTAGTGATACTGGCGACTCCAGTGCTCTGGTATTTTTCGAAAAATGTAGGTTTTGACAGTAATTTAATGAACCTGAACTACATGAGCCCGGAACTCAAAAAAGCGGAGCAGGAGTTAAATAAAGACAATGCTTATGCCCTCAGCTCCTTATCCCTGCTGACAAAAAGTGATTCGGAAGAAGGGGCGCTGCAAAAAATGGAACAACAGCAGGGACTGTTGCAACAATTAAAATCGGATAGCCTGATACGGAACGCGATAAATCCCGGCAGCATCCTGCCTTCCCTGGCAACACAAAAAGAGCGCATCAACAGGTGGAAAGCCTACTGGACCCCTGAAAAGGTAAACGAGGTGCTTCAAAAAGTCAACCAGGGCGCTCAAAAAGCAGGTTTCGCGGATGGGGCCTTTGAAGCATTTTCCTATACCCTCAACCGTGATTATGAACCATTTGACAGCAGCACCCGGGCTTTTCTTAAAGAAATGCTCCCCAGTTCTTTTGCGCAAAACGGTAAAGACTTCTACAGCATCAGCACGGTGAAAGTAATGCCAGGAAAAAGAGCTGAAGTCCTGGAAACATTTAATAAAACGCAAAATGTAACCGCTACCGACCGGCAATCTGTTTCAGAAAAACTACTGGCGCTATTGAAAGATGATTTCAATAATTTATTGCTTATATCCGGGGGACTGGTATTTATCGCCTTACTGATCGCTTATGGCCGCTTTGAGCTGGCCCTGATCTCCTTCCTGCCCATGGCCGTTTCCTGGATCTGGATCACGGGCCTGATGCGTATTTTAGGATTGGAATTCAATGTGGTCAATATCGTGATCGCCACCTTACTATTCGGCCTGGGCGATGATTACAGTATCTTTATGATGGACAGCCTGATGGAAAAATACCGGACGGGAAAAAACCATATAAAATCAGCCAGGTCAGCGGTTTACCTTTCCGTACTGACCACGGTGACCGGCCTGGGCACTTTAATTTTCGCCCAGCACCCGGCTTTACAGTCGATTGCCCTGATCGCGGTTATAGGGCTGATCTGTGTCGTATTCGTGTCGCAGGTATTACAACCCTTCCTGTTCAACTTTTTGATCCAAAGCCGGGCGGACAAAGGTTTTATGCCTTTTACCATTTTATCGCTTACCAAATCTGTTTTTTCCTTCAGCTATTTTGTAATCGGCTGCCTGCTGGTATCCCTTGCCGGGCTATTCCTCGTCAAACTAAAGTTGCTGGGTAATAAAAGAGGTAAGTACGTTTTTCATTACATACTTTCCAAATATACCGGTAGTGTTATTTACCTGAATCATAAGTTTAATCAAAAAATTATAAAAGACCCGAAGGTCAATTTCGACCAGCCGGCGGTATACATCGCCAACCACAGCTCTTTTTTAGATATCCTCATTATGACCATGCTGCACCCGAAACTGGTTTTACTGACCAATAAATGGGTGTACCGCTCCCCGGTATTCGGCGCCGTGGTGCGCATGGCCGAGTATTACCCGGTAGCAGATGGCGCAGCGGAAAGTATTGAACCTTTGAAAGACCTGGTGGCCAGGGGCTATAGTATTGTTGTGTTTCCCGAAGGTACCCGTTCCCGGACAGACAAAATTGCCCGTTTTCACAAAGGCGCTTTCTATATTTCAGAGGAACTCAAGCTGGACATTGTGCCGGTCATTCTTCACGGGGTACATTATACAATGCAGAAAGGAGATTTCCTGCTGAAGAACGGCTTTATGCATATAGAAGCATTGGCACCCATTCCTTATGCGGACCGCGCCTGGGGTGATACCGTTAAAGAAAGGACTAAAAACATTTCACAATATTTCCGGAAAGAATTCAACCATGTTAAAGAGGTCATAGAAACGCCTTCCTATTTCCGGGAGCAGATGATCAAGGGCAGTATCTACAAAGGGCCGGTGCTGGAATGGTATTGCCGGATCAAAACGCGGCTGGAAAATAATTACGAATTACTGCACGACATCCTGCCCCGGGAAGGTACTTTTTATGATCTGGGCTGCGGATATGGCTTCGCCACTTATTTATTACACTGGGCCAGCGATAAGCGCCATTTTATAGGGGTGGATTACGATGAAGAAAAAATCATTACGGCGCAACACCATTATAAAAAGACGGAAAAAATAAATTTCGAGGTCGGGGATATCTCCTCCTACAACTTATTGCCCTGTAACGGCATTATAATAAGCGATGTATTACATTACCTCACACCGGAAGAACAAATGAAGGTGCTGGAAAAATGCTACGCGGCACTGGAACCGGGCGGTATTTTAATCATCAGGGACGGGGTAAAAGAGCTGGGTGCCAGGCATAAAGGCACAGAGCTTTCCGAGCGGTTCAGCACGAATATCCTGGGCTTCAACAAAACCAAAAATGAGCTTCATTTTATTTATCAAAAAGACATTGAAAATTGGGCGGCAAAGCAAGGAATGGCGATAAAGGTTATAGATAACACTAAAAATACGAGTAACATTATGATGTTACTGTATAAGTCATAAACACTACAAATCGGCCCCTGGCAGGTTATTAATTGGCTCAATGCGGCGAAATGCATAAATTTGAGCCTGCTTTTTACCGGGATTACTACTTAATATGTTGCGTGAAGGTCAGGTAGCAAAATAAATAAAAGAACGATAAATTAAATTATATAATGAGTAAATTAAGTGCATTAGCAGAATCATTGGTGGGTTCGGAAATTGTCAAACTGGGCAATGAAATTAATAACAGGATCGCGCAGGGCGCAGAGATCTACAATTATACGATCGGCGATTTTAACCCGGCGATTTTCCCGATTTCAGCTGTTTTAAGAGATGAGATCATAAAGGCCTACCAGGAAGGTTTTACTAATTATCCACCTGCTGATGGCATATTACCTTTACGCAAAGCAGTATCCAAATTTATTAAAGACTACCAGCATATAGACTACGAGGTCAACGAGATCCAGATCTCCTGTGGTGGCCGTCCTTTTATCTATACCCTGTTCCGTACTTTAGTGGACCCAGGCGATAAAGTGATCTATGCGGTTCCTTCCTGGAACAATAATCACTATACCAGCATCTGCCAGGGACAGGCCTGCGAGATCAATGCGCTGCCAGAAAATGATTTTATGCCTTCTGTTGAGGATATACAGGCAAATATCCGGGACGCAGTACTGCTTTGCTTATGTACCCCGCAAAACCCGACCGGCACAACTTTAAGCAAAGAAAAATTACAACAGATCTGTGACCTGGTAATTGCCGAAAACAATCGCCGCGGACCAGATGAAAAGAAGCTGTACGTACTGTTTGACCAGATGTATGCCACGCTTACCTTTGGCGCAACGACTCACTTCCACCCGGTACAGTTAAACCCGGCCATGAAGGAGTACACGATATCCCTGGATGGTGTTTCAAAAGCATTTGCGGGTACGGGGGTACGTGTAGGCTGGGGCCTGGGACCGGCTAAGGTGATCGCGAAAATGAAAGCATTGATGAGCCATATAGGTACCTGGGCGCCTATGGCGGAGCAGGTAGCAACAGCCGCGTTCTTAAATAATGAAACTGCTGTAAAAGAAGCGTTGCATACCCATAAACAAAAAATAGAAGAGCGGCTTTTAATGATCAATAATAACATCGTTGCTTTAAAAGCTAAAGGTTACCCGATAGATGCGATAGCCCCGCAGGCAGCCATCTATATGACGATCAAAATAGATCTAAAAGGCAAATCTTATAAAGGTAAAGCGTTTAGCACTCAAGAGGAGGTTACCCAGTTTTTAATGGACGAGGTAGGCATCGCACTTGTTCCGTTCTACTGCTTTGGTGCTGACAAAGAATCTCCCTGGTACCGCATAAGTGTAGGCACCGCCCGCATGGAAGACCTGGAGAAAGTATTCCAAAAAATGGAAACAGTGTTCGCGCAACTCAATTAAAATAACTATAAAAGTTCAGGAAAATCCCCGGCTTAATAAAGCCGGGGATTTTTATAACAGGTAAATACAAACTCAAAAAACAGATATAGCTTCAGGCAAGATTTAAATATTAGATTATTTAAAATTTAAAATAATATTAACTAAATTTGAATCATTAAAGCCTGTGTTTATGAAAGGAAAGGAAGTCACAGTTACCCTTACACAGCGACAGATCTGGGGGATAGCTATATTAGCGGCACTCATTATTATCGCCGTCGTCTGCTGGCGGCTGATTCCTTCCCTGAATTCAACAGAACGGCAGGCAGACCCGGCCGTGGTAGACTGGACCAAACAACAGTCGGACTCTAATGCCCTATATGACTATCCGCCGGGCAGGGAACCGGCCGGCCGGGATTATAAAACCAGTGTACAGCAACAACTGTTTACCTTTGACCCGAATACCGCTTCTTTAAATGACCTGGTACGCCTGGGCCTTAGGCCTAAGGTGGCCCAAACAATCATCAATTATCGCAATAAGGGCGGCAGATTTTATAAAAAAGAAGATTTCGCCAAAATTTACACCCTTTCGGAGCAGGACTACAAACGCCTGCTACCCTATATTAAAATAAGCGAAAATAGCCCAAGACAATACCCAGCTGCTGCAAAAAACTTTAGCAGCCGGCCAACTTCAGACAGCAGTGCAAGCCCCTACCCTCAAAAACAAAACAAACCGGTATTGGTCAATACCGCCGGGCCCGAAGAGCTGATGCAACTCAGGGGCATAGGCAACGGATATGCTAATCGTATCATTAAATACCGGGATATACTGGGGGGCTACCACAAAATAGAACAGTTAAAAGAGGTCTATGGCATGACCGACAGCCTTTATGAGGCCATTAAGCCCTTCATCGTTATAGAGCCCCAGCATATCAAAACCATTGCGATAAACAGTGCCAGTGAGCAGGAACTATATAAACATCCCTATATCCGGAAAATGGCTAAGTATGTAATCAGCTACAGGAATGAGATAGGGGGATTTAAGCAAGTGGAAGATTTTAAACAGGTTCCTTTGATTAATGAGGAAATTTATCGTAAAATTGTACCTTATTTGAGCTTGAAATAATTAATATTTGAATACATATGGATTTTAAGTACACCGAAACGCAGCAACAGATTGCTGAAATGGTTAGAGACTTTGCAAACAAAGAGATCCGTCCGAAGATGATGGAGTGGGACGAATCACAGTATTTCCCGGTTGAACTGTTCCACAAAATGGGAGAATTAGGCCTGATGGGTGTTTTGGTGCCTCAAAAATACGGCGGTTCTGAATTATCTTATTTCGAATATGTAACGGTAGTATCTGAAGTAGCGAAAGTATGCAGCTCTATAGGCCTGTCTACCGCGGCCCACAACTCACTATGTACCGGTCACATCCTTTACTTCGGCAATGAAGAGCAAAAGAGCAAATACCTTCCGAAATTAGCTTCCGGAGAATGGATCGGAGCATGGGGCCTTACAGAAGCCAATACAGGTTCTGATGCGGGTAACATGCGATGTACCGCAACTAAAGATGGAGATGACTGGATCCTGAACGGTACCAAAAACTGGATCACGCACGGTATTACAGGTAATGTAGCAGTAGTACTGGCGCGCACCGGTGAACCAAGAACAAAGAATAATGTAACTGCTTTCATCGTTGAAAAAGGCACCCCGGGTTTTACTGCCGGTAAAAAAGAAAATAAGCTGGGGATGCGTGCTTCTGAAACCGCTGAGCTGGTTTTTGACAACTGCCGCATTTCTGACGCCCAACGTATGGGCGAGGTAGGTGAAGGCTTTAAGCAAGCCATGAAGGTACTTGATGGTGGCCGTATCTCTATCGCTGCCCTTTCATTAGGTATCGCTAAAGGCGCTTATGAAGCCGCGGTGAAGTATTCCAAAGAACGCCAGCAGTTCGACCAGCCTATCGCTAATTTCCAGGCTATCGCTTTTAAATTAGCAGATATGGCCGTGAAGATCGAAGCCGCTGAAATGCTGATCTACCAGGCTGCCGACCTGAAAAACCGTGGCGAAAAAATGACTAAAGAATCCGCGATGGCAAAAATGTATGCTTCTGAAATCTGTGTACAGGTAGCTACAGACGCCGTTCAGGTGTTTGGCGGTTATGGTTATACCAAAGACTTCCCTGTTGAGAAGTTTTACCGTGACTCAAAATTATGTACCATCGGGGAAGGAACTACAGAGATCCAGAAACTGGTCATTTCCAGGGATATTTTAAACATGTAATCTTCACGATAAAATATTAAAAGCACTATTCCAAAAGAGTAGTGCTTTTTTGTTTATCCCTTAATGGCTATAACTACCATTATCACCATTAGCCATAAATAACTAAAAGAGGTTTCCACAGCCGCTAACGCTGCGGTCGACATGGCGGCCTGAGTTTAAGCTCAAGAAAATGAAGCTTTATGACAGAAGCTTGTCCTGCCCTAGCTATGAATCTTAATATCCAGCAATTGATAAAACTCGCGCAGGATCGCAGGATGTCCCGGCCAGGCCGGGGAGGTAGTCAGGTTACCGTCTGTAACCGCATCAGTAGGCGGCACATCCTGGTAATGCCCCCCGGCCAAGGTCACTTCGGGGCCGACGGCCGCATAGGCAGTCAATTTACGTCCCTGTACCACGCCAGCTGCTGTCAGCACCTGGATGCCATGACAGATGGCGGCCACAGGCTTATTGGTATCAAAAAAATGTTTGGTTATTTCCAGCACCTTAGGTTCCAGGCGAATGTATTCCGGCGCACGGCCACCGGTAATGTATAAGCCATCATAATCGGCCACATTTACCGCATCAAAATCTTTGTTGATCGTAAAATTATGCCCCCGAAGTTCCGCGTAAGTCTGGAAGCCTACAAAATCATGGATCGCGGTCGCGATCTGTTCGCCAGATCTTTTACCCGGACAGATAACATCAACTGCACAGCCAACAGAAAGTAAAGCCTGGAAAGGGACCATTAATTCGTAATCTTCTACGAAGTCACCTGCCAGCATTAAGATTTTCTTGTTCATCTTTTATGAATTAATAAGTGAATAAAATTATTTTTTCGCTATCCCACACGATACTCCGGCAATATTTTCCCCGGGTTCAGGATATTATTGGGGTCAAATAGTTTTTTGATGCCCCGCATCAGTTGCAACTCAACTTCCGAAAACACAATGTCCATAAAATCTTTTTGAACATAACCGATACCATGCTCCCCGCTTAAGGTCCCGCCAAGTGATTTGGTGTACACAAACAATTCCCGGATCGCCTTAGGCAACTCATGCTTCCAGACCTCATCCGGCATATTGTTTTTCAAAATATTCACATGCAGGTTACCATCGCCGGCATGCCCATAACAGATACTGTCGAAACCGTAGGCTTTACCTAACTCTTTCACCTTAGCCAGGAGCTGTGGCAATTTTGCCCGGGGCACAACAGTGTCCTCTTCTTTATAAATCGAGGAAGCTTTCGCAGCCTCACCGGTTACCCTGCGCAATCGCCACAATTTGTCTTTATCTTTTTGATTATCGGCAAAGAGCACTTCACCGGTACTAAACTGTGCTAAAACCTGTACAATACCTTCGATCTCCTGCATCAGGTAAGCTTCTTCCTGCCCATCTACTTCGATCAGCAAATGCGCCTGTATCGCTTCGGGTAGCGGGATAGAGTAATCGCCGATAAATTTCCGGGCGGCCATGATGGCGTCTCTTTCCATAAACTCCAGAGCAGAGGGCGTATAACCGGCTAAAAACACTTTATTGACCGCCTGGCAGGCTTCTTCCGCTGAATAGAAAGGCACCAGGATCAGCAGGTCTTTAGCTGGCTGGGGCAATAATTTCAATACAATTTTAGTGATCACGGCCAGCGTACCTTCAGAGCCTACGACCAACTGGGTGAGATTATAGCCGGTCGCATTTTTCAAGGTATTAGCGCCGGTCCAGATCACCGAACCGTCCGGCAATACTACTTCCAGGTTGAGCACATAATCCTTCACCACACCATATTTTACCGCCCTTGCGCCCCCGGAGTTTTCCGCAACATTACCACCAATAAAACAGGAGCCCTTGCTGGCCGGGTCTACCGGGTAAAACAAACCCTGCTCCCGCACCGCGTTTTGTAACACTTCTGTGATCACACCCGGCTCTGTTGTTACCTGGAAATTTTCCACATCAATGTCCAATATTCTATTCATACGCCGCATATCCAGCACGATGCTGCCCAATACCGGCAAACAGCCTCCGCTCAGGCCCGTACCGGCCCCTCTGGGGGTAATGACCAGTTTATGCTCATTGCAATATACCAATATTTTACTTACCTCTTCTGTAGTCTGGGGCTGTAGTACAAGCTCAGGAAGGAACACAAAATCCTCGGTATGGTCCGCACCCGCTATATGCAGGTTTTCAGAGTCAGTCAATACCCGCTGCGGGCCTAATACTGAATTGAAGAAATCCAATACCTCTTGTTGTGTAAGCTCATTTGTATGCATTGCCACTGGGGTTATTTTTAATAAATATACAATAACAAGGTAGTACTTTCCTGGATTTTCTTGCGCAGGTATACTAAGTCAGCAATAAAGTGCGGCTACATCAATAAAATTATCAGGAGCATAACACAATTCTATAGCCTGCTTCAGAATAAGGTTTTAATTTTGCTTCCTTTTTTGCGCTTATGTCCCAGGCCACTTTCGTTGATGATACTATACTTTATGAACAAAGAAAACGTATCCGTTTAGCTGTTTCGCTGTTTTATTTTTGCCAGGGTCTCGCCTTTGCTTCCTGGGCCAGCCGTATTCCTACCATAAAAACGGCTCTTGATATCTCAGAAGGACAGCTGGGTACTATTTTATTGATGCTGCCTTTAGGACAGCTGATTACCATGACGCTATCGGGAAGACTGGTTACCAGATTCGGCAGCGCGAAGGTCTTGAGCATTGCCTGCATCTGCTACGCGGCTGTGCTCTGCCTGCTGGCTTTCGCTGATTCCGCACCGGCGCTGGGTGGTATTTTATTATTGTTTGGGGTATTTGGCAACATGTGCAATATAGCTGTTAACACGCAGGGCGTAGCGGTAGAGAAGATCTATAATAAATCGATCATGGCCTCCTTTCACGGTGCCTGGAGCATCGCCGGGTTTACCGGCGCGCTGATCGGCTTATTGACCATTAACCTGCAGCTGGATACCGCTACCCATTTTATACTCATTTTCGGTATAGTCCTGACCAGTATGCTCATCAACAGGAACTACCTGGTACCCGGCAGGACAACTGAAGCGCAGAAAAAAGGCCTGGTCAGGCCGGACAGTATGCTGATCCAGCTGGGCGTGCTGGGCTTTTTAAGTATGGCTACAGAAGGCGCGATGTTTGACTGGAGCGGCGTTTATTTCAAAGAAGTGGTCAAAGCGCCGGAACAATGGGTACCGGTAGGTTATGCTTCCTTTATGGTTATGATGGCCAGCGGGAGATTTATAGGTGATTTCATTATTTCAAAAATCGGTCGCAAAAGCGCTTTACAGCTCAGTGGTTTATTGATGTGCAGCGGCATGCTGTTGTCTGTATTTTTCCCTTATTTCGGTATTTGTACCCTGGCCTTTATGATGGTGGGCTTAGGTGTTGCCTGTGTCGTGCCCACGGTTTACAGTGTCGCCGGCCAGCACCCGACTATCGCGCCGGGCAAAGCCCTGGCTATGGTATCCAGCATCAGCTTCCTGGGCTTCCTGATGGGGCCGCCTTTGATCGGCTATATCGCGGAATGGCTCGACCTCAGGTTCTCTTATGCTACTTTCGCCGTGTTTGGTCTTGTGCTCACCCTATTAAGCCAGAATATGTCCCTCCTGAAGCAGCGCTGATCTGCAGCTCACATCTGCTTATAAATATACAAGTGTCTTAATAAATCGGGTGATTTTACCCTGTTTAATCTTGCCATAAGTAATTAATTTAGTGGTAATAATTTATACCATTAACCTTAATTTGATCTTATGGCAAAGAAACGCTACATAGCAGAGCCACCGGTCTATTCCCGGTGCCTGATGCTTTCTATCTATGATGCAAATGCGATGGTACCTGCGCGCATCCGGGGCCTGCTCTCTAACAAATATTTATATATAGAGCTGCAAAACTCCTTTTTCATTAGTTGTGAAACGGAACTCAGAACCACCCTCAATAAAATACTAACAGAAGAAAACATCTGTTTCTCCATGATCTACATCAGTGACAAAAACGGGAACCGGGTATCGGGCAACCTGCTTCCCGAAGGTGATTTAGCCAAGCTGAATAAAATTTTTAAACTCTAAAAATAGCGGTGATGAAGAGGATAATATTTATTTTGAGCCTACTCTGTTATTCCTATTATGGCAACGGCCAGGAACCTTATCCAGGCGAAACCACAGAAACAGCCGATGAGCCCGGGCTTAACCGGCGGTACTACCCGCTTAATTTTTATCCCATAGGTGATGAACTCAGCATAGGCTACCTGGGCAACCTGAAAACAGCCCGGGAATCTTATTTATTTGAAGCGCAGCCCACAGTTAAGTTACCGTTTTTCAATACTATCTATAAAAATATGAAAGAACCCAAAGCTGCAGCGGATGTACCTTTCGGCGAAAAACTGAAAAAGGCGACCCATGCGGCCTATGCCAGTTTCCAGCCGCAGCTGCGTATGTTCAACGATGCATCGATGCCGGTAAAAACACCTTCTTACAAGATAGGCATCGGTTACCAGCATTTATTTTCTTTAAACAAAGCCAACGAGTTCGGTGACCTGGACAGCAGAAACCTTAAATATATTGCAATCGCTTTTGAAACCGGGCATTTTTCCAACGGCCAGTCGGGCGCTGCTTTTGACGAACACCTGATCGACGGTACACCGGCCGCAGATAGTCTTTACCAGCACATAGATGACAACACGGACCTGGCGGCTATACTCAACAGGAAAAGTGGCAATTTCTCTACCAACTATACAGAGATAATGTTCAAATACTTACAGGTATTTGAAGTAAAAAATGACTATGCGCTTCACTGGTTTTCGGCAGAAGCCGGCTGGACCCGGTACCACGACAATTTACTCTATATGATCCCTATTGGCGGTTATACCGAAAATGACATCGTTTTGTATGGTAAAAATTTATTTCACCTCAATTTTGAATATATGTATAGGTTTCGAAAGCCAGGCTGCATCGACCGGGTGAAACTGAATGTGAATTATGAGTATTTATACAAACCGCATGCCTCTGTCACCCGCTCCAGGATAGAAATTATTCCCGCCATCTATCACAAAAGCAATGTAGGCATTTATGCCAAGCTGGCTTTTGGACATGATACTTACAATTACCGTTTTGTAGATAATATCAGCCATTGGGGCATCGGCCTGACTTATGACCTGTTCCCCAGCCTGGAGTTTGCAAGATAAAACAGGCCCGGGATTTTCATTTTGCAGCAATTCAAAAAAACTAATGTTATTTTTGTGCTTCATGCAAGCAATCAGTAAAAACCAGATCAAATACATCCGTTCTCTTTCCCAGATCAAATTCAGGAAAGCACACCAGGCCTACATTGTTGAAGGGCTTAAAAACGCTGCAGAGTGGCTGCAGCAGGGCGCGGACCTAGAATACATAGTGGCTTTGCCAGCCTGGTTTGAGCAAAATGCTGAGCTGCTCAAGGCATATGAGCCCCGGAAATGCCTGATCGCTACAGAAGAAGATTTTGAAAAAATATCGGGTTTCAAAACACCCAACCAGGTATTACTGGTTGCGAAGATGCCGCAGCAAAAGGATATGATTGCGGCAACAGGAAACAACACCTGGACCTTAATGCTGGATAAAGTACAGGACCCGGGTAACCTGGGAACGATCATCAGGACCGCGGACTGGTTTGGGATCAAAACGATTATTTGCTCCCCGGATTGCGTAGAACAATTCAACCCTAAAGTGATCCAGTCTACTATGGGCAGCCTGCTCCGCGTGCATTGCGTGTATACAGACCTGGCAGCATTCCTGCAAGCCAGGCCGGGAACACCCAGCTATGCAGCTATATTGGGCGGTAGCTCACTGAATGCGGCACAAAAATGTGCACCAGGATTCATTATCATGGGTAATGAAAGTAAAGGCATATCAGAGGAAGTGAAAGCCCTGGTACAGCACCATCTGACCATTGACCGCATCGGGCCAGATGCCGAATCATTGAATGTTGCTGTTGCAACCGGGATATTCTGTCATACACTTATCCAATAATAAGCTTCCGAATTTTGTACTATAACCCCAATAATAAAGCCGGCATTTTGTGCCGGCTTTATTGCTATTTAGAATTTGAAGTTATACGTTATACTTGGCAGGATAGGGAAAATAGAAACCTGTTTTACCGTCACCTTCGTGCCCTGCTGTAAGCTTCCTTCTGTGCTTACATAAAGCAGGTAAGGATTCAGGCGGCTGTACACATTGTATATGGAGAATGCCCAGGTCCCTTTTATCCTGCGGGTACTGTTGGCCCGCGGCGTCCAGTTCAGCGATAAGTCCAGCCTGTGATAAGGGAAGATACGGTATTGATTGATCTCACTAAAGTCCTGCACCAGTTTTCCATCCACATAGTACAAACCCGTAGGTAAGGTGATCGCGTTACCGGTACCGAATACAAATACTGCGGAAGCATTCAGCTTTTTGTTGAACTCATAATTGGCCACGATAGACAGGTCATGCCTGCGATCATATTTTGCCGGGAATACTTTCCCGCTATTCAACATTTCAAAACGCCTGTTGGTCCAGGAAAGGGTATAACCGATCCAGCCGGTAAAATTTCCTTTTGTTTTATTCACGAAAAATTCAGCGCCATAAGCTTGCCCTTCCCCGTTTACCAGGTCCACTTCGGGATCCCTGAAATTGCTGGGGGTATAACCTTCCCGGTATTCCAGTTGGTTTTTCAGATCTTTATAATATACTTCAACAGAAGTTTCGATAGCGTTATCATTAAAGTTCCTGAAATAGCCCAAAGCGTACTGCCAGGCTTTTTGCGGCTGCACGATCATGGAGCTTGGCATCCATACATCGGTTGGCAAAGTACTGCCGTTATTAGACACCAGGTGAATGTACTGCATACTCCGGCCTACAGAGGCCTTAATAGAGGAAACATCATTGATCGTAAATCTCCCGGAGATACGGGGTTCAAAACCGCCATAGGTTTTTACCAGCTGACCACTTCCCCATACCGTACTATCCAGCTTATTACCATCCTTATCATAAGTATAGTTAGCATAAGGCCCTACCTGCTGGAACAGGGAGTAGCGTAAACCGGCATTTATTTTCAGCCGCTTACCCAGGTTAAATTCATCAGTAATATAGATAGCGGACTCGTGGGCATACTTTGTAAACGGGTTAGCCGGCATAAACATCGAGTCGCCGGAGCTACCGCTGATCTGGCTCGGGATAAAAGTATGATAAGTATAATTCATCCCGAATTTAAAATCGTGCCCGAAGCTGGAGAAGTAATCAAAGTCTATCTTACCGTTCCAGTCCCTGATACCGGAAGATAAAGCGATGCTCATATCTTTTTGCCCGCCCCGGAACTCAAAATCGTATTTATTATAGATCGCAGATACGTTCATGAAGAGCTTACCATTGAACTGGTGGTTCCAGCGCAGGGTTGAGGTCGCGTTGCCCCAGGGCATTTTCACGTTAAAATCGCCGCTCTTACTATTAAAGGTAAATACGTCCTGGCCAAAATAACCACTCAGGTACAAACGGTCTTTTTTCCCTAAAATATAATTCGCTTTCAGGTTGGCATCATAAAAGTAATAACCGCTGCCTTGCGCATTACCTTTCAGAAATGGCTTCGTGAGCACATCTATATAGGTTCTGCGGCCGGAGATCATAAAAGAACCTTTATCTTTCACAATAGGCCCCTGCAGGGTCAGCCGGGAAGCGATCAGGCCGATACCGCCTTCACCTTCGAATTGCTTCATATTACCGTCTTTCATGTTCACGTCCAAAACAGAAGAAAGCCGTCCGCCATAGTTAGCCGGAGCACCCCCTTTAATCAGGTTCACGTTCTTGATCGCATCGGAATTGAAGATGGAAAAGAAACCAAACAGGTGTCCTGTGTTATAAACCACGGCCTCATCGAGTAATACCAGGTTTTGGTCCGGGCCGCCGCCTCTTACATAAAAGCCGGCCTGGCCTTCACCGGAAGACTGCACACCGGGCAATAATTGAATCGCTTTAAGCACATCCGATTCGCCAAAAACGACAGGAAGTTTCTTAATTTTTTCTGTAGTTAAACCGATGGTCCCCATCTGGGTACTGCTCACATTCTTATCAGCACGCTCTCCGGTCACCACTACCCCTTCCAACTCATTAGAGTTAGTGGATTTCATATCTACGTTAATGGTAGTATCATTTTGTAAATTGACGGTATAAACCTCGTCTTTGAAGCCCATATAAGTGAAGCGTAAGGTATAGGTACCGGGCTTTAAACTAAAGGAATAAAAGCCATAGGCATTAGTAGCCGCGCCATCCTGCAATTCATCCACATACAAAGTAGCGCCGATCATACTTTCGCCCGTTGCCGCTTCTTTTAAATAACCGCTTATACTCACTTTTCTTTGTGCAAAAACCAATAAAGACAGGATATTAAAGAAAAACAGTAATGACGTTTTTTTGAGCATGGTTATTAAGTTTTGGCAAAATTAGGTTTTGACCCCTAAATGCCCAAGAAAGTTTTAAGTTTGGCGTACCCAGACTTGCTTACCGGAACATTTTGGCCATTATTTAACAAAACGGTGTATTGTTCTTTTTCCAGCAGCTCTATTTTATTGACAAAGCTGACGTTGACGATATAAGAACGGTGAATCCTTACAAATTGTTGTGCCGGAAGCTGTTGTTCAAAACGGGCCATGGTCTGATATTTCAAAAAATACTTTTCTTTGGTGTGCACCTTTACATAATCATCCGCGGCCTCCAGGAACAATATCTTATCCAGGGGGATGATCTTAATCTCGCCCTGCTCTTTCACTACAACTCTTTGCGTCTGCTCCGGCAGCATGATATGCGGTGCCTGCTCTACCGGTTTTACCACTCCTTTAGCTTGCTGTTGTGCCACTTTCGCTATAGCTCTTTCTAAACGTGCCGGCTCTATAGGTTTCAATAAATAATCAATCGCATTGACGTCAAAAGCCTGTACGGCATACTCATCAAATGCGGTAACGAAGATCACAGCCGGCGGGTTTTCTATCAGTTCCAGCATTTCGAACCCGTTGATCTTGGGCATTTGCACGTCCAGGAAGATCAGGTCCGGCTGATGGGTCTGCACACTTTTCAGTCCTTCAAATCCATTGGCACACTCATCAACAATCTGCACCATTTCCAACGGTTCCAGCATTTCCCGCATCAAAGAACGGGCAAGAGGTTCATCGTCTATAATAATACACTTCAGCATATTAGGATAATTAATTTTGTACACTTTTCTCGATCGGGATCATTAAAGTGGCTATATAGATGTCCACCTCACTATTCCCTTTGCCCGGGCTTTTGGTCAATTGTAACAGGTCATTCCTGGCATATAAGAGGTAGAGCCTCCGGGATACCCCGCTCAGGCCAAAACCGGTCCCTTTAGGCGCTACACTATTCCGGTCAAAAGGATTACTGATCTCAAATTTATAAAAATGATCTTCTTCTCTCAGGGTTATCGCGATAATCACTTCACCCAGGGTATCGTATAAGCCAAATTTAATAGCATTTTCAACCAGGGGTTGCAATAAAAAAGGCGGGATCTCTTTACCTTCAAGACCTTGCGGGATATCTTTAAGGATAACCAGGCGATCGCCAAACCGTACTTTTTCAATATCAAGGTAAAGGTCCAGCTCTTCAAGTTCCGCCGACAAGGACACCAGGCGATTATCTTCTTTGCGTATCGTTTGCCTTAAGAAGGACGAAAGCTTCATGAGCATAGTACGGGCCAGCTTAGGGTCCACACCGATCAGCGCGTTAATGGAATTCAGGCTGTTGAATAAAAAATGCGGGTGTAATTGTTGCCTCAACTTAAACAGTTCAGCTTCATTTTTGAGTTCCTGCACCCCGTTTTCCAGGAGTATGCGCTGCTCCTGCTCTATAATACAGCTTACCAGGAAATGAACGAGCCCCAGGGCGCTCAGCAATACCCAACTGATAAAAAGAACCAGGTAAAAAGTGGAGCCCGGAATGGGTATCCGAAAACGGTCCCTGTACAAAAACTCCCATAACCAGATGAGTAAAAAGGCATATATTACCGCAAAGACCAGCTGCCGCGCTACCACTATAATCGCAGAATTGCTTTTCAGGATAGCAAAGCTGCTCTGGGTAGAGGCTACATAGAGTGCATAAAGTACCACATTAGCCTGTATCATTAACATGGAAGTAAATTTCCAGTCGGCAAACCCGATATAAACCAAAAAGCTGATTTCCAGCAAGGCCAGTACTACAATGGAAAAAACCACTGTCATATTCAAACGCCATATGCTAAACTGGTTCTTCAACGCGTTTACAGGTTTTTGATTTCTACGCCACCAAACAGGGTAAAACCGGTGATGATCACCCTGCGTTCGATACCGGTACTGTTCACCAAACGGCGTTTATCTTCAACAGCGCCAAAAATTGTAGTGGTTTCATTGATCACCCGCCAGTTGGCCGGGAAGATCAACTCTACACTGCCGAAAACGGAGTAAATATCAATGACGATATCCTGCTGTATCTGTGCCGCTTTGCAATCCAGCACTACGCCGCCGAATATGGTACCAACTTTACCGCCCCTAAAGTTGGACGACAATACAACCCGTTCATTACCGGAAAAGATGGAATCAATTTTTACAAATTCTCCCTGCGGATCATATCCCGGCTGATAAGCCGCACCGGTATAATCCTGGCGGGGATTGGTGTAAGGGTGCTCAGGGTGGTTTAAAGGATCAGGGTTATCGCCCCCAGGCTGCATATGGTCTTCCAGCCGGTTCGATTTTTGCCGGTTCTTAGCCAGTACAAATAAACCTATGGTGATAAGTACTAAAGGGAAAGCATACCTGCCCGCATTGTAATCAAATTTACGCAACAGGAAATAGACCCCTGCACCCAGTAAAAATACCCAGGCGCCCACCTCAAATTTATTTTTATAACCAAGACCGAGGGCCAGCAGGATCAGGAAAACCGGGAAAGAGATCAACTTTTCCAGGATCGGGTAATCAATAATATCTGTAGCCCTTACCAGCATGAGCATACCGATCACCACAACCACAATACCTAAAATACGGCTATTGTTATTGTTACCATTAGTGCCCTGCGGTACTTTCCCCCCAGGACCAGAATAGTAACCTTTATTTTCTGAATTACTTGTTTCCATACTATCGTTTATTAAAAATGATAAACAAACCCAGGGCGATCAGTCCCATAGGTATACCATACAAAAATATCGTATTGGCATTCGCTATCTCAAAGTGGTGTGCCCCTATCATAGTACCTATGATGATCAACACCAGCCATGAAATGCTGCTAAAATTACTTTTTATTCCCTTATAAATACCGATCAAAATAAGCAGGCTGTGCACCCCAAACAACCAGTCAGGCATCAGGTACCGGGTTTCCGGGATCTGGTGCAATAAAACGGCCAGGCCGATGACCAGGAATAAGGCGCCTTTAGCGATCGATGCAGCGCGGGAAGCGGGAACTTCCTGCCGCTCGCGAATGGTATGTAACTGTGCCATAAAGTCTGAATTTAATACTTTATGTAAAAGTATCTACAGAAATCCGGGTATAAAAAGCAGTTTCGGCAAACGGGATTAATAACTCGGTGAACTAATGCGCGTGCTGGTGAACCGGCCCATGATCGTGTGCTCTATGATCGTGGCTGATAAAAGTGGTCAATAAGGCAAGGGCAATAGCCGACAGGGTCAATGCCCATTTTTTCCAGGAAATCGCATGTAGCTTATTACCGCTTTCATAGAATATAGTGGTGCCTATGTGCAAAAAGGAACCTGTAACCATAGCAATAATATAGGGCAATATTTTCTGGAACCCTATGATACTGATCCCAAAATAATGGGTCAGCAAGCTGGAGGCAGGGCTTAAGGCGGCGAATAAGGCGAGTAAACCAAATACTTTACCCCTCCTGTTCTTATTATGGATCAATAAAGAAGCGATCAGCATGGCTTCGGGCAATTTATGTAAAGCAATGGCGATATATAAAGCCGGTACCGTACTGCCATCATGGTAAGTGGCCCCTAAAGGTACTCCCTCAGCAAAAGCATGTACCGCCATACCTACGATAAGGCTTAGCGCGGGGATATGATGATGATCGTGACCAAGGTGCGCGTGCCCGTGCTCTACCCCATGGGTAAATTTTTGCAGGAACTGCTGCAGGAAAAAACCTGCCAGCATGTAGGCTCCCATTGAGAAGCCAAGCTCGGCAGCAGACTCAGGCACCAGGTGCAACATAGTCACACTCAGCAAATAGGCCCCTGAAAAAGTGAGCAGGTAATTCATTTTATTATCTGTCCACCGGCGATACATTATAGGCAATAAGCCACCAAGAATGGTGACCGCAAATAATAAAACATTATACAGTATCGTCATAGGCGCACAAAATTAAACAATCTGCGAAAACCTTCAAATGTATATTTATAAAAAGACTAATTTTGGAGCATGGGAGCGATTTCAATAACGGATGCCTTAAAACAGGTCATGGAAAGCAGTGGCTGGAAACAGCGCATCCACGAGATAAGGCTGCGCCGGGACTGGGAGACAATAGTGGGCAAAACCATAGCCCGGTATACCAGTGAGCTGAGTCTTAGAAATGGCCGGCTTACTTTGGGAACTTCTGTTGCGCCCTTAAAGCAGGAATTACATTTTGCCAAAGACACTATTAAGCAAAACATCAACGAATATTATAAAGAAACGGTAGTTATCGAGGTTATTATCCGGTAATACCAGTAAAGTTTGCCGGATGCGAAACCAGCCACAAAACAGTAATGGCTTGCCGTAAACATTGGCGACTCTACTTTAAAAGTCTATTCCTGTATACAAAAACAGCAAAAAACTATAAAAAAAATGCGGATACCTCATTAGATATCCGCATTTTTTGTGTCCTGTAAGCAAGTTAATCCTCCCCTGCCCCCAGGTCATACTTAACCTCTTTTTCGGAAAGAGAAGGTATCGCCGGCTTCGTGCCGAATTTGGCAATATTATTATCCGGCGTCCGGTCGATAAGTTTATTGTAGGGATCCAGCCCGGCAAATTCCGGCTGCTCATTTACGATAAATTCAAAAGTCTTCTCGTTGCCATCCATTTTTATTTTCTGCAAAATCAAAGGATTATAAGCCGATTTTGACTTATCTTTTACCGCACCGAAGATACCGATGTCGATATAATCATTTACCGGGACTTTCTTATTGTTACCGGCACTATCCACGCGGAACTTAACAGCGCCTACGGTCAGGTTAACTTTATACCTCCCATCCGGAAGCTTGTCATACTTCAGGTTTTTGACATAGTTTTCATAAACGGTTATCGTTTCAAAAAAGTCGGTGATGATGTACTTCAGGCTATCCGGTGTGGCGGCCCTGATATAGTCCACAAATTGTTTTGAAGTGGTATAAGGCGGCTCCTGGAAGGCGACTGCTGCAATGTACCTTTTCAGGGCAGCATTCAAAGTATCCTCGCCCAGGTAGTCCCGGAGGGCATACATGATCACGGACCCTTTCTGGTAGTAGATATAAGATTGCTGCTCTACCAGCATTAATGGTTTCTCGCCCTTACCCTCAAAAGTCCTTGACCTCAGGTAGCCATCCATTTCATGTTTTAAGAACTTTTTCATATTGTCTTTTCCATACCGTTGCTCCATAACCATTAAGGCACTGTACTGGGACATCGTTTCCGACATCACCGTCGCGCCCTGTACATTAGCACCGATCACCTGGTGGGCCCACCACTGGTGCGCCACCTCGTGGGCGGTGATATAAAACGGCATGTCTATTTCATTCCAGTTAGCAGTATCTACTTTATTCGTAAAGCCTACATTTTCCGAGAACGGGATCGTATTGGCAAAGGATTGCGCGAAAGAGGCAAATGCCGGGAATTCTATGATCCTTAGCTGGCGGAACTGGTACGGGGAAAAGTTTTTGCTGTAGTATTCCAATGATTTTTTCATGGCCAGCAACATATTATCTACATTGTATTCATGTGCTTTATCGTAATAAATCTCAAGGTTCACCCCATTCCATTTATCTCTCTTCACTTTATAGCGGGCAGACTGGAACGCATAAAAGTTAAGGATCGGGTGATCCATTTTATAATGAAAATAATTCCTGCCGTTTTCGGTCCATTGTCTTTCCAGGTAGCCCGGAGCGATCGCCGTCTGATCGGCACTGGTGCTCACCCGGGCTTCAAAACGTACCCAGTCGGCATCATTTGAAATATAAGTATTGGCATAGGCCGCCGTGTCATTTATAGAACGCATACTTTCTTTTCTGGGCAGCTCATGTTTCTTACGTTCCGCGTTAGAGCCCAACTCATATTGCTCGTTGTAACCGAGGCTGGGCATCACAGAGCTATTAAAGAAAGTACCATTCTCAACAATCAGCGTACTAATCTCATCATTTGAGAACCCTTTAGGTTTATAATCAAATTCAAAATTCAGCTTGATGGAATCGCCGGCCGCCAAAGGCGCATTCAATTTATAGATCAGCACACCATACTCTTTATCCTCTTTAATTGTTGTAGCGGCAACATTTAACGCGATGTTTTTATAAACAAAATTGGAGGTATTATCCATCAGGTTGATGTACAAGGTATCCAGAGAAACGCTGTGCTTATTTTTAAGCCAGTAAAAACCTTTTACATGCAGGCTTTGGGTCTCCGGGTAAATATCCACATCAAGGTTCGACTCAACCACACGGGGCATCAGGCAGCTTTCATACTTTTTGTACTGCTTCTCGTAGTTCACTTGTTTAGCCGTAAACTCTTTCGGCGAGATATAGCGGTTAAGGATATTGGTATTGTAAAAAATATAAGCGCCTGCAGCGATAAACACAAGTGCAAATATGGCTATCCCGATCTTTGTCAATGGCTTTACTTCCATTTTTGAAAAGCGGAACCTGGATTTAAAGTTAATCTCTTTACCTCTTGCAAAAAAGAACAAACTTACCAGGCTTACCAGTAATACAAAAGCTATCCAGTAGACTCTATAAGTAAACCAGGGGCCCAATGGGCCGTAACCATTCAGTTCTGTAAAACGCAAACGCGGCCCATCAGAATCAAAATGATAAATATTATTGTTCCACTGTAACAAGCTTAGCGCTATGCTTAATAACATTACCGGGACCATAGAAAAAAAGAAGCCCAGGTACTTATTAGGCGCGATTACCTGCAAGGCCAGGCAGATACCAATCGTGGTCACATAACCCAGCATACCAAACACAATCACACTTACGAAATATTGCCACAGGTCGATCTGGTAAAAGCCCTGGGAAAGCTGCAGGCTTATCCCCATAAGCACGGCCAGCAACTGCATTACCAGGATGGCGCCCAGGAGTCCCAGGTATTTTGAAAAATAAAGTATAGGATTTCCTACCGGTGTAGCGTAGATCAATTCATCTATACGGTTTTCTTTTTCACGAAAGACTACAGTACCCGCATAGAAAATAACAAATATATTGGCCAGCAGGCTATACACATTTACCGACCGGATAATATTCTGGGTGAGCGGCTGCATTTCCGTATCATAAGCACTACCGCTGTAATAATAAATAACCCCGATCATAACGAGCGAAAGGGCACAGCAAATAATAAAGAAGGCACTTTGTACAATTTTTTTAAATTCAAACTTACTCAGGTAGAAAAGTTGCCGCCAGGAAAATGCGGGAGAATAATCCTGCTTTACCTTCAACAGCTCTGCCAACGGGCGCTCTTCATACGTTACAGCAACCTCAGCCTTTTCTTTACGTTTAAATAAACGGAAAGGTGTGAGAAATTGGGCAAACTTAAAGTTAACAAAGCTCCATAGCATGACTATTACTGCAATACCGACCCATAGCAACCTGTTATAAAGCAGTAAGCCATCCATGGGCAGCATCAATGTATTTTGCTCAGAGGCCATCCAGTATTTGGTCACATAACTATAGGCATTACTACCAAATGGTTCCAGTAACCCGGCACCATAAGCGTAATCCATATTGCTACCAAGGTTTTCGGCAATAAACCTCCCGATCAACATAATGATACAGGTCATATAGGCCGCTAATGTATTGCGGGTAAAGGTGGTCAACGAAAAGAAGATCACCCCCAGAACAAATACATTCGGTAACAAGAAAACAAAAAAGGGCTGCAGGAAATTATTCAGTTCAAATGGACCTACAAGTTTGGTGCCGATTCCCGGCACCAAACCAAGCGCATAACCGATCAACATCCCGGACATCACGAAAATACCCGTTAAAAAGGCGGCAAGAAACCGCCCGAAAAAATACTGGGCTTTCGAGATCGGTTTTGTAAAAAAGAGCGCATGCATATTATACTGGTAATCTTTTTGGATAGCATTGGCCATCACCGCTACCAATACAATACTGTTCAACATGCCCAAAATATTTCCGTTAAAGCCTACCAGCAGATTGGCTACCGCATAGGCAGAGTTCAGGGTAACATTAGAATCGGCCTGTGTAGTTTCGAAAACACCTGTAGACACGAGGGCGATAAACATACTGAACAGCAGGTAGATCCCGAAGAATATATAAGTCATCGGCTTTTTGAAAGCCTGCTTTAACTCGAAAGAAAAAATAGCTCCAAACATTCCTAACCTTTTTTATGTAAGTTGTTTACAATAGTCGAGAAATAAACGTCCTCTAACCCTACATCAGATCTCACAAAACCATCGCCGGGTTCCGATTCACTAAAGATCCTTAATTCCAGTTCCCCATGCACCATAGAGGAGAAGATCGCATTATACTTTGCCCGGTAGGCATTCAGGCTATGCGGGTCGATCGCTTTCTGCCAGATCCTGCCGCGCACTTCCTCTAAGGCGTCTTTTGGATTACCTTCATACAGTATAGTGCCCTGGTTCATGATCACCATTTTCTTACAAAGGTTTTTCACATCATCTACGATGTGTGTGGATAGAATAACGATGGTATTAGTAGCTATTTCGCTCAGCAGGTTTTGAAAGCGGTTGCGCTCCATAGGGTCCAGGCCGGCAGTAGGCTCATCTACGATCACGAGTTTAGGATTACCGATCAGGGCCTGGGCTATACCGAAACGCTGGCGCATCCCACCGGAATAATCGCTTACATTGCGGTGGCGGGCTTCATAAAGATTTGTTTGCTGCAATAAGGCCGCGACCAGTTCTTTACGTTCTCCTTTATTGGAAATACCCTTTAAAACGGCAAAATGATTTAATAATTCCAGGGCAGAAACTTTAGGATAAAAACCAAAATCCTGCGGCAGATAGCCCAGTACTTTTCTCAAGGCGGTTTTATCATTGATCACATCAATATCTCCCAGCATGATGCTGCCGCTATCCGGGTTTTGCAGTGCAGCAATGGTCCGCATCAATGATGATTTACCGGCCCCGTTAGGGCCCAGTAAGCCAAATAAACCTTTATCAATAGTAAGATTAACGTTATTAAGCGGCTTTACACCATTGGGATAAACCTTATTTAAATCCTTAATTACTAACTGCATTGCGTATATATATTTGTATAACTACAAATGTACAGTCACCCTCCTAAAAAAGCAATCCCCCTAAGCGGGGGATTTTAAGCTATTTATTAAAGTCTTAAAGCAGCTTACTGCCTTATACTAAAGCAATTGCCACCAGCAGGAATTTTCCTGGTAGTCCATTACCGGCTCCGCGTTGTTGTAATCTTTTATATCTGCAATAAACTTTTTGATATCCATTTCAACATGCTTGATACAGTTTTCATAAAGGTCTTTCCGGAAACCTTTATCGGTAAAGCTAGCCACAAATTGTAAGCAGATCAGGCGGGCAACTATTCTCCCGATAACGATCAATTGTCTTTGTACCAGGATATCAGGTATGGAGAAATTCAGGTGATTTTTAAATAAAGGCGCGATTCTTTGCGTCAGCTCATACTCCTGGAGATAGGCATAAAAATTGTCCTGCTTATATTTTTTCATCTGGCGGGTCAATACTTCGGCAATCTGGGCATAAAGCATCTCGTTAGATCCTTCAAAGATCTGGAAAGGCCTGCTGTCTATAATACCCCGGCCGGCAATATGGTCTATCTTGTAGCCACCCGAGCCGGAAAGCTGCACGCAGATCTGGGCAGATTCCTGCATCAGGTCGGAAACCAGGGCTTTCATACTATTGGCCTGTATACCCTCCCCGGAAAGATCAAATGCGATCCCGCTCATCTCAGTAGCGCGGCCGCACATGGCAGACGCCAGTGTGTAGGCAGCCTGTATACGTGATAATTGGTAACGTACCGAGTCCATTGAAGAAAGAGAGCAATTACCCACTTTACGCTGGTTACAATGCTCGATGGCCTCATCGAGCATGCGCTGTATAAAACCTACGCCCATGGCGGCAAACTGGATCCGGCTTCTGTGCAGGATATCCAGCATCATTTTTATTCCGGTACTATGGTGCTCCAGCTTCTGGTTGGCAGGTACCGTGATATCAATATTATTAAGGCCATAAGGGATCATATAGAGCCCCAGGTTATTAAAATATTGCTTTACTTCTATTTTTTGCTCGGGTATACTGTTATCCGTTACAAAAAACTCCACGTCCCGGGCCAGCTCCCCATTGGCGACCTTTTTTCTAGCCGCAACGATCCAAAAGTCTGCCATACCGGTAAGGCCCTGCCAATGCTTCTGCCCGCTTAACCGAAAACCATTATTAAGCTCGTCATAACTGGTTTGCATATTCAATGCATCACTGCCATAACCGGGCTCGGTAATCATAAGGCCACCCATGGCTTTATGGTTCATAAAACGGTTGAAAACATGGGCCTTAACCCCTTCATTGGCATATTTGGCGAATGGCTGCAAAAAGAGGCCTACATTGATACCAAAGGTAAGTGCCAGGGGGAGAGATTCATAAGAAGCTGTCGAGATCATCGCCAGGCACTCTTTTACTTTTACCCCTTTGCCGCCATAGGCTTCGGGAACTGCTACCGCCAAAGGGTTAAAACTCATAATACTGTCCCACACATTTTGTGGCAAACCCCTGTTAATGCTTAACTCGTTAATATTAGCGTCCGTGTTGAATAAATTGAAAAGACCTGCTTTAAATCTTTCCTGGAAATGCTGAAAACTTTCGTTCATTTGTTGTCTTAACATACAAAATATCGACCTTCACTTTTAATTTCTATTTGCCAATATTCCTGCGCGTCATCTAACTTCCCTTAAAAGGGAAACATAATGGCGCAGAATACAAAACGAAACCGGTCAAATGCTTATGAAAGCGCTTTGACATTAATGCCGAGTCTATACCTGGTTTTTAATTTCCTCAAAAGTACTATAATTAATGCGATCAACATATGATATCGTTTTAAAATTTTAACCCTAACAATATTTTGTTTCCCGGAACCAGGCTACGGCGTCCGCTACAGCCAGCTCAATACTTTTATACTCAATGCCTAATTCACGTTCTGCTTTTTTACCGGAATAATAATTATCCAGGGAAAGCATATAGGCCGAAGCATAGTTGAGCTTAACAGATTTGCCGGATAAGGATTGAACCAGGGAGCCCAATCTGCCTAAACCCCGCAACAGGGAACCTGGGATTTGTACCTTTCGCCTTCTGCTGCCGGCATGAAAGTCGGTGAGCCTGAAAAATTCTTTATAGCTTAAATTATGCCCAGCCAACAGGTAATGCTCACCGATAGTTCCCTTTTCAATCGCCTTCACAATCCCGGCACAAACGTCTTCCACGTGCACAAAATTCTTTCCACCGGACGGATAGGCCATAATCCCCTTTTTGATACCATGCAGCACCATCTGCCCCGAGCTCGGCTTCACATCATAGCGCCCGATCATAAATGTAGGGCTGACGATGATGGCCGGCAATCCGTTTTGCTGTACCTGCTCCTGTATATATTGCAGTGCCACGTATTTACTATTGATATATCCAGAATTGATATGATGCAAACCAAAGGCATTCAGCTCTGTGCCGGGACTGGCTTTTGAACCCGGCGCCAGCGTATTGGCGGTACTGATATAGATCAGCCGCTTAACCCCATAGGCTATGCAGGCCTGCGCGATCAGCTGCGTCGCATGAATGTTTATTTTTTTATACTCCTCATAAGGGGTGCCCCATTGGGTGGTGAGCGATGCCGCATGCACTACATAATCACAACCTTGCATCGCTTCCTCAACACATTCTTTACGGTCTATATAGCCATGAATGATCTCCATGGGGATATCCGCCAGCACGGTCAGATGCGCACCCGGCCGGACCAGTACCCGGATCTTATAACCCAGCTGATGCATATATCTTACAAGATTAGCGCCTAACAAGCCGGAAGCGCCGGTAATCAATACGGTGGATTCCATAAACAATAAATTAAAAATTATAGGATAGCTCTCTTTTTACAGAAGAAGAGATCAAATGCAATGCGGTATCGGCCGGCAGCCATTCCAGGAGTTTTGCCGTAACCCGGTTCCATATTCCCGGAACTATTCGGGCCTTTTTGTTCAGGCATTTCCGGATAGCCGCCCTGGCAATAGCATCGGTATTGATCAGCCCCAGCCGGGCGACAAAACCCTGTGCAAGAATACGGCCCGAAACATTGCAATTGGTCATGATAGGACCGGGATACAGAATGCTTACCGAAACGCCCTGTCCTTTCAGCTCTTCTCTAAGCCCCATGGAAAAAGAAGCGATAAATGCTTTAGATGCCGGGTAAACCGTTTTATAAGCAATGGGAGCAAAGGCCGCCATACTCGCCACATTTAAAATATAGCTCTCTGTAAATTGCGATAAAACCGGGATCATAGCTGTAGTAACCTGCACCCCTGCCTTTACATTTAGGCTGATGATCCGGTCCAGGGCCTGGAAACTGGTGGTGGTAATCGAAGCGGTTCCGCCTATGCCCGCGTTATTAATCAAAAAGAATACCTGGTAACGGTCTCTGATCTCCTTTAAGGTGTCTGCAAGTATTTGCTCATCGCACATATCAAGTTCATAAACCAGTACGGCTACTTCAAACTGGTGTTGGATATGCCGGGCCAGGGAATGCGTGTTTTCGCCGGGTAAGGCTAATAAGATCAAATTAAATCCCATTTCTGCACATTGCCGTGCAAATGCTTTACCCAGCCCTTTCCCGGCACCGGTAATTAGAACGAATTTTTTGTCTGGCATTATCTTAAATTTATTAGTGATATTGATTAGCGACCGTTTACCTTGTAATCAGGTGGGTTAGTCTTTTTTCTTCAGCCTACCGGAACCGGTAATATTTTGCGTAACGGCAGGGTTACCATAATAATTGATATTGCCACTTCCCGAAATTACCGCGTTCAGGGTATTGCTTGCTCTTACAGTAGCACTTCCCGAGCCGGTGAGAGTCACTTCCGCATCAACAGTTGAGAAATTTTGTGCTTTAAAGTCGCCGCTACCGGTAAGCCTTGCTTTCAGGTCATGGGTAGTGCCACCGGAAATGCTCATATTGCCACTACCGGTCAGTTCACTGTACACCGTATTAGCCTCCAGGTTACCGATTTCCATGTTGCCGGAACCGGTCAGTTTTATATCCATATCCGGACTGTTCACCCGGTCTGCGGTCACATTTCCCGACCCCATTAAGCTGATGCGTTCAATTACAGGAATAGTTACATACACTTTCAGGCTGGTACCTGTAGTCAGGCGTAATCCGTTCCGCAGTTTAATTTTCAATATCCCGTTGTTGACAGTAGTGTACAGGTCATTGATTATATTTTCCTGTGCCTGCGCTTTAACCATTTGGTTGGCCCCCTGGACCAAAACGACATCCCCGGGAAATTCCGCTTCTATCATAGTAAACGCGGCTACGTTGCGTTCTTCAGTAACTACGGGCCCCTGCCCTATTACTTTTTCACAGGAATTAAGACTTAAAACAAGTAAACCTGCGATCAATAGTGTAATTAATTTGTTCATTTTTTTGTGTTTTTATGTGTTTAAAGCAATTAAAGTGTAAAGTGTATACCGGCCATCCCACCGAAGAATAAGCTATTGGTAGATTGTGCGCCAAAGAAATTGTAAACGGGGTTAGACCGGTAAGCGTCCAGGTCACTCATATAGTTAACATAGTTAAAGCTAGGGCCGGCAACTATTTCCAGGCGCCTGGCCAATGTTACGCCGAGCAAGGGCCTGAAACTGGATTTGTAATAGGAATCATGTCCGAAACTGGTATTGGCCGTGTTGCTTATTTCCAGGTTCAGCCTTAAAAGTTTGCTGAAACGTACATGCATACCCAAGCCTGCTTCCAGGACATAGGGGGCATTGTCCATACGTACATTATAGCCCGCCCCGATAATCCCATAGGTATGTTTTCCACCGGTACGTAAAGCCAGTACTGCGTTACCGGATTCATCCATGGTTGCACCGATCTGCTTTTCACCGTTCTTAATAACATTGAGGAACCCGATGGGGTAATTACTTTCTTCCGCGATATTGATCAATCCCGCTATTTGTACCCCTTTTACTTTTTTTGCAATGTTGATCAACCCGGCGACCTGCGTATTGGCCGTACCGGCAGTATTGGCCAGCCCGGCAACCTGAAGGCAGCTGTTTTGCCGGGCGCTGTTGGCTAATCCGGCGACCTGTATGCCGGAAGTACGCGCGATATTACTTAAGCCCGCGACCTGTGCGCCTGCCTGTCCTTTCGCTATATTAACCAAGCCGGCGATCTCTGCTCCTTTCGCAGATTGCACAATATTGATCAACCCGGCTGCCAGAACCCCTCTGCTGTTCCCGCCAACGGTATTGATCAGGCCGGCAATCTGTGCACCGGTCGCGTCCCCTGAAATCGTATTAGACAGGCCACTGATCACCGCGCCCCGCTGATCGCCTTTTATAATGGTGGAAAGGCCTGAAATAGCAGCGCCCCTTTCTCCCGCGCTTACAGCGGCTATGGCATGCAGGGAAATGGAATTACTTATCTGTGCCGCGCGGGTCCCGTTGGTACTGAGCGGGTATACCAAACCTACATGTGCGCTTTGGTGCTCCTGAGCCAAAAGAGATTGACCTGTAAATGCTGTACCGAGCAGCAGGCTGGCAGATAAAGCGTAGTGTCTGATGTAATGTGTTCTTGTCATCTTTTATGTCTTTTAATCTAAGACAGCCAAGGAAACAAGTACCCCCACGCGGTAAAAAAATAATTTTAAAAAAGAGAAAAACCAAGCGTCCAGCCGATCCAGGCCTTTACGTTATGGCCCATATCAAAAGATAAACTCCTGGATGCAAAAGGAACACCGAAGCCTTCATAGCTACGCTGCTGTTCGTGGTATAAAACAGAAAATGCAGGTCCGCCATACACCCTTAATTTCGGGTGCAATTGATATTGAAACATAAGCTGATAGCGGCCCATAAGGTTCTGGTCATTCCAGTTCCCGGCATAAATCGTATTGAAGGTGGCCTCATGAACGAGCGCGGTTTTACCGCCCAGGCGGATCGCGTTGCCGATACCATATCCGATACTCATCATTTTTTGATTATCATTTAAATTGCCCCCTACCTGGAAAATATTATAAAGCCTGTCGTTACCGGATTTATAAGCAATGCTGTAGGGTTGCCATTCGGTGGTCGTTATGTCAATACTGTGTTTTCCTTTTAATATAATGTTGATCAGTCCCAGGCTCAGGCCCGAGGAGGTATCTGCTATATTAATCAGGCCTAGCTGGGTGCCATTCACGATCCTGGCATAATTGAACAGGCCCGCTATTTGCGTACCATTCAATACTTTCCGGGTAATATTTATCCCGCCGGCGATCTGCACCCCATCCGTCTGCTCCCGGGTGTAATTCAATAAGCCGGCGCACTGCACGCCATCCAGTTGTTCATTGTAATTGATAGCCCCTGCCGCCTGGAATCCTTCAAAAGTACTGTCTACCCAATTGGCAAAACCCGTCAGCTGTGCCCCTTTGCCACTGTGTGCTTTATTCCCAATACCAGAAGCCTGCACGCCATGCAGCTCTTTACGGGCCCAGCTTACGACACCGGTAGCCTGTACCCCATCTACGTTTGCCGCATTGTTGTAAACGCCGGCAAATTGCACCCCTTCCACATCCTTCGCTACATAATTATATATGCCGGCAAACTGTACCCCATTCGCTTTACCGCCTACTATATTAAACAAGCCGCCGATCTGCACATACTGCATATCCTGCTGTACTATATTAAATCCCGTTCCTAATTCAAAGCCTCTTACACCTGCAGTATAACCACCGATCAGGTTAAAAGAAAATTTATTGATCGTCTGGCTCTTTAACCTGTTCTTAGAACTCAGTCCGGGCAATATGCCAAACTGGTAAGGTTGTTTGGCAAAATAGCCGTTAAGGTTAATACTGCTTATGCGTTCTTTCGTATTGATCAGTCTTTTTGCCAGCCAGTGTTGCTGCACACCAATCACACTCACTCCTTCGAGTTCGGCGAAAGAACGTTTCAGGGTAATGGGTTTTTCCGCGGCCAGGTCTTGCTGCAAGCGCAATACGGTATCGGTATAGGACACCTTGGAGATTACCAGTTCGTAGCTGGGCAGGGACTGGCGAATATGTAATTTAAAATTACCCTGCTCATCTGTTACCGTTCCCGCCATAAGCGATTTCTCATATACAGAAGCATATTCAATAGGCTTACCGGTTTCCGCCTCTATGAGCTGACCGGTAAAAATGATACCCTGCCCGGAAGCCAGTTTGATAATAACATGATTTCCCGATACCTGGTAACGATAGCCGGGCCCTAATACCTCGTTTAAAATGGCTTCAACCGTTTGATTATCTAGCTGCACGTTTACTTTTTTATATCCATCCAACAGGTCACTATTATAAGAAAAATAAAACCCGCCACGGGTTTCTATTTGATTCAGGACTTCATTAATCGGTGTATTATGTGCAGTAACACTTATCCTCTTTTGCAACAATGGCTGTGCAAAAGAGGATAAGCTTAAGGTAATCAAAACAAGTAATAATATACAACTCCGCTGTCCGGACCGGATAAAAAATGAACCCATAAATAAATGCTTACTATAAAAATAAAACTATTCTAAGCGACCTGCTTGCTTTTGCTTATTTAAAAACAAAAGTGTCGCCCTGTTTTTCCAGCCTTGCACTAAAGGTCTGGGCAACATTCTCTAGAATCTTCTGTATTGAATCTGTTTTAGGGTATTTCCCGTTTAAATGTTGTTGCAATAACAATGGGTTATCTACTTTAATGGTCACCTTGTAAACATCACTCAGGTAACTGATGAATTCCGGTAAAGGAGTACGCTCACAAACAAATAAATTAGTACGATAATATTGATATAATTTGTTCTCTATTTTACCTACCCGGGCCTGGTTATCTGCTTTATTAATCACCAGTTTTTCATTAGCTCTTAAAGTGTATATCTCTTTACCCTTTGTTACCTTTACGATACCCGTTTCTACCGATACTTCTGTCAATACATTTGTTGCACGTACATTAAAGGAAGTGCCCAGCACCATTACAGCTACATCTTCCACATGGATCAGGAAAGGTTTTTCCGGATTTTTAGCCACATCAAAAAAGCCTTCACCTTCCAGATGTACTACACGTTCTTTTTTATTGAAGGAACGGCTATAGGTCAATTTAGAATTATTGTTCAACGTGATCACAGAATGATCGGGAAGGGTTACAATTTCTGATTGCGCCAGGGTTTCGTATTTGACCGGCGTATTCCAATATAATAAAAACCCACTCAGGACAATCAACACGGCTGCTGCGGCCATAGATATCTTTTTCCATTGCCCACCTTTACGTAAAGTCATGTTCCCCTCTGGTAACTGCTCCGCTTCAGCACGCTTAACCTTAAAACGCTGCCAGGCAGCATCCACATCAGGAGTTTTAGCCAAGCCTGGCATTTTGCTATTTTCCCAGATCGTTTTTACCCTGTCGTAAGTTCTTTGATTTTCAGGGTCGGCAGCCAGCCAGTCTTCCAGCTGCGCGCGCTCCTGCTCCTCTGCCTCCCCGACAATATATTTTATAAGTAAATCTTCCATCATAGGTTACATTTAAACGTTAAATAAGAAAAACAGGATGGCGGTAAAGGGTAAATAGTCATTCAATTCTTCTCTTAAGATCTTCAGTGCTTTGGACATCTGATTTTCGACGGTTTTTACAGAAATACCCAATTGGCCCGCGATTTCTCTATAGCTCAGCGATTCCTGCCGGCTCAGGAAAAATATGGCCCTACATTTTTCCGGGATTTTATTCATCGCCCTGGATATCTGCTCCTTAAGTTCTTTAGCATCCAGTGTTTTTGAAGGACTATCCGCATACTGCGCCGTACGTGTTTTCATATACGTCTGGTATTTTGCTTTTACCTTTTCATGATTCAGTAAATTCATGGCATTATTATGCACGGCCCTGTATAAGTAAGCCTGTATATTACTTGCTATTTGAATCTGGTCTTTTTGTTGCCAAAGCTTAAGAAATACATCCTGGACCAATTCCTCAGCCTGCATATCATCCGCTATCAATCCGGACGCGTACCGGTGCAGAGGAGCATAAAGCTCTTTAAATAAAGCTTCAAATCCGGCTTCGGTATTCCATTTTCCAGGTAGATCCTGCATCATTTATTACATTATTTTTTTCATTTACCCAGCCCAAATGCACCTTTCCTATAATAAGACAAATTTACCCCCTCGTACCCCTACGCTTCCCTAAAATTAATACCAAAAAATGCCTTAAAAATAAATTTTACAAAACAAATACTTGAAAATCATCTATTTACAGAATATCAGCCTAATAAACTTAATACCTGACTATAGCTTAAACGGATTAAATATGCGTCGCGCTCCTGTAATTCCTGATCGTAAACCGGAAACCGGTATCCAACACTTCGCCCATGGTCCTGCAAAAGTCAAAACCATTGATATAGGTACGTTTTTTCAGGTCTGCTTTCAGCTGGTCGACATGCCCGATAGGCGCTATATGGTCTATCTTCACCACCTGCATCAAATGGTCAAAACGGTCAATATCACTTAAAATACGCTTTACGATTGCGGAACGAACTTCTTTCCTGTATTGTTCTATCGAGTTAGGGCGCAGTTTTTGGTTCACCAGGTCCAGCATTATTTTGTTTTCCTTGAACTGGTAAGGATCATAAACCTCTATTTTCCCTTCGTAGCATTGCTGGTCAAAATCAATGGGCCTGATGCGGTACACTACCTGGTCGAAATCGTGAATGGGGATCACCACATAATTATAACTGCGCATATCGCCCAGCAGGCCTATAAAACAGCGTTCATTGAACTTCACGAATTCTTTCGCGATCTGCGCTTTTTCCAGCTCGCTGCAAAATGGCAACTTCTCGGCAATGAACACATCACCCGGAATACCCAATATATGCTCTTCGATGAGGGTGTCCTCGTAGAGCAAAAAGTTGATCCGGTTATTGGAAATAATGTCCTCCAGCTCCAGGCCATACACCCGGGAAGCATCCGCTTTTTTGATGTAATAATTAGTATAGTTATCGTTCAGTACATTCCTTACCCGTATCCGGAAAGGTTTTGAATTGCCGAAAGTGCAAAATTCGATGGTATCCACTTTCAGGTAAGGTAAAGTCGCGGTATCGCCGTCCGAGTGCAGCAAAGTATATATTTTATTCAGGTTGGCCTCTAACTCCCGGAACTCGCCCTGGTCGTAGTAAACGCTTAACCATAAAGTATCATTACCCTGCCGGTCCAGTATAGGCGTATAGTCCCGGAACCTTAAAAGGTCGTCATAGCTTACATTCAGCCGGGTAAGCCGGTTGTTCGCCTCCAGGTAAGCCCTGAGTTCCGGAATTATGGGATAGAACGGCTTTTTCTTTTCAATTAATACATCGTCCATAGTGCAACATCAGGTATAAACTACAATTTACAAAAATAGCTGTACAAAATCCATGTACAGCTATTTTCGGGATAATACTTTATCGGGGTATTTCAATCCGGCCCACAATTTCTTTCAACACATCATCCGGGCTCATGCCTTCCATTTCTTTTTCAGGCGTAAGCGCTATCCTGTGGCGTAATACTACCGGGACGATTTCTTTAATATCATCAGGAGTCACAAAATCCCGGCCTCTCAGCATTGCAAGGCCTTTCGCGGCATTCAGCAATGCGATGGCGGCTCTCGGTGAAGCGCCTAAAAACAAGGAAGGATTATTCCTGGTATCGGCCACCACCCGGATAATGTATTGCAGCAAATTGGCATCTACCCTAACCTGCTTTACAACAGACCTGCAATAATCAATATCCTGCTTGCTGATCACAGGACGCATAACCTCCAGGGACAAAGCGCCTTTTTGCTCATGATGATGTTGCAACATCAGTATTTCTTCTTCCAGTTTTGGATACTGTACATTGATTTTAAACAAGAACCTATCCAGCTGGGCTTCCGGTAAACGGTAAGTACCTTCATGCTCGATCGGGTTTTGCGTAGCGATAACCATGAACGGCGCTTCCATCGGATAAGTTACCCCATCGGTGGTAATCTGGCGCTCTTCCATTACTTCAAAAAGAGCGGCCTGGGTCTTTGCCGGGGAACGGTTGATCTCATCAATCAACACAATATTACCGAAAACAGGACCTTGCTTAAAATCGAAACTTCCTTTTTGCGGGTTGAAAACATTGGTACCGATCACGTCTGAAGGCATCAGGTCCGGGGTAAACTGGATCCTGCTAAAATCAGCGTCCACCATTTTAGCCAACGTCTTCGCCGTAAGCGTTTTCGCTACTCCCGGCACCCCTTCCAGCAACACATGACCATCAGCCAGCATAGCGACCAGCATTTGCTCTATCATCACATCCTGGCCAACGACAACCTGGGCTATAGTATCTTTTACTTTATCCATCATCGCGGCTACCTTTTCTACCGGTATTCTCGACTGGTATTCCTGTTCTTCCGGGTTTGATTTATAGGTTTCCATATTTATTAAAGCTTTTATTTTTGTATGAATTGCTGAATACTTACATATAAGCCGTGCAGATATTTGTCATCTACAATTACGGTATCTTCCTGTATACTTTTTATTTTATTGATCAGTGCATTTGTCTCCGCCAGGCCGTTGCCGGAACGCAGGCTTAGTTTTTCACAAAATTCGGCATCCAGCTCATTGGTATTTAACTTATAATGCGTACGTATATGCTCCAGCACATGCTGGATCATCTTAAGCGCGATATTGCGGTTATTTCTTTTATTGTAATAAAGACTGGCAATAGTCTCCACAAATGATTTAGACTCGTTCGACAAAGGCTTGATTACGGGAACAATATTCTGTTTACGCCTCAGGTTTACCAGGACATAGGTAATTACACCCAACAAAGCCAGTAGGATTGCAGTACGCGTCGTTTTGTTTTCCCAGATTACGCTCCAGTTGGAATGATCATTTTGCCGCACACTACCGGTGCCATAATATACCCGGGTAACTTCCGGTTGCACATAAGACATCACATCTTCCAGGTAGTGGTAATTATTTTTCTGTAAAAGCGCGTAGTTCGAAAAGGCCAGCGGGCTGCTGACCAGGATCAACCTCCCGGCACCCACCTGGAACATTACCGCGTTGGCCAGGCCATCCTCCAGCGAACTGATTACCTGCATCGCGTTTTTCAAAGTATCGGCAACTGAACCGCTGCTGCTGCTATCTATTTTAAATCCCCTGGGAAACAGGTCCTGTTTATACAATTCAAATTCATAGCCACGGGTTACGGTGCCAAAATTTGAAAAAGTATGTACTTTAGCTTTGGCCGGTGTAGTCGCATTGTTTAATGCGCCGGAAGTAAGCCCGGGATTGTCTTTCACATACCAGTAATTAGGCTTTCCCAAATAAAGATAGTCGCTAAGCTCTGTACCAAATTCATCACCTATCAAAACAATGTCATTACCCGAATACAGCCATTGCTGCAGGGACCAGAGCTCCTGCTCATTATAATACAGCTTTTCGGCCAGTACGATATATACCGACTTTTCGCTATTATAATTATTAAAAGACCGGTTACTTACCGGCATGGCATTGGTTTTCGCCCCGGGAAACAGTTTAGGGATCGCGTCATTAAAAAGCTTAAATCCATAAGGAGCTGTTGCCGTTGCACTATAATGTATCCCCCAATCCGTCTTCTTTTTTTCCTTAACACAGGAAGAAAAGAAAGGGACCAGCAGCAGTAATAATATGTAATGATATTTTTTCAATTGCTTATAGTTGACTGCTTAGTTTAGTATAGATGGATTTAATATGCTGGTAGCCCTGTGCCTGTACTTCAAAGTCACCATACCAGATATATTCATAGTGGCGCAGCAATTGCCGGAAGTCAGCATGATAATTACTTTGCCTTAGCAAGGACAGTATCTGGTGATTGGCCAAAGCCCTTTCCGATGAAATGATTTTAGCGGTCTGCATCAGGTGCACAATATGCCGGAAACTATGCCGCACTGCCAGCCGGTAATTACCATTGGCCTCTGCCTGCAGGATCACAGAAGACCAGCTCTCCGGTATAAAATCATCACCGGTCTCATCCGCCGCTGCAGCCTTCTTTATTTTTTTGCCGGAGCGGGCAAACAAGTAAATACCACGCCTTTTAAAGATCAGGAAGATCAGCCAACATAGTATTGCCGCAACGATTACCCAAAGGATTATTTTGCCAATATCTGAAACCAGGAAGTCAAAAAACCAGATAAAAAAATCAGCCAGCCAGCTGCTTTCGTTATTCACTTCCGGCTTTTTAACTTTTTCTATTTCTTTTTCATATTGAAATTCGGGGTTACGACTGATTTCATTCCAGTCCGCTTCCCGGATCGATCTTTTATTGAACACCTTTTTATCCAGTGAATCATTAAAAGAAAAACCATTGTAAAAAGGACCGGATACTTCTTCGTCCTCTTCATAGTCATAATCTTCCCCGGGCGCTATCGCTTCAGGGTCTTCGTAGTAAGCTTCATCAGCCGGCGCTCTTTCCACCACAGTGCCCTGGGCATAAGTATGCCCTGCCTGGATGCCCAAAAGAACAACCCAGAACAGACCAAAAAATAATAAGTGTTTCCTTTGCAGCATTTGCTTACTTTTTCATCATTGCTTCCTGTTTCATTGATTCCGCCAGTTCTTTTCCCAAATAAGCGTCCAACCTTCTCTCTGCAAAATAAATGACCGGAGTGAGCAGGATCGCCATTACAAACTTATAAGAGTAATTGATCAGGCATATCGCCAGCACCAGTTGCCAGGACCAGCCGTTACCAATCTTAAACGCGATAAACAAAACAATAAAACTATCCACCAGCTGGCTCACTACCGTAGAGCCGGTCGCCCGCAACCAAACATGTTTATTGCCTGTCTTTTGCTTTATTTTGTGAAAAACGAATACATCCACTAACTGTCCCAGCAAAAACGCAACTAAGCTACCAAAAATAATCCACATTCCCTGCCCGAAGATCGCGGAAAAGCCGGCCTGCATATCCGGCACGCCATTGGCCGCCTGGCTGGTCTTCCAGAAATCACTGGGCGGTGTACCTATAGCGATGTAAAAAGCCAGGAAAGCATACAGGATGAGGACCACCGCGATGTAACTGATCCTTTTAACGGCCTTTAAACCATAATATTCGTTAACTATATCGGTAATCACAAATTCAAGAGGCCATAATAAAACCCCGCAGGTAAGCGTATAACTTAAACCGGGTTGCCCGAAAAGCGTAAAATCAGAAGGCTGCAAGCCGAAAACCGCTTCCAGGGAAAACAATTTTCCTCCAATGCTTTCCGCGATGATCGCGTTTACCACAAAAAATGCAGTAATCGCGATGAAAACTTTAGTAGGCTTGTCTTTCCAGACGGCTTGCATCATAATATCTAATTTGAGCTCAAATATAATTAAACCTGAAAAACAAAAACATTATTTTTGGTGACGTACATCCAGCATATCCCTTATGGCATTGCCCAGCAGGTTAAAGGCTAATACCAGCAGCATGATCGCTATGCCCGGCAGTAAGGCTGCCATGGTATTACCAGCGATCAGGAAATTATAATGCTCTTTGATCATCAGCCCCCAGGAAGGCATGGGCGGTTGTACCCCGATCCCTAAGAAGCTCAGCCCCGCCTCTACCAGGATCGCCGTAGCAAAGTTAGAGGCGGCAATAACTGTAATAGGCCCGGCAATATTGGGCAGAATATGCTTAAAGATAATTCTCATATCCCGGAAACCTAAAGACTTGGCCGCCACCACGAAATCCAGTTCCTTGATCTGCATCACCTGGCCCCGGATGAGGCGCGCGGCGCTTACCCAGGAGCTGAGCCCTATGGCAATAAATATTTCCCAGAACCCTTTACCGATCGTAAGCGTAATGGCAAAAACCAGCAATAAGGTAGGTATGGCCCATAAAATATTGACGAACCACATCACCAGGTAGTCAACCCAGCCGCCATACCAGCCGGCCAGCGTACCCATTACAATACCGATGGTAAGGGATAAAAGCACAGAAATAATACCGACACCAATACTTACCCTGGCGCCGATCAGCAAACGGGAATAAATATCCCGGCCATAACGGTCTGTACCCAAAAGATAAGTTTTAGTCACGAGCAATTGTTTTACTTCAGCCGGTTGGGCGCTCACTTTAAGTTCCTTATAAGTATATTTCAAATTATCTTCCAGCCCTTCATCAATATAATGCCGCACCTGGATACCATCTGCCAGCAATACCCAGCCATTAATCGGGATCCAGTGATAAGCATCTGGAGTTCCGAAGAAGAGCCGCTCCAGGAAAGATGTGGACACAGGTTGCTGTGCTTTGGGGACTTTAAGAAAAGTCTTTTTGTAGCCTATAGGTTTCGCGCTGAGCTCAACTACCATTTTATTGGCATTGGGCGACTTATCTGAAGCCAGCGGGTAGGCAAAAATAGCTACCAGTACTACTAAGGCAATAACCAAAGAAGCCACAGACGCCGTTTTGTAGCGCTTAAAGAAAGAAAATAGTCTTTTAATAATAAAAATATTTGGCGCAAATTAAGGTTTTTATCGGCAATGCTTACAAACCTTTATGTTAGCCCGGCTGGCGACCGGAATTATTACAATTACCCGCCGGTATAAGGTAGTGTTCAAAAGACAACCAAATTTATCAGATTGAGTTCCGTCGATCCTTCAGCCTGGTTCATGAGGACAAATTTTGATGCTCAATTCTTGGCGCATTTCGACAAGCTCAATGTGACAGGGATTTTGGCTTTTCAGACACCCTCTTTATAATAAATGCCAGTAATGTAAAGGCATACAGATTTACTTTGCTTCAATCGTCACCTCGTTAATTGAGTACTCGTTCGGCCTCAGGCCCTCACCACCATAACTCACGGTACCTTTAATAGTAACATGCCCGTGAGCGATTTCCTTTCCATCTTTATCATATAGCACCACATCGCTGTCTTTGAAGTCCTCTGTTCCCTCCGGGACATTCACATAATACCCGTTTTTTGTATCCTTGCCGTAATTGACATTAATATTGGCTATACGGGAATGTTCAGCGGCGCCGGAAACCACAAGTGTTATCGCGCTTTTATTACCTGCTGAAGTATTTTCAAAAACCACGAGCGGGAATTCCGCTTTACCGCTTACATCAATCTGCTTCCCGTTCAGCTCCTGCGAAGTTGCAAGCTGTTTGGCTACCCGGGCCGACTCATTAGCGCATCCTAATGTAAAAAAGAAAGGTAAAACCGCAAATGCATAAATGATCCGTTTCATAATTAATTATTTTTTCGAATATAAAAATTTAACCGCAAAAGATAATATGCGATTGCTACATCATTATTTAACCGTAAAGTTGTTGCCAGGAAAAATGAAGCACAGGAACAGAAGGACAACAGGTATAAAATATTTGAACCTTATCTCTAATTTTACTTAACTTTGCTGCTTGCCCTGCAGGGCATTTTTTAATCTAAACACTTCTTAGGAAATGAATAATTCACAAAAAACATTTTTATTTGCTACGGCATTAGTTGTTTTTGCCATTGTAACCCGTATTATAAGCATTGAAAACGCCTGGTTCAACTTCGCGAGCCTTGGCGCGATCAGCTTATTCAGCGGTGTGGTATTCAAAAACAAACCTTATGCGATCCTGCTGCCTTTAGTAGCTTTCCTGGTTTCTGATATCTATGTTGAAATTACCAAAGGTTATGGGTTCTATGGTGTATCTCAATATTTCGTATATGGCAGTATGTTGCTGATCGTATTATTGGGTAGCCTGATGAAACGTATCAACGCAGTAAATGTCCTTGGATTTTCATTAGCCGGATCGGTGTTATTCTTCCTGCTGACCAATTTCGGCACCTGGTTTGCCGGTTATTTCACTACACCGGAAATGCCTGCTTTGTACCCGATGAATTTTTCAGGCTTAATGACCTGCATGGAAATGGGTATTCCTTTTTACCGCAACACCCTGATCAGTGATGTACTGTTTAGCGGTGTATTGTTCGGTGCTTACGCCTTGTTCAGCGCTGCTTATAAAACAAAAGCGGTAGCCCCTGCAGCTAACTAATCGAATAGCTTAAGTCAAAATATATAATTCAATAAGGGCGAACCGATGGTTCGCCCTTATTGAATTATATGATTCCGCTCACTAAAAGCAAATACCTCACATTAGCATAAAAATAATACAAATTCCTACGGCAATTTTATTAAAAACAATTTAAGCTGTACCTTTGCAGACTTTTGAGTAAAACAATGAATAAATCAGTAGCCTTTCATACATTGGGTTGTAAACTCAATTTTTCTGAAACCTCCAGCCTGAGCCGCAGCCTGGAAGCGGAAGGTTATGTAAAAACCAATTTTGAGGACATTGCAGATGTATATGTCATCAATACCTGTTCGGTAACCGAAAATGCGGATAAAGAATGCCGGCAGATCGTAAGAAAGATCCAGCGCAAAGCCCCGGAAAGCATGGTGGTGATCACCGGTTGTTATGCCCAGCTAAAGCCTAAAGAAATTGCTGAAATAGAAGGCGTGGACCTGGTGCTCGGCGCGGCCGAAAAGTTCAACCTCGCCAAACATATAAAGGACTATGACAAAAGCCAGGGCGCTAAGATTCATAGTTGCGATATTGAAGACGTCAACGGTTTTAATGCCTCTTATTCTGTAGCCGACCGTACCCGTACCTTCTTAAAAGTACAGGATGGTTGTGACTACAATTGCTCTTTCTGTACCATTCCTTTAGCAAGGGGGCACAGCAGGAGTGACCTGATAGAAAATGTGCTGGAGAACATAAAATCGCTTGCTGAAGGCGGTACTAAAGAAGTAGTGCTTACCGGGATCAACTTAGGAGATTTCGGGAAAGGAAATTTCGGGGGCAAGAAAAAAGAAGAAACCTTTTTTGACCTGGTCCAGGAACTAGATAAGCTGGATGATATCAAACGCTATCGTATTTCCAGCATAGAACCCAACCTTTTAAGTAACGACATTATAGATTTTGTCGCGGAAAGTAACCATTTCATGCCCCATTTTCACATTCCGCTGCAAAGCGGCAATAATGAGATCCTGGGAAAAATGCGCCGCAGGTACCAGCGGGAGCTTTATGCGGACCGGGTACAGCGTATTAAAGAAAAAATGCCACATTGCTGTATCGGTGTAGATGTGATTGTAGGTTTCCCGGGCGAGACGAAGGAACATTTTGAAGACACCTTCGATTTCCTTCATGGCCTAGACGTGTCCTATTTCCACGTATTCACTTATTCAGAAAGAACGAATACCCTGGCAACAGAAATGGCCGATGTAGTACCTATGCATGTCCGCAATGAACGCAATAAGCGTTTAAGAAACTTATCTTATCAAAAAATGAGGTATTTCGAAGCGCAGCATGCCGGGCAGAAACGCCCGGTGCTCTTTGAGCACAAGAATAAAAACGGGGTAATGGAAGGTTATTCTGATAATTATATTAAAGTGCAGGCTGCCTACAACCCGGAACTGGAAAACCGGATTGTTGACTGGAACATCTGATTTTCCCGGTATTACTGTCCCGGGAATCCCCTTCTATATTTAAGTGTAAAAGCGTTATCTTTGCCAGGCAAAATAACGCTTTTAATTTATGAAATTTTTTATTGATACTGCCAATTTAGAGCAAATCAAAGAAGCTAATGATTTCGGTATCCTGGACGGGGTTACTACCAACCCCTCTTTAATGGCCAAAGAAGGCATTAAAGGCACCGAAGCCATCCTGCAACACTACAAAGACATTTGTAGCATCGTAGATGGCCCGGTGAGCGCGGAAGTATTGTCCACTGATTTTAAATCTATGGTAGAAGAAGGCCAGAAACTGGCTGCCCTCCATGACAATATCGTAGTAAAGATCCCGATGATCAAAGATGGCGTTAAAGCTATTAAATGGTTTACCGACAACGGTATTCAGACAAACTGTACCCTGGTTTTCTCTGCAGGCCAGGCTATCTTAGCGGCAAAAGCCGGCGCTACTATGGTTTCTCCTTTCATTGGCCGTATTGATGACAGCAGCTGGGACGGGGTAACCCTGATCAAACAGATCGTTGATATCTACAATGCTCAAGGCTTTATGACCGAAGTACTGGCGGCGTCTATCCGCAACCCGCTACACATTGTACGTTGTGCAGAAGTGGGTGCTGATATTTGCACCACTCCGTTAAGCTCTATCCTGGGTCTTCTGAAACATCCTTTAACGGATATCGGGTTGGCACAGTTTCTTGCTGATGCCAAAAATTTGTAATAATTTATCACTTGCTTGCCCTTAAGTTAAGGCAATTTAAGCTTATATTTGCGTATGGGGCAATACTGCCCAATACGCATTTTTTTATATATAAGATTTACGCCAACAAAAGATAATGATCGAAGTCAGGAATGTCAGGAAGAGCTTTGGTGACAAAGAAATCCTTAAAGATGTAAGCTTTACCATGTATACCGGCAAAACCAATCTGATCATTGGTGCCAGTGGCAGTGGTAAAACGGTAATGATGAAGTGCATGATTGGTTTGATCAGGCCAGAACAGGGAGCCATACTCTACCACGGTGAAGATATTACTAAAATGGACGAGAAGGAACTGATAGAAATAAGGCGGCAGATTGGTATGCTTTTCCAGGGTTCGGCACTGTTTGACAGTATGACCGTCCAGGAGAATGTCATGTTTCCCCTCAACATGTTTACCCAGGATAACTTTAAGAAAAAACTGGAGCGCGTAAATGAAGTTTTAGCTAAGGTAGAACTGACCGATGCGAATAAAAAATACCCGGCGGAGATAAGCGGCGGGATGAAAAAAAGGGTGGCGCTGGCCCGGGCCATCGTATTGAACCCGAAATTTTTGTTCTGCGATGAACCTAACTCCGGTCTTGATCCGCAAACCTCTTTAGTCATCGACAACCTGATCAGCTCGCTTACTAAAGAATATAATATGACCACCATTATCAATACTCATGATATGAATACGGTTATGGAAAGTGGCGATCATATCATTTATATGCACAAAGGACAAAAGCAGTGGGAAGGCAGTAATAAAGAAATTGTATATAGTGATGATGAATTGCTGAATAAATTCATTTTTGCCTCCGACTTTTTGAAAGGGGCAAAAATGGCGCAAATTCAGCAAAATGACAGAAATAAGTAATAAACAGGTGATTTATCCCGTTTGACTATAGCAAGCTTACAACCAGGGGATACTAAAAATCATCTATTTTATAAAGTGTATATCAAAACGTAAATCTGAGCATGCGAAATAGCTTTCTAAAAATATTTTTCCTGGCTGTTATCTTTATTGCAGGTAGCTTTTCGGCAAATGCTTCCCACATTTTCGGGGGTGATATTGTCTACCGTTGCCTGGGTAAAAGTAATTACGAATTCACCTTTACCCTCTACCAGGATTGCCTGAGCGGGGAACAGGAAGCAATCAGGCAGGACAACCCTTCTTATTATTCTATTTTTGACGCGGTTAATTATACGCGCATAAGTTCCGGCAGTACCGGGGAATTTATTTCCTCTCAAATTGTTCCTACAGGATTCTCTAATGAGTGTATCACAAATATGCCCAATACCTGTATGCGCAAGACTGTATTCCGGTTCCAGGTCCAGCTTCCCGGCAATAACCCCCGCGGTTTTTTATTTGTCTACCAGAGATGTTGCCGTAACCAGACCATCAACAACATTTATAGCCCCGGGGTAACCGGCGCCACTTTTACCTCCCTGATACCACCGTTTTCAGACAGCCTCTGTTCCAACAACAGTGCCGTATTCAAAAATGACCCGCCACAAATCATTTGCACGAACAATCCATTTTCCTTTGATTTTTCGGCAACTGATATAGATGGCGATTCGCTGAGCTATGAATTGTGCCAGGCCTATATCGGCGCCTCTACGCAGAACCCGATTCCGGGCAGCCCTCTAGGAAACGGGCCTATAGCTGCACCACCGTACACACCGGTAGGCTATATACCACCTTATGACGAAACCTACCCCATTCCCTCTAACCCGGCATTTTATGTTAACCCGGTAACCGGTTTACTTACCGGTACCCCTACCGCGGCCGGCCGCTATGTATTTACCGTATGTGCTAAAGAGTGGAGAAATGGCCAGGTAATCAATACATTATCCCGTGACCTGCAATTTGTGATTACCAACTGCTCCAAAGCAGTCGTAGCCAATATGCCTTCCTACAACAAGGATCCCGAAGTATATATAGCCCGCTGCGATTCTATTTTTAACGTGCAGTTTGAAAATACCAGCACCGGGGGCTTCAGGTATTTCTGGGATTTTGGCGATCCCAATACCCTTGCGGATACTTCCAACGATGTAAATCCGAATTACACTTACCCGGACACCGGTACTTACCGGGTGAAACTCGTAGTCAACCGCGGCAGTACCTGCCCGGACAGCATTGTAAAACTAGTAAAAATATACCCGAAGTTCAGTACTGACTTTGATATCGTAGGCAAACTGTGTAAAGGTGAACCGCTCCAGTTTATAGACCGCTCGGAAGCAACCTTCCCTACGATCAATCAATGGGACTGGAACTTTGGCGATGGTACTACCTCTACAGAGCAAAACCCCATACACATTTATACCAACAACTACGAAAACTATAAGATTATACTCAGGTCCGGAAGCTCCAAAGGATGTGAAGACACGGCCATCAAAAATATTTTCATTCCCAGGTTCATCCCTTTTGCAGGTAATGATACCGTAGTGATAAAAGGCCACACCTTTAACATGAATGGGAGCGGTGGTGTACAATACCAATGGACCCCTACTGATTACCTGACCAACCCTACTGATCCTAAATCTTCCATTACGATTATGCAGCCAGGCTACTATGCCTATAACCTGAACGTTATCAACGAAAACCAATGTGAAGGGAATGATTCCGTAAGAATTTTAGTCGCGGATCGCGCGTATTTTATAGTACCTTCCGCTTTTTCTCCTAACGGAGACGGGAAGAATGATGTGATCAGGCCTTTAAGCGCCGGTTACCCCAACCTGACCTTTTTCCGGATCTATAACCGTTGGGGCCAGCAGGTATTCCAGAGCTTTAGCGGTGACGCTGGTGGCTGGGATGGTACTTACAATGGTAAAATGTGTGACCCCGGCGTTTATTTCTGGCATGCCAGGGCCTTTAACCTAAATGGAGAAGAAGAAGATTTAAAAGGAGACATTACATTGATTCGATAAAACAATGAAAGTATTTATTACAGGCGCGACTTCGGGCATCGGAGCTGCAGCAGCCAGAAAATTTGCCGGGCACGGGCACCAGGTATGGGTTACCGGGAGAAGAAAAGAACGCCTGGAATCCATGAAAACAGAATTCAAGAACGACTTTGGCATTGAAATGCACTACACGCAACTGGATGTAAGAGACCTGGAAGCGGTTAAGCAGTTAGAAAGCGCAATAGCGCAGCAATGGGGAGCCCCGGATATCATCATTAATAATGCCGGCCTGGCACTGGGCTTAAGTACCATAGATGAAGGCGACATTACAGAGTGGGATACCATGATCGATACCAACATAAAAGGATTGTTGTATATCACCCGTTGCCTGGCCCCGCTGATGAAAAAACAAAAACAGGGCCATATTTTCAATATCGGTTCTACCGCAGGCAAAGTAGTATACCCGAACGGGAATGTGTATTGTGCTACCAAGCACGCGGTAGCTGCATTATCGGAAAGCATGCGTATCGACCTGCTGAATTATAATATTAAAGTCACGGCGATCAACCCCGGGATGGTAGATACTGAATTTTCACTGGTCCGCTTTAATGGAGATGAAGCAAGGGCCGGCGCTACTTATCTTGGTTTCGAACCGCTTCATGCCGCAGATATTGCCGATACTATTTATTACTGCGCTACCCTGCCCCCGCATGTTTGTATTAATGACCTGACGATCACTTGTACCCGCCAGGCCAATGGTATTTTCAAAACTACGGATGAAACAGTAATGAACGCATAAAAAAGAGGCCTGAACATTGATTCAGGCCTCTTTTTTAACCAAATATTTTTGCCGCATTTGCGGAGGTAATCCGGATTACCTCTTCTTTTGTAACCTGCTTCACCTCCGCTATTTTATCGGCCACATAAGCTAGATACGCGGGTTCATTTCTTTTCCCCCGCTTAGGCACCGGCGCCAGGTAAGGCGCGTCCGTTTCCAGCACCAGGTGTTCCAGGTTGATTCCTTGTAATGTCTCTGCCAGGCCGCTGTTTTTAAAGGTAACCACGCCGCCTATTCCCATCAGGAAACCTAGATCAATAATTTGCTGCGCGGTTGCCAGGTCATCCCCATAGCAATGAAAGATTCCTCTTAGTTTACCATTTTGCCTGGCTTTCACGATATCAATACAGTCCTGCGTTGAATTCCTGCTATGAATAACAATAGGCAGATCAAATTCAAGCGCCCAGTCGATCTGCCGCTCAAACGCTATTTTTTGTTGTGCCACATGCTTAAGGTCCCAGTGATAATCCAGCCCGATTTCTCCTACCGCCGCAAATGAGGACTGTTGTAACCATTTATAGGCAATCGCCAGCTCCTTTTCAAAATCCTCTTTTATATAACAGGGATGCACGCCCATCATAGGGATACAAAAATCAGGATAGCGTTTTACCAGCTCCATCATCGGCTCAATCGTACTACTGTCACAATTGGGTAAATAAGCTTTTGTTACCCCCGCTGCCCGGGCATTGCTAATTACCGCTTCTATATACTGCTCAAACTGCTCATCATACAAGTGAGCATGTGTTTCTATCATTAATACTCTATTTTTACCAGCAAATTTACACATAATTAAAGAGTTAGCACGCTATAGGCTCATCAGCTTCGTTGATAAACCCTTATTAAATTTTCTTAATTAGCAGCTCAATAATTTAACCATTCTATAAATACAGTATCTTTACAAGAACAGAATAATTTATAACACATGTCGAAGAATAAAGGAAAATCAAATTACATTCCTAAGAATAAGAAAAAGAGCAGTATTGAAGGCACGAATAAAGTAGGCATTTTAGATATCACCCGTAGCGGTATGGGCTTTGTAGTTATTGAAGGCTGGGAGAAGGACGTTATGGTTCGGGAAAACGATTTAAAAAACGCTATTAACGGGGATAAGGTAAAAGTTTCCATCACCCGGGTAAGCAGTAATGGCAGGCCTGAAGGTAAGATCATCCAGATCATTGAAAGGTCCCAGGAAGAATTTACCGGTATACTGGAAGTTTCCGAATCCTTTGGATTTTTAATACCGGACAAAAACAATATCAATTTTGATATTTTCATTCCTTTAAAAGCCCTTAAAGGGGGTAAAACCGGTGATAAAGCCATCGCCCATATTAAAGACTGGGGGAACGGCAAAAAGAACCCCGAAGGTGAAATAGTGGAACTATTGACCGGCGAGCGCGACAACCAGGTAGCCATGAAAGAGATCCTGCTGGATGCGGGATTCCAGCTCAGGTTTTCAGAAGCGGCCTTAAAAGAAAGCGAAGCCATACCCGATATTTTACCCGAAGCCGAAATCGCCAAACGTAAAGATTGCCGGGACATACTGACGATCACCATCGACCCGGTAGACGCCAAAGACTTTGATGATGCTATTTCCTTCCGCTTATTGAAAAACGGCCTTTACGAGATAGGTGTGCATATCGCGGATGTAAGCCATTACGTAACCCCGGGAACCGAGCTGGACAAAGAAGCCTATCAAAGAGCTACTTCCGTTTACCTGCCAGACAGGGTACTGCCGATGCTGCCCGAGCATATTTCCAATGTATTATGCTCCTTAAGACCTAATGAAGATAAGTTTACTTTCTCTGCCATCTTCCAGATGACAGAGCAGGGTGAAGTAAAACAATATTGGATAGGAAGAACGGTCATCCATTCTGATAAAAGATTTACCTACGAAGAAGCCCAGGAAATCATTGAAACGGGTAACGGGCCTCATTCCGAAGCGGTTTTAACCTTAGATAAAATTGCAAAGAACCTGAGAGCCGAACGGTTTAAGAAAGGGGCCATTAACTTCTCTTCACAAGAGATCCGGTTCCGGCTGGATGAAGATGGCGTTCCTATAGGCATTGTAGTCAAAGAAAGCAAAGATGCCAATAAGCTGATTGAAGAGTTCATGTTACTGGCTAACAGGACGGTAGCCGCGTATGTAGGCAAGAAAAAGGTAAATAAAACCGAAATACCTTTCCCATACCGTATCCATGACCTGCCTAATGAAGAAAAGCTGGCCAACTTCGCCCAGTTTGCCGCCAGGTTTGGCTATAAATTAAGCCTCAACAACCCGGATACGATCGCTGCCTCTTTCAACCAGCTACTGAAAGATGTAGACGGGAAGCCGGAACAGCATATTTTAGAGCAATTAGGCATCAGGACAATGTCCAAAGCGGTTTACAGTACCGAAAATATTGGCCACTACGGCCTGGGATTTGAAGATTATTGTCACTTCACCTCCCCTATCAGAAGGTATCCTGATGTGATGGTTCACCGCATTGTACAACAGGTAATTGACAACGAGGTAAAGCTGGACAAGCAAATGGAAATGAAATGCCAGCATTGCTCGGATCGGGAAAGAAAAGCGATGGAAGCAGAACGCACCGCTGACAAATACAAACAGGTGGAATTCATGAGCAAGCATGTAGGCGAAACCTTTGAAGCCCTGATCAGCGGGGTTGCCGCTACCGGCTTCTGGGCGGAAACTATCGAGCACAAATGCGAGGGCATGATCTCTATCGCCGACCTTAATGAAATTGATGAATTCACTTTTGTTGAAAGCGAATATGCCCTGGTAGGCTTCTCTACCAACCGTAAGTTCAGGATCGGGGATAAAATAAATATCCTTGTGGAACGTGCGGACCTGGAAAAGCGCCAGATCGACTTCGGGTATGTAGATGATCAACCTGCTAAAAAAACAAAAAAAGCGGCTAAGCCAAAGGATAAAAAAGATAAAGCTGCACCAAAAGAACAGAAGGCCACAAAGCAAACGCAAGCCAAAAAGAAAAAGGAAAAATAAATACATACGTATAATGATAAGATAAGGGATGGCTAAAGCCATCCCTTATCTTATCATTATACGTAGTTTAAATACACTATACTTATTATTTTGTCCCGCCAAACCTGAGATTAATACCGATAGAGAGTTTTGGGAAAAAGTTGTCTGAATCTGTGGTCAAAGCCGCAGGAACAATAGAGAAACCGGCCTGACCGAAAAAGCGGATATGCTCTCCACCCACTTCTATTGTATAATAAGGCTCAAAAACTGGGTATAATTTCCCTTCTTTTACCCCATAATAATCGGGATTGGAAGTATTGACAAATTGTTTAATATTGTATTGGTACAAGCCGGCCCTGATGCCGGTAGCCATGCGGGCCCGCCGCTTAACAAATAAAACAGCCGGCTGGATCCCAAAAGCGGTATAATTATAATCCAGCAACTCATCCGTTTGCCGGTTAGACACCCGGTAATCATGGTATTTATTATTGCCCCCCATAACATTGGCATAAACAGTGAAGTAGATATTATCTTCCACAGGCGCATAATAGCCTATGCCACCCTCAAATGTAGTACCGTTTAAGGTCTTGCGATAATCGTCATCATCAAGCGTATAGAGGTCGGCTTTGGAACGGGCACGCACTGCAGCTTTGATCGCCAGCCTGTTAACCGGGGAATAACCCAGGCCCAGGTCAAAAGAAGGAAAACCGTATGGCGCCATAATCAATACCGAACCATTTGCGGCAAACTCGCCCTGATGCGCAATCATCGGCTCATGCACACTTTCAGGCCGGTATAATGGTTTACTACATGAAAAAAGAACCGTACAAGCGGCAATGGAAAGTATTTGCTGTAATTGTAACCTTTTGCTCATATGCTTTATTTTTTTGCTGTTTGTTTTTCCAGAATCCTTAACATAGTAGCAAAGTTACTTATATTTATATTAGCCGGGATTGAAAGATTTAACCAGGCTTAGGCACCAAATATAAAATCGGCAGGATTTAAAAGATAAACATTCATTACAAATGAATTACGAGAGCAATTTCCCATCACTGTTAACAAACAAAAAACACAACGCTACGCGTTGTGTTTTTTGTTTTATACTAATTAAACTGTTAAGAAGTTATACTTCCCTTTGATTTGTTTAATAATCCGTCAATCTTGTCTTTCAGATCCTGTGGAATTTTTTCTTTAATCCTGTTGCCGGCATCTGCAACTTTAGCTTTTACTTTATCCTTATCTTCTTTCTTCATGCCCCAAATCCAATATGCAGCTGCCGCTAATCCTAAAGCAAGCAAACCACCACCTCTTGTTTTGTTTCCCATAACCTGTAATTTTTGTTTGTTTACGTTTTTGTTTACAATACAAATTTAATTTTTAAAGTCGATAGCTATTGTTAGCCAGATGTGAAATTATCTTTAATGAAATCAAAATACTTACTTCATCACTGATACTTTCCGGTAAAACTCCTGCCCCGCATCATTTTTATATTTCAAAATGTAAATACCCTGGGCCAGGTTAGCTGTATTTATTTTAAGGGTCGGATTTTTCTGGCTGATATTTCCGCTCCATACAACCTGTCCTATTGTATTAACCAGTACCAGGCTGCCTTCCTCTGCGCCTGACATATTAAATGTAACATTTAATACGTTGAATGCCGGGTTAGGATATACATTTACCGGGTTCTCCTGCGCTACACCGGGCAAGCTGGTAGGATTATAAGAAGTGGCCGTATTACCGATAACAACATTTCTCTTAGAAAAGGAAAAGAAAATATTATCAGTAGCTTTAATTTTTATGCGGGCATTATTAATGGCCATATCCGGGATATTGATGTCTGCACTGCCGGTATTAGGAACATTTTGCGCTAAAACCAAAGGAAAGGTAAAGCCGCCATCTGTAGATAGGTATATATCAACAGTACTACAATTGATCGGGGCGACATCGGAATTCGCTACATCCCAGTAAATTTTAGTTACACTATTCCTGATAATAGAATCATATTCACTAGGGTATAATATCTGGAACGGACCAGTATTAGTTGCAGCATCAATACTGGTTAATACCCCGTTGCTGTTAATCGCTCCCCAGCCATCAACATGTATTTCGCGCGCATTATAGCCCATATTATAGCTCCGGGCAACCGTAGTTAACCGATCTCCTTTGGAAATCAGAAAGCCATTTCTCAATACTAAATTTTCAGGGAAAGACCGGTAGTTTTCATTGTTTGGCGGAAAAGACCTGAAGGCAGGACCTTGTGTAAAACCGCTACCCAGATTTTCATCACTCCGGAAGTTACCGAGGTCGTATTGTTCAATATTTGTCAGCACAGTACTGTTTGCATCAGCAGGTGTAACTTCGGGGAAGTCAAGCTCGAATGGCGTCTGTAAAGGAATCTGATAGCTATTGGTACTTACCGTAAAAGTGGGTGCGGTATACCCGGCCTGTGTAGTTGGACAGGAGCCTACGTTACCGTTCACCAGCCAATTATGGATTTCTGAAAGGCTGGTTTTATGGAAGTAATCGTTTGAATTATTCTGAAGGTTATTAGTTGTACCACAGATACCGGCATAGCCCATAATCGTGGAACCACTACCCGGCTCGTAAGCAGTCGAACTGTTTTCTGTTCCCGAACATTTGTTAAATGAGTGGTCCGCGCCAAACTGGTGTCCCATTTCGTGGGCTACATAATCCACATCGAATGGATCACCTACCGGGTTAGGCCGCCCGGTAACTCCCTGGGCCTTCCGTGTACTACGGCAAACACTACCCAGCATCGCCACACCGCCAGCACCTGTGCTGAAAATATGACCGATATCGAAATTGGCTACACCAATAACATTAGTTGTGTTGTTCTGGTTCTGCCCCAGCAGCTGGTCACCATTATTATTGGCGGTAAAGGGGTCAGTACTCGCATTGGTATAAATAAGCAGGTTATTATTCGCGATAAATTGCATCGTTACAGCCAGCTCCCGTTCGTAAATACCATTTACCCGGTTCATGGTCGTTACCATGGCGGCAAACACTGCAGCCGTTGTAGGATTGGTCCCGGCCACAGCTTCGGCATACTCGCCGGTACAGCTCAATGCCAGCCTGTAGGTGCGCTTCACTTCACCAAGGGTAAGCCCGGCAATTTTTGTTCTTCCACCCGGAGCGCCACTATTATCTATATCCGCTTCTACCTGGCATGCTACCTGGTTCAAGGGGTCCATGACCGCATCCGATTTCAGGTAAGCTTTATACTCATCCGCACCGGCATCAAGCGGATCGATGAAATAAGTATCAGGGCCGTCATAAACCATTGCATAAAGACCTCTCGGGGAGTACTCCATTTTTATCGTTACAGACGGATTGTCTGCCCTGGTGCCGGAAAAAGACCTTATATCCGGGAACTTAGTTTGTAATTCTGCAGGGATCAATGTATTACTCCATACCTTAAAGCTAATCTTTTTGCCATCAGGCCCGGGTAAGTCGACTACTGCCGCGTTTAAATGCGTATTTCCTGCAGCGGATAATACAGTCTTTAAGCGCAGCGGTTCCAATTTAAAACCAAACGTTGGATAGTTAAGACCAGCGGTTTGTGCTTTTGGCTGCCATACCGGATTTTGGGCGAAAGCCGCTGTTCCGATTCCTGAGATGGCCAATCCCATCAAAATTAATTTTTTCATTTACCCTTTAAAATATTTAACCTCTTTTCTGTTAATAAAAAACCACATAAAGCAGCCGGAGTAAGAAGGCTAATAACTCAATGCCATATGTGCTTGTATTATCCCCCAAATATAACACTTAAATAAGTTCGTTAAACCATCATAAAGCAATGCTAAACCAAGTTTAACAAATTGCCCGTAGTAGGGCGGGCTTAAAAATACAATCAAAAAACGCTGGCATTCGGACGTTTATCCCTGCAAATAGTAGTAACTTTGTGCGTTAAAAATTAACATAGAAAAATTAGCTATATTTAAGCAATGGAAATATCGTACAACTGGCTGATGGAGTACCTTCCGGAACCCGTAAATATTGATGACTTAAGTAATATCCTTACAAGTATCGGTTTAGAAGTAGAATCTATAGAAAAAAGTGAAGCGATCAAAGGGAGCCTGGAAGGATTGATTATAGGTAAAGTACTGAGCCGGGAAAAACATCCCGATGCAGATAAATTAAGCCTGACCACCGTGGAGTTGGGAAATGGTAATATTGTACCTATTGTATGTGGTGCGCCTAATGTTGCAGCCGGCCAGACAGTAGTTGTAGCCCCTGTTGGCGCAACCGTCTACCCTACATCCGGCGAACCGTTCCTGATCAAAAAAGCCAAGATAAGAGGGTATGCCAGTGAAGGTATGATCTGTGCCGAAGATGAGATAGGGCTGGGAAAAGGTCATGAGGGCATTATGGTACTGCCCGAAGACGCTCCTGTAGGCGCAGCCGCGGCGACTTATTTTAATGTTGCAGCAGCAGATATGACCATCAGTATCGGTTTAACGCCTAACCGGACAGATGCCATGAGCCATATCGGCGTGGCCCGCGACGTTTGTGCTTACCTCAACCATCATAAAGGTACTAACTATACCGTACAAAATCCTGCTATAAAACCCCATGAGGAGGGGGCATCACTCCCGGTAGCTGTTACTATTGAAGATACCGAGGCCTGCCCGCGTTACATGGGTACCTGCATCAAAGGTGTACAGGTTACTGATTCTCCTGAATGGCTGCAATTGCGTTTAAAAGCGATAGGTTTAAGACCGGTCAACAATATAGTGGACATTACTAATTTTGTTTTACATGAATATGGTCAGCCCTTACATGCTTTCGACTACGACAAAATATCGGGTAAAAAAGTTATTGTAAAAAAAGCAACTGAAGGTACGGTATTCAAGACACTGGACGAAAAGGAGATCAAACTACAATCTTCTGACCTGATGATCTGCGATGCCGAAGCAGGCATGTGTATCGCCGGTGTTTTTGGTGGCCTTAATTCCGGCATTACGGAAGGCACTCAAAACATATTTTTGGAAAGCGCTTACTTCGATCCGAAAACCATCCGCAGAACTTCCTTGTTCCATGGATTAAGAACCGATGCGGCTACCCATTTTGAAAAAGGTGTAGATATCAACCTGGTTCCGGTAGCGCTGCAAAGGGCGGTCGGCCTCATCCTGGAGCTTGCAGGCGGTACACTTGCGGCAAACACGATTGACATTTACCCGGCGGCGCTTCCCGAACGTCATATAGCCACCACTTTTGCTTATATCAACCAGCTTTGTGGTAAAGCGTACAGCCAGGAAGCTATTTTAAATATCCTGAAGAATCTCGGGTTCGGTATCCTTACCAGTGACGCTACCGGCTTTAAAGTTCTTGTGCCTACCAACAAGGCAGATGTACACCAGGCGGCAGACCTGGCAGAAGAAGTATTGCGGATTGATGGCCTGGATAACATTAATTTCAGCGGCCAGATCAGCATGTCACTAAATACACGCCCGGAACCTGCCGACAGGAAATGGAAAGAAAAAATAGCCAATCACCTGTGCCATATGGGGCTGCACGAGATCGTGACCAACTCCATTACCAATTCCCGCTATTATCCCGGTAATGAGCATATGGTCAAAATGCTGAACAACCTGTCCAGCGAACTTGATGTGATGCGACCGGAGCTTATGGAAAGCGGTTTGGAAGTATTGGCCTACAATATTAACCGTAAACAGCAGGACCTGATGCTGTTTGAACTGGGCAATACCTATAGCCAATCAGAAATTGGGAAATATAAACAAGAAGCGAAATTAGGGATATGGCTTACGGGGACTTACCGCAACCAGCAATGGTTATCAAAAGCGGAGCCACAGTCTATCTATATCGCAAAAGGCCTGGTGCCCCAGTTGCTGGCCATATCCGGCATACAAAAAACGAAGGAAAACCTCCTGGAAAATGGTATTGAATGGGTAAGGGGTAAAGCTGTATTAGCAAAAGCCGTAAAAATTGATACGGACAAGTTGAAAGCTTTTGATATCAAACAGGAAGTATACTATATTGAAGCGGACATTAAGGCCTGGACCGAGGCCGGTGATGCGGCGAAAGTAAAATACAGCGAATTACCCAAGTTCCCGGCCATGAAACGCGACCTGGCGCTGGTGGTAGATAAATCATTGAGCTATAATAAAATTGCTGCAATAGCGCAACAGCAGAAATGGCCTTCCTTTCAGGGGTATGAACTATTTGATGTATTTGAAAGTGAAAAAATAGGTGCCGACAAAAAATCTTTGGCCTTAAGTTTTACCTTCCAGCTATCAGACCGTACGATGACCGATGAAGAAGTGGATGACATGATGCAAACATTAATTAAGACTTTTGAAAAAGAAATCGGGGCTTCCATACGTTTGTAAAAACAGGATCACATATGTCGCTCTATACATTACAGGATAAACTCGGGCTTTTAATAAAAGCTTATAAAGAGTTAAAGGACAGGGAACTTCATTTACAAAAAAAAATAAGTTCCCTGGAATCCCGGGTGGCCGGCCTGGAGGAAGATGTAAAAGAACTTGAAGAAGCATTACTGGTAAAACAAATGAGCCAGAGCGAGGACCAATCGGCACTGAAGCAATATATTGATTCCATCATTGAAGAAATAGAACTGACCATCAAAAAACTTTAAGCTTTGAGAATAGTCTTTAGCCTGATCGCCACTATACTGCTGCTGAGTTCCTGTAAAAAAGACTTCCAGGAATGCTTTGTGCCCCGCTCCGTGTCCACCAAAGTTTTTTTCCAGGTCCTCGATACGCTGATAACGGAAGATACCAATGGCTTTATCACCCGCACAATTGAGATCCGGGATACCACATTAAACAGGCCCAGCTTCACCTCTCTGGGACAGGACTCCAATATTACTTTCCAGGGCGAACGTGGGGTGAACAGCCTGTATTTATTTTTAAATTCGGATACGACCAGTATAAAGTATGCTTTCCGGAGAAGTGAAGATGCAACTATAACAGATACGCTGACCATAGGTTACGATCCTTATACCCAGTTTATCTCCAATGCCTGTGGCTATACATTCAACTATAGGCTTAAGACAATCACGAGTACACAGTTGAACATTAAACAAGCGTTTATTGAAAATCCCGAAGTCACCTTATCGGGCCAGGCAAGAAATATCATCATTTACATTCCCAAACAATAGGCTTTTCACTTGAACCGGATTTTATACAAATTTTTTATCCTCGTTTCCTTGTTCTTGTCCGGGCATTTATGGACCAGTGCCCAGGCAACAAATAATGCTCAGCCTATCAGCGATAGCTTAAAGAAAGCGGATAGCCTGGCTTTGGTGGTAAAAGACAGCACATTTGTCCCGGCAGACAGCCTGAAAAGCGATACGCTTAAAACCACGGACTCCTTAGCGGCACCGGCCGACACTACAAACCGGAAAAAAGTAAAAGAACCCTTTGAACGGCAGGGAAGAGTCATGCTGGATATCTCCCACCCGATAGGCGCGATTATTAATCCCGGGCAATACAGTTATGAGGCCTATTTTGATTATAATTTCTGGAAAGACGGGTTCCTGGTAGTAGAAGCAGGTTATGGCGGCGGAAAAATAGATTATGAAAACTTAAAATACAAATCCGCTAACGCCTTTTTAAGGATCGGTGTGGACAAATCAATGTTTACCCCTATTTATAAAGGCGACTGGGACATGATTACTGTAGGGGCCCGCTATGGTATCGGTATCGGGCAGAGAGGTGACGCTACTTTTATTGTTCCTAACCCTTTCGGCGGCACTACCGAAAGTAGTGTAGCGGCCAAGAATTTTGTTTCCCAATGGTTTGAAATAGCCCTTGGTTTAAGATTTGAATTGTTTCCCAGAATTTATACCGGCTGGAATGCCCGGATCCGTTTCAACTTCACCCCGGACATCTTCCAGGGCCAGGTATCCCCTAATTTCCTGTCCGGTTTCGGGCAGGGCGACCAGGCCACCTCTTTTGGCTTTAACTACTACATCGGGTATGCCTTAAGATGGCAGAAAAAAAGTAAATCACCGCAACCGGTCAGCCCGGAAGGGAGCACAACCAAATAGTAAAAGATGCCAAAAAAGCACATTCTGAATTTTCGAATGTGCTTTTTTGTCTTAAGAAGGGGTTAATAAGTTATTCAACTGAAATATTGTCAAGCTTTTTAAACTGGCAATATTTTTGCGCAGCATTGTTCAATAACAACAACCTGAATCAATTAAACAACGAATAAAATACATTAAAAAAATGGCAAAGAAACAACAGGCAAGCATTAAGCCTCTACAAGACAGAGTAATTATTAAAGCTGCTGAAGCTGAAACAAAAACAGCTGGTGGTATCATCATCCCGGATACTGCGAAAGAAAAGCCATCCCGTGGTACAGTTGTAGCAGCCGGCCCTGGAAAAAAAGACGAACCAATGAGTGTTAAAGTTGGTGATACTGTATTGTACAGCAAATATGCCGGTACAGAGATCAATATTGATGGCGAGGACCTGTTGATCATGCGTGAAAGTGACTTGATCGCGATCGTATAATTCCAGATTAACCTCCTGAGTACAGAGCGATATAAATTAATTCAAAATTAAACATCCAAAATTCATAATATAAAAAGAATATGGCTAAGCAAATTTTCTTCGATATCGAAGCAAGAAATAAAATGAAAAAAGGCGTTGACATCTTAGCTGACGCTGTAAAAGTAACTTTAGGTCCTAAAGGCCGTAATGTAGTTATTGAGAAAAAATTCGGTGCTCCATCTGTAACAAAAGACGGGGTATCTGTTGCTAAAGAAATCGAGCTGGAAGATGCTGTTGAAAATATGGGAGCGCAAATGGTGCGTGAAGTTGCCTCAAAAACTGCAGACCAGGCGGGTGACGGTACTACTACCGCTACCGTTTTGGCCCAGGCAATCATCGCTGAAGGTTTGAAAAACGTGGCTGCCGGCGCTAATCCTATGGATCTGAAACGCGGTATCGACAAAGCGGTTGTAGCGATCGTTGACAACCTGAAAAAACAAGCTCAGAAAGTAGGTAACGACAATAAAAAAATCGAGCAGGTAGGTACCATCTCTGCGAATAATGATACGCAAATCGGAGCTTTGATCGCTGAAGCTATGGCTAAAGTGGGTAACGAAGGGGTGATCACTGTTGAAGAGTCTAAAAATACGGACACTACCGTTTCAGTAGTAGAAGGTATGCAATTTGACCGCGGCTACCTGAACCCTTACTTTGTAACCAATACAGAGAAAATGCAGGTAGAAATGAGCAATCCTTACATCCTGATCTTTGATAAAAAGATCTCTATGATGAAAGATATCTTAGGCCTGTTGGAAAAAGTTGTTCAGTCTGGTCGTCCTTTGCTGATCATCGCTGAAGATGTGGAAGGCGAAGCATTGTCTACGTTAGTAGTAAATAAATTACGTGGTAACCTGAAAATTGCTGCGGTTAAAGCTCCCGGCTTTGGCGACAGAAGAAAAGAAATGCTGCAGGACATCGCGGTATTAACCGGCGGTATCGTGATCAGCGAAGAGCAAGGCTATAAGCTGGAAAATGCCGATATGAGCTACCTGGGCCAGGCAGAAACCATTACCGTGGATAAAGACAATACCACTATCGTTGGCGGTAAAGGTAAAAAAGCGGACATCACTGCACGCGTTAACCAGATCAAATCCCAGCTGGCAGTAAGTACTTCAGACTACGATAAAGAAAAAATGCAGGAGCGCCTGGCTAAATTAGCGGGTGGTGTTGCCGTACTTTATGTAGGGGCTACTACAGAGGTGGAAATGAAAGAGAAGAAAGATCGCGTTGATGATGCATTGCACGCAACAAGAGCTGCGGTAGAAGAAGGCATCGTACCGGGTGGTGGTACTGCTTATATCCGTGCTATTGAATCTTTGGATAAAGTTAAAACCGAGAATAACGATGAAGCGACAGGGGTACAGATCGTACGTGCTGCGGTTGAAGCGCCATTAAGAACGATCGTTGCTAATGCTGGTCTTGAAGGTTCTGTAATCGTTCAGGAAATCAAAAAAGGAAAAGGTGATTATGGCTTCAATGCCCGCACTGAGCAATATGAGAAATTACTGACTGCAGGTGTAATTGACCCGGCTAAAGTAAGCCGTGTAGCTTTGGAAAATGCGGCCTCTATCGCCGGTATGTTATTAACTACCGAGTGTGTGATCGCGGATAAACCAGAACCAAAATCTGCTGCTCCTGCAATGCCAGGCGGTGGAATGGATATGGGTTATTAATTCAAAAGTAAAAATTTAAAAATACAAAAAAGCGATACCTTAAGGTGTCGCTTTTTTGGTATAATATTATAGCTTGTGTATTTTTATGCCAATTAAAAATCGCTATGCACCATAAATTACCGGTTTTACTATTACCGGAAAAATCAGATCCGGAATTTGAGGTACTTGCTACAGCCTGGCTTAAAACAGGCGCTGAAGTCAGAAGACTGGGCAAATACTGGATAAAAGACCCGGAGCTTGAGGGCAGGGCAATCGCTATATATGGGAATCAACCGTTCGCTTTTGTGCTGGCCCAGATCTATGGCACTACCCTTATAGCACCGGATGACGAACTGATTCTGCGACTGAACGAAAGCTGGACCAAACGTTTATTAAGCGTAAAGCAGAAAAAGGATTTACAGATTACTGACTTTCCCATATTTATCAAACCGCTTGTGCCTAAAATGTTTGCGGCTAAGGTTTTTCAAAGTTTAGATGAATTTACACTATTTACCCAGGGTATCGCAGGCCAGGAGGAGATGTTAACCTCAACCATTATTGATGACATTACTGCGGAAGTACGCTGCTTTATTAAAGATGGCGCATTGAAAGAGCTGGCATTTTATGAAGGCTCTGGCGATACGGAAGCGGCAACTGATTTTATCAACGATTTTCTTCATAACAATAACGGCAAGCTGCCTGCTGTGGTGGTCGTTGATATTGCCTTTAGCGGCTCTACAGGTTGGTTTATCCTCGAATTTAATGCTTGTTGGGGCGCAGGCCTTAACGGATGTGATGCCGGAAAAATTTTAGACTGTATTTCAGGCGCTACTATCAATGCTTAAAACAAAATACTTTCCAATAGATTAAATTAAACATTATTGTCGCCACAATCTGATCAATTCATCCGTTGCTTCACCTAAACCTCTAAAATAATTTTCCTGTTTGAACCCGGGAACGATAATTGTTCTTATTATGTTGCCACATATCTGGTCGGTCAGTATATGCTATACTCCCGTTCCTGTATTGATCCTTATTTTCCTTAGCTTAGGACTTAATACAATAGCCAGACCATTATTCTTCCCTCTGACACCTACCCCCCAGGAGTTGGAAAGCGCCAAGGTAAAAGCATCAAAATTCGCTAGGGTTAATGTATCAGGATCAATAATCACAATCGCCATCTGGTTGGTCGTTTCCGCTTCAAAATCGGCAAGCTTCTGTTAATGATTCCTTTCCACACTATCTAAAAGGTAAACGTAATCATTCACATAGCCTACCGCTTTGGAAAAAAGGGATGGGTCGATGTTTGATAAAGCTATTTCTTTCTTAAGCTGCCCGGCCTTGTGCTGCTGGCCTTCCCTTGCCGTGCAGGAATTAAACATAAAGGCCAGCGCCAATAGTAATATTCTATGCATAAAATCAACTTTACCGGTCAAAATACGCAATTTAAACCTTTAAAATTTTTCCTGCCATACCTACCTTTCAGGCCGGAAATGAAATTCATTACTGCTGCGCCTCATTCATAACCTTGTAAAAATTATAGTCCGTCATGGGCGCATCCGTAATCCCTACAGCGCGTCCCATAGTTACGATCTGGCCCCGGTGGTATAAACCATGATTAATAATATGATGGATGTATTCATATTTTTCATAATTGCAGGAAAAGTATTCCTGCTCGATCTTTACTCTTTTTTCCACCTCAGCTTCCGTCAGGCCGGATACATATTCCGCCAGGCGCTTCGAACCGGCAGCATAACCTTCAAAGATTGCTTCTTTTGTGACACTGCTTCTGTCCGGGTTGAACTCAAACGAATTACTTTCTGTGATAATATCCACCCAATATTCCTGCGTTTGCCAGATATGGTCCAGCGTCAGTAAAATGGTCGAAAAGCTTGAAGGAAGCTGCGTATTCAGGGCTTCATCTGTTTTTCCGGAAAGCCAGTTAATGTACTGTTGAGTGACCCAATTATTATAATCGGCCGTATTTTTCATTAGCTTTAAGATACTCATTTTTGTTTTATTTTTATTTTTTAATAGTTAAACCATTTCTTCCGATAAAGCGGCCTTTACCCAGTAAAAAGTCAATGGCCTTTTTCACATTATTGTCAATACTTTTATCTGTTTTCAAAAAAGAGATATAACGTATGATCTCTTTTTGCAAAGAAGGTGGCAATGTTTCGAAAACCTGCCGCGCCACCTTATTTTCCTGCAAAGCAAGCATCAATTTAGGATGTGGTGCTATGCTCCTTTCTTCAGGGTCAAAAGCGATAGTAACTTCAAGCTGCTCACCTATTCTTTCGGTAGAGCGGTCCAGCATCTCCAGGTTAATATACAGCCGCCAGGCGCCTGCATATTTTACTAATGTTTGCCGGTAAGCCTGTCCATTCACGGTGCCCTGCACAGGTATGGGGCTTGTCGACTTGCCTGCCTGCTGAAATACGGCCTGCAACACCGCCTCTGGCAGGTAAACAAAAGGATTAATCCCGATCAGGTCAATCACCGCTGGAAATGCTATTGGTTTCATTTTTGTAAAAGCTTTCATTACACAGCCATATTCAAATATACACAATACACAAGTGACACTTCAATAAATTTAGAGGTTGCCCGTAATCCTTTTTGTTTTATAAAATATCAGCCTGCTATAAAGATTAATCCCTACTTTTGCCGCGCATTTTGGTTCTTTCAACAGAAAGATTAAAAGGGAATTTCGTGCAAAACGAAAGCTGTTCCCGCAACTGTAAGACTCATATTCAAGTTTAGCCTACTCCGCCACTGGAACATTTTCCGGGAAGGCAGGTTAAGCAGAGTTAAGCCAGGAGACCTGCCCCAATGCCTGTTACCGCTTTGTTTTCGGAGAAAAGACAATGGTGAATGCCTGAATGCAGCTGCATCGATCCCGGCCACTATAATATTATCTTCCATTAAGCAGGTAGCTTTTAATAATTCATTTCAAACTGTAGATAAAAAATGAAAAAGCTATTGCTCCTTTCAATGATTTGCGGCATGACCATCAATGTTCATGCCCAACAAACCCAAAAGAATTACCGGCTTACCCTTGTGGCAGAAGGTAATTTCGGAACCCCGAATGGCGACCTTTATACCAGCAGCAGGATAAACGGCAACACTTCTGTAGCACAAGCGCTTTACCAGGGAGCGAACAGCACAACGGGGATTGATGTACTCCAGGATTTTGATTTTAATGGTAACAAAGCCATACTTTGCGGCAAAGGAGCACAGCCCCTAAAACTGGCCGTAGTTAACTACCCGGCTATGGACACTGTATTCACCGTAAGCTCCGGACTGGGGGCAGGCATTCAGCGCTGCGGTATGGTCAGCCCGCATAAAGCCTATATATTCGCGGCCAGCGGTAATGCCATACGCCTGGTAAATATCGACAACCAAACCGTTAGCAATGTGAATGACCCTAACAGCTATTTTTCAAGCGGTGTGCATTCCATGCTGGGCTACAATAATGCACTATATGTAGCTTATGCGACGAAAGTGGTAAAGATCGACACCGTAACGCAAACGGCAGTAAGCTCAATAGCCCCGGGCATCACCGCTATCAACACAATGGTAAAAGATACGGCCAATAACTGCCTGTGGTTACTAGGCAAAAGCGGCACAACTAATGCCGTGGTCAAAATAGACATGAGCAATGACGCGGTAAGCGCACCGGTATTGCTTACCGGCTTCACAAACGCTAAGTTATTACGGGTAGGCCCCGGTAAATTATACTTCGTATCCGGCACAAGCTTTTATATCTATGATATCAATACGGCTACTGTAGCGACCACCCCGATCCATACCTCCATACTTCCAGGCTCCGCCTACTCCCTGATGTACGACCGTTCCTTTACCGTAGACCCGGTCAGCGGAGATTTCGCCTATGCTACTGCCGGAACTTTTACCGCGCCAGCCCACTATTGTATCGTGGACGGTACGGACTCTTCCGTTATTGTTTCCAGCAATTTCGAAAACGCGTCTATTCCTAATGAACTATTCCTGGAAACCTGGACAGAGCCCTGGGATACAACCGCGCTTCCCCAGCTTTTTGCACAGTGCAGCATCAATCTTACCGCTCCTACAGCATTATACAATAATCAGCCGGTCACCGGTACTACCGGTACCATGAGCTTTAGCGGCCAGGGCAGTTACCAGGTAGTATGGACCTACGTTATGGGCAATGATACGATTACCCAATTGCAATTACTTACCATAGCAGACACTACGGCCCCGCAACCAGACCTGGCACAATTAGCGAACCTTACAGCACCTTGTCCATATACCTTAACAGCACCTGCCGCTACCGACAATTGTAACGGTACAATTACCGGCACAACAGATTCCCTGACCTTTACTACTGCCGGACACTATACAATAACCTGGACCTATACAGACAGCGCAGGCAACAGCAGCAGCCAGCAACAATCCCTGACCGTGGACTGTAGCAGTACCGGCCTGCAGGGTCTGCAATCGCTACAGGCTAAGGTCTACCCTAATCCGGCACATGCCAGCTTAACTATTGACCTTCCGCTTAAAGACGACTACCAGTTTAACCTGGTCAACACCCTGGGCCAGGTGTACCACATGAAAGCCGGAAACGGAGATCAATTTATATTAGAGACAAGATCGCTGCCCGAAGGCCTTTACCTGCTTAATATTATTAACAGCAAAGGAGTTATAAGTCATCAAAAAATAATGATTACCCACTAAAGATCATAACTGCTTAGCAACGAAGAGCGGATAGGATTTATGGCCTGTCCGCTCTTTATTTTTGGCTAAAACAAATGCTTAGCGGCCATTAAAAAAGCATAGGCCAGATAAATATTAATGCTAATAAAAAGGCCCGGGAAACAGTTGTTTCCCGGGCCTTTTTATTAGCAATTGCTTTAAGCAAATATTAGTTTTGAACTAACAGTTTAACGCTTTGTCTTCCGCTAGCAGTAATAACATTCACCAGGTACAAACCGGATTGGTATGCGCCTACATTCAGGCGTAATTGATTCAAACCGGCACCTACATTATGATTGTAAGTATTGATTACACGGCCATTAATATCCGTAACTGTGATCATTGCAGCACCAACATTAGCTTTTGCATCGATCAGGATATTAGTAGTACCGGATACACTTGGGTTGGGCGCCAGGGTAACGCTGCCGATATTTTGATCAACGTTTTTAATGTTAGTTGGTTTTACATAATCATAAACTTTACGCACCTGGATACCGATTTTCACATCACCGGAAGTAGCGGCAGGGAAATAATCGAAATACACCTGGTAGATATCGCCGGAGTCAGTACCTAAATGGTTTTTGATAAAGTAGCTTAAAGAATCATAAACTTCCCAACCCGGAGGGGTACCCGTCATGTTTACTGCTTTATAAGTTCCGCCGATAACATTTTTATCTTCAGAATAATCAGCTGCGAAATCATTGTAATCCGCATCATCCGGAACCAGGTCAGCAGCTTTAGCCACTTCAACACCCGGGGAAGTTAAGATACCGGTAGTGCTCATTACCGCGCCACCCGGAGCTCCGCTATAATAATCACCATATTTTGTAGCTAATAAGTGCCAGTTTTCATAAGCAGGCGCTCTGTCTACAGTAGTACGGGTCGCCAGGTTGAAATACATCAGGTGCTTATCCGCAAAGTCTGCCGCATTGATCTCGTACGTTCCGGTGTCCGTACCGTCCAGTTTAGCTACCTTAATGATCCATTTCCTGTTCGCCAGTAAAGAGCTTGCCTGGTATTGCTCAATTAAAATTTGATAGGCTGCACCACCGGCTACGTAAGCATATAATCTTACACCGTCGATATAGTGAGTGCTTATGTTATAAGTTCCCCAGGAAGGATTAGTACCACCCATATTGGTAGCCAGGCCGAATGCACCTTCTTTCCAGGTTTCAGGAATATTGCGGATCGGTGTTTTACCTGTCGTATCTGCCGTTAAGTTAGAACCGAAATCAGAAGCGGTTTTACCGGTAAGTTCAAATAATTTACCATCTTTACCGTTACCGAAGTCGTTAATGATCACACTATGATCCATCATATCGGCAACGCCGCCCGGGAATGCAAGGTCCCAGTTATTATTAGGCTCAGATCTGACCTGGCCGCTTTCTAAATTAAAATAAGCATCTTGTCTGTAGGCAGTGTCCGTCCTTAAGGTGTCTGAGCGCCATCCTGTCGTTTGCGCGTTGGATACTGAAGCTAATGCTAAACCACTAATACCTAAAACGTATTTCAGTTTCATCTTCTCTGTAAAATTTAAATTGATAAAATAGTTAGTTTGATTTGAGAGCCCAAAATTACACAAAACATCCTGGTAGCAAGCCCTTTAAGCATTTTATGACACTTAAATGACTCTGTCATTTTTAAGTAAAAGCAATTGCGGGAGCAGCAGGCATACTTTTTAGTTCCTAGCTTTGCATCACAGAAAAATACCGCATACTTTTTTTCATTTTTCCAATGTTTGATACGGCAGCTATCTAAAATAGCTGTCGTTTTTTATGTATATATTCATATAGTAAACGACTGATTATGTACCTTTGCGGCAATTTTTTGCACAACAAACAGGAAATGTTCCGGTAAGGAACTCTCCAAATAATCAGAGATAATGAAGTACAATTATAACGCTATAGAACAAAAGTGGAAAGATTACTGGGTAAAAAACAATGTTTACCAGGTAAGCAACAGCTATGACAAACCCAAATATTATGTCCTGGATATGTTTCCTTATCCAAGCGGGGCGGGCCTGCATGTCGGTCACCCTTTAGGCTATATCGCCACTGATATCTTTTCCCGTTTCAAAAAAATGAAAGGCTTTAATGTATTGCACCCGATGGGTTTTGATGCATTTGGCCTGCCGGCAGAACAGTACGCCCTGGAGACCGGCCAACACCCGGCCGTAACTACGGAAAAGAACATTAAAAGGTATATTGAACAATTGGACAATATCGGCTTCAACTATGACTGGAGCCGGGAGATACAAACCTCTGACCCGAAATACTACAAATGGACCCAATGGATCTTTACCCAACTGTTTCACAGCTGGTACAATCCAGGTTTACGAAAAGCGGAACCGATCGATAGCTTGATCGCACTATTCGCAGCAGAAGGCAATGCTACTATCAAGCGTGACGATGAAGCCGTTTTTACCGCAGCAGCATGGAATAGTTTTGATGAAGCCACTAAACGTGCGAAGCTGATGCAGCATCGACTGGCTTACCTGGACCATGCCGAGGTATGGTGGTGCGAGGCCCTGAATACCGTATTGGCGAATGATGAAGTCGTAAACGGCGTCTCTGAACGGGGTGGTCACCCGGTAGAGAAGAAGAAAATGAGCCAGTGGTTCCTGCGCATCACCGATTATGCCGACCGGCTGATCGAAGGGCTGGATACCCTGGAGTGGAGCGAAGCTATGAAAGAAATGCAGCGCAACTGGATCGGGCGCAGCAAAGGCGCCAGCCTTCGTTTCCAGGTGAAAGACAAGGAGCAGGAGATCGAGGTATTCACTACCCGCCCGGATACGGTATTCGGTGTAGACTTTATGGTACTGGCCCCGGAACTGGATTTAATAGCCAACATCACTACCCCGGAGCAAAAAGCGGATGTAGAACAATATATTCAATATGTAAAGAGCCGCTCGGAAAGAGAAAGAATGGCGGAGAAAAAGATCTCCGGTTGTTTTACAGGCGCTTACGCGGTTCATCCTTTCAGTGGCCGGCTGATCCCGATCTGGATCTCGGAATACGTGCTGGCCGGGTACGGTACCGGCGCCATCATGGCAGTACCCTCAGGCGATGACCGTGATTTTGCTTTCGCGCAACATTTCGGGATTACGATTACCAATATTTTCGGCGATCGTTTTACCGGCGAGGCTGCCTATACAGAGAAAGATGGTACGATAGAAAACAGTGATTTCATTTCGGGCATGAGCATCAAGGAAGCGACCAAAGCTATTTTTGAAGCCATTGCCGCAAAAAACTTAGGAGAAAGAAAAGTAAATTATCGCCTGCGGGATGCCGGCTTCAGCCGTCAGCGTTACTGGGGCGAGCCATTCCCGGTTGTTTACAAAAACGGCATTCCTTATACGATTGAAGAAAGCGCGGTTAACCTGAAACCGGAAGACCAGCAACTACCGGTAGTTTTACCGCATGTAGACAGCTATAAACCCGGACCGGAAGGGCAAGGACCTTTAGCCAATATCGACAGCTTTGTAAGTATTGAGAATGCGGCCGGTGAAACCCTGACCCGTGAAACCAATACCATGCCGGGCTATGCCGGTTCTTCCTGGTACTTCCTGCGCTATATGAGCCCTAACGATGATGCGGCTTTTGTGGACCCTGAAGCCTGTAAATACTGGCAGCAGGTAGACTTGTATGTAGGTGGTACCGAGCATGCGGTGGGCCACTTACTGTATTCCCGTTTCTGGACCAAGGTTTTATTTGACCTGGGCTATGTCAATTTTGAAGAACCTTTCGCCAAATTGCTGAACCAGGGCATGATACAGGGTAGCTCCAGGTTTGTATACCGTATCGCCGGCACACAGGACCAGTTTGTTTCTGCAGGCTTAAAAAAACAACATGAAGTAAATCCTTTACATGTAGATGTAAGTTTAGTAGATGGTGTTGTACTGGATATAGAAAAGTTCAAACAATGGCGTGCGGAATACGCTAACGCGCAGTTTATTTTGGAAGACGATAAATACATCTGTGGCGTAGAAACCGAGAAGATGTCCAAATCCAAATACAATGTAGTCAACCCAGACGATATTGTAAAAGAGTATGGCGCGGATACTTTCCGGATGTACGAGATGTTCCTGGGCCCTATTGAAATGAGCAAACCCTGGGATACCAAGGGCATCGAGGGCGTACACCGTTTCCTGAAAAAATTCTGGCGTTTATTCTTTGATGAGCAAACCGAGCAAAGTATCGTTACCGAAGAAGCACCAACGGCAGAGGAGCTGAAAGTTTTGCATAAAACCATCAAGAAGATCACAGAGGATATCGAACGTTTTTCTTTCAACACTTCGGTATCCCAGTTTATGATCCTGACCAATGAATTGTCCGACCTTAAATGTCACAAGAAAGCGATCCTGGGTGATGCCGTTAAATTGCTTTGTCCCTTCGCGCCGCATATCGCGGAGGAGCTATGGCACCAATTGGGTAATGAAGGTTCGGTTACCGCAGCGGATTATCCGGAGTTTGTAGCAAGCTATATAGAAGAAGCGAATAAGGTATACCCCGTTGCGATCAATGGTAAGCACCGTACTAATATCGAGTTCCCGGTGACCGCGGAGCAGACCGATATTGAGCCGGTTGTTTTAGCAAATGATGTGGTGACCAAGTGGCTGGAAGGAAAACCCCATAAAAAGATCATCTTTGTAAAAGGCAAAATGATCAATGTGATCGTGTAATCTTTAAACCTATAAGGTTCTAGAAACCTTATAGGTTTTCTTTCCCCTGTTCATGTTACAACAGGCATGATCATAAAGCAAAAGCATTAAAGAGGATTAAACCTTTTTGATGCTTTTTTGTAAGTTGCCCGGTTAAAGGATTAACAACTAAATTAATCTCCGGCAGTATCGGCCGGCGCAACAGCCGGGGCAAGTGTATCGGTGTTGTTAGTACTATCGGCCAATGCCTTCCTGCCCAGGCCAAAGAGTTCCCATACATTGTTAAAGGAACGTCGATAAGAAATTCCCACTCCCTGCCGGGAAATATTTTGCTGGAAGAGCGCGTCATAGTTACTCGTCCTGAAGATATTAAAACGCACCCGCCCATCTCTGCGGATCAGGTACTGGGCCATAAAGTCACCGGCCAGGTTGGAAGTATAAGAACCGCCGGAACCCACCTGGGAAGGCCTTCCCCAGTCGTAAACCCCGCCCACATCTACCAGAAGCCGGTTGTTCAAAAAGTTTTTGCGCACACTTAACTTAGCCTCATTCCGGTTCAGGTAATCAATACTACCGGGATTGCCGCCATTATTTAGACTATTATTGAGGTTGTAATTTTTATAGCGTACGCCCACATGCAAGTCTTCTACCCTGAACAATTTATTAGCCCAGTTCGTCAGCTGTGAAGAAGCTACCGACGAAACAATATCGGTAACATTGTTTAAGGTACCGGAAGATACCGCAGCCGTATTGTTCATAAACCCTTCCGGTGGCGCGAACTGGTCCAGGAGCAATAAAGAGGCCACCTGGTTCAGTAACTGGGTTTCATCGGTATTCACGCGTTCCAGTTTCTGGTAAGCATAAGTACCTATAGAGCGGTTCTCCGTCAATTCTATTTTAAAGTCTATGTCCGGGTTCTGTAAAGTATTAGATGCGGTAAGCCTTACATTAATCATCTGCGCCAGTTGCGCGTCCGCGATCTCCTGCTGGGAAAGGTTTACCCGGTTCACTTCATTCGCGATAAGGTCATACAACCTTGCCTTTACGGTAGTGATACCCGTTACGTTCAAATGCGCGTCATAAAGATCACCGCTCCAGACAATGGTACTGCCAGGCACCAGGTTGAATTCCCGGTTATAATTTAAGATCTGCATTTGCCGGAACGCGAAATTATAATGCCCGCTCTCTATTTTATAATTACCGTTCAGCTTAATATCGCCATCAGAAGGAATTTCCATCACGATATTCCCCTCGCCTCTCGAAAACAACTCATCATTGGTCTTGGGGTCCATAACGATGTTGGTACTTAAATTATTATTGATCACCGCATCGATCCGGATATTGTACTTATTGGAAAACTTAAGTTTCTTCTGCCGCCAGGCAAAAAGCTGTTCTTCTGTTTTTTTAAATTTGATATAATTATAGGTGCCCACATCGCTGGAAAAGTCCAGAGGAATTACCAGGCTGGAATGCTCTAATGGTTCAAGCGATGCCTGTACCTTTATATCCGTCGCCGCCCCGGTAATACTGGCGTCCAATTTAGCATCTATGGTCCCGTAATATTGCCCCGTTTCGGGTGCCGCCAGGTTCAATACCCTGAATTTATCGCTCTTCACCCGGGCATCAAAATCATACGACACCAGGTTCTTATGCCGGATCACACCAGATACAACCGCAATATTATCCTGCATATCGTGCACCTCAAGCTTTCCAAGATCTATCTCCGCTCCTTTTAGCTGGATCAATCCGGAAGGAATGCTGTACCGCTCGCCCAGCACTTCCGGCCTTACTTTTACCTGCAATAATTGCAGCTGGCCTTCCGTATTCAATTGGTCGGTATTACCATTCAAGCTTACTTTACCACTGATCCTGCCATCCAGCTGGTTAACGTAGCCTTTTAGTAAAGGACTTAACCAAACCACGTTCGCTTTATCAAAATGGATCAGGCCCGACATCGCATTGACATTTTGGGAACCTAGTGCCCATGAGCCGCTTACAGACATCTTTCCATCCTTATCGGCAACGCCGGTATATTCATCCAGGTAAAGCATATTATGCTCCTGCTCATACCGGCCTTTCAACCGAAGCGACTGGATGGGGTCCCCCTGCACTTTCACCTCGTTAGAGGATAAAGAAAAATCAAAAACAGGATGATCCATAATATGTACTATATCCACCACGCCATTGATATTACCGCCACTGATCAGTTGATCCAACTGTAATAACCGCGACATAGGCGCAATACCCAGGTTGATAAGCTCTATATGAGCAGCATCTTCCAGGTTCGTCGCTTTATTGATATAAATATGCTGGTTGTCCGAATTAATTTCAAGATTAGCAATATTCAGGCGCCCGTCATCATACACGATCTCATTACCGGCGGGTATGGTCCAGGTATTATTATTGACAAAAATCTGCGAAGGCAAAATATTCACGATCACTTTATCGCCCAGAAGCTCCCCTTTCCCGTTCAGCGTGGCATTACCAAACTCGTCCCGGGTCGCGGTGGTCATTTTGAATTCCAGTAAATTATTGGCCAGGGTCGCGTTTACATCCAGGCGGTTCAGGAACACATTGGCACCATAACCTAAAGTGGCCGTACCGGCAGTGATATCAAAACTTTGCTGACCGCCTGTACCTTTTACAAATAAGGAATCCATATGCACCCCGTTAAGCACGAATTCAGGCAAATAAGCATTTATCGTAACCTGGTCTGTAGCCGAGTTCAATATTCCGCTTGCCGTTCCCCCCTCTGACAACTGTATGTCTTTACTGAATACCGAAAGCAGGTCATTTATATTCCCGGCATTCACGTCGAAATAGATCAGTTGATCCGCGTCATATTTAGCCGGTGCCTTAAAATAATTAGGTAAATACTTGGACAAAAAGTGATTGATGGTTTGCGGCAGCGCTACAATTTTATAATCGCCCCAGAGCCTGGCCGAGATATTACTGGTACCGAGGTACAGGTAACGTATATCATCTTCTACCAGGGATTTCAGGTAAATGGAGTCAATATCCAGTATATCCGCATCCCGTTTTACCGTCATTTGTTTCAGGGTAGCCTCGCCCAGCATCTGGTCGACACTCAGGCCTTCGAAATGCCCTTCCAGCAGGCCGGCCAGGCTCGTCTGGTCTTCTACCAGGCCTAAAGCTTTTAAGTTCAGGTGTGTAATATCCGCTTTAAGGTCTCCTTCAGGCTTCGACAGCATATTCTTCAGGCTGCCCTCAAAACGCAGCACCGCATTTTCATCATTCACCTCGAATTTCCCTTCAAACAATCCCGGTGTCAGCTGGCCTTTAAGCGCCAGATTATGAAAAGCATATTGCTTCGTTTCAATGAGCTCAAACTTCCCTTCCGTATTTACCTGCAGCAGTTTAGGATCAAAGCCCTTGCCGGATATCCGGAACTTACCGCTGGCATTGTTTACCAGGTCGGTATTTAAGAACCCTCCTAATTGAAAATGATCCAGGTCAAGTTGCGCGGCATATTCTGGAATGCCTTCCAGCAGGTAGTTAAAATCACCATCCACATGCAAGCGGCCTAAACCCGAACGGATACCTGTCTTAACATTAAAGCTATTGACACTGCCGATCAGCTCGAAAGGAGCCTCGATATTTTTAAGCGCCAGCCAGTTGATATTATTATCCTGTGCTATAGCAGGGAAATAATGCAGGAGATTGGCCCCGGTAGTTTTCAATTCACTATTTTGAAAACTCATGTAAGTGCGGTCAATGTCCGGCAAGCCTTCCATAGTAAAGTCACCGACGGTTAACAGGCTTTTACCATCCCTGATCGTTACCTTATTCGCATAAAGCTTGTCCACCGTTCCCCCACCATTCCCGTCCAGGTCGACCACCATCCCTTTAAACAAAGCCATCTCCGGCGCAAAAAAAGTAATATCGTCCATCGCGACCCGCGCGTTTTTAAAACGGCCTTCCATCTTTACTTTAGACATATAGTCGATAAAATCAGGAAAGCGCTCATAGTGCATGGCATAATAATCCTGCAGTACGGAATTATTGGTGGCGAGATATAGTTCTTTACATTCAGACATCTTGGGAGACACGGTAACTTTTGCCCGCATCTCTTTAATAGCGATCCCGCTCCGGTCTTTAGCCGACAAAAACTTAAGATCGCCGGTGATCGTATCGCCAATTACCTTTATGTCTTCCGCCCTGAGCTGGATGGGCTGGATATCCATTTTCCATTCATAATACAAACCGGGCTGCCCTGCAGGCTCATCCGGGTTATCCAGAAAAAAACGACCGTCTTTAATTTCTATTTTATGAAGGGCCAGTTGCCAGCCATCAGGATTGAAGGGAGTCGTATCAATGCTACGCACGCGCCTTGGCTTCAGGCGATCCGGCCGCCCTGCCTTGTAATCACTCAGGCCATAGCTGGCATTGGCGATCAGTACCTGTTCAATAATGAGCTCCCGCTTTTTAAAATCCATTTTCCGGACCTCTACGGTAAGGTTTTGTACATGGGCTTCATGGTCTTCACCCAGCCAAAGGTCCCTGGAAATAAAATGGACATTTTCCAGTACCGCTTTTTTCAGAGAAAAGTCAAAAGTACTACCGGAGTTTTTTGAAGTGCTGTTACCTTCAGAAAAAGCATCAGCGATAAACTGGTAATTCCATACCGAATCATTCCTGGGGCGGTCCAGGTAGATATAAGCATCTTTGAGCCCGATATATTTCAGTTCTTTTTCCTCTTTAAAAATAAACCAATCCGTAAGGTTAACTTCAAGATGCCCGGAGTATAACAAAGTATCTTTATCCTGGTCCCGGACCAGGACCCCATCCAGGCTTAACTTATCCAGGAAGCTCAGGCTAAAGCCTTCTACCCGGACTTCAGTGTTCAACTTCTCAGACAGCCAGCCTGCCGCCTGCCGCGCCACATATTGCTGTACGGCGGGTATGCGCACAAGAATGACCGCTGCCAGCAATAATACCAACAGCGACAAGAGCACATATTTTAATATTTTCCAGAGTCTTTTCAGCGGAGCCTTTAAAAACCTCAAAGATAAATTGAATTCCTGAACCTTAGCCCCTAAAAAGCTTGTTAAAATAGTTTAATACCAACAGGCATAACCGCACTTCGAAATATTAAAAATATCCCAGATAGGTTTGAGAATACTTGGCGAATTCGACATGGATCACGTCGCCGACATGAAAGATTTTAAAATCCTCCACACTTACCTGAATACTATTCAGGCCCGGATAGTTGAGGTGGAAATGAAAAGTCTGCGAGAGTTCTACATACTGTTTTTGCTGAATGCTTAAAGCGATCACTCTCTTAAGACCATGTTTCAGATCGGCCCTGTACTTACCGGAAAATTTCTTTTTCCCGTAAATAGTAATCCCTAACAACAGCAACAGGGAAAGTGTGGACGCCATGATATAATTGGACATGGAAAACTGTTCTTCCAGCTTATTTTCAGGCTTTACAAAGGAAGCGACAAGGCCGATGATCACGATAATGACGATCGCCACTACAAACATCATACGCAATACCCGGAAATAGCCCACGGAATCCCGCTCGAGCAGGTTAGCAATGAATGCTTTTTCTTTTTGGGTCATTTCTTCTTCGTAAACAATTTGCTGCATAGCCTGGTTTGTATAAGCCCTACAAATCTAATTAATATTACAGAAGAATGAAAATACTACACTAAAGTATATCAGCTATACCATTTCTGAAAAAAAGACCAGGCATTTTCGGCAAACAAGCGGCTGATGATCTCTTCAGCGGTCAGTTGATTAATGGCATGGCGCATAGGATGTGCTACATTAGCGCCTACAAAATTACGGGCATGGATCAGCAGGAATGCTTCCAGCTCACCATATTCTTCCAGGGTCCAGAAGCGGTTTAAGGGATCAACAATACCATCAAAATCGGAGCCTATGGCTACATGATGCCAGGCAGGCAAGCCGCGGCCATCCGCAAGTTTGGCCACATGCAATACCTGGTTCCAAACCAGCAGGCTGTACTGAAATTTCTCATTATACTCTGTATTTGCCGTTTTCTTTAATTTCTTAAAGGTCATTTCATTGGCTATTCTTCTTTCGTCCAACTGTATGCCCATGATGCCTTCCGTACGGATCATTGCGAGTATTTCCTCATCATAAAAATTAATCTGGTTGGTATCGATCAGTTTACCGGTACGGTCATAACCGTCGGGCACATCATATAAAGGGATATCGTAAAAAGTATTGCCGGGCAGCTGGTGTGTAGGCCCATTTGCTGTATAGTCTTTAGCCCCATTGCACACCCCATGGCTAATGATGACCGGTACTTTACCTTTATACCTGGCCTGTTGCAGCAGCGCTATATAATAAGCCCGGGCCGCGATGCTCATATGCTTAAGGTCAATAAAGACCGGGCCGCCATCGGCACCGCTCAATAGTTCCGCCACTACTTTCTTACCAAGGTCCGTAAACCCCGAATCCATCCCTTCAGACTGGTCCAGGGCATTGATCATCGGCGCTTTAAAACTCCGGGAATGCCCGCAAAGCTGGTTAAAGAAGTGATGGCACAGGGAAACAAACCAGGGCCGTGCAGGACTGTTTTTCAGCATTTTTAATTTCGCCAGGACATCCTCTTCATTAAGTACCTGCCCTAATCCAGTGTTCAAAATATGCAGTCCTTCCACACTGGGAATAAAAGCAATCGTAAATGGATCCGCAGCTGTATTCTGTGCAGGTATCTTTTTATTGCGCTCAATGATGCGCTCCAGGTCTTTAAAATCCCGGGCCAGCTCATAAGTCATCCAGCGCTCACCCACTTTTATCGCCCTACCTTCACCGCTTTTGATAAAAGCCATTTCCTGCTGGAAATCGCTCCAATAATCCTGCATTGATTTTAGCGCGTTTACCCTTGTTTTCCCAAAGCCGGTGGTAAGGTTTACCAGCAATTGCTCAAACAAGCTGAGTACCCCCCTGAACTGTACAAAACCCTTTTCAATACAACCTATGGCGACCACCATAACCTGTACGTTCGCTTTAGCTGCGGCGCTAAGGTTGGCCTGCGGGAACAGGGTTAGGCCCAGCATATTATTCGCCGACTTTTCGAGATAGGTCGGGTTGGAAGTGAACCACAAGCTGCTCACATGGCCCGGATTGACGGATTGGACCAGGGGCATATAAGCATGCGCGCGGCTGTAGGGCTTTAACTGCGGGTGGCAATGGATATCAATCTTGAAAGACATGGGGCGGATGAATTAAGGTCAACTCAAAATTAAGTAGTGTGCTGCAATAATTGCCCTGTTTACAGCAAATTAAATTACTAACATTTAAATATTTAATTAAATAAGCATAAGTACAAAACCTATTAAAACACAACAGGGTTGCCGCTTGCGCGGCAACCCTGTTGTCCCGGTTATCTTTTAATAATTAAATACCGAATTTGAGGCTTTTTCCCGGGTAGTAAGCCAGGTCGCCCAATTGCTCTTCGATACGTAATAATTGGTTGTATTTAGCCATACGGTCAGAGCGGGAAGCAGAACCGGTTTTGATCTGTCCGCAATTCAAGGCTACTGCCAGGTCTGCGATGGTAGCATCTTCCGTTTCACCGCTACGGTGGCTCATGATGGTATTATATTTAGCACGTTGTGCCATCGTTACCGCATCTATAGTTTCTGTTAAAGAACCGATCTGGTTAACTTTTACTAAAAGACCATTGGCCGTATTTTCTTTAATTCCTTTTTCAAGACGCAATACATTAGTTACAAACAGATCGTCGCCTACTAACTGTACATTGTTACCGATAGCATCCGTTAAAGCTTTCCAGCCTTTCCAGTCATCTTCGTCCATACCATCCTCGATGCTTACGATCGGGTATTTTTTCACCCATTTTTTCCAGAAATCAACCATTTCTTCAGAAGACAGCTTCTTACCATCCGATTTCTTGAACACATATTTCTTAGATTTCGCATCGTACAGTTCAGAAATAGCCGCATCCATTGCGATCACTACATCATCACCAGGTTTGTAGCCCGCTTTTTCGATCGCTTTTAATACCGTTTCGATTGCTTCTTCATTACTTTGAATATCCGGGGCGAAACCACCTTCATCACCTACGTTAGTGCTGTAGCCTTTTTCACTCAATACTTTCTTCAGGGAGTGGAAGATCTCAACACCCCAGCGTAAACCTTCGCTAAAAGTATCGGCACCCACAGGCATTACCATGAATTCCTGGAAGTCGATTTTATTATCCGCGTGCGCGCCACCGTTCAGGATGTTCATCATCGGTACCGGTAATGTCTTCGCATTAGTACCGCCTACATAACGGAACAAAGGCAGGCCGGCCTCTTCAGCAGCCGCTTTAGCTACCGCCATACTTACTGCCAGGATCGCGTTAGCACCTAATTTCGCTTTATTGGCAGTACCATCTAAATCCAGCATATATTGATCGATACCGGTCTGGTCAGCGACATCGAAACCATATAATTCATCCGCCAAACCATCGTTGATATTTGCAACCGCTTTCAAAACACCTTTTCCTAAATAGGTCTTTTTATCTCCGTCACGCAGCTCTACCGCTTCGTGTTTACCTGTAGAGGCGCCGGATGGAACAGCTGCACGGCCAAAAGCGCCATTAGCGGTCATTACATCAACTTCTACAGTAGGATTGCCACGGGAATCTAAGATCTGGCGAGCGTGGACTTTGGTAATAATGCTCATAATATTTTTTAAATGTGTTAAATATGGATGGCCGCAAAGTTAAATTTTTAATATGATAAAAAAGTAAAAAAATTGCCGGTAAATGAGTGGAGCCTCTATTCAAGATCAGCTTACGCGGTATCAGTTTAAGATACAAAACGATTGCGGGCTTCATTCAGATAAGCTATTTTTTTGGCTTATGTTGCTGTACCTTTGAGGCCTAATTTAATTAAATGAAATTTGAATCGTTAGGATTATCTGCAAACATTTTACATACAGTGAAGCAAATGGGGTTCGCCCAGGCTTTTCCCATACAAGCGGAGGCCATACCGCCGATTTTGGCCGGTAAAGATATTATGGGTGTGGCACCAACGGGTGCCGGGAAAACGGCCAGTTTTGTCATGCCGATCCTGGACCAGTTGCAGCAGGTCAAAAATGAGCGCAACCGCTCCGTGCACATATTGCTGTTGGTGCCCACGCGCGAATTAGCCGTTCAAATTGATGAGGTATTCCGGGTATTTTCGGAACCTTTGCGCAGATCTGTTCGCACTTTGGCGGTATATGGCGGCGTTTCCATACAGCCCCAGATGAAAGCTTTAATGGGCGTTGAGGTATTGATTGCCACTCCGGGCAGATTGCTGGAATTGATAGCAAAAAATGCAGTTGACATATCCGGAATCAGGCAGTTGGTGATCGACGAGGCGGATAAACTTTTCCAGTTGGGCTTTGAAGCGGAGATGGATCAATTATTGTCGCTCCTGCCTGCACACAAGCAAACTATGCTATACTCTGCAACGCTCAATGATAAAGTGACCGAACTTAAATCAAGGTTGGGCATAAAGCCTGTTATGATCACCATTGAGCCGGAACAACAATCTCTGGATGCTATTGAGCAGATTGCCTATTTGGTGACGGCTGCCACCAAAGGCCCTTTTTTGCGCTATTTGATTAAAGAGCAGCAATTGGATAAAGCGCTTGTGTTCGTTTCCGCTCAAAGAACGGCCGATAATGTTGTGGATAAATTAAAAAAGAATAAAATAAACGCAGTAGCTGTTCATGCGGGTAAATCGCAAAATGCAAGAATGGACAGACTGGCAGGGTTTAAGGCCGGAAAGAACCAGATCCTGGTGGCAACCGATCTTATGGGGCGCGGCATCCATATTGAGTCATTACCCGTGGTGATTAATTACGAATTGCCCCGCTCACCTTTAGATTATGTACACCGCATTGGCCGCACAGGCAGGGCCCTGAAGCAGGGGAAAGCGATTACTTTAATTACGGAGGAGGAATTAGCCCATTTCAAACTTATTCAAAAGAAAATGGGGAAAAACGTTACTATTATTGATGCCACAGACACTAACCTGCATGGTTATTAGGTCAGCACCTTAGTAATCTATTTACGGCTTAGGATCCTGACGATTGCGCCTTTGTTGGTCTTTTGACCAACAAAACCTAACCCAAATTCAATGAAGGTGTCTAAAAAGGGTGCAATTTGTCATCCTGGGTATATCGAAGGGTAGACAAATTTGATCCTCCATTCTTGCTACATTTCGACGGAGCTCAATGCGACAAGAATCCTGGCTTTTTAGACAGCATCGATATAAAATTTAAATCTAATGACGGATAGAGAATACATTCAAAACGCCAGACAGGCTTCCAATGCGGCTATTGCTATAAAAGACGTGGAAGGGGTAACGAAACATTATATGGAAGATATCATTGTGATTTCGGGCGAAGGCGGAAAACATGCCGGAAAGAAAAGTCTTGCTAAAATATGGAAGGAAATGTTTAGCTCCGGTATTGTTTTATTTGAAAGACTTCCTGCTGAAATTATTGTTGGCGAAAGCGGCAAATTAGCCTGGGAAACCGGCATTTGGAACTATAAAGATGGCGCAAAAGGCGGCAACTATTCAGCAATGTGGTGCAAAACAGGTAATGTCTGGAAGACGAGGACAGAGCTGTTTGTATCGCTTGATTAAGCCCATGTTGATCTTTTGACCGACAAAAAACTAGCCAGACTGGAGGATTGCTCAGCGCACAAATGGAAAGAACGTTACTATTATTGATGCTGCATACACTAATCTGCATGGTTATTAAAGCCCAAAATGCGTTTTTATGATAACCATTTCAATTGCTTCATCCATAAACCGGCTAAACATTATAATAAAGATGCTCTATTAAGGATTCCGGCGTTTTTCAATATTTCTGCCTAAATTTGACCTCATTTCCTAAAATTACAGCGCTAAAATAGCCAGATGAGCACATTTGAACAGTTTAAAGAGATCGTTACCCGAAGGAGAACGGTAAAGCCCGCCCAAATGAACGGGCAGATTATTCCGGAACAAGATATTAAAGACATTATCGCCACCGCGGACTGGGCGCCTACCCATGGCCGCACGGAACCCTGGCGTTTTTTCGTCCTGACCGGCGACAACCTGAAGAAATTTTGTGAACATCACGCCGAATTATACTGGGCCAATACAGACGAAGCTCTGCGTACAGAAACCAAGAGGGAATCGCTGACCAAAATGGGCGACAAAGCCTCTCACCTGGTGATCACGGTAATGCGCCGCACGCCGGACACTAAGATCATCGTGGAAGAAGAGTATGCGGCTGTTGCCGCGGCTACCGAAAATATGTTGCTGGGCGCTACCGCGAAAGGCATCGCCTCCTTCTGGAGTACCGGCGGCATGACGCATCACCCGGCCATGAAAATGTACCTGGGCCTTACCGAAAATGACCTCGTTATGGGACTGATTTACCTGGGCTACTCTGATGATCAAAAAGAAGGTACCCGTAAAATACCTTTAGTAGATAAAATTATTTGGGTTTAAGATAATTGTGAATGGTGAATAGTAAAAAGTGAAAAGTGAAAAGTAAATAACTATTGGGTTAGTATATAGTTAACCATTGACAATTAGTAATCAACCTGCCATCACTCATCATTAATAATTAACCACTAACAATTAATAATAACCTATTACTCATTACCTACCATTAATAATTAACCACTAACAATTAATAATTAAAACATATTATATGGAAGCCTGGAAAGCTTATTTAGAAGCCAATAAAGATCGTTTTTTAAACGAATTACTTGATTTATTACGCATCCCTTCTGTAAGTGCCGACAGCAAATACAAAGGCGATGTGGCCAAATGCGCGGAAGCGGTAAAGCAGGCTATGCTGGATGCCGGTTGTGACAGTGCCGAAGTTTGCCCTACTGCCGGTCACCCGATCGTGTATGGTGAAAAAATAATCGACCCGGCCTTACCCACCGTACTGGTATACGGGCACTATGATGTGCAGCCTGCCGATCCATTGGAATTATGGCACAGCGGTCCTTTCGAGCCGGTGATCAAAGAAGGCAAGATCTTTGCCCGTGGCGCCTGTGACGACAAAGGCCAGTTTTATATGCATATCAAGGCATTCGAGATCATGGCGAAAACCAATACACTGCAATGCAATGTAAAAATGATGATCGAAGGCGAGGAAGAAGTCGGTTCTGCCAACCTCGCGACCTTCCTGGAAGAAAATGTAGCAAAATTAAAAGCAGATATCGTGCTGGTTTCCGATACTTCTATGATCAGCATGGAGCACCCTTCCATTGAGACCGGTCTCAGAGGCCTGGCTTACCTGGAAGTGGAAGTGACCGGCCCTAACCGTGACCTGCACAGCGGTGTCTACGGTGGCGGCGTAGCTAACCCGATCAACGAGCTGTGTAAAATGATCGCTTCTTTACATGACGAGAACAAACATATCACGATCCCCGGCTTCTACGACAAGGTACTGGAGCTGACCGAAGCAGAGCGTAAAGCCCTGAACGATGCCCCTTTTGACCTGAAAGAATACGAAGAAGAATTAGGCGTGAACAGCGTAGCCGGAGAAAAAGGTTATACTACATTTGAGCGTACCGGCGTACGCCCGACACTGGATGTAAACGGTATCTGGGGTGGCTATACCGGTGAAGGTGCTAAGACGGTTTTACCGTCAAAAGCATTCGCTAAGATCTCTATGCGCCTGGTACCTAACCAGGTTTCTCACGAGATCACAGAGCTGTTCCAGCAACATTTTGAAAGCCTGGCAACTCCGGGTACAACAGTGGTGGTACGTCCGCATCATGGCGGTGAACCTGTTGTTACACCCACGGATGGTAAAGCCTACCAGGCGGCCGCGAAAGCGATCGAAACCACTTTTGGCAAAGCGCCGATCCCGACCCGTGGTGGCGGTAGCATCCCTATCATCGCTTTATTTGAAAGAGTATTGGGACTGAAAACCGTATTATTAGGCTTTGGCCTGGATAATGACAACATTCACTCCCCTAACGAAAAATACGATGTAGCCAACTACTTCAAAGGCATTGAAACGATCCCTTATTTCCATAAGTACTTTGCTGAGTAATAAACTGGGGACGAAACAACCTATAAGGTACTCTATATATAATATAAAGGAATCAAATTTTATAAAAATTCCTGTCACATTGAGCTAGTCGAAATGCGACAGGAATTTTTTCTTTTGAAACAGCCTTTTTAACTATTTTTCCTCGATACCACATATTAATGTTTAAATTTGCGGGTAGCTAAAAATCCGGTTGACATGTCCCAGTTTCATATTTCTTTATCTGCTTTCTGCCTGTGCTTAATGGCACTCATGAGTTCCTGTAATGAATCCGTACCTAACGATTTCAAAGAGAAGGGGACTTACCAGCTAAGTATCAAAAAAGGGAACATCGTTACTTTTTCTTTACCCCAAAACAAAAGCACCGGTTATGAGTTATGCTGGATGAATGAGTCCAAACTCGTAAGGCAATTCAAGCTGGAAGGCATCAAATCCATGCTGAAAGACCCGAATAATGTAGATGGTGGCGGAGAAACCGTTACCTACCAGGTATTGGCTACCGAAACCGGTAAAGACACTTTAAAATTCAACCAATGCCCTACCCGGCTCTGGCAAAAGGATTGTGAATTCTTTGAAGTAGACAGCCTGCGGGTAATGGGAAACGGGGTGATTACCTCTACTTATGCCCCTCATATGGCGGCGGACTACCAGGTGGTGATTACTGTAACGGAATAGCCTTAAAGTTCTGGAGGGTTTAAGCTTTTATATTTTTATAAGTTTAAAAATCCACCTCTCCTGCTTTGATCTCCCCTAACTTATAGCCCAGGATTTCGGTGGCTATAGCCTTAACCGCCTTACGCCATTCATCCCATTCAGATTCCGGCATCAACCCTGAGAACTGGAGCCCGGAGGGTTCTACAGAAGCACAAATATGCTTTTGCGTTTCATCAAAGCCAAACCAAAAAGGTAAGTCATAAGCATATCCTATCCAACCTTCCAGCTTTTCATAGATCAAAGCTACCTGATCCCATACTTCCTGTGGGGCATCATACCTGATGTTAAGGTTCATGGATTGAAAGAATAGTTGCGCTGCACTCATTGTAACCTGTTATTAAAAAGAACACAAATATATAGGTTCCTTCAATTTACTTATATTTATCTCAAATATCCATATATGAATGTCTTATTCCACCTGGTAGCCGGTTTCGGTATAGCTATAGCCGTGTGCACTGAAGTAGCAAAACCAAAAATATTCCTTACTGCAACAGCCGGGGTGTTTATCGCCTTTGTGTCACATGCTTTATTGGATTATACACCGCATTGCTATCCTATCAACTCAAAAGTTGATTTCATTGCCGGCTTTATATTACTATTCGCTTTGATCTTTTTTGCCCGAAAGGAATACAAGGTCATTATGCTGGTCACATTAACCGGGGCTGTTTTGCCCGATATAATCGACCTGCTCCCGGCAATACTTAATAAACAACTTCATCTGAAACTGCCGGTCTATAATAAAGTCTTCCCCTGGCACTGGAAAAATTACTCCGGTTCTATATATAATGGTAACTGTAGCACCTCCCATTTGAATACTGCGATGATATGCTTTGCTACGGGCATCATTATGCTGGTCCGGTGGAACACAATAAAGACAATATACGCCCTTCGTAGGTGAAGATTGTATTATAAATTTCTCTAATCAGACTATAATTATCCCCAATAGGTGCTTAAGCCTATTTCCTAATCATAAATATTAATTGTAAATTTGCACCTCATTTAACCACATATTTTATATCCCGATATGAATCTTTTTGCAGCTTTACAGCACGAATTCAGCCGTCGTCACATTGGACCTAATGAATCTCAAACACAGGAAATGCTTGCTGCCATTGGCGTTGACAGCCTTGACGCATTGATAGACAAAACCATCCCTTCTGCAATCAGGCTTCCGAAGCCTCTGAATATCCCGCCGGCCTTAAGCGAGCAGGACTATTTAAGAATGCTGAAGCAGGTGTCCATCAAAAATAAAGTATTCAAAACTTATATCGGGCAAGGTTATTATGACACGGTAACACCATCCGTTATCCTTAGAAATGTGTTTGAAAACCCGGGTTGGTATACCCAATACACGCCTTACCAGGCAGAGATCTCTCAGGGTCGCCTGGAAAGTTTATTGAACTACCAGACCATGGTAGCTGAACTGACGGCTTTACCAATTGCTAATGCCTCCTTACTGGATGAAGCAACAGCGGCGGCGGAAGCTATGGCCATGTTCTTCCATGCCTTAAACAAAAACACTGCTGCGCCGGAACGCCCTAAGTTCTTCGTAGACAAACATACTTTCCCGCAAACAAAAGACGTAATTACCACCCGCGCTACGCCATTAGGCATTGAGCTGGTATTCGGCGATTACCATACAGTCGAAATTGACAACACTTATTTCGGTGCTTTGGTACAATACCCGAACGCTATGGGTGCGGTGGAAGATTATCGCGCGTTCACTGAAAAAGTACACGCTGCCGGCGCTTACATCGCTTATGCAACTGACCTGCTGGCACTGACTTTATTAACGCCTCCGGGTGAACTGGGTGCTGATGTAGCCATCGGTAACTCCCAACGTTTCGGCGTTCCATTAGGCTTCGGCGGACCGCACGCGGCTTTCTTTACCTGTAAAGACGAGTTCAAGCGCAGTATCCCCGGTCGTATCATCGGTGTAAGTATCGATGCACAGGGTAACAGGGCTTTACGTATGGCTTTACAAACCCGCGAGCAACATATTAAACGCGAAAAAGCAACATCAAATATCTGTACAGCACAGGCATTACTGGCCAACATGGCGGCAATGTACGCGGTTTATCACGGTCCTCAGGGCCTGAAAAACATCGCTTCCAGGGTAAATATCCTAGCGCAGGCTTTAGCGACCGCCTTAAAAGATAATGGCCATGAGTTGTGGTCTGACTCCTTCTTTGATACCGTAGTGATCAAAACCAATAAAGCGGCAATCATCCAAAGCCAGGCGGAAAAAGCAAAAATCAACTTCAGGTATATCAGCGAAGAACTGGTAGGTATTTCCCTTGATGAAACCACCAGCTTCGATGACCTGGCCGACATCATCAATATCTTAAACGATGTGGTGAACGCGGTAAGCTACGAAGCAGATGACGCGCACTTACTGGCAGGCGTTCCTGAATCTTTAGTAAGAACAAGCAATTTCCTGACCCATCCTAATTTCAATAGCTACCATAGCGAAACGATGATGATGCGCTACATCAAGTCTTTAGAGAATAAAGACCTGGCGCTGAACACTTCTATGATCTCCCTGGGCAGCTGTACCATGAAACTGAACGCGGCTACTGAAATGATCCCGTTGAGCTGGAGCCATTTCAGTAAGATCCACCCGTTTGTACCCAAAGAGCAGGCGGCGGGTTACCTGTCTGTGATCAAAGACCTGGAAAAACATTTATCTGAAATCACTGGTTTTGCCGGTTGCAGCCTTCAGCCTAACTCCGGCGCTAATGGAGAATATGCAGGTTTGTTATGTATCCGCGCTTACCACGAAAGCCGTGGCGAAGGACATAGAAATATTATCCTGATCCCGATCTCCGCGCATGGTACCAACCCTGCCTCTGCAGTAATGGCTGGCTACAAAGTGGTTGTGGTAAAAGCTTTGGAGAACGGTAATATTGACGTAGAAGATCTGAAAGCGAAAGCAGAGCAACATAAAGACAACCTGGCAGGGGTAATGATCACCTACCCTTCCACTTACGGTATCTTTGAAGAAAGCATTAAAGACATCATCAAAGCCGTCCACGACAATGGTGGCCAGGTATACATGGATGGCGCTAATATGAATGCCCAGGTAGGCTTAACCGCTCCGGGTTATATCGGAGCTGACGTTTGTCACCTGAACCTGCACAAAACATTCGCTATCCCGCATGGCGGTGGTGGCCCGGGTGTAGGCCCGATCTGCGTGGCCGCGCACCTGATCCCTTTCTTACCGGGACACGTAAGCACCAGCACAGAGAAAAATACGGCTCATAATGCAGTTTCCGCCGCTCAATACGGTTCTGCATCTATCCTGCTGATCTCTTATGCCTACATCCGTATGCTGGGTGCTGATGGCTTAAAAGCAGCTACACAAAACGCTATCCTGAATGCCAACTATATGAAAACGCGCCTGGAGAAAGACTATGAAGTACTGTACTCCGGTGCTAACGGCACCTGTGCGCATGAGTTCATTGTAGACTTAAGACCATTCAAAAAAACAGCCGATATCGAAGCGGAAGATGTAGCGAAACGCTTAATGGACTACGGCTTCCACGCGCCTACTATGAGCTTCCCTGTAGCCGGTACGATCATGATTGAGCCAACAGAAAGTGAAGATAAGAGCGAACTGGACCGTTTCTGTGACGCCATGTTGTCGATCAGGGACGAGATCAGGCAAATCGAAGCTGACCAGGCCGACCGTAAAGACAATCCTTTGAAAAACGCGCCGCATACCATGTATGTAGTTACTGCGAATGAATGGGAACATGCTTACAGCCGCCAGACCGCGGCCTTCCCTTTACCTTATGTAGCGGCTAATAAATTCTGGCCGACCGTTGCCCGTATCAATAATACGCATGGGGACAGGAACCTGATCTGTACCTGTGAGCCGGTAGAAGCTTATATGGAAGCTTAGGTTTTTACAGGATACTAAAATATCTTTTCCAACACCATCCTTATCCTTATTTAACAGGGCAAGGATGGTGTTTTTCTTTACCTTTGCCGGGCAAAACAAAAAAACAAAAAAATGAAGCAATTTTTACTATCCGTGCTGCTTTTAGGCAGCGCGCAAGTTGGCTTTAGCCAGTTCTCCGTTGGCGTCCAGGGCGGCATGACGACCTCTCACACCGATGCCACCCCCGATCAATCCCGTTATTTTTACGGGGCTAATGCGGCCTATAATTTTACACCTTACCTTAGCCTCAGGGCCAATTTAAATGCCGGCCAGCTGGAAGGGGGCGATGAAGGTGCGGCAAACGTGATGCATTATACCAACAACTTTTTCCAGGGAGATCTTAGCGTGAAAATTTATCCCGTTGGCATTTTACAGAAAGCACAGCAGGAAAAGTACCTGTATTATCTTTCAAAAATTTATGGCAGCGTGGGTATCGGCCTGATGAAAAGCCAGACGCAGATCAGCTACCTTCCCGACCAGGTAGCTCTTTTCGAATTTATGGGTAATTACTCCGGTACAGACATGGTCATTCCGGTAGAGTTTGGCATAGACATTCCGCTGAGCAAACCTTTCAAAGCCAAAGGATTTTATGTGAACCTGTTTTACAGGGCCAATTACCTGAATACAGACCAGATGGACGGCTACCAGCCCAAGCTTAGCAGTAATGAAAGTAAGGATACCTATACCAATTTCGGAGCCGGTATCAGCTATCGTTTTTAACCGGAACAACATTACAAAAAAATAGCCCTGTGATGATATTCACAGGGCTATTTTTTATACTAAAATTAACTACAGCTCGTTAAAAATCTGGCTGTCCGAGTTATTATTGGGTAAACTCTTCATCTTGTTTTTATAGCCTGCGGTCTGCACCCAGTAAACGATCCATAAGATAAACAAAGCCAGGCTTATGATAGAGCTAAACACCGATAATGCTCCGCCACCAGCAGAGGCATTCTGAACCGCCATCATTTCTTCCACATTACCACTGGAAGAAGCAGAGAAAACTGCCATTGTTTCATTATAGGAATCCTTAAAGGTAAATAAGGAAATCAGCATACTGATTGCGGAACCGATGGCCATGGCCATACCTACATTATAAGTCGGTTTGGGATTGTCCGGCACCTGCCCTTTTGAGGCATACTCTGCCTTGATCGTTTCAGAAATTCTTTTCGCTACTACAAACATATAATAAGTGCTGAAAATAGGGATCAAAAGTAGCCACACATTAGCAGGTGGCATCTTCCGGTTCTCCGGCGCGGCCGCTTTAAGCGTATTTTGCAAATTCAACAAATAGAGGATCGCGATCAAAAGACCGATCCCAACAAAGAATAATACCATAAAGAGCATTGCGCCCACTGCTGCTGCTGCCATATTTAAACTATTTAAGTTATATACTGCAAAATAAGCTTTTCAGCTAAATATAAGAAATTCTTAGTAGCTTTTATCCGTAAAGAAGATCAGGAATGATTGAAAATTGAGTTATCCGGGAGCTGATCAGGCAGATTTTTCATTTTCTTTTTATAACCGGCTGTTTGTGCCCAATAAACAATCCATAATACAAAGAAAGCAAGGTCTGCAATCACAATAATTATTGATAAAAAGGGCACAGCTGTTTTTTCGGCATACATAAGTTGCCCCAGCTCATTCATCGTTAGCTTAGGAAAAAACCCTAAAATAGAAGTGATCAAAGAAAAGAAAGCCAGGGTAATCCCGGCTTTATAAGTGGGCCTTTCTACCGGTAAAGCTTGCCCCTTAGCCCTATATTCCGCTACTATAGTATCAGAGAGTTTTATCGCAACTATAAAACTATATACGACCCCTATCAGCGGAATAAATTGCATCCATATAGATCCGGCTTTTAACTTCCGGTTTTCAGGAGCCGCAGCTTTAACGGTATCTTGTAAATGCAATAAAAACAAGGCAAACACCAACAGCATTATAATTATACCGGTCCACCAAATAATGTCCCAAGATACTTTCATAGTTCAATTTTGAAACCAAAATACGGATATAATATAATTGGCTGTTTTATGCCTTGATTTTTATTTATTAACATTGTGGAAAATAGGTATTTTTTGACATTTATCCGGGCTTAAAAAGCTTATATTTGCGATACTTTTTAAGCAATTGACATGAGTGAAAACAACAATGGTTTACCTCCGGAAGAGTTGAACCCGGAATCAGAAAATAACAGGGTCGTAGCTGTAAATATCGAAGAGCAAATGAAGTCCGCCTATATCGACTATTCCATGTCGGTAATCGTAGGCCGTGCCCTTCCGGATGTTCGCGATGGCCTTAAACCGGTACACCGCCGTATCCTGTACGCGATGAACGAGCTGGGTATGGATTTCAACAAACCTTACAAAAAATCCGCGCGTGTTGTTGGAGAGGTACTGGGTAAATATCACCCGCATGGAGACTCCTCTGTTTATGATGCAATGGTACGTATGGCCCAGCCCTGGAGCATGCGCTATATGATGGTAGACGGCCAGGGTAACTTTGGCTCCCAGGACGGTGACGGCCCGGCAGCTATGCGTTATACCGAGGTACGGATGCAGCGTTATGCCGAGAGCATGATCGAGGATATCGAAAAAGACACAGTAGATTTCGGCTTAAACTTTGACGACAGCTTAAAAGAACCTACGGTACTACCAACCCGCGTGCCCCAATTACTGGTGAATGGGTCCAGCGGTATCGCTGTAGGTATGGCAACGAATATCATGCCGCATAACCTTACCGAGGTGATTGACGGGTGTATTGCCTATATCAACAATAAAGACATTCTTATAGAGGAGCTGATGAACTACGTGAAAGCTCCCGACTTCCCTACCGGCGGTATCATCTACGGTATCGACGGTATCCGCCAGGGCTTCATGACCGGCCGCGGAAGGGTTGTATTAAGAGGTAAAGTAGATATCGAAACCCTTAAAAACGGTAAGGACCAGATCGTGATCACCGAGGTGCCTTACCAGGTAAGCCGGGATACCCTGGCCGAAAAGATCGGTTACCTTGTAAACAATAAGATCATTGACGGCATTACCCACGTAGCGAATGAATCCAACAAAGACGGTACCCGTATCGTTGTTGAATTACGCCGCGACGCGGTAGCCCAGGTCATCATCAACCAGCTGTATAAGTACAGTGAATTACAGACTTCTTATGGTATCAACAACGTGGCCCTGGTCAATGGCCGTCCGCGTACCCTGAACCTGAAAGACATGATCGCTGAATTCGTTGGCTTCAGGCTGGAGGTCGTTACCCGGCGGACAAAATACGAGCTGGAAGAAGCGAAAAAAAGAGCGCATATCCTGGAAGGATATATGAAAGTGATCGGCACCAAATCAGACCTGGACGAAGCGATCCGCATCATCAGGGAGAGCACAACGCCGGACGAGGCAAGGGAAGGCCTGATCAGCCGTTTCGATCTTTCTGAAATCCAGGCAAGAGCGATCCTGGAATTGCGCCTGCGTACCCTGACCGGACTGGAAATTGACAAGATCAGAAGTGAATATGAAGAATTAATGAAAACGATCGCTCACCTGGAGGAATTGCTGGCCAATGAGTCTTTGCGTTTCGACATCATCAAAGAAGAATTGCTGGAAGTACAGAAGAAATATGGCGATGAGCGCCGTTCGGAGATCCAGTATGCTTCCGGTGAAATGCGTATTGAAGATATGATCGCTGATGAGGATGTGGTGATCACCATTTCTCACCTTGGCTATATCAAACGTACTTCTGTAGCAGACTACCGCTCTCAGAAACGTGGCGGACGCGGCGCAATGGGTGGCAAGACCAGGGAAGAAGATTACCTGGAGCATTTATTCATCGCCTCTACACACCATACCTTACTTTTCTTTACCGAGAAAGGAAGATGTTACTGGCTGAAAGTATACGAAATCCCGGAAACGGATAAGAATGCCAAAGGACGCGCCATACAGAACCTGATGCAGATCCCTTCAGACGATAAGATCCGCGTGATCCTGGATGTACCGAACTTGTCGGATGAGGCATTTGTAGAAAATCACAATATCGTATTGTGTACCCGCCAGGGCATTATCAAGAAAACAAAACTGAAAGATTTCAGCCGCCCGCGTCAAACCGGGGTGAACGCGATTACCATCAACGAGGGCGACCAGTTACTGGACGCTGCATTGACCGATGGCAACAGCTTCATTATGATGGCCGTGAAATCGGGCCGTGCGATCAGCTTCCCTGAGGAAAAAGTACGCGCAACCGGTCGTGGAGCTATAGGTGTAGGCGGCATCGAACTAGAGTCTGATAGTGATGCCGTTATCGGTATGATCTGTTTGTCTAAGGAATTTAAAGACCGTGACAAGCAAGTACTGGTAGTTTCCGAGAATGGTTTGGGTAAACGCACACCGTTCTTCGAGATACTTGGCGAAGACGCTACGGATGAAGACAAAGAGAAAGCATTTACTTTGAAGAATGAAGATGGTACAGAAAACCTGTATCAACTGAGCTACAGGATCACCAACCGTGGTGGTAAAGGGGTAAAAACCATGAACATCACCGAGAAAACCGGCGCTCTGGCAGGCCTGCTATCGGTAACGCAAACAGATGACCTGATGATTACCTGTAAAAGCGGCTTAACCATCCGTATGAAGGTGGAAAGTGTTCGTGAAGCCGGGCGCGCTACACAAGGCGTTAAGCTGATCAACCTGGACAATAACGACAGGATAGCTGCAATTGCCCGTATACAAGAGCAGGATGAGAAAGAAGAAGAAGTAATAACGGAAGAAAATACTGACACAACAGCAGCAACTACTCCGGACAACACTGAAGGTACTGCACCGGATGCAGCTACTACGGAAGCTCCGGAATAAGCTTAAAGCAGATTAAACCAAATCAATGGCACAATTAAATTTGAATAAACCCGTAGCGTTTTTTGACCTGGAAACAACTGGAGTTGACCCGGCAAAAGACCGCATCATAGAAATCGCGATCGTAAAGGTATTGCCGGACGGCAGCAAAGAGCGCTACGAGAAAAGAATAAATCCTGAGCGCCCGATCCCGGCAGAAACAACTGCTATACACGGCATCAGCGATGAAGATGTGAAAGACTGCCCAACATTTAAACAGCTGGCGCATGAGATCAATAATTTTATTAAGAACTGTGACCTCGGCGGCTACAATTCCAATAAATTTGATATCCCCTGCCTGGCAGAAGAATTATTGCGGGTAGGCATTCCGGTTGATTTCAAAAACAGGAAACTAATCGATGTGCAACAGGTTTTCTACAAAATGGAACCCAGGACACTTTCCGCGGCCTATAATTTTTATTGCCAGAAAGAACTGGAAAACGCCCACCAGGCTATGGCCGATGTGGATGCGACCATAGAGATCCTCGAGGCACAGCTGGACCGCTATAATGCAACAATAGAAAATGACGTGGATGTACTCCACAAATTTACCGGGGGCGATGATTTCGTAGATTATGCGCGCCGCATTATTTTAAAAGATGGTGTACCGGTATTTAATTTCGGCAAGCACAAAGGTATTCCCGTGGCTACCGTATTCAAAAAAGAGCCGCAGTATTATGATTGGATGATGCAGTCTGACTTTGCTTTACATACCAAGCAATGCATCTCGGAAATCCTCAATCAAATGCTTTTAAAAAAACCTTAAGGAAGACAATAATTATATAAGGTGAAGAAAGTCGTAATTATCCCCACTTATAACGAAAAGGAAAATGCTCCACTGATCATTGCTGCCGTAATGCAGCTGGAGGGCGATTTTCATGTATTGATTGTAGATGATGGCTCTCCTGATGGTACTGCTCAGATTGTAAAGGACCTGATTACAAATGAATATACAGGAAGATTGCATATCATTGAACGGTCGGGCAAACTGGGCTTAGGTACGGCTTATATCACAGGGTTCAAATGGGCATTAGCTCAAGGTTACGACTACATATTTGAGATGGACGCTGATTTTTCGCATAAACCGGCCGATCTCCTGCGTTTGTTTGACGCCTGCCATCATGGTGGTGCCGACCTGAGTGTAGGCTCAAGATATGTAAAAGGCGGCAAACTGGAAAACTGGCCTGTAGACCGCGTATTTATTTCTAAAGGCGCCTCTTTTTATACCCGACTGATTACCTGGATGCCTGTTCGCGATACAACAGCCGGGTTTATGTGTTATAAGCGAAAAGTATTGGAAGCATTACCACTGGACGAGATCCGGTTTATCGGTTATGCTTTCCAGATCGAGATGAAATACCGCAGCTGGAAGAAAGGTTTTAAAATCAAAGAGATCCCCATCACTTTTACCGACCGCGTCCTGGGCGCTTCCAAGATGTCGAAAGGGATCGTGAAAGAAGCCGTTTTAGGCGTATGGAAAATGAAATGGTTCATTAAATAAACCCATATAAAAAAGCGTCCGGGACTTCAATTGAAACCCGGACGCTTTTTTATATCCTGTAAGCTACATACTGACCAGTTTATTTTTTATAGCAAACAAGACCAATCCTACCCTTGATCTTACATTAAATTTTTCAAATAAAGCTTCGCGGTAATGGTCTACCGTTTTAGGACTAAGGCACATCTTATCCGCGATCTGCACATAAGTATAATCCGTACAGGCCAGCTTCAGGAATTCCAGCTCTCTTTCTTTCAACTCCATATCCTGCAGGACTTTGCCATTTCGTTTCACAATATTATTCAGCAGCCTTGCACTGGCGATCTCTGAACTGTAAAAACCTCGTTTTAAGATCGTTTCCATAGCGGCTACCAGCTCTTCTGAATCGGTGGTCTTCAGGAGATAACCTCGTACGCCCCGCCGCAGCATATTGATTACAGAGGCATCGTCATCATTAATGGTTAAAGCCAGCACCGGGATCTCGGGATGGTTTTCTTGCATCCACTCCATCGTTTGAAAGCCATTCATCACCGGCATATTGATATCCAGCAGAATAATGTCGGGAAAATCGTTCTTATCATTTTCCAGGTACTGGATCAATTCTTTACCATTCCTGGCCTCATGCAAGATCTGGTAACCGGGAACAGAGTTAACCAGGTCGCATATGCCCCTGGCCATTAACTGGTGGTCGTCTACGACGACAACTTGGATCTTGTCCATATTATTCAAAATTATAAATAAGTAGTAAACTCGTTCCCCCTTTAACAGACGAAACGATATCTACCTGCGCGTTAATAATCTCTGCCCGTTTCCTGATAGCGCTAAGGCCTGTACCTTCCGTGATACTGGTCCTGTCAAAACCATTGCCGTTATCGACGATGCTGACCCGCAGCGCTTTGTCGCTGTATTGCATATTAATATCGATCCTGTCGCAAAGTGCATGTTTTAAAGAATTCGCAATAAATTCCTGGCATATCCGGTAAATAATCAATTCCACGTTCGCGTCCAGTTTACGATAATCGCCTTTCAGCACAAATACGATTTCAACCGCGTTTAGTTTGGACAGGTAAGATACCAGCTTTTCCACCGCAGCTAACAGGTCATATTTTTGGATCAGGTCATCGTTTAAAAGCTTAGACAGCTGCCGCACCTCGTTCAGCGTACTCTCTGCCAGGTCACGCATACTATCCAGCTTTTCCGGGTTAAACTCTTTTTGCAGGGATTTAATATACATCAGGTTCAATGCGACCATTTGGCCTATATTGTCATGCAACTCGCCGGCAACCTGGCTCAGGATGCCGTCTTTCACCTCGATCCTGGCCTTATTGATTTCAGAAAGATAACGGATTTCACGCTCCTGCTTTTCAACCAGCAGTTTATTCTTCTTACGTACAAACAGGACAAATACCACGATCACCATCACGACAAGCGTAACGGGAATTATAGTGGCAATAAACATCAGGGTTTCATTATTCATAACGTTGGCACAGCATGGCAATATTTAAGCAGGTGTATAAAAACAAAATACTGATGAACGTAATCGAAATATGGATGACCTGCTGGTGTTTAAAAACAACCTCAAAATAATTCGCGACTAAAAAAAAAGAAGCGGAGCTCAGGTAGAGCATCAATCCCAGGGAGATCCATATTATAGGATTTTTATTAAAATTAATAATATCATCCGACCTTAAGGCTTCCAGTAAATAGGACATAGCTATGATGATCAAAAACAAGGAAGAAAGAAAATAGGACAGTATATTATAATCCACGAACCGGACCCAGGGCACGCGTGCTACAAAAAACAGCTCTGAAACCAGAAACAGGCTGATCAGTACGCCGGCAAGCCATTTATTAAACCTGGATTTAAACCATAAGGCATATAAGATACTGAAATACATGAATTCCAAGAAGGTAACGATATCATACAAGGCCATAGTCGCTTTATTAGCTATCGATAAGTATTTGGCATAAAGCTCACAACAGAGCATGATCACCAAAAACAAGGGCAATAGCTTTAGCCAGCCGCTCCGGTTATTGTAGGTAACAAAGCCCACAACAATCGAACCGAGCATCACAAAATATAGGAAGTCCAGGGGGGTCATCTTACGTTTAAGGCCAGCCTGCCACAATTTACCGGGCAGGGCCGCATTTTATTCATAATATAACTCCGCTCGGAACCCGGAACATTTTGGGTCAAAACAGATTCCGGCCAATCCTGTGGGGCATCTCCCAGCAGGTTACTGGGTACAAAAGCCAGGTTTTCTGTCCCTTCAGTTCCAGCCGATTTTGTGAAATAAACTCTTATTCCTAAGTTTTCAAGCGGCAGATTATTTGCTTCCGCGCCTTTACGTACCACGCACATGTAATTTTGCAGGTCTTCAAAGCTCAGCCAGACAGTCCTAGTTGTACTGGAAAGATTGGCCCTTTCTTTGATAAACTGTGTATGTGAATTGGTAAGGTCTGTGAAACTGATACTGCCATAAGTAGGTACTACATCTGGGCCACAAGCCACGCCATAGCCATCAGAACGGGTACTGAACAGGTAAACATTCAGGGCTATTGATCCCAGTAAAAGGATAACTAAAATCGTACGCATAAATCTTTTTTTAATAATGAGGTAATGATTGAAACATGAAATTAATGTATTTAATGAACAATTATATGAACGAGCACCACACGATCATTAATTTAATGTATTAAATAGCTTTAAACCCACTGGATAAAAGGCCTGGCAGGAAAATCAATTCGGGGAAAATTCCTGAAAGCAGTGCCTTATTAATGGTTGATGAGTGATGGTTGATAGGTGATAATTAGTTGTTAATGGTAATTTGTTAATGATTAATAATTGATCGGCGGTGGGTGGTAAGTGAAGAGCAAACTAAGTATCCTGTCGACCGGGCTTTAGCGAAGAGGAGCCCTCTTTTTCACGATGATCTCCCTCAGAATTACCGACTCGTCCCATTCGCTTAAAAAGACAAGCCATGTACTAAAAAACAACAAGGCTTACGAAATCGTAAGCCTTGTTGTTAATAATATTTACCTTGTTGCAGGTAATTTTCGATGTAATCTTTGATGCCCTCCTCAATACTCATAAAGGGCTCCCCGTATCCTGTAGCCCGTAGCTTATTCATATTAGCCTCGGTAAAATACTGGTATTTATCCCGGATATCTTCGGGGGTATCTATATAATTGATCTTTTCAGGCAGTTGTAATGCGGAGAAAACACTCCTGGCCAGGTCGTTAAAAGTCCTGGCCTTACCGGTACCTAAGTTGTAAATACCGGAATGTACCTGGTGCTCCATAAGCCATACACACACTTTGACCAGGTCTTTCACATAAATAAAATCCCGCATCTGCCCGCCATCGGTATAATCCGGGTTATGCGACCGGAATAATTTGATGGAATTGCCATTTTGCTCCAGGTTATTGAAAGCATGCAGGATTACAGAAGCCATACGGCCTTTATGGTATTCATTAGGGCCATATACATTAAAAAACTTCAGCCCGGCCCAGAATGGCGGGCGCTCTGTTTGTGCTAAAGCCCATACGTCAAATTTTTGTTTGGAAACACCATAAGGGTTTAATGGTTTTAAGCCCGGTATGATCGATTCATTATCATCATAGCCCAGGTCCCCATCGCCGTAAGTGGCCGCGGAAGAAGCGTACACCAAAGGCACTTTGTGCTCGGCACAGTATTCCCAGATATCTCTTGAATATTTAAGGTTAAGGGTCTTAAATACCTCTACATCCATCAGGGTCGTATCGGTACGGGCACCCAGGTGAAATATCGCCTGTACCGGATGCTCTTCCAGCCAGTCTATAAACTGCTCCCGGTGCACTTTAGCGTTATATTGCTTGCTGGCCAGGTTGTCCACTTTTGATTTTTCCGAAAAATCATCTACCAGTACCAGGTTTTCAAAGCCCAGCCTATTCAGGTAACCGGCCAGTACACTTCCTATAAAACCGGCTGCACCGGTCACTACGATCAAATCACTTTTTTTCATACTTAAAATCTGGGTTCAGGTATCGTATTCGCTAAAAAAAGGCTAAGCCGTAGCCTAACCTTAAATATATGCTTGTTGTTCTTTTTTATTAATGCTTAACAGGTTCTGCACCTTTGCCGTGTACCGCTTCAGCGTGAGTCGTATCAGCATTCGCACCAGCTTTGCCATCTTCAGCAGTCGCACTTGTATCTTCTTTATGTGCAGCCGGAGCAGCGTGTTCATTACCATGTGCAGGGGTGGCGTGAGCATCATGACCGGTACCATGTGCCTCATGACCGGCTTCAGTACCATGCGCATCACCATGCCCTTCTGAGTGACCCATTACCTGGATGAAGTTAGCGGTTGCGATCAATAATCCGACGATAATCAAGGCAAAAAACATCGCGGCCTTTGTTGTTACTGCCCTGCTTTTATTGTCTTCTGTTCCTACGGAATGTCCCATAATTCTTGAGTATTTTTGTTTTTAGATTTTTTGCAAATGTAATTAAATATTTGGTCTTACCTACTATCTTTAGAAGGCAAATGCCTGGTCTACCAGCATTTGTTGTTCCTGGACGTGTAGTTTGGCAAATCCGGTAGCGGTAGCCGCGCTGGCCTTACGTGTCAGGTAGCCCAGGTTGAACGGTTTGCCCAGGTTCATTTTCAGGAACGAGGCCGCGCCCATATTCTTAGGTTCTTCCTGTACCCATAACCATTGTGCTCCGGCATATTTCTGGTACAATGCGGTCAATTGCTCTACCGGTAAAGGGTGTATTTGTTCCAGGCGCACGATCGCTACATCTTCACGTTTCTCTGCCAGTTGTTTTTCACTCAGGTCAAAGTAGATCTTACCGCTACACAGTAAAACGCGTTTTACTTTAGCGGCTTCAGCAATATTCGGGTCGTCGATCACTTCTTTAAATCCGCCGGTAGTAAACTCACTGACATCGGAATAAGAGCGTACGTGTCTCAGGTTTGCTTTAGGCGCGAAGTTAACCATCGGCTTACGGAAAGGTAAGGCCAGCTGGCGACGCAAAGCATGGAAATAGTTAGCCGCTGTAGTAATATTTGTTACAAAAATATTGTTTTCGGCGCTCATCTGTAAGAAGCGCTCCAGTCTTGCACTTGAATGCTCCGGACCGCCACCTTCGTAACCATGTGGTAATAACATTACCAGGCCGTTCTGGGTTTGCCATTTTTGTTCCGCACTGGTCACATACTGGTCAATGATGATCTGCGCGCCATTGGCAAAGTCGCCATATTGCGCTTCCCAGATCACCAGGTGTTTAGGGCTGGCCATAGCATAACCATAGTCAAAGCCTAAAACGGCATATTCACTCAACAGGGAGTTATAAACATAAAACCTGCCTTGTGTATCACTTAGTTTAGATAAGCGATTGTATTCTTCATTTGTTTTTTCATCACGCACACAGGCATGACGATGAGAGAAAGTTCCACGTTTCACGTCTTCCCCGCTCAAGCGCACATCATAGCCTTCATTCAGCAAGGTCGCGAAAGCCAGTAATTCACCGGTAGCCCAGTCTATTTTCTGGCTTTCCTGGAACAGTTTCACTTTATCCGCAAGCAGTTTAGACACTTTTCTTAAAGGATTAAACCCTTCAGGACAAGTCATCAGGCGGTTAAACAAATTTTCAACCACAGAAAGAGATACCCCGGTATCCGGAGATTTCACAAAATCAGTCTCTTCACTCTTTCTTAATGCCTGCCAGGCCAACTCTGGTCCCTGGTAAGTATAAGGCATCGGGTTTTGTTTATTTTCATCCAGGCGGTCCTGCAGCTCGTTCCAGAAAACGGTTTCCATTTCTTTAGCCAGGTTCTGGGCATCAGGCGTTCCGCTGTTGATCAGGCGCTCTGTATAGATCTCTCTCGGGTTTTTATGCTTTTCGATAAGGGCATAAAAATCAGGTTGGGTAAACTTTGGTTCATCTCCCTCATTATGGCCGTGCTTACGGTAACATACCATGTCAATGAAAATATCTTCGTTGAATTCCTGGCGGTATTTTGCCGCGAAAATGCAACACTTCACTACCGCTTCCGGATCATCACCATTAACATGCAATACCGGGGCATGCACCATAGCAGCCAGTGAAGTACAATAAGTAGAAGAACGCGCGTCTTCAAAATCGGTAGTAAAACCGATCTGGTTATTAATTACAAAATGCACGGTACCGCCCACAGCATAACCTTTCAGACGGCTCATTTGTAATAATTCATAAATAATACCTTGACCGGCAACCGCGGCATCCCCATGGATCAATACCGGCATTACTTCATCATAATTGGAATTGTATACCGTATCGGACTTGGCGCGGGCAAAACCTGCAACTACCGGGTCAACGGTCTCCAGGTGGGAAGGGTTAGGCAGCAATTGTAAATTCAGGTCTTTGTCATTGGCTGTCTTTACAATAGAGCGGAAACCCAGGTGATATTTCACATCACCGCTACCCATGGTCATATCGGTAGGCATGGCTCCTTCAAACTCAGAGAAGATCTGGTCGTAAGTTTTGCGCAGGATATTAGCCAGCACATTCAGGCGGCCACGGTGTGCCATACCGAAGATCACTTCTTTAACGCCCAGGTCTGCCGCTTCTGTAAGCAAGGCATCCAGGCCCGGTATCATACTTTCGCCACCTTCAAGGCCAAAGCGCTTCTGACCGATAAATTTAGTATTCAGGAATTTTTCAAAGATAACCCCATAATTCAGCTTATATAAAGTTCTTTTCTTTTGATCAAAAGTGAACTCCTGCTGCATGAACTCCTCGAAATGTTTTTCAACCCACTCGTATTTTTTTACATCATTGATGTAAGTATATTGAATACCTACGCTTCCGGCGTACAGTTCATTTAATTTCTGATAAATATCTTTCAATTTGGCTTTTCCCAATCCCAGGAATTTACCGCTGTAAAATTCTGTTTCCAGGTCGGCATCTGAAAAACCGAAATCACTCAAAGCCAATCTCGCGTTACGATCTTTACGGGGACGGATCGGGTTTGTTTTAGCGATCAGATGGCCTCTTTTCCGGTAATACCTGATTAAATCAAAAACCGCTATTTCTTTAGACAATTGATCACTATTCAATACAGCACCATCACCTGAACCGGCAGCAACAGCAGCTTTTGTTCCGTTTGAACCAATTTTTCCGACTGCAAAATCGAAACCTTCAAAGAATTTTTTGTATTCCGGGTCTACATTTTCCGGATTACTCAAATAGTCGTTATAAAGAGACTCAATATAAGAGGGATGTGAATTGGTCACAAAAGAAAAATCTTTCATTTTTTTGATTAAAAGTATTTTTGAAAAAAATTCAAATTATTTAAAATATCCGTCGAAAAAGGGCTAAAAATACCCGGTTTCAAAATCGACCACAAATATAAAACAAACAAAAATGAAAAGACAACTATTTGTAGGTTTTAGCCTGCTAAGGCGTATATTTTTATAATTTTGAATAGATAAATACGTTAATCTTGTCAAAAGATTAACGGTTTGGCAAATTTGCACCCCAATTCCAATTATCCGGCTTGCTGAAATTATGGCGATTATATAGTCTGGTCCTTGTCCTTACAGGAACATTTGCTTTGCTGGCATCCGGCCAGCAGGGCAATATGCGCAATAATTTCCGGAGCAGGTATATATTACCGTCAAAAGATACCCTCCTGCTGGACAGCCTCAGCATCGTACCGGGCAGCCTGGTTGTAGAAGGATTGGACAGTACTCAATATTATCATGACGCTTTAAACAGCAGGCTTGTCTTTTTGCGGCCTGAAAGTTTTAAAGACAGTATAAAAATTACCTATCGGCGCTTCCCTATCTCTTTCCATCAACCCTACTTCCATAAAGACCCGTCTTTAATAGAGAAGAACGTAATCCTGGGTAGTAGCAAGGGCTTCCAATACAATGCCAATAGTACCACTGGGCAATTTATTGACTTTAACACCTTAGACTACTCGGGTACTTACGGAAGAAGTTTGTCGGTAGGCAATAACCAGGATGTGATCCTGAACTCACAATTTAACCTCCAGCTCAACGGCTACCTGCTGGACAGTATTAAAGTGGAGGCCGCCATTACAGATAACAATATCCCTTTTCAGCCGGAAGGTAATACGCAAAGACTGCAGGAGTTTGACCGCATCTATATTACTTTTTCCAAGCGTACGCATAAACTGACACTCGGCGATTATAATCTCGAAAGACCGGACGCTTATTTTTTAAACTTCAACAAAAGGGTACAGGGCATACAATACCAGGGCGGGTTCTGGCAGGACAAAAAAGTAAAAAACAAAGTCAGCTTCAGCGGTTCCATGGCAAAGGGCCAGTTTACCCGGAATATTTTCCAGGGCATAGAAGGTAACCAGGGGCCTTATAAATTACAGGGAGAAAACGGGGAACAGTTTTTTATCGTGCTGGCGGGAAGCGAGCGGGTATTTATTGACGGGGAACTCCTGCAGCGGGGAGAAGACCAGGACTATATCATTAACTACAACCTGGGCGAGGTGACCTTTATGCCCCGGCGACTGATCACGAAAGACAAACGGATCCAGATCGACTTTGAATACCAGGCGCGCAACTACCTGAATACCCTGGTACAATTTAATGACGAAGTGAGTATAGGCGACAAATGGGCCTTCCGCTTTAATCTTTATGCCAACCAGGACGCTAAAAATGAAACCTTCAACCAATCTTTATCGGACGACCAGAAACGCTTCCTGGCCGGCATTGGCGACAACATAGACCAGGCCTTTTACAGCACAGAAAGGCTGGATACTTTTGCCCCTAACAAGATCCTGTATAAAAAAATAGACAGCCTCGTTGACGGCGTCTTATACCGCGGCATCTACAAGTACAGTACTAATCCCGACAGCGCGATCTACAACCTGGGCTTTAGTAATGTAGGCCAGGGAAATGGTAATTACATCATTTCTGACCTGAATACCAATGGCCGCTCTTATCAATGGGTCGCGCCTGTAAACGGTATGCCGCAAGGTGCTTTTGAACCTAAAGTATTGCTCATCACCCCCAAGAAATTACAGGTACTGACGGCAGCCGGCCGTTATAAGATCGACAGCCTGAAACAAATTGATTTTGAATGGGCAGGCAGCAATTATTCGCCCAACACTTTTTCCCGGATCAATAACAACGAGCATTGGGGTAATGCCCTGCGCTTCAATTATAGTGAAGCAAGAATAATAAAACGGGATACAGCTCATAAGGTACGCACCAAATGGCTTAACAACCTGAGCTATGAGTTCGTAGATAGCCGCTTTGAAGCCGTAGCCCCCTACCGGAATGTGGAGTTCAACCGGGACTGGAACATCCTGGGGATCACGCAAAGACAAAATGAACATTTGCTGGATATCAATACCGGCCTGCTGACCGAGAAAGCCGGTAGCCTGAAGTATAAATTTACCTATTACAGCCGCGATAAAGATTATGAAGGGAACCGGCACCTGGTAGAGGGCGCCTGGACTAAAGGGCTGATCAATGCGGGGACCTACAGCAGTGCGCTCTTCAGTAAGTCGGCAACGGAAAACAGTATCTTCCTGCGGCCACAGTTTTTTGTAGAAACCTATACCTCTAAAAAGAAAAGTTCGGTACTGGGCTTCAAATTTGAAAAAGAATACAATGCCCTGCGCAATAACGCGGACAATAAACTGACTGCACTGGCCTATGATTTTGATGTTTCAAGGCTTTATTTCAAAACAACTAGCAATAAATATTTCAACCTGGACCTGGCCTATAATTACCGGCGTGATTTCGCCATAAACGCTGAAGATTTTGCACTGGGTAATACGGGGCACACCTTTGACGCACTGGTAAACGTTACCCGGTGGAAAAATCACAGCATAGCCCTAAATGGCTCCTACCGCATCCTGGATGTACACTACGACCCTACCGGCACCCTGGAAAATGAACATAGCCTGGTGGGCCGTATTAATTATAACGGCAATGTAAAAAACGGCTTCTTCGTGCCTACCCTTTTATATGATTTCGGTACCGGCCAGGAGCAAAAGCGGCAATTTACTTTTGTAGAAGTACCGGCGGGGCAAGGCACTCACATGTGGATAGATTACAACAAAGACAGTGTACAACAGGCCAATGAATTCGAAATTGCCGTCTACCCTGACCAGAAAAGATTCATCAAGATCATCACGCCAACCAACGAATATGTAAAAGTAAATTTCGCCAATCTCAACCTGAGCTTCCAGCTGATGCCGGAAAGCATCTGGCGTACCCAAAAAGAAGAGCGGAAGCAATGGCAGGTTTTCGTTTCCCGCTTCAGCGACCAGTTCAACCTGCAGGTTAATAACCGGGTGCTGAATACTGAAGGCTTAAGGGTATTCAACCCACTCGTTACGGACTTTACCGATACCGCTGTCGTAAGCACCACCGCTACGCTGGTCAATACTTTTTATTTCAATCGCAGCAGTACTAAATGGGGTATTGACTATACCACCAATATCAACAGGGGACAGGCCCTGCTTACTTACGGACTGGAAACCCAGACCCTTACCCGGCATAATGAAAAGGTAAGATGGATACTGAACAAGAACCTGACGCTGACGGCTACCGCGTTGCAGGGTAACCGCTCTTTCCGCTCCCCTATCGCCGATGGCCGCACTTACGAGATCAGTTACCAGGGCATAGAACCGTCACTGGTATTTATCTATGGTAGTAAGTTCCGGGTAACACCCATGTACCGTTATGAGTCCCGGAAGAATAGCACGGGATATGGCGGGGAGCTGGCTTTTGTACACAACCTGAGCCTGGAAGCCCGCTGGAGCGCGCTTACGGTAGGCAATCTCCTGGCCCGCGCTTCCTATAGCAAAATAGCCTATAACGGTTTGCCCAATACCCCGCTCAGCTTTGTCATGCTGGAAACTTTATCCAAAGGCAATAACTGGCTCTGGTACCTTAACTGGACGACACGCCTGAACAAAACGATTGAATTCTCTATAGAATATGATGGCCGTAAACCGGGCAATCAATCCGTAATCCATACCGGCAGCATGAGCCTCCGGGCGGTACTTTAAAACCTATAAGGTTTTAGAAACCTTATAGGTTTGTACTTGATTAAACACCTAAAACAAATTTTACCGGTATCGTCATTTTTACCCTGACCGCATGCCCGTTATGGCGCCCGGCTTTCCATTTCGGCATACTCTTCACTACACGCAGCGCCTCTTCAGAACAACCGCTACCTACCCCACGTATTACTTTCACATCGACAATAGAACCATCAGTGTTCACCACAAAGCTGACATGTACCGTACCCGAAACCTCATCTCTGCGGGCTTGCATAGGGTAAACAAGATTATCCGCCAGGAATTTTTTCATTGCCGCTTCTCCGCCCGGGAATATTGGTTTTTCACTGACAATGCTCATAGGCTCATTATTGGAAGGCGGGTTGCCCGGATCTGTATTCCCTTTTTTGCTCAGATTGCTACCCGGCTCTTCTGTACCATCCTGTACAGAATTATCCAATGCGATAGCTTTACCACCGGAAAGGCCGGAATTATTTACCGGGCCGGCAAGCGCATCATCCGATACGGGCTTTATTTGCGGCTTATCCACCTCATTATCTTTGACCACTTTTGTTGTAGCGAAGTGCTCTGTTTTTGCGGTTCTTCCCGCATGCGCAACCGTTTCCTGCGGCTTAGGAATTTCTTTGGGTTTAGGGATATCTATCGGCGTGATCACATATGGCTCTACACGCGGGCTTGTATCCTGTGGGCTCCATTCAGTTTTACTATCTTGTTTATAGGCATTCCAGCCGACAAACAGGAGGACGAATGAACACATCAGCAGGCCGGAGAGCAGCATTCTTTTATCGTAGCTTTTACGCAGCTCGTAGGCGCCGTAAGTCTTGTTGCGGTGGGCGAAGATGATCTCTAAGTAGCCACCCTGGAGTTCTTTGTTCATATATTTTCGGGTTTTCTATATAAACAGGAAATCAGGAAAATTCCATAATTTTTTTTGATTAAAAATTTGAATCCACGACACAAGGCTTATGAAACATTGACCGGCATCATGCAAGTTTATAGGGGCAAGAATAATTTTCAAGGAGAACAACTGGCCTTCAGGTATCCGTTTTATGATACGGAAAGGCATGCTTAAAACAGTTTTATGAAAAGAAATAAGTCAAGCTTAAGCTATGGCAAAAAAATAAAATAGGTCGCAAAATTTGCGACCTTTTTCGTAGTTCAACCTGGATTCGAACCAAGACAAACAGAACCAAAAACTGTTGTGCTACCATTACACCATTGAACTATCCGTTCCCCGAAGGGATTGCAAAAATAATCAAAAATTTGATCCTGCAAATTATTTTTTTAGCGCCTTTTATAAACTTCCGGGCACCTTAAATACCGCGGAATTGGCTAAAACAAAAAGAGATCGCAGAATGCGATCTCTTTTGTAGTTCAACCTGGATTCGAACCAAGACAAACAGAACCAAAAACTGTTGTGCTACCATTACACCATTGAACTATCCGTTTCCCCTAAAGGGAATGCAAAGATAAGCATCATTTATTTTATTTCAAAAACCGGGAAAATATTTTTTTAAATAATTTCCTGTTAGCATAGTAATTACACTCAACTATAAACTTGCGAGAAAATTTAAAAATACAATTCCCGCAATAAAGCAAGCAGGCAAAAAAGAAAATAAAAAAAGGCCGCTATTAGCGACCTTTCCGTAGTTCAACCTGGATTCGAACCAAGACAAACAGAACCAAAAACTGTTGTGCTACCATTACACCATTGAACTATCCGTTCCCCGAAGGGATTGCAAAGGTACTATTTTTTCTGAATCATCCAATTTTTTTCAAACCCGGAAAAAATATTTTTTATTACCATACAAACTTATACAGTATAAAGAGCAATCCCATAATACCGGTAGCGATGATCACCCCTTTGGTGCTTTGGTACAACTTCCGGTTCAGGAAGAAATAAAAAGGCGCCAGGTTGCAGATCATGGCCAGGCTTATATTCTTAGCCGCATAAGCCGGGGTTGGCTCCATCCGGGTAAACATTTTCAGGTAAAAATCAAAACCGCGGCTTTGGTAAATGATAAAGTAAACTACCGTAAGGCCGATAAGACCAAACACCAGGCCTGCCAATAGCCCTACCAGGGCATTGTCCATAGCCTTACGTTTCTTTCTTTGCACCTGTGCTCCGGGCGGTATTCTGTGCTGCATATTCATAGTTTGCTTTTGCTTATTTACGTTTCATATACCGCTCAATTTCCGGAACAGTAATCGGGATACCTTTAAACAAATCAATATTACCGTTTTTCGTCAACCAGTAATTATTCTCAATACGCACGCCCACCTGCTCTTCTTCAATATAAATACCCGGTTCGATCGTAAACAGCATACCTTCTTTTACCGGCTCATTCCGCGTGCCCAGGTCGTGCACGTCCAGTCCCAGGTGATGGCCGATACCATGATAAAAATATTTGCGGTAGGCCGGGTTTTCAGGGTCCTGGTTTTTAATATCCGCTTTCGAGATCAGGCCGATCTTCATCAATTGTTTTTCCATTTCCAGGTTAACCTTATTGATATAATCGGCATAATTGATCTTTGGCTTCAAAATGGAAGCACAATACAGGTGTACGTTCAGGCAGGCATTGTAGATCTCGGCCTGGCGCTTAGAGAATTTTCCATTTACGGGTATCGTACGGGAAAGGTCGGCACAATAGTTGCCATATTCCGCGCCGAAATCCATTAAGATCAATTCCCCGTCTTTACACTCCTGGTTGTTGTCTACATAGTGCAGCGTCCTCGCCCTGTCGCCGCTGGCCAGTATACAACCGTAAGCGTGGCGGGTAGCCCTGTTACTTAAAAATTCATGGGTAATTTCCGCTTCCAGCTCATACTCCATAATACCCGGGCGGATTACGCGCATCACTCTCAGGAAAGCCTGGTGGGTAATATCAACCGCTTTCTGGGTAACTTCCACCTCTTCACGGGTTTTGATCGCCCTTAATTCTTTCAATATTACCGCAGCACGCTCGTATTTATGTAAAGGATAGCGTTTCATGATTTTTTCCACGAACTGCAGGTCTGTCCGCAATACATCCCCCCTACGGTCATTTTCATTGGTATCCAGGTAAACATACTCGGCATGATGCATCCATACCTGCAGCAGTGCATCAATACTGTCTACATATTGCACATTCCGGATACCGGAGATCGCTGTAGCTTCATCTTTACGCAACAGGTGGCCGTTCCACTTCTCCAGCAATTCATCAGGGCGTTGCACCACCAGCACTTCCCGTGCGGACTGGTCTTTATTGTCGGGGTACAAAATTACCATTGTCTGCTCCTGTACCACACCCGAAAGCCAGGTCACATTTGAGTTGGCCTTATAAGCATATACGGCATCGCCGTTCTCCGCTATCACCGGGCTGGCATTAAAAATAGCGATACTATTCGGCTTCATCGCCTTAATAAAACGTTCCCTGTTCTTCTGGTACAGTTTCTGGTCTATTGGTAAATATTTCATTGTACGTTTAATTTGATTTTGATGCCCGTAAAGGTAGCGATAATTTGCATAGAGCGCAGTACCAAAACCTTTACAAGCGGGTAAATTTATGCTTGATTTTTAAGCTTCCCGGAGCCTGATGGCCAGGATTTCACCGGTAGCGCATAAAGCATCCCCGGCGCTAAGTTCCATAGCCACCCGGATCTTCCGGCCTTCTATGCTGATAAGCTTACCGGTCAGGGTCAACTCCTTGCCCATAGGCACAGGCGCTTTAAAGTCTACGGTTAAAGATGCCGTTACACATCTTACCGGGATAGGCGCTTCGGTCATAGGAATACTTTCGGCCTGGCATACAAAAGCCGCCGCAGAGCCGGTGCCGTGACAGTCCAGCAAGGAGGCGACCAGGCCGCCATATACCGAACCCGGCAATGCGGTATATTGTTCCCCTGGCAAAAAATTCGCTATTGTCTGCTCGCCGTCCAGGTAAGTTTTCAGTTGATGACCGGCGGGATTATTCCTACCGCAACCATAGCAATGCGCCAGACTATCAGGATACAGGTCCTGGATCGCTTTCTTCATAATTCAATATTCTTTCCGTACAATATTCGCAAGAAAAGAGAATAAAACAAAACGCTGTGCTTATAAATTTCGCCTAAACATGCAGGTATGTTTGCCGTTGAGTAGCCTGTTTTTTGAAATTATCGCTAAAAACTCAAAAATATAGGGAATTCCAGTATTGCCCGGTAAATAAATAAACAGGAAATTTGCCTTTCAGTAAATATGATGCTCTTCGTATTTACCGCCTGAATAACCATACCCTTTGAAAGACCAGCCCTAGTATGAAATGAACCATCTACACTAATAGGTGGTTCTTTTCGGGGTTCTTGCGTTTTATACCTGCAGGAAAAAGCCCCGGAACGAATAGCAACATTATGTAAAACTTAATTTGCGGATAAAGATATACCCGGCGAGTCAGTGAAAGTCTGATATCAATCTATATAACAACAACAATAACAACAAGCATACTTTAGCAAGAGTTCGAATGCTGCGACCGGGTAAAATATAAAACAAAAGCCATCTGATCAGGATGGCTTTGTTACTTTAAGGCAAGGAATCATTCAATAACAATCTTTAAAATTATGCCCGGGTATACTTCTTTACAAGCTCTATTGCGAAAAATTATAACCGGGAGCTCTTTATTCTTTAGGCCGGTAAATTGATTACATGGTCTGGAAAATAATATGGGTATCCGGTTCCCGGTAAGTTTTTCCCCAGATCTGGACAACAGATTCTGCTTTTTTCAGGTTCTGGGACGCCTGGGGCTTCAGGTTACTGTCACTAAGGCCAAACAAAACCACGGCCTTTTTCAGGTCATTCATGCCGCTTATATAAAGGCTTTTATCATTAATTGTTGCTCCCAGCTTACACTTTGCAATACCCCGGTTATTCAGAGAGGTATGTAAAGTGATATTATCTTCATAACTGTCCAATTCATTTATACTGATCTCGATCAGCGCATCAAATATTTTAATCGACTCTTCATGCTTCCCCTGATCCAGCAAATGTTTACCTTTTATAAAGTCTTGCTTGATTTTATTATTTTCTATGATTTCCATATTCTTTGAATTTGAATAGTCAAATATCCAAACTTAAAGCGGACTATACAATACGTGAAATCCCGTATTTTTTATGTTTTTTGGCGTTTTTTAAAAGAAAATTTGTCACCCAGAGGTGACAAATTGTACAAATAATGCAATTATGAGGCTCTCTCAGGCCAGTAAAACTATTTTTTTTGAGGCGCCTGGAACTCTTTCAGCAGGTCTAAACTGTATTGCTTCTTCCCGCTTTTATTAATGAATTCCATTTTTTGCGTTTGTTGATTCACATACAGGTATCCCCCGCTGTCCCTGCCGGCTAGCACCAGGTATTGCCGGACCAGCTCATCCTTGTTATTAACCGCTTTCAATGCCACGTCTTTATTGAACTTGGTCGAATCCTCGCAGAAATTACAAAAATAGCTGGTGTCCTTATCCGTAAAAATGATCTTATGTAATTTATTGCCTTCATCAAAGGCGGCATAGACGACATTATACGTATCGTCCATCTGCCGTACTACTTCATTTTTATCCTTAGGTGGTGCTTGCGGCGACTGCCGGTTATTGCAAGCGGGAAATACAAACAAAAAAGATAAGATGACTACACTATACCTCATAATACTTTTCATTTTTATAAAGGTAAATACATTCATGTAGAGTTTTTTGCTATAAATTCTTAAAATTCCATCAAACCGCATCAGTTTATCACGTACTTACAGCTCCAGGGAGATACATCAATAACAAAGGTGTTGTCTAAAAAGGTGACCTAATTGTCATATCGAGCTGCGTCGAAATATAGACAAATTTGATACTGAATTCTCGACGCATTTCGACAAACTCAATGTGACGAGAATTTTTACTTTTTAGACACCGTCATGATCATATATTTTTGATATTTATCTAAAGGATTACCGGCCCTACTACGGAACCGCAGCCTATCCTGTAGCTTTGTACCTATCCCTGCCCGGAAGTATTGGTTAGTGGTGGCAGTGTATATATACCGGAGATTAATTATTTTCCAGCTTCAGCGTAAAAAAGCGCTTACCTTCCTGGTCGACACCTTCCATTTTCAGGCTTAATTCGTTCACTACGATAAACTTCCCGCTATCCACACCGGAAAGTATCCGGTACTTACGTACGTCAAACTCGGTTTTATCATCCAGCTGCAGCGGTACATTCTTATTTAACCGCTCTTCCCCTTCGTAATAGGAATTAAAATAAATGTGCCCTTCCGCATCCGAGAAGATCACTTTATAGTTTTGCTGCGCTTCGTCAAAGGCCGAATACAGTACTTTAAAGGTTTCCGGTTCCGGCTTCTCCCGTACTGCGTCCTGCTGTGTTTCCTGTGAAACTTTAGCGGCATTATTGCCCGAGCAGGAGTACAGTAAAAGGGCCGCAAACATAATCACATTATATTTCATACTTATTTTCGTTGCATAGTTTACTTAGTCGGCAGGACATATCGCATCCCGTGTTTGCTCTTTGGTTTTAGCTTTATATAAAGCGACTCCTTCCTTTACTTCGGCTTTAAAATCCATCGTCTGGTAGGTATCGCCCTGGCTGCTGATATATTTCACCGGCTTACCTTTATCCAGGTAAATCTTTAATTCAGACTGTACGGGTTTATCCGCAGTATTAGGTGGGTAATACACTTGTTTCCGCAGGACAAAAAACAGTTTCCCGGCCTTATAATAATATTCGATCATTTCCTCGGTGGCATCCCCGGCCATCCAGCGTTCTATTTTTTCTACCGGCTCCCCGGCAGCATTAGAATAAGTTACATTTGCCTTAACCGCGCAGCCGGCCTCGAATTCGCCCTCTTCTATTTTGACGATCCTGATATTCAGTGATTTTTCGTTAATCGCTACGTAGTCGGCATCAATCTGCTGTACCATTTTGTCGAGTGCCAGTTCTTTTGGATCTTTTTCCTGTGCTCCGGGAGCGATTATCGTTTCCGGAGTAGTAGTTGTACGGTCGTGGGCCATTGCCTGAGCACTGAAGCTGCAGCATACCGCAAGGCTTAATAATATGCGCATAATCGAGGGTTTTGGCTATAAATTTCTGATTAAATCCTGACAATAGCTAGTGTTCTAACATAATTTTCGGAAATGCAACAATCCCGTAAAGCGTTGTAAGTGTTGGTGATAGTTATTGCTATATTGCTTAATGGCCGATTGTCAAACAAAAAAACCGCTCCGGTTTATTGGAGCGGTTGTAATGCACTATCCTTTTAACTCCTCCTGTTAGTCGAGGTATTGTTTATTTTCAGCAGAGTAAAAAGCAGGAGCGTTCCAACCCGCAATATTTGGCTTCTTATCTATCAGTATTGACTGGAACTGTGTTTGCCAGGAATTATCTGTTGTATCGACGAAACGTGCCGGCATTACTGATGACCCTTCAGAGTAAAAATCATTTAAAAGATTGGAAAAGGGTATTTTACTGACTACAATCGTATTATAGCTTTGCATATTGGGTTTGAAATAATAGGAAGCGATACCCGCATTGACCTTAACATTTTCTGTCCAGACATAATATTTCACCCCGTTATAATAAAGTACCGTGCTATCGCCTATAGTTTCAGCATACATCACATCGGTCAGGAAAGCACCGGGATTACCGCTAATTGCGACCAGGGTATCTTTTTCCCAATTGGGAATCCAGTTCTGATGGGGTTGCCGGGTGTATTTAGGCGTTTTATTTTTGCCTTCACAGGCGTATAAGCCCAGGAGCAGGCCGATAAATATAATTTTTTTCATTTGCGACTATTTTCTTTTAAAACGCTCAAAATTAGCTCCTAATTATTGAATGGCAGGAAACTATTTCTTCTAGTACCTAAAGTTTAGCTGATCGAAGTCGTTCGCAGGTTGGATGATGTGTGCATAAAAATCCGACTTGATCCACATTTGGACTTTTTGATTGTTATTAAATGTTTCGTCTAAGAACAAACTATCTTTACCCCCAAAGTAATCTACTTATTACATTCCCTGATCATATTTATAATCAAGTCGATTTTAGGTCTCAGATCATGTTTGCCGAAGTTATCAAGCGTGATATGTTCAATAATTTCTTTTGCAAATTTAGCCTTACCCATGGCATATTTAGGCCCAGCCTTTTCCATTTTGCTTTGGATTGCGTCTTCTACCTTCTGGTCATCCTCCAGTACAAGTGCTTCCTGGAGATTGTACCCTGTTTTCAGCCATTTGGTTAATGTATCATCGGAAAGATAGTTCTCTATTTCCCTACCATGAGTAACCCAAACTCTACTATCACCTAATTCTTCTACAATGCGCTGCTTAGTAGCATTAATGCCTTTTTCAGCAGAACTACCATCCCGGTCCATCACAACAAAGCTATTCCTATTGAGCCTGATTAAGGATATCAGGTCATTCTCCAGATTATCATAATCCAAGCTAAGATTAGACAGCAACCTGCCTCCATAAAACATAATAGAATAGTGATAGCCTTCAATCAGGTCAGGATCCACTAAGCCGATCCAATGCTTAATATAAGTTCTGTCGCTTGGACCTTCAACCCAAATAACCGCATTACTTTGTAAGATATCACTGGCCTTTACTGCCAAATCGTCGAGTATAGTGGTGATAGATTTAGGATCACTAATCGTTTTAACTTTAGATGTTCCACTTTCTTTATAGACATGCATGATTTGTGCGTTCTCATACCTGCTATAGAGATCAATTACAATATTTGAATGTGTTGTGATAAAAAATTTTGCACCATTGGTTTTTGAAAACTCATAAAGGTATTTGTACAGCCTGCGTTGCTGGGATGGATGCAGATTGTTTTCCAGTTCTTCCAAACAAAAAACAAAATCCTTATAATGACCTTTGACAATATATGGCTGAATTTTTACTAAAATTATTACTAATAAAATAGTTTTTATTCCACTCCCCATTTTAGATAATGGCACTCTAATATTTAGTTCATCTTCTAAAAATATTTCCCATAATTCTTCCTTATTCACCTGAACAAGTATTCTATTAAATACCATATCAGGATTAGTAATTTTGTTTAACTCTTCTAATAATAATGTTTCAACAATACTACTATCATAATCTCTATCATTTATTATTTTCTGTATAAAATTAGTTACTCCATCCCCATTCTTAAATACAGATAGATCATCTTTCGATGCTTCAGGCTGCACATCCCTTTCCGCTGAAATATGAATAAATTTTTTACCAAAAAACATTGACTTATGAGACTGTACAAACATTTTAAGAATTTCATATGCATGCTCTTCCAGCTCTTTTATAGTTGATTTCAATAAACTTCGATGCGCTCCCATTTCATTACACTGTACAGAATTACCTATAAGTTGCTTTAAATGGTAATAGTATACTTGTCCTTGAGCTTCTAGCAAATTCGAATTGTCAATGTAACTATCGATAGCTTCTTTTGTAATTTCAAAAAACGAGTTTATTTCAGGACTGTTACCCTTATGCATAGATGATAAGAATTCTGCGTTTTTATCCATTAAATATTTGACAACATCAATTATAGAGCTCTTCCCTGAATTATTCTTGCCGATTATAACATTAACATCTTTAAATGGCCCCAACTCCACACCATCTTCATCAAAGCATTTGTAGTTTTTAACTATTAATTTCATATTTGCAATTTAATATATTGCTTATTGATCCACAAATAATTAAGAGGCTGTCCAAAAAGGTCAGCCTCTCTGTTTTTTGCTATTTTTATTCGTCCCCCTACAGGCAGGGTGTCCAAATACTCAATGCCCAAGACACTCATCTACCTTTTTAGACTGCGCCTTAATTGGAATTAAATATTTTCAATCCAATCAGTCCTTTGAATTACCAATTTCATAAGAAAATCATTAATATGATCTCCTATTCGACCTCCAGCGTTTCCTCTAAAGATACAGGATCAGCTTCCTCCTGATACTCCAACCATTCTTTCTCCAATTTTTTATTGTTTTTCATTGCTTCTTCAATGGCCACACTTTCTCTGTACTGTTTAGCCTCGGCTGCCATAGTCCATTTGGCTTCAATCCCGAGCTGTTCCACTGCATATTTAATATTCAGCAAGCCGATTTTGAAAAACTCCTTACGAGGATTGATCTTATTTAATTGTAGTTTCAGAAACTTCCTATGCAATTCCCTTTCCAATTGAGGTGCATTCTCACTATAGATCATTGCGTGCACATCAAACTCGAAAGGTACACTCGCATCGCCAAGTTCTCTAACCCTGTCAAGCGGCTCCAAACGTCTTGTCATACCGATCTTAAACACATCTTCTCCAAAAGACCCAACATTTGATATAATATATACATTGCCTGCTTTCGTTTGTTGCGCCATAGATATGGCTCGTTGATTTTTCTCTTCTGCTACGAGCAGTCTAGACTCCAATTCGCTCAACCTTTCCATTTGTGCGGCACGTTCAGCTTCACTCGCCTTAGACACTTCTTTTTGCGCTTTTTCAATTAGTTTCTTAAGCAGTTGTTCTTCTTTCTCAGCATCCCTAATAGCCTTTTCATATTCTCTTCTCGCCTTCTCCTCTTCTCTAATCTGTTCTCTGATTATTCGCTGCTCTTCTTTTTCCTGCCATTTTAGTTCCTGGACAATGACTGCCCAATGCAATTCTTCAATTCTTGATTGAAGATACTCTTCAAGGATTCTGGCATCCCGGAAAGCCTTGCCATTGTTATTAACGAGATAAAATGAATCCTGGATTTTTTGCTCCAATATACCGAAGTTATCTTTTTTGACTTTAGACAGAATAGAATCGACTTTACCGTTGAATGCATCCAGTACAAAGTTGATTGCAGTTGTTCTGCGGATTTGTTCTACATATTCGCAAACAGCTGCATTTCCAGTTAAGACAAGTGTATTGCTTCTTTCCCTTGCTGTTTTCAGATTTCTGCCCGCCTCTTCATGCCCAAACTCTTCGGCCAAGTCATCAATAAGACTAAACGTAGGTTTTAAATATTCGTCACCATAGCCCTTTATTGTGTTCTTCATGGCAATAACGATGCGCTCATATTCTTCTGCATTTTTCATTGCGGTATATGCACTGCCAGCAATTTCTTCTGCTTTTAATTCCGCATCATTTATAATCTTAGAAGAATGGTCAAATGCTTTTGTAAGTTCAGATTGGGCATTGTCTAAAATATTCTGGGCTTTTATTTGAGCATTAGATAAAGTATCTTTTGCTTTGTTTTTTGACTCGTTGATTTCTATCGCTGCTTGTCGCTTCTCCTCATTTGTCTGTCTTGCTAATCCTTCAGATATATTTTTTGCCTGAGCTATTATTATAGCTGCGTCTTCTTTGGCTTTTTGTCTAATATTATCTATTTCCTTTTCAACGTCAATAATTGCTTCATATTTTATCAAGTCATCTACCTTTTTGCTTAAGCGATGATTGGTTTCATATAGTCGAGCGTTATCGTTTTTTTCATTAATGTGGTTCTTTCTTTCTATTTCATTTTCGTTCTTAAGGCTTTTTAGTTTTACGAGAAGCCATATAATGACAAGAATTGAAATTGCAAATAATCCGTTACCCATGTTATAAATTTTAAATTATTTCGCAATATAATTTATTAGCTACTACTACACAAATAATAAAGGGATGCTATTGATATTAAAAACTGTATTTGGAGTGCTACAGCGCACAAAAAAGCCGCTTAAATTGCTTTAAGCGGCTTTTCATCTCTGGGAGGCTAAGGGGTCTCGAACCCCCGACCTTCGGAACCACAATCCGACGCTCTAACCTACTGAGCTATAGCCTCCGTGTCGATTGGATTGCAAAGATAAGCGAATAATTTTTTCCGCCAAATATTTTTTTATCAATTTCTTAAACCCGGACTTCCATTCCCTCGAAACTCGCTACGGTATTGGGAAAGACGCGTTTCGCCTCGGCTTCAAACGCCTCTATTTCCTTATACCGGCTCGAATAATGCCCCAGCATTAAACGCTTCGCCCCGGATGCCTGAGCCAGTTCCGCAGCCTGCACCGCGGTAGAATGGTATCTTAATATAGCCAGATCCGCATCCGCATCCAGGTAAGTGGATTCATGGTAAATCAAATCTGCCGCCGCTACATCTTCCACGAAGGATAAGGTGTGACGGGTATCGGCACAATAAGCATATACTTTGTCCTCCAGGCCCGGCAGGGTAACCCATTCGTTCTGCACGATGGTACCGTCTTTCTGCTCGTAATCTTCACCGGCCTGTAAGCGCTTGTAAAAGTATTGTGGTATTTCATACTGCCTGCAGGCTTCGAGATCCAGTTTACGGGCTTTGGCTTTTTCTGTAATTACAAATCCATGTGTGGCGATCCGGTGGTCTACCGGGAAGCAAGTGATCCGGCATACCGCATCCTCTACCAGCACCCGGCGCTCCCCGCTATCGGCTATGGTATGAAAATGCAGCTCATAAGGCAGCTGGGCCGAACTCGCGTCCAGCTGGGCCTGTATAATAGCCGGCAACAGTTCGGGGCAATAAATATGTAAAGGATCCGTTCTGCCTAATAGCCCGAAGCTATTAATAAGCCCGATGAGGCCGAAGTAGTGGTCGCCATGCAGGTGAGAAATAAGGATATAGCGTATTTTACTCCGCTTGATCCCATACTTTATCATTTGCATCTGGGTACCCTCCCCGCAGTCTATAAGGAGTAAGAAGTCCTTAATCTCTGCAATCTGGGCGCTCGGGTTGCGGCCATGCGCCGGGATTGCAGAGTTATTTCCAAGAATAGTGATTTTCAAGACTTCGAAGATTACATTTCGTTCAACAATCCACGCGCCATCTTCTTGTCATTATTCACCAAAGCGATCGCCTCTTCCATACTGTTAGCCAGTTGAAGGCTTAAGTGAAGACGCTCCTGCTTGATTTTTTGCAAGACAAGTTCTTGAACATTGGTAAACACCAGATTTCCCTCTGCCGCTTCAACAGCTTCCTGTATACACAATAGAGGATGTACACTTTCATTAACCATTTGATGAACAGCTCCGAGATCAATAATGAAACTTTGATGTGCGTTGGCTTCCAATCCCTCTTTAATCTTGGCAAACAATGCCTCAGCAAATTCCTTATCCATTAAATCAACATCCGGCGCTATTATGGTATAAGTCGGCTCTAATTCAATCGCAAATTTCATGTCTGTTCAGTTTAAGGTTCAAAATGGTCAGCTGAATCTGTTTATAAATCCCCTGTAACCAGGAACTAAAGCTTCATCAGCGTAATTATCTATATAGACGTAAAAATAACCAATAAGGTTTATTGTTTTACAAATTTTATTGCTCTTTTAGTATTGCCATATTTTAAAATACAATAATATACTCCGGCTGGCAAACCTGAAACGCCAATAGCAGCGCCACTTCCCGCATTTCCTTGTAAAATGGTCTTTCCACTAATATTAACTATTTGATAGTAAAATGTATGTATCCTGTCTATACTAATTACGATATTATTAGTTGCAGGGTTTGGCCTTAACGAAATATTATCTATTGCTTCAGGTGTAGTTATATTAGTGCCCGTAGCATTCAATACGGCTACACCCGTCAGGTCAAAGCCCCCGGAAGCAAACGCCGTAGCATATGGATCATTGATCATACGGCCGTCCGCATCCTTGCTGCCAATTGCCGGATCAAGACTACCAATAACATCCACGATGCGTACATGCGTGATATTGTCAACATCAACCGCGGCGCTGTCCCGCAAGGCTTCCAGATCAAAAGGTGTACCGTAACCATGAATATAGCGACCGGCAAGGTTGACATAATCCTGGCCTTTCGCATAGGTAAAATTATCTATCTGCGCCGTATCCTGCCCGTTATAGTAAGCCGGGAAACGTACATAGTTCACCCCGTCTGAGCTCACTTCTACAAAGGCGAGCTCGAGGAAAGCCCTGCCGCTATCTACAGGATCCAGGAACCCGTTCTCGAAAACCGCGAAATCCGGTCCGTCCACATTATGGATGGGCTCCGCGAAAGTCAGTACGGCCACCCCGCTATCTCCCAGGCTCACGATATTTGTTGAGGTAGGAGATAAAGGACCGGTAGCATTCTGGTCGGCACCGGCAGAGGCGTAGCCCTGGGCTTTATCGGCAATATCCAGCCAGCCTCTCTCCACAACACAGGTTGCCGCCCATTGAGAGATCCGGGTATCATCGAATTTTATGGCCGCGGCATCGAGGTTATGTTGAGCAGTAGCAGAGTAAGCAACAGGAAGCGCCAAAAGTGTGCACAGTATTTTATACATCAATAAATTTATTTGAGTTTATTAAAAAATCTTTTCGTCAAAGATAAAGACGAAAAAGTTAAACCGATAATGAAACCTAACCAGATACCGGAAGCTTTCAGATCAAAAGCTACGGCCAGCCAGTAACCCAAAGGTAATCCCAATACCCAGTAAGCTACAAAAATAAGCAGTGTCGGTGCTTTCACATCTTTGATCCCTCTTAAAATACCGGCGCTTACAGCCTGGGTAGCATCGGAGATCTGGAACAAGCCCGCCAACAACAATAAAGAAGAGGCCAGGCCGATCACCGCGCTGTTCCCGGTACCGGAGCCGTCATCTTCCAGGAACAGCAAGGGCAAGGTTCCTTTTAAGACGATAAAGAATAAAGCACAAAAGACCCCATAGCCCAAAGACATCAATAAGGTACTCTTACCGATATTCCCTATCTTGATTTTATCTCCCCGGCCAAAGGCATTACTGGTCCTGATTGAACCGGCCTGGCTCAATCCCATGGACACCATAAAGGTGAAAGAAGCGCATTGCAAAGCGATCTGGTGCGCAGCCAGCTGCATAGCGCCGAAACTACCTACAATGATCGCAGAAACCGCGAATACCCCGGCTTCCATCCCTACCTGCAAACTGCTGGGAACACCAATGTTCAGCAGCTCTTTAATACTTTTCTTTTTCAAATGCCATTGCTCTTTGCGCAAAGACATGTAAGGCCGGTAGATGCGGTGGGTAAAAATAATATAGGCCAGGATCAGGAAGATCACCGTCCTCGTGATTAAAGTACCATAGGCCGCGCCCACCATTTCCAGCCTGGGGAAGCCCCAGTTACCGAATATGATCAGCCAGTTGATAAAAACGTTAAGCGGCAAAGACAATACCGATAAGATCATCGCTGTGCGTGTATATTCCAGGCCATCGGTAAACTGCTTTAAGGTCATGAAGAGCAACATAGGTATAATGGAAATACCCATTACCCTTAAAAAGGGTTGTGCTAACCGGGCCACTTCTTCGTCCTGGCCTAGATGAAACAGGATATCCTGCCCGAGCTCCAGGCTGCCCGAGATCAATAATGCCGCCGCCGCACACAGCCAGAATCCATTATAAAAATAATGCGCTATAGCGCCATCATCTCCTTTCCCTTTGGCCATGGAAACCAGTTGAGATACGGACATCGTGATGCCGATGCCCAATACGAAAGGAATATTGATCACACTTAATGCCAGTGCGGCAGCAGCTACCTGCTTGTAGCTATCGCCACCCAATGCGCCGATCATTGCTGTATCTATGATATGCAACAGCATCTGCGCCAATTCGCCAAAGATCAATGGCAAGGCTAGTTTTATAGTCTTCCCGGACTCAATTTTAAGAGACATAAAATTAGGTTCATTTAATTATTTTAATATTCCGGCCACAACAAAAAAGGTTATACGATATTACCCGTATAACCTTTTCTGTATGCTGCCCAGGCACACTACTTTTTATTAGAGGCCTAAGATATAAGAGAAAATTAAGGGTGCTACTATCGTGGCATCGCTTTCTACAATATATTTCGGGGTATTAATATCTAACTTACCCCAGGTAATTTTTTCATTAGGTACTGCACCCGAATAGGAACCGTACGAAGTGGTAGAATCGGAGATCTGGCAGAAATAAGACCAGAAAGGCACATCATGCCACTCCAGGTCCTGGTACATCATAGGCACCACACAGATCGGGAAATCGCCCGCGATACCACCACCGATCTGGAAGAACCCGACGCCTTTACCGCCGGAATTAGCACGGTACCACTCTGTGAGGTAGATCATATAATCAATACCGCCTTTCACGGTGCTTACTTTCAATTCACCTTTAATACAGTAGCTGGCAAAGATATTACCGGTCGTGCTGTCTTCCCATCCCGGGCAAACGATAGGCAGGTTCTTTTCCGCAGCAGCAACGATCCAGGAATCCTTAGGATCGATCTCGTAGTATTGCTCCAACACACCACTATTCACTACCTGGTATAAAAACTCGTGCGGGAAATAGCGCTCGCCTTTAGCTTCGGCATCTTTCCATACTTTTTCCAGGTGTGCCTGTAAACGACGGAAGGCTTCTTCTTCCGGGATACAGGTATCGGTTACGCGGTTGTAATGGTTTTCCAGCAGGTCCCATTCATCCTGTGGTGTCAGATCGCGGTAGTTAGGCACCCGCTTGTAATGAGAGTGCGCTACCAGGTTCATCACATCTTCCTCCAGGTTCGCACCGGTACAGGAGATGATCGCCACTTTATCCTGGCGGATCATTTCTGCAAGAGAAATACCCAATTCGGCCGTACTCATGGCACCTGCCAGGGAGATCAGCATTTTACCGCCTTCGTTCAGGTGTGCTTCGTAGCCTTTCGCTGCATCTACTAAAGCGGCTGCGTTAAAATGTCTGTAGTGATGCTCAATAAATTGGGAGATGGGACCTTTGCTCATTTTCTATATTCTTTATTTAATACTATGTTTTTTTTCGATTAACCCGGCAAAATTAAGCCAAATAAATCAAATGCTATTTTACAAATGATAAATTCTCATTAATAAAAACAGCATGGACAAGATTGAATAAACTGCTTGCTGCGGCTATATTTATAAGCAAGGTTCTTTGTTTATTTTCCTTTTGGATTTCATTTAAAATGCTACTTTTGACAGATTGTTGACACTAATAAAACATGTTTATATGTCTGTACACAGCGAAATAAAAAGAGTAACCACGCATAGCCTGCTGAAGATGAAACAGAATGGCGAAAAGATATCGATGATCACCGCTTATGACTATGCTTTTTCGGGAATTTTTGATGAAGCAGGTATAGATGTTATCCTGGTGGGCGACTCGGCCTCAAATACTATGATGGGCTACGAAACCACGCTACCGATCACTTTAGACCAGATGATCTTTATGGCCGGCTCAGTAGTGCGCGGCGCGAAAAGGGCTTTTGTGGTATGTGACCTGCCTTTCGGTTCTTACCAGGGCGACAGCAAAGAGGCTTTAAAGTCTTCTATCCGTATTATGAAAGAAGCCGGCGCGCACGCGGTAAAACTCGAAGGGGGAAAAGAGATCTGTGAATCTATTTCCAGGATCGTTTCTTCCGGCATCCCGGTAATGGGGCACTTAGGATTAACCCCACAATCTATTTATAAATTCGGTACTTATACCGTTCGGGCCAAAGAAGAAGCGGAAGCGGAAGAATTAATTCAAAATGCCCATAGGGTACAGGAAGCCGGCGCTTTCGCGCTGGTATTGGAAAAGATCCCGGCCAGCTTAGGCAAACGCGTTTCGGAAGAACTGGATATCCCGGTGATCGGTATCGGCGCGGGCATGCATGTAGACGGCCAGGTGCTGGTGATGCATGATTTATTGGGTATTACAAAAGATTTCTCCCCACGCTTTTTAAGAAGGTATGCCAACCTGAGAGATGATATCCGCTCTGCCGCATCCCAGTATATCAGCGATGTACGCGGCAAAGATTTCCCTAACGAGAAAGAACAATACTAATTCGATACAGTCATGGGGTGTCTAAAAAGCTAAAATCCTTGCCGCATTTCGACAAGTTCAATATGACAACAATTGAGCATCCGATTTGTCATCCAGAGCCGGGTCGAAGGATCGAGGGAACTCTATAGGGGCAAATTTAGTTACCTTTTTAGACACTGCCGCGACTTAAAATATTACAATACACATGGTCAATACGCAAGCCTACCTGTCCCTCTCTGAACAATTAAAAATTCAAAACACTACCCTTGTCGCTGTCTCCAAGCTGAAATCCGCTGCTGATATCCAGGCGATGTACGCGCTGGGCCAAAGGGATTTCGGGGAAAATTATGTACAGGAATTAATGGAGAAAGAAGCGGAATTGCCCAAAGATATCCGCTGGCATTTTATCGGGCACCTTCAATCCAATAAGGTCAAATACATTGCGCCTTTCGTGCACCTGATCCATGGTGTAGACAGCCTTAAGTTGCTGCTGGAGATCAATAAGCAGGGCAAAAAACTGGGCCGGGTAATTGATTGTTTGCTACAAGTACATATCGCGACGGAAGATACCAAGTTTGGTTTTGACAATACAGAGCTGTTCCAGTTTGGCACTTATTACGAGGCCAATAGAACAGAGTTGTCCCATGTACGCATCCGCGGTATGATGGGCATGGCGAGCTTTTCAGAAGATGAAAACCAGGTCCGTAAGGAGTTCAATGCGTTGAAGCAAACTTTCGAAGTACATAAAGGCAGCACGTTCCTTTTTGAACAAAGCTTTGATACTCTTTCTATGGGCATGAGCGGTGATTATGAGCTGGCCATTGCTGAAGGTTCCAATATGGTAAGGATCGGGAGTTTGCTGTTTGGCAGGAGAAACTAGCATCCTCCAAAACAAACTATTTTATTATTAATGAAGCAGGCGGATTGCCTGCTTTTTATATTTCCTTACAATACATATTGCTGCATTAATCGCTCCAGGGTGGCATCCAGGTCCCCGGCATACCCCGGGTGAATCGGTGAAGTCTGGATAATCGTACTTCGGTTAGCGCTCAACCAGCGGAAGCGGGAAGCCTTGTCCAGCGCAGCAATCGGTGATTTGCAGGATTTCTCGCCTTTGGCAATTCGTTCCAAGCCCTGTAGCTGTGCTTCGATCAAGGAAATATCAGCAAGAGGGTCCAGGGCTAAAATCCTGTCTTTATTTACAACAAAACTACCCGAGAGGTAGTTTGCCTTTTTAGCGTACAACAAAATACCGGCATTGATAAATTCGCCCCGTTCTACCCTTGGCACGATACGGACCACCGTATATTCATAAAGCTGTTTATCTTGCATCAATAGCCTGTTTTAAAAATTGAGCACTATGTTGCAAACGATCGTTTAAAAACCGGCGGTAACCCGCTTTAATCTCCTGCAAATCTCTTTCCGGTTCCGACTGTTGCATCCATTCATCCGGTACCAGCGCTACTACCGCTTCAATATTTTCCTGGCTCAGTACGGCTAAAGCCTTTTGCGCCGCGGCTTCCAGCTCTGTGGCAAATGGTAGCAAGACATGCTCTTTGATCATCGCGAAAGGGCTTTTCAGCGATGCAGGCAGGCTGTCCCAGTTGTGATGAAAATACATGGAAGCACCGTGGTCGATCAGCCAAAGCTCTTTATTCCAGATCAGCATATTGGTATTCTTCGCGGTACGGTCGATGTTCATCAGGTAAGCATCCAGCCATACGATGAGACTTGCCGTTGCAGCATCTATTTTATGCACTTCAGGATCATAGGTTATGGCGCCACTCAAAAAGTGCACCCCCAGGTTAAGGCCTGTACTGGCTTTCAGCAGGTCCTGGATCTCTTCATCCGGCTCTGTCCTGCCAAAACCCTCTGCCAGTTCGACCAGCACCATTTCCGGCATATTCAGGCCCAGCAGCCTGGCGATCTCGCCGCCGATCACATCCGCGATCAGCGCTTTGAGCCCCTGCCCCGCTCCCCTGAATTTCATTACATATAAAAAGTCATCGTCACCTGCTACGATCGCAGGCAAGGAGCCCCCTTCCCGGAGTGGTGAGATATATCGTATGGCATTTATAGTTCTAAGTGGCATTATTCTTATGAGTGATGTATGATGAGTTATAGGCGATGAGTGTTGGGCGATCAACTTTCAAGGGAAAGCTTTTTTCTATATGCAGACACTGCCTTTAATATTTCTTCGGTTTTCATTTTTAGTTCATCAAGTTTTACTTGTTCTATTATTTTTATGTCTTCTAATAACTCAAGCCAAAACAAGGTTTCGTCAGCCTCTTCAACGACAATACATAATTTTGCAAATCGCTCCTTATCAGATCTGGCCCGGCACACCGCACGATAATTAGCAGCAACAGAAGTAGCAGAACGAATAATCTGTTTTCTAATAACCCCTATTGTGTCTGTATATTTCAATGCTGAAAATACTTCAATCACTTCTATAGCTAATTGCTTGGTTTTTGATCTGAATAATTCATTATAGCTCATATCTATCTGAAAATAATTAATTATACATCAATCACCTATCACTTACAACCTATCACCGATTCGTTAACTGCCGGAACACTTCTTCCAAAGATTTTGTTTCTGTTTGCAAAGCAGCGATCGTATAATCTTTTTCAAGCGCCCATTGCATTAAGGCCTTGCGCAACTTGTCCGGGTTACTGGTTTGCAGTGCCCAGGTGCGCCCCCCTATCAGGCGAATAGAATCAACAGGAGCTAAGGTTTTAAAATCCGCCTGTTGCAGATCGACGGTCAGGGTGATCACTATAGTATTTTTGTTTTCAGATTGTGCCTGGATATTGCCCATCGCATCATCAGCTACAATAGACCCGTCTTTGATAATGATCACGCGACTGCACATGGCCTGTACTTCCTGCATGATATGCGTGGACAATAAAACGGTTTTTTCTTTTCCAAGCTGAACAATAAGATCGCGTATATCGGCCAATTGATTGGGGTCAAGGCCAGAAGTAGGTTCATCCAGGATCAATACATCCGGGTTGTGGATCATAGCTTGCGCCAGGCCAACCCTTTGCTTATAACCTTTAGACAGCTGCCCCAGCTTTTTATGCACTTCTTTGCCCAGCCCGGTCATCCCGATCACCGCGTCTACCTTAGCTTTAACATTGGATAACTGGTGTACTCCCGCCGCGAAATTCAGGTATTCCCTTACATACATATCGTAATACAAAGGATTACTTTCGGGCAGGTAACCAACATGCTTGCGCACCTCGCGGATATTTTTTTCAATATCAAAGCCACAAACCGATGCGGTACCGGAAGTGGGTGGCACATAAGTAGTCAGCATTTTCATGGTAGTAGATTTACCGGCGCCATTAGGCCCCAGAAAACCTACAATCCCTTTTCCGATCTCAAAAGAAATATTATTTACGGCTATTTGCTCGCCGTATTTACGGCTCAATTCTTTAACAACTATCGACAAGGCTTATTTTAAATTAAAAGTCAAAAATTAGGGGTGACGGGTGGTAAGTAAAAAGTGAAAAGTAAAAAGTTGTGGGAAAGAAGGATCTTTAGTTTAGGCCTAAGGCCCTAAACGTATTGCCCTGGTTCAAATCACCGGTTTTATAGCCTTTCATAAACCACTCCATACGCTGGGCCGAGGTACCATGCGTAAAAGCATCGGGTACTACATAGCCCTGTGCTTCTTTCTGCAACTTATCATCTCCAATGGCATTTGCCGCTCTTAAGGCTGCTTCAATATCTGCCTGGTCAAATATATTACGCGCCTGCTGCGCCCGGTTGGCCCAGATACCGGCATAAAAATCTGCCTGCAGCTCAAGGGCTACCGAATACTTATTGTATTGTGCTTCACTTAAACGCCCGCGCATACTTTGCACTTTTGCGGAAGTACCCATCAGGTTTTGAATATGATGACCTACTTCGTGCGCGATCACATACGCGATGGCCGCTTCCCCGGGCGCCCTGAATTTATCTCTCAGCTCGGTACAGAAAGAAAGATCAATATACACTTTACTATCTGCAGGGCAATAAAACGGCCCCATAGCTTCATGTCCCTGCCCGCAAGCAGTAGAGGTGCTCCCTGTAAATAATACCAGCGTAGGTTTTTGATAAGCAGCATCGGCTTGCCTGAAAATACCCGACCACACATCTTCTGTGCTGGCCAATACCATGCTCACCAATTGACCTGTGGTATCACTAGGATCCGCTGCGTTCTGGTATTGCCCCTGCTGCACACCGGAGTTTTGCCCACTGCCACTCATCATATCTCCAATTAATGTCGAAGGGTCTTTACCCATCAATAAGCCGATCACCAGGACAATAATGGCGCCCAATCCGCCACCAACAGCTACTTTACCTCCGCCACTCATTCCCCGGCGGTCTTCCACATTATCGCTTTGTCTTTCGCCTCTCCAGCGCATAAGTATACAATTTAAAATTCAGTAATATTACGAGGTAAAAATAAAGATGTTTTCCCGGATAAACAGGCATTTTTTTAACCGCCTCAGGTCTTAAACAGATACTACCAGGTATGCTCCCGGCACCGGCAACCTTTTTTCGCATACATATATAGCTCAGCAATACGAATAAAACATAAAATGAGCCGGCAATACTGCCGGCTCATTTTATCAAATTACAAGATCATAATATACTCCTTACAAGAAATATTATTCATCAATATCATATTCCTTGATCTTACGGTACAAGGTCCTTTCAGAAATGCCCAGCTCATGAGCGGCATCCTTACGTTTACCTTTATGTTTCTGCAGCGCCTTAATAATAAATTCTCTTTCCCGGTCGATCAAAGACAAGGACTCTTCTACATCCTCGTGATCGTGGATATCACTACCCGGGTTAATGATCACAGGGCCGTCACTAGCCGGGTAACTCACAAATGGTTTTTGCTCTTGTACCGGTTGCGGATTACTATAATTCATAGCCGGCGGCAAAGAAAATCCTTCATTCGCTAAACTACCGGGGTTGCTTTTGGGCATCGCATTACCGATTCCTTGTTGCTGTAACAATTCAAATAATAACTGTTTGATATCATTAGAATCTTTTCTAAGGTCGAACAGGAATTTATAGAGGATCTCTCTTTCGGTAGAGCTGGAAGCATTATCGCTTCCGGCATTCGGGCTACGCATCGGCACATCCGGCGGGGCTGCCAGCATAGGCATATTATTACCGGCCTCTGCCTTGGGCAGGAACTTGTTTAATGCGGTTGCATTTACAACCTTATCTATAGACAAAACGGATATTTGCTCCGCCATGTTTTTCAATTCCCGCACATTGCCCGGCCAGGGATAATCAGTCAGTAGCTGCCGCGCCACTTCATCCAATTGGATCGGGGTAGTTTTATACCGCTCCGCAAAATCAATTACAAATTTCCGGAACAATAAGTAAATATCTTCTTTACGCTCTCTCAAAGACGGTACCCGGATCGGCACAGTATTCAAACGATAATAAAGGTCTTCCCTGAATTTACCTTCTTTTGTCAGTTGTAAAAGATCTTTATTGGTTGCGGCGATCACCCGCACATCAGCTTTCATCACTTTCGAAGAACCTACGCGCAGGTATTCCCCGGTTTCCAGCATACGCAATAAACGGGCCTGTGTACCTAAAGGCATTTCCCCGATCTCATCCAAAAAGATAGTACCCCCATTTACGCTCTCAAAATAACCCTTCCGCTGATCGCTGGCACTGGTGAAGGAACCTTTCTCATGACCGAATAATTCGGAGTCAATCGTACCTTCGGGAATGGCGCCGCAGTTTACCGCGATGAACGGGTTATGCTTACGGGCTGAGAGATTATGTATAATTTGAGAAAAAACTTCTTTACCTACCCCGCTTTCTCCCATGATGAGCACGCTCAAATCGGTGTTGGCCACTTGTGCCGCAACCTGCAAGGCATAGTTTAAAGCAGGATCATTACCTATAATTCCGAATCTGTTCTTTATTGCCTGTAAATCCATTGTTTAATTCAAAATTTAAAAGTCAAAAATCAAAATTTTGCTTCATTGGTTTGTGCTACGCTACCTGGAAACAAAAAATGCTCTGGTATCGGTGGCTCAGCATCAGCACATTTCCAGATTTACAATTAAACAGCAACAATTTCCCCGATAAGGGTACCACTGGTAGCATCATTCACCTTTACGGTCACATAATCTCCTTTTTTCAGGTTCCAGTCGCCTTTAGGAAAAACGCTCATACGACCCTGGGTAGTCCGGCCACTCCAGTGTTCTTCGCTACGCTTGCTATTCCCTTCAATCAATACTTCAAAAGTCTGGCCAATGCAGCTCCTGAATACTTCAGTGCTCGCTTGCCCCTGTACCTCGATCACTTCTTTCAGCCTGCGGCTCTTTACCTCATCCGGCACATCATCGGCATAGCGGCGTGCGGCCAGCGTACCTGGTCTTTCTGAATAGATATACATATAAGATAGGTCATATTTGCTGTAACGCATCACTTCCAGGGTTTCCAGGTGATCCTCCTCCGTTTCTGTACAGAAACCGGAAATAATATCACAGGTAATCGCACACTCCGGTAATACCTCGCGGATACGGTCTACTTTTTTCAGGTACCACTCTTTTGTGTAGGTGCGGTTCATCAACTGCAACACACGCGTAGAGCCGCTTTGCAGCGGTAAGTGTATATTTTTACAGATATTATCATACTTTTTCATCGTAAACAATACCTCATCTGTAATATCTTTAGGATGAGAGGTGCTGAAACGCACCCGCAATTTCGGATGTACCAATGCGGTCATCTCCAGTAGCTTCGCGAATGTTACTTCTTCGGTACCGTCCTGGCTCATCCAGTAATAACTGTCTACATTTTGTCCCAGCAGGGTTACTTCTTTATAACCTCTGTCCACCAGGTCCTGCACCTCGCGTATGATGGAATGGGCGTCGCGGCTGCGCTCGCGCCCGCGGGTAAAGGGTACCACGCAGAAAGTACACATATTGTTACAGCCGCGCATGATACTTACGAATGAGCTTACCCCATTGGTATCTAAACGCACAGGGGCGATATCAGAATAAGTCTCTTCCCGGCTCAATAATACATTAACCCCTTTCTGGCCACCTTCGGCATCAGCCACCAAAGCAGGTAAAGAACGGTAAGCATCCGGCCCGATCACCAGGTCAACCAGTTTCTCTTCTTCTAACAGTTTGGCTTTAAGGCGCTCTGCCATACAGCCCAATACGCCGACCAGCATCTCCGGGCGGTTCTTTTTGAGGCCTTTGAAATGCATCAGGCGATTACGAACGGTCTGCTCCGCTTTTTCGCGGATAGAGCAGGTGTTGATCAGGATCAGGTTAGCGTCTTCAATATTACGGGTAGCGCCAAACCCGTTCTCATTCAGGATGGAGGCTACAATTTCACTATCATTAAAGTTCATCGCACAGCCATAGCTTTCTATATAAAAATGCTTCCTGTATTGATTAGGATCATTTTGAAAAGCTTCATAAGCCTCACCCTGCCGGGTTTCATCGATGGTCTTTGTAGGGGTTTCTAACATATGCAAAAATAAAGCGCAAAATTACACAATTCAGACAATTAACTGACAAAATAGCAGAAAATTTAAGTTAATCTGTATATTTACTATTGATTCACCCATCATGAACACTTATAGGTTTTACAAACGGATCATTTTCTGCCTTGCTGCTTTCCTGTATTTTCATAGCGGGAAGGCCCAGACAGAAATGCCTTTTCGGGGGGCCGATACCGACCTGCTGACCGATACTTTAAAAACGGACAAGAACGGCACTTACTATTTATGGGGGGAGCAGGATAGCCTGTGGATGGTATTCATAAGTTTTAACCCACCTTATAATTACCGGCTACTGGACATGAGGGAGCGTGTATTAATAGAAGGTGAACTTGGCGGGCAACTGGAAGGCGGCCATCTACTGGTCAAAAACGGCCTTTGGACCGAGTTTTACAAAGACGGTAGTATTAAATCCAAAGGATATTATGAGGCAAATCAGCCCCTGGGCTACTGGGAATATTATCATCCCAACGGGGCTAAAAAGAAAACCTATCAATATTCAAAGGTAGAATGGGACGGCCGGGAATACCTATTGATGCTGGGCGCGTATGAAGAGTTTTATAACAACGGGCAGTTAAAGATCATGGGTAAATATACCTACCGCGTAGATACGGTTCAAGTAGCAGGTGCAATTACTCCCGGTGGTGAACCTGAATATCAATATGTACCTGTCGCCCAAAGGGCCGGCACCTGGTATTACTACCGGGCAAACGGCGAAATATTCAAAGAAGAAAAATATTAAACGGCAAATAAGCAGCTAATATTATTTCATTTAATTATTATTCCATTTTCATAAAGCTTATATATCAACAATCTGTACCTGATGAGTTAGTCATTATGGACATTGAATAATTATTTTTGCGCCTGCCTGCAACCTTCCGTATATGCTGCATTTATTAGTTAACGCAGATCAGATGAGCTTAAGCGAAAGAGATTTAATCACATATTGTCAAAAAAATGATGCATTTGCCCAAAGGCTTTTGTACCAGTTGTATGTTAATGACCTATTGAAATTATGCTTCCGCTATGTAAACAACAAGACGGATATAGAAGATATCCTGCAGCACAGTTTTGAAAAAGTATTTTTAAAAATCGGCCAGTTTGAATATAAAGGAGCAGGCAGCCTGAAAGCATGGATACACCGGATCGCTATTAATGAATGCCTGATGCACATCCGTAAAAATAAAACCTTCAATATCAGTTTTATAGATGAAACCACATGGCTGGAAGATAAAATAGACCATTCTGATCATGAACCTGAAGCGAATAATACTTTTGAGCTCAGCCATGTGCAGGCCTGTATCCGGAAGTTGCCGGACGGTTACCGGGCGGTATTGAACTTATATGTTTTTGATGAAATGACCCATGAAAAGGTCGCCGATACATTAGGCATAAGTATCAACACTTCCAAATCCCAGTTATCCCGTGCCCGGAAATTATTAAAAAAACTATTAAACAGCGAATCATGAAGAACGAATTGGACCGGCAGCTGAAAGCGCAATGGGAAGCTGCTTCTGTTGAAGATTTTGGTATAGATATTGACACTGAAAAACTATGGCATAAAATAACCCGGCCCGGGAAACCACAAACAATCCGCCTCAGCTGGCTAAAGTATGCTGCCGCCCTGCTTATTGGCGCTATGGTTACATTTGGTTTGATGCAATGGAAAGCACCCCGCTCTTATGCCTTGCGACCAGGTATGGACAGGCTAGAGGCCAGGCAGGCAGCTTTTGCCCGGCAGGAGACCCGTACCCCGCAAGAGGAACAGCATGGACAAGTATCCCAAAAACAAGCCGCAACGCCCGGGTATATATCTCCTGCATCCCGCGCTGCATCAATAGCTTCAAAGACCGGAACTATTACCAAAAAAGAATCATTGAAAGAGGAGCAAATAATGCCTGAAAGCCCTGTACCCGCCGCCCGGGAAAGCGTGGCCCAGGTGCCAACCCGCTCACAACCCGCCAGGAAAACAATACACCTGCTGGACCTTGAAAAACCAGCGGCGGCACCCAAACCCGGCAAATTAATGATGGCTATAGAAGAGCATCTCCGCCCGAAGTCAGATGACATTGCCTTTTCCACCAAAATATTAACCCGTCAATTTTAAGACTACATGAAAAAGATCTTTTCCGGCCTTTTACTGGCATTCACACTCCTGGTGTTCACTGCGCATGCTCAAAACTCAGCAAGCGATACGAACATATCCTTTCCCGTAACCCGGCATCATTTCCAGGTCGATCTACCCGAACAAATCAGCTTTAAAGTCGCGCTGCTTGCACTGGATGACTGGAACGATAATGACTTTTCCAATGTAGTAACTAATCGCATAAGAAAGCATATTCAATATTTTGAAGACAGTATTAATAAAAATGCCACACTTCAAAACCTGCTTTACATAGAAAGTAAGCCGGATGCCGGTTTTGAAAAACTGAATTTCAGGCAACTTATCCCTGTCCAGTCGGAAATAGTGTTTAAAGAAGGCAATTATTATAATTTGAAAAACAGTATGGATAGCCTGTATTATACCTACTTTGTAGCTAATCCCCGTGCAACAAGAAGCGCAGAAGACTCCTTACACCAAAGCCTGATAACGATCACGGCCAAATCCCTTACTGATCTCAATAGCTTAAGCAATGCACAGGTCCGGAAAGTGCAGCAGCAGCTGGACAGCATGGTACAAGCGGCAAAACTTAAAGTAGCTAATTATCAGAATCCTTTATACAGCAGTAATTCCAGCTGGTCACTTGCTGCTTCAGGGGCACAAACTTCCGGTTTCAGCAGCACAAAACCATTTGCACAGGTGCTGAACAATTTTACGCTTGGTGTGGGATTTGGCGCTGTAGTATTCAACAACTCAATTTCCCCGACCCTGGAACTTAACATGGGCTATGTTTTAAAAAGATCAAAACAAAATGCCACCTTTATCGGTTTAAATTACAGCCTGTTTTCTGAAATTGATCTCCGGAACCGCGATAACACGATTGGTTATTTACCGCTCAATATTGAATTTGGCACCATCAGCAATAATGTAGGATTAATGCAAAGAAAAACCTCTGTAGGCTATGGGGTAATGATCAAAACCACCCAGCAATCCGGCAGCTCAAAAACCTACTATTTACCTAACATGCAACTTAACTTTGCACTGAGCAATACCCTGTCCTCCAGCCTGATCATGGCCACCCAGCTAAAGAAAGACTCGGATCATTACGTGTTCGGCGTATCGCTGAAATATAATTTATAGCATAAAAAAAGGCGCTACCGGTTTTAGTAGCGCCCTTCTTCCTATTAAAATATCAATTATTTTAAAGAACATTCTGCAGTAGCTCCTGCAACCGATACTGTAGTTTCGTAGCTTTCACAAGCAGTCTTAGCCGAAGACTTAGATGTTTTAGGAAAAGTTTGAGTTACTTCCTGAGTGCTACTGCCCATAGTTACTTTACAAGTACAAGTGTGGTCTTTCTTACAAGATGCAAATAGGGTCATGCCGATCGCTGCCACAGCAACCAAGGTGATTTTTTTCATGTTTTTTTATTTTTAAAAATTAAAGTTATAAATCAGGGCCGAAAATAATTATAAATTTCAATGAATCAAGTATTTGCAAAATTTTTTCTTAAAATTAATCACTTTTAAGTGACCATTTTACAACTAATTCTATAAAAATACTCGGGAAGTATTCAACCAGAGTAAGAAGAAAAAAATGTCTATAAAAATCAATTTTTATTTTGCGAAATAAAAAACAAACTATACCTTTGCCTCCCATTCAAAAAGAAAGCAAGTCTTTTAAAATGTCTGGAAGCATAGCTCAGCTGGTTCAGAGCATCTGCCTTACAAGCAGAGGGTCCGCGGTTCGAATCCGTGTGCTTCCACAAAAAGTTCTTTACATCGTATTATATAATACCGGAAGCATAGCTCAGCTGGTTCAGAGCATCTGCCTTACAAGCAGAGGGTCCGCGGTTCGAATCCGTGTGCTTCCACATAAGTTGTTCACATCGTATTATTAATACCGGAAGCATAGCTCAGCTGGTTCAGAGCATCTGCCTTACAAGCAGAGGGTCCGCGGTTCGAATCCGTGTGCTTCCACATAAAAGCAGGTAGAATCTACCTGCTTTTTTTATGCCCTTACATTATGTAAGCTCCTTTTTTACCCAAACGTTTTTTTTCCTAATTTAGTTGCCCTAAACTGGCATTAGCTTGAAACAAATCTACCTCATACACGCCCATAATCACCTGGCGATGCTCAACTATCTCATCAATTGGCTGAGCAGCCCGCAAACCTTAGTGTATGTAAATATTGACAAAAAATCCGGCTTGGATTGCAGCCAAATAGACACCAAAGCCCGGCTGATCAAAAAACGTATTCCTATCCGCTGGGGCGCCTGGTCGCAATGCGAAGCCACAATTAACTCCTTGCGACAAATCAATGAAGAGCAAGCCGAATATGGCCATATTATCTTTCTTTCGGGACAAGACTTGCCCGTATATACTACCGAATATATTGCGCGGCAGCTAAACCCCGGCAAACAATACATAAATTGTACTCATATCGATACCGGCTGGCCACAAGCCAGGAACCGGTTCCGGCATTTTCACCGTGCAGAACTCACGCGTCTGTATATTCGCCGCTCAGGCCTTCCAGGCTTTGCCGGCAAAGTGCTGTATAAAAGCGGCTATTACCTGCTCAACGGGCTATACCGGGCATTTAAAGGTCATTGGAGAAAGCTGCCCCTAAACATGGAGGCCTATGGCGGCTCACAATGGTGGATGCTGGAGCGCAACTGCGTCAATTATATCCTGGAGCAAACAGACCGGCACCCGGAAATCATCAACTTTTTCCGAACCACCTTCTGCCCTGATGAATTGTTCTTCCAGACTATGATCATGAACAGCCCCTTCCGGGACCAGGTAGTACCCTACCTCCGTTATATAGATTGGGCCAACTCTCCCGACGGCAAGAGCCCTAAAGTATTGCTGCGCACGGATTACGATGCAATAAAAGCTTCGGGGGCCCTATTCTGCCGCAAAGCAGACCCGGAAAAGAGTATTGACCTCATCAATCATATTGCTGCTATCAACAAGCAGGCTCCCTTTACTGATATAATAAACACAGGAAAATAAATTTGGCCGTTCCAAAGAAAATTTTACCTTTGCACTCCATCCAAAACAGGAGCAAACATTTCAATGGCCTGTTTTGCTTACCGGAAGCATAGCTCAGCTGGTTCAGAGCATCTGCCTTACAAGCAGAGGGTCCGCGGTTCGAATCCGTGTGCTTCCACTCCTTTAAAGACTATCTGAAAGTCGTCATTTTGAGATTCTCGAATCGGGAATACCCGGATGACGGCTTCTTGGTTTTAGGTAGTTTTTAATCAATCATTGCGGTTCGAAGGTCATTAGGATACATAGCTGGCTGCCATTTTTATAATGTTGTATGCTAATTTCTTGTAGCGCTGTTTTAAAGGAATTTTTGAAACTCTTATTAAATTACCCGTTTTTGGATTGCTGAATAAATTTATTTAATTTGTTTGGTAGAATAAAATTTATAGCTACCTTTGCAGTCCGAAAAAAATTAAAGTATTAAGAATGCCAACTATTCAACAATTAGTTCGTAAAGGACGCACAGCTATTAAAGCAAAATCTAAATCTCCAGCGTTGGACGAATGTCCGCAACGTCGTGGAGTATGTACGCGTGTATATACTACAACGCCTAAAAAACCAAACTCCGCATTACGTAAAGTAGCGAAAGTACGTTTGACTAACAAAATCGAGGTTATTGCGTATATCCCGGGTGAAGGTCACAACTTGCAAGAGCACTCTATCGTATTGATCCGTGGTGGTCGTGTTAAAGATTTACCAGGTGTACGTTACCACATCGTTCGTGGTGCCCTGGATACTGCCGGTGTTAAAGATCGTAAGCAATCTCGTTCTAAATACGGTACTAAGAAAGAAAAAGCAAAAAAATAATCAAAAAATTAGTTATTGCAGCTGAGTAAAGTTTATTTAATCTTGAAGTAACAGCCTGTAATAAATGTAAAAATTAAAAAATGAGAAAGCAACAAGCGAAGAAATTACCTTTGGCCCCAGATCCAAAGTTTAATGATAAATTAGTTACCCGTTTCGTAAACACTTTAATGTGGGAAGGTAAAAAAACTACTGCATTCACAATTTTCTATGATGCATTAGATAAAGTATCTAAAATCACTAGTGAAGAAGGTTACGAAATTTGGAAAAAAGCATTACAAAACGTAACTCCAGCAGTTGAGGTACGTAGCCGTCGTATCGGTGGTGCTACATTCCAGATCCCTTCTGAAGTTCGTCCGGACCGTAAGATTTCTTTGTCCATGAAATGGATGATCCGTTTTGCCCGCGAGCGTAACGGTAAAACTATGGCCGACAAATTAGCTAACGAAATCGTAGCAGCTTCTAAAGGTGAAGGTGGTGCATTCAAAAGAAAAGAAGACACTCACCGTATGGCTGAAGCGAACAAAGCTTTCGCTCACTTCAGAGTTTAATTTTTTTTCGGATAAAGAACAATCTTTATACAAAAAGCGTTTCATCAGCAGATGGAACGCTTTTTTATTTTATTAGTCGCTTAAATATAATCCATATGCCCTACTCTATAGCCAATTCCGGCTTAAGCGCCCTAAACAAAAATGGAATTTCTTTAGAAAAGGTACTTACTTTAGTTCCATTTTCATTTGCTTCCAGGCAATAAAACCTGTTCGAACACAATATGGATAAAACAAAGGGTCTTTCCTGATGAAAGATGGCATTACCGGGCATTACTACCAGGAAATAGGGATCCGGCTCTGCAATTAAATGAAAGCGGACCAATTCTGTAACTGCATCCAGGTCCCGTTCCGGCAGCTGGATGCTCCTGTGAGGCTCCAATGCTTTAACCAAGTCTTTGCCCCCAAAATTAAAATTACGTTTAAACAGGAGCAGCATGCCTTTTAGATTGGAAATAAGCAAAATAACCAGGAATAACAGAGCAAACCTGTCTTTAAGGATAAGTATACTCATTATAAAGGATACCCCTAAGGTCCATAATTGAAAAGCTTTAGCTTTAATGATCTTAATTAAATATTTTTTATCCCTTATATTAATTTGCGCCATAACTATTTAAACAGGCTTTATTAGCCGAAAGTAATCAAATCCAGTTAATTTTATACCATTACCATTAGAGAAATACGTTCTGTAATTTTACCCACTCAAGCACACATTCATGAAATCCCCTGAAGCACTTAAGATGGAACTGAAGCGTCATGAAGACAGTCATACTGAATCGCTACTGTCTTATCAATTACCACCGGAGCAAGTCGCATTCACCGCTTTGCCGGGAACTGTATTTGAAAGAATTGCGGCAAGAAACGCGCAGGGAGATTTTTCTGCGATTCCTGTAAGCATACTTTTTCAGGGCCGGGCTATAGGCTTATTTGTGCTGGATTCGGGACCTGACCTCAGTTTATGGACCGAAAATACGCATGCCGTATTCCTGCGCTCTTTATCCATCAACCCCGAATTTCAAGGCCGGGGTATCGGCACAATGGTCATGCAAATCTTACCGGAATTCATTACCCGGCATATACCGGAATTATCCGTCAACGAAATCGTACTTGGCGTCAACCGGGAAAATAAAGCAGCCCAAAAGCTCTATAATAAGATCGGCTTCAATGAATACGGCTTCAATATGAATCCTCCGTTTGTCGGGCAAATCATTATGAAATGGCGCCTGTAAATTTACCGACCTCTACATACTACTCATAAAACCCATGAACACACAAGCACCTAAAAACTGGAAACGAACATTTGGTTTTATCTGGACCGGCCAGTTCTTATCTTTAGTCAGCACCGCGCTGGTCAACTTTGCACTGATCATCTGGCTGAGCCTCGAAAGTGGTTCGGCAGAAGTTCTGGCACTAGCTGCCACCTGCTCCATGTTGCCCCAGGCTTTGATCGGCCTGTTTGCCGGCGTATATGTAGATAAATGGAACCGTAAGCTCACCATGATGCTGGCAGATGGAGGGATCGCCTTATGTACCTTGATCATCGCGCTACTTTTTATGGCCGGCTGGAAAGCATATACCATTATCTACATACTCCTGGCGCTGCGCTCTGTAGGCTCCGCTTTTCACATGCCGGCTATGCAATCCTCCGTTCCCCTGCTAGCCCCCCAGGATCAGCTCCTAAGGATTTCAGGGATTAACCAGATGATATTTTCTATTTCCAATATTGCAGGACCGGCCCTGGGGGCACTACTCATTACCATTTTACCTATAGAACAGGTGTTACTACTGGATGTTGCAGGAGCAGCCTGTGCCATCGTTTCCCTGCTGTTTGTAACGATCCCCGATCCGGAACGTGATAGGGCTACAGAGCACCATTCCGTACTGGATGACTTGAAAGTAGGCATTAAAACAATTACCCGTTTCAAAGGTATGCCCCAGCTTTTCCTGGGTTCCATTCTTGTAACGATACTGATCATGCCGCTGGCCATTCTCTTCCCTTTAATGACAGTAAAACACTTCCTGGGTACTGAATTCCAGATGAGTATTATCGAGATCACCTGGGGTGTAGGTATGCTGACCGGCGGCGCATTGATCGGCCTGCTCAAAATAGCCTATAACAAAGCGGTAATGATCAATTTTACTTATATCATTTTGGGTGCAGCCATGGCAGGGTCTGGTTTATTATCCCCATCTGCCTTTATTATTTTTGTCGTTTTTACTTTTCTGGGTGGACTGGTATCGGCGGTATACAATGCCTGCTTTACCACAATTTTACAGGAGCGGATCAATCCGGCAGTATTAGGACGTGTCTTTTCTATTTTCATGAGTGCTTCGATCCTGCCTTCGTTAATAGGGCTTTTAGGGATCGGCTACCTGGCAGATATTATTGGCATCACCAGCGCCTTTGTTATATTCGGGGCGGCGATCAGCCTGGTCGGGATTATTTCCTTTTTCAGCCCGGGAATTATCGCTATCGGTAAAAAACATATAACAGTTCCCGATAAGGCAGGGAAAACGGACCTTACAGACAATGCAGAATAAATTAAAGAAGCAGGAGTAGATCACTCCTGCTTCTTTAATTTATAAACGGCACTATTATTTTTGTAACTGATATACCTGGTACATTTCCTTAAAAAACTTGTTGGAAAAGCTTGATTTCTCCAGGAAGTCTTTTCTGAAATGCGCTGAATAACGTACCTCGACGCCTCCCTCTTTATTCAGGGTTAACGTCGCGATCGGTTGCTTATACGGATTCCGGTTATTGCTGAAAATGCTGCTCTCCAGGCCTACATTACAATCACAGGAAAGGTCATACCATTCCGCATGGGTATCATCCAGGATTTTCAAAGTCCATTTCATAGGATTATCCGCGGCTAAGAAAGTAAACATATAGGCCGATTGGGCATCTTTGGAAATATGCAGCGCCGTATGTACCTCTTCCGCCCGGACTATTGCTTTCGCTTCACCAGCCCCGACAAAGAATGCAGGATGCAGCAAGAGATGCTGGCCTTCCACTAACGCATGGAAAGAGTTGAGTTTTACCACATTCCAACTGTCCTGTGCCTGAAGCTTACCTGTGCTGAGCAGAAGTATGCTTAATAATACCCAACTTAATTTCCGGAAAACATTGCGCATAGTTGTTTCTTTTTTTGTCGCAGCAAAATTAATCAAAAGCTGAGTATAAGCAAGGTATAAAAAAAGCCGGAACTTTCAGTTCCGGCAGCTAATATTATAAAGCAATCAAGATCGCTTATACGTGCATTTTTTCTTTCTTAGCCAGAAGCTCCTCTACCGTTTCCTGGTACATCTCGTCCGGTACACAGCAGTCTACGGGGCATACCGCCGCGCACTGGGGTTCTTCGTGGAAACCCTGACACTCGGTACATTTATCCGGAGTGATATAATAAACATCAATTGAAACCGGGTCATGCGGTTCATTAGCGCCGGTAACCGTTCCATTCATTAAAGTATAATCGCCGGCTACACCGGTACCATCTGACATTTTCCACTCAATACCGCCTTCGTAGATCGCATTATTGGGGCATTCTGGTTCACATGCGCCACAGTTGATACACTCGTCCGTTATTTTTATAGCCATTTTAAGTTTTAATTTATTTATTTTGGGTGCGAAATTACAATTAAATTACATTTAGCTGACAATAATTCACAAACTCTTATGATTGATTTACAGAGCAGGATACTATTAATGACAAAGTTAGGCCAATATTTGTCATCAAATGATGAAAACTTAATAGAATCTATTGATAGCGCCTTTAGAGCTAACGGATGGTTCACTCCTGAATTTGTAAAACTATCACTGGACAATATCGCGCAATACTTCCTCAAAGAAGAAGCGCTTAGTAACTGGATCGCACAATATCCCAAGATCGCTTCAGACCAGGTCAGCCCAAAAAATGTAGGTATCGTTATGGCCGGCAATATTCCTTTGGTCGGTTTCCATGATTTTTTATGTGGCTTTATTTCCGGTCACCGGTTAAAAATAAAGTTGTCTTCTAAAGATACGGTTTTATGGCAGCATATCTTTTCCAGGCTGCAGCAATGGAACGACCAGTTTGACAAGCAAGTGGAAACAGCCGAAATGCTTAAAGGCTGTGATGCCTATATTGCTACCGGCAGCAATAATTCGGCGCGGTATTTTGAATTCTATTTCCAGAAATACCCACATATCATTCGTAAGAACAGGAGCTCCGTAGCTATTTTAGATGGTACCGAAAGCGCCGAAGCTCTGGAACATTTATCAGATGACGTTTCGCAATACTTCGGCCTGGGCTGTCGTAATGTGACCCAGATTTATGTGCCAAAAGAGTACAATTTCGAACCCTTATTGGCAGCATTCAATAAATACATCAGCCATATTGACCATAATAAGTTTAAAAACAACTACGATTACCAGCTGGCATTATACTTGCTGAACAAACAATATTACATGAGCAATGGCCATATACTATTAGTGGAGTCCGACAGTGTTTATGCACCGATCAGCGTTGTACATTATCAATATTATGATAATAAAGAAGAGCTGATCAGCAAGCTTTCCCAAAATGAAGCCGTGCAATGCATCAGTATAGCCGGCGCTCAACAAACAGATTCAGGATTGGTAAATTTTGGAGGGAATCAAAAGCCGCGGCTAACCGATTATGCAGATGGAGTGGATACTATGAACTTCCTGGCTGATCTGTAAAGAATAAAATAAAATTTTCTTAAAGTATAACTAAAAAACAATAGCTTATAGACTACATTTTACCCGATCAATTAAATTTGTTTTAATAACCTTTTAGAATAAAATAATAGCATTTAGTAAGATGAAAAAAATAGCAATCCCTATTGTAGCGTCTGCCCTCACCGCAATCGGATCTGTATGGGCATATGAAAAAATCCAGGACAACAATTTTAATACAGCACCACAGAGCTGGAATTCAGGCACGACAAAAACCGGCCTGCATTATGCCAGTAACAGTGGAGATGTGGCCGGGCAGCCGGTAGACTTCACCAATGCCGCTGAAAGCGGTGTAAAATCTGTGGTACATATAAAGATTAAAAAAGCGGGTAAAACCATTACAGCACCTGTATGGGACCCCTTTGCCGATTTCTTTGGCGGCGGTGGCGGCCAGAGAATGCAGCAGTATAAACAACCCGATGTGGAAGGCGGCGGTTCCGGTGTGATCATTTCCAATGACGGCTATATCTTAACCAATAACCACGTCGTAGCCGGCGCAGATGAAGTACTGGTAACTATTAATACCAGGAATACTTTAACCGCAAAAGTGATCGGCACTGATCCGCAAACGGACCTTGCCGTTATTAAAGTGGAAGCTAAAAACCTTCCGGCCATCACCTTCGGCAATTCAGATGAAGTGAAGCTGGGCCAATGGGTATTGGCCGTAGGCTTCCCCCTGAACCTGGACGCTACCGTAACCGCGGGTATTGTCAGCGCGAAAGGACGCTCCATCGGCATCAATCAAAGGCAATCTAACCGTGCGGTAGAATCATTCATACAAACCGATGCGGCGATTAACCCCGGCAACAGTGGTGGCGCATTAGTCAATACGCAAGGCCAGCTGATTGGCATCAACTCGGCTATCGCCTCTCCTACCGGCACCTATGCCGGATACGGTTATGCCGTACCATCCAACCTGGCCCGGAAAGTAGCCGATGATATTATCAAATTTGGTGATGTACGCAGAGGCTACCTGGGAGCAGCACTTGCCGACCTGGACCGGCTGACGGAGAAAGAAGCGGAAGAGCTGGGTGTAAGCAAATCGGATTATAATAATGGTATAGGTGTATATGTTTCGGATGTTGTAAAAGGAAGCGGCGCGGCATCAGCCGGTTTGAAAAAAGGGGATATGATCCTTGCCATTAATGGCGTAGCGACTAACAGCAGCGCGGTATTGATCGAGCAGGTAGCGAGATACCACCCGGGCGATAAAGTACAGGTGGACTATAGTCGTGCCGGTAAGGCTGGCAAGGTACACGTGGAACTGAAGGACCAGAAGAGTACCGAGCAGCTGACCGCGGTGCAAGGCGGTGGCGCTAAAGCATTAGGCGCTTTACTGAAACCCCTGACGAAACAGGAGGCCGGCTCTTTAGGTGTTGATGGCGGACTATCGGTAGTTGAAGTAGGCAAAGGCGAACTGGCCAGTACCGGGGTAAAACCCGGCTTCGTGATCCTGAGTGTGAACGACCAGGCCGTTAAAAACATGGCTGAGCTTAAAAGCGCTTTAAACAATGCTGAAGGCATGGTACAATTGAGCGGTACTTACCCGGGTAACCGCAGAGGTCAATACTATTTCAGTTTCCCCTACTCTGGCGATAGCGGAAGTAGTGTTGAATAAGAATATTAAGTTTCATAAAATAGAAAATGCTTTGCTGTTCCGGCAAAGCATTTTCTATTTTAATTGCATCTATAACATACATTTCCTTATTTCACATAGTGCATCAGGAAATCAACCGCCATTCTCACCCCCATAGCAACACCCCCAACCGGACGGTAGTCTTTGCCGCTAACATGATAGGAAACTCCAGCGATATCAAAATGCATCCAGGGATAATCTGTAAAATGTTCCAGGAACTTCCCGGCAGTAATCGCGCCGCCTACAGGACCACCTATGTTTTTCAAATCAGCAATATCCGATTTGATCATCAGGCCGTACTCGTCCCACAAAGGCATTTCAACCAGCTTTTCAAACTGGCGGTAACCGCTGGTTTTTAATTGCTCTTTAGTATTTTCCTTTGCCGTGCCCATCGCGCAAATGGCTACATCGCCCAATGCGTTGGCCGCAGCGCCGGTCAGGGTAGCAAAATCCATCACCAGTTCGGGTTTATATTTTTTGGCATAGTGCAGCGCATCGGCCAATACCAGCCTTCCTTCCGCATCCGTATTCAATACCTCTACGGTAGTACCATCATACATACTGATCACATCACCCGGCACATAAGCATTCTCACCGGGCCTGTTTTCTGCAGCGGGGATCAGCCCGATCACATGCAGGGGCAGATCCAGCATAGCTACGGCATACATAATGCCGGTCACTACCGCGGCCCCGCTCATATCGCTTTTCATACGGTCCATAGAGGCGGGGGTCGGCTTTAAGCTCAAGCCACCGGTATCGTATACAATACCTTTACCTACTAAAACAATAGGCGCTTTATTAATAAATTTCTGGGGCCGGTGCTCCAGGATATTGAAAGTAGGCGGCAGGATACTACCCGCATTTACGGCCAGTATGCCCCCCATTTTCATTTGCTCTATTTTGGCCTTACCCAGCACCTGCACCCTGAAGCCGCCTTCTTTTCCTATGTCCTGGATCTCTCTGGACAATTGCTCCGCATTCAGGTAGTGGAGCGGTTCATTGATCAGGTCCCTGGACTTATAAACGGCCTGTATTATGGTTTCCAGCTCCCGGAGTTCCTTTACCGTCAGGCTTTGGTTATTAAAGAAAATATCATTCAGGCTGTGCTTTAGCTTTTTCTGATCCGTTTTATACTTCAGGAATTGATAATTGGCCAGGGCCATCCCTTCTGCTAGCAAGTAAGCGGCTTTTTTATGCCCGGAAAGGTTATCTAAATTAATGGCTACCTCTTTCTTTTCATTTAAAAGTTTACAGAGTTGCGCCCCTTGCTTCCTGACCTGCTCATCATTTTTCCAGTCTGCCGGGCTATTAACCTTTAGAAGGTATATATGGTGCGAATATTTATTGATGCTTACCAGGTGATTGTCCTTTTTAAACTCCTGGAGCACATATTCCAGTTCCTGCTTTTCCAGTTGTACCTGGTTCAGCTGATCTGTAGCATCGACCAGGTAAGCGATGCTTCCTTTGGGGTTACGTTGAATTTTAAAAAACATGTGTATTTACCGTATAATGACTTTAGAATTTCAAAGTTAATTTTTTTTCTTTTCCGTTACCGGAGAATTAAACTCCGTTATGGTATCAATAGTATAATAGTGAAAACCAATATTGCTGCCAACATATTTTCGTAATTTTGCAGGCTAAATAGTAAATAATGAGTAAGAAAGGCAGAGTGTTGGTCGCCATGAGTGGCGGGATCGATAGCACCGTATCGGCTTTGATGTTACACCATCAGGGTTACGAGGTGGTGGGGATCACCATGAAGACATGGGACTATGACAGCTCGGGAGGCAGTAAAAAAGAAACAGGGTGTTGTAATATAGATTCCTTTAATGATGCCCGTCAGGCAGCGGTGCATCACGGTTTCCCGCATTACATTTTAGATATCAGGGAAGAGTTTGGCGGCGCGGTGATCCAGAATTTCGTGGACGAATATATTGCCGGGCGAACGCCTAACCCCTGCGTATTATGTAATACACATATCAAATGGGCAGCGCTGCTGAAACGCGCGAATGCTTTGGATTGCGAATTTATCGCGACAGGGCACTATGTGAAGGTGCGTGAAGAAAACAGCCGTTATGTATTATCAAAAGCTAAAGACCTGACCAAAGACCAGAGTTATGTACTTTGGGGCCTCGAGCAGGATTGCCTGAGCCGTAGCATCTATCCCCTGGGAGATTATTTAAAAACCGAGGTAAGGCAAATGGCCGCGGATATGGGCTATATAGAACTGTCTAAAAAAGCGGAGAGCTATGAAATCTGTTTCGTACCGGACAATGATTACCGCGGGTTCCTGAAAAGAAATGTAGATGGCCTGGAAGCAAGAGTATCCGGCGGGCATTTTGTAGATAAGAACGGTAAAATACTCGGCCAGCATAAAGGCTATCCTTTTTATACCATCGGTCAGCGCAAAGGCCTGGACATCGCCTTAGGCAAGCCGGCATTTGTCACCCAGATCATCCCGGAGAGCAATACCGTGGTACTGGGAGACGCCGAGGACCTTTTACAACAGGAAATGCTGGTACAGGGCATTAATTATATCAAATACGATGGCATTTCGGATGGCATGGAAGCCGATACCAAGATCCGCTATAAAACAGCGCCCAGCTTAAGTAACCTCTACAATGAGGATAACGGGCTTGTCCGGGTGTCTTTTTATGATAGCGTAAGCGGTATCGCCCCAGGCCAGTCAGCGGTATTTTATGAAGGGGATGACGTAATCGCGGGCGGAATTATCCGTGCCGGAAATATTTCCGGCAAATAATTGAGAATAAAATATTTTTAGTTTATCTTAGCCCCAGTTTTAACCTATTAAATTAAGATGCATAATATTTTCAAGGCCCTATTAGGTATATCATTTGGAGCAGTAGCGCTTATTTCCTGTCAAAAAGAAACAGAGCGTCCCAGCGACAGTGATGATTATTTCCCGCTCCAGGTAGGAAAATACATCCTTTATGATGTAGATTCTATCAGATATAATGCTTTTAATAAAACAACTTATCATAATCAATACCAGATGCGTTATGATGTGGTAGACAGTTTCCGGGACAACCAGGGTCGCCTGAGCTACACCATTAATGTAGTGCAGCGTCCTAATACCCAAACCCCGTTTGCACCCAGAGATGTGATCCATGTAACCAAAACGACTACCGGTGTTGAATGGGTGCAAACTAACGCGCGAATCCTCAAATTAGCTTTCCCTGTTTCTATGAATACAGGCAGCTGGAATGGCATGGCTTTCATTGAGCCCAGAGCGGATAATATGGAAGAATATGACCTGTCCAAGTACAACTGGAACTTTAGTTATGATAAAGTAGGCCAGGTATTTGACCCGGGTAATAACCCATTCTATAAAACCGTAACTGTAAATGGCATTAACGAAATGACCAATCAACCAGATGATTCGGTATATGCTGACCGTAACTACTACCAGGAGATTTATGCCGCAGGTATAGGTATGGTATACCGGGAAAGAATTTACTGGACTTACCAGCCCAATGAATACCGTAATGGCTATGAACTGAGAATGAGAGCAGTTGATCAAAACTAACAAAGCAAAATTTTCCATAAAATCATCTAGGAGCTGTCACGAAAGGTCAGCTCCTTGTTTTTTTGCCATTTTTATACATTCCCCTACAGAGTCTATTTAAATCCTAATACTATGTTCATCAGAAAAGCAAAACCCGAAGAGTCCTCAATTATTGCCCCGCTAATCCTATTGGCAATGGAAGATATTGCATATAGTTTTATCGGAGCAAGGTCAAAGGAAAAAGCGCTCCAATTTTTAGAGGATCTGGTCAGCGAAGCAAACAACCAATATTCTTATGAAAATTGCTGGGTAGCAGCGTCTGGCGATGCTATTGTAGCCGCTGCAATCGTTTATAGCGGGGCAGATCTGGCCAAACTCAGGGAGCCCGTAGCACGTAAGATAAAATCAATGTTTGACAGGCCTTTTACCCCCGAAGATGAAACGCAGCCAGGTGAATATTATATTGATAGTGTCGGAGTAGATCCCGGTCAGCAGGGGAAAGGAACAGGCTCTAAACTATTTCGTTTTTTAATAGAAGAATACGTTAATAAACAAAGTCAAACACTAGGCTTACTGGTAGACAAAGAGAACCCTGGCGCTAAAAACTTGTACTTAAAATTAGGCTTTGAGGTTGTCGGAGAGAAAATACTGGCAGGTAAACAATTGGAGCACCTCCAGTACAGGAGCTGCATGTAACAATGGGCTGCACAATTGTGGCCGGCATCAAATATGAAAGTGCGCACCTTATAGTCTGAAAAGCTTAGCCTTGCTTTTACAGCCCAAACGAGCAGCCGAAAATTAAAACTATTCCGTCAATATTCAAATGTCAGTTTCAGGCAACTCATCTACCTTTTAAACGCCCTCTTCTCTATTCATTATTTTTAAGTTTCATTAGTATACACCCGTTTCACGCGCTGAGACACTGAAGTAATGATTTCGTAAGGTATAGTATCCGCCCACTCCGCCAAGGTTGTGACCGGCAAGTCTGCCCCAAAGACCGTAACCCGGTCGCCTGCCTTTACATCAGGGATCGCAGTTACATTCAGCATACACATGTCCATACACACAGAGCCCAGTGTAGCTGCCGGCTTTCCGTTCACCAGCATATGCCCCACCCCATTGCCAAAATCCCTGAAATAGCCATCCGCATAGCCGATACTGACTGTTGCGATCTTACTGTCCTCGGTTAGTTTACCCCTGCGGCTGTAGCCGACCGTTTCCCCTGCCTTTATCTGCCTCACCTGGGCGACAGTGGTTTTCAACGTCGCTACATTCTGAAGGCGCTTTTGCACTTCGGGGTTAGGGTCTACACCATACATACCGATGCCCATGCGCACCATATCAAATTGCAATTCCGGGAATCGGGAAATAGCGGATGTGTTACAAATATGACGCAGCGGATTATTGGGTAGTTCTGCGATCAGGGCATTGCTCATTTGCTGGTAAGCAGCGGCCTGCTGTTGGGTAAAATCGTCGAAGCTTGCCGCATCGCTCCCGGCCAGGTGGCTAAAGATGCTTTGAACCGCTACAGCTTTGGTCTGTTGCAGTATTTTGATCAGTTGCGGGATATCCGGCTCATTAAATCCCAGGCGATGCATTCCGGTATCCAGCTTGATGTGTATCGGGTAGGCCTCGGCTTCCATCAGCTCTGCTGCTTTAATGAAGGTTTCCAGGGATTGCATGCTGAATATTTCCGGCTCAATCTTCCAGTTGATCATTTGTTCAAACGCGCCGAATTCCGGGCTCATTACCATTATCGGTAAAGTAATGCCCGCTTTTCTTAAAGCGATACCTTCATCCAGGTAAGCCACGGTCAGGTAGTCTATCCTTTCATACTGCAGTACATTGGCAATCTCTACACTCCCGGTACCATAGGCGAATGCTTTTACCATAGCCATTAGTTTAACGCCTGGTTGCAGGAGGCTTTGATACACCCGCAGGTTATTCTGAATAGCGGAAAGGTCCACTTCCAGCACGGTTTTATGGGTCCTGGCTTCCAGCAGGCTTTCAATTTTTTCAAACCCGAAGGAACGCGCACCTTTCAGTAATATAGTTTCATTATTAAACTGCTTTGGCTGGAACTGGTCGAGGAAAGACCGGGTATCACTATAAAAAGATTGTTCCAAATGGCTGTACTGTGTAAACAGATGCTGATGGGCCATTAATTTCGGGCCTATCGCGATCAGCTCATTAATACCTTTTTGCGCGATCAGCTGGGCGACTTTGGCATAGAAGCCTTCTTTGTCCTGGCGTACTTCCAGTATATCAGAAAGGATCAATACTTTCTTTTGTTGACCTTTTTGCTGGTTCAGGAAATCCAAAGCGATCTTAAGGGAAGTGTAATCGGAATTATAGGTATCATTAATAATAGTACAATTGTTGATTCCTTCCACCAGCTGCAGGCGCATGGCTACAGGCTGCAGGTTACGCATCAGCTCGGCAATATGTTGTGGCGCGATCTCCAGCAACAGCAGGCAAGCCCAGCAATGGATCGCATTTTCCACGTATGCTTTATCCGTGTAAGGTATTTCTATACTGATCTTCTGTAAACGGTAATCGGCTTCAATAAACGTAGCTGTGCCGGCTACCGTTAAAGCTCTTATAGTAAGGTCGGCATCATTTCCAACAGACCAGGTAAAGCAAGCCAGCGGTGCTTCACTAGTGGCATTTCTTTGTTCCAGCCAGGCATTTATCTTTTTATGCAATTTTTCCTGGTCTTTACAATAGATCAATTCCCGGGCATGGGTAAATAATTTGAGCTTTTCTTCGATCTTTTCCTCTATACTTTCAAAACCTTCATTATGCGCATCTCCTATATTGGTAAAAATGCCGATACCGGGGCGGATGATGGCTTCTGCCTTTTCCATTTCCCCGGGTTTAGAAATGCCCGCCTCGAAAATACCGATGGTATTATTAGCTTGCATCAACCAGGTAGACAGGGGAATTCCTATCTGGGAATTGTAGCTTTTGGGGCTTCTTACGGGGCCGGCCTGTTCATTGTACGGACTACATTGCGCCAGTAGTTCATACAGCCATTCTTTAACAATGGTCTTACCATTACTGCCGGTGATGCCGATCACCGGGTAATCGAAACCGGCACGGTGATGCGCACCAATTGTTTGCAAAGCGTCCAGGACATCCGGCACCCGCATCAATATGGCGTCCGGGTACAGGCTTTGCGCTATATGATCAGAAACAACAAAAAAACGGATTCCTTTCTGATAGGCAGCAGGTATAAATTGATGTCCGTCCCGGAGGGCACCCTTCAGGGCAAAAAATAATGCATGCCCTGCATTCGTGATTTTCCGGGTGTCTATGATGAGTTCCTGGACCTCAATGTCAGGGTAAGAAAATTCAGTATTGTCGTTTACCTTAAGTAATTTTGCGATAGTAGCAATCCGCATAGGATTTATGATTGAATAGCAATGAAATGATAGGCAAAGTTACGTTTCCTTTAAGAAGTAGTAAAGCCGGTAACCGCTTTTAATTTTTCTCTAACTTTAACCTTTATGCACATCCATAAAATGAAAAAAGCTTCCTTATTTATCGCTTTATTTATTGCGGCACTTAGTTCCTGTGCGCCTAAAAAATACGCGATCACCAGCTATGAGGCTCAGCTAAGGACCATCTCCGATACGATACCTGCTGATGCCGGTATGAACCGATTTATGGCTACTTACAAAGCCCGGCTGGACAGCGTAATGAACGAGGTGATCGGGACGGCGCTTGTGCCGCTTACCAAAGCGCAACCGGAAAGTACTATGGGCAATTTTGCCGCCGACGCGCAACTGGAGGCCGGCAAAAAAATCGACAACCTGGTCACACTTTCTGTAGTCAATTACGGTGGGATCAGGATTCCTTTTTTACCGGCAGGCAATATTACAAAAGGAAAGATATATGAGATCATGCCTTTCGACAACCTGCTAACAGTTATTGAGGTACCCGGTACGGTTTTACAAACCTTCTGCGATCATATGGCAAACCGGAAAGGCTGGCCCATCAGCGGTTTCAGCTATAAGATAAAAAACGGCAAAGCGATTGATGTGGAAGTGGGCGGGGAAGCGATCCGGCCGAACGCGATCTATAAGCTGGTCACTTCTGACTATATCGCTAATGGCGGAGACGAGTGCGAATTCCTTGCCGGCTTAAAAAAACAAAGCTCATCGATCCTGCTACGCGACGCGATCATGACAAAAGTAATGAACGACAGCCGGCAAAATAAAGGAATTGAACCTAAACTTGAAAAAAGAGTGAATTATGCAGAGTAGAAGAGCTTTCCTGAAAAACATAGCCATGGGTGGCGGCCTGTTATCTTTAAACGCATTCCCGTTTGAAGCTTTAGCCGCCCAGGATTTTACTTTAACGATCTTACATACCAACGATACACATTCGCGGCTGGAACCTTTTCCTGCAGACGACAAAAAATTTGCGGGGCAAGGTGGTGTTGCCGCAAGGGCAGCAGCCATTGCCGCGATCAGGAAAGAAAAACAACATGTTTTGCTCTTAGATGCCGGCGATATCTTCCAGGGCACGCCTTACTTTAATGAATATAAAGGCGAACCGGAAATGAAAGCGATGAGCATGATGGGCTACGACTGCGCTACTATGGGTAACCATGATTTTGACCTGGGTATCGAAGGTTTCCTGCGGCAATTACCCCATGCCAATTTCCCTTTTGTAGTAGCGAATTATGATTTTAAGAAAACAGCCTTACAGGAAAAAATAAAACCGTATGTAACGATAAAAAAAGGCCCGTTGAAAATAGGCATTTTCGGCTTAGGCATTCAATTATACGGCCTGGTACCCAAAGAAAATTATAAGGGGATCTGGTATAATGACCCGGTCGCCACAGCTATTGATGTGGTGTATGAATTGAAACATAAAGAAAAATGCGACATGGTGATTTGCTTGTCCCACCTGGGTTTCAGCTATGAAGGCAAGCGCGTGAGCGATAAAGTCCTGGCAGCCCAGACGCAAGACATTGATCTCATTATCGGCGGACATACCCATACCTTCCTGGATGCACCGGTTACGGTCCGCAACCGGCTTGGAAAGCCCGTTATTATCAACCAGGTAGGTTGGGCAGGCCTCCGCTTAGGGCAGATAGATTTTATTTTCAATCATAAAAAAGAAATAAAAAACACCAAATCCCATACTGTTATTCTAAGCAAATAAACAAGTGCAAAAAATTTTTTTTTTACACAAATTGTTTAGAATTTTGAACTCGTTGCTAGATAGAATAGAGTATCATTCTCCTGTGAAGCGGTTGCCCAAATTACCCGGGCATTAGTGAGCAAATTAAACAATTAGGAGTGGAATTGCATTCCGGTAGCGCCTTTTTCAAAAAGAAAGGCTACTACTGGAGGGGATTCGTCGCCTCTGGAGAATTTCAAGCAGCACGCGAAGTAAAAAGTTAAATAATTTTTAGTCTAAAAATTTATAGCCTGAAGAAAAATGAGTCAATCGCAATCTAATACACATAATGACGATTTTGTAATAGACCCCGGCGTCGTTTGGGAACGCTGCATGGCTATTATAGAAGACAATGTGAACAGAAGGGCCTTCCAGACCTGGTTCCTGCCTATTAGAGCTGTTGATTTAACAAACAATATTCTAACGATCCAGGTACCCAGCCAATTCTTCTACGAATGGCTGGAGGAACATTACGTGGAACTGCTGGCTAAAACCATCAAAAGAGTTCTGGGCAGAACCGGCCAACTGGCTTATCGCATACAAATGGAAAACAACTCGCAGAAATCACCTGCGACGATGCAACTTCCGTCCAACCAGCAAAGCAAAGCCGCTAAAGGCGAGCATTATATTGACATGCCACTTACGGTAGAAGATCCCAGCAGGATCAAGAACCCGTTTGTGATACCGGGTATGAAGCGCATGCAGATCGACCCGCAACTGAACAGCAGCCTTACCTTTAATCATTTTATTGAAGGGGAATGTAATACCTTGTGCCGGAACTCAGCCCTGCGCGTGGCGCAAAAACCGGGAGAAACTTCTTTCAATCCCCTGATGTTATTTGGCGGTACCGGTTGTGGTAAAACGCATTTATTACAAGCCATCGGCAACGAGGTGCGCAAGCAGCACCCTAATAAAACCGTATTGTATGTAAGCGCTGAAAAATTTATCAACCAGTATATCGAGCACTCCAGGAACCGTGAAGTCGGTGATTTCATCAATTTTTATCAATTGATCGACGTATTGCTGCTGGACGATATCCATATTTTCACCAATGCGCCTAAGGCCCAGGACGCGCTGTTCGCGATCTTTAACCACTTACACCAAAGCGGCAAACAGATCGTATTGACCAGCGACACACCACCTAAGGACCTGGAAGGCATGCAGGAGCGTCTTTTAAGCCGTTTCCGCTGGGGCCTGACCGCTGAGATGCAACAACCCGACTTTGAGACACGTAAAGCGATCCTGGAGATCATTATGCGTAACGAGGGTACCGAGATCTCGGAAGAGGTAGCCCAGTATATTGCCTTTAATATCCAGAACAATATCCGCGACCTCCGCGGCGCTGTAATTTCCATCCTGGCACAGTCTACTTTATTGAAAAAAGAAGTGGACCTGGAACTGGCTAAACGCGTGGTGAAGAACCTCATTAAAACCCCGGAAAAAGAATTGGGTATTGCCGAAATCCAGAAGATGGTATGTACCTACTTCAAAATAGATTACGACAAACTGCAGTCTAAAACAAGGACCGGGGATGTCGTAAACGCCCGGCAGATCGCCATGTACCTGGCTAAGAAATTTACGAAATGTTCTTTAAAAACCATTGGGGATCATTTCGGGAAAAGAGACCATACTACGGTAATCCACTCTGTTCAGAAAGTGGAAGATTTTTTGAAAACAGATGAGGCCTACAGGGAATCATTTTTAGAGATCCAGCACAAAGTACAACTGGCTGCAATGTAGGTCAGGACTTACTTTCAAAGCTTTTCAAAAAAAATAATAAAATAAAATTTGGCAAAATCAAAACAATTGTTTTATCTTTGCAACCCCTTCAGGGGAGTAGTTCTTAAGAAAAATAAAGAATAAAGAAGGTGAGGTGGATGAGTGGCTGAAATCACCAGTTTGCTAAACTGACGTACGGGTCAAACTGTACCGGGGGTTCGAATCCCCCCCTCACCGCTCTTATATTTTACAGGGAAGTAGCGCAGGCCGGTAGCGCATCTGGTTTGGGACCAGGGGGTCGCAGGTTCGAATCCTGTCTTCCCTACATTTAAGAACAAATATTAAGTCACACTATTATAGTGTGACTTTTTTTATACCTGATAAATATTCATTGCTGCCCTTTTACCCGGCGGACTATTGAGTTTTATTATTGGGTTAAATCATGAAACTTATAACTTAACATAATGCAAACCACCCTAACAATGCGCAGCTCTATCGCAGCCGTAATTTTATTTCTACTACAACTCAATGCATCTGCCCAGCATTACAATATTGAGCAAAACACGGATTCCCTGCATCACTATCTTGCTGCAAAGCACAGTAAACAATACCCCGACGCAAAGATCGAAATCCTGTACGAGATAGGCACTACAGATAACCGGCTGAATGCTGACCCTACTTATGACTATGAAATCGCTTATAAGGTATATGACATCTCCGGCCTGAATGATCTAGGAGAGATAGCCATTCCTAAAGCCAGCCGGGGCACGATAAGCAACCTGAAGGCAATCACTTACAACCTCGACGAAACCGGGAAAATTGCGGAGCAACAACTGGAGAAAAAAGACGTTTTGCTCGAGCAATATTCAAAAAATATGGACCTTGTTAAATTCAGTATCCCGGGGATTAAAGACGGTTCTGTCGTAGTTTACCGCTATACAATTAAGAACGGGTTCCGGAAAAGGAAATGGCAATTCCAGCGGGAAGCGGTCCCGGTCCAATTTTCCAAGTTCAGTTATAATGCCAGTGAGTATGCCCTGATTACTACAACCAGCAAAACGTCTGTACCTTTCAAAAACTATGAGAGCCTGAAGAAATTCAATAAAAACAAAGACCAGGCTGCCCAGGTAACGGAAACCGAAACGACCAATATACACGGGCATTTAAATGTGACCTACCGCTCCTGGACCAGGAGAAATATCAGTCCCTTCAAGAGCGAACCGTTCAGCCAGGACGAGGGACAGCTAAAGGAAAACGTAATGATCTATTTTAATGGATTTTCGGGACCCGGCCATCACTTTCCTATAGTGGAAAGCTGGGAGGCCATCAACAAAGTTTGGTATACACAACATTTCAAAGATGCCTATGCTAAAAACAACTTCCTCGAGGACAAAGTAAACGAACTAAAAAGCAAGCAAAAAGATACCTTAAGCCTGCTGAAAGACATTTACAAATTTGTACAACAAAATTACGTGGTGAATGATCAGGAAAGCGAGCTTAAAAGAGTGTACGCTACAAAACAAGGGAGCAGCAGAAATATCAATGAGCTGCTTTGCGCCATGTATCGTAACGCGGGTTTCCAAAGCGATATTGTTTTAATTGCCAATAAGCAGAGTGAAGCCATTAACCCGCTTCTGTACAATATAGAAGACATAACTAATATCGCGACCTGTGTGGTGTCTAATGGGGTCATGTACTTTGTCGATGCCAGCCAAAAGGAACTGCCATTTGGCTATCTGCCCACCAATTATTACAACGGCTATACCCGGATCGTTAACAGCCAGGGTGGCGCGGCGGTTGAGCTGCGTCCAGAGTTGGCCAATAATATTACAAGTACTTTTGTAAGTATAAAACCCGCAGAGGAAAATAAGGAAAATTATAATTACAAATTCTCCATCAAAAAAACACTGGGGATCTACGATGCTGTCGCCTATAGAGAGAGCTGGAAAAACGACAGTACCTTATTCAGAAAAAAAATGATGGGCAATCCTTATGATGTAAGTAACAACGAGGGCCTGACGATCACTAATGTAAAATTTGAAAATGTTGACGAGCTTGAAGAGCGCCTGGTCCTGATTATGGAAGGCACTTTATCCAACAGCAAAGATATCGGCCAGATACTACTTGACCCGTTCTTTTCAAAATTATTTGACAAAAATCCTTTGGGTAATGATAGTAAGCGGGACCACGATATCGCATTTACTAACCCGACCAAAGATATATATACCCTTTCGCTGCAGCTGAACAATCAATATACTATCGATAGTCACTTTGCCCCTACCAATTTCCAATTCGGGCCGCATGGCGCGCTCAAATACCAGTTAGACTCCCGGTTTAACAAAGACGCTAATATCTATACCCTTAAGTATACTTATGAAAATAAGGCTACCCATATACCGGTTGCCGAAAATGAAGCACTCCGGAACTTTTACGATGCTATTATTAAGAGTTACGCTCAACAAATAATTATTAAAAAGAAAGACTAATGAGCACAAAAACAGTATGGACCGCTGGCTTGTTACTGATCAGCGTGCTGGCACATGCCAACAAACAAAAAAACTATCCCGTATCGGAAATTTCCAAAGAGTTACAAACCGGTGCAAGTGCAGTCATCAGGTATGACAGCACTTCTGTTCAACTATCCGGTACAGATATCATCATAAAAAACAAAATGGTCATTACCATTTTAAATGCCAAAGGAGCCCCCTGGAGTACATTCAGAAAAACATATAACAGCTTCTCTAATATAGAAAACATAAGCGGCAAACTATATGATGCCAACGGCGACCTGGTCAGCAAACTGAAAAAAAGCGATCTTATTGATATATCCACATTCGGAAGCTCTTTTTCTTTTCACGATGACCTGCGACTGAAGGCTTATAGTTTCAACCATAATATTTACCCTTATACGGTGGAGTATGAATCTACCACAAAGTCCCGCAGCAGCTTTTTCATGCCGGAGTGGCAACCTCAGCCCAATGAAGATGTGGCTGTAATGCAATCCGTGTTCCAGCTTACTAGCGACGCCGGCAATACAGTACGCTACAACGCGTCAAACCTGCCCCAACAAGTGCAAATGTCACTTAGCGAGCAAGCGAACTCGAAAGTGATCAAATGGAGTGTTGCGCAATTAAAGGCATTCTACCCGGAATATGCTACGGAGACGGGGAGCTATTTACCCCGCATTAAATTCTCTCCTAGGCAGGTCAACTTCAATCAGTTTACAGGCACTTCCGATTCCTGGACGACTTATGGCGACTTCTTCTACCGCATCAATAAAGACCGGGATCAGCTGCCGCCAGAGGTGGCTGAGAAAGTAAGAAAAATGACCGATACGATAACTACGCCGCAAGCCAAGATCGCATACCTTTATAAATACCTGCAAAAAAACACCCGCTATGTAGCCAATGAATTTGGCCTGGCCGGCTGGCAGACTTTCCCCGCCGCGGAGATTAACAGACTAGGCTACGGGGATTGCAAAGGCTTGTCCAACTACATGAAGGCGCTTTTAAAAGCGGTAAATATTCCCTCACACCTGGTTATGGTCTATGCCGGGAACAAGGCCTATGAAAAAATGAACCCGGATTTCGTAGGTTATTCTTTTAATCATATGATCTTATGTGTGCCCCAGCCACAGGATACTATTTGGCTGGAGTGTACGTCTACCAGCAATGCGCCCGGGTACCTGGGTAGTTTTACCCAAAACAGGAATGTACTTTTACTGACCCCGGAAGGCGGGAAAATCGCGCGGACGCCGCATTACAATAAAAAGCGGTCTTATATAAAAAAGGACATTGAATTACAGATCGATCCGGAAAGCAAAGAGCAACCTATAAAATGGCAGGCTGAATATGCCGGCATTAACCAGGAAGACCTGCTCCCATTATATTTATCCATCAATAAAGAAAAAAAGCTGCGGGAAAGAGTGCTCAGTAATTTCCCCTACAAAGATCTTAAAGTAGAACAGATGGACTATAATATTATAGAACAGTCTGAACTGAACAGCCCTAAAATAGTGGAGCAACTGGCATTGAAAACCACGAGCCTGTGCACAAAGTCCGGTGAGCAGCTTTTTGTAAGCATACCTATTGAAGCAAACCCGGTAGAACAGATCACTTCTTATGAGCAGCGCAGCCAGCCTTTTGTCCTGCAAAAAGATTTCAATTATACCTTTAGTTATAAAATCGGTATACCCGCCGGATATGAGCTAATCAATCTTCCTAAAGAAGTGAACAGTGAGTATCCTTTCGGCAACCTGCATTCACAAGTAAAATTAGAAAACGGGCATTTATATGTAGCTATTAACGTCAATCAAAACAGTGGCCTGTTTGATGCTAAAACATTTGAGCATTATTATAAATTCAGCAATCAAACGGGGCAATATTTGCGTTCGATCAACTTCACCTTACAAAAACAAAATTGATCCGTTATCGTTATCTACTGAATTAAAATAAATCCCGGCAATTGATTGCCGGGATTTATTTTTTGCCCTTTAGTCGCCGCTTTCAATACTGGAAAATAGCCATTATATATTAATAAGGCAGGCCACTTTAGCCCTACCCTATGTTTCTGCCAGGGGTTTAGCTCTCTTTCGAATTTGCGATAAGGTAAGCACGTACCAGCTTGCCCTGCTCATCGCTTAATTTTGCCCTGGGGATCATCCGTTTTACGGTTTTATTCCATTGCTCCGGGGTTTTGGAACCCGGTTCTTTAAGCTTGTGGCAGTTGTCACAACTGTTGGTAAAAATGGTTCTTCCTTCTTCCAGTTGCGCGGAGCTATACTGGGCCATTATCTGCTCTTTACTTTCTACTGGGAGGGACTGGATAACTTTACTGGCTTTAGGGAAACAGCTCATCATCAATACTACACTGGCGCCGGTAATCAGGATAACTTTTAACTTGTTCATATTCCTAAAGTTTGTTTGCCCTAAATTATCCAATTGTCACGAAACGGTCAAAACATTCGTGTTAAATCAGCATTACGGCTTTATTAAACTTGTTCAACGATGCATAACTATGGCTATTTTAAACAAGCATTCGACAGGTAAAATGGAGTTGTTTTTTTGTGCTCATTTTTTGCATTTTTAGACTAAAAATGATGTAAATTGCTTCATTATCAAACAGCTGCAAAACAATCTGGTAAAAGATTTTAGCAATTTTGCCTACTATCCCTTCGGTATGCTGATGCCGGGGCGCTATGTGAGCGATACTGCGGAGCGCTGTATGACCATTACGCGCAGCGGCTGGACGACGATTATGGTGGACAGCTGTCAGCCGCTTATCGCTACAGCAACCTCATTATA
>JAEUVV010000007.1 GCA_016786705.1 Taibaiella sp.
ACCTCAAAACCCGCTACCAGTCTATCTCTCAGCCACTTTTTTAAGAACTACCCGTCCCTCGAACGGAGTGCAAAGATAAGCGCTTTATTCCCACTCTCCCAAATCTTTTTTATAATTCTACCAATATTTTTATCCATAATACAGCAAGAACCAATAATAGTAAGGGATACAGGGGGAAATATATTTAAGGAGGTAAGGTATAAAAGCAAAACAGGGTATTTTTATAATCCATTTCCACTATACTTATCATATTATAGCAATCTTATGCGAAGTGTTTTTTACACCATCATAGATTGCCACAAAGTAATTCCCCGGCGGCAGCTGATCTGCTATTATATGCACTTTCCGTTCTGAAGACTCCAATTCCATAGCCAGAAGCATAAATAACCGTTCATATAAACTTGTTCGAACGTTTAAAGTATAATGTGCCTAAACGGCGTGATAGTAAATGTATCAGGGGCACTTTTGCTGTTCTTTTTCTTCACAGCTAACACATTTTTGTTGCCTGAACCAGGAGAAATCAGGATCTGGTAAATCTTTATAAGGAATAAATGAAGTTCCGGTATAACGTTTTGTGGGCAGATGGTTGATATTACACCGCTCTACTTTACCATCCCGGACTACATATTTAAGCTTGAAAATCCCCCACAAATATGAATTTTTACTTACAGTAACATCGTAAATAGTGTCACCACAAACCTTAAATTTACCCCAGGTGCCAAAATCCTTTATACCATAGAGCTTATGTTCCCGGCCGGTTCTTTTGACTAATTGTAACAAAGAGTCGTAATCGCTCACTGTAGTTGTCTGCCGGTAAATAGTACCATCCTCAAAAAACATATAAAAATAACCATGGGGAGCATTATTTGCCTTCTTCTCACCCGACGGTTCAACCACAAGCTCATACGACTCAAAATAAATCCCATCTGTTCTAAAGGGCAAGGGTAAACCAGGCCGTTCATTGCAGCAGTTAGGTATCTGTTTCCGTAATCGTTTAGGTAATCTGGCCTGTGCCATACCCTGATTTTGCAGCAAGAGGGCAAACAGGCTTATGTATACTATTCTTAGCATTTACTATAATATTTTCATTTTTAAGCATCACTTCATTACAAACAAAGCTGCGCGCTCCATTGCTCATCTACCCTGCATCTCTTTAACAGCAGTTAAAATTAAGCATCCTGTGTTATAAAAGTACAGATCATTTATCCAGCCTTCCGGAAAATATGTCGCTATCAACTGCTTGAAGGCATTCATTTTATCCAAACCTCAATTCCTCTAAAAGCCAGCAAAAAGCGTTTCTATTAACACTTCAGCTATTATACGCCAGTAGCCGTTTAATAAATCTTTTGTATCTTTCGGGATTTACATAAACCAGCAATATTTTTTTAACCTTAAATAATGAATCTCGGAATGACGAAAAATTTTATCTTCACGGGGCTTATAGGCCTGGCAGCATTATCTACCACTATCCACCAGCAAGGTTTTGCACAGGTAACCGCAGAGCAGGTGGCCCAGATTAAAAATGTAACCGGCAGCATCATTTCAGAAGACGGAAAGTTTGTAGCCTACACGCTTTCTGAACCTTTAGACCCTAAAAAAGAAAATGGCTTCAGCCAGTCCCATCTCTATTTACTCAATACAGTTACTAATACAACCATACCCTTCTTTACCGGTTCCAGTGTGAGCCAGGTAAGCTTCAGGCCTCAGAAAGGAACGATCACTTTCTTAAGCAGGGGCGCGAACGATAAGACAAACGCATTATACGAGATTCATGTAAATGGTGGTGAGGCAAAGAAAATATTTACCCATTCTTCAAATATAAGCAGCTACAGCTGGAGCGCCGACGGCAACAGTATCGCTTTCATCAGCGCCGAAAAAGGTAAACAACCTAAAACCAGCTTAACCTATAGCCCTAAATTCTTTGAGGAGGATTACAATGACCAGAACGCCTATATCGTTAAGATCGGCGATGCTCCTTCAAGCACTCAAAAGCTGAACCTGAATGGTGGCGCCGCTTACCTGATCAAATGGAGCCCGGATGGCAGCAAGATCGCCGTATCGGTAGCACCCAGCGCTTCGGTAGACGACAGCTACATGGCCCAGAAAATAAAAGTGGTCAATACCGCTACCCGCGACATTATTGCCGAAGTAGACAATGAAGGTAAGCTGGGACAGATCACCTGGAGCCCGGACAGCAAATATATAGCCCTGATAGGCGCTTATGACCTGAATGACCCTACAGACGGCTCTCTTTTAATCGTAGCAGCGACAGGCGGAAAACCAACTGTAATAGATGGTGGCTACGCGGGAAAAATGGAGCAGATCTACTGGCTGGCCAATAACAGTATTCACTTTTTATCCAGTGAAGGCACCAGCAATACTATAGGTACGATTCAGCCCAACGGCAATAATCGCCAATACCTGTACAAGACTGATGTCGCCAATATAACCTCATTCTCGGTGAATAAAAACGGCCAGATCTCTTACACCGCCAATACACCACAACATCCATCTGAACTGTTTACCCTGGCCGGTGGCCGGAAGAACAATATGGCCCAAAGGAGAACAACCAGCAACGAATGGCTGGGCAACCTGAAACTGGGTAAGCAGGAAGTGATCAGCTACAAAGCACGGGACGGTAAATACGACATCCAGGGCATGCTGATCTACCCTATCGATTACGTAGCTGGTACAAGAGTCCCTCTGATCACCGTGGTACACGGCGGGCCGGAATCTCACTATTCCAACGGCTGGCTGACCGCCTATTCCATGCCGGGTCAAATGGGTGCGGCAAAAGGCTACGCGGTTTTCTACCCTAATTACAGGGGCAGCACCGGTCGCGGTACTGATTTTACCTACAGCAGCCAGGGCGACCTGTCCGGAAAGGAATTTGACGATATCGTGGACGGCGTGGATTACCTTATTGAAAAAGGCATCGCTGATAAAAACCGCGTGGGCGTTACCGGCGGCTCTTATGGCGGCTACGCTTCTGCCTGGATGAGCACTTATTATTCTGACCGCTTTGCCGCATCTGTAATGTTTGTAGGGATCAGCAATAATATTTCTAAATTCGGCACCAGCGATATTCCAACAGAAATGCGCCTGGTACATGAAAGAGGTAATATCTGGGACGATTGGGACAAGCAGCTTAAAATCTCTCCTATCTATTATGCGGACCGGGCCAAAACACCTATACTGATCATGCACGGCGCGGAAGATCCAAGGGTGCACCCGGCCCAAAGCATGGAGTTATACCGCCACCTTAAAGTGCGTCAACCTAATCTCCCGGTACGTTTGATCTACTACCCGGGCGAAGGGCATGGTAACGCCCGTTCCGGTTCCCGTTATGACTATAACCTGAGGATGATGCAATGGTTTGACGTATACCTGAAGTCGGGCAATGCAAAAGCTAAAATGCCGGGCCTTGATCTTCCTGAATAACGCAATCTTTTAGTTACAATAAACAATAATGCCGTCTGTAATAGCCGGCATTATTGTTTTATTTCGCTGCTTACTGTGTCATTTCATAATACTGCTCCAGTAATTCACTATAGCTGAGTTCTCCTGCAAACTTATTCTGACCCAGAAAATCCTGGAATTTGCTAAACTCTTCTTCAGTAATCAGTATTCTCTTAATTTTATCATACTCCAGGTTGCTCCAGTCCACAATTTTTCCGGAAAGCGCTTCAAAGGTTGCTTTTGATATCCTTATAGCAGGATACAGTTCCGATTTTTTGACCTGCTCAAATATATCGAATACCTCGGCGTATGTCGGAAATTCACCACTATTTTTCAAAGAGGCGCTGATAATCCCTCTTAGATAGTCTTTATTCATGATCTGCTGATCAACAGGATCCCAGGATCCGCAAGCCGCAAGTATTTGCAGATCTACTTCCAGTAGCGAATCCAGGTGTGCTACATTTTCAAATGCCCCGCTAGCGGCCAGCGGTTTATTCAGCAGGCTGTCACATCCCGGCTTATCCCTGGCGAAGGAGGGCATACTCCACAATATTAATATAAAGATAAGTACCTGTTTCATAAATAGTCCTAGTGTCCTTTTACAATACCAAAGTAGGTCTGTACCAATAACACAATGCCTAAACCTAAGATACAGGCCGCGCTTATTTTATTGATGTACATGATCTTGCGTAAATTTAATTTGTGCCGGATCTTGTCGGCCAGGAATACTTTCAAAAAGTCTATACCCAATACCAATCCAAGACAAACCCCGAATAATACGAATTTGTGAGAGATCTCTACAGCTGGGCCGGCCAGTAAAGCGACTGCCCCTACCCAGGTGATCACCACCCCGGGATTTAGGCTGTTCATCAAAAAGCCGCTCAACCATATTTGAAAATATGCGCCGCGACTGATCTTTGCCTCTTTCTGTTCCCGGTTAGGTTTTTTGGGCTTGAACTTTTTAAGTAAACCATATAAACCCATGATAATAAACAGGCCGGAACCGATATAGCCTACCGGTTTTTGATGGTGCTCCAGGAAAGTCATCCATTGAGTGGCCAGGTTGGCCAAAGCAACATACATGATATCGCTCACACTCACCCCTAAAACAAAAGCCAGGCCTGCTTTATAACTATGATGAATACTATAGCGGATAATAGCGAAAAGAGTCGGTCCGACCGAAATGGCCATGAACAAACCTAACATCGCGCCTTTTATTGCTGCTTCTGAATAAGTCATTCAAAGGTTTTTAATTAAAGTATATGCCTTTAATCCAAATCCGGTCAGGCTTTCTTAAAATCACTCGTGAAATGGAACTCAATATCAGGATTATTTTGACGTTCTGTATTTAAGAACCATTCACTTTGCGCCAAATATACAAGATTACCGTCTTTATCTTCCATTATATTTGCTTGTTTAAAGCGAACAAATTCATCAATTTTCTTTTTATCGCCGGTAATCCAGCAGGCCTTATAGAATGCTAAAGGCACAAAATCTACTGAAGCGCCATATTCCTGCAACAAACGGTATTGGATCACCTCGAACTGCAGCTCCCCTACACAACCGATAATCTTACGATTACCCCCGTGCTGGGTAAACAGTTGCGCCACTCCCTCATCGGTCAGCTGGGCTACACCTTTTTCCAATTGCTTGGTCTTCATCGGGTCTTTATTGACCACCTCCCGGAACATTTCCGGGGAGAAGCTCGGCATGCCAGTGAACATAAAGTTTTCGCCTTCAGTAAGGGTATCCCCTATTTTGAAGTTGCCGGTATCGAATAAACCTACTACATCGCCCGGATAGGCATCTTCTACCACTTCTTTACTACGGGCCATAAAAGTATAAGGATTACTGAATTTCAGATCTTTCCCCAGACGAACGTGTTTGTAATTCTTATTTCTTTCCAGCTTGCCGGAACAAACCCTGAGGAAAGCGATACGGTCCCGGTGACGGGGATCGAGGTTGGCATGGATTTTAAAAATAAAGCCGCTGAATTTCGCGTCATTAGGACATACTTCTTTTACGGTCGTTTCCCTGCACTTAGGATTAGGAGCTATACGCACAAATGTGTCCAGCATTTCGCGGATACCAAAATTATTCACCGCAGAACCAAAGAATACCGGCGCTACCTGGCCATTCAGGTAAGCTGCTACGTCCAGGTCACCATAAACGCCTTCCAGCAGGTCCACATCTTCCCGAAGCTGCGCCGCATCTTTATCCCCTACCCGCTGATCTAAAACAGGATCTGACAGGTCCGCGATAGCAATACTGTTGTCTTCTATCCCCTTTTGATTGGGCGAAAAGAGGTTCAGGCTTTTCTCATAAAGATTATATACCCCTTTAAATTCCCGACCCATATTAATCGGCCAGGTTAAAGGGTGTAAGGGTAAATTCAGCTCCTTTTCGATCTCGTCCATCAGGTCGAAAGGGAACTTACCATCCCGGTCCATTTTATTCACAAATACGATCACCGGCGTATCCCGCATCCGGCACACTTCCATCAGGCGGTGGGTTTGCTCTTCCACCCCGTTTACGGCGTCGATCACCAGGATTACCGAATCCACTGCCGTCAGGGTACGGTAAGTATCTTCTGCGAAGTCCTTGTGACCCGGTGTATCCAGGAGGTTTACCAGGATATCTTTATATTCAAAAGTCATTACGGAGGTGGCTACAGAGATACCTCTCTGGCGCTCGATCTCCATGAAGTCAGAGGTTGCTCCTTTTTTTATTTTGTTACTCTTAACCGCTCCAGCTACCTGTATCGCGCCCCCGAACAATAAGAATTTTTCGGTCAATGTAGTTTTACCTGCATCCGGGTGGGCAATAATGGCAAAGGTCTTCCTGCGGTTTATTTCGTCTTGATATTTCATTAATATATAATTCGGCAGCAAAGATAAGTTATAAGCCCTTAATGACCTTAAATGTTTCGCCGGCGGGCACAAGTTTACAAGTTCTTTAGATTTCCTGTTGCTCGGCCCAGGTCAATCCTGCCGGTAAAGCCTGGTCAGAAAATTCAATATGGATCACCCGGCGGCGCCTGCCGCTGGTGCTCCGGCCGGAACTGTGCAGCAATAGTGGTTTCATAATCATGATTCCGCCTTTAGCTACCGGGCAGACCGTTTCGTGCTCTGCCGCGTAGTCTATTGTTTCCGGGCGATAAACCTTTTTAAGATGCGATGCTTCTATCACTTTTAGCGCTCCATTACCGGCATCAGTATCATCCAGGTGAATCCTGATGGTAAAATTGCGCTCCAATAGTGCTACCGGAGGCTGAACGGCATACTGGTTTTGTTTTACAGTCCAGGGACCAAAATGCTCCAGTTGTATCTTTTCAGCTACAGCAATGGTCAGGTCCTGGTGATACGCCACATACCAGTTGGACTGCTCCGGTTTATCAAAATAGATACTTTTTACTATAAAATAACCCGGGCCAAAAAAGTCATGGACCAATTGTTGCAAATAGGCATTGAACACAAGCGGCTTGAGTGCCGGGATCTCTTTAAATAATTGCCTGATAGCAAACAGGTCAGCACTGCTCCGGAAGGTATCTTTACCCCGGTCTGCCCGGTCTATTGCCGCTATCATTGCTGCTATTTCCCCATTGTTGTATATTCCTTCAATAATGGTAAAGCCTTTTTCTTTTAATGCCGTATTATACCTGTATGGTGTTTTCATATAACTGCTCGGTGCTGAGTTTTGCATGCTGTTAAAACCGGGGCCAAGTTAGGATTTTCTGCTTTAAGCGGTAAAATCAATGGGCATACGGGTTTATTACCTGATTTCCGATCAGTTTCTTTGCAAAACCGGCATTTATAATTCTTGATTGTAAGAGCTCATAAGAAATTTTAAGTGATTTCACTTATTGCAAAAATCATAAAACAGCCCGAAATTTGCACGAAATGCTATCCGGTGGTCTTAAGCCTTTTGGTAGCGCAGCTTACTCTATTAAAATCGTATAAGCTACTGAACCATTTTCGCAATGGCCGCAGCACGATCAGATTGCTAAAGCATAACCCATTGAGCAACACGACAATATCATGTTAAAAATGATATTGTCGTTGCTTACAGCCGCAAGGTATTGCCGGTTACCCCCAACATTTCTATACTTATCACTTAATCACATCGGCGTAAGCGCTACTTTTATCATAACGAATATTCGTTATGGCACTGCTGCCGGGATACAACTTTTGCGCTTCAGCCTCCAGTTGTTGCGCGATGCGCTCTTCATCTTTAATCCCTAGGGTATTGTATATAGAGACGGAAACTGTACCTAAAGTCTTCCCGGGAAGCATGCTGTGGGAGGAAGCAATACGTGGGTCTTTTATGCGGCTGCAGGAATAAGCCATAGTAGTAATGAACCAGATAAAAACAAGCGACAGCCCATACCTGATTTTAATAGTTATACATAATTTATCCATTATTAGTTTGTTATAACCGGAACAGTTTATACATAGTTTTTCATGGAGGTTCCGGAACACAACAAATGTCTGCATTGCAATTAAAAAATCCTATACTGGAATTCCTGTATTTTACCGCTTTTTTGAAATGATTGCCATTAAAAATCACCTTTATTCAGAAAACAAGGGCCCGGTAAAGCGAGCAGGCATCTCAAAAAACCTCCCCGGCCTTAGTTCAGGAATGGAGGATAGCGGGAGAGGTCAAGGATGAAAAATTTACCTGGAAAGCAGGCTATCTTTTATTCTTATCTATTACAGCACATAAACAATAATGAGTAACAGGCCTTCAGCGTTGCCTTTAATCACAAGACTATTCTTTAAATATTTCAAAGCAATCATTTTCGTAATTTTAGACCATGATACTGCAGTATACCGGGAACACAGAGGGTTGGTATTACTTCTTTGAAAATAAAGAGGTCTTTGATGAGCTTGCTACAGATGAAGCATATAGGATACCTGATCCGGCTACCCAGGCTATATTAGCAGAAAGACTTCGGCTGCAACCGGAACGATTCGAGATCCGGCAGGCTGAAGTCAACGATTACTTTCACTTCAGGTTCCGCTACCTGGAAGCGCAAAAAGCCGAAGCTTATCTACCCTATCGTATTTTGTATTACCCCTGGGACGATGAGGGCTTTTTTTACCTGGTCGATCCTGATGTTCTTAAAGAGCAAACACTACCGCGAGCGGAAGTAAAAGGGGAACAGCCATTCGAATTTATTCCATTAGCACAGGAAAAAGAATTACTGTTTGAATTGGATACTGACCCGGATAAGTTTGACATAATCAAGGGTTGTGCCCATGACTTCTTTTATCAGAAATTCCGCATAAAATCTATGTAATAGAAGTAGAAATTGTGCCTCCCTCTGACAGGTATAACCCTATTTCCTGGTCAAAACGGCATAATTAGGAAAAAATGTAGGGAATTCCAGTATAGGAAATATAAACGATTACATTGAACTTTGCCTGGTAATTATTACATAAGACCTAAAAACAAATTAAAAAGCATGCCTGGCGTATCAGTGAAAGTCTGATGCTTATCTCTCACAACAAGGTAAAAGGTAATAGGTGGCGACCAGGCATTTTTTTGTTTACGTCTTTTTCTAAAACTCCCCATCACTGAACCTTTAACCATCCGGGGGTACTCCTTTCCAGAGCTACCCGCAGGAAATACGATTTAAATCCAAATGGTATTTTTCGTATCAGATACCATTTGACGAGCATATTAAAAAGCATGCCTGGCGCATCTGTTACAGCCTGATCCCGAAAGGGCATTAACCTGACTTAACAGAAGCGACCAGGCACACCTATTTTGCGGGCTAAGTACATACTGCCACGAAAGACCTAATCACTCCCTAACTGTGATGATTTTACAAACAGGAACTTTTAGTGAATTACTTCTGCATAAGCAGTGTATTTGCCATAGCGTACATTTATGATCCCCTTGCATTGCGGGAACCATTTCCGGGCTTCTACGATCAACTGGCTCCTGATTTTTTGGGGGCTTTTAACTCCGATTGAACTGTATATAGAAACCGAAACAGTTGCTAATGCCCGGGAAACCGTAGTAGCTTCATGGCATAAACCGGGGCTTTTACCATTGATTGGTTTGCAGGACCCAACAAATAGTACCAACAATATCCCTCCAATCACTCTCATGCTTTATTACACTTGTTGTTGCTTTAGAAAAGTAGCCGATTAATTATATTTAACTATTCAGACCTATTAAAAATCATTTGGCAAAATTCCATATAGAAATTGTATAATCCTATACTGGAATTCCTGTAATTTCCAGAGCGCAGGTGGTATTAAAACGAATTGATGTTTTAGTAAGCGGTTATCCTAACAGCGTTTTAAAGTTTTTTTACTTTTCTACTACAGTCCATATAGATGTTTTAAAGGAGCAATTGCGCCTATTTTTATAACGCTAAGGGAGCGACCAGGTAATTTATTATTTGGAAGCGATACTATGAGCAAAGCCATCCCCGGGGATGGCTTTGTTGTTTAAATTAGTTTTACCTGTTTACCTGATTAAAGTAAGCTCCCCGTTGAAGTGCTTAGTACTACCATCTAAAAAGAAAATAGAGATCTTGTAGTAATAAACACCTTTTTCCAACGGCCTGCCTTTATAAGTGCCATCCCAGCCGCTATTCATATTGGCTGTATTATAAACCATCTGTCCATACCTGTTGTACACCCGGAATTCAAAAGTACTATAAGCCAGCTCCAGTTTTAACTTCGGGATAAATACATCATTGAGGCCATCGCCATTCGGGCTAAAGGCATTCGGTACTGCTGCCTCTTTAGTATAAGCTCTAAGGCGAACCGGGACCAGCACGCTATCCATACAACCTTCCTTTGAACGGCCGGAGATACTGATATCCTGTGCTTCAGTCAGGGACAGGTATTGCTCTTTCAATTCCTGTACAGGAAATAAATGTTCCGGTTGCCAGCGCAACACTTCAAAGTCAGCCCCGTATTCATTGCTGATCTTTATACTAAACCGCTCCCTTTCATAAGGATCTTCAGGATTAAGCGTATACAGCATATTGAATTGATTCACCTTAACATGAATCTGGCGGTAAAGACTGTCACAACCGAAGGTGTTTTGCACCGTGTCTCTCAATACAGTAGATTCGGTATATCTTATGCCATTCAGCCAGACTTCACCGCAACCCGCAGTATCAACGACTATTTCTTTTGCGTTGTTATGAATATTGATCCGGGTTTCCCGGTACAGGCTATCACAACCGCGCGCGGAATAAAAAGTATCATATAAAACCGTACTCCGGGTATACACCTGGTTGTTGTAAGTAAGCTGGTCGCAGGCATCCAGGTTAACCACTAGTGCTGCAGCCGGATTAAGCACTGTTAGGTTTAAGGTAACAATACTGTCACAACCACCGGGAGCCGGAAAAGTGTCTGTGGCCGAATAATTACTTACCGTGTAGGTAATACCATTAAAAGTATACGAATCCCCATAACAAATGGTAACCGTATCGGTACCGGAGGGGGCCGGCTTAACCTGTATGGTCATGCTGGTATCTGTAGCACATTGTCCCGGGCCGGGAGTAAAAGTATAGGTTGTTGTGGCCGTATTGTTCAAAGCCGGACTCCAGGTGCCGGTCACCCCGTTTATGGAAGTAAGCGGCAAAGGAGGTATGAGCGCGCCACTACAGTAGGGGCCCATTTGTGTGAATAAAGGCGTGTCGGTAGTTTGGGGATCCAGGATAATGTCTTGCATTATATTCAGGGCACAGCAGGGATTACTAAAGGCGCTGATAATAGTTACGGTAGAATCATCCAGTATATCATTAATCGTAATTGCAGCATTTCCCGAAGCATCGGTCACTACTGTATCCAGTGTTAATAATCCCAGTACATTCTGGTGATTTACATTATAAACAATAGACATGCCCGGAGCTGCGGATAAATAGATTTCCCCGTCTTCGCCCAAACAAACTACCGGCGGGGGACTGATCACAACATTCTGGATATTACACAGGGAGTTAGTGGTAGCCGTAACGGAAGTGCCGTTAACGATCCGGAAAGTACCAGCTGCATTGGTCGCATTCGCCATCACCAGCCGTAGCTCTACACTGTCATTAGCCGGGATACAGAAATCGACCGGGAAAGTAATAGTCTGGTTATTGGTGTTATTGAGGTAGCCGATACCGATCAGGCTCATAACACCTGTAGCGGGAAAATGCAGGTATGCCCTGAAATAGGGAGGCCCGGTACTGCTCTTACGGGCTACAAAGGAAAGCTGGGTGATGTTTAAAGAGGTATTCGCATCCGTTTTGATATAAGCAGCAATGTAGCCGAGGGGGTTCCCGCTGAGGTTCTGCGAATTGTAGCCATCAGTCGCGCTTTGATAAGTACTGTTGTTAAACCTTCTCCATTGAGAAAAAGTAACACCCGTACCCGTAGGAACAGTGGTAAAATTACCATGCGGTGAAGCATCTACATAGCCATTCCAGCTATTGTTCGTTAAAGGCACCTGCGCATTCACGCGGGTAAAAAAGGGTGTAAAAAACAGGGTAAAAATTAGTAGTATATACTTCATAAGATCTGTTTTATAAAAAATACGATATAATTAGCCTGCTAAAGTAGCTGCCGAATATTACCTTAAGATGTTCTTTATATTATCTTTTATCAAATTGATAGCACCTCACTATTCAATCATTTATTGATTAGATTTTCTCACCCGGGCCACGATGCTACCCAGCTGCCGTTTTTCTATTAGAGTCCGCTGTTTAGTAGAAAGAAGCGTTAAGAATTGAATGCAGTAAGATACAACTACGATCGGCTCAAGACCTTAAAAAGCATTAAAACACAAATAAATTAATTAAATAAAACATGCCATATATAAGCAGCAGATAATTATTAAATCAATTTAGCCACTACAATTCTCTAGATAATATTGATTTAAACATAAAAAATTAAGTTAATCTTTTATTCATCTTGCTTTAATAAGCGCATAACATTTGCGAATGATATTTGCTATACCTAAAACATTTTAACATGGCGAATTTCAACACGGGATTGATTGCAAAATCTCCCGCAGTGTCTTCACAAAGCACTGCAACACTGAAAAAGACAAGCTCCCGCTTGTCTAAACTGAAGGTTATGGCCGGAGCAGCATTCCTAATGCTGGCTTCTTCTCTGACCGCCTCTGCGACGCTCATTAACAGTACAGTAAGCTGTACACAGGCCACCACTGCGACTTCGTCTTGCGTAAATGGATTTTACGCGAGCGGCTGGACTTCTAACAACGGCTACTGGACCTACTCATTGAACACTACCGGCTTTTCAGCCATCACCATGAATTTTAATACTTCATCTTCTGGTACAGGTCCAACTAAAGGTTATGTTTATTATAACGCCGGCGCCGGAGATGTATTAGTAGATAGCTATACGGTCAACACAAGCTGTGCCGCTAAAGCATTTTCACTTCCCGCGGCCTGCGAAAACGTTGCGAACCTGCAAATCAAATTAAAAATGACTAATGCTTCAGGATCAGGCGGTACTAACCGTGTACCTGCTAACGGAGTATTTGACGGTACCAACACGGGCGGATGCTCCGGAACACCTACAGCAGGTACGGTAAGCGCTAACCAAACTACTATCTGTGGCGCTGACTCTGTATTGTTCACCCTTAATGGCGGTGCAAGCGGAACCGGCATCAGCTACCAATGGCAGTCTTCTACGGACAATGTGAACTGGAGCCCTGTTTCCGGTGCAAACAATCTTACTTACAAAGGTTTAGTATCCGCTACACGTTACTACCGGGTACAAACAACTTGTGCCGGTTCCGGCCTGTCGGCTAACTCCGGCGCACAACAAGTAACTGTTAATGCAGTTCCTGCTGTAAGCACTATCTCCGGAGGCAGCAGCACCCCTTTATTAATCGGCCAGACGACAACTTTATCTAATGCTACGGCTGGTGGTACCTGGAGCAGCAGCAACACTTCTGTAGCTACTGTAAATGCATCGGGCGTAGTAACTGCCGTTAGCGGTGGTACTGCAGTGATCAGGTACACTGTTCAAAACGTTGCGGGCTGTGAAAACGTTGCTACCAGCAATGTAAATGTAGTATGGCCTAACACTTTAGCTTTATATGCAGGTTACAATGGCAGCAATACTAACGTGATCACTATCGCAGGTGAAACTTCCGGCGCTTTAACGGCTAACAATTTTGCGGTATTAGATACCCCATCTGCACCTTGTGCTTCCGGTGGTTTAAGCGGCTTAAACATTTTACCTACAGTAACTTCATTCAATAGCGCTACTGGTCCTTATGTTTCCTATATCCTGACCCCGGATGCAGGTAAAGCATTAAATATGACCCGTATTACTGCTAAAACACGTGAATCTGATTCTTCTGCCCGTTTTGCACGTATCGCTTACCGCGTTAACGGAGGCCCTTGGATCGATGAAAACCGCGATGTTGCCCAAAGCAGAGGCGGTAGCTGTGGCGCTAACTCCAATGTATGGGATTTCACTTTAAATGGCGCTAATCCTACTGTAAATGGTATCACCGGCACATTGGAAGTTGCGGTATTCCCTTATAGTACTTCTACCAAATACGGCACCTTCCAGTTGAACAGCCTTGAAGTTTATGGTACGATCACTAACGCTACTGCTTGTACCGGTACCCCTGCTGCCGGTGCGGTTACTCCTTCTTTAGTGAACATTTGTGATACCGGCTCCCGCTGGTTAAACTTTGCCGGTGATGCGGGTGTAGGCCTGACTTACCAATGGCAAAAATCTACCGATAACGTTACCTTTACGGATATCGCCGGTGCAACAGCGGCTACTTACAACACAGGTACCCTGGTTGCCGGTGTAGCTCCTGCTGTCACTTACTACCGTGTAAAAACTACTTGTTCCGGTTCCGGCCTGTCTTCTTTCTCGCCTGCTGATACGGTAAACGTAAACAGCACGGCAACACTTGGCGCGATCAATGCTCCTGACTATATCTATATCGGCGGAGCTGCAGTTACCCTTACTGCCCCTGTAGCAGGTGGTGTATGGAGCAGCAACGATACCAGCGTAGCTGCGATCAACAGCACTACCGGCGCGGTTACTCCTAACCTGATCGGTGATGCCGTATTCACTTACAGCAAAACAACTAACGGTTGTACTGCACGCAGCAGAGATACGGTAAACATCATCCACACTAACTCTATCGCGGCTTATATCGGCAAAAACGGCAGAAGCACTCAGGTATGGGCTGCAACAGGTTATACTGCTACTGATTTAGCTAACGTAGGTTTTGATACTACTTCAAAATGTAATAACGGCGGTTTCAGCGGATTAAAGAAAGATGGCTACAATACCTTTGACCCTTCTTTTGCAGGTCCTCATGTATCTTTTACCTTAAACATAGGTAGCAACGCTATTGATATCACCGGTTTCCATGCTACACTCCGCCGTTCTAATTCAGGTATTTCAAAAGCCCGTCTTGCCTATAATGTAGACAACAGCTTCTGGTATGATGGCGGAGAATTAGATGTACTGGCTGATGACTGTGGCTATAGCTCTGTTGTGTTCTCTCATTCAGACCTGGCTTTCCTTGAAGGACTTGCAAATGCATCAGTAGAATTCGCCATTTACGGTTATGCCCCTCTTGCTAACGGTGGTACTTTACAGATCAATGCAATTGATATTACTGCTAACAATTCGCTGAACTATTTGTCAAAGCAACTTTCAGTTGATCTGTCTTCTGTTGCTATGGTAAATGTTTATCCTAACCCTGCTACTCATGTATTAAACATTGCAGCTAACGAAGCGGTTAACGTAAGCATCTTCAGCATTGATGGCAAGAAAGTTGCTGACGCAGCTAACGCTACAGCTATCGATATCAGCCGCCTGGCTGCCGGTATGTATATGGCGCAAGTACGCAGCGCGGCAACTAACGGTCTGATAAAAGCGGTAAAATTCACAAAACAATAAGCAACAACAACACCATAAAAACACTAGAACCATGCTTCACGGGTTACACAATCTTGTTAAAAGGTTGTGTAACCTTTTTATAAAAAAGAGTTTCCAGGCCTGACCTGATGAAAAAAAATTCAAGTATAGTCATTTCAAAATAATCAAATAATGTTCAAAAACTACAAATTTTTACTGTTCAGCTTATTCACCTGTATACCTGTATTAGCCCAGGCACAAACAGATACGATCGCTATGTGGACTTTTGAAAGTCAGTCAGGCCAATCCATGATCAGCCCGCCGGCCACCACCTACGGACCATTACAACCGGAAATGGGCCTTGGCAGCCTGACCAGCATGCACCAGGGTGGCGCATTCGCTGTATCATTCGCAAATCCCGGGAACGGGACGCCTAAATCTTTAAACATCAACCGGTGGACCACCATCGGTGATTACATACAATTTTCTGTAAATACAACAGGCAAGTCAGACATTAAAATCAGCTTTGAGCAAGGCAGCGCCAGCGGGAACGGACCACGCGATTTTAAAGTCGCTTATAGTATAGACGGCATTAATTTTACGGATCTGCCGAATGGCGATTTTGAGCAATCCTATTCTTTAAGCGGTACGGTACCCGGGGCCTGGAGCGCTACGAGCTACACGACTGGTTTTAATAAAAGCTTCAACCTGCCCGCCACCCTAAACAATGTTGCAACGGCATATATCAGGCTGTCCACCACTTCACTGCAGAGCGTAACAACGGGCTCCAGTGTGACCGCCGCCGGCAATTCCCGCTTTGACAATATCCTCATCACCGGAACGGCCTCAGCACCTATGGTCCAAATTACCAATGTTGCAACAGGCAGTTCGGCCTTTTGTAATAGCGTGGCCAACCCTGTTGCCGTATCATTTAGCACCAATGCGACCGCTACGGCAACCTATACCGCACAGCTTTCTGATGCATCCGGCAGCTTTACTACACCTGTAGTCATCGGCTCCGGTACCACTTCTCCTATAGCTGCTACGATTCCAGCTGGAATTACAGCAGGCAGCAACTACAAGATCCGTGTAGTAGAAGGCACCTCTATCAGCCAAAATACAGCCGGGCCGATTACTATAAGCCAGGCCCTGGCCATTACGCAGCACCCGGCCAGTGTTACTATATGTGAGGGCGGTATCGTTAACTTCGAAATCCAAAGCCCGAATACACAGGCTTACCAATGGTTGCATAACGGCAGCCCGGTTGCCATCAACTCTTTTGCCAATAGCTATACGATAACCGCCGCTTTACCGCTCCATGCAGGTAATTACAGCGTAGCCCTTGTGAATGGCGCCTGCAGAGACACTACCAATAATGCCACATTAACGGTAACCCCGGGTACCCTACCTGCTAACACCACCGTTAGCGGCTCAAGATTTATAAGCGGTAACACACACTTCCCTGTCATTGCCAACAACGGTAGCTGTGGCAGGCTGGCAACCATCAATGCGCTCAATAATAATTTAGCGAACACGACTGTCAGCCTTACCGCAGGCCCCCCGCAACAATCAGGCACTACAGGGCCATGGTATATAGGTCGTACTTACACAATAGATCCAACCAATGCGCCTACGGGTAATGTCGCCATTAGTTTTTATTTTACCCCACAGGATTTTACGGACTACAACCTGTCCGCCCCGGCAACACAGCAGATTGTAGTTAATCAAACCGCGCAAACCCTGGGCAATTTATATTTCTCTAAACTGGCTAACCTGGCAGACCTGGGTACGGCTGCCATAATCACACCCGATTCTGTAAGCTTCCAGAACGGTTACTGGAAAGTATATATTACGACAAACAGTTTTAATAACCTTTCTACTTTCTACGCGCATGGTAATGACTTTAGCCCTTGCCCTGCCCCAACGATCAGCATCACAGCAAGTGCCAATACCGTTTGTGCGGGGACAACAGTAAACTACACGGCGACTATCACCAACCAGGGCGCCAGCCCGGCTTACCAATGGCAGGTAAACGGTACAAATGTGGGTACCGGTGCCAGCTATAGCTATACACCCGCTGATGGCGATACCATTAAATGTGTATTGACCAATGTAGATTGTTTCAACCCGGTAAGCGACACCAGCAATACTATTACCATGCAGATCACGGATACCGTTACTCCCGCAATCACGATCACTTCAGATAATGCCAATACCTGCGCCGGCACAGCAATTACCTATACGGCAGCCGCGACAGATACAGGCACAGCCCCGCTTTACCAATGGAAAGTGAATGGCAACAATATGGGTACCAACACCGCTACTTTTATATATACACCAGGCAATGGCGACCAGGTTACTTGTGAATTGACCAGCAATGCGCTCTGCCTGACCACCACAAGCCCGGTAGTAAGTAATACGATCACAGAAACGGTAAATGATCCGGTGGCTGCTGCCGTTACCCTTAGCGCGAGCCCTGCGGGCAATGCAACAGCAGGAGCACCTATTGTTTATACCGCTACGGTTTCAGGAGCGACCACTTACCGCCTCGACTGGTATGTAAACGGGCAGCTGGAAGCACAACAGCAAAGCCCGGACAATACTTATACCAGGAACGCGGCGGCAGTTCCGGATACCGTGTACGCGGTACTAAATGTTGAAGGCTGCTTTACCGATACGGTGTATACCTCTAACGAGCTGGTGGTAAGTACAAGTACTCATATTCCCGGGCTGGCTATCCATTCAGGTTTGAAGTTTTACCCTAATCCGGTTAAAGACCGCTTGACTATAGCCCTGAAGCAGGGAGAGCTGAAAGCAATAGAATTGATCAATGTACTGGGACAGGCCGTACAGGCTGAACTTGCCGGTAGCAGCAAGCAACATGTAATTAACCTGGCAGGCAATGCTGCCGGCGTTTATTATGTAAAAGTGCAATTAAACTACCAGGGTAAAGATTACATTATTGTGGAGCCAATCATTAAACATTAGGAATCATCAAAATAATAATCAGCTAAAAACAGGACTGCCACGATTATTGGCAGTCCTGTTTTTGTACTATCTGCCAGGTAAAAAGAAAAACAAATAAGCTTCAGCAATTAATTAATAATGACCCGGTAAAATTCCATCCTGTTACTTACTTTTGGCCCCTTAATCGCTACATCAATAATGCTAAAAAAAATATCCGGGTTTGTTTTTATTGCCCTTGCAATCATTCTATCTTTTTCTTTTGTCCAAAGATTTAATGAATTTACCCGTTCGATTCTTGGAGTGCTGCAAATAGCAAGGGACAATCCCGAAACTTACAAGGCCGGGTATACTATTGGCGTAATGACCTATTGGCTCATTCATATCGGGCTAACAACTGTTTTCTGGATTTTTGGGCTACGCCGGATTAAGCGGCAAAAATAGCCTTACAAACCTGCAAAACTTTTCTTTTAACACTGCTTTAGAAACCATTCTATATCAATGCTCGTATGTATAATTATAATGCCTGGCGGGCTGTTGTAAGTACGGCTTTTGTGTATAAACATTAAGGGAGCGACCAGGCTTTATATTTTATATATTTTTTGACTTTTAATGATATATCTTTACTTCAAAGAAAAAGACAATGAATAACGAAATTAGGAGTATATCCCTTTATTACAGACATTCCCGGCGTATCGGTGAAAGTCCGTATAGATGTTTAGAAAAAGCGTACTGCTGATTTTAGGCACTAAGGGAGCGACCGGGTAATTTATTATTTGGAAGCACATACTTTCTTAATAGAAAAGCCATCCTTCGGGGTGGCTTTTTGTGCAATAGAGGGGCAACGATAATGCGACGCAAAATAAAAAAGCAGCTACAATTGCTTGTAAAGCTTGATATTTAAGTGGTCTCACTTGGGCTTGAAGCTTATTAATTATACTTTATCATATATTATCAAATCAATCAAGAATTACAAAAGAAGAAAAGGGTTTGCTTGTTAAATTGGGCAATATATCACTCGGAGTATTTAGAGGAATAGTTTACGAAAAACAAGGTCCGCTGTTTTTATGGTACTTTGCTTCCTCTTCTAACTGATTAAACGGTCAAGGAAATATTATTTAAGTAAAATATTAAGCCCGGCTCACCGGGCTTTTTCATGCAAAAAGGAGTCTGTTGGTTGCTTGAATACTATCCAGGATCGACTACAATTGTCTTACCATCGCTAACTAAGATGATAAAGTCATCTTCATTACCGTCATCTTCTTTTTTATTCTTCGTATCATTACGGTTCAAATAAATTTCGTAGGGAGTATTGAGTACTTCAACCTTACAATTCTTAGGAGCATTCTCACATTCAGGAGTGGTTAAATAATATGTGTCATCTTTGAAAGATAATGTGTAAATAGAAACCTCTTTACCATCTATCAGAAACTTATCATTTACAAATTTGTAATTGGAAGATTTACTCCCCAAATCTTTTCGAATAAATGTATAGGGACTTATTAAATTTTTAAATTGTCCTGCGTCCATTACTTCCATAACATTTTGGTTTAAATTTTTTACAATAATATCTAATCAAATATCCAAAGTCTTACTACGTAAAACAATAGGGGCATTCCCGTATTTTCGTCACATATTTAGCCAAAATGACAGAATACTAGTACAATAAAAATAGAAAACTTTCGCTTTACTTTATTCCATCTCTATCATCTCTTTTCATCAAAATAATAAATGAACCGGGAAAAACTCAAAATAGAATAGATCTTTTATGTGTTTTCTATAAAAACAGAGGGGATTGTGAATTTGCAGGGTATGCTTATGATGTCAATTTAAAACCGAAAAATATTGCTTACAATATCACATTATCAGAGAATCTGTGAGAATTGATTCACCAAATGTAATACTTGACATACTCCCAGGGCTTTCAGTAAACAGCAATTATTAGCGCTAAGAAATTAACTTCCAGATAATTGACTATCTAACATCCGGTAATGTGCACAAATCACTATTAATGAAACAATATCACATTACCGGATTTAGCTATTTTTGTATGAATATCATCATCACAAATAGTAATCTTTAAAAGATTATTTCTCCTAAAAATTTATACTTTAAACATGTATAATAATATATTAGAACCGCTCAAAACAATCAATGATATTGTTTATTGTCTCATAATAGAAATTAAATTTATCATAAAGCAGCCATTAGAATTAATTTGGCCAGGTTATCTTGATGATAATCTATTTGAATTAAAAGAAAGACTAGGGCAAACGGAAGAATCTGTTCAACGTAGAATAGCACTTTTATATAAAAAAGATATTGAAAATTTCAATGATAGCGAGCGGAATTTATTGAATTTTGAAATCGCTGACAAAATTGACCAAACTCAATCCTTACTGGACTCATTTTTTGATAGTATTAAAACCCTACAGGCGGATAGGGATTCTAATACGAATACTTTGAAAAACGTAATTGAAAAAGGTAGCCTTTATTATATTGAAGTATCTCAAATGATAAGCCTCATCAAACAAACTGTGACAAAATCAACACAAGGAGAAGTAGATGATAATAGTAAAAATATTAAACTGAGTGAACAAACTGTTATAAGCAAACCACTCAAAGTGGCCTTAAATCCAGAAAATCAGAAAAATAGCATTATGGATTTTGATATACAAAATTTTAGAATTGTAAGATATGTTTCTTCTATCTGTGAATTTTTGGGGGAATTATATACAAAAAAAACAAGTGAACAGTCTATACCCTCTAACTTTCAAGATGATGCGTTAGAGATAATATATTCGGAGTTCAGGACTATTGACACTGAAGGACTGAAAAATCGTCTTGCACTGTATTTTACTCAAGATACTCAAAGTCTAACATTAAGTGAATATGAGTTATACTGCAATAAGGTAAAAGAAGACATTGAATATTGTGATTTAATTCTATACCAATTTGGTAATGAATTTGAAGAAGACAACAAGCTAGATTTTTCTTTTTGCCAAATAAGAAATACCATAAATACTGAAATTAGGAAGAAAGATTTCTACTTCTATCAAACTGGACAAAAAATACATCCCTCTTCCAATCTTTTTGAATTAATAAAAGAAATGGAAGTATGGATCATTAGAATTCTGTTCTTCATGAAAAATTTAGCTATAGATGGAGAAAAATTTGAATCGATAATTAATTCGAATAGTTCCAATACTATTTCTAAAAAGCTAAAAAAATTATTTGGAAAGATAGCAGAAATAGATTCAAAATATGAAGATGAAGATGAATCAGACCCAGGGCACTCAATTAGTCGTATAATTGAAACATTTGGATATGTTGAAGACAAACCAAAGCATTTAGATGAAGTAACAAGTAGCTTAGGAGTTTTTGTCATGTCCCTTACTCATGGAACAGATGGGGCAAATATTCCTACTGAATTGGCACTTCGGGTGCTATTCGAAAAAAACACTAAAGAAATGAATTTAGAAGAAATTCAGTTCTACAAGCAAAATTTACTGAATGAGTATACGAGAGTAGATAGTAAATACAAAGAATTACTTGACGAGTGTAAAAAATGGAGTGAATATATCAATACTGAGGACGAAGAAATTTTTTTCATCTGGGGCGTAAATAGAATTGGTGAATGGCCGGAATTCGAAACCGCATTTGAAGAAAGATTTAAACCTTTATTAAGCGTGATTGGAAGCGACAAAGATGCTCCAATTAAAAACAAAAGAGAAAACGAAGAATTTCAGAAATTAAGTGTAGCAACTCAACCAATTAATAATGGTAAAGAATCAACTTTAAAATCAGAAGGCAACCAACATAATGGAAATAACATTATCAAATTAAAATGGCTTGGAACGCCCTCTCAATTTGGCTATATTATACAAGAATTAATCGGGAAAGGTTTTATAGAAAAACCTACGAGAAGTTATAAAAAAGATGCCGAAGTGTATTTATCAATTTTTGATATTGATACAAAACAAAGTACTCTTGAAAAAGAAATTAGCACATCAGAGAATCAAAATTCCTTATCTGAAGAAAATCGAGAAAAGATAAAAATCTCACACATAAACTCATTAAAATAAATTTCCGAAAGTAATCCGAAAGTAGCGAAAGTAAAAGCTGGTTAATAGTACTTTTCTTTGCATTAAGAATCAAAAAACAAATTCAATGCAAGAACAACAAATGGTATTGACGAGCAACGAAGCGCTTAAGCTAATGCTTACAGAAACAATTGAGGGTATAATAAATAAAGCAGTCAAAATCAAAAAGCCAACAGGAAGTCAATGTAAATACAGAGATTGGCAAATTGCTCACAAGAAAGGAGACGGCTAAATTATTTGGAGTAAGCCTGGTCACGTTTCATGAGTGGGTCAAAGCCGGGAAAGTAAAAAGCTTTCGGATCGGTAAAGCTGTTCGCTTCAAAGAAGAGGATGTAATGGCAGCACTGCAGGAGCAAAAGTTCGGAACCTTACCCAAAAGCATTAACTTATAGCTAGATGCACGTAAATTCTTTCATCAATTAAAAATTAGACTATGGATATTATCAGTAAAAATAAAGTCAGTTTTGAAGATATGCCAAAATTGATTGCAATGTTAATCAGCAAAATTGAGTCTCTTGAATCCAAGTTTATCGAATCTGAAAAGAGATTCAAATTAATGAAAGATAAAGGTGAACTTCTCAAAGGCTATAAGGCCATATCCAAAAGATATAATATTGGGAGTAGTGAAATAGCCAAATTAATCGTAAAAGGTGCGCCATTAATGAAGATTGGTAGAGCCTATCAATGTTACACTAATGAAATGGATGCCTACTTTGAGAGCATTCAACCATTCAGGCAAAAAAAATAAGCACTAATTCATATTAAAACAACTAACGTATAGCCGCGATTGGCGGAGCTATGCTCAAAATTCTCACATCATGAGTATGCAAGTATTCAACTATAATGGTCATAATATTTCTTTTGATACCAACAATGGTGCTTTTATAAATGCAACGGAAATGGCCAAACCATTTAACAAGTTTCCTAAGGATTGGGCGAATCTTAAATCTACCCAGGACTTTTTAAATGCACTAGAAAGTGAAAGGGGAATTCCCCTATCACAATTAATCTTAATACGAAAAGGAAATAGTAGCAGTTTTGATCAGGGCACATGGATGCACGAGGATGCCGCGATTGAGTTTGCCAGGTGGTTAAGCCCCCGTTTTGCTATCTGGTGCAATGATCGTATTAAAGAACTGCTAGCACATGGTTTTACTGCAACGGCCCCTACCCTGGAGCAAATGATCGCGAACCCGGACACTATTATTCAACTGGCAACGGCGCTCAAATCAGAACGGGCCGAAAAGGACAGGCTTTCAGAGCAGAACCGGCTGCAGCAGGATCAGTTAAAGATATCTGCACCAAAGGTTGAGTTCTTTGATAACGTACTTCAAAGCCAAAGCACCTACAATACTAACCAGATTGCCAAAGAACTGGGCATGAGCGCGATCACTTTGAATAAGCGCTTGCAAAATATTGGCATCCAATATAAACAGGCCGGTCAGTGGCTATTGTACCACAAATACCAGGATAAAGGATATACCAAAACACGCACCAGTACTTATACCGACACATCCGGAGTTACTCAAACAACAATGCAGACAGTTTGGACAGAAAAGGGCCGGCTTTTCATTCACCTATTAATAAAACAGGAGAAAGCGAAACAATCTCATCTATAAAATTTGATTATTGGATCTTATTAGCCTATACTTTTCTTACTAAAACAAATCTAACATGAACCACACTCAACACTCAGGAGCAGCCCTCCCTCAACCAGGTCAATCTATTGAAATAACCGAGATTGTGTCTGTAAGTGACATTAAGACTTTAAGGGAAGAAAATAAGGCTTTAAAAGAAGAATTAAATCATAAATCAGATACGTTAATTGAGCTAGGCACAAAGCTTGAAGCATTAAATGAGTCCTATGAAGCACTACTAACCGTTGCAACCAGATATCTCGCGGAGTCGGACAAACTAAAACAGCAGGCTTAGTAATCTCCTATAAACACTCTTAGATGAAATATGTCGAACTGATTAATCAATTTTGGCAAGAGTAAGCTAAGAATGCACTAGAAATGATTGAAAGAATGCGAGTCTTAGGAGCATCTACATCTGAGATATTAGAACTAGAGCAAAAATGCCTGGAATTTAAAGAAAAAGTAATGCTTATTATCTCGAAAGATGGGATGAGAGATTAAGGAAAGTATAAATGTAAATTAATGGGTTTGAGATTTCCTTAATCCGCTCCTTTATCTTAAGGCTTAATGTCTCAGACAATATTCCAAACCTCTCAATTCCTGTAATCAATGATCAATTCCATTATTTCAGATCGTACCAAATCTAATTATAAAAAAATAACGCACTGATATACAGTGCGTTATCTACTTAAATTGTGGTCCCACTCGGGCTTGAACCAAGGACCCCCTGATTATGAGTCAGGTGCTCTAACCAACTGAGCTATAGGACCAAACGGGACATTTATCCCGTAAAGGAGTGCAAATATACGCAATATTATTTTCTGGCAAAATTTTAAAAACCTTTTTTGATAGCCAAGCAAAAAAACTATATTTGCTTTATAAATAAATTTAAAAATTTTAAAAGGAAACATCAAAATGGCCGATCAACAAAACCAGGATCAAGGAATCAATATCGAACTGACCGACGACCAAGCAAACGGGTTATACTCTAACCTTGCTATCATCACCCACTCTTACTCTGAATTCGTTTTAGACTTCATCAGCATCATGCCGGGTATGCCTAAAGCTAAAGTAGGCTCCCGTGTGGTTATGACCCCGCATAACGCGAAACGTTTAATGCGCGCTTTAATCGATAACGTAAAACGCTACGAATCTCAAAACGGATTGATCAAAGACGAGCCTAACCAGGAAGGTGGTATGCCAATGAATTTTGGCGGCGCTACCGGCGAAGCTTAATCTGATACACTTTTTTTAAAGAGACTGTCTTCCGGCAGTCTCTTTTTTCATTTTAAAATGGCAAAAATTCATCGTAATTTTGCAGCCTGTAATTAATCAATAGCAATTCCATTATTTTCAATGAACGAAAAAATACTCATCCTCGACTTCGGATCCCAGTACACCCAACTGATCGCGCGCAGCATCAGGGAGCTTAATGTTTACTGTGAAATTGTACCCTGCCTCAAACCATTGGAATTAACGGAAGATGTAAAGGGTATCATTTTATCCGGCAGTCCCTTCTCTGTTAATGATGAAAACGCCCCGAAACCGGACGTAGCGCAATGGGCCGATAAAGTACCGGTCTTAGGCGTTTGCTATGGCGCGCAGCTTATGGCGCAGCAATTCGGCGGTTTTGTAGGCAAGTCCAGCAGCAGGGAGTATGGAAGAGCGCATTTGGTAATTACAGAACATGATCCTTTCCTGAAAGGGATCGAAGAAGGCTCACAGGTATGGATGAGCCATAGCGACAGCATTAAAGAACTGCCAGAAGGCTTTACCCTGCTGGCCAAAACCAACAGTATTCCTGTTGCCGCCTACCGTGTCGATAAATTCCAAAAGCCCGTATACGGCATACAATTTCACCCGGAGGTAACCCACAGTACCCAGGGCCGCGATATTATCCAGAATTTCGTGGTAGACATTTGCAGCTGTACCCAAAACTGGACCCCGGCCGCTTATGTAGATGAAACAATAGCTTCTTTAAAAGAAACTTTAGGTGATGCCAAAGTTGTGATGGCGCTGAGCGGAGGAGTAGATTCTACCGTGGCGGCCACCCTGATTCACAGGGCTATCGGCGATAACCTGTACTGTATTTTCGTAGATAACGGCTTATTACGGAAAAATGAATTTGAACAAGTATTAGAAAGCTATAAGGTTTTAGGTCTGAATGTAAAAGGTATCAATGCCAAAGACCGTTTTTACGAAAAACTGGCAGGCGTAAGCGATCCGGAAGGAAAACGTAAGATCATCGGCGGCCTGTTTATAGATATTTTCCAGGAAGAAGCCCATCACTTACAAGATGTGAGTTTCTTAGGCCAGGGCACTATCTACCCTGATGTGATCGAATCGGTATCTGTTAACGGACCGTCTGTTACGATCAAGTCGCACCACAACGTGGGCGGCCTGCCGGAAAAAATGAATTTAAAATTAGTAGAGCCTTTACGTTTCCTGTTTAAAGACGAGGTAAGACGTGTAGGTAAAGAATTAGGCTTGCAAGCCTCCTTCCTGGAGCGCCATCCTTTCCCGGGACCGGGTTTAGGTATCCGTATCTTAGGTGCGGTTAGCCCGGAGAAAGTACAGATGCTGCAGGATGCGGATGACATTTACGTAAGGCACCTGAAAGATACCGGTGAATACAATAATGTATGGCAGGCGGGCACCATCTTGCTGCCGGTACAAAGCGTAGGCGTAATGGGCGACGAAAGAACTTACGAATTCACAGTAGCTTTACGCGCCGTCACTTCGGTTGATGGTATGACGGCCGACTGGGCACACCTGCCTTATGATTTCCTGGCTAAAGTATCCAACGATATTATCAATAACGTACGCGGCATCAACCGTGTAGTGTATGATATCAGCTCCAAACCACCGGCTACCATCGAGTGGGAATAAGCTTTTATCCTAAAATCCTATTATATCATAGCAGGTTTCTCAAAACCTGCTATGTTTTTAACACCCACCTAAGAAAAAGCATTTCCATAAATAGTACGTCTATATATACAGACAGCATATTCACATTACAAGTATTAGTACCATGAAATTACTTTTTGCAGCCAACCGTTTTCCTTACCCGCCCTACCGTGGCGATAAGCTGAAAATATATAACCTCGCGAAAAGACTGTGTAAAGATCATGAATTACACCTGCTGACGTTCCTGGAAGACCAGGAGGACCTGCAATACCTGCCGCAATTAGACGGCATTTTCAAACACATTCACCTGGTCATTCACCCTAAGCTCAAATCCTACCTGGGTGTTTTGAGAGGCTTGTGGGGCAGTACTCCTTTACAGGTAAGCTATTTCTCTTCTTCAAAAATGAGGAAAAAAGTAGATACGCTCCTACAGGAAGAGCGTTATGATGCCATCCATGTACAACATTTAAGAATGGCCCAGTATTTTGCCCAGCATAAAGAAGTACCGCGTATCCTCGACCTGCCGGACGCTTACTCACTGTACTGGAAACGCCGTATTGAAGCTACAGAAGGTATCCGCAAAAAATTCAACACCCTTGAATTCAAACGCGTAAAGGCCTATGAAGCGATCCTGAATGAATACGATAAAACGCTGGTCTGCTCCCGGGAAGACAAATCCTGGCTGGAAACGCAGCAACATATTAACAATGTAAGCATCCTGCCCAATGGCGTGGATACCACCACTTATCACTCTTTAGAACATAACTACAGCAATAATAAAACCATCCTCTTCACCGGCAACATGGACTATGCGCCCAATGTGGACGCGGTACAATACTTTGCCAAAGAGATCTTCCCGCTTATTTTAGAGCAACACCCCCATGTTCAGTTCGTGATCGCGGGCCAGCGCCCGGTAGAGGCGGTACTGGCCTTACAAAGCAGTAAAATACTGGTGACCGGCTTTGTACAGGACCTGAAGGAGTGGTACCAGGAAGCTTCTATCGTAGTTGCTCCGCTAAGGTTTGGTGCCGGCACCCAAAACAAAGTTTTGGAAGCCATGGCTATGGCGGTGCCAGTAGTGAGCATGAACGTAGGCTTCCAGGGACTTAATATTGAGTCCGGGGAAGGCGTTATACTGGCTATGGACACACAACCTTTTGCCAATGCCTGTATCCGCTTGCTGTCCGATCCAAACCTGAGGAAGGAAGTAGGCGAGGCCGGGAAAGCAGTGATCCTGTCGCAGTTTGACTGGGACGTGGTCGCCAAAAAACTGGAATACTACCTGCAAGCTGTGGCTGAAAGGAATAATCATAAAAAATAAACAAACCTATAAGGTTTTGAAAACCTTATAGGTTTATTACACCTTTATTGACCTCCCACCCTTCGATGCCCCCGGGTGACCTAAAGTTTTGTCATGCTGAGCCTGTCGAAGCAGGACCATTACTTTTCCACCCTTCGATAAACTCAGGGTGACACTAAAACTTTGTCATGCTGAGCCTGTCGAAGCAGGGTCATTACTTTTCCACCCTTCGATGAACTCAGGGTAACACAAGAGTGTAACATTTTACCAATTACTTAATAAATAAAATGAAGGAAAAAAGGCATATTTGTAGTTACGGTACCAACAAACGATTGCATGAAACCCTTCTTTTTAAGTTTATTATTTGCTTTAAACCTCGGCCTTGTACAAGCCCAATCCCGTCCCTGGAATTGGGAAGACATTGACCTGAGCTGGTCGGACTTCAGCCCCCGGCAAACCATGCCCGACCAACGTACCGCCAGCATCTATGTGCATAATGCTTTTGGCTGGGAAAGCAGCAGCCGTCCCGGCCAGGTCATCATACAATTAAGATCTGAAATAACGACTAGGCGGGATAAAAGCATCGTAAAAGCAAGTTTTATAAAAAAAGCTTCCAAAGAAGATAAACAGGCTTTGCTCCAACATGAAAAAGGCCACCTGCTGATCGCTTATCTGAAACAATACTGGCTACAGGATACCTTGTCACGCGAGCCCCTGACGCTCAATAACTACAAAGCAGAAATCCGCAGTATTAATCATTATCTCAATCAAAAAGCAGATTCCTTAAATGCGGCTTATGATAAAGCAACCCGGCACTCCTTAATCGCCGAAGCGCAAAAGGCCTGGGAAGATAAACTGCTGGGATTACTCAATCAATACCGGAAAAATAATGCTACCCTGCCCCGCTTGGTTGAGTTGACGCTTTATGTACCGGCAAAACGCATTAATTAATATGGGTGATGAGTGATGGGTGATAAGCGGTTGGATCGATGATGTATCATGTTAGTAGTCCGTCACTTTTTACTTTTGACTTTTTACTTATCACCTGATAATTATTAATGGACGATGAGTGATAAATGTTTGGATCGGTGATGCGTAATGCTAGCAGTCCGTCACTTTTGACTTTTTACTTCCACCTGATAATTCTTAATGGACGATAAGTGATGAATGATAAGTGATGGCCAATAAGCGGTTGGATCAGTGAAGTGTAATACTAGCAGTCCGTCACTCTTTACTTTTAACTTCCCACCTGACAATTATTAATGGACGATGGATGATGAGTGATAAATGTTTGGATCGGTGATGCGTCATGCTAGCAGTCCGTCACTTTTGACTTTTTACTTATCACCTGATAATTATTAATGGACGATAGGTGATGAATGATAGGTGATAAGTGATTGCATCCGTGATGGGTAATGCTTGCAGTCCGTCATTTTTTACTTTTGACTTTTTACTTATCACCTGATAATGGTTAATGGACGATAGGTGATGAATGATAAGTGATGGCCGATAAGCGGTTGGATCAGTGATGTGTAATGCTAGCAGTCCGTTACTTTTTACTTCTCACCTGACAATTATTAATGGACGATGGATGATGAGTGATAAATGTTTGGATCGGTGATGCGTCATGCTAGCAGTCCGTCACTTTTGACTTTTTACTTATCACCTGATAATGGTTAATGGACGATAGGTGATGAATGATAAGTGATGGCTGATAAGCGGTTGGATTAATGATGTGTAATGCTAGCAGGCCGTCACTTTTTACTTTTGACTTTTTACTTTTTACTTCTCACCTGATAATGGTTGATGTAATTAGATAAATGATAATGATAAAAAATGGATTTGGGCTATCCCTTTGATTGCAGGAAAGCGATCGTTCGCATAGGATTGGCAAAATACCGGAAGCGCTTTTTAACCGGCACCTTATGTTGCAGTACTCCTTCAAACCCTTTTACATACCGTTCCATAAACTGCCGCTCAGCATTATTTAAGGCAGTTCCCGAATATTTCAATTTCAGGTAAAGCTGTACAAATTGGGCATATTTCAAAGGCAATTCCAGGTCCATTTTTTGCGCATAGCTGAAAGCAGAAACATGGTTGCGTTCATAACCCAGTTGATGCAAAACAAACTGCGTGTAGCGAAAATCCCAATAGGCGCTTTCCGGGAAAGTCCGGCTCATTTTTCGCCGCAACTGCAAATACAACCTGTATAATGGCGCCAACAGCCAGAAGATAATTAAACCCAACAATATGACCGCCCCGGTAACCCACAACACGATTTGCCATACCGGGGTTTTAGCCTGCTTCTGGCGCTCCCCGATCACTAACTGGTCAGGAATATGCGCCACCTTCACCTGGACTTCATCGATGGGAGCCGGGATTGGAAAGATCTTCAAAAGCGCTTTCCCATCCATGCTTTGAGCTGCCTCTATGGGCTTAAACGCCTCAGCAAAAGAAACCGCGGTAACGCTATCGGCTACGTTCAGGGCAGTTACCGGTATCCTCAGGCTGTCTTTCATTATCGTAGCCACGCTCAGGTCCAGCTGTACCTGTTGTTCCTGCAGGTTATCATAAGGCTTATCTTTAAAGACCATTTTTAAAGCCTTGATGGTAGCCATTTTTCTTAAAGTATCGACATCTGTAACAACGCCGTCAATGGCCAGTACCGCGTTACCGGGATTATCAGGCGGTGTGCCATCGGGTTTAGGGGCCTGCTGGGCTTCCTCATTCCCTACTGTCGTATCAAAGTCCAGCCAGCCATAACCCGGGAAGTATACCTGCACCCAGGCATGCGCCTGGTCGGCATAATACCAGTACCAGCCTTTATTATTGCCGGGATTCCGGTCCTGGGTCAGGAAGCCCGCAACAATACGGGAAGGAATACCCAGGGAGCGCAACATAAACAAGGTAGCTCCCGCATAATAAGCACAATAACCTTTACGGTTTTCAAAAAGGAAATAGTTCAGCTTACTGGCACTTGGAATGTCGGGTATACCGGGATTATCGGAGTATTTAAAAAGTGGTTTACCATTTTCGTCTTTCGATAAAAAGTAATCTCTTATGGCTAAAACTTTATCGACATTCGTTGTTTTCCCCGCAGTGATCTTTTTAGCCAGGTCCGCCACTTGCTGGAAACGTTCCATTTTAGGCAGGCTGGTATAGTATTGCATCAGCTTAGGCGACACTTTACTATAATCATTAGCCAATCTCAGTTTTTCAAAACGCATTTCCTGGAACTGCTCCAGCATGGCATTACCGCCCGGGTTATACACAAAATAAGCCGAATTCAACTCTGAAACCAGGCTTTTGGCCCTGTAAGCGGACTTAAATTCCTGTTTATTGTTTTTATCAACCGAGACCGGCTGCAAAAAGAAGGAAGTCGTAGGCGCCACGAACTCATTAGGCGACAATAGTGTTTTATACACCTCTACATTTACCGTCTTCATGTAATCATTTTGCCGCGCGTCTTTCAGCACAGCAGAATCGGATTGTGTAAAATAAAGGCCTACCTTAGACGGGTTGGGCTTGAACAGGTCACTTTCCGGTAGTAAAGTATCGGGTTCAAAAGTTTCACTCGCAGGATCGTATTTTGAATAATAAAAACCCGTTAAGTAAAGCGGGTTGGCCGTGCCGTCTTCAAAAAAGTTATCAATTTTAGCGACAAATAAAAGCTCGTTAGTCCGGCCAAGGTTGCTCCTGAGCTTGGTATACTCTTCCAGGCTGAAGGTACCATCCTTATTCTTTTTAAGCATGGACTCCTTGTTAGACTTTCCGCCACCCCCAAATTCTTCAACCTTAGCTTTTATCTCATCCTCCATAAACCAGATCACGCTAAAGATCAGGACCAGCGCGAAGCCGATGAATAAACCAAGACGCTTCAGCAGGTGCCCCCAGTAATGCTGCGCCCGGTCTTTATGCTGTGCCAAAACCTGTACGGCGTAAAAGATGTAAACCGTATACAGTACCAACGGTACAAAAGCCTGCAGCAGGCCGCCAACATCCAGGTTATTTTGCTTGGCGATCAGGTAAATACAACTGATGAAAAATATACCGGAAACGACTATAGGAAAACGTTGTTGCCTTAGAAATCCCCAGGATAAAAACCAGCCTAAAGTAAAAAGAAATGCGAACATCCCGAATTGGCGCCCGTAAAAAAAAGCATCAAACTCGCCGTAAACGACATTATCTATCCCCTTATATAAAAGGTAAAGACACAGAACAAGCAGCCCGAAAGTAGGTAGAAACCGGAACCGGAACCCATAAAAAATAACAGACGCGAGCATGCCCGCTCCGATATAAATACTCTGTAACAGGTATTGATTATGCATAATAACCGCATAATACTGGTTGGAGATCCAGAGTATGAAGAAGCATACCAGCCAGGTCGGCAGGATCAGGAAGATCGCTTTGGCCAGGTGTTCTTTTCTTTTATGTTTTTGTTCAGGGTTCAATCGTCTTTACTTAAATTAAAAAATTACGCTTTTAATCCGGCCTCAAATGCGGCCAGTACTTTTACCAGCTCCTGTACCTCTTCTATTGATATGGCATTATACAGCGAAGCCCGGAAGCCGCCGGTACTCCTGTGTCCGGCAATACCGGTAATATTATGCGATTCGGCAAACTGTAATAGTTCCGCCTCCAGCTCCGGCCGGGCTATAGTAAAGCAAACATTCATTTTGCTGCGGCTGTCTTTATCCGCTATACCCCGGTAAAAACTACTGTTATCAATAAAGGCATACAACAGCTGCGCTTTCTCTTCATTTTCCAGCTCGATCTGTGCCAGCCCTTTCGAGGCCAGGTAACGCAGGTTCAGCAAAGAAACATAGATTGGGAATACCGGCGCTGTGTTCACCAGGGAGTTTTTTGCCGCCATCACCTTATAGCTCAGGATATCCGCCAGGGGCCGCACGGTATTTTTTATAAAATCCTTTTTGGCCACCACAAGGGTTACACCTGCCGGCCCCAGGTTCTTTTGGGCTACGGCATAGATCATACTGAACTTTGAATAATCCAGCCGGCGGCTAAAGAGCTCCGAACTAAAGTCGGCAATAATAGGCACTTCGGTATTGGGAAAATCAAAACACTGCGTACCATATATCGTATTATTGCTGGTAAGATGCAAATACTTAGCATCTTGGGGTATATCTAATATACGCGGTACCGAGCGGTAATTGATCACAGCCGAACTTCCTGCTACATGCAATTTACCATAACGGGCCACATTACTCATAGCATCTGCCGCCCAGTGCCCGGAATCTATATAGGCAGCCGTTTCTCCTTCTGCCAGGAAGTTCATCGGGATCATTTCAAACTGCAACCTGCCCCCACCCTGGAACCAGATCACTTCATAGCTATCATCCAATCCCAACAAGTCCAGCGTAAGTTTCTTCGCTTCATTTAATATGGCCTCAAACGCTGCAGAACGGTGTGCCAGGCTCAAAATAGAGATTCCAGACCCTTCGTAATCCATAATAGCCTCCGCGGCGGCAGCCAGTACTTCCCGGGGTAAGGCCGCAGGGCCGGCATTGAAGTTTATTTTCATCGCATGTAATTAGATTTCAAATATAGTCAATAAACTATTGAAGGCTGCATATGGCCCTTCAGCTTTAGAAACTTTATAACAAAAACAGGCGCAGGCGCTTAAAGAATGTGATAAAATGCCCATATCTGTTATCTTTGCGCCTTATGCATTACGTTTCTGTAGAAAACCTGTCGAAGACTTATGCGGACAAACCCCTGTTCGACAATATAAGCTTCAATGTAAATGAAGGAGATAAAATAGCTTTGGTAGCCCTGAATGGTTCCGGCAAATCTACTTTATTAAAGATTTTGACCGGCCAGGAAATACCGGATGAGGGCAAAGTGTGGATCCACAAGGATGTAAAAGTGGTGCTGCTGGACCAGGACCCTTACCTGAATGATGAACGAACCATCCTGGAAAATATCTTCAGCTATGATCACCCGGTAGTGAATGCCCTGAAACGCTATGAAAGCCTGACCGATGCCGATGCACAACCCGACCCCGTTGTGCTGGCGGAGGCCATACAAGAAATGGACAACCTGAATGCCTGGCATTACGACAGTACGGTAAAACAGATCTTAGGCAAACTGAACATCCATCACCTGGACCAGAAAGTAAATACCCTATCCGGTGGGCAGAAAAAACGGATCGCGCTGGCCAAAGTCCTTATTGACATGGATTTCGAGCATCGCCATACCCTGCTGATCCTCGATGAGCCCACCAACCACCTGGATGTAGGCATGATCGAATGGCTGGAGCATTACCTGACCCAGGATAAGCTTACCCTGATCCTGGTGACCCACGACCGTTATTTCCTGGACGCGATCTGCACCGAAATACTGGAGCTGGATCAGACGCAACTTTACCGGACTAAAGGTAATTATGAAAAATTTTTAGAATCCAAATCCATACGCCAGGAGCAGGACGCAGCCAGTATCGACAAGGCCAGGAACCGCTACCGTAAAGAGTTGGAATGGATGCGTAAGCAACCCAAAGCCCGGACCACTAAGTCAAAAGCCCGTGAGGACGCTTTTTATGACTGGGAAGCGCGCGCCAAGAAAAAGATACAGGACGCGCAACTGGAGTTGCAGGTAAAAATGACCCGCCTGGGGGGCAAGATCATCGAGCTGAAGAAATTATATAAATCCTTTGGGGAAAAAGTCATTTTAAGTGGCTTTGATTATACTTTTAAAAAAGGCGAACGCGTAGGTGTAGTAGGCGTGAACGGCGCCGGGAAGTCTACCTTTATCAATATGCTTTTGGGCAAAGAGCCTGCCGATTCAGGAAAGATCAACGTGGGTGACACGGTGGTCTTCGGCGACTTCTCGCAGGAAGGACTCACCTTTAAAGAGGATAAACGCGTAATTGAATTTGTAAAAGACATTGCTGAGTTCTTTCCCCTGGCTGATGGCACGAAAGTGAGCGCGGCCCAGTTCCTGGAAAGATTCCTGTTTACCCCACAGAAGCAATTCACTTATATATCAAAACTGAGTGGTGGCGAGAAAAAGCGGTTACAGTTACTCTCCATATTATTCCGCAACCCTAACTTCCTCATCCTCGATGAGCCTACCAATGACCTGGACCTGCCGACCCTGGACATCCTGGAAGATTTCCTGCTGGAATACCCGGGTTGTATCATCATCGTATCGCATGACCGGTATTTTATGGATAAGATCGTCGATCACCTGTTCGTCTTTGAAGGCAATGGCGTAGTGCGCGACTTCCCCGGCAACTATTCCCAATACCGCGATGTAGCCAAAGCCGAGCAAAAGGCAATTACCCAGGAAGTAAACCCAGTAGCATCAGCTCATGAGACGGAAGTAAAAACAGAAAAAACGCCACAAGCTGCCAGTACCAAATTATCTTACAAGGAAAAACGCGAGCTGGAACAGCTGAATGCCGACATTCCTAAACTGGAAGCCGAAAAAGCGGAACTGGAAACCGCTATGAGCGAAGCCGGCGGCGACTTCCAGAAAATACAATCCATGGGCGACCGTATCGCCGCTATTCTCAACGAGCTGGAAGAAAAAGAAATGCGCTGGCTGGAATTAAGCGAGCGGCAATAAGCAATAGCTGCAACAGGCTATTAAATTTCAATTCCATATATTTGGTACAGGATTTGTGTGCCTTAAACAAAACGAAAAATACTTATGGAGCAATACTCAAGACTATTTGACTGTCTTTCGATTGAAAGCATCATCCAGAAGCCGGCTTTACTATCGGCTAAAGTAAACGGCAGCTATAAAGACCTAAGTACAAAATCTATAATTGAAACGACAAATGCCCTGACCAATGGCCTGATCCAGCTGGGCATAAGTGTAAAAGAAGGCATAGAAAACCAGGATAAAATAGGCCTGATCAGCAACAGCCGGCCCGAATGGCTGATCACCGATTTCGCGGTACAGCAATCGGGCGCGATACTCGTGCCGCTCTACCCTAATACCAACCCCGAAGACATTGTTTTTATCTTCAATGAAGCCGGGGTAAAATTCTGTTTTGTGAACGACCGCAAAACTTATTTGAAACTCGTAGAGCTTAAATCCCAGATTCCCAGCCTGCAACAGGTATTTTGCTTTACCGAAGCGGCAGATGTGATCAGCTGGACCACGATACAACTCCCTCCCGATGAAGCCGGGCTGGCTGAAATTGAAAACCGGAAAGCATCGGTAAAGGAAGAAGATATTGCCACCATCATTTATACCTCCGGCACTACCGGCAAGCCCAAAGGCGTGATGCTAAGCCATAAAAATATCGTGAGCAATGTAAAGAACCTGATGGAAGTAATAGACGGGATCGGCATCAGGGATAAAAAATGCCTGAGCTTCCTGCCGCTGAACCATATTTTTGAAAAAACGATCACTTATGTTTATCTCTACAACGGCTTTACGATCTATTATGCAGAAGGTATGGAAACGATCGCGGAGAATTTAAAGGAAGTAAAGCCGGCGCTGTTTGTAACCGTTCCCCGCCTGCTGGAAAGAGTTTATGAAAAGATCATGAACACCGGCAGCGAGCTGACAGGTATTAAAAAGAAACTGTTCTTCTGGGCGGTAGACCTGGCCAATAAATTCAGGCTTGACAATAATAACCCCCTCTATGCGATGCAATTAGCCATTGCCGACAGGCTGATCTTCAGCAAATGGCGGGCGGCTTTAGGCGGCAATGTATACGCTATAGTGGTAGGTGGCGCTGCCTGTCCGCCCAAACTGGCGAAACTGTTTACCGCAGCCGGTATCCCCATCATGGAGGGTTATGGCCTGACCGAAAGTTCCCCGGTAATTACCGTGAACCGGTTCAATAAGAAAAACCGCAGGATAGGCACTATAGGCCCGGCGATCAAAAATGTGGCCGTAAAAATAGCGGAGGATGGCGAGTTGCTGACCAAAGGCGAGCATGTGATGGTGGGCTATTATAAAAACCCGGAAGAAACCGCGCAAGTAATCGTGGATGGCTGGCTGCATACCGGTGATATAGGCACGGTAGTGGAAGATCGCTTCTATAAGATCACCGATCGTAAAAAAGAACTGTTTAAAAACAGTGGCGGTAAATATATAGCACCACAGCCCATAGAGAATTTATTGCGGGGCAGTCGCTTTATAGAGCAGGTAATGGTCGTGGGCGCTAATGAAAAATATGTGGGCGCGCTGATCGTACCTAATTTTGAAAACCTGAAGAAATGGATGTCGCTGAATGGGCTGCCATTCACAAATATACAAGATGCCATCAGTAACCCGTTAGTGCTTAAACATTATAAAAGCATTATGGATGGCTTTAATAAAGAACTGAGCGCGATAGAAGGAATCAAGCGGTTCCGTTTATTGCCCAAAGAATTTACGGTGGAGTCCGGTGAACTGACCCCGAAATTAAGTATGAAAAGAAAGGTGATCATGGAGCATTTCTCGAAAGAGATCAAAGCCATATTTTCAAAATAAACAGGCATTTTGGCTTAAGCCTGCTATCGTATTAAAATTTGTTATACATTTGCACCCGATTTTTATTTAAACTTTCGTTTAAGTATCAACGCGAATTTATACCCGGCGAGTCGTTGCAAGTTCGGCATACATGTTATCATGTTTTAGGAGCGACCGGGTATTTTTTATGCCTTTTTTATGGAGGAAGACTTCAATCAACTTATACAGGAACATTTCGGACTGTTATCCGCCAATGAATTGTCGCTGCTGCGCGGTTACTTCCACGAAGAAACGCTTAAAAGAAATGAGTACTTCACTAAGTCGGGTAAGATCTGTGACCGGCTCAGTATCGTAACCTCAGGCATCTTACGCGTCTATGCCCTATCGGATGGCAAAGAGATCACGCAATGGATCTCAACAGAAAATTTCCTGGTGACGGAAGTGAGCGGCTTCTTTTTCGACCAGCCCAACCGCTGGAATATCCAGGCATTTACCGACACTACCCTGCTTACAATCAGCAAAGCCAATTATCATAAACTCTGTACTGAATTTCCCAAATGGAATGAGATAGAAAAGCGGTTTATTGTAAAATGTTTTGCCATGATCGAGGACCGGGTCTTCTCGCATTTATCAATGACGGCAGAGGAACGGTACCAGCAATATTTCCGGCAGCATAGCGCGCTGTTTAACCAGGTACCTTTGCAATACATTGCTTCCGTACTCGGTATGACGCCCGAGACCTTTAGCCGGATCCGGAAAAAGCAGGCCGGAAATTCTTGATATTTATCAAGCCATGCCACGTTTAAAAGCTTCACTTTTGCCTTATACTTAAAAAAGAAACCATGAGCAAAAGTATTAATCGCGTCCTGAAACTGGAAGAGGCCGGGCAATTCCTGCTTTCCCTATACCTATTTAGTTTATTAGACTATAACTGGTGGGTGTTTCCCGCTTGTTTGCTCCTCCCCGACCTGTCTATAACCGGTTACCTTGCCGGCCCCAAGACAGGTGCCCGGTTGTACAATCTTTTCCATAATAAATTACTGGCTATACTGGTTTTAATCACCGGATTTTGGTTGAGCGTTCCCTGGTTTGCATTAGCTGGCATTATTTTACTGGGACATTCGGCTATGGACCGGGCGCTGGGTTATGGTTTGAAGCTGGAGGAAGGCTTTGCATATACGCATTTGGGGAGGATTGGAAAAAAGCACGTATAAATAATTAAAAACATACAGACCTTTCAATAAAAAGGTGCAGACCTTTTGTGCAAAACATACAGGAGTTTTTGTGAAAACATACAGACGTTTTTACAGAAAGACACAGGAGTTTTTGTCCAGTAAAGCGGCTCTTTATAAATACCTTATAAAGAACATATTATAAAGAGTAAAAGAAAAGCCTGAATTACTGTATTTTAGCTAATTTTAAGGCAATGTAAAATCTAAACCGAAAGCATTAAATTTGCACTATGACAACACAGACGACTATGCCGAACCATACGATACACCAGGGCCGCAATGTAAAGCGCTTTCGCGAGATGCTGGGCATTAAGCAGGATGCACTTGCTTTCGAATTAGGCGAGGACTGGACGCAGAAGAAGATTTCGCTGCTGGAAGCTAAAGAAATTATAGATATGCCATTGCTGGAGCAGATTTCGGCAGTATTAAAAGTGCCGGTGGAGGCGATCCAGAATTTTGACGAAGAACTGGCAGTGAATGTGATTGCCAATACTTATTCATTCCAGGATTTTAAAGATAACGCAGTTGCTGCTGGCTTTAACTACCAGCCGTCTTTTAATCCTGTAGATAAGATGGTTGAGCTTTATGAACGGATGCTGCAGCAGCAGGAGAAGATGATAGAGAAGCTGGAAAGATTGATAGAAAAGAAATAAATGAAAAAGACGAGGCAGTTGCTTTGTCTTTTTTGTTGAAAAAAATAGGGTTTTCCAGTATTGTGGGGGTGCAGGAGGATAATTAATTTTGTTTAGTTACCATTATTTAGAATTTCATGACATCAGAATTAAATAAATTTATCGGATATAATCAACATGTGCTAGATGACTTAAAGATCAACATACAGGTAGCTATCTATGTAAATATTGATTCCATAACATTAGACATTTTTAACAAGTCCATTTCTCTAGTTTCTGAATTAGAAAACTTGGCCAATCAAGGAAAACTAAAAGCCAACCATTTAAATCAATTTCGGCAAAATGTTGGAATGATATCATCTATCTTACCATATAAAATTGTAAATGGCTACAACGACCCTTCATTTATTAATTCACAAAATGATATATCAAAGATTCATGCAGGTGAAAATTTAAAGCAAGCTAGTAAGAGTATTTTAGGATATAATGAGCAACTGGAATTCAGTATCCTTTTCTTTGATAAAGTTGGTTATTTTGACAACAATATTGTCGCAATAGGTGCAAATGGTAGCGGAAAAACAACATTATCTAATAAATTCAAAGTATATTTTCAAGATAACGGCGTTGTAATTTCTGCACAAAGAATATTACTCGTACCTAGATTTGATGCAATTTCAAACCCAATAATAACTGCTGATAAATTAAAACAGTACCAAGTAAAAGATAAAACTAATAAAGGCAATGAAGATTTTAGACATCTCCAGCAAGAGTTTGGAGTTGTGCTAACACACCTCTTGGCTGAAAATATTTCCATCGGTAATAACTATAGAAAAAGAGTTATTAAATCTATAGAATCTGGAAAAGACATTCCCAATCCCAAACTTACCAAGCTTGATATTGCATTAAAAATATGGAACAATTTAATTGAGCATAGGACAATAAGTTGTGATGATGGGATCAATATAATGGCTAAATCATCAACAGGACAAAGTTACCCGCTAATGCAAATGAGCGATGGTGAAAAAGTATTACTTTATTTGATAGCACAGGTCTTACAAGCTCCCGATAACGGATTCATTGTCATAGATGAACCGGAAATGTACTTGCATAAAACAATTTTAAAAAAACTTTGGGACGACCTAGAATCAAAAAGAGAAGATTGTATTTTTATTTATCTCACTCATGATTTGGATTTTGCAACTAGTAGAACAACTGCAAAAAAAATATGGATCAAATCTTTTTCACCTCCTGACAGATGGCAAATAGAAGAAATTCCAGCAGAAGAAATACCAGAAGCATTAATGATGGAGCTTTTAGGAAGTCGAAAAAACGTATTGTTCTGTGAAGGCACAAAAGGTAAAACTGATGAGCGCATATATTCTATTCTTTTTCCAGAACTAACTATTATGCCTGTCGGAACTTGTTTCGATGTAATAAATCACACAAAGGCTTTCAATAAGTTAAAAAGTGTAAACACAAATGCTTTCGGTCTTATTGATTCAGATCATCATGATTCAAGTAGACTTGAAAAACTAAAAGAAAACAATATTTTTTCATTTAATGTAGCAGAAGTTGAAAACCTATTTCTGGATACTGATTTTTTTGAAATGCTAGCAAATTCCAGTTTATCACCTGATTTAAATATTGAATTACTTAAATCCGATGTTATAAATGAGTTAGATAAACAAAAAGAAGTTCAAGCAGCAAATTATGTAAGTGCAAAAATAAATTACTACTTCAATGACAGTAATTTTTCTAAGGGTAATACATTAACTGAATTAGAAAATAACTATCAGGAGTTTTTGAAAAAGATATCAATAGATGATTGGTATGCTCAGCGACTTGGAGAGTTAAATAAAATAATTTCAGATCAGGACTACGAAAAAGTATTAGTTTCTTACAATAATAAAGGTCTTAGAAGTATAGCCAATAAGCATCTAAATATTTCTAATTTTAAAGATAGAAGTATAAATCTTTTATATAAAGACAATGAAGCTGTAATAGCCTTGTTAAAATACTTCCCGGAAGAAATCAAAGCTGCAGGTATGAAACAGGAATTAAAAGCTATTATTCCTCCTTCCAACTAAAGGCATCATAATTCCTTATAACCTCTTTCCCATGTCCTACCTCAATATAGTCATGCCCTTAAAAGACTTCATCACTTATATAAAAAAAGCCGTTACCAAACATGCCGCACATATTTACCTGGAACAAAAAAGCGGCGCAAAGGATGATGCTATTACAACTGTAAAACTGGACTTGAATAAGCTTGATCAGCAAGTACCGGCCAACAGGGAACAATATCTCAACTTTTTTATCGCCACTAAAGTATTAGGTAAACAAGACAGCTTTTATGATGAGGAAAATGATAGCTATGCTATAGAAGGCAGCGGTGGCAGGCAGGACCAGGAATCCGTGGAACGTATTGCCCTAAGAATAATTTCAAAAACTCCTGACAAAAGTATTCAAACCCTGTTTAAAAAGATCCGGAATCAATTAAAAAAAGACCCGGAAATCGGCATAGGCATTGCCGGCGACTCGGCTTTACATAAAAACTATTTCTACCAGAAAAACCTGGCCGGCAAACTGGTCTTCAAGACCGATTTTCACAACGATAAGGCTCCGCTTATCACAATCATTTAACACAGGATTTTGAGCGGGGGATATAGAATGCTCAAAAAGGCTTAGTATATTTATCAGGCAAATTGATCCATGACTTAAGCGGCAATACGCGCATATGCAAAACACCCCAATCATCCGCAAAGCAGGGCCTGATGACCTGGAAGCAGTATACCAGATGATCTGCGCGCTCAGAGATGAACTACTCGACCGGGACACTTTCAGCCTGGTGTACCTTAACAATATCTACCACCAGGATTGTTACTATATTATAGCAACAATCGAAGATAAGCCTGTCGGCTTTATCAGCCTGCATATACAGCAATTACTCCACCACAACGGGGCCGTAGGCGAAGTACAGGAGCTATACATAAAACCGGGGCACAGGGCTAGAGGAATCGGCAAACTGCTCATGAATGCCGTGATAGCTTATGCCAGAACAAAACAGGTCAAAAGCCTGGAAGTAGCCTCCAACAAAAAACGCACAGAAAATGTAGCGGTCTATGAAAAGCTGGGGTTTACACTCAGCCACAATAAGTTCACCCGCCTGCCCTGATCAATTAAAACAAAACCTCCCGTGCCTATTTTCCAGGAATGGAACTTGCAGGGAGGCGTAGTATGAACAAATTTAAAATCTGATGGATTGATTTATGCGTTCAGACTTGTTTTAAGTTAAGGTTATTTTTTTCAAATTGCGGGTTTTAGAGAAGTCCTCCCTGTAAATGCGCTAATACATTATTTCGTTGCCCCGCTTTTGTTAATAAGACTTTAATATGCCCCTATCCTGTAACAAACAGGAGTCTTCTGTAACAAGCAGGGAATCAATAAATAATAAAAAAGCAGGCAGAATAAACTGCCTGCCTGATATGGCCTCTTTGCAGAGGTGTTAAGCATTTAATTTCACCGATATAGTACCTTTAAGGTTGATAGACTAATTTAAAAGTATGTACTTCATTACCTTTAGTCACTTTCAGCAGGTAAGTGCCCTGGGCTAAACCTTCCAGGCTAAGCTGGTGCAAACCGGATTGACCGACATTTCCGGAACCGGTCACTTTTATCGCTTGTCCTGTTAAAGCAACCACTTCGATACCAGCGCCATCGTAACCTGCAGGCAACTTAACAAATACAGTTCCTCCCGTTTTAGTAGGATACACTTCAACCCCTTGTGTTTTGCACGCAGAATTTATGTTCACTGTTTCACTGTAAGCCAGCATACCGTCCCAATCTACCAAACGTAAACGATAATAAGATTTGCCATTTGGTGTCGCCTTATCCGTATAAGCATAGTTATTGCTTGCTTTCGAATAAGCAACAGACGCGATCGCTTCGAACTTACGGCCATCAGCGCTGCGCTCTACTACAAACTGCTTAAAGTTATCCGCTTTAACAACTTCCCAGCTTAATAGAGCCTGGCAGTTTTGCAGAGTTGCAGCAAAACCAGATAAGGTAACCGGGAGTGGTTCGGCCAAAGTGATGCGGATATTATCACTGATCGTACAGCCGTCTACAAAATTAACCGTAACACTGTACACACCGGTATCCGTAACTACCAATGAATCCGCGGTACTGTTATTGTTCCAGGTGTATTGAGAAGACGGGTCGCCAAAGAAACCTATCGTATATAAGGTATACGGAAAATCAGTCGCTAGCAAAGCAGTATCGGGTCCTAAGCCATAGATCGGAGAGGCTCCATTGTAAGGTGCGATGTTCCAGTTGGTATTATTCAGCAAGTCAGTAGAATGATCACGTGCCGTAAACGGTATACCGGGGCCTGCTGCCGTAATGCGGCGTAAACGTACATAATCGAAATCTACACTACCGTTGGTTCGTGTAATTGTAGCGTTTGCAGTTGTGCTGCTACTGGAGATTTCAGTAGCACGGCAAGGGGTACCACTGCCATACCAGGCATTATTGATCGTGGTATTGGTACCATTGGTAAAGGTATAAGTACTACCGGGGAAGAAGATCAAAGTGTCCATTACATTACCGGTACCATATACTGCCCCACCACCTTTGTACTCTACCGTACGGAAAGTGTTGTTTGTACCATTGATACCTGCCAGAGAAGCTCCGCTTATATTGGTAAAGGTAAGTTTGCCGATAGTTGCATTGCTTAATACCGCAGCAGTATTGACCGGCTCTGATACATTTACATTATTGTAAGTCATACCCTGGGCATTGAAGATTTCGGTATTAATAGTTGACCCGGCAGCATTTAAGGTATGCGCTGCAGCAGCACCATTATAACGCCAAACCGTATCCAGGTTAAGCGTAGCGTTACTGATATCAATGCTCATTGTATTGGCCAGGCCTTCATTGTTAATACTTGCAATGTTCATTGTACGGTTTGCCAGATTCAGCGTACCGTTATTTACTAATATATCGGTCTGGAGATTCGTATAGTTATTAGCGAAGCTAAGGCTACCCCCCACTTTAGACAACCTGATGTCAAAATTACCCAGGACACTGCCGCTGATCACCGCGCTATTGTTGCTGATCAGGGTAAGTGGCGCTACGGTAAAGGTGGCTGCCGGGTTCAGCGCTATATTATCACCCCATGCTTCAACTGCTAAAGAGGCATTTTTATTCCAGATGGGGCTACTGGTAGCCGCAGACCAGTCCAGGTTACTGCAATAAGCGTTACTTACATTTACCGTTACCGTTCTGCTTGCAGGAGTAAAACCACTGTTGGCATCAAAAAATACGTTATCATAAGGTGTGGGTACACAAGCGCCTCCTGCCCCACCGCTGGTGGTGCTCCAATGCGCGTTATCGCTCCAGTCGCCTGAGCCACCAACCCAATAACGTAGACTACCAGAGATGGCTGTAATATTCCAGCCAGTGTTACCACCGGCATCAGCACCTGTAACCGGAACTGCAGGGACACCTGTCGCGGCCATATTCTGTAAATATACATTAGACATGCTGATCACCGCTGCCGGATCGAATTGGAAGCCGCCACTCGTAGCACCACGCATTTCCAGTAAACCAGTACAAGGAGTAGACTGGGCCAACAGGTATTTGTTAATTGTATTCGTACCGGTAAAACGGTAAGCACGTGAACTTGCCAGTAACAAGGTGTCAATCACGTTATTCCCCCCTTCAAAAAATCCGGAACCCATAAACTCCAGCCGGCCAATGGTATTAAAGCTGTCGATATTCGCTTCAGAAGTGGCATTAGTACCGGTGAAGGTCAGCTGACCAATGGTAGCATTGCGGATATTGAATGCCTGCGGGTTTCCGGAAGCATTGTAGGTCGCCTCAATTTTAGGATAACTCAATCCATCAATACCTAAAGCATAAGCAGTGGTAAGAAAAGAGCCTGCAGCGTTTAATGACTTATTGCCGCCGGTGTAAGTCCAGCTGTTACCCACGGTAATGGCAGCATTAGTAATATCTACAGAACGTAGTGTATTAGACGATCCTGTAAAACGATTGAAGGTAAGCGTACGATCGGCCATACTTAAGTTGCCGCTAACGATAGTGATTACACCGCTGGCATTAGTCCAGTTGTCCATCAGGGTCACCTTACCGGCTCCGGTTTTACGAACGTTTAAGACTAAACTGCCTAAAGTACTTCCGTTAAAATAAACACCGGAGGTGGTTTCTGTACCAATAAAATCCAGTGCTGCATTCATTCTTACCGCCGGGGTAAGAAAAGCAGAACCATACACATTCATTGCAGTTGTGGTCGATTCATTAAAAGTAGTGGTACCTACACCCGTTACCCAGTTCATATTATAGCAATAAGCATTGCCGCTGGTAGTCACAATCTGGTTACTGCCCAGCCCGCTCGCCGCGTCAAAGATAACCGTATCGGCAATGAAAGGGATACAGGCACCGCCCGCTCCGCCGCTGGTATAGCTCCAGTGGGTATTATCGTTCCAGTCCCCGGCACCGCCTACCCAGTAGAGATTAGTACCCGAAAGTGAGGCCGGAGAGGTAATATTGAAACCCGTGTTGCCATCGCCATCCACACCGGAAACGTTGATCGGTGCAGGCAAACCGTAGGCCTTAATATTGGTCAGGAATACGTTATCAATCAGGGTGGTTGCAGTAGGGGCAAACATCAGGCGCACAGAATCCGCAGCGGTAATTTCAGTAAATGCCTGGCAGGTACCGCCCTGGGCTTGCATATAGCTGCTAATATTGATGGTTCCGGCCAGCGTAGTAGATTGATTAGCACCCAGCAAAAGACTATCTATGGTATTAATACCGGTGATTTGCGTTCTGCCGGTAGCCGTCACCTTACGGATGGTGTTTCCGGAAGCTACGAAGGCAATGCCGCCAAAGTAGATACTACCTATGGTATTATTATTACTTATAGAGCCCTGCCCGGCAAATACCAACGTATCCACCGTATTGTTGCTGGTAATGTCAGAAAAGACCTGCAACGTTTGGGAAAAATAGAGGGCTTTAAATGTAGTCCCATTGATTACGTTGGTATTAGGACCGCCGGCAAGGGTTGAGGTTGCCTTATTGTAGATACCACCATCGGTAACAATACCACCTGCTGTAAGCAAAGAGCCAGTCGTGTTCAGGGTCTTATTGGCGCCCAGCACGCGGTAGGATGAAGTTGTCGTAAGGTTGGCATTGGTCATGTCCAATGTACGTGTATTAGTATTATCACTCACGAACTGGTTAAGCGCGACCGTTCTTCCCGAAATATCTAAGACCCCTGAAGTCAGTGTAAGCCCACTGGCACCATAAGTTGTTGTGGTAGCGGGGATATTCAGGTTGTCATTTAAGGTCAGGCTGCTTCCTGGCTTGTCTACCTCCAGGGTCAGCTCGCCCAGTACCGTACCATTGGCGGTAAGGTTGGCCGCAGTAGCTCCCTTAAACACAAAACGGGTATTATAGGTAGTAGTGGGCGATAGGCTCGTACTACCACTGATCTGTACCGAGTACAATACATTGCCCGAGGTAAAATTCGGATTGTTGGGCACCGCATTCCAGCTCATGTTATTACAAAAACCATTAGCATCGAGTGTTACGGTGCGGTCTGCTACCGTAGTGCCAAAGCCACTCTGGTTGGTAAAGAATACATTGTCCGCTGCTGACGGGACAATACTGGGAATACTGCCGGTAGGACTGTTCAGGCGCCAGTGGTTCAGGTCACTCCAGCTACCGCCGCCGTTCACCCAATAATAGTCTGCTGCGCTTGCTGTATAGGCACAAAGCGGCAGCAAGCACATAAGTAATGCTTTTTTCATCAAGTAATGATTAAATTGGTTAAAAAATGTTTACATACTGTACAATACTATTGACACAGGAAGGCGGGATTTTTTTTCAGGGAATAGGTTAAAAAGGTCAAATAGGTTGCCACAAAAATAATATCCACATTTCCAATACTTAACTAATTTTAAAAAATTATCAGAAAGGCAATATTAAGATCAAGTAGCAGCATATAATGTATAATTTCATAAGTTATAATATTTAAAATTGTCCGGCTATATCAATGAGCCTTAGCTAAGTGTACAATAAAGCGCAGCCCAGCCCCCTAACCTCAAACAGTCATTATGACAGCCCTCCAAATCCTTGCTTTCGCCCCAAAATAAACAGATCGACTCCCTTAATAATCAAACCGCTCTTTAAGGCTAACTAATAATATGCAATAAAAATTATGTGCACAATGATAGCCCGATTGTGCCATAAGGTGTAATATAGGAATGTCTGTTTTCCTGAATCTGGACAGCACAACGTTAATAAATATTGAAAATCAAATAATAACGCATAAAAAAACCACCTAGAATGAAAGTTGCTAAAATCATAGTGATAAATCACATCCCTAAAGGATAACAACCACTTGTTATAAACAGATGTATAAGCAGGGGTTGCAATATCCTATGTAGGGTATTGCAAAGCTTCCGCGGCAACACACGACTCCGTCATTATGACGGTGCTTTCAACACAATAAAACTTAGGAATGAAGCATAATAGGAAAAGGAAAATTTCAGTACGACTGAAGCAGAAGTACAGGATGTAAATACTTACAAAATGCTTTCGCAAGAGGCTGGGAGTTTATTCCTTGCCGGACAAAGATTCTTCTTCCAGGTACTGAATGAACACAGAAGGCGAAATACCGGTAACCGATTTGAATATTGCTGCGAATTTACTGTGGGAAGAAAATCCGGCCTCATCAGCCAGGGTACTAATTTTATATTTTCTCCATACGGCGTCCTTACGCAAGCACTCAATGATATAATTTATTCTTAGTTCGTTAATATAGCCGTTAAAGTCTTTTTGCTTATGCAAATTGATCGCACGGGAAAGGTACTTAGTATTAGTATTGATATGACCGGCCAGGTAAGAGAGAGAAATATTCCGGTTAGTAAAAAGTGTTCCCGCTTCGAATTCCTGTAAATGGTTCAGTATTTTCCGCATTGTTTCCTCGGGAATAGCGGTGAGTTCCCGGGATTGTTCCCCGCCAGAGGCAAGTCCAATTCCTGGCGCCAGCACCTCTTCCGGCACAGAAATTGGCACTTCCGGTAGCTGCTCAGGGCTGGCAGATACCTCTGCCGGCAGCGCAGCAGGTTCCTGCAACTTTCGCTGCTCTTCTCTTTCATTCATTCGGGTGAGTACTGCTTCAAACCGGGCTTTTTGCTGTCGTCTCGTTATGATTATAAAAATGACGCTACCAGCAATAAGGACCAGGGCGGCAAGGATAAAGACATTTTTATAGCTTCCCTGCTTAACTTCATTCAGATAGTTTTTTTCCAAATCTGAAAAAGTACGGTCCAGGAAGGAATCACTCCTTATGGTCATTGTTGTTCGGGCCGTATCCTGCATTTTCTGGGCCTGGCTCAATTGCTCTATATCGGCTACCATAGCGGCATATTTCTTTACCGTTTCATACACCACCAACTTTAATTGCTGGTAATGGGACCGGTCTGCTATGCCTTGTGCACTATCCAGCCATTGCCTGGCGGCCTGCATATCTTCCAGCTCCATGTACACTTCTGACATTCCCTTCATGATCAGCCCGCCAACATAATTCTCGGGCAGTTTTTCCAGGTGCTTAAGCCCTTTATTATAATGGAGCAAAGCGGAATCATACAATTTTAACCCGGCATAGGCATCGCCAATCAGCTGCTCGTTATTAGCAGTCAGTAAGTCAATATCTTTTTTGGATGCATTGTTAAAATAATTTTGCGCATTATTGACATCCGCAATCGTTTTCCGGTATTTTTTTTCTTCGAAGGCACAAAAGGCCTGTTCCTGGTACATGAAGCCAATTGTACTGTTAGCCCTTTCCGGATTACTGATTTTCCTGGCAACGTCCATAGCTTCCAGGGAATACTTATTTGATTTTTGATATAACCTTAGCCCACGATATTGTGAAGCCAGGAACCCGGCAACCCGGGCTTGCCAGTTATAGTCATCTGTCTGCCGGGCAAGCTTCTGCGCTTTTTCCGCAAAAACCACCGCATTAGACAAATCTCCTGTTTGCTGGTATAAAGTAGCCGACAACATCAGGCTCCGTACCTTGAAAGTTGCCCCTTCGACATGCTCAAAAAGAGAATCTGCAGTCTTCAAAGCCTTATTGAAGTCAGTATGCGAGGTTTCTAAATAAGTCTTAAGGTATATTTGTTCAAAAACCTCCGGGTCCTGGGCAAGCGCACGCGAACACAAAATGGTAAGCAGGCTTACCAATATGAAAAAAATCTTCAAAATCAAGAAATTAAAAAATACTATTTAACCGCAACGAAACATTGCGTTTATTATGACATTGTATCACAGGAAGGCCGGAGGATTTTTCGGTAGTCTAAAAAGACTAATAGGTTATGGCAAAAATAATATCCATTTTCACAATACCTAACTAAATCTCAAAATTTATCGGGATGACAATAAAAAAAGTAATTATTCTCTACAAAGCCAAAAATTACCGATATGAAAAATTACATAATATATAGACAAAAGCTGAATACAGGCAAGCGTTTCACCCTCCAACACTTAAGCAGGAAAATAAAACAAAAAGGTATTCCATCTGAATCACGTAATATTTCAATCAGATACCTATAAGAGCAAAAAAATATACTTAACTCAAATTGATTTACCAAACGTATCAGTAAGTGTACTTAAAGAGGGCTTAAATAAGCGAACCTGCTGTTCTTTAATCAATTTAATAAATCCCGTAGCACAGTGTTGATAAATTACGACTTTAGGTAACTTATGGCTGCATGCCCATTTGCCGGATCAACCTGAAGTGTGAGGATAAAGCTTTAAGAAAACTCCGGGTAGATAAATACTGGAGATCAAACTCATTACATTTCTTCCTTACTATTTCACTGATAGCAGGATAATGAATGTGACTTATCTTAGGGAATAAATGATGTTCCACCTGGTAATTTAATCCTCCGGAAAGATAGGTAATAAGCTTGTTGCCGGGAGAAAAGTTAGCGGTAGTTTTTATTTGATGGATCGCCCATTCGTTTTCAATAATTACCGTATCATTAATACCAACAAAAGCAAATTCAGTTTCTTCAACAACGTGTGCCAGCTGGAAAACAAAGGCAGTCGTTAAACCCATTATTGCATTAAGTATCAAAAAACCGGTCAGCCACTTTAGCCATCCTAATAAAAGTATAGGCAATAGGATGTACAGGAACAAATATACTATCTTGCTGGCCCAGAAGATAATATGCTCTTTCCGGTTCATTTTCGGCAGCTTGCTTGTATATACTTTCCGGGTAAAATATCTTTTAAAATCCTGCCAAAGCATCCAGAACAGGGTACTGACAGCATATAACAGAGGCAGGTAAATCTGCTGTACCCTGTGCGCAGGCATCCATTTCTGGGTGCTGCACATTCTTACAAACGGGCTTTTGGCAATGTCATCATCCATGCCGTCTACATTCGTGTAAGTATGATGGATGATATTGTGTTTCTGTTTCCAGATAAAACTATTACCGCCAATAAGATTCAGGGTATAGCCAAGCAATTCATTCACCTTACTATTTGCGGAATAGCTGCCGTGACAGGCATCATGCATTACATTAAAACCGATAAGCGCCAGTACGAAACCTAATAATCCACTGAGCAAAAATCCAAAGATTGCCGGCATAGCAACAAATAACAGTAAGCAGTAAGCAAGCAGCGCTACAATAAACAGAAGCGACGTTTTAAGAAAAAGACGCCGGTTACCGGTTTTGCGGATATTATTTTGTTGAAAATACGCCTCAACAGCTTGTTTTAGCGCAGGGTAGAAAATAGCTTGTTTGTTGTTATAAGTTACTTTTGGCATTTTTAGTATTGATTAAGGAATAAAATATTATTCCTAATTAACCAAGTGGCAAGAGCAACCTAAGATAGCTGGGAAGCTTCTAATATAGAATAAATTATCAGTGCAAATATAAGGATTAAGATGTTAGGCTTTAGCTAATATATCAAAATAAAAAGAGGCTGTCCCAAAAGCAAAAATTCTTGTCACATTTAGTTTGTCGAAATGCGTCAAGAATTCAGTATTAAATTTGTCTATATTTCGACGGAGCTCAATATGACAAATTTTGATCACCTTTTTAGACAGCTACTTCACTAAGTGTACATTAGTATTATAATATGGATATTACAATGCCCTGATAATATTTTCAGGCATCTATTTTTTATCTGGCTGACCCTTTCTGATAATTTTGATTACTTCTTCTCTGCCTTTGTTCAGTCTTTCCTGAACTCTGGTAAGCAACTCGTTTTTTTTACCATCCTCAAACTTTAAATCTGAAATGGTCAATTGCGGAAACTTTTCTTTAAGCAGGTTAGACTGCTGTTCCCAATTACCTATCATTTTAAAACTGCCATCCGCACTGTTGTTACTATGTTCCATTTTTAAAATTTAGCCTGTGAATGAATCTTCACAGTGTAAAGGTGCACTCCCTTTAAAATTATTGATGTTTCAGCAGTATTTATCCTTTCGCATGTTAAATATATATGGTTACTGGATTTGCAGTGGCACGCTCCATACTTAAGGTGTTTACATTATACAAAAAGGGATAAAGCTATTTAACTTTATCCCTTTCAAACCATGTATGAATGAGTTATTAGGCTAATCTTACATTGATAGCATTCAGGCCCTTTTTACCTTGCTGCACGTCATAAACGACACTGTCACTTTCACGGATATCGCTTTGCAACCCACTTATGTGTACAAAGATGTCTTCTGTACCGTTATTAGGTGTAATAAATCCGAATCCTTTTGATTCATTGAAGAATTTTACTTTTCCTTCTTGCATTGTAATTGTATTTAAATATAAAAAAATATTTTAATCTCCTGATTATTCAGCGTATTTACATCAGGTCTTTAACCTTTTCATGTTTACCCTTATTATTCAGTAGTAATAAACTTTGTTGTTCGCGGTAATTCACCGGCCGTCAATAGACCCAAACAGTACCTGCTCATATTTCATAGACGATAAGATAGTGCTCTTTGAAATTAGCATTGTGTAATGTTGTAATAATACTTCTGCCATCAACATCTTCTTTTATCTCCACATGCGCATTACACAGAGATCTGCCATGACTGTCCCTTGTAATTTTAATGCTTGTTACAGAGCCAAATCCGGATAACAGGTAGTAAATATCCTGCTCGGAGACGCTAAGCGGCAGATTCCCAAGGAACAGATGCATGCAATAAATTTTACAGGGTTAAGGCAAATGGTTTTCCTGAAGCTATATGATTGTGTTGACAGACCTGGCCTCGTGTACTGTAATCCGGCGCTGATTCTGGCTCGAATTATTTAATGCATGAACCGCGCTTTGCGCCTCAACCGGGATAGTCATTTTTATAAATGCAAAACCTTTAGAATCCCGGGAATACATTCTCTTGATTATTTTTAAAGATTGAATATTACCAAACGGTGCAAATAATGCTTCCAGCTGTTTTTCAGTAGTCTGAAAATTCAGATTGCCAACAAAAATGTTCATTGTAAATGTTTAAGTAGTAAAGTGGCAGCTGAGAAAGCGAAAACTGAGAAAGCGAAAAATAAAAATTCTAAACTGTGCCAGAAAATGCGGAGGCAGAAACCTATCAAATATTGATAATGCAAAGATAAGCGATAAAACCGAAAATATCTAAATTTATTTAAATTATTAACATAATTTCTTTTAGAAACGCAATCAAACTTATACCAATATTAGGATATCGGATAACTAAGAGTCATTTTTGTGCATCCATTTTATGCTCTCCCTAATTAATCAAAAAAACCTTTCAGTTGTACACTGAAAGGCTTTTGTTTGATGGTGGTGTGAGCCGGGATCGAACCGGCGACACATGGATTTTCAGTCCATTGCTCTACCGACTGAGCTACCGCACCATTCCTTAAATGGAGTGCAAAGATAAGTCAAAAAATCATTTCTCCAAAATTTAAGCAGTAAAATATTTTTCGCCATATCTTTATATAAAGGTACCAATTACCTTTGCTCATCCATTGCATTACTAAAACCTAAACAATCAACAATAATGAAAAAAATGCTGGCCCTGCTCTGCCTCTCGTTTTCTGTACCAACGGTAAACGCCCAGACGAAACAGGAGTTACTTCAAAAAGTGGACAAAGACATCAATAGCATAGAAGCGCTGCTCCGGCTATCCGGCATGCGCATAGCAATTACTCCTGCCACTCAAAAAGATTTTGACCCGAAAGACGGTTTCAACTTCGAACAGTTATCTATGGCGAAAGCCCCGGCAGACCGGGAAAAACTACAGGAATTCTTCAGCAATTTAAAGGTGCATAACAGATTATTGTATCCTTACAACATAATAAGTATTGGCAAAAAAGAATTTGACCTGCTTAAACTTATCGGCAAGGATAATTTCTACTTTTCCCATCAGCCCGATAAAGAACCGGTCTTTACACCTACCCATGTCACTTTTTTAGACGGCAGCTCTATCAGTAATAATCTCCCGGTAGTTTCTAAAGCAAGTATTTCCGGTAAACATATAAAAACCGAAAAAGAGGACGGTGAAAGCTATAGCTATGTAGATGAAGAGGAGCTGAGCGAGCTGGAAAAACTGATCTGGAATAGCAGCAGCTTCGATGAAACTATTGCATTAGCAGCTTCCAAGCCCATAAAAAGCATTAGCTACCGTATCGATTTTCCGGTACCCTCCAAAACAATTTATGAAGTCAAAGAAAAAACGATCAGCACCCCTTATGGTATCATTACGATAGATACTATAGCCGGCACACAAGTGTACTGCACCCTACCCGACCTGGACCGGCCGGACAACCTGCAAATAGAAGCTTATTATAAAAATGGCAAGGTCCTGAGGCAAAAAGGCAGCAGCAGCACTACTTTCCTACCCGAAAATAAAAAACAGGTATACCAGCAATGGCTCAACACGCTGGAGCAGGCCAAAAAAGGCATCAATAAAGGCGAGATAAGATCAGATAGCGACCTGGAATCCTACCTGAAAGCGCAGCCGGTAGCTATGGACGACGCGATGCAACAAGCCTACAAGAGCAGCGTATATACTTTTTCCGGGCCGGTAAGTAAAGTTGTCTTTATTCTTACCGACAGTATTGCTAAAAAAGAGCGTTTCCAACTTACTTTTGATACTCATGGCGAAGATTCAGACCAGGAAGAATTTGTAGCTACCGATTTTGCAAGCCGGAAGAACGGGCTCCTCGACAAGAGCGGCAAGTGGGTCGTTACCCCGCAGTTCAACCCTTATTTCCGACCGCTTAACCGTTACTTCTACTGGGACCAGTTTGATGAGGATGAAAACACTTACTACTACAACCCATCCTCGAAATCTATTCGAAAGGTAGACTACAAAATTAATGACCCCGAGATCCATGACGGCAGATACGTGATCATAACGCCCCGCACCAATGGCCCTAAAGGCCTGGCCGACGTGCACTCCGGCAAGATTGTATTGCCTATGGAATATGTAATATCCGGTTCAAAAGCAATAAATTCTGGCAATTACAAAAAGACGACCGGAATGGCGTCCTGGACAAAAATTTCAACACCATAATGCCCATTGCCTACGCTCAACTGGAAGTTCAAGGTGATTATATTATTGCCGGCAAAGACGGTTCGGGTGATGATATCTATAATGAAAGCGGGAAAAATATTACCCAGCGCAAATATGATGATATAAAAGGCACGTTCAATGACGGCCTGTTATTGGTAGGCAAACGCCATACCAGTCAAGAGGGATACATCAATACAAAATACTATTACATCGATACACAATGCCAGGTAAAAATTGATGTAGCTGCTAAAGGCTATAAAGACCCTGAAGCCTTTAGCGCCGGCCTGGCGATAGTCAAAAACAATGAAGGTGACTATGGCTATATTAATACCAAAGGTGCGCTGGCGATCCCCTTCCAATATCAATATGCCTGGTACTTTTATCCTACTTCCAGGCTGGCACGTGTCAAGCTAAAAGACAACACTTATGCACTGATAGACAAGAACGGGAATATCGTAAAAAAACTCCCGGGTTCTTTTGTAAAAAGCAAATCCAGTAGCGCAGACAGGGCTTCAAGAATCTTAATGCAGGATGAAAGATCCTTCAATGAATACGGCGAAGAGCTGGAGTACAATAGCAATGACTACTGGTAAAATATCCATCATGCGCCGGCAGTTATTTGGCCTGAACAAGAAAGAGGGTGTCTAAAGTAAAAATTCCTTTCACATTAAGTTTGTCGAAATGCGTAAAGAATTTTGTATCAAATTTGTCTATTTCGACGGAGCTCAATATGACAAATTTGGTCACCTTTTTAAACAACGCCTTTCTTGTTTAAAGATCTGATCATTGTACTTGGGAAGTTGCCAGGCTCCGCGCCATCTGTATCCGCTTCGCATCAGCATAAACATCCGGGCGACCCAAGGCTACATTTTCAAAACAATAACCCTTTCTTCGGGAACATTTATATATACGACCAGCATCAGTAACTGTATCACTTAAAAGGCCTCATATAATATGATTTTACAATATACTTTCATCAGTATCCTATTCCATGGAGCATAAAAAATATCATTTTTGTCTTAAATACTACCACCTAATTGTTCAGCATTAAACTGCTATCTTATTTATTAAGCGCACTTTAAATAAATTATACCAGGACGATTCAGGGGCCCGCATCCGTATATCATGGCATTTCCTCAATAAAAAAACTCAACAAACACTACAATCCATGTATTTGTAAAAAAAACTTCAGTAAATTGTATTGAAAAACAATAAATTATGAATACTACTAAAGCGCTATCATAAATACCGTTTTACAGATAGACAAATAATATGTGAGCAATGTTACCGTTTCAAATTTTGGCCTATACAAAAATTTCCAGCCCCTTAATACTTTTTATGCAAAAAAAATTTACGCATTCACCCTTAAAAAGCTGGCGCAATACATTTTTAGCTATGCTTGGTTTTTCTTTACTACCCGTAAGTGCCTTTTCTCAAACACCACCCCCGGCAAGTGCCTTCTCTATTAATGGCAGCACTTATTACCAGGTATTGAATAACCAGCTTTACCAGTATAACCAGGATGGCTCCAGAACTTTACTGGCAACTTACGGAAATACAAGCACTCATGACCTGAATGCAATAGGGTTTAATCCAAAAGACAGCATGATCTGGGGCTATAATATGGCAAGCTCCAATTTTTTCCGGATCGGAAGCGTAGGCTCATCCGAGTATTGGGAATTTACGGTTAGCGGGGTATCCAGTCCTGGCAATTTATTTAATGTAGGCACCATTGATACCAACGGGTATCTGTATGTCTACCAGTCCAACCAGGCCAGCTACTACACTATTGACTTAAACCCTGCTCATTCTACAACTTATTTAAAAGCAATAAATCCGGGGACCGGGGCATTAAAAACAGCTGCTCCTTATGGCACAACCATCAGCCCGCTAACCATCTCGGACTGGGCTGCCAACCGTACGGACGGATTCATTTACTCCATTATCGAAGGACATGCACCTGTTACTACAGATCGCTTCCGGATAGTAAGGATCAATCCGGCTAATGGTACCAGCACGCTGCTTACGGGTACGGCCAGTGGCAGCAACTTTCAGCAACCCAATGATGGCAGCTCCTGGGGCTATGGTACATCATTTATAGATTCCAGCGGTAATTTATACGCGTTCAATAACTTTAACGGTATATTTTATAAGGTAAATAACTTCACTGTTAATGGAACTAAAACGGTTACAGTAGTCAATAATTCCGGGATTACCGGGAACCAGAAAAATGACGGAGCCTTTCCAATAATGGTGGACTATATATCCACTCCGCTTCCCGTGTCTTTATGTTGCTTCCAGGCCACTATAGGCAATAACAAGGCAGCCTTACTAAGCTGGAGCACATTATCAGAGGAAAGAAACCTTGGTTTCGAAGTACAACATAGTTTAAATGGTACAAATTGGAACAGCAAAGGTTTCGTGTACAGCAAAGCGGCACAGGGCAAGAGTAAAAAGAAGCTGGATTACAGTATGGAGGACAGGACTGCCCAGGCCGGCAAAAACATGTACCGGCTAAAGCAAGTTGATTTTGACGGCACTGCCAGCTATAGCGATGTGTCTACACTGGACCTGGAAACAGGTAGCCTGATACATATTCACCCTAACCCGGTGACCACCAGTTTTAATATTGAAGGATTAAGTGCGGGCACTAAAATCCAGGTAACAGACGTAAATGGCAGTACGATAAAAGAAGTATCCGCAGTATTACCAACCTTACAGATCGACCTCTCCGACCAGCCTGCCGGAATTTATTTCCTCAATATTACAGATACAAATGGCGCGCTTACCAGGCACAAAGTATTGAAGCAATAGAGGAATAATAACAATAAATGCTAAAGGCTTTCAGGGATAAATCTTGAAAGCCTTTAGCATTCTGTGGTACGGGCTGGGATCGACCGGCCCTGATGATAATTTTATACAGAGTATAAAAATGTTTATTTAAAATTTAGGATAACAAATCTCGATTTTTTTTGAATATTAAATCTCTTTTAAAAAAAATAGAAATGATAACGGCACCAACAAAAAAACTAAAAAAATCCAGTGCATCGAACTGTATATCCTCACCCATAATTAGATCAGCTATAACTTTCGCAATCATCAGCAAAATGAAAGTAAAACAGGCCGACAAAAGATAACTAATCAGTATTTTCATATGCATATTTTTGTACAAGGTAAGCATTTATCCTTATCCCTTTGCCTATTGCCTGTATTTATTTCAACAAAAAATAATTAATTACTTTATCCTAAAATTGCTCTTGCAATCACCATAGCTGCACACTGCATCGCCATTCTTTTTTGATGGATCCATAATGTGGATTCTGCCAGCAGTTAAGAAACCATCTTCTGTGGTTTCATAACTGCTTGCTGCCGAAGATTGTTTACCTTTGCATAATTAATAGCTTATCATGACTTTTGAAAATTTAAACCTTAATGCTCCACTACTCAAGGCATTGGACGAGATGGGGTTTGTGCGCCCTACCTCCATTCAGCAAAAGGCCTTTTCTGTAATTATGTCGGGAAAGGATGTATGCGGCATAGCCCAAACCGGGACCGGTAAAACTTATGCCTACTTATTGCCTTGCCTGCGACAATTGGAATTTTCAAAAGACCGCTTTCCGCAAATGCTGGTGCTTGTGCCTACGCGCGAGCTAGTGGCGCAAGTAGTAGAAGCGGCTATAAAATTAACGGCATATCGCTCGTTGACTGTGGTAGGGGTATACGGCGGGGTAAACATGAAGGCACAAATTGCTGCTGTAGCAAATGGCGTAGATATTCTTGTGGCCACACCAGGCAGGCTATACGATTTAATATTGAATGGCGCATTAAAGACAAAATCGATCAGGAAATTTGTTATTGATGAAATGGACGAAATGCTGAATCTTGGTTTTCGTTCGCAGATCAGAAACATTTTGGATTTGCTGCCGGAGCGAAGACAGAACCTTATGTTCTCGGCCACCATTACAGAGGAGGTGGAGCAAATAATCGGGGAATACTTCAACATGCCTGTGCGTATTGAAGCGGCACCCGCAGGCACGCCTTTGGAGCATATTAACCAGGTGGCTTATGAGGTTCCTAACTTTTACACAAAAGTCGATCTTCTGGAATTACTGCTTACCGAAAATGAAGATTTTTCAAAGGTGCTGGTCTTTGCAGCCACTAAAAAATTAGCCGACGAATTGTATGAACAAATGCAAGACCGCTTCCCGGAGCAGGTGGGTGTGATCCATAGCAATAAGGAACAGGCGCATAGGTTTAATACGGTAAAGCAATTTAAAGAAGGTACTTATCGCTTTATTATCGCGACGGATATTGTTGCCCGTGGGATAGATATTGCTGAAGTGACGCACGTGATCAATTTTGACTTACCTGAGGTACCTGAAAACTACATTCACCGTATTGGAAGAACGGGCCGGGCAGACAAAAAAGGGGTCGCAATAAGCTTTGTCACTGAGCGGGAAAAGGAATACCAGCAGCGTATTGAGTCGCTGATGAAGTACGAAATTCCCATGCGGCCATTACCCGATCATTTGGAAATATCCGCTAAGCTAACGGAAGATGAACTCCCGAAAGTGATCGTGAAAGAGGTAAAAATAAAAATACCCAAGCGGGAGAATGTAGGTCCGGCTTTCCATGAAAAATCGGCTAAAAATAGCAGGCAACCAACAAAACGCGTGAGTCATAAAGAAAAGATGATGGCTAAATATGGCAAGCCAAAGTCGAAAGGCAAAAAGCGATAAAAATAAGCTCCCAACTCTTCCGGTATTGGGAGCTTATTTTTTAACGCAATACACCTTTTAGAAACCAGTGACCCGAATGCCGCGCCCCGAAAAAAACCGGCTCAGCATCCCGTATTTTTCATCACAATATACAGGGAATCCGACTTTATTAATATCATACTCCGTGGCATCGCAGCCAAAATATACCCCGATATAATCAAAAGGCTTGCCTTTATCATCAAGGAAGATAATAGCATTTTTGTGTCCAGGACACGCTGACAGCTCCATTTTAAAAATATCTTTTGTGTCAAATCCTACGTTGAAGAGTAAATCGCTTAGTGTATCAATGTCTGCAGCAGTAAGCACTTTTTTATTTTCCATATTATCCAGGGCGAGTATGGATTCCTTATGCTGCTCATAGTTCGGATAAAGGATCGAGTTATTGGTAAAGGAAACAAGCATAACACTTTTAGCCTTATTGAAAGGATATCGTGCCACTCGTTGTTTTAGCGACAGCTTACCAAAATGAGTACAGGGCATACGGTAACCAGGCTCAGCCTCAGGAAGACGCTCCTCCTCTTCTACCCTCTCTTTGCTTTGTGAGCCCTCGGCATTTGTGGGATTTAAAGCATATTCGCCCATCAACTCATAATGCAGGTTTACCTTGCGGTTTAATGCGGCAAGCGTATCGGCGCCATACTTTTGCTCCACCCAGCTGCGAAACTCCGTTTCTTTGCGGCTCAGCTCTTTAAAATAAGCATCAGCGCCTCTGAGCGTATCTATAAGAATGGAGGTAATCTTCCCGGCTTTCGATTCAATCGAAAAAATCAAGCCGGAAGGATTTATATGCAGCAATCTGAACTGATCGCTATACTCCTTAACCGTAATAATTTCTGGGTTTCCGCTGTAAATTACCGCAATAGTGCTATAGCCAAAGTTAAATTTAGTATACTGGTTCATGCGTATACCAAGAAGCTCTTTTTTTGTAATAGTCTTATCTGTAAACCGAGCTTTCATTACGAAATTATCCGCAAGCAGGACATTAAGTTTTTTAACGTCATGAGCATTGAAATATTCAAGAAATTTTTCTCCCGGCGAAAGGCTGGATTGCGCGTTTGAGAAAGTGCTGCAGATCATTAGTAGTAAACCAATAGCCAGTTTAGTAAAGTGTTGTTTCATGATTAAAAAATTATCTTATGCTTATTTTTCACAACCCGTATTCTTTGCTGCAGGAAATATAGCAAACCGGATTGCCGGCTGCTAAAGTAAGCCTAAGCAATAGAAGATTTGTAATAAATGAACAAACGTTCCGGCTCAGGCAATAAACGTCGGGAAACACAACAAAATCGATAATTTTCATGAGCTACCCTTTTATGTCTCTTTCAAATAGCTAAGGAGTTTCAGGGATGGTTCGACCCAAGAAAAAAGGCTTCCAAGTTTAATCTTGAAAGCCTTTATCATTCTGTGGTGTGGGCCGGGATCGAACCGGCGACACATGGATTTTCAGTCCATTGCTCTACCGACTGAGCTACCGCACCATGCTTTTCAGCTGAATGGAGTGCAAAGATAATTTAATTTTTATTCCAGCCAAATTTTATGCTACCATTTTTAATATTTTTTTAATCGCAAACTGTAGTCCCTCAAAAAATCGTCACTCCGAAACAAGTACCGCTATCCGCAAAAAATGAATTTCTAATTTGCGCAGGAAACATTACTTTTGTGGGCTAACTATTATTATACATAATATACAATCTTATGAGATTTATTGTTTCTTCCTCTGCTTTACTCAAAAACTTACAATTGGTTGGCGGTATCATTAGCTCTAATACAGTGATGCCTATCCTCGAAAACTTTTTGTTTGAATTAAAAGGCAATACATTGACCATTACCGGTTGTGACCTGGAAACAATGATTAAAACACACTTGGACGTCCAGTCTGAAAACGCTGAAGACGGCAAGATCTGTGTCACCTCTAAAATCCTGCTGGAATACCTGAAAAACTTACCGGACCAACCGATCAGTTTCAATATAAACAACAAAGACCTTACGATTGAGATCACCAGCAACTCCGGTAAATATAAAATCGGCGGCGAAAAAACGGATGAATACCCGAAAGAGCCTAACCCGGAAAATGCCAATACGCTCAACCTGCCTTCTTCAAGATTAGCGGAAGCGATCAATAAAACTATTTTTGCGACCAGCAGCGATACCCTGCGCCCTGCAATGACCGGTGTCTATTTTGAATTGAACGAAGGCGACCTGACCTTTGTAGCTACAGACGCGCATCGCCTCATCCGCCTGATGTACCTGGATATTACTCCTACACAAACAGGCAGCTTCATCGTACCCAGAAAGCCTTTACAACAAATGAAGAACTGGTTGCCTTCTGATGATTCAGCGGTAAGCCTTTCTTATACCGATACGCACCTGTTTATCAAATCAAACAATACGAGCTTAAACTGTCGCCTGATCGACGGTAAATATCCTCCCTACCGCGCCGTAATCCCGGCTGATAACCCATTCCTGTTAACCATCAACAGAACGGACCTGATCAATGCCCTGCGCCGCGTGAGTGTATTCGCCGATAAAAGTACTACCCAGGTAGTTTTTGATATCGTTGGCAACACCGTTACCTTAAGCGCGCAATACGCGGATTTCTCTTACGAGGGTAACGAAAAACTGAACTGCCAGTTCAACGGGGAAGACATGAAGATCGCGTTCAATGCAAGATTACTCGTGGAAATGCTGAATAACCTGGAGGGGGAAGAAGTAGCACTGGAATTAAGCGTTCCATCAAGAGCCGGGATCTTCAAACCTACCGCTACCAGCGACAATGATGACCTGCTCATGCTCTTAATGCCATTAATGGTGAACATTTAAAATAAAAAGCTACAATACATAATAAAGCCGCAGTTTACCTGCGGCTTTGTCTTTACCAGCCCATTCCCTACATTTATCGTTTTCTTACCATTAAAACCATTAAATTGCTATCCGAAGAAAAATTATTATTTCGTTAGCGTAGAAACTTTAATACTATGAATTCAAATATTTTATGGGTAGATGATGAGATTGAATCTTTAAAATCCCAGATGCTCTTTCTGAAAAATAAAGGTTATGAAGTCACCCCATTTACCAACGGCTATGATGTGCTGGAATACCTGCGCAGCAACAAAGCCGAAGTAGTGCTCCTGGATGAAAGCATGCCGGGCATCACCGGCCTGGAAACATTAAGCCAGATAAAGGCCCTTTACCCCAGCCTTCCGGTCATTATGGTGACCAAAAACGAGGCCGAAAATATAATGGAAGAAGCCATCGGCGGTCAGATATCCGACTACCTCATCAAGCCGGTCAATCCCAACCAGGTATTGCTTTCCCTGAAAAAAATATTTGACAGCAAGCGCCTGGTATCTGAAAAAACCACCACGGAATACCAGAAAGATTTCAGGAACCTCTTTATGACCCTCAACTCTAACCCCAACCTGGAAGAGTGGAAAGACCTGTACAAAAAACTGGTGTATTGGGAAATTGAAATGAGCAAAAGCGACAGTCCCGAAATGCTGGAAGTGTTCAATACCCAAAAGGTAGAGGCCAATAATGAATTCTATAAATTCGTTTCCCGCAACTATATCGACTGGATCAATAAAACAACTAAAGAATTACCGACCTTCTCCCATCAGCTCTTTGCCGAGAAGATCGCGCCTCATCTCAAAAAAGACAAGCCAACCTTTATTGTACTGATCGATAACCTGCGCTACGATCAATGGAAATCTATAGAGCCGATCATCAATGCGCAATTCGCAACGATAGACGAAGATATGTTCTTCAGCATATTGCCGACTTCAACACAATACAGCAGGAACGCTATCTTTGCGGGCATGACCCCTTTGGAGATCGAGCAAAAGCTGCCTAAATACTGGAAAAATGATGACGAGGAAGGTGGCAAGAACTTGTTTGAAAAGGAACTTTTAGGCGAGCAATTAAAGAGGTTAAAACTGGATCATCTCAAATGGGATTACCTGAAGATCACCAATAATGTGGACGGTAAAGCAATGGAAGACAATATCCATAATTACCTGAAGAATGACCTGACTGTAATCGTATACAATTTCGTCGACATGCTTTCGCACGCGCGCACCGAAATGGAGGTCCTGAAAGAGCTGGCCAGCGATGAAGTGTCCTACAGGAGCCTTACCGTAAGCTGGTTTGAACACTCCCCGCTCTACCGCGCCCTGAAAAAGATAGCCGAGAAAAAAATACAATTATTTGTAACCACCGACCATGGAACTACCCGGGTAAAATCACCAAGCAAAACGGTGGGCGACAGGGCCACTACGACGAACTTAAGGTATAAACACGGCAGGAACCTGCAATATGACACCAAAGATGTCTTTGACATTACCAACCCTAAGCAGGCCGGTCTGCCCCAGCCTAATGTAAACTCCAAGTATATCTTTGCCAAAGGCGATGTGTTCTTATGTTATCCTAATAATTACAATCACTTTGTGAACTACTACCGGAACACCTTCCAGCATGGCGGTGTAAGCCTCGAAGAAATGATCGTGCCGATCGTAAGACTGGAAAGTAGATAAGTCCGGCAATATATTTGTAACTTGCAAGGCAAATCTCATAAAGAGCTATAATCTTAAAAAATTATAGCTCTTTTTACAAAAGCAGCAGATGGAAAAGATACAAATGGTAGACCTTAAGGGCCAATACCAGCGGATAAAAACAGAAATAGACCAGGCCATACAACAAGTGATTGACCAGGCAGCCTTCATTAATGGCGCTGCCGTGCAGGAATTCAACACGGCGCTCTCTTCTTATCACCAGGGTGCATATGTGCAAAGCTGCGGTAATGGCACAGATGCCCTGCAAATCGCTTTAATGGCCCTGGACCTGGAGCCGGGGTCAGAGATCATCACACCTGCGTTTACCTATTTTGCTACGGTAGAAGTCGTTTTATTGCTTGGTCTCAAACCCGTTTTTGTGGATGTAGATCCGCATACCTTTAACCTGGACCCGGCATTAATCGAAGCTGCGATTACCCCTAAGACAAAAGCTATTGTCCCGGTTCATTTATTTGGCCAGTGCGCGGACATGGAACCTATCCTGGCGATTGCCAAAAAATATGATCTCAAAGTGATCGAAGATAATGCCCAATCAATTGGCGGAAGTATCACTTACACAGACGGCAGCACACAGCAGGCCGGCCTTATGGGCGACATTTCCTGCCTGTCCTTTTTCCCCTCTAAAAACCTGGGCTGCTACGGTGATGGCGGTGCTGTAGTCATAAAAGATGAGGCTCTTTACAAGCGCATAAAAGCCATCGCTAATCATGGCCAGTTTCAAAAATACCGGCATGAAATGACCGGCATCAACAGCCGCCTGGACACGATACAGGCCGCTATACTTTCGGTCAAATTACAACATTTGCCTCAATATAACCAGGCCCGGCAAGCTGTTGCTAAAGCTTACGATGACGGCTTTAAGCAAAACCCTAATATCCACACACCCTTTAAAGCTCCCGGCACTGTTCATGTCTACCATCAATATACATTGACACTTGCCGGTCATATAGACCGGGATCAATTAAAAACGGCACTGGCAGACAAAGGGATTCCCAGCATGGTTTACTACCCCATCCCCTGCCACCAGCAAAAAGCACTAACGAGTAAACATCCGCAACAACAATCCTTCCCGGTCGCAGAGCAATTGTCCCGGACCGTGTTATCTTTACCCATCCATACCGAAATGCAGGCCGGGCAGATCGCTTATATTGTAGAACAGGTTAATCAACTGACCCAATAAATGCACCCGTTCCATCGTTGTAATTTATTTTTTGGCTGCCCGAATAAAGCTAACTTTGCAGCCATTCATGAGCCGATTGTTTAAAATATACGCCGATTCTTTTAAAGGACTTTCTTTAGAGTCCTGGATGCTGTCTATTGTGATGCTGATCAACAGGACCGGCTCTATGGTACTCCCTTTCCTGGGTGTATACATGATCGATCATTTAAAATTCAGCCTTGAGCAATCCGGCCTGGTGCTGGCCTGTTTTGGCATAGGCTCCGTGATCGGGTCCTGGCTGGGCGGTTATCTTACGGATAAGATTGGCGAATATTATGTACAGGCCTCGGCGCTGTTCATCAGCGTGCCTTTATTTTGCCTGTACCCGTTCTTTAATACACCGGTTGCGCTCGGCATCATGGTACTCACACAGAGTATAGTGAGCGAAATATTTCGCCCGGCCAACTCGGTGGCCATTGCCAAATATGCCAGGCCCCAAAACCTGACCCGCGCATTTTCACTAAACAGGATGGCCGTAAATCTTGGCTTTTCCATAGGCCCGGCATTGGGCGGACTGATGGCGGCTTATTCCTATGACCTGCTGTTTTACGGCAATGCCTTTTTCACCCTGGCCGCCGGATTTATGTACCTCTACTTTTTCAACAGGCGACAAAAGCTCTTCCGCCTGAAAAAAGAAAGAAGCGCCTTATCAGCAGGCGATGAAGTAATACCGGAGTTTGTCAAAGAGAGATCACCTTACCGGGATGGCCCTTTCCTGGTGTTTTGTATCCTCTGCGCATTTTTCTCCATGTGCTTTTTCCAGTTAATGAATACCTTACCGCTTTTCTATAAAAACGACCTGGGACTTAGCCAGGCCAACATTGGTTTACTAATGGGTACTAATGGCTTCGTGGTGGTCATCTTTGAAATGTTACTGGTTCATATTGCAGAAAAAAGGTTTAGCCCGGGGCATACGCTCCTGTATGGTACGCTCATGTGCGCCCTTTCCTTTTTTTTGCTGGCTTTCAGTCCCGGCCTGGCCGTCTTATTTTTGTCTATTTCTCTTTTAAGCCTGGGTGAGATCCTCGTGCTCCCGTTTATGGCTACAATCACCGCGCAAAGGGCAGGTACCACTAACAAAGGCGCTTATATGGGCGCCAATGGTATGGCCTTCTCCCTGGCCTTTATCATATCCCCGGTACTGGGCACCCGGATAGCCGAAACGTTCAGCTTTAGTAACCTCTGGATCGGCACCACCATCATCCTGGTTGCCTGCAGTATCGCTTTTAAGTTTTATGTCCCGGTTCTTTTAAAGAAAAAAGCAGCTTAACCATACTTATTAAGCACAGATAATAATTATTTATTTCCCATATAAATAGGCGGATGCTTATTTTTGCTGTTCTGCATTAAAACTTACCAATTATGCCTGTTGCAAATACACCGGTTCATTATATTATAGATTTTGACAACACCTTCACCAAAGTGGAAGGCCTGGATGAACTGGCCCGTATAGCACTGGAGGGTAAGCCGGAACAACAGGAGATAGTAAAACAAATCAAGCTGTTGACGGACAAAGGCATGAATGGAGATATCTCTTTTGCCGAAAGCCTGCGCCAAAGGATCGCTTTACTGGCAGCCAATAAAACGCATATTGAACATCTGGTTAATTTTCTAAAAACAAAAGTCACCAATTCTTTTCAACGCAACGCGCAGTTTTTATCGGAACATAAACACCAGATCTACATTATCTCCAGCGGGTTCAAAGAATTCATTGTTCCCATCGTAACAGCGTTCGGTATCCTGGAAGACCATGTTTTCGCCAATGAATTTATTTTTGATGCTCATGGCCAGGTTATCGGCTTCGATGAGCAAAACGTACTGTCTACTGACGGCGGCAAAACAAAACTGCTCAGCAAGCTTAACCTGCAAGGCGATATCTATGCTATAGGTGACGGATATACCGATTACGAGCTGAAAGCTTCCGGCCTGGCCAACCGTTTTTACGCGTTTACAGAAAATATTGAAAGGCAAAACGTGATCAGTGTGGCAGACAATATAGTCGCCTCTTTGGATGAATTTCTTTTCGACCACAAACTGGACCGCAGCCAGTCTTATCCTAAAAGCAGGATCAAAGTACTGTTACTGGAAAATGTTCACCCCACTGCCATAAAGGCTTTTGAAGAACAGGGCTTTAAAGTGGAAGTGGAGAAAGGTGCTTTAAGCGAAGAAGAACTATGCCGGCGTTTAAAGCATGTTGCCATCTTAGGCATCAGGTCCAAAACCCTTGTAACCCAAAAAGTATTGGATGCTGCGCCAAGACTCATGGCTATAGGCGCTTTCTGTATCGGCACCAACCAGATAGACCTGGAAGCCGCGACGGCAAAAGGCATCCCGGTTTTCAACGCGCCTTATTCCAACACGCGCTCTGTAGTTGAGCTGGCCCTTGGCGAGCTGATCATGCTCATGAGAAAGGCCGCCTTAAAAAATGACCAGATGCACAAAGGCATATGGGATAAATCTGCCGGTGGTAGTTTTGAGATAAGGGGCAAAGTACTGGGCTTAATCGGTTATGGCAATATCGGCACGCAGCTATCAGTACTTGCAGAAGCCTTAGGCATGAAAGTTTATTTTTATGACCTGGGTGATAAGCTGGCCCTGGGTAATGCGCAAAGACTGGAAACACTGGATGAATTGCTGCACCTGTCAGATGTAGTTAGCCTGCATTTGGACGGGCGGAAAGAAAACACAAATTTTATAGGGCCTGAAGAGTTTGCAAAAATGAAGGATGGGGTGATTTTCCTGAACCTTTCCCGGGGCCACGTAGTAGATATTGGCGCGCTTGCAGCCGGGGTAAATTCCGGCAAAATAGCCGGGGCCGGTATAGACGTATTCCCCTATGAACCCGCTACGAACAGCGAAATATTTGAAAGCCCTTTAAAAGGCCTGGACAACGTGATCCTAACGCCACATATCGGTGGCAGTACTGCCGAGGCACAGGAAAATATAGGAAAATTTGTTCCGGCAAAATTCCTGGAGTATATCAATAATGGCAGCACTTCTGGCAGCGTCAACTTCCCCGAAGTTCAATTACCTAAGTTAAAAGATTCGCATCGCATATTGCATATCCATGAAAACATTCCGGGCATAATGGCACAGCTAAACCATGTATTTGCCAAATACCAGATCAATATCATGGGCCAATACCTTAAGACCAATAACAAGATCGGCTACGTGATCACGGATATAGAAAAATGCTACACAGAATCCTTTATACAGGAGTTGCGTAGCATTGAAGGCACCATCAGGTTCCGGATGCTCTTTTGATTACCTTTATTATTGTGATGAAAACATATTGCTGACCAGTGGTGCCAGGCATTCCGCCCACTCCCGGTACAGCTTATCGCTGTAATGCAATTGATCTTCTACTAAGTAAGCAGTGTCTTGTGCCAATGTTTTTGTCATCCCGGTGATATCCAGGAAGCGAACACCTTTAGCAAGCGTAACGGCCTGCTTGGCTTCATTGAACAAAGCGATCTCTGCAGCCACTTTACTTTCATCTACTTCTTTTTCCCGGGCAAATGGCGTATGGCCCCAGTCCGGTATGGATACCACTATAACGTGTTTATAATTCCCGCCGGCAAATGAGATTGCCTGCTCCAGTAGTGCTTCAAACTCTGTTTTATACTCACCCACATCACGGCCCCGGTACTGGTTATTAACGCCGATCAGTAAAGTCACCAGGTCATAAGGCCCTTGCGGATCCCGCTCTGCGATACCGGCTTTCAGCTCATCCGTAGTCCAGCCGGTTACCGCTATAATCTCCGGGGTCTGAAATTCGATATTATGCTCCTCCTGTAGAAGGCTTACGAGTTGGTTAGGAAAATTTTTATCGGCCGCGACTCCCTCACCAATGGTGTAGGAATCACCTAAAGCTAAATAATTGCGTTTATTCATGTTCATTTTTTCTTTTACGGGCTTCCAGCAATTGAGTCTTTTTAGGTTCCTTCACATTCTCAAAATCATAAGGGCAATGCAGGCAGCCGTTACCGCAGCAACGTCCTCTTTTTAAATGATAGGCTGCTGTAAGGACCATAAGTCCCTGTTCATTAAAATAGAAATCGACACCTTCCTGGAGCATGGTCCATGTATATTATTCTGCTCCCTGGTTGACAAACTGCGCTTTGAGTATTTCGTCTTTTGCTACCGGGAGCTCTTGATCAATAGTAAATTTCAGGTAATGGATCCGGTTACTTCCGGCAATATCCAGCCCTTCATAATGCGTTTTGATGCTCAGGTCAGGGTGTACCTCTGGCTGTGCATATACATTATCCGAGTCCGCCAGTACCGGCAATTCAAATAGTTCAATCACCGCTTTGGTAAACTCGTACAGGTCCGGGCTATCCGTTTTCAGGTTGATGGTGGCGCCGGGTTTTATAATTTGTTGGTACAATCTCAAGAAGCGGGAATAAGTCAGGCGTTTCTTCATTCTTGCGCCTTTCAGCTGCGGGTCCGGGAAGGTGATCCAGATCTCGCTCACTTCTCCCGGTGCAAAATACTCCGTTATCTTATCTATGTGAGAACGGATAAAGGCAACATTATTTAAACCCTCCTCAATAGCTGTTTTCGCCCCTCTCCAGATCCGGTTCCCTTTGATATCAATACCAATGAAGTTACGCCCGGGGTACATGCGCCCGAGGCCGACCGCGTATTCTCCTTTACCGCAAGCCAGCTCCAAAGTAATCGGGTTATCATTTTTGAAAAAGGTATGCCACTTTCCCTGCATCTCCTGCGGAAACTCCAATACATTATCGAATGTCTTGATCTCATTAAATCTTACCAGCTTTTTCTGTCCCATATTATTTTCTGCAAAAGCCCAAAATTAATTTTTAAATACCAGATTTTGAGCAAAATTTAAGGATTCATCCTGATTTAATAGAGTAGCGCATTTAATCTTGCCTTAATACATTTGCATCCTATCTTTGTAATTCAAAAATGATATACATGGATTTGAGCTTGATGCGCTCCGTGCTCCTGGAGGTGGTAAAGTCTGCCGGGGCTTTGGTAAAAGCAGGATTTGAAACAGAATTTGAGATCAGTCATAAAGACGGGATCAACAACCTGGTGACTGAAATAGATAAGGCATCAGAGACCTATATCGTTGAAGCGCTCAAAACCGCGTTCCCGGATCATGGCTTTATAGGGGAAGAATTTGGTAACAGCAATGAGGCTGCCGATTTCAAATGGGTCATTGACCCTATTGACGGTACCGTGAATTTTGCCCATAAAGTCCCTTTATGTTGCGTTAGTATTGCATTAGCATATAAAGAAGAAGTATTACTGGGTGCAGTATACAACCCGATGATGAACGAATTGTTCTTTGCCGAGAAAGGCAGAGGTGCTACGCTCAACGATAAGCCTATCCGCGTATCCCGGAAATCAGATATCAATACCGCTTTCCTGGTTACCGGGTTTCCATATCATTTCCCGCAAACGGAAATACACCCTTTAGAAATATTCACAAAAGTAGTGGGCAAAGGCCTGCCGGTAAGGCGCCTGGGCTCTGCGGCCCTGGACCTTTGCTGGGTAGCCTGCGGGCGCTTTGACGCTTTCTGGGAGTACAATCTCCAGCCCTGGGATATCGCTGCAGGCTACCTGATCGTAGAAGAAGCGGGCGGTAATGTAACCAATTTCAGCAAGGCCGGTTATACGATCTGGGATAAAGAAACCCTGGCTACCAATGGCATCCTTCACGAAGACATGCTTCATTTACTATTTTCATAAATTTGCTATTTAAATTCAACTCATGCAAGTAAAAATTATCAATAAATCAACTAATCCTTTACCTCAATACCAAACCAACGGCTCTGCCGGTATGGACCTCGCCGCACATTTAGACCAGCCGCTTACGCTGCAACCTATGGAACGGAAGCTGATCCCTACCGGGTTATACATGGAACTGCCCTTAGGCCTGGAAGCACAGGTAAGGCCCCGTAGCGGTATGGCCATCAAAAAAGGGCTTACAGTGATCAACAGTCCCGGCACTATAGACAGTGATTACCGGGGCGAGATCAAAGTAGCATTGATCAACCTTTCCGGCGAGGTACAAATCATCGAGCACGGAGAACGTATCGCGCAGCTGGTGATCGCAAAGCATGAAACCATCAGCTGGGAGCCGACCGAAGTATTGGAAGAAAGTGAACGCGGTGCCGGCGGGTTCGGGCATACAGGTACAAAATAAAACCATCAGCCATGCAAAGAATAGCAGTATTAACCTCGGGAGGCGACGCCCCCGGCATGAACGCGGCTGTGCGCGCAATTGTCCGCACGGCATTGTATTATAAAATGGACGTCTTCGGCATTCGCTATGGCTATAAAGGCCTGATCGAAAATGAACTGTTCCAAATGAGCTCCCGGGATGTGGCCAACATCATCCAGCGGGGTGGCACCGTGCTGAAAACAGCCCGCAGCAAGGAATTCCTGACGAAAGAAGGAAGGGCGAAAGCTGCGGAACATTTAAAAGAGAATGGGATTGAGGGCCTGGTGGTTATTGGCGGCGACGGCAGCTTTAAAGGTGCCGAAATACTGGAACAGGAGCATGGCATTAAAGTGATTGGTGTACCGGGTACTATAGACCGCGATATAGCCGGCACAGAGTACACTATTGGTTTTGACACCGCAGTCAACACAGCCATGGAAGCCATTGATAAGATCCGGGATACGGCAGCGGCGCATGAAAGGCTCTTCGTGGTAGAAGTGATGGGCCGGGATGCCGGGTATATCGCCCTCAACAGCGGTATCGCTACCGGCGCGGAAGAAATATTAGTACCGGAGCGCATTACTAATGTAGAAAGAGTCGTGCAGCTGATCAATTACGATCAGAAACGCAAAAAGAATGTCCATATTATCGTAGTGGCGGAGGGCGATGGCTTCGGAGCAGAAGCGCTTACCGAAATCCTGGCTAAAAAATATCCGGAAATGGAAGTACGCCTGAGCGTGCTTGGCCATATGCAGCGGGGCGGATCGCCTACCTATTACGACCGCGTACAGGCGAGCAAAATGGGCTATCATGCGGTATTAGGCCTGCGTGAAGGCAAAACCGGCATGATGGTAGGTTTGCAGAAAAACGAGATTGTATTTGTAGATTTTGGCGATGGCTGTAAAAAGCACCTTGAGATCAACCAGGAAATGCTGGATATGGTAAAGGTTTTATCCCAATAGACGGATTAACCTTAACTGCCCGGAGGGGAAATTTTAAGGCTACACTCCTGACACATTTTGACAAGCTCAATGTGATAAAGCATGTAGCCTTACTTCTTTTATGATTTATTCCTTTTAAAAGGTTTCTTTTTCCATAGCCGCACTATAAAAACTAGTACCCATAAGCCCCAAAGCCAAATCATATTTACTATATTTTAAAGTTTCAACTAATTACTCAATAAAATTAAAGCCCCCAGCCTTTTCGTTTCAGATGCGTTTTACACTGCGCACAAAAATCCTTTTCTTCATCAAGCGGATTGCCTCCTTCTGCATCCCGCATCAGGCAAGTCTCGTCCGGGCAATGGTCCAAGCCCTCTGTATGGCCCAGCTCATGCAGCACTACCTTACACAATTGTTCTGCTCTTTTCTTTTTATTGATCCTGAAAGAAGACACTACACAGGAATTACCCGGCCGGTAACCGAGGCCCATAACGCCCCAATCAGCTACGCCATCTTTTGTCGTACTAATATCTTCATTTAGAATACCAACGATTATAGAATCCTTACCTACCTGTGCTTTAAGAAACCGGATAAGGCTATCTGCACGATACCTGTTCCTCGGCCTATAATAAAATGATTGGGGAATAGAACGATTATCTTTTAATACCACTTCCGCGCCTAATGCGCTTATTTGTGCAACAATGGTCTTTGCCTCGGTCGCCGAAAACAGGCCGAAAGGTTGCACCACAACCACGCGTGTGCCCTTCGGAGAGGTATTACAGGCGTATAGCCCCAGGACTAATAAAATGATCGTGATCAGGCGCATAAGTCTGAAAGGTACTAAAACGGATCTACATCAGCAAAGACCTGCAAAGCGCTCAGGCCTTTTTCTTTGGGTATGGATAAAACCAGTAATCCTAGCTGCTGCTTCACCTGGCTGACATACGCATTATCAAGCGGCAGTTTAAGCATTAGTTCAAACACATATTGATTGCGTACCCTTGGTACCAGGGCCTCTGCCGGTCCCAGTAATTTAAGTTCCGGAAATACCTGCAGCAATTGCTCCGCAAACAAAAACGCACCCTGGCCGGCCTTCTTCTGGTCCTTATGCTTAAATACGATCTTGATCAGTTTTGAAAAAGGCGGGTAAGCAAACTGTTGCCGGTAAGCCATTTCAAACTGGAAGTAACTTTTAAGATCATGCTGGATCACGTATTGTATAATGGGATGCGTGGCTTTATGGGTCTGGATCATTACTCTTCCTTTGCCATCCTGCCGCCCTGCCCTGCCGCTCACCTGCTCCATCATTTGAAAAGCACGCTCGTGCACCCTGAAATCAGGGAAACTCAATAAGTTGTCCGCACTCAGTATCCCGACCAAAGAAACATTTTCAAAATCCAGTCCTTTAACCACCATTTGTGTGCCTACGAGTATATTAATCTTCCCGGAGGTAAAATCATCCATCAGCTGTACCTGCTTTCCTTTAGTACGCATACTGTCCCAGTCCATACGGCCAATACTGTAATGCGGAAAGATGCGTTGCAGGTCTTCTTCTATCTTTTCAGTACCAAAGGTGCGTGCCGAGATATTGGCATTACCACACTGGGGGCAGTGCTTTATGGGAGCAGATTTCGCGCCGCAGTAATGACAATGCAATTTATCGGTAGCCTTATGATAAGTCAGCGACACATCACAGTTTTTACATTGTGGTACAAAACCACAAGAGCCACATAAAAGAAAAGGCGCATATCCTCTTTTATTCTGGAACAGGATCACCTGTTTTCCTTCTTTAATCGTGTCCTGGATGCCCGAAAGCAGGTCCAGCGTCAGTACCGGGGATAAAGCGCCCTGGGTATTTTTGGCATTTACCGGTATGATTTCTGGTAGCGATACCCCATTATGTCTTTGCTTTAAAGCTACAAAGCCGTATTTTTTCTTTTGCACATTGTGCAAAGTTTCAATAGAAGGAGTGGCGGATCCCAACAGTACTTTAGCTTTATGAATGCCCGCCAGGTAGATGGCGCTGTCCCGGGCGTGAAAGCGCGGCGGCGGGTCTACCTGTTTATAAGCGCTGTCATGCTCCTCATCTACAATGATCAATCCCAGCTCCCGGAATGGTAACCATAGGGCCGAACGCGCACCGATGACCACTTTGTATTTATTGCCGGCTACTTTCTTCCAGATCTCTATACGTTCGTTATTACTATATTTCGAATGATAAACGCCCAGCTCTTCCCCAAAATAAGCCCTTAACCGAGACAAAATATGTGTTGTCAAAGCAATTTCAGGCAGCAGGAAAAGTACCTGCTTACCCTCGGCGATCGCTTTCTGGATCAGGTCAATATAAATATGCGTTTTACCCGACCCGGTAACGCCCTGCAGCAGGCAAACGTTATGCTGCTGCCATTGTGCTTCAATACTGGCTTTAGCTTCCAGCTGCACCTCAGACAGGTCCGAGATCAGCTTTTCAGGATTAGCTACATCCATAACCCGATCCGTAGCCTGTTCTTTTAAAACAAAAATCCCGGCTGCTGCCATACTTTTCATCTGGGCAGTAGTAGCATTAGATTGTTTGGACAGCTCTTTGGCTGCAATGCCCGTTTTGTCTTTCCTCAGGTTTAGAAAAGACATTAATATAGCCAATTGCTTCGGCTTCTTCTCCAACTGATTAAACAGGTTAATCAGTTCCGTCTCCTGTTCATAGCGTGCTTCCAGGTACACAAAAGTTTCCAGCTTAGGCTTATAACGTTCCTCCAGTAGTTCCGATATAATAGCGGCGCCTGTTTCCAGAACTTCATTTACCGCGCGGCTCAAGGCTTTACTCTGCACCAGTTGCTGGGCTTCACCGATCGTGATCTGTTTACGGATCAATAATGCCTCGGCGATCATGAACGCATCATCACTTAAACCCTGGGGCACATCGTCGAAGGCGGAGGTCCATACCAGCAGGCTTTCACTCATCAGTTTCAGGTGCGCCGGCAAAGCTGCCTGCATCACATCTCCAAGATTACACAAATAATAATCCGCTATCCATTGCCATAAGGCCAGCTGTTTTTCATTAACCACCGGGAACTCGTCCAGGATGTTGCGGATAGGTTTTACGGCATAAGCCTCCGGCTTCTGGTCGTGTATTTTTAACACGATACCGGCATACAACTTCTGCCTGCCCAGGCTCACCTCCACGCGCTTCCCTACTGCAAGCTGGTCTTGCATTTCTAATGGCACACCATAAGTCAGTGGCCTGGGAAGATGTAAGGGTAAAATGATATCGGCAAACATGAGCTCCTGATTCCTGCTAGAAAATGCGAATTTAATCTTTGTCTGCCGAATATAGACATAAAGCCATGTTTTTTGGCTAAATTGCAAGCACAAAAAGATAAAAGCATGAACCTTTGTTTGGATTTTGGCAATACGAATTGCAAAGCGGCATTAGTAGAGCAGGACAATTTTCTCCATCAGTTTAGTTTTACGAGAGCAGAAGCTTTCCAGGCCATAGAAGACATTTTACTTACCTACCGGCCGGAGCATGCGATCCTGTCTTCTGTTATCAAACATGATGAGCAGATCACACAATTACTCGAATCTCACTGCAAAAAAGTGGTAATACTGGACGAAAAAACCAATTTACCTTTTTTTAATGCCTATGGTACACCGGAGCAGCTGGGAGTAGACCGGCTGGCACTGGCTGCTGGTGCCCTGAAAGTTTTCCCGGGAGAAAACTGCCTGGTCATCAGTATCGGCACCGCGATCACCTATAACTATATTACCAGCAGTAAATATTTCAGAGGCGGCGCCATTTCCCCGGGCCCGCGCCTAAGATTTGAATCTTTACATACGCAAACGGATAAATTGCCGTTATTAAGAGAAGAAATGGGCTATGCACCTGTTTTAGGCTTTGATACGGCAAGCGGTATAAAAAGCGGGGTGATCAATGGCATTATTGGAGAAATGAAATACTTCATTTATAAATATGGTAAAGATTTTGGAGAACTGAATGTCGTGCTCACCGGCGGATATTTACCCGTTTTTGAAAACAAAATAAAAAATCAGATATTTGCAGACCCAAATTTTTTAATGAAGGGTTTGAATTTAATACTCAATCATAATGTATAAACACAAAGCATTAGCGCTTTCGATACTTACCACGCTGGCTGTTTCTTCGGCCCGGGCACAAACAACATACACCAACGAACCGAAATCAGACCGGATCAATTCTCCATATACCCGTTTCGGCATTGGTAATCTCAGTGACAATCGTAGCGCTGCGCTGCGCGGCATGGGCGGTATTGCAAATGGTTATGCTAAAGAATATACAATAAATGCCTATAACCCGGCGAGTTATACCTACCTGTTAAGGACCACATTCGAGTTTGCCTTTGACGCGCAGAGCAATAATGTACGTATAGGTGACGACAGGACCAGGTCAAACACGGTAACCATTGGTCATTTCAATCTTGCTATGCCCTTAAAGAAGCAAAATCTTGCCATTAACATCGGGTATATGCCTTTTTCAAAAGTGTATTATAACTCGCAGGATTCTTTAACGATCCCTGCTACCGGCGATAAGATACTTCAAAAATATAATGGCGAAGGAAATCTGAACTTTGGCTACCTGGGTATTTCAGGCGGTGCAAAGGGCTTTAGCATTGGTGTAAACGGAGGCTATGTTTTCGGGAATATCCGGAACTCTTCTTATATCAATTTCCTGGGCACAGACTCTTTAAGTACAAGAGTTTCCGACTACTCACAAAAAGACATTTACGGGGGTTTATTCTTCAAAGCCGGCCTAATGTATAAAGCCAGCCTGAAAAACAACCAGTATATCAGTATTGGTGCTACCGGAACACTTTCCCAACGCATCAACATCACCAGGGATCAGTATTATGTAGCCGGCACGCAGCCGCCTTATTCCGGTGCACCTGTCGTTACGGATACCGTTTCTGCGGTTTACGGGCAAAAAGGGAAAATGGAATTACCTTCGGAATTCGGGTTTGGCGTACACTATGGTAAGGGCGCCAGCTATGATTTCGGTATCGACCTGGTATACGCAGACTGGTCCAATTTCAAGCGTTTCGGAACAACGGAAAGCGGCATTGGTCAAAATGCCTATCGCGTTGCACTGGGTGGAGAAATCACACCCAATACCAAGGCCACTAAACAATACCTTTCCGCGATGACCTATCGCCTCGGTGCCTATATGGGTAAAGATTACGTATACCTGAATAATACCGCGATCAATTATTACGGGCTTACTTTAGGCACTCAATTACCATTAAGGTCCAACCTCAATACAGATGAGCAAGGTGGCGCCTTAAACCTCAGCCTGGATATGGGTAACAGGGGTACGATTAATAATGGTATGGCCAGCGAATTTTTTGTAAAATTTACAGTTGGGCTAAGAATTAATGCGCATTGGTTCCAACGCAGACCTTATCAATAGTGGTAAAGCTGTATAAAACATATTCAACTACACTAAGGTCATTATCCGTAAAGATAATGACCTTTAGCTTCTTATTTTTATTAGCCGCCTGCGGTCAGGGCGGCGTAAGTAAGTCGAACAAGGTAGTAAGCGAGGAAGCCTTAAAAATAGACCGTGCTGATAGCGTTACCGTGATCATCAGCAAAGACGGGCAAACCAAGGCCAGGCTGAAAACAAAAGAGTTTGTGCAAAATGATAATGCCAAACCTCCTTTCCTGGACATCAACCATAATTTATTCGTAGAATTTTATAATGATTCTATGGCCGTAGAAAGTACTTTAAGTGCTAAAACAGCGCGTTTTTATCCTGCTAACAACAATTTCCTGGTACAGGATAGTGTAGTAGTGATCAATAAAAGCGGCGACACCCTTAAAACGCAGCAGCTTGTCTGGAATAATAAGCTACAGAAATTTTTCTCCGAAGTACCTGTTCAGATCATCAGGGGCGGCTCCGTTTCCTACGGTACCGGCCTGGAGGCTAATAAAGACCTCAGCTGGATCCGGATCTTCCAGCAAAGAGGTACCGTGCCGGTCGAAAAAGACCAGATGCCGGACACCGAATAAGTCCGATTTAATTATAAATTTTCCGCTATCCTTAACGTGCTTCAAGAAAAGCTATAAAGGACTTCATGGCTTTTGCCCTGTGACTGATACCGGCTTTCACCGCAGACGGGAGTTCACCAAAAGTTTGATCATAACCATTGGGAATAAACACCGGATCGTAGCCGAAGCCGCCGTTTCCCTGCATTTCAGTAGCGATACGGCCTTCACATTTTCCGGAAAAGTAATGCACGTTTTCCATCCCAGCAATACAGATAATCGTAGTATAGTAAGCGTCCCGGTCCGTAATGCCTTCCAACTCTTTGAGTAATTTCTTCGTATTGGCCAGGTCATTCTTAGGCTCGCCGGCATACCTTGCGCTAAACACTCCTGGATCGCCGTTTAAGGCAGGCACAACAAGCCCGCTGTCTTCGGCAAAAGTTACGATACCTGTTTTTTCAAAGGCATATTTCGCCTTGGCCAGCGCGTTTTCTTCAAAGGTAAAAAAGGGTTCCGGGATATCTTCGGTAATACCTGCAGCCTGCAGGGAGATAATGTTATACGCCCCATTCAGCAGTTCGTTTATTTCTTTAATTTTCCCGGCATTATTCGAAGCCAATATCAGGTCCATGTTTATAATTTATGCGCCAATAAAATAAGGTTTCAGGGTTTTATGCCAAAAATCGGCTTTGAGCTGGCTCTGACTTAAGATCAAATCTATAGGGTCTGCTAATACGACTTTCTTAGTCCCCAGGCTCAGAAAGCGATAAGGAAATAGATTATAGTGAATGCCAATAGAAACGGGCTTTATACCGAACAGAAAAACTTCTTTAACATCCTGCTGTTGTTCGATATGGCTCCAATCCACCAATTGATTACTTACCAAAACCTTTTCCGGGGCTATTTTACAGGCCGAAAAAATTTTATAAACCTGCTGGCTGATCTCCTGCATATCATGATAAGGGAGCACTAATGCCAGTACACGTTTTCCAGTACAGAAATCAGCAGAAACTGTTTGATTATCAAAAACTTGTATTATATCGTTTGTTTCAAATAAGTTAAAGGGAAATTGTGCCTCCATTATTATAATAATTGTAGCGCAAAGGTAAATTTTATCAAATAGATAACATCCCTTTTTTCGTTTTCGGGCGAAAAACCTTAGCTTTGCCGCGACTTATTAACAAACTGTTATGTCCGGAAGTTAAATAAAAGGCGGGCATAAATAAAACAAGATTAATATGGAGATTAAAATTTCAAAAACAAGCAACAGCCGCGCGCATGAGTTAAAAAGAGACGAGATAGTGTTTGGGCAGGAATACGCGGATCATATGTTGGTTTGTGATTACAAAGACGGTCAGTGGGGCACACCGGAAATAGTACCTTTTGGTAATATCAGCATCTGCCCTTCTTTGTCTGCATTACATTACGGTCAATCCATCTTTGAAGGTGTAAAAGCATATCGCCAGCCTAATGGCGGCTCTGCAATTTTCCGTCCTGAGAAAAACTGGGAACGTTTTAACAAGTCTGCAAAAAGATTAGGCATGCCGGAAATCTCATCCGAAATTTTCCTGGAAGGCATGCGTCAGCTAATCAATATTGATGATGCCTGGATCCCGAATGAAGCGGATACTTCACTTTATATCCGCCCGTTCATGTTTGCGACCGACGAATTCTTAGGTGTGAGAAGCTCTCTTACCTACAAATTTATGATCATTACCAGCCCTGCAGGTCCTTATTATAACAAACCGGTAAGCATTTATGTACAAAATAGTTTTGTAAGAGCGGTAGCCGGTGGTATCGGTTTCACGAAAGCGGCCGGTAACTATGGTGCTTCCATGTATCCCACTGCTGAAGTACGGAAAATGGGTTATGACCAGATCCTGTGGACAGATGCTTTCGAACATAAATATGTACAGGAAATCGGTACGATGAATGTTTTCTTCATCGTTGATGGTAAAGCCTTAACTCCTGACTTAAACGCAGGTACCATCCTGGCAGGTGTAACCCGCGACAGCGTGATCGCTTTACTAAAAGAAAATGGTATTCCTGTAGAAGAGCGCCCTATCAGTATTGAAGAACTTGTAGCTGCCCATAAAGAAGGAAAATTAGAGGAAGCATTCGGTACCGGCACCGCGGCCTCTATGTCTTTCATCCAGGACCTGACTTACGGTGACGAGAAGCTGACCTTAAAGCCAACAACTGAATATACCATCGCTAATAAGATCAAGACACAACTGGACGATATCCGTTACGGAAGACTTGAAGACAAGCAAAACTGGTTATTAAAAGTAAAACAAGCTGCACTGATCTAATTTTTTAGCGTAGTGCTTATAAAAAGTAAGGAGCGGATCTTTAAAGATCCGCTCCTTACTTTTTATAAACTAAATTTTGTGTACTTAGTGAATAATATCTACAAATTCCACGCCTGATTTCTTAAGCTCTTTCAACACATGTACATACACTTCCGGCATTACAGGAATTCTTACCCCGGTGAGGTACCGCGAAGGTAAACCGTCATTTAATATCTTACGGGCCAGTATCGCCATCGGTAACCCTACAGTTTTAGCCATCGCGCTGTACAAGCTATTCTCGCCTTTTACCACCAGGTTGGAAGTCAGGAAGGAGCTTACTCCTTTACGCTCGTAAGTCACCTGGTGCTGCATCACTACCATATCTTTATCAACAATATTAAGCTTCCATTTCTCTTCCAGGATATCCTGGATAATATCGGCCGAAGAATAAGTACCCTGGCGTTTAATCATTTTATGGGTATCAAACAGCTCCAGCCATTCCAGCATTTTCAGGCTCTTATCATCAATAGCATATTGCTCGGCAAGCACAGCTACCCAATTATCCGTAATAGCTATTCCTGTTTTTTCAGAGATCCATTGTGCATAGCTTTTGCCTGCTGTGTTTAACTGGTCATTGTCTTTGGTCAGGCCCATTTTAACCACGAAGTTCCAGGCCTTGGTGAATGCGGGATAACGAAGCGTTGCCCGCATAAAGGTCTGGATATCGCTCACATCATACAGATCCAGGTATTTCAGGGAATCCCTGTTGGGGTAGTAGCTGAAAGAACCGGCACCGTCCACTTTTATTTTTTTACAGTTATTGTATAACTGCTCATAATCCATCTTCTGTACTTTCCCGTTTTCTATCCACTCGGCACCGGCCTGGCCGGCCAAAACAATATTTCTCGGGTTCCAGCTGATCTTGTAGTGCCAGGGGTTATCGTCGCTTTCAGGAGCGATCAACCCGCCGCAAAAGCTTTTAAAACTGGTAATGTTGCCGGCTATTTTTTGAATACTGTGGATGATAGACATCGCAGACATATGATCGATACCCGGATCAAGGCCCATCTCGCACATGAACAACAAACCGGCATCTTTAACTTCCTGGTCTAAAGCTTTTATCTCGGGAGAGACATAAGAAGAAGTGATCAGGTGCTTTTTATATTTAAGACAGTCTTTAGCCAGCAGGTAATGCAGGCCGGGCGGCAATATAGACAAAACGATATCCGATTCCGCTACCAGCTTTTCTCTTGCTGCATCATTGGTAACATCTATTACGGCTGGTACTCCCCTGGGATGATTTTTTAGCTTCTCGGCAATAGCTTCTGCAGAGGCATCCATGACGACTACTCTCCAGTCCGATTTGGAATTTTTCAGCAAATAATCAATAAGATAAGAAGAGGATTTTCCTGCTCCAGCAACAAGAATATTTTTCATTTTTGTTTGATATTTTAATCTGAATAATTGTAAAGCGTGTAATTTTGAACGACACCTCAGCTACGAAACAACTATTTATAAAAGCAAATGTATTAAACTAAAAGTATAAAATAGCATATGATTTGGTATAATGGGATCCCGGAGTTAAAAGAGCTGAACAAAATGTCTGAAAACACATTGGCGGCACATTTAAATATGGAATTTGTAGCGGCCGGTACCGACTTTGTCAGCGCCCGTATGCCGGTGAACCCTACGACACACCAGCCTTTCGGATTATTGCACGGCGGGGCTTCCGCCGCCCTTGCAGAGACGGTAGGCAGTGTAGCCGGATGGTTGTGCATCAACCCGGACAAACAAGCCTGTGTGGGCATTGAGATCAATTGTAACCATATCAGGGGTAAAAAAAGCGGCTGGGTAACCGCCACCGCAAGACCCTTTCATGTGGGTGCCAGTACGCAGGTATGGGAAATAAAAATTGTGGACGAAAAAGACAAGCTGGTTTGCATCAGCAGGTTGACTATGGCCGTGGTAAAAAAGCCGGACAATAAATAGCCGATTAGCCACTTTTCTCTAACGTTCTATAAACCATCTTTCAGCAGACTTTACTTTATCCGGGTGCGTTTTCCAGTAAAGCAAAATAAAAGGGGGAACAATATTAAGCAGTGCCAACAAGATATTAAAAACCATAAACGCGTTAATATCCCAATAATAAATAAACAGACCGGCCAGTAATGGGGTCAGGGCCTGTGCGATCAGCGGCAATCTTGCCAGGCTGCCTATCGCTACGGGATAAGCTTCTTTACGGTAATATTTCAAGGGCAGGGCGCCTCTCAATATAGAACGCAAACCGTTTCCGAAACCAAAAAGAAACACGCCGATATAACCGTAACCCGGCAGCAGCCGCAGCAATATAAGACCTGCCAGGATCAGGCAGGCCGAAAAAATCGCTTTAATGATGGGTGGCTTTTGACGAATGACCGTATCTAACAGGCGTACCGATACCTGACCCGGCCCTAAAAACGCCGCCATAAACACTGCCTGCTCCATACCGATCTTATTAGTAACAAAGAAGGCGATCAGGTACAAATAAACAGAGGTCATTACCACAGAGCCCAGGGAAAAATTACAGACCAGCAAATAGTAGATGCTATCTTTATTAATCCGGACTACTTTAGCTGCCGGCCTGGCTAAAGGTGTATTTTCATCAGCCCTGTTTTTTTGCTCAGCCCCATTAAATAAGGTAAAGAAATGCACCGGTAAAGTGATTAGTAATAATAAACCGGCATAGACCAGGCAGCTCATACGCCAACCATATTGATGCAATAAAAAGGTCAGCAGAGGCCAGACAAGGGTTGTCGTAAACCCGGAGACCAAAGTGATTTGCACGATCAGCTTACCGGAAACCCGGCCGTATTTTTTGCCTATGGAAGCAAATAAAGCATCATACAAGCCCATGCCCATAGCGATGCCCAACACCACCCAGGCCAGGATAAAACCAGCCGGACCGCCGGTAGCGTACAAAAGTATCAAGCCTAAAGCCATCACCATACCGGAAAGCAGCAGGATATAGTTCTGCTCATATTTCCCGATCAACTTCCCCACCCTCGGCGCGATCAGTCCGGAGATCAGCAAGGACATAGACAGGCAAGCGGATAAAAACTTTTCAGACCAGTTGAACTCGGCTATAATAGAGGTGGATAAAACAGGCAATAAAAAATAAGAACCACCCCAGAGAAAAATCTGGGCGATACCCAACATAAAACTTTTAAAAAACGAAGTATCCGGGAGCGGCTTCAATACAAAATGCAATTTTAAGAAGATGCAAAGTTCCACATTTTTAATGAAGCTTAAAAGCAAGATTATTGTAGTTCTTATTAAAAAACTATTTCTTTGCACCACAATCATTGCAATAACAGTATTTCATTAACCCTTTTCCCTACTTATGACTAAATTATTGGCTGCTTCTTTACTTATCTTATCTGGCTCCGAGATAGTCTCCGCGCAAAATAGTAAAACAATACCCACGGTAAAATTAAGCCACAGCATTTTCTTTGCTGCTACCGAAAAGAGCGCTCACATGCCCGAAGTAGGCTATTATCATATGTTTGACAACCGTTATCTCTCCCATGGTCCTTCTTTTAGCCTGGGCGGCTTTATTTTTGATGGCACGTTTAAACCCACCTTCAAATTTGCCTATGAATTCAATTATTACTTTATAGATGCCAAGCTGGCTGTTTTCTACCTGGATAATGATTTTATCTTTCAACCTTCTATAGGCTTTTCTGTCTTCAACCAGGTGGGTGTACTCTTAAGCAGCAATACGCTTACCAATGACAACAGAAATCGCATTACCAGCGCCGGCCTTTACATTAATCTTAATACGAAAAAGAGAGTTACGAAAAAGGGCTTTGAATAATCCGGCCCAGGCTTACTAATAGAATAAGGGTGCCTTGAAGACACCCTTATTCTATTGATGATATCTGACAATACTTAATCTAAAGTATTCAGAAATGCTGTTAATTCCGCTTTAGTACCTATAGTACCCAGGTTCGGATCGAAAGATTCCGTATGGCCGTTAGTAACGGTAATTTCGCGGCTCAGCCATTTATATTTCCCGTTTTCTTCGGTAACAAATACCAGGTATAATTCAATACCCACCGGCCACACACCATAAGTTGCAAGGCCAAGCGAATGCGGTTCCTCTTTAATAATAGTATACACCACGCTGGCATCTGCATAAGCTGCAGGTACCTGTATGGTCAACGGAGTTTTGGGGCGCGGGTCATTGTAAAGCTTATCACAGTTAAACCAGCCAAATCCCGGGAATTGCATCTTGTACGTCCTCCCCTGCTCACCCATTGTGACCATCCAGGTCATAGCAGGCTCCCACACAAGATTTCCATTGGTAAAAAATCCATCCCAGGCCACCATTTGGTTATCGTAATTACCGGTCAGCAAAGTGTAAGCCTCCACTTTGATCCCGCAGGTAATGCTTAAAGGTTCCCTGTTCTGTTTTACATTGATATAAAATTGCCCGCCGGTTTTCATAGGTTCCAGCTCACCGCCGGAGTTTCTCCCCATGGTAGCTTTATTGGCGATCAGCATATCTATGGTGGTGAATGCCTCATAAAATTCGAGAGTCACCTGGCCGCTAAGCGGCTGGCCGTTTTTACGAAGACAAGTACCATTGATATGTACCTTGGTCCCATTCCTGGAAATAAACAAAAAACTGGTATCTGCGGCATCGAAATCCCTGGTTTCGATCAGGCTCCTGAAACCCGCTTCTGTAAGTTGCTGGAATTTTTCAGGACTTGTAGGGATATTCTGGTCCTCCTCACCGCTTTTCTTATCGCAGGCTGAAAAAACGACCATACATAGTAAGAGTGGTACAATGAACCTAAGTCCCCAATCATGGAGTTCCAAGAGTTTTTTTTGCATATTTTTTTGTTTTTGTTTGTTCAAATATAACATTTTCCCATACAAAACACAAGATTTACAGCTATAAAATCTACAAAAACAATTATTTACAATAAAATGACCATTCCCTATACTAAACGATAAACTTAAAGAAGCGCTTCCAGTATGCCTTTTAGCTCATACTCGGTTTTCACCAGCACATCTCTTGGTTTACTGCCCTGGGCGGCACCTACAATACCAGCGGCTTCCATCTGGTCCATGATCCTGCCGGCTCGGTTATAACCCAGGTTAAATTTCCGCTGCAGCATTGAAGTAGAGCCGCTTTGCGAGTTAACAATCATATAGGCACACTCTTCAAACATCTTATCACGGCGGGATAAGTCAATATTCTTTTCTTCGATGCCTTCATTTTCAGCGCCTTCATATTCAGGTAATTCAAATGCGGTCGGATAACCTTGCTGGTTACCGATGAACTCAACAATTCTTTCTACCTCGGGTGTATCTACAAACGCACATTGCAAACGGATCATATCGCTGCCATGGGAGACCAGCATATCTCCGCGACCAATCAGCTGGTCGGCACCACCGGCATCCAATATGGTCCTGCTGTCTATTTTTGAAGATACCCGGAAGGCCATACGTGCCGGGAAGTTAGCTTTGATAATACCGGTGATCACATTTACAGAAGGGCGTTGGGTAGCCACGATCAGGTGAATACCGATCGCACGTGCCAATTGCGCCAGGCGGGCAATCGGCATCTCCACCTCTTTACCTGCCGTCATGATCAGGTCGGCGAACTCATCGATCACCAGTACTATAAATGGTAAAAATTTATGCCCGTCCTGCGGGTTCAGCTTGCGCCTTATAAACTTATCATTATACTCTTTAATATTCCTTGCCCCCGCGTCTTTCAATAGCTCATAGCGGTTATCCATTTCGATACATAGAGCGTTCAGAGTGTTGATCACCTTCTTGGTATCAGTGATAATGGCCTCTTCCTCATTAGGCAGCTTCGCCAGGAAATGTTTTTCGATCAGCTTATAAATAGAAAGCTCTACTTTTTTAGGATCGACCATGACAAATTTCAGCTGGGAAGGGTGTTTTTTATAGAGTAGGGAAACCAGGATCGCGTTGATCCCTACCGATTTACCCTGACCTGTGGCCCCCGCCATCAATAAGTGCGGCATGGTAGCCAGGTCTACTATATAGTTTTCATTATCGATCTTTTTACCCAGGGCGATCGGCAGGCTCATTTTGCTATTGACGAACTTTTCGCTTTCCAGTAAGGCCCGCATAGAAACGATCTGTTTATTGGCATTAGGCACTTCAATACCGATGGTCCCTTTACCCGGTATCGGCGCTATCATACGGATACCCAGTGCTGCAAGGCTCAATGCGATATCATCTTCCAGGTTCCTGATCTTGGATATACGTACGCCTTCCGCAGGTACGATCTCGTAAAGGGTAACCGTAGGGCCTACTGTCGCGGAAATACGTTGAATTTCTATACCAAAACTTCTAAGAGTAGCAATGATCTGGTTTTTATTACGTTCCAGCTCTTCCCGGTCAAAAGAGATATCGCTTTGTGCAAACTGCTCTAAAAGGTCCAGGGTCGGGTACTTATAACGGCTGAGTTCCAGGGAAGGATCATAAGGTTCCATAGTACCGGTTACCGTTCCTACCTCGTTAGTGCTGACCGCTTCCTCAGTTACTGTATTGATCACAAAATCATCGGCGACAGGCTCCTCTTTACTGGCCTGGATAATTTCCAAAGCAGTAGGATCGTATGCTTTTGCTTCCGGCACACTGATCTCCTCTTCCTGCTCCGGCAACTCGAGGTGCAAGGCGCCATGGGCCAGCGGGCTGATCTCTGTTTTATCCGGTATAGGAGATATGATCACATGGTCGGGGAATTCGAGGTCGATCTCATCCGGTTCATCCATTAAAAAATCAGCTTCATCATCTTCATCAGCCAAAGCGTCTTCTTCTTCCATTTCTATCAACTTCATACCCAGTACATCATTCAGTGTCATCGGGTCTTCTATCTTTTTAGGCGCGGCATCTTTAGATAAAACATTAGGCTGGTATTCCTGCTCCAGAGACAGGGGTACATCCTCAACATCCGGGTGTGTGGCACCGGCATTTTGGAAAATATAAGGCTCTGGTTCCGGTTCGTTCAGCAATTCATCATTTTCCTTAGTAGGCGACTCCATCGATTGCTTCGCGATAGTCTTCGCTTTTTTAAGCAGCGGTTTAATATCTAAGTTAAATACGATAAAGGCGAAAATAGCCGCTACGGTAAGTAATACGAGTACCGTACCTATTTTACCGGCAAAGTCCTGGGTCCATTCCACCACAGAGGTACCTAAGGCGCCGCCAAAAGGGAAAGGGCTGTCGGCAAAAACAAAAGCCAGCAAAGGGCTGACAAAAAGGAAAGCCAGGGCCATCCAGCGCAACCATTTCGAGGTTTTGATATAGGTACTGCCATAAAGCATATTAATCCCTTTAGCCATTACCCATAAGGTAAAGATCACCGCGACAATACCCACCGTACGGTATACCAGGAAATGGGAAATAGCGGCCCCCAAACGCCCGGCCCAATTGACTACCGGGGTTTTATCTACAAACAGGAAATCAAAATAGGATAAGTTGGAAATCAGGTTGTTCTGGTCCAGCTTCCAGTTGAAACAGTAACTGATAATAGAAACCGTACACACGGCCCCGATCAATGTAATGATAAAGCCGATGCTGAGGCGGATATTTTTCTTACGTTGGGCAATGGCAGCGGAATCTTCAGGCTTGGGCACAGTATTCTTTCGGACTTTTGAAGGTTCTTTGCTTGTCTTTTCTTTGGGCATGTGTAAATATAGAAAATCTTAATAAATTGCTTAAGGAATTTTAAGCGCCAAAGTTACAAAAATTAGCAGGTTTTTATTGATGCCATATTTTACAAGTCAATGGCTGGCGCACATTTTCCTAAACCACAAATATTTCATTACTTCAAATAACCTAATATCCTGATCTTATCCGACTGTGACATCCCGCCCGGATTGCAGCCTGGTAAACCTTCCGGTACCGGCAGGTTTAATTGGTTAAAATGATGCTCCCAAACCGGGTAGAAATTATCCGTACCGGGTTCTTTATAAGTCATGGGAAACAATTTAAAAAAAGGTTTACCCCCATTGGCATGCTTAAAAGCATCGTAGATCAGTTCCGAACAGTAGTATTTACCATTACCATATAAAAAAGCATCATCATAAGGCATACCCATACACAAAAGGGAATAACCTAATGCCTGTGGGATCAGGCCGGTATATTTCGGTTTTAAACGACCCACAAGATGCTGCTTCGGCGTGCGTTTCAAGAACTGGTCAATCGGGGTAAGTATTACCCCCTTCCCGATACTTTCAATAACCAGGATAGAATCATTTCTTAAGTATACCATACCCATATGTGAAAAATCAAGTCCCTGGTACCCTTCCGTAACCGCTTCAATAGCGTCACACATCGGGCCGCAGTCCAGGTCCTGGAAAATAATATCCCCGTTTTTCAAATCCTTTTGCGCTACTGCGGATACTGTAACCGGGAGTATAATGATCAGCAAGGTTAGCAGCACATAACCTATCCCGGCCTTTAAATTACTTATTAAACAGTTCATTAAAATAGCATTTGATAAATATCCGAAACTTTATTCAGGCCAATAATCTCTATATTAAAGGTCTTCTGGTCCAGGCCTTTCAAGTTGGATTTTGGTATAAACACTCTTTCCATGCCCATTTTTTGCGCTTCGGCAATCCGCTGATCGATACGGCTTACTGCCCTTATCTCCCCGGACAAGCCAACTTCACCTACGAAACAAGCCTGGTCGGGCAAAGGGCTATCCTCATAGGAAGACAATAAAGCACAAACTACGGCCAGGTCAATAGAAGGATCTTCCAGGCGCAAACCACCCGCTATATTCAGGAAAACATCTTTCATCCCGAAATGAAAACCACCCCTCTTTTCCAGTACGGCCAATAGCAATTGTAAACGGCGCAGGTCAAAGCCGTTAGAGGTTCTTTGCGGGGTACCATAGACCGCCTGCGATACCAGGGCCTGGGTCTCTATCATCAGCGGGCGCATGCCTTCTATAGTTACCGCTTTGGCGATACCGCTCAGGAGCTCCTCATGCTGGCTCAGCAGGATCTCCGATGGATTACTAACCCCGCGCAAACCATTTTGCACCATTTCATAGATACCCAGCTCCGAGGTAGACCCGAACCGGTTTTTCAAAGTACGTAAGATGCGGTAGGCATAATGCCGGTCGCCCTCAAACTGTAGCACCGTATCCACCATATGCTCCAGCACTTTGGGCCCGGCAATACCGCCGTCTTTAGTAATATGCCCGATTATGGTCACCGGCACCTGCGTTTGCTTGGCAAATTTCTGCAACTCGCCGGCAGCCGTGCGTACCTGCGCCACACTTCCCGCAGCACTTTCTATCATCGGGGATTCCAGGGTCTGTATAGAATCTATGATCACCCAATTGGGTTGTATTTTTTTTATTTCGTTGAAAATCGTTTGTGTATTAGTGGCGGTCAGCAAAAAAACATGCGGTGCATGCACGCCGATGCGGTCGGCACGCATTTTGATCTGGTGCACACTTTCTTCTCCGGAAACGTATAAAACCCTAAGCTGGCCTGCTGCCAGGGCAGTTTGTAAAAATAAAGTGGATTTCCCGATGCCCGGGTCTCCTGCCACCAGCGTTACCGAGCCTTGTACCAATCCCCCACCCAATACCCGGTTCAGTTCTTCATCCGGGAGGCGATAGCGGATTTCATCCCCTGCCTGTATATCTGTAAGTACCTGGGCCTTGCTATTTTCTTTCACCTGCGGCGCTTCCGACCAAAGCTGGCTTACATCAGATTTAGCAGAAGGCTTTTCCTTAATCTCTTCTACAAAGGTATTCCACTCCCCGCAGTTGGGACACTTACCGGCCCATTTACTGGATTCATAACCACAATTCTGGCAAAAAAATGCCGTTTTCTGCTTCATGATACAATGTTACAACAATTATAAGGGACAATAAAAAATGCAGCCTTAATTGCTGCATTTTTTAAAACAAAATATTTGTGATATAATTTATAAAGTATTATTCTCTTTCGGGAAGATAATAGTGGGTTCAAATTTTTTAGCCGCTTCAAATTCCATCGAACAATAAGAAATAATAATGATCATATCTCCGGGAGTCACTTTACGGGCGGCAGGTCCATTCAGGCAAATCTGTCCGCTTCCTCTCAGGCCTTTGATCACATATGTTTCCAGGCGTTCGCCATTATTAATGTTAACAATCTGTACCTTTTCATTCTCAATAATATTTGCAGCCTCCATTAAATCCTCATCAATGGTAATACTCCCTATATAATTAAGATTCGCTTCCGTAACGGTAACGCGGTGAATCTTTGATTTTAATAATTGAATTTGCATATCGCGCGCAAAGTTAGTAATAAAAGATAAATATAAATGACAAAAAAAGTTTTTAAATAGATTTACGATATTCGCATATTAATTATCGTTAAGACGGTTAAATCATACTTCAGTGCTCAGATTATTTAAGAACCAGAATCCATATACCGTAATTTTATTATTTGTAATAGCACTTGTAATAAAAGTGCCCTTATTGATGGGCTCAGGCATGCCGCAAATAGAGCAACACCAGGTACTCTGGGACATCCTGTTAAAAAAAATGCATCGTATATTAGGAACGAGCGTTTATTTTCATTCTTTTCTGGCGATCATTTCTATTGTCCTGCAAGCATTGTACCTGAATTATATTGTCAGCAATTATCATTTATTCAACAAAAGAAGCTACTTACCGGCATACACTTACATCCTCGTGACGAGTTTGCTGCCCCAGTGGAGCCAGCCCGGCGTTGAGCTGTTTAATAACTGGCTTTTCCTGATCCTGATACACCTTATTTACCAGACCTATTCTGACCTCAATACCCGGAAAATATTGTTTAATATCGGTTTTGTTTTCGGGCTGCTGGTGCTGTTTAACTTTCCTAATTTCTGGTTCCTGGTATTTATCGCATTTGCCATCGCAATGTTAAGAGCTTACAAACCGGCGGAATGGATGGTCACCCTTTTAGGGACCATTACCCCACTCTATCTTTTTGTCGGTATCGCCTACCTCACCGATCACCTGTTCCTGATCTCGAAGTTATTCTCAACGAGCTTTTCCTTAGATTTCCGTTTAAATAATGCTACTATAATCGCGCTTGCGGTAGTGCTTGCCCTCTCTTTAGCTGGCATCATCATGCTATCCAAACAAATGAGCCGCATGCTGTTCCAGATCAAAAAAATATGGTGGGTAAATATCCTTTTCTTCATTTTCGCCATCATTTCCACTTCAGGTATTTATAAGCAGGGTGCAGAAATATGGGTAGTATGCCTGGTACCGGCTTCAATGTTCATTAGTAAATCCTGGATGATTGCCAAACCAAAATGGTTGCCGGAATTACTACACCTCGGGTTTATCGCGGCTATAATTTATATTAACTGGTTTTTCAAAAGCTAAACATAACACTACAATAATAAAGCCGGCTTCGATGAAGCCGGCTTTATTATTGTAGTATCAGGATTTATTAAAGTACAAAACCTAATCTTACACCAGTAATAATGCTTGGACTAAAATCGAAGCTTGATCCCGGAGATTTAGTTTCTGTCTCGTTAGAAACGTTACCGATCTGGGTAAAAGTCTTGGTTTTTCCTTCAATACTGTTGATGAAACCTAAGCCAGCTTCAACACCTAAGTAAACGTTTTTAGCGAAATAGTAATCAGCACCTACAACCGCACGAACACCCCATGAGAAATTGCTGGATTTGATGTCATAATTATAGTTAGCAGCATAAGAAGTACCGTTGTTGTCTGTACCTTTTACTTTTTCACTGCCAAAACCAAATAAAACGTCACCACCTACATAAGGAGACAAACGGTTAGTACCTTTGAAATGATGCTCATAACCCAGGTTGATCATTACACTGGAAGTTCTTTCTGTAGTAACACCTTTAGTTGTAGTGCTGTCTTTCCAGAAATTCTCTTTTGTGCTGTTAGAAGTTACATTCAGTCCTACACGGATCGCTGACTTTTCAGTAAGGAAATAACGACCTCTTAAAAGCGCACCTTCAGCAAGTTTAATATCAGAATTAAAAATACCACCGGTTAAACCCATTTCAGTAGTTACGTTTCCTTCGTATGGTTTGAAAGACGCAAACTCTTGCGCATTGGCCACAACAGTCATTGTAAGCGCACTAATAGCTAAGATTACTTTTTTCATAATATATAATTAAATATTAAATAAACTTTTAAATTGGCGCGAAGTTAAAGCAAATCAGTATTCCAAAATTCATTTTAACAAACATTTTCTTATTAATAACATTGACCGGCTTCATTTTGTTCAATTTGAGCATTAATTCGTAAGTTTGTAGGCTGATTTTTCAGAAAACAGCATTCATTTATGAACAGGCAGAATGAGCTAAATTTTGCCTCAATAACATTTTTTAAATTACTATGTCGTATCAACCTAAAAACAAGATCAGAATTGTAACCGCAGCTTCTTTATTCGATGGCCATGATGCCTCCATTAACATTATGCGCCGTGTGATGCAGGCCAACGGTACAGAAGTTATTCACTTAGGACACGACAGGTCAGTTCAGGAAGTAGTAGATTGCGCGATCCAGGAAGATGCCAATGCGATTGCCATGACCTCTTACCAGGGCGGCCACGTTGAATACTTAAAATACATGTATGACTTACTCCGGGAGAAAGGAGCGGGGCATATAAAAATATTCGCCGGCGGCGGTGGCGTTATCCTTCCTGATGAAATTAAAGAACTGGAAGCATATGGTGTAGATAAAATCTACTCTCCTGACGATGGCCGTGCTATGGGCCTGGAAGGCATGATCATCGACCTGATGACCAAATCTGACTTCCCTACAGGCAACCAGTTAAACGGCGAGGTAGGACATATAACCGATAAAAATCCTAAAGATATTGGCCGCCTGATCTCTGCTGCGGAGAACTATAGCGACCTGCCGGAAACACAGGCTATGCTGCAGAAAGTTGCCGCTATGGCAAAAGAAAGCAAGACACCGGTACTCGGTATTACAGGCACAGGCGGTTCAGGTAAGTCGTCTTCTGTAGATGAAATCGTGAGAAGGTTTTTACTGGATTTTCCGGAGAAAACAATTGGTATCATTTCTGTGGACCCTTCCAAAAGAAAAACCGGTGGTGCTTTACTGGGTGACAGGATCCGCATGAACGCGATCCGTAACGAAAGAGTGTATATGCGCTCTATGGCTACCCGTCAAAGTAACCTGGCCGTTTCCAAATATATTGAAGATGCGGTTAACATCCTGAAAGCGGCGGGTTATGACCTGGTGGTGCTGGAAACCTCCGGTATCGGGCAGTCCGATACACAGATCACCGACTATGGCGATGTGAATATGTATATCATGACACCGGAATACGGTGCTGCCACACAACTGGAAAAGATCGATATGCTCGATTTTGCGGATATCGTAGTGGTGAATAAGTTTGACAAGCGCGGTGCCGCAGATGCCTTGCGCGATGTAAAAAAGCAATACCAGCGCAACCATAAATTCTTTGACAAAAACATTGATGACATGCCTGTCTATGGCACTATCGCTTCCCAGTTCAATGACCCGGGAACGAACACCATGTACCGAGCATTGATGGACCTTATCGCAGAAAAAACTGGTGCTGACCTGAAATCTGATTTTAAAGCTTCTGATGAATTGAGTGAAAAGATCTTTATCATTCCGCCGGCCAGAACGCGCTACCTTTCAGAGATAGCCGAGAATAACCGCGGTTATGATAAACGCTCGAAGGAGCAGGCCGATGTGGCGCAACGCCTTTTCGGTATTCACAAAACCATAGATACGTTACAGCAATCCAATATTGAAGATAAAGACCGCCTGATCAAGGAATTGCAGGAAGTTTACCAAAAGGTGAGCCTGGACATTGATCCCAAAAACCTGGAATTACTGAAAAACTGGGATGCGAAGAAAGCGAATTACCAAAATGAATTCTTCGAATTCAAGGTGCGTGATAAAGTATTAAAGATTAAAACGCATACAGAATCTTTGTCCCATACCCAGGTACCTAAAGTGGCCGTACCGCAATTTGAGGCCTGGGGCGAGATCCTTAAATGGTCTTTACTGGAAAACTTCCCGGGAGAGTTCCCTTATGCAGCGGGTATCTACCCTTTCAAGCGTGAAGGTGAAGATCCTACCCGTATGTTCGCCGGTGAAGGCGGACCGGAAAGGACCAACAAACGTTTCCACTATGTATCCAAAGGCCTGCCGGCAGCGCGCCTGAGTACGGCATTTGACTCGGTAACTTTATATGGCCAGGACCCGGACCATCGCCCGGATATCTATGGTAAGATCGGGAACTCCGGTGTATCTATCCCTACCCTGGACGATGCTAAAAAATTATATTCCGGCTTTAACCTGGCAGATCCTAAAACTTCAGTATCGATGACCATCAATGGTCCGGCGCCAACCATTACCGCTTTCTTTATGAATGCCGCTATTGACCAGCAATGCGAATTGTACATCAGGGAAAATGGCCTGGAAGAAGAAGTAAATGCAAAGATTGAAGCGATCTATAAAGAGAAAGGAGTACCACGTCCTTACTACTCGGCCAATGTTGGCTCCGGTAAAACGGAAGAAGGCCACCAGGGCGAGTTACCGGAAGGCAATAACGGCCTGGGGCTGATGCTGCTGGGCGTAACCGGCGACCAGGTATTACCGGCTGACGTTTATGCCGAGATTAAAGAAAGAACTTTGAAAGCTGTACGCGGCACCGTTCAGGCGGATATCCTGAAAGAAGACCAGGCACAGAATACCTGTATCTTCTCCACGGAGTTCTCCTTAAGAGTAATGGGAGATGTACAGCAATACTTCATTGATAAAGGCGTACGTAATTTCTATTCTGTTTCTATTTCCGGCTATCACATTGCAGAAGCCGGCGCCAACCCGATTTCTCAATTAGCTTTCACCATTTCCAATGGCTTTACTTTTGTAGAATACTACCTGAGCCGTGGTATGCATATCGATGAATTCGCACCGAACTTATCTTTCTTCTTCTCTAACGGCATCGACCCGGAATATTCGGTAATCGGCCGTGTTGCCAGAAGAATATGGTCTAAAGCAATGAAATTGAAATATGGCGGTAATGAACGTTCCCAGATGCTTAAATACCATATCCAGACATCCGGTCGTTCTTTACACGCACAGGAGATCGACTTCAACGATATCCGTACAACATTACAAGCATTATATGCGATCTATGACAACTGTAACTCTCTGCATACCAATGCTTATGACGAAGCGATCACGACGCCTACAGAAGAATCGGTACGTCGTGCTATGGCGATTCAATTGATCATCAACCGAGAATTAGGTCTTGCGAAAAATGAAAACCCTTTACAGGGCTCTTTCATCATCGAAGAGCTGACCGACCTGGTTGAAGAAGCTGTATATGCCGAATTTGACAAGATCACGGAGCGTGGTGGTGTATTAGGTGCCATGGAAACAATGTACCAGCGCGGTAAAATACAGGAAGAGTCTTTATATTACGAAACCCTGAAACATACCGGAGAATACCCGATTATTGGTGTGAATACCTTCTTAAGCTCTAAGGGCTCACCAACTGTAGTTCCGGCTGAAGTTATCCGCTCCACTACAGAAGAGAAAGAATTCCAGATCAAAAATGTACATAGTCTATGGGAGCGTAGCGGTGATAAAGGAGAAGAAGCTTTACGTAAGCTGCAGGAAGTCGCGATCAAAAACGGGAATATTTTTGAAGAACTGATGCACACGGTAAAATATTGTTCTTTAGGACAGATCACCAGAGCTTTATTTGAAGTAGGCGGACAGTACAGGAGGAATATGTAAGGTTAGTGAATAGTGAATAAAATAGTAAAAGTGATATCGACTATGCATCGGTATCACTTTTTTATTAAGGGAATTAAAATAAAAAATTAATTATACGTATAAAAATATTATTTTTGTGGTATAAAATATTATACCATGGATGCCAAAGTAACCTTGAGCTTTAATCAATCCATAATTGACCAAGCCAAAGCCTATGCAGCGCAACACAACATCAGCCTATCAAGGCTTGTCGAATTTCTTTTGAAACAAACTACCTCAGGCAATTATCAATCCCTGGAAGACATGCCCATTGCCGACTGGGTCGATATGGTATCAGAAGGCACTACCGAATACCAAACAAAATCCAAAAGCAGGAAAGATTTAAAAGCCGACTATTACTCTTCTAAGCAATGAATATCTTTGTAGATGCGAATATTCTTGTATCTGTACTGAATAAAGAATATCCTTTATTTACCTATACATCACGTATATTAAGTCTGGCAGGTCATAAAAAATACAAAGTATTTACATCACCATTGTGCCTGGGCATCGCATTTTATTTTGCAGAAAAGAAATGTAAAGAGACCGCACGTAAAAAGCTGGACCTGCTCATAGAACATTTATCGATCACAACGATCGATGAAAAGATAGTACAACAGGTAAAGCTCAATAAAGCCATCCACGATTTTGAAGATGGCATGGAATATTATTCCGCCGTCCGTTCAAAGTGCGACTGCATTATCACCCAGGATATAGCTGATTTTTATTTTTCAGAAATCGAAGTGTGTGATGCCGAAAATTTCATTAATCATCACTTTAGTTAATGGTGCAAATTACAGAATCCCAGATAGAAACCTACTCTGTAGTTATTCATCCACCGGATGAGGTTATTAGTGCAGTTGCCGCTTTAAAACAAAGCCTGGAACAAAAAATCGGATGGTACCATAGTGTTCATTCATTAGCCCATATTACTTTTAATATATTTAAGGCAAGAGTATCTGCTATTTCGCAATGGGAAGCCTACCTATCCGATTTTTCAAGTAATCATTCTCCAATACCACTTCATTTTGATCGTACAGAAAGCTTCAGCAACGGTTCATTTGTTCTACTGGCAAACGAACCAACAAACTTACTCCTGAAAGAAACAATGAGAGATTTCAATAACAACCGGCCTAAGGGCGCGGTAAAAAAATCTCAACGCCCGCACCTGACTATAGCCAGAAAATTAAGTGCTGAGCAAATGGCTATCGCGACCGAACTTATCGCTAACGTAAATATTCATTTTACACTTGATCGGCTTGTATTGAGAAAACTTAATCTGGCCAGAGGCCAGTATGATATTATAGCGACCTTCCCTTTCAACTGCCAGCGGTCTACGCTATAAAGCTGTTGATGCGATTGGATATACACTTTATCTTTATCAATTGCCTAATATTTAAAACCAGACATTTAACTTAACTTTTTGTCAATCAGTAAAAAAAATTTTCTCACTGTCAAAAATAGTATTTCCTTTGTGCTCGAAATGAGGATCGTATTTTTCATAGTGTATATCTCGCTTTTCTTCTGCAAGAATGTTGGAGCCATCCAGCATGCGCATACACATGCTTTACATCACGGTCATTTCAGTATGCCTAAGGGGAATCCTTCGGGCCAGCACAGCAGCATAAAAGCAGAGCAAAGCTATGATTTGGGCCTTATTGAAGGTATTGATGATCTCGGAGATATTGAGCCCAACGAAGATAATACGGTTGACCTCTCAAACATCAACTTCAACTGGCTGAGTTATTATCTTAATATCCTGCTTTCCCATTTTTTACCAGAAGACCAACAACAGGTAACTCACTTTGCCTGGGCACCGGCCGGTACCCCTTCTGCCCCTATCTATATCCTGAACCAGGTTTTCAGGATCTAATACCTTTTTTACAAAGTAACATCGATCCCCGGAACAATACATTCCGCGGGGACCCTGGTTTGTATTAGTTACTGTTTTCCAATTCAACAAAACAAAAACATTTGCTTATTGTTTCAATAAGCCTTTACCCTTAAACAATATCCTGGCTGATGGTAACCACTATCAGGCACACATTTCCATTCATTATTCACTTTAATAGTCTATGCAAAAGTCAATTTTGTGGGCAAGCGCTATTGTCTTGCTTGCTTACAGCAGCTGTAAATCGCACAAAGCAGAACAGGAAGAACACATCAAATATGAGGTCACTAGCCCTATAACAATGGATACTTCTGTCACTAAAGAATATGTAGCGCAGATCCGCTCTATACAAAATATTGAAATCAGGGCCCAGGAAAAAGGTTACCTGCAAAAAATGTTCGTTGATGAAGGGCAGGCCGTAAAAAAAGGACAGCTCCTTTTTAAGATCATGCCCAACCTTACCGAGGCCGAATCGGACAAAGCACAGGCCGAAGTAAAAGCCGCTGAAGTGGAGCTACAAAACACCCAGATGCTGGCAGACAAAAACATTGTTTCCAAAAACGAACTAGCGGTAGCTAAAGCCAAACTGCAACAAGCCCGCGCCGGGCTAAAACTGGCCAATACGCACCTGGCTTTTACAGACATCCGCGCTCCATTTGATGGTATCCTGAACCGTATACCTAAAAAACTGGGCAGCCTGATCGATGAAGGAGAACTGCTGACCAGTTTATCTGATAACAGCCAGATGTTTGTGTACTTCAATGTTTCCGAACCGGAATACCTGAACTATATGTTACACAAAGACAATGACCAGTTTAAAGAAGTGCGCCTGATGATGGCTAATAACCTGGAATTCCCAATTAAAGGATTTGTAGAAACCGTGGAAGGCGAATTTAACCCCGAAACCGGCAACATCGCGTTCCGCGCCAAATTCCCCAACCCGGACCGTATCCTTAAAAACGGAGAGACCGGTAAAATACTGATGACCACACCCATGGTCAATGCGATTATTATTCCTCAAAAATCCACTTATGAGGTACAGGATAAAAAATATGTATTTGTAATAGGCAATGATGGCAAAGCTGTTTCTAAAAATGTAAAGGTACTTGCCGAATTGCCCAATCTTTATGTAATCACCGGTGATCTTTCTATTAATGATAAAATATTACTTGAAGGGGTGCAGACCATCAGGGAAAACGAAAAGATCAAATACACTTTTATCCAGCCTAAAGATGCAATTGCCAAACTGGCACTTAAAGCAGAATAAGCATCATTCACCATTATCTCAGACGATTTATGTTTAGTAAATTCATTCAAAGGCCCGTCCTTTCGATCGTAATATCACTGGTTATTGTATTCTTAGGTTTATTAAGCTTAAGCTCAATTCCCGTAACCCAGTTCCCTTCTATCTCTCCACCAAAAGTTACCATTTCTGCCGAATACCCCGGTGCCAATAATGAGCTACTGACCAAAGCGGTGCTGATCCCCCTGGAAAGGGCCGTAAATGGTGTGCCTGGCATGAAATATATGACTGCAGACGCCGGTAACGACGGCGAAGCCTCTCTACAGATTGTTTTCAACCTGGGAACTGATCCAAACCAGGCCTCGCTGAATGTGCAGAACCGGGTAGCATCCGTAACCAATAAGTTACCCCCATTAGTGATCCGCGAAGGAGTAAAAATTTCCAGGGTAGAATCCAACATGTTGATGTATATCAACCTGTATAGTAAAGAAAAAGACCTGGACCAGAAATTCTTATTCAATTATTCCGATATCAATATTCTTCCAGAACTGAAAAGGATTGATGGTGTAGGCGTTGCAGATATCCTGGGTAACCGGGAATATGCCATGCGTATCTGGCTGAAACCCGACCGGATGCTGGCCTACAAGATCTCTACAGAAGAAGTAATGGAAGCTATCAATGAACAAAGTCTTGAAGCTTCTCCCGGTAAAGCCGGAGAAAGTTCCGGTAAAAAATCCCAGGCTTTTGAGTATGTGCTCAAATATCCCGGTCGCTACAATACTAAAGAGGAATATGAAAATATCGTCGTTAAATCCAACCCGGACGGCGAGCTACTCCGCCTTAAAGATGTTGCCGATATTGAATTTGGCAGCTCCATGTACGATATTTACTCCAACCTCAATAATAAATCGTCCGCAGCAATTGTATTGAAGCAATCTTATGGTAGCAATGCCACTAAAGTAATCGCCGATGTAAAAGCGAAAATGAAAGAGCTGGAAAAAGACTTTCCGAAAGGGATCGATTACGAGATCAGCTATGACGTATCCCGCTTCCTGGACGCTTCGATGGAGAAAGTAGTGCATACACTTGTTGAAGCCTTTATCCTTGTAGGTATTGTCGTATTCATTTTCTTAGGTGATTGGCGTTCTACCCTGATCCCGACTATTGCCGTACCCGTTTCTTTGATAGGCTCTTTTGCTTTCATGCAAATGTTTGGTATTACGCTGAACCTGATTACGCTCTTCGCTCTGGTACTTGCCATTGGTGTGGTGGTGGATGATGCCATTGTGGTGATAGAAGCCGTGCATGCCAAGATGGAAGAGGAACACCTTAATCCGCTCGAGGCCACGAAGAAGGCTATGGGCGAGATCTCCGGCGCAATTATCGCAATTACCTTCCTGATGGCCTCGGTATTTATCCCTGTAGCCTTCATGTCAGGCCCCGTAGGCATCTTCTACCGCCAGTTCTCTATAACTATGGCGACAAGTATCATCCTGTCTGGTGTAGTAGCCCTTACTTTAACCCCCGCTCTTTGTGCGATCATTTTAAAACCACACAATGGCAAAGCACGCAAAAAAAGCCCTATCAACCGTTTCCTGGACGGCTTCAACAGGAGGTTCAATTTACTGAACGACCGTTATGAACGTATTTTAAAAAGAATCGTTAATCGCAGGGCTATCACCTTTGGGCTGCTGATCGCATTTTGTATCGGCACCTGGGCGTTTAGCGCTTCAGTGCCCAGTGGTTTCATTCCTAATGAAGACCAGGGCATGATATACGGAATCGTGCAAACCCCGCCGGGCTCAACCCTGGAGCGTACCAATGAAGCTTCTGAAAAATTGCAGCAATTGGCAGAACATGTGGAAGGTGTACAATCTGTATCTTCCCTTGCAGGTTATGAGATCCTCACAGAAGGTACCGGTGCCAACTCTGGCACCTGCCTTATCAACCTGAAAGACTGGAGTGAACGGAAACAATCTGCCCAGGAAATTATTGAAGAGTTGGAAAAAGAATCCAAAAGTATTCCGGGCGCTGTGATTGAATTCTTCCAGCCACCGGCCGTTCCCGGTTATGGCGCCGCAGGTGGGTTTGAATTGCGCCTGCTCGACAAAACCGGTTCCGGTGATTATAAAAAGTTTGAAGAAGTCAATAACAACTTTGTGGCCGAACTTAAAAAAAGAAAAGAGCTGGCCTCTGTGTTCTCCTTTTACAGTGCAAGTTTCCCGCAATACATGCTTAATATAAACAATGATATTGCCCAGCAGAAAGGCGTGAGTATTGAGAATGCAATGTCTACCCTGTCTACATTGATCGGCAGTAATTATGAAACCAGCTTTATCAAATTTGGCCGGCAATATAAGGTAATCGTACAATCTCTGCCCCAATACAGGGCCTTACCCGATGACATCCTCAAATTGTATGTCAAAAATAACAAGGATGAGATGGTACCCTTCTCCGCTTTCATGACTATGGAGAAAGTATATGGCTTGTCTGAAATCACCCGGCATAACATGTATTTCTCCTCCCAGATCAGCGGTGCTCCTAACCAGGGATTCAGCAGTGGTGAAGCCATTAAAGTGATCAGCGAGGTGGCCGCCAAAACATTACCCAGAGGATATGGTATCGATTGGGCGGGCATTTCAAAAGATGAAACCTCCAGAGGCAACGAAGCCATTTACATTTTCCTGATCTGTTTAGGATTTGTTTACCTGGTACTGGCAGCCCAGTACGAAAGTTTCATCCTCCCATTCCCGGTATTACTGTCTTTACCTGCCGGTCTTTTCGGGGCTTTCTTCCTGCTCAAACTTCTAGGTATGGAAAACAATATCTATGCGCAGATCGCTTTGGTGATGCTGATCGGGTTACTGGGTAAAAATGCCGTACTGATCGTAGAGTTCGCGATACAGCGACACTCGGAAGGGGCTTCGGTTTACAAATCAGCCATAGAAGGGGCTAAAGCCAGGTTCCGGCCGATCCTGATGACTTCGTTCGCATTCATTGCCGGCTTATTACCCCTTGCAGTAGCTACCGGCCCGGGGGCCTTAGGTAACAGGACCATAGGTACCGCAGCCTTAGGCGGCATGTTATTCGGAACCTTATTTGGCGTAGTAATCATACCGGGCCTGTACTTTATATTCGGGACCTTTGCCTTCCGCAACAAACTGGCCAAACACGAAACAGAAAATCCTATTACAGAAGAATTAGATAATCCAGAAAAATATGTTTAGTTCAAAATACCTCATCGGGCTTTCCCTGCTGGGCACACTGTACATGAGCAGTTGTAAAATCCCTGCCCTGACCACAATAAACAGTACGGCAAATATACCGGCAAAATATAAAAACAGTACAGACAGCAACAATATTGCGACCATCAAATGGCGCGATTACTTCAGCGATCCTTACCTCCAAAACCTGATCGACACTGCTCTTGAAAATAACAGGGAGTTAATGATCACTTTAAAAGAGATCGAGATCGCGCAAAATGAAGTAAGATTAAAAAAGGGCAAAATACTGCCGGTAGGTGGTGTAAGAGGTGGCCTGGGTGTAGATAAGCCCGGTCGCTATACCAGTACCGGTGCCGGTGATGCTACTACAGAGATCGAACCGGGAAAAGCTATGCCAGACCCGATGACTGATTTTAACATCGGGGCCTTCGTAACCTGGGAAGTGGATATCTGGAAAAAACTCAGGAATGCTAAAGAGGCCGCCGCTAAACGTTACCTGGGCACTGTCGAAGGCCGGAACTTCTTGATCACTAACCTGATTGCAGAAATAGCCGATAATTATTATGAGCTGATGGCTTTAGACAACCAGCTGGAGATCATTACGCAAAACATAAAACTGCAAAAAGATGCTTTAGAAATTGTAAAGGTCCAGAAAGAAGCCACCAGGACAACAGAATTAGCAGTACAAAAGTTCCAGGCAGAAGTATATAAAACGGAAAGCATGCAATATGAGATCCGGCAGGAAATTACGGAGACAGAGAACCGGATCAATATGCTGTTGAGCCGGTTCCCCCAGCCTATTTTACGCAGTAGCCCGAGCTACCTGAACGATGTACCAAGAATGATTGCTACCGGTATTCCCTCACAGCTAATGCAAAACCGGCCGGATATACGGCAGGCAGAGCTGGAGCTGGAAGCGGCAAAGCTGGATGTAAAATCCGCCCGCGCAGAGTTTTACCCCACGCTTGAGATCTCTTCTTTTATAGGGCTGCAAGCTTTCAAGCCAGGCTACCTGGCTAAGATACCGGAGTCTATGGCCTATTCATTAGTTGGTGACCTTGTAGGTCCTATTATCAACCGGAGCGCCATAAAAGCGGAATTTAACATGGCCAATGCCAGGCAACTACAGGCTTTATATGCATATGAGAAAACAGTGATCAGTGCCTATCTTGAAGTTGCCAATCAAATGTCAAATATTGAAAACTTAAATGATAATTATAAATTAAAGGTAAGACAGGTAGATGCCCTTAACCAGTCTATCTCTATATCTAACGACCTTTTCCGCTACGCCAAAGCAGACTACCTGGAAGTGTTAATGACGCAAAGAGATGCCCTGGAAGCAAAAATGGAATTAATAGAAACACAAAAAGCGCGCATGAGTGCCGTTGTAAATATCTATAAAGGACTTGGTGGCGGCTGGCAATAATTTTTTGTTTTGATGCACCTGGTCTTGCATAACCAAAGTGCAATTATGTTTAAGGTAAGGCGACCCATTCCTGGGTTGCCTTTTTCAATATATAGCTTTAAAGGATTTTAAAAAATTTAACTAAATCATCATCGAACACATCTAAATTAAAGTATAACAAAAAATTAACAATCCAAAAAACCTGCTAAAATCCGCACTAACTATATAATTATGATCTGGAAACCGATAGAATGCCAATAAAAACACTAATAAACAATAAAATATTTCAATAAATAAAAAATTAACTTAAATTTGATAGACATTTTCACCATTATCTATTGTAACACATTTCGCCATGAAATTTAATTTTTTACAAAAGTCCCTGATAGCAAGCTTTTGTTTGCTGCTTTTTTCCTCCCAGCTTAAGGCCCAGCTGGTGGGTACTCCTAATCTTACGGCCCAGCAATTAGTAGATATCCTGGTAGGTCCGGGAGTATCTACTTCTAATGCGACGCTTATCTGTAATACTAACGGAAGCGGAAAATTTGAAGGGCCAAGCAATTTAGGTATTGATAGCGGTATCGTTCTTTCTACCGGGAGAATTGATAATGCAGCCGGTATAAACGGGATCGGTGCACCAGCCAACTTACAGATGACCACCATCGCCAATACACCCGGCGATGCGGACCTGAACGCCATATCTGCCAGCTTTAATATGGCCAGTACCAATGACGCCTGTGTGCTGGAATTTGATTTTATCCCTAAAGGTGATACTGTCAGATTTAATTATGTATTCGGTTCTGAGGAATATCCTGAATATGCCTGTGCAACAGTAAATGACGTATTCGCCTTGTTGATTTCAGGACCGGGCATTGTAAGCAATACCCCCATGCCTACAAAAAGAAACGTGGCATTGGTACCAGGCACCAATACACCGATCATGATCAACACAATAGCAAGTGGCCCGGGTGCTTTCGGTACACTTTCCTATTGCACCAATATCGACCCTATAGCCCCCTATTCACAGTATTATGTCGATAACACGGGTGGGCAAACCGTTGTATTTGATGGATTTACTACAGTAATGACCGCAGAGGCTATTGTAACTCCCTGCGAAACCTATCGCTTAAAACTGGCCATTGCCAATGTATCAGACGGTATCTATGATTCCGGCATTTTCTTTAAAGCGGGTAGCTTAACCAGTACTGCTGTAGCTACTTTACCCACTTCCGGTTTAGGCGCTAATACCAATAAGTTGCACACTGTAAGAGGCTGTACTCCGGCCGAAATACAGTACAAAAGAACAGACTGTGACACTATGTTACCGTTTACGTTCCATTTAGAAATAGGCGGAACAGCTGTTCCGGGCGTACACTATGAACCCATTCCTAATACATTGCCGGTACCTCCGGGCCAATCTACCGCCAGCCTGCAGGTCAAAGGCCTGTTAGGCCCATATTCAGGAGAAAGATATGTAGTTATAGGCATTAAACACCCTGACTCTGTACTGGTGGGCGCCTCTATCATCCCTATTATCCAGAGAGACACTGTTTACATTTACGATTCTCTTTATGTCAATATTCCCACTCCTCCTACTACCGTTTGTCCTAACACAACGATTACCATACAGGGCGAAACTGCTCCGGGATGTGACTTCAGTTGGGATCCGGTTGCTTACAATAACGGAAGCCTGACCATAACTCCAAATATGCTTACAACAAGGATCTTTACCCTTAAAGTTACACAACCCAATGCCCCGGCAACTTGTCCGCCGGCCTATCGTAGTTATCTTGCTACAGTAGAACAGATTCCTATTATCCAGATGCCAACGGATACCACGATTTGCCTGACTGACTCTGTACCAATACCGGTAATGGTAAGTCCCGACTCTTTGATCTATAACTATAAATGGACTCCGGCTACAGGATTAAGAGCCGATAATATTGGTACTAATTTCTTCTATGCACCTCCGGGACTATACAATTATACCCTTAGGGTCACTACCCCTGTTGCTGGTTGTTATAGTGAGAAAAATTTAAACCTTACTGCGGTATTACCAGAAAAGTTTACGAGTGTCTTACCACAATCCGGTTCTACTTATAATTATGATGAAACCATCGATTTCAGAGTTGCCGGTAATTTCATATTCTATACCTGGGAGCCCAGTCACCTGTTTGAAGATCCTTTCCTTCAGAATAATTCTGTAAAAGCACATGAGAATACCACTTATAAAGTAATCGGTACAGATAGATACGGCTGTAAAGACACTGCTTCTATTGATATTAATGTAATTTATCCTCATAAGCCAATTATGCCTAACGCCTTTACACCAAATGGCGACGGCCGGAATGATGTATTTACAATACCAGGAAACCAATTTATAAAACTGACCAAGTTCCAGGTATTCAATCGCTGGGGCCAGGAAATGTTCAGCACAATTGACCCTAAAAAAGGCTGGGACGGTACCTTTAAAGGCCAACCTTCACCACAGGGCGTATATATGTATATTGTCGTAGCCGAGTTACCTAATAAAGAAATCGTGACCTATAAAGGTGATGTGACTTTGATCAGGTAAACCTGCAAAAGCTTATAGTAAAAGAGGAATAGTTCACCGGGCTATTCCTCTTTTTGTATAAAAAACTTATTGTTATCCTTCTTTATTTCTAATACTTAATTAAAAGCGTTGTGGTGTATAATACTTGTTTACTTATCTTTGAATCTTATTTAGATAGCATACCATTAAATGCCAGAAGAAAAAGGAAATTTAGGAAAATACCTGCTAAAAGCATTTTTGCAGGGCCTGGTCATACTGGGACCGGTAAGTGTTACGGTCGCGGTAATCTATTATGTATTCAGTAGTATCGATAGCCTGATCCCGAGTTTATCGGAACAAATCCCGGGGCTCGCTTTCATCATGCTGATTGTTTTCACCACCCTGATCGGCATTATCGGTACCCGTTTTTTCGTAGGCCGGTTCATCGTAGACCTGCTGGAGCATATCCTGGAAAAAACACCGGGCATTAAATTCATTTATACTTCTATAAAAGAGGTCCTGGTATCTTTTGTTGGCGATAAGAAAAAATTCAATAACCCGGTTTGGGTAAAAACTAATAATGACCCGGAAGTATGGCGTATTGGCTTCCTGACCCAGCCGGATATGAGCTTCGCCGATTTCCATGAAAAAGTTTCCGTTTACCTGCCCCACTCCTATGCCATATCAGGTTGGGTGATCGTAACAGAAATGAAAAATGTCAAACCTGTAATAGGCATGAATGCCGCCGAAGCCATGAAATTTGCGGTAAGCGGCGGTATCACCGGGAAAGCGATCACTCCAGAGAATAAATAAAAATAAAAATATTAACAAGGATCAATATGCTCAGATATACATTCCATATCATATCCGCCATTATTTGCTTAAGCCTAAGCGCATTGGCACCAACACAAACAGTTGCCCAATCCAAAGAAATCACTTTGGAAGATATCTGGTTGAAAGGCACTTTCTCCCCGGCGTCTGTACCCGGGTTTAATGTACTTAATGACGGGAAGCGTTATGTAAAGACCGAAAAGAATGGCGACATAAAAATATATGCCCTCAACAACAATAAAGAACTTGGCACCTTGCTTCAGGCCAGCGACCTCGTGTTTGACGGCAAACAAGTCCAGTTTACTGAATTCAAATTCAGCAGCGATGAAAAAAAATTGCTGATCCTTACAGAGCCGGAGCCTATATACAGGCATTCCACGCTTTATGTAACCTATATATATGATATCGCCGATAAAAAACTAAGCCTGCTCGAACCTGCAAAAGTATTACACCCGGATTTCTCTCCCGATGCCCAGAAGGTGGCTTATGTAAAAGATAATAATCTATACATCAAAGATCTTAATTCCGCACAGGTGCAAACAGTAACCAGTGATGGTGCTAAAAATAAGCTCATCAATGGCAATTGCGACTGGGTATATGAAGAAGAGTTTAGTTTTACCCAGGCTTATCAATGGTCACCTAAGGGCAATTATATTGCCTATTACAAATTTGACGAGAGCCGGGTCAAAGAATATACAATGTTCTTTGAAGAAGGAAAAGAGTACCCAACAGAATACAGGTATAAATATCCTAAAGCCGGGGAAGATAACTCCATCGTAAGCATCCATATTTTTGATGTAAATAACAATCGTAATACCACCATAGATATCGGCCCTGAAAAAGATCAATATATTCCCCGTATCAAATGGACCAATAAAGATGATGAACTGGCAGTTACCAGGTTAAACAGGCATCAGAATCACCTGGAATTATTATTAGCAAAGGCTAATAATAATTCCAGTACACTCATATACGAAGAAAAAAATAAGTATTATATAGATATAACCGACAACCTTACTTTTTTACCGGACAACCAATCTTTCCTGATCACCTCTGAACAGGATGGTTATAACCACCTTTACCGCCGGAACTGGGTAAAAAACGAACTAAGTCAGCTTACACATGGCGTTAATGAGGTAAAAGATGTATTGGGCGTAAACACAAAAACCGGGCAAGTCTTCTATACCGTTACCGAGGATGTTGTAAATACAGCCTTTTATGTAATTGACCTTAAAAAGAAAACGCCGAACTTGCTAAGTACCCAAAAAGGGACACATGTAATTACACCTTGTAATGGTTTTAATTACTTCATAGACCGTTACTCTTCCAGTCAACAGGTACCTACATTCAAGCTGATTGATGCTAAAGGTAAAGTAGTAAGAGTGCTGGAAGAGAATAAAAAACTGGAAGAAAGGCTTAAAGAATACCAGTTAGGCCGTACAGAATTCATCACTATCCCTAACCGGGATGGCATACAATTGAATGCCTATATGATCAAACCGGCCAATTTCGATGCAAGTAAAAAATACCCGGTATTATTATACCAGTACTCAGGTCCCGGTTCCCAGCAGGTGCTCAATAAATTCCCATTAGATAATTACTGGTGGCATCAGCTGCTGGCACAGAAAGGATACATCGTGGTAGTAGCAGATGGTACAGGAACAGGCGGTCGTGGCGAAGCGTTTAAGAAAAAAACCTACCTGCAGCTTGGCAAACTCGAAAGTGACGATCAAATTGATGTAGCCAATTATTTAGGGAAGCAAAGTTATGTGGATGCCGGCAGGATCGGTATATGGGGCTGGAGTTTTGGCGGCTTTATGAGCACGATCTGTATCCTTAAAGCCCCGCAAACATTTAAAGCGGCGATTGCAGTAGCACCGGTAACCAACTGGCGCCTGTATGATAATATATACACGGAAAGATTCATGCGTAAACCTTCTGATAATGAAAAAGGATACGATGATAATGCCCCACTGGGAATGGCAAAAAACCTAGAAGGCAAATACTTACTCATCCATGGTATGGCAGATGATAATGTACATCTACAAAACGCTACAGAGCTATCTAAAGCGCTGGTGGATGCCAATAAAAACTTCGATGCCTTTTATTATACGAATAAGAACCACAGCATTTACGGAGGCTATACCCGGTATAATTTATATGTAAAAATGACCAGTTTTATATTAAATAATTTATAATTAGTATTCTAAGCCTCCGGGAATTGAATCAATCCTTAAAATAGTTCCCGCTTAAAACAATTTCAGGAGGCTGTATCCGTTAAAATTAATAGGAATTCGTTTGGATTAATCTTTGTAATTTCGCCGCGGATTTTTCGTAGGTTTATAGAAAAAAAGAGAGCTATCAACTTTATTTCAATATGACCTACATTTTTATTTAAGTAAAGTGTTTATTTCCTTAGAAGTTAATGTTAGATAAATTAGAAGCATTGAATGCCAAGTTTACCGACCTCGGCATTGCCTTAACCAACCCGGAGATCGTTAGTGACAATAAAAAATTCACTCAGGTTTCTAAAGAATACAAAAAACTGGAGCCCCTGGTACAATCCTACCTGAAATACAGGAATGTACTGGAAGGTATTGCATTTGGTAAAGATGTTCTGGCCAACGAGAGTGACCCTGAGTTGAAAGAAATGGCTAAAGAAGAGCTTATCCTGCAGGAAGAAGAGAAAATAAAACTGGAAGAAGAAATTCGCCAGTTAATGATCCCTAAAGACCCGACTGATGAGAAGAACGCCATATTAGAGATCAGGGCGGGTACCGGTGGCGACGAAGCCAGTATTTTTGCCGGCGACCTGCTGAGAATGTACCTGAAATACATTGAAAAACGTGGCTGGAAAGCCAACCTGATCTATGAAGCGGAAGGAACTGTAGGTGGTTATAAAGACATACAATTAGAAGTTACCGGCACTGATGTATACGGCACTCTAAAATTTGAAAGTGGTGTGCATCGCGTACAGCGCGTCCCGGCAACAGAAGCTAGTGGGCGTGTACACACTTCCGCAGCCACCGTGCAGGTCATGCCTGAAGCGGAAGAGATTGACTTCGAACTGAGAGAAAGTGATGTAAAAATGGAAACGGCACGAAGCGGCGGTTCCGGCGGACAGAACGTAAATAAAGTAGAAACTAAAGTAATGCTTACGCACGTACCTACCGGTACGGTGGTCATTTGCCAGACCGAGCGTACCCAGCTGGGCAACCGCGAAAAAGCGATGACGATGCTACGTACTAAATTATACGAGGAAGAGGTACGTAAGCATGAAGAAGCTATTGCTCAAAGAAGAAAAAGTATCGTAACTACAGGTGACCGTTCCGCGAAGATCCGTACCTATAACTATCCCCAGGGCCGCATTACCGATCACCGTATTAATATGACCGCCTACAACCTGGACGAGTTCATGAACGGTGATATTGAAGACATGCTAACAGCACTGCAAACAGCGGAAAACGCCGAAAAAATGAAAGCCGGAGAAAGTATTTAAACCTTAACCCTTTTTGTAAAATATACAGAAACAAATAACGCCATCTCAATGGAAAACAACAGATTCGACTTAATCGATATCCTCATCTTGCTGAAAAGCAAATTTAAGACCATACTTATTTTTACGATACTTGGTATTATCGCTTCCATAATCTTTGTTTTCCTGAGAAAAGACGTTTATACGGCAGAAGCAAACGTGATCGTAAAAAGCTATATGAACTTCGACCGGAACCAGATGTTCGGCGAAGAAGCTTTCTTTGTTAAAGATGCCTTCGCTAAAGAAAATGAGATCGATAAAGCGATGACCATCCTTGCCAATAGTGATGTTATTGCTTACATCAACCAGGAAACTAAATACCAGGAAACTAAAAATATCCCGGAGAAAAAATTGTTCAATGTCATTAAAGACAATTATAAAGTAAAACGTACCGACAATTCTGACCTGGAAATCAAATTCACTGACGAGAACCCTGATGTAGCCTTAAAAGCGCTGCAAGCCGCGTTATTTAAAGCAGAAGACCTGTACATTAACTATTTTGAAGAGTACAATAGGGACATTACCCAGGAAATAGATTTTAAACGTCAATTACTGACCGACTCTATACAAAAAATCAATACACAGATTGCCGAAACCCGGAAGACTTACAATATCTACAATGCGCTTGGTCCCGTAAGAGGTACTGCAGGAAACAGTGGCAGCACTTCAGTTTCAGAAAGCAATGCAGCCGGCATGGAAGAGTTGCAGTCATTAATTACGGTTAAAGATAAGCTGGATGAGGAAAATGCGAAACTGGCCAGCCTGAAGTCGCAGTACAACAGCTTCCTCAACACCAATAAAATGCACATTTTCTATAAAGTAAGCGGACCTTACAAACCTTCAGTGCCCTCCAACATCAGGGCAATCTGGATCGTTTTAGGTAGTGCAATAGCGGCATTCCTGTTCTCCTGCTTCTGGGTCTTACTGGCCAATGCGATGAATAAAAGGAGCGCGCAATCATAAATTACCGTGCAGGCAATCCTCCGACATAAAGAAACAGTGCCTAAATGGCTCAACCTGGCAGCGCTTATCATCCTGCTGGCCTCTATTGCTGTGGCTGCTGCAACAGAGCTCTATGCCGTTATCGCGGTACCATTTGGGCTATTATTTATTGGCTGGATCATACTGAACTGGAAAAGCTATTACTGGTTCTTTGCTTTTTCTATAGCAACAACAGGAGTGGTTACCTTAGGAAGCGGTTCGATGTACCTGCCCATGATGCCACTCAGCATTGTATCTGCATTACTTGCCCTGGCCTTACTGCTTTACAACAGGAAGATCGTTTATGAAAATTTTTACCGGCACCCGCTTACCCTGATCATATTCCTTCAATACTTCTGGCTGCTGATCTCGGTGATCTTTTCAGAAATACCGGTACCTTCCGTTAAATACCTGGGCGTTAATACGATTCAGCTCCTCTCTTTTGTCCTCTTACCAATGATGGTACTGAAGCGGGAAGAAGACTGGATGAAATTGTGCCGGATCTTATTGATCAGTTTTACACTGGTAGCGGCTTATGTTGTTGTAAGACACGCTTTAAAAAATTTCACATACCTGTATACCAATGTCGCGGTAAAGCCATTCTTCTACAACCATGTAGACCATGGCTGTATCATGTCGATGCTGGTGCCTATACCCTATATGCTCTGGCGGCATACCGATAAGTCTAAAGTCTGGACCCGGAGATTCTACTTATTACTACTGGCTTTCTTTATTATTTGCACCTACCTCACTTTTGCGCGCGCGGCTATTCTCGCAGTGGCTTTTGCTTTCGTAATTGTTTTCGCCATCCGGAAGCAATTGGTTAATTGGTTAATGGCCTTGTTCTTTATTGCCTGTATCAGCATTGTAAGCTACCTGGTCATCAATGATAACTATAAGCATTTCAAACCCAATTACGAGCAAACGTATTCCCGGCATTCATTTGACGACCTGTTAAAAGCTACTTTCATGGGTGGCGACATGTCTTCTATGGAGCGGTTTTACCGTTGGATCGCTTCAGCCAGGATGAGTACAGAGAAGCCGCTTACAGGGGTAGGACCTAATAACTTTTATGATTTCTATAAGCCGCATGCGGTACAGATGTTCAGGACTTATGTAAGCCGGAACGAAGAGAAATCAACCACCCATAATTATTTTATTTTCATGTTGGTAGAACAGGGCTGGCCGGCCATGATCCTTTACGGGATCCTTATCTGGGCCCTCTTTTTCCAGGCACAGAAAGTATATCATAAAACGAAAAATGTGCTGTACAAAAGAATGGCACTGGTTGGAGCAATGGTTATCGCTGCGTTCTTTATTAACAATCTCTTTTCTGAATTGCTGCAGACCTATAAAATAGGGGCTATTTTTTACCTGGCTGCAGTACTTATTTATTGGGTAGGCAACCAGATCAAAAAAGAAAATAAAACAACAGCATTATTACCTTAATATAAAGTGCTGTTTTCTTTTAAAATCAGGCCGGTTCATTAAAATAGAAAAATTCCAGGTGAATATGGTGGCATTGAAATGGTCCCGCTTAAAATAATCTTCCAGTAAAGTATAACCGGGATTACCGGGATGCAATAGCAATAAGACACTATCATTACTACCACCTGCGCCTTTTGTAAAGAAAGCATCCTTCCACAAATCCATTTCCTCCAGGCCAAGCACCGTAATTGAGGGTTGCGCTGCAGTTATTTGATCCGGGTCTTTAATAGCGGGGTTAAAATGTTCTAACCAGGCATTGCCCTGCAATACAGCTGCAGAGGTATTTAATTGTCCCGCTTCAATAAGATAAGAGATTACCCGGAATAAGGTACGTGCTTTCTTCCCTTCAACTTCATCGGGATAAAGCCAGCTAAGCGCATTATTGTCATGCAAAGCATCCTCCACAAACTTGTAAATATAGGGGGAATGCGTGCCATGTCTTCCTTTGGCCTTTAATAAGTAATTTAAAAAGTTCACGCCTGATCTATTCGCTTTTTCTTACCCAATGTTCAAATGTAAAGCTGAACCTATGCCGCTCATCTTTATCATGAAATTCAGTCCATTCCAGCTCCCATTCGTTTTCACCGAATTCCGGGAAATAAACCATTCCATCTTCAATGGAAGTATGTATACGGGTCATATAGAGCTCATCAATAAGATCCATAGTAGCCCGGTAAAGCTGTCCCCCACCGATTATGAATGCTTTTTCCAGCCCGGGTTGATTTTCATGCAGCCAGGCAATCGCTGCTTCCATATCCTTAACCAGGACAATTCCGGCTGTGGCTTCCATACTACCCGAAACGACTATATTAGTCCTGTTAGGTAATGGTTGAGCGCCTATTGACCGCCAGGTATTTTTACCCATGATGATCGGGAAACCTGAAGTCGTTTTCTTAAAGAATTTCAGGTCATCCGGTAAATGCCAGGGCATCTTATTATTAACACCGATCACATTATTCTCTGAAGCGGCTACTACACTGATCAATTTCATATTCAGGACTTATTTTTTGGGAAAAGAATATCTTTTAAAGCCAGCTCATCCTCCATTTTCAGCTTACCAGCCAGCAGCAATCTTAATTGCCGCCTGCGTAAAGCATCTTCATACATTTCCTGTTCTTTATCGGTTTCCGGCAGTACTTCAGGCACCCGGGTCGGTTTCCCCAGGCTGTCCAGGGCTACGAAATTAAAATAAGCTTCATTGGATAAATAACGCTCTTGCTTGATCGGGCTTTCACCATATACACTCAGGTAAATTTCCAGGGAAGAATTAAAGGACCGGGTTACCTTACCTTCAATCGTTACAATATTGCCCAGCTGTATAGGATTATGAAAGTGCACATTATCGACAGAAACCGTCACACAGGGCTTATTGCAATGCTTCTGCGCGACAATAGCCGCAGTAATATCCATCCAATGTAATAACCTGCCGCCCATAAGGTTTTGCAGTGTGTTGGTATCATTGGGCAATACAATCTCACTCATTATAGTGTGCGATTCTGAAACTTTCTTTTGGGCCTTGATCATGTGCTCAGATTTTCTTTTTGGGACTTGTTGTAAATGCGCTTTTTAAATAAAAGGGTTCGGCGTAGGCGATATCATCAAAGTCTTTGCCGGAAAACCTGTTCCAGGCTAAAACCCGCCAGTCACTCATGTTCAGTATATGGCTTTTTAAAGCCTTCGCATTTGCCTGTGATTCCATTAGCGACGCATCGTCGGTAATGAGTTGCAGCGATTCAAATGCCTTCCAGTCAAAATTTTCGTAAAAAATATGTTGTGGAGACAGTACAGCGGTCTTTTTTTCCCGGGCGAAGGCGAAGCCCTCTCCCGTTCTTGCTTTCAGGATAAGCAAAAAATCAGTTTCCTGGTTTTCCAGTAATTCCAGCTTATTAAATACCATAATGGGCTTGTCCAGGGCAAAGCAAAGACCTTTTGCCACCCCCATGCCTACTCTTAAACCGGTATAGCTACCAGGTCCGCCGTCTACAGCCACAGCTGAGATGGCGTTCATAGTAAGCCCTTGCCCGGCCAGCAGATCAGCAATCATCGTATTAAGAAAAGCAGCCTGTTCATTAGCCTGTTCATGCAACAGTTCCGCCAGGATACCGGTTTCGTTACCCAAAGCTATATGCGTATGCGTAAAAGCGGTATCAATAAATAGTATTAGGGACATTTAGTTTCTGAGTAAGGAGCAAAGATAATCCAAATTCATAGTACTTAAAATAGAAAAGCTGCTCCCGGTTCGGGAGCAGCTTTTCTATTTATAATTTATACACTGGGAATTATTTAACCACTGTACCGGTAATCTTTAATTCAATGGGCGTCCGGCTTGCATTTGATTTGATAAAGACAGTACGATCAATCGGGCCTACTCTGTCTTTGGTTTGATATTTGACTGTAATTTTGCCTGTTTTGCCGGGCAATACCGGGGCTTTAGGCCAGTCTGGAGTCGTACATCCGCAAGTAGACGTTGCTTCCTGAATTAAGATAGGTTGTTGACCTACATTGGTAAATTCAAAAGAGTATACTGCATCCTGTCCTTCTTTAACAGTACCAAAGTTGTGCGTATTATTAGCTTCTTTAAATTTGAAGGCTGGACCGTTACCCTGTGCGAAAACGGTTACCACACAGAATAAAAGTAAAACAGACAATAACTTTTTCATATCTAATTATAAACCTTTTTGCTTCCTGAAAATAAATTAGTTCGCTTTGATTGCTGAATTGTTCTGAGGTACAGAAGCGGTTGGCTTAGCGACTACAGTACCACTAATTTTCAATACTTTATTACCGGCGTCGGTCATCACAGTCACTTGCCTGTTGATAGGGCCTACACGTCCCGGAGTAGAATAAGAAACCATTACGGAACCTTTTTTACCTGGTGCAACCGGCTCTTTGGACCAGTTCGGGCTTGTACAACCACAGGTGGTAGTTACATTCTGGATCGTAATCGGTTTTTTGCCTTTGTTAACAAAAGTAAACTCATATTCAGCTTTGTCCCCTTCTTTAACATTTCCGAAATCATGAACTTCATTTTTGAATTTCATCACATCGGCCGGGTCAGCAGCAACAGCTACAGCTTCTGTTTTTTCTTTCTTTTTTAAAGATTTTCTATTCTCTTGCGCGAATACTACAGAAGTACCCATAGTCAAAAGAACAACAAGTGATAATAGTGGCTTTTTCATTTGAACTTTTTTTGTTACCTGAAAATTTATTTAATGGTAGTTTTTGATTGGATAAAAAATCAATAGTTTAATTAAGTCACACCCGCATTTTCACAATGCCCAACTCTGATTTGCTATATTAAACACAAAGTTAATCATCAAGTTTAAGAATTTGAACATGTTGCCGGTTAATCGTGCGTTAAAGTCACAGCGCAGCACGACCTGCTGCTCATGGACTTCTTTCTTAAGCTATAACCTATATTTTAGGGCAATCATATTTACCACGCTTTCCACCTGCACAGCTTTGCAAAGTAGAACAAACCAAAACCGTACCTAATACGATAAAGATAATAGCTAGCAATTTTTTCATAAAAATTTGTGTTTGAAATAAAAATTATAATCCTACGAAATTAATTAAAAAAAACAAAAGTACACATATATATTTACCTAATAACCTATCGTTAAATACAACCCGGTCTTTATTTAAAAAAATCTTTTTATATTTTTGAGCTCTTTCAAACTTAAAAGTTCATTCATGCGTATTTTAAATCCTAAAAACTGGTTATTAACTTTAGCCATACTAGGTTCCGCTTCCGGCTTAATTGTAGCCCAGGTGCCAGCCTTTCCCGTCTCAGACTTAGACAGATCCACACATCCAGGTGTCGATTTTGACCAGTTTGCCAACGGCGGCTGGAAAACGGCCAACCCTATTCCCGGAACGGAAAGCAGGTGGGGCGCTTTCGGCATACTGGATAAAGAAAACCGGGAGGTCCGTTTAAAAACTATTATTAAAGAACTCCTGGCTAACCCGCAAGCAAAGGCAGGATCGGAAGCGCAGCAAATTGCAGACTTTTACCGCTCCTACATGGATACCGAATTAATAGAAAGTCTAGGTACCCGACCGCTAAAGGCTTACCTGGACATGATCGCAAAAGCCAAAGACCTTAAAGAGTGGAATAATACAAACGCTCATCTGGCCGGCATCGGTGTATCCGGCGTTTATGGTTTCGGCGTAAACGCAGATCGCAAAAACAGCAAATGGAATGCCGTTTATCTTTACCAAAGCGGCCTCACCTTAGGGGAAAAAGGATTTTATACCAAAACGGATTCCAGCGCAGAAGCGATAAGGGAAGCAATGGTACGTCACATCGACAAAATGTTTCTCCTGGCCGGCTGGAAAGACAAAAAACCGGGAACAACGATTCTGCAATTTGAAAGTAAAATTGCCGGTTTCCAGTTAAGTAATGTTGAACTACGCGACCCGGAAAAAACATATAATAAAATCAGCAAAAACGAGCTTGCCCAGCTGGTCAGGAACCTGGACCTGGAGCGTTATCTCAAAACAATGGAGTACGACTTTCAGGAGCTTATCGTACAGCATCCCGATTACTTAAAAAATCTGAATAGCTTCCTGGCCACACAATCACTGGAAACCTTAAAGACCTACCAGCGCTGGCAATTGCTGAATAGTTTCGCCACCGCGCTTCCCGATAAGCTTCAGCAAGAAAGTTTCCATTTCAACAATACCGTTCTGAAAGGGGTAAAAGAACGTAAAGGTCTTGAAGACAGGGCTATAGACGCCACAAATAATATCCTGGGCATGTCTTTGGGCAAACTGTTCGCGGCAAAATACTTCCCCGAAAGTTCTAAGAAAAAAGTAGCGGAAATGATCGAGAACGTACGCACTGTTTTTGGAGAAAGGATAGACGCCTTGAGCTGGATGAGCCCGGAAACAAAAATCGAGGCACGCAAAAAACTGGCCGCCTTTACCTATAAGATCGGTTACCCGGACACCTGGAAAGACTACTCTACTATTGAGATCAAAGCGAACACGCTGATAGAAAACATCATCTCCGCCAGGAAATGGCGGGTAAACGAAGGCCGGAACAAAATCGGCAAGCCCGTAGACAAAACAGAATGGGGCATGTCGCCGCAGACCGTTAACGCCTATTACAGCCCGATGAATAACGAAATTGTCTTCCCGGCGGGCATCTTACAGCCTCCCTTCTTTAACCCTGATGCTGATGATGCGATTAACTATGGCGGCATTATAGCCGTAATCGGGCACGAGTTCAGCCATGGCTTTGATGATAAAGGCTCCAAATATAATGCAGAAGGTAACCTGGACAACTGGTGGACTGAAGCAGACAGAAAATCGTTTGATGCCCTGGCCAATAAATATATCGAGTATTTTGACCGTAAGGAAGTACTCCCGGGCCTTAATATTAATGGCAAACTGACGATAGGTGAGAACATTGCCGACCTGGGAGGCCTGACCCTGGCTTACTATGCCTTAAAGAAATCTATTGACAAGAAAGGCGCTCCTGCCCCTATTGATGGCTTTACCTGGCAGCAAAGGTTCTTCCTGGGCTGGGCACAGGTATGGCATACCAATATTACAGAGAAGGCCTTACGCCAGCAGGTGCTGACCGACCCGCACAGCCCGGCAAGGGATCGCATTAATGGCCCGATGCCCCACCTGAAGGAGTTCCAGGAAGCCTGGCAGCTCAAGCCGGGTGATGCTTTATACCTTGATCCGGCTTCCCGCATCGTGATCTGGTAAAACCAAAAGGTGTCCTGCTGATTAGCAGGACACCTTTTTTAGTAGAGCAGTATACTGATTAATTTAATAAAGTACCGTAAGCTAAGTTAGCCCCATCAATACATTCTTGCTTTGCCTCATCAGAGGTTACATACCCGTCCAGCACAGTTTTGAACTTAGTCCACATTGGACCGGTCTGGTCTTTGTAAAAAGAGAAGTAGTTGAAGGTAACCTCTTTAAACGCTTCATTTTTTGACAAAGCTCTGGCGATCACATTGCCACCTAAAGTAGATCCTTCGATCACATATAAAATACCTAAAGCTTTCGCAGCGCTGATGCCTGTGGTATCCTGCTTTACAGAAGCGTCATATTGAAGGCCCAGGTTAGCCAGTTCAGACTGTATAACATTAGCTTTAACACGCTTATCCAGCTCCAGGGAAGTACCCAGTTCTGCATCTAGCACTTCAATAGCCGCCTGCTCATATTTCGCGATCAGCAGGGCGTTTTGTTTTAAAAGATTTTTGTAATCCTCAATAGTATAAGTCTGGTCAAAGATCTTATTGGAATTCATACTTGCCTCCACTTTATCGTGCAGCTCTTTGGTCTGGCTTTTTAATTGTTCTGATATCATCATGCTTGAATATTTATTTTTCCGCTAACAAAAATAATTACGAATGCTTCTGAAACAGCCTGTTTATAAAGCTTTAACCATTAATATTCCCTATTTTGTAAAATGATTATGACAATTGACAATCAGGTACTACAAACATTCTAAAAATTCAGATTGAATCCAACCATTAGAGTTCTTGTCATTGGAAAAGTTGATAGAGCAATTGGGCCAAAAGCCGCATTTGGATTTAAACCCTGCCGCTTACTTAGAAACAGTAAATTATCTCCAGCGATGTAGGCGGAGACACCATCTATAAAATTGTTGCGAAAGATATGTTTAGGTAGATCATAACTAATATTCACATTTTTCAGACTCAACCAACTGGCATTAGTCATAAAAAAAGAATTGTTTGTAGAGTAGTTGGTCGTTACGGGTATATCGGTATTACGGTGTTCCGGAGTCCAGCTTTCCAGCAAATCTTTGTGAACATTGTAAGTAGAGAAAGCTCCCCTATCGGATTGAGAAAGCATTGCATATACCTGATCATACACCTGGCCTCCCAGGCTATAGTTAAACAGGATATTTATGCTCAGCTTATTCCAGCTTATGCTATTCCCAAAAGATCCCCAAAGCACAGGATCTGAGCCTTTAAAAAATTTGTAATCTTCGAAGTCTACAAATGTTGCTGCAGTTTTCGTACCGTCTTTTCTGATTAAAAGATTGCTACCGGTAGCCGGATCCACCCCGCCCCACTCCGGCAAATACATGCTATTAATACTTTTATTTTCAAAAGGTGCTATACCGCCCATCTTAGCAAGTGCTCCGCCTAATTTATTAGCGAAATGAGTACCAGTAAGCTGCACATTCCATTTGAAATCTGAACGGTCAATGACGCGACTCTGTATGTCAAATTCATAGCCACTATTGAGTAGGTTTAACCCTTCCGAAAAATACCAATACCCCATAAGCTGGTTATTGAAATAAGTACGCGCATCATAAATATTTCTAACAAAATAACCGGCACTAAATTTTAAACGATGATCAAACATAGAAGCTCTAAGGCTGGCCTGGTATGTTTTTTGAGACGTCTCTACCGGTACAAAATAAGCTAATGGCAAAAAGTTAATACTCGAAGAAGAATTGTTATACAAAAGAGCGTTCTCCAGGCTGGAAAATGCTCTTTCATGATTAAAATGAATAAAGTTTTTCTGCAAAACATAATCTGCAACCAGTGTTAAATAACCACGGTTACTGTTCACGATATTCGCGTTTATTCCCAATGCATAATTGTTGGCCTGGTACTTTTGGGGTACAATAACATTTTTATTATTCACATTCCGCTCCTGGTTCAACCTTAGATTAATACCAATCCTGTTATTAAAAGTGTAAGTGGAGTTAAAATCGAGGTTATTGTTCTGGTAGCCATAGCCATCAGTAATGTTCAACATAACTGCAGGCGTATTTACATGACAATCAACTGTATGTTTATACCTGTAATGGCTCCATTGAACCACTGCATTCCATCTGTGCTTTCCTTTATTATGATACCAGTTCAGGCTTGGATTGAAGCTTAAGTATTGCATAGACCTCATCAAATGATTATCGCCAAAAGACAAAGCGTTGTACCTGTAATATTGTTTATGCTGATCAATCTTATCGCTGTTCATACCCGCGTTCACTTTGAAGTTTAAACTTTTAAACAAATGAACTACCAGGTAAGGATGAACAGACAAAGTAGTCGTTGTCTTTGGCGCATCCAACAGAACAGGCCAATGGGAAAACAGGCTGCTCACAGAATCTGCACCTTTGCTGTTCTTAATAATAGCTCCATTATTATCACGTGCATAGTAAGCGGCTAAAGGCGAAACATCCTGCTTTGATTTATAAGGCGTTTCTGTAGCACTAATACCCTGATGTGCATAGCTTGCTGTAAATCCGACCGTCCATCTACCAGAAAGATTCCAGTTTCCTTTCAGGCCAAGATCAACCCGGTCAAAGTCAAGTGTTTTGATAAAGCTGCGTTCTTTAACATAGCCGGCGTTAATATTCAGATTACCTTTTTCAAAAAGTCTTGAGGCAATAAAGTTGTGTTGATTTCTAAAACCGTTTTTGCGTTCAAAACGGCCGTAAATATCATCATCATATAAACGCCGCGCATTGCTGTTGAATTTACCGGTATTGATATCTATAAGCTCATTATTGGGTACATCATATAAATTGTTCAGATAATATCCGGCTACAAATTCATTCGCTGCCTTCACTTTTGTGTCCTCCCAATTCATACCTGAAAGGTAAAGTTCATTCCTGTATTTGGTATACATGAGTTCATAGAACATACCCGGATCTGTGATAACATCATAATCCTTTACGCCCCTGCTTACCATACCGGCATTGGTATTAAAATTAAAATACCATTTTTTATCACCCCGGTGCCTTTTGGTTTTTATCTCGATAACGCCATCCGCAGTAAGACTCATCGGCAGACTTGATTCAAAAGGGTTTCTAATAATTTTAAGCTCTTCAATCATGTAGGGATTAAGGTTGCTTAAAGAGCCTGTATATAAATTGCCATCTACAACTACCACTGGCATTTGCTCATGATACATATTTGAATATCCCCTTATAGCAAGCCTGTTGGTCATTCCTGGTAATGAAGGAGATAATGCCCTGATCCCTGTGGTTGCTACAGACAACTGTTCGGTAAAGTTTAAAGTATAAGGATAATAATCCAGAGAAGATACTGTTGAAAGATAGGGCTGCAACGTCTCATTCGTCCGTGTGACCGAATCAGCAAGCTCACCTGATTGCGCAAAAATCCCATTAGCATATAGAACCAGCCCTGCAGCGAGTCTCCATTTATTCATATGTAAATTAGTTAAGGAGCGCAAATATAACGGTTAATAAACCATTACTCAAATCCTAATGAACTACAACACCTCTTTGACAATAGTCTTAATGTTCTCGCTTTTTCCCATGGAGTAGAAATGCAAAGCAGGTACTCCCGCGGCCCTTAACTCCCGGCATTGGGTAATACACCATTCTACACCGACCTGCTTTACCTCTTTATTGTCTTTGCATTTCAGTACTTCCATCACCAGGTCATCCGGCAGATCTACTTTAAACCGATGCGGGATCATACTTAACTGGCTTTTGGTCGCTATAGGTTTTAAACCCGGGATGACAGGCACATGAATACCTGCAGCCCGGCACTTATCCACGAAGTCGAAATAAGCCTCATTATTGAAAAACATCTGGGTCACGATGTAATCGGCACCGGCATCCACCTTTTGTTTCAGGTAATTAATATCCTGGCGCAGGCTGGCCGCTTCCATATGTTTTTCGGGGTAAGCGGCAACTCCGATACAAAAATTAGTAGGGGTATTATTCTCTAAATAATCATCCAGGTAAGTCCCCTGGTTCAATCCCTGGATCTGGCTCACCAGTTCACTGGCATATTGATGCCCGTTACGCTCGCTCTTAAAATATATTTCACTTTTGATGGCATCGCCGCGCAAAGCCAGTACGTTATCAATACCCAGGAAATCCAGATCGATCAGGAAGTTTTCGGTATCCTCTTTATCGAAACCACCACATAATATATGCGGCACCGCATCCACCTTGTATTTATTCTGGATGGCGGCACAGATCCCAACAGTTCCGGGTCTTTTGCGCACAACTTTCTTTTCCAGCAAGCCATTTTCGCGCTCCAGGAAGATATATTCCTCCCGGTGATAAGTCACATCTATAAAGGCCGGGTTGTAATCGATCAGGGTATCAATCGTATCGTAAATTTGCTGTACCGTTTCCCCTTTCAGAGGGGGTAAAATTTCAAAGGAGAATAAGGTGCTGCCTTGTGCTTTTGATATATGTTCCGTTACTTTCATTTTAAGAATTTGAGAATTGGGAAATGTGCTGATTTAAAAATGCAGGCCGATAGTATTTCATTACGCTTCCTAAAGCTGTTCATCAGTCATTGATCATTATTATTTTTATCAGGCAAGGTTGGGTGCCAGCCATTGCAAGGCGGACTCTTTAGAGATACCGCGTCTTTTGGCATAGTCGTCCACCTGTTCTTCTGTTATACGCCCTAAACCGAAATATTTACTGTCCGGGTGGGCAAAATAATAGCCGCTTACGCTGGCTGCAGGCCACATAGCGAGGCTTTCTGTCAGCTCAACCCCGATATTTTCTTTTACGGACAAGAGTTTCCAGATCGTGCTTTTCTCCAGGTGGTCCGGGCAGGCCGGGTACCCGGGCGCCGGGCGGATGCCCTTATATTGTTCTTTTATGATATCTTCCAAACCCAATGTTTCATCTATGGCATAGCCCCAATATTTCTTACGCACTTCCGTATGCAAAAACTCCGCGTAAGCTTCCGCGAAACGGTCGGCCAAAGCCTTTACCATGATTGCGTTATAATCATCATGCGCATCGGCAAACGCTTTAGCCTTTTCATCAGCGCCAAAACCTGCCGTCACGCAAAAACAACCGACATAATCTGTCGTACCACTTGTTTTAGGTGCAATAAAGTCTGACAGCGCTATGTTAGGAATCTTCGCGGCCTTCTTTGATTGCTGTCTCAGGGTTAAAAATACTTGTTGTGTATTCCCCTGCTCATCGTACACTTCTATATCATCGCCAACAGTATTTGCCGGGAAAAGCCCGAATACGGCTTTCGCGGTAAACCATTTTTCTGTAATGATCTTATTTAATAAGCTTAAGGCATCGGCATATAGTTCTTTTGCCTGCTTGCCTACCACTTCGTCTTCAAGTATATCCGGGAATTTACCATGCAGGTCCCAGCTCCTGAAGAAAGGTGACCAGTCAATATTTTCGGCCAGCACTCCCAGGTCCTGCTCCTGAATGACCTGTACCCCAAGCTGTACAGGCCGCACAATATTATTAGCTGTAAACTCCAGTTGTAAAGCATTCGCACGGGCTTGCTCCAGGCTGAGGTACTCCTTCTGATTTACATTTTTCAAAAACACTTCCCGTACATGCGCATTATCCGCTTTTATGTTCGATTTAAAATCGCCCCCGTTTTCTTTACTCAATATATTGCTGACCACAGCTACAGCCCTGGAGGCATCATTTACATGCACAACCAGTTCTGAATACTTAGCGTCGATCTTAACCGCGGTATGCACTTTTGAAGTCGTAGCACCGCCGATCATTAATGGGATATTTAAATTCAGGCGCTCCATCTCCGCCGCTACATGCACCATTTCATCAAGGCTTGGTGTGATAAGGCCGCTCAGGCCAATAATATCAGCTTGTTCCGCTATGGCTCTTTCCAGTATTTTCTCGGCAGGTACCATGATACCTAAGTCAACGATCTCGTAATTATTGCAGGCCAGCACAACGCTCACAATATTTTTACCTATATCATGCACATCACCTTTTACCGTCGCCATCAATACTTTACCGGCACTAGGCCTCGACTTATCTTTTTCTGCCTCAATGTAAGGCTGCAGGTAAGCCACCGCTTTTTTCATCACCCGCGCCGACTTTACCACCTGTGGCAAGAACATTTTACCCGAGCCAAACAAGTCCCCGACTACATTCATGCCATTCATCAGGAAAACCTCGATAACTTCGAGGGGCTTGCTCACCAGGTTTCTAGCGGCTTCCGCATCTTCGTCCACAAATTTATCTATACCATTAACTAAGGCATGCGTGATCCGTTCCTGCACCGGTAATTCGCGCCAGGCCAGGTTTTCCGTTTTTTCTTTTTTGCCGCCTTTGTGCTGCTCCGCATATTGGATCAGCTTTTCCGTAGCTTCTTCATTCCGGTCCAGCATCACGTCTTCTATAAGCTCCAGCAGATCTTTGGGTACTTCATCATACACTGTCAGTAAAGTCGGGTTGACAATACCCATCTCCATACCGGCTTTAATACCATGGTACAGGAATACCGCGTGCATAGCCTCTCTGATCGAGTCATTACCCCTAAAGGAGAAGGAAACATTACTTACTCCACCGCTTACATGCGTTGCCGGGTAGTTTTGTTTTACCCAGGCTGTAGCTTCAAAAAAATCAAGGGCATTCCGGCGGTGCTCATCCAGGCCGGTGGCTACCGGGAAAATATTCAGGTCAAAAATAATATCTTCTTCTTTGAACTTTACAACTTGGGTCAGGATATCATAAGAGCGTTTTACGATCTCAATTCTTCTTTTGTAATTATCGGCCTGCCCGGCTTCATCAAAGGCCATTACGATCACTGCCGCGCCATATCTTTTCACCAGTTTTGCCTGGCGGATAAACTCTTCTTCCCCACCTTTTAAGCTGATGGAGTTGACAATACCTTTGCCCTGCAACACCTGCAAGCCCGCTTCCAGGATCTCCCATTTGGAACTGTCCACCATAATAGGAATACGCGCGATATCCGGTTCAGAGGCGATAAGGTTCAGGAAGGTGACCATAGCCTCCTTACCGTCCAATAACCCATCGTCCATATTGACGTCCAATACCTGCGCCCCACCTTCGACCTGGTCGCGGGCAATGTCCAACGCTTCGGCATAGTTGCCTTCTTTTATCAGTCGCAGGAATTTCTTGGAGCCGGCCACATTCGTCCGCTCCCCCACATTGATAAAGTTACTTTGCGGGGTTACCAACAAGGCTTCTAATCCGCTTAATCTTAATTGCTTCATATTCAGGCCGGGTTAGTATTTAGGGGTCTTGGAGTAAATCTTCCGGCGATTGTAGCGATCGCGCTGATATGCTCCGGGGTAGTGCCACAGCAGCCACCGATAATATTGATCAATCCTTTTTCCAGGTATGCTTCGATCTGGGCGCCCATCAGGTCCGGGGTTTCGTCATACAAACCAAAAGCATTCGGCAAGCCCGCATTCGGGTAAGCAGAGATTGCGATATCGGTATTATTGGACAATATTTCCAGGTAGGGCTCCAATTGCTTGGCTCCCAAAGCACAATTAAAACCTATGCTTAGGATCGGGAAATGTTCCAGGGAGATCAGGAAGGCTTCAGGCGTTTGTCCGGAAAGGGTACGCCCCGAATTATCGGTAATCGTACCACTCACCATTACAGGGATGTCAATTCCACGGCTTTCTTTCACTTCCTCGATCGCGAATAAAGCAGCTTTAGCATTCAGGGTGTCAAAAATTGTTTCTACCAATAACAGGTCCACACCACCATCCAGCAACCCGTTCACCTGGCCTATATAAGCTTCTTTCAATTCGTTAAAAGAAATAGCCCTGAAGGCAGGATTGTTGATATCCGGCGAGATACTGGTTGTTTTATTGGTTGGGCCCATAGCGCCTGCTACATACTTACTGGAACCCGGGTGTTCCGCCATATATTGGCGGGCTGCTTCCTGTGCCAGTTCCGCAGACACTTTATTAAGTTCATAAACCAGCTCCTGCATATCATAGTCGGCCATCGCTACTGTCGTGGAAGAAAAGGTATTCGTTTCCACGATATCGGCACCGGCATCGAAATATTGCTTATGGATGGTGCGTATGGCTTCCGGTTGTGTCAGGGACAACAGGTCATTGTTCCCTTTTACCGGCATATGCCAGTCTTTAAAACGATCGCCCCTGAAGGCCGCTTCATCAAAGGCATACTGCTGCAGCATGGTACCCATGGCACCGTCCAGGATGACGATCCGTTCTTTTAATAAGTCTTTTATATCCTTTTTCATTTTTTACTTTTTAAACCTTTAAAAGGTACAAGTCCTTACCGTATTTAGTACTTCAAACTGTAGCCATACCATTCAAAGCATTAAATACACTAAAAATCAGCGGGTATAAATACCGCGGCAAATAATTATAACAGGAAAATGAAAAAAGAAACGTAGCGTTTAAGACTTCTGTTATCTATCCATAATGGCTAGAATGTAGCACCTTCTTTGCAGGGCAAAGGGTTGCTAAGGTTTCACAGGGTCTACTCCCTCCACCTTTCTTGATAACATTTTCGTTGATTGATAAGAACTGATCGCTGCGAAAATAGCGCAAAGAATGATAACGACCAAAAATTGTTTACTACAGCACACCCTTCAATAATCCCTAAACGGCCATCCAAGCATGCATAAAAAAAAGGCACGATAAATCGTACCTTTCTTATCCGTGCAGTAAAGTATGTTTATTCCTCATCCAGATCTAAACGAAAGGATACCGGCAAGGTAAAATATGACCGTGTTGCAATGCCTTCTACTATCATAGGATGCCATGGTGGAGAATTTTTGATCAAGCGAACCACTTCCGCATCTAATTCAGGATCTACACTTTTTGTAATTTTTATATCGGAAATATTCCCTTCTTCATCTATAATAAACTCTGCAAGTACGCGTCCTTGAATTTTCTTCTTTCTTGCATTGGATGGATAGGTTAAATTATTAATCATATAAGAGGACCATTTATCACAACCTGCACGTCTAAAAAAAGGGAGATGATCAATTTTTTTACCATTTTCATCCCACATTTCTCCTTTCTTCAATTTTCCCTTTTTATATACATCCCTCCTTCTCACCTGTCCATTTTCCCAATAACAGGTTACAGGTCCATCCAGCTCTCCATCAACATAGTTAGCGACCGATTTCATTTGACCAGACGCATACCAGTGGAGCTCTTCGCCAACTTTTCTATTTAAAAAGGTAGGATAATAGGAAACATAAAGTTCAACATGAGATATTTGTAATCCCGACTTTAAATAAGTATCGTATATAACTATATCCTTTCCTTTTTTTGCCGGGCTTGTTAATCGGTAAAATTCATAGGGAGCACCTTGCTTGACCTCTTTGTAATCGGCATCAAGATAAACCGTGTCCTGGGCTTTTGCATGAATACAACATACAAAAACCACAAGCACCATCCAGATTTTTTTCATCATTTACTCTTAAAATCAACTAATAAAAACACTAATCATCCAGTTTCAACACCGCCAAGAAAGCCTCCTGTGGCACCTCTACGTTACCGATCTGGCGCATCCGCTTCTTACCTTCTTTCTGTTTTTCCAGTAATTTACGTTTACGGGAGATATCTCCACCATAACATTTAGCGGTTACGTCCTTACGCATCGCGGAAATCGTTTCACGGGCAACGATCTTAGCCCCTATAGCCGCCTGGATCGCGATCATGAACTGGTGACGCGTCAATAGTTCTTTTAGCTTGGAACATAATTTACGGCCGAAATCATGCGCACGGCTCCTGTGGATCAATGCACTCAAAGCATCCACTTTATCGCCGTTCAATAAGATATCCATCTTAGCGATATCGCTCTCGCGGTAATCTAATGGCTGGTAATCAAATGAAGCATAGCCGCGGGTACTTGACTTCAACTTATCATAAAAGTCGAACACGATCTCCGCCAAAGGCATATCAAAGATCAGCTCTACACGGGTCGGGGTCAGGTAGTTCTGATTGATCAGGAAACCACGTTTACCCAGACACAAAGACATGATATTCCCGATATAATCCGGCGAGGTGATGATCTGCGCACGGATAAAAGGTTCCTCTACCCGGTCCAGTGTACTGGGTTCCGGCATTTCCGTCGGGTTGTTGACTATAATTCTCTTATCCTTTTCACGGGTGGTATAAGCATAAAAGCTTACGTTAGGCACGGTAGTGATCACCGTCTGATTAAACTCCCGTTCCAGGCGCTCCTGGATGATCTCCATGTGCAGCATACCCAGGAAACCGCATCGGAAACCAAAGCCCAGGGCCTGGGAAGTTTCCGGCTCAAAGGTCAGGGAAGCATCGTTCAACTGTAATTTCTCCATACAGTCGCGCAACTCTTCAAATTCATCTGTATTTACCGGGAAAATACCGGCGAATACCATCGGCTTCACATCTTCAAATCCCTGGATAGATTCGGTGCTCGGATTCACTACGGTAGTAATCGTATCCCCTACTTTTACTTCCCGCGCATTTTTAATCCCGGTAATAATATAACCTACATCCCCGGTCTTGACTTCCGGTTTAGGAATCAGCCCAAGGCCTAAAGTACCCACCTCATCGGCTTCATACTCTTTACCGGTATTGATAAATTTAATTTTATCGCCTTTCTTGATCGATCCGTTTAGTACACGGTAATAAACGATAATCCCCCTGAACGGGTTGAACACAGAGTCAAAGATCAATGCCTGCAGCGGCGCTTCCGGCTCGCCCTTTGGCGCAGGAATGCGGTCTACCACGGCATGTAAAATATCTTCAATGCCTATGCCGCTCTTACCGCTCGCCAGGATAATATCTTCCGGCTTACAACCGATCAGGTCCACGATCTGGTCAGTCACTTCAGGGATCATCGCCCCATCCATATCCACTTTATTGATCACCGGTATGATCTCGAGGTCATTACCGATGGCCAGGTATAAATTGGAAATCGTTTGCGCCTGGATACCCTGTGAAGCATCTACCAACAATAAAGCCCCTTCACAAGCCGCCAGCGCACGGGAAACTTCATAAGAGAAATCCACGTGACCGGGCGTGTCGATCAGGTTTAAAATATATTCTTCACCATCCTTGGCATACTTTACCTGGATCGCTTTAGATTTAATCGTGATGCCCTTTTCCCGCTCCAGGTCCATATCATCTAAGACCTGGTTTTGCATATCGCGTTCAGAAATGGTTTTGGTATGCTCCAATAAACGATCGGCCAGGGTAGACTTACCATGGTCGATGTGGGCAATAATACAGAAATTACGAATATTCTTCATATAAAAACAAGATTGCAAAGTTACGACAATTTTGGCTTTGAATTTGAATTATGATTTTTCACCAAGCAAATTCCGCTACTTAGCTAAAAGGCTTACGGTTGACTAAAAATTAAATAAATTTTTTAGGCCTTAATAAAAATAACTGCAATCCCTAATAAATACTTAATTACCGTTTCATGAGCCAAATTTGCCTACTTTTGAACACCAATTTATTCAGTTAATTTTCATTCAATTATACCATGGAATTCAGACAGGAATCCGATCTGTTGGGCGAATTAAATGTACCCAAAGACGCCTACTATGGCGTTCAGACCCAAAGGGCCATCAATAATTTTAAAATTTCCAATCAGCACCTTTCCTCCTACCCGGAATTTATAAAAGCGCTCGGGCTGGTGAAAAAAGCCGCGGCACTGACCAACTTTGCCCTGGGAGAACTCCCGGAAAATATTTATAAAGCCATTGACCAGGCCTGCGATGAAGTCATCAATGGTAAATTTGACCTGGAGTTCCCGATCGATATGATCCAGGGCGGCGCCGGCACTTCGGTAAATATGAATGCCAATGAGGTCATTGCCAACCGTGCCTTAGAGATCATGGGGCATCCCAAAGGAGCTTACCAGTACTGCTCGCCGAATGACCATGTCAACCTTTCCCAGTCGACCAACGATGCTTACCCTACCGCGATCAAGCTGGCGCTGTACCTGATGAATGCAAAGCTGGTGCTGCAACTGGAAAAAGCGGTAGCCGCCTTCCGTAGCAAAGGACTGGAATTTGCTGATATCCTGAAAATGGGCCGGACCCAGCTGCAGGACGCGGTGCCTATGACCTTAGGCCAGGAATTTGAGGCCTTCGCCGCAACTCTTGAAGAAGATATCTCCAAGCTCAACAATAATGCCCTGCTCTTCGTAGAGATCAATATGGGTGCAACCGCTATCGGTACCGGTATCAACGCGCCATTAGGCTACTCCAAATTATGTACCGAGAACCTGGCCAAAATATCCGGTATTCCATTTATCGCGGCGCCTAACCTGATTGAAGCGACACCGGATACCGGTTCTTACGTAATCTACTCTTCGGCCATGAAACGTATGGCGGTAAAGCTTTCCAAGATCTGTAACGACTTACGCCTGTTATCTTCAGGTCCACGCGCGGGTTTATACGAGATCAACCTGCCGCCTATGCAGCCCGGCTCTTCTATCATGCCCGGCAAAGTAAACCCCGTGATCCCCGAAGTAGTGAACCAGGTATGTTACAAAGTAATTGGTAATGACCTGACAGTAACCTTTGCCGCGGAGGCCGGTCAGCTGCAGCTTAATGTTATGGAGCCTGTTTTGTGCCATGCGATCATGGAGAACATTCTCTTCCTGGGCAATGCACTGGACACACTGGTAGAAAAATGTGTATCGGGCATTACCGCCAATCGTGAAGTATGCCTGAATATGGTCAAAAACAGCATTGGTATTGTTACCGCGCTTAACCCCTATATCGGCTATAAAAATTCTACTAAAATCGCCAAAGAAGCCCTTGAAACCGGGAAAAGCGTTTATGACCTGGTACTAGAACACAATATCCTTTCACAGGAAAGACTGGACGAGATCCTCGACCCTAAGAATATGCTGGCGCCTCACCAGGCGATCGGCTAAAACATCAGAATATGTCACTCTGAGCCCGGTCGAAGAGTAACATTTGAGCATAAACTCTTGCCATACTGAGCCTGCAGAAATGTCGAAAAGCTCAATATGACAAGAGTTTATTTCTTTTAATCTATATCCTACCCTGCTCTCTAAGCTTCCAGTAACGCAGCAATCCATTTACCGACATCCAGCTGGGGTTCGCGTATTCATAGATCTTTTGTAGCCTTTCGGAAAGACCGGCCGCTTCATAACCTTCCTTGATGTAAGCCATAAATTGCGGTACGATTGCTTCAGAAGGCGTTTGCTGATCATAAAACGGCTTAATAAAATCCGCCCATTCCTCCAATACACTCTCTAAGGCATCAAAATGAGCCTCAGGGTCGGTATGGTAATTAAAATGGGTCAGGTAAAGTCCTTTCGGCTGTTCGGCCCTTAGTTTAGCAATAGACGCTTTCCATAGCGCAATATTAATATCCGGCGGTGGACAGGGAGCGACCACAGGCCCCTGCTCTATCTTTACCCCGGCAACATCACCGGTAAAGATATCGTCACCAAATTTATACGCGTTGTGGTGCACCGCATGCCCCGGTGTATAAATCACCTTCAGGCTCAGGTCTCCTATCTCGAATACATCCTTGTCCTCCGCAGGAATCAATTGCTCCAAAGGAATAGGCTGCATATCCCCCCAAAGTGTTTCCATCTGGTCGCCATAGATCTGTTTGGCCGACTGCCAGAGTTTTTCAGGCGCGTTCAGGTGTGGCAGGCCTGCAGGGTGTACATAGATCTTCGCTCCATGCTCTGCGAACTTCCAGGCCGCGCCGGCATGGTCAAAGTGAATATGGGTTAAAAATACATGCTGTATATCCGCTACCTGGTAGCCTTTCGCATTGATCGCTTTTTCCAGCGCGGCAAAAGTACTTTCCGGTCCGGCCTCTATTAATACCGGACCCGCAGCCGTCTCAATCAAATAAGTAGCTATCGCTTCTTCCTGGTCCTGGAATACTACATCTAAAACATGAACTTTTGGCATAATCTCATTTTTATAGCTTCAAATGTAATTAAAATAGCCTTGCCTGCCGAGGCAATTACTGCAAAGTACCTATAGTTCTATTCCCGGCAACATAAGCAAAAGCATACAAGCCATTTATTTGTCTTAATTTTGTAAAAAAATAAACCCGTGGTGGCTATAGAAGATATCTTAATCAGTGATGAAATTTTTGACAAAAAATTTGTCTGCGATCTTAACCGTTGCAAAGGCGCCTGTTGTGAAGTAGGCGATTGCGGCGCGCCCATTACTATGGAGGAAGCCAATATTATTGAAGACCTTTACCCCATTATCAAAGACGACTTGTTGCCCCGGGCTCGTAAAATTATAGAAGAAGAAGGTGCTTATACTTTTGACGAGGAGCATGACATTGTTACCCCTACTATTGATGATGGCATCTGTGTTTATGGTTATTATGACGAGCAAGGTTTTATCAAATGCGCTATAGAGAAAGCTTATTACGAAGGTAAAACGGATTATAAGAAACCGATCAGCTGTCATCTATTCCCGATCCGTGTGGTAGAAAATGAGAACTTTCATGCGCTGAACTATGAGCCTAACATGAGCATTTGCAGCCCGGCCTGTAAACTAGGCGAAAAATTACAAGTACCTGTATATCAATTCTTAAAAGAACCAATTATACGCAAGTACGGTGAAGATTTCTATGAAGACCTGGAACACACCGCCGAAGAATATTATAAAAATAAAGCTGCTGAAAAATAAACGAACTCCTTAATATTCAAAGTCCTGCACATCATCATGTCAGGACTTTTTTAATACGTTAAAAAAACAGCTCCTTTTGTACTTTACCGGAGTATTTACGAACTTTGATAGAATTTACCAGGCACAAATTTTGCGGTAAATAATCACATATAAATTAAGGAAGAATGAAAATAGAACAAATTTACACCGGTTGCCTGGCGCAGGGAGCCTATTACATCGTTTCCAACGGCGAAGCGGCAATTATTGATCCCTTAAGGGAAATCAAACCTTACCTGGAGCGGTTAAAGAAAGACAATGTCACGCTGAAATATATTTTCGAAACCCACTTCCACGCCGATTTCGTATCAGGCCACCTGGACCTGAGCAAAGCTACCGGTGCGCCTGTAGTATACGGCCCTACCGCGCAACCCGCTTTTGATGCCACCATCGCGACGGATGGGCAATCTTTCCGGATCGGGGCGATCACGATTACCGCTTTACATACACCCGGCCATACTTTAGAAAGTACTTGTTACTTACTGAAAGATGAAGCGGGTAAGGATATTGCCCTGTTCAGCGGTGATACTTTGTTTTTAGGAGATGTAGGCCGCCCGGACCTGGCACAGAAAGCTGCGGATATGACCATGGAAGATCTTGCAGGCATGCTGTATGAAAGCCTGCAGGCAAAAATCATGCCTTTGGCGGATGAGGTAACCGTTTACCCGGCACATGGCGCCGGCTCTGCATGCGGCAAGAATATGCAGAAAGAAACGGTAGATAGCCTGGGTAACCAGAAAAAAACCAATTATGCCCTAAACCAACCTGATAAAGCCAGCTTTATAGCTGCCGTGACCGAAGGGCTTTTACCGCCGCCCGGATATTTTGGCATGAATGTAGCCATGAATAAACTGGGCTATGAAAATTTTGAGACAGTTCTGAATAAGGCAAAAACACCTTTAACCCCGGAAGCGTTTGAAGCTGCAGTTGAAGAAACCGGCGCTTTAGTGCTGGACACCCGTAACAGCGGCGTATTTTCAAAAGGTTTTATCCCTAATTCTATTAATATAGGCATTAAAGGTGACTTCGCCCCTTGGGTAGGCGCTATGATCGTCGACGTAAAACAACCCTTACTGCTGGTTACTGATGAAGGTATGGAGGAAGAAGTGATTACCCGCCTGAGCCGTGTAGGCTTTGACAACGTGGTCGGTTACCTGCAGGGGGGATTCGAGGCCTGGCAAAACAGCGGCAAAGAAATTGATACGGTAGACCGGATCGACGCGGCAACTTTTGCCGAACGTTATAAAGCGCAGGACACGGTCATTGATGTGCGTAAAGAAGGCGAATACGAAGCTTCCCATGTAAACGAAGCTTCCCATGTAAACGAAGCTTACCTGAGGCCATTAGCTGCTATTAATGAATGGATCGGCGATCTGCCGGAGGAACATTTCTTCCTCCACTGTGCCGGTGGCTACCGCAGTATGATCGCGGCCAGTATCCTGCAATCAAGAGGTATCCGTAATTTCACAGAGGTAGACGGAGGCTTCAATGCCATTAAAAATACGGCTGTGCCGGTGTCTGATTTCGTATGCCAATCTAAAGTACTGTAATGAACACGGCAGAATGGGTGAACGGCAACTACTGGGATAAGCGCTGGCAGGCGGCAGAGACCGGCTGGGATATTGGCCATGCAGCGCCGGCGATCATGGAATTCATGCAAACGGTAAGCAACAAGCAGTTAAAAATACTGATCCCCGGATGCGGTAATGCTTACGAAGCGGAAGCTTTGCTACAGGCTGGTTTCACTGATATCACCCTACTGGATATTTCCGAGACTTTAGTACAGAAATTGAACGCGAAATATAGTGAGTCGAACGCGATTAAAGTAATCTACGGAGATTTTTTCGGGCATGAGGCACAATATGACATAATTATCGAGCAAACCTTCTTCTGCGCGCTCAACCCGGCATTAAGGCAGCAGTACGCGGTCAAAGCGGCATCTTTATTAAAAGAAAACGGACAAATTACCGGTGTTTTGTTCAACAGGGTATTTGAGCAGGAAGGTCCGCCTTATGGGGGCACGACAGATGAATACAAACAGTACTTTGGCACACTTTTTGAAATTAAAAAGATGGAGGATTGCTATAACAGCATCCCGCCCCGAAAAGGGTCTGAAGTATTTATAAATCTTAAAAAGAAGTAGTATGCAAGATAAATTCCAGCAACTGATCAACAGTGAGCAACCCATTTTAATTGACTTTTATGCCACCTGGTGTGGCCCCTGCCAGGCAATGGCGCCGGTGCTCGAAAATGTAAAACATGAAATGGGTGAAGCGGCCAGGGTCGTAAAGATCGACGTGGATAAATTCCAGGAGATCGCCGGCCAATACCAGGTACAGTCTATACCCACCTTAATGATCTTTAAAAAAGGGGAGTTATTATGGCGGCATACTGGCGGCGCTCCCGGTTCTGAACTGGTAAAGCGTTTAAAGTCTTTTGCTTAATCAACAAGCTTAAAATATGAAAGACATTCCGGTGGAATGTCTTTCATATTTTATAAAAAGGTCAAAAATTTATTTTAAATCGCAGGTTTCCGTAGTCACGATACCCATATCCGTATAGGTCTTGGAGCCTGCCTGGCATAAGCTTTTCGCATTCTTATTGGTATCTTTTATTTCATATTCCCGCGGCGGAGTAGTAGGTAATCCCGGCTTTCCCTCATAAGTGATTTTACACTCGCAGCGATAATTTCTCACACAGGAAGTCATTCCAAAAACTGCGCCTGATAGTAAGATTGCCGAAAGACCAAAACTTAGTAAATGCTTCTGCATAATGATATAGTTTATTCTCAAATTTTACCAAAGATAATGTTCTGCTATTAGAAATCAAAGGCCGCCCGGAATTTTATTCAGAATAGGAAAATATTTCCGGGGCCGGAAAGCTGCTAATCTTTATTTTTGTTGACCAGGTACCAAAGCTCATCATATTGTCCGCCACTTACTACCAGCTATTAGAGATCCCGGCAGATGCCGACCCGCTGACGATCAAAAAATCGTTCCGACGGCTGGCTATGCAGTATCACCCGGACAAAAACGGCGGCAATAGTTTCAGCCAGGCGCATTACCTGCTGATCCAGGAAGCCTACCAAATACTGTCCGACCCGGAGCAGCGGAAAGCCTATGACACGGAATTATGGCTTTCCCAAAAGCAATCTTTTTACCAGGGTACAACCGCCAGCCCCGCGGTGATGATCAAAAGGCTGCAAAAGTTTTCAGAAGCGGTATTGATACAGAAGCGTTTTTCCGTGCTTGAGGACCATCTTACCGCTTTTCTCCTGGATGCGATGAACACCGTGAATATGTCCGTATTCCAGGCCAAAGCGACTAAAAACGAACAGGAAGTCTTCGCCGACTACATCCTTTTCCTGGCCAAGGACTTACCTAAAATTTTCAGGGACCAGGTATTTGAGCGCCTGAAGGATACATTGGGGCAACAACTGGAAGATATTGACCTGAAAATTTCCAGTATTCAGCAACAAAAGCGTACAGCAGACTGGTACCAGAAAAATATATTCTGGTTATTACTGGCCATCGGCATTTTATTGTGCCTGTTGATGTATTTCTATGTAAAGACCCGCCGCTAGTCTATATCCATACGGATGCGATGGCTTTTAGGCAGGTAATTATTCATGCGGTTGGGCATCCATTTTCCCCAGCCTAAGCCTAATTGCTGGTAGCAGGCCACCTGCCAGCCTTTATAACCTTTATCCGTTTGCACGGCTTCCTTTTTCAGGAAACGCAATGCTTCCTGGAAGTCCAGGTGCACTCTGGGCACTTCTTCAGATAGATAAATGCTCGTAGCCAGGTCATGCTCCGGCACCACATCTTTAAGCAGTTGTCCTAAAGTTGTTCCCGCTTTTTTAATATATAAATTACTCTTTAAACCGGCCCAATGCTGCATATGTTCGGGATGCAATGCATAGTTCATTTCCTGGTGCTGCAATAAAGCGAAAGGAGCTTTTAAATAGGGCTGAAAAGCTGCTGCAGTGCGCTTTAACAGCTTTTCATCTACTTTCATTTTGCTACTGCCCGACCACAATTGATCTGCTGCAAAGCCTTCGTTTTTACGGAATACGGCCATGAAAAAACCTTCTCCTTTCAGCTTCCAGGGATAACAACGATAACCCCGGGCCTGGCATTGCTCAGACAGGGTTTCAGTCACGCCCCATGATCCATCCAGTTGCAGGCCAAGGGAACTCAGGTTATGCTCTTTCACGAGCCAGTCCAGCATTTGCTCATTTTCTTCGGGAGAAAAAGAGCAAGTAGCATAGATCAAAATCCCGTCTTTTTTCAAAGCAGGCAAGGCATCCGATAGGATCCGCTGCTGGCGCTCTTTACACAGGTTCACATTCGCCGGGCTCCACTCTTCAATAGCTTTATGATCTTTCCGCCACAGGCCGGAGCCACTACAGGGCGCGTCCACCAGCATCAGGTCAAAAAAACCTTCCAGTCTTTTAAAATCTTTAGGATCATTATTTGATACCCAGGTATTCATCTGTCCCCAGCGGGTCATGTTCTCTACCAGGATACCCGCCCTTGTTTGTATCACCTCGTTAGAGAGCAGTAAGTCCTCCGGCTTCAATAATGAAGCCAGCAAAGTGCTTTTACCACCGGGCGCTGCACAAAGGTCTAAGGCCTTTATGGGTTTTGAAGCATCAATGAATTGCCGGAACGCCTGCTCAATCAACATCGATGAGGCCTCCTGTACATAGTAAGCCCCGGCATGAAATAATGGATCTAATGTAAAACTCGGGCGCTCGGATAAGTATCTGCCGCCTGTACTCCAGGGCACTTCTGATGCATAGTCGATAGCGGCCGGTTTATGCGGGTTCAGGCGGATAGAAACCGGGATCGGTGACAGGTGTGCAGCTGTATATGCAGCTTCATCCCAGTCCGGTGCCGCTGAAAATACATTGTGAGGGAGTTGTGTTGTCATAAGTACTAAAATCCGAAGTTCAGGCCCAGCTCCAAAAGCTCGGCCCTGTTGGTATGTGCTTTTAATAAAAGCGAGAAGACGCCTTCTTTCAGGATGCCTGTTTCCCGTTTGTAAAAATAAAAATTCGCGCCTATTTTCTGGTAATATTTCTCGGTCTGCTGATCTATTTTTTTCAGGTAATATCCTCCTTGCAATACAATACCAAAGCGGTTAAATTCAAATTCATTCCCTATAAACACAGAGCTCTGGCTGGAATATTTATTTTCCTCGCCTACATGGCGCTGGTTATATTTCAGGTTAGCATACATAGCCGTATTATAAGTATAATCTATGCCCAGGATCATTTTATTTTTGCCCAGGTACCTTTTGGTAGCGAACACACCTGCATTATAGATGCGGTTCAGGCCCCCGTCGGGCAGGTCTTTTTCTATAAAGGCAATACTTCCTTTGGCATAGACCAATATCCTGTTTTTTAAAACGGGTAGGTCTCTTGCGATCCTTTGCGGTTTATTGGTTACGGGAAAATAGCGCAGCCCGGCCTGTATACCCCAGATATTGATCCCGAAGTTAGGTCTTCTGTAAGAAGCATTGGATACATGGATCAGGTGCGCGCCTGCCTGTACTTCAAAATGCTCATTTACAATATACCGAAGGTCTGTTTGTAAAGGCGTAAAATTATTCAGGTTGCCGCCGATGGTTTCATTCTCCAGGTTATTGTTGGGCACTCTCTGGTAAGGCTTCGTTACATAACCAAAACCCATCCCTGCGCGCAGGGACCAGGTAAAATGTTCTTTGGTGATAATACGCAATCTTAAATGCGGCGCGATCGCAAAAACTTCCCCGTAAAGGTCGCGGTTGTTATAGTTCAGGTAGAACAGGCCCAGGCCGGCTTCGGGATAGCCCCGGCGCACCTGCCAGTCTTTAGTGCCTTTAAATTTTTTAGTGAGGCTCAACTCAAAGGTCGCCGTATTCTTTGCCAGGGGCGCGGTGATCTTTTTGCTATGGCGCATCATATTACTATGGTAGTAATTGCTTTCTATGCCCACGCCTTCCCAGGCTTCCTGGGCGTTCAGAGAGTGAGAAAAAAACAGCCATAAAAAAGGGGCACAAATATATTTCAGGTTCAAAGGGATTTCTTTTTGAAAGCCAAATTTAAGGCAAATCCGAAGAAATGAAAATAAATACAATTTAAGCGAAAAAAATGCCTGGCTTAAGTACTAATAAAAAATCAACCCATCTATTAACAGGATAGTACTGTAAAGTATAAGGGATCCTGCTAATAACAGAATCCTTCTTATACCATTAATTTATTGTTTAATGAACTTACATGTTTCTTCTACTACTCCCTGCTGCAAAACAACGGTATAAATACCTGCGGCTAAAACTGCTACATTAATTGGTGAATTCAACATACCTCGAGCAACAATCTCCCCGGCGTAATTAACGACCTAGTAAGATGTATTAGCATTTTGATCAAAAGCTTTAGACAACCGAACTGTTAAGGAATTTCCAACTGGATTCGGGAATACGGAAGACTTATTTTCAGCCTCTTTTATTTGCATCTTTGCCATCATGGGAATGCTACCTCCATCCTCTATGTCTCCAAATTTCAGATAATCAACAAGCAGATCTGTTCTTACTCTTTGAACCAAAGAATCGACCCTTTGTGTATCTTCGGGGCTATTGAGCACGTTATTGGCCAATCTCGCGATCACAGCGTTTTCATACTTTACGCTATCACTTGCTGAAAACTGTGCTTCAAAATAAAATGCAGAGGAATCTTTAGTCATAAAAGTTGCATGTTCGGCCCAAAGAGGAAGATCCAATCTAGCGTATTCACTGAAAAACCTTATACTACTGCCCGTGAAAGTTTTTGATTCATCGCAAACGGCAGAGGTTACATTAAGCGTCCATGTGGCTCTATATCTTCTTTCTGTATGGGGGATAACAGGTGTGGTAAAGCTTGAGCCGTTGCCTGTAAATGTCATATTACCCCCGGGCAAATCTAAAAATTCTATAGATACGTTCCAATGGTATTGAAAATGCGGATTGGGGTTCTGAATATGGAACGTAAAGCTTTGAGTGGTCATAAAGCTGCTGCGGGTACAAATGGCCCTGGTATTGGCCTGGGTAGGCACCCCGGCATAGACTTGCTTACCAACAGTTAGCGGATAAGGACAGCCTGGAACGGTATAGTTATAAATTAAATGCGCATTATGGTCGCTGCTGTTTACATTTAAAGAGGGCATCACGGTATTGCCACCAGAGAGGGGGACATTAAACATATCGCCATAAAATACACTCCACTGGCCGCCACTCACCCCTACAGGCAGCGTATAGGCAGCGCCGGGGCAAAAAACATCTGGCCCGGATATACCGCCTGCGGGCGGACTGCAGAGGTTAACATTATTGTCTTCCTCTGGTCTTCTCTGAAACACTTTAACGTAATCTATTTCCATTTGTCCCAGCGGCACATTTTCCAGGTTATAAAACATTTTTTCCCTTTTAGTAACGCCGGTAGAAAATATCAGGCGGGAGGTTGAGTGCTTATTATATGGGAATCCTTTTAGTATTTTCAAGGTTTTTGTAGTAGGCAGTACACAATCGATCACAGGAACCTGCATTGTAATACTGGGACCAACTCCCGAAGGAGCGCCAGGCCATAGAGGTATAGTAACTGCTTCTGTGTACTTATAATAGGTTTTTATATGGTCCCCATCTACATAAAAGCTTACCCGGGTAGAGTCCCAGTCGCATTGGTAGGTATGCATGTTTCATACCTGAACCGGTTGAAGGTGATCCAGTGCCAGGCTGACTGCCTGGGATACCATTCGGTCTGCCATTCATGCACAAGACTATCTGGATTATGTGGCGGAGCCCAGGCATGCACACTATAGGTTACGCTTGGCCGCAGCTTCTCTAAAAGATCGGGAAAGGGTACCGCTACCGGGTAGCCTATAGGCGATTTCGACTCTGCAAAGTCTATTTCATTCACACCACCTACGCCCCAGAACCAGCAGGTATTCCATGAGTTGGGGAAGATAGGCATCTTGAGCCGGGCCACCAGCCGACCACTGCTAAAGTACTGCTTGCTGGAAATATAACCGGTAGTATAGTTGGCAGTATAAGGATGAGACTGAACATAAATATTATCTTCAGGATGATAATGAATACAGGTATCGCAGGCCCAGGAGCCCGATTTCTGTATAGACTTCAGTCTTATCTTGCCCCCGCTTACTTCAATGTTTTCATCCCGGATGATCGAATAATTGTCTGGGTAAGGTATCCTTCCATCTCCCCAGTTGTCCGAATGCTCATCTACGCCCCAGGTAGTATTGTAGGGCGACCAGATATTAGTCTTCAGGCTCGTGCCCGAGAAGTCGTCATACAGTACCAGCTTCCAGGACTGGTTTTCGCAGAGCTGTGTATTGGCTGGCAAAGTTACCGGGGGTAGTTCTTGCGCATAGCCGACGCATGCAAATGAAGCAGCTGCTACCAGCAGCTTAGCTTTAGCTAAATGTTTAATCATAAATATTGATTTTAAAATAAGAAAATCGATAAGGAGATATACTGGACACCGAAAATATCAAATTAATACATTCAAGTAAAGTTTCTATTTTAGAGATGCTCAATCAATATGGGATAGTTTAGGGTTCTTGGAAGACACCTTCTACTAAAATACTATCTGCTTCATTATCTATCTTAACAAACCAGGTAGGCGGAACAGATATTTCTACTTTTACAGGTGGATTTTGCGATATAGTATAATATTTATCTTCATGCGATGATACTATATATGTATGCCCATTATGATAAACATATATATATTCTCTTGGATTTCCTGAACCATTTGGGCGTTCTATTTTACTTGGATAACTGCCGCTAAAACCTCTTGGAAAACCTGTAGAAGTGAGCCATACAAAAGCAAACCCTTCACTTTCTCGGCATTCCATTACAGCAGCCCCTTTTGTAGTAATGATAGTTACATTATTGGAACGGTATTCCGTTCCATTGACTTTCCAGTCCGAAAATTGACTGGGTTCCTTTGATTTTTTGCAGGAAATGCTATAGGTTAGCACAAAGCCAAAGTATAAGAATAAGAATATATTTTTCATAGATAAATATTTAATTTAAAAAAGTTTTAGCTAAAGCTAAGATATAGAAAATATCTTATTATCAAACAAAGTATTTTAGCAATCATAATTTATAACGCCACCCTTCAATAATCCCACAGGCAAAACGTGCTTCACCTAAGCTTTAACAAAAAAAAGTCCCGGCCAAATCGGCCGGGACTTCCCAGTAATTTATATTTATTATGCGATAGTAATGCTGTTATCCAGGTACACATCCTGGATCGCATTTAGCAATTCAACACCTACTTTCATATCTTTCTGGAATGCTTTACGGCCAGAGATCAATCCCATACCACCGGCACGTTTGTTAATCACCGCTGTAGTTACCGCTTCTGCCATATCAGACGCACCTTTTGACTCACCACCGGAGTTGATCAAACCGGCACGGCCCATGAAGCAGTTAGCTACCTGGTAACGGGCCAGGTCGATCGGGTTATCTGTAGTTAATTGATCGTAAACCAGTTTAGAAGTTTTACCTACTTTGATCGCGTTGTAACCGCCGTTATTAGTCGGTAATTTTTGTTTGATGATATCTGCCTGGATGGTAACGCCTAAGTGGTTAGCTTGCGCTGTTAAATCCGCTGCAGCGTGATAATCTACCCCATCTACTTTGAAAGCAGAGTTTCTCAGGTAGCACCACAATACGGTAGCCATACCCAAAGAGTGCGCGTATTCAAATGCTTTAGCTACTTCAACGATCTGGCGGTTGCTTTCCGCAGAACCGAAATAGATCGTAGCTCCTACCGCTACCGCACCCATTTCCCAGGCTTCTTTGATAGAGCCAAACATGATCTGATCATAAGAATCAGGGTAAGAAAGGAATTCGTTGTGATTGATCTTTACAATGAAAGGTACTTTATGAGCGTATTTACGGGATACCGCACCTAAAACGCCAAAAGTAGAAGCAACCGCGTTACAACCACCTTCAATCGCTAGTTTAACGATATTTTCAGGATCAAAATAGATAGGGTTAGGTGCGAAAGAAGCGCCACCGCTATGCTCAATACCCTGGTCTACCGGTAAGATAGAAACATAACCGGTATCAGCCAGGCGACCATGTCCCAAAATTTGTTGAAGGCTTCTTAAAACCTGAGGGTTACGGTTAGATAATGCCCAAACCTCATCAATATGATTTGGTGATGGCGTGTGCAACATCGATTTGCTAATCGTTTTACACTCATGATTCAATAAAGATTCGGCATCGGCGCCCAGCAATTCAACAATTTTGTTATTAGCCATGGTTTTAAAATATAATTAATTAAAATAATTCAAATTTGCGCGAAGGTAATTAAACAAAAGCACATAATCAAATGGATTTACAGGGAGATAACATCTCCTTTAAGAAATATTTTCCGGGCGCTGACCAATTCCTGTAGCAGCTTCAGGACGCTATGCCTGGGATACTGCGAAAAAGTCTTAATAACATCCTTTACCGGCAACTGTTTCCGCTGTTTTAAAAGAAGCATCAACTGCTCCTCTATGCTCCCAGCGGCTCCCGTTACCGACCGTTTGAGGCAATTATCACATTTACCGCAAGGCACAATGTCTTCCCCCTGACCAAAATATTTAGACAATAAAAGGTTACGGCAGTTTATCCCATCTTCTATATAGGCGATCAGGGCCTGTAGCTTAGCGATAAATTCTGCTTTCCGCATGCGCAGGGCCTGCTTATTGATATTCAGATAAGCCACTTCCAGGCGTTTTTCCTGCAATACCATGAAGCTACCTATTATAGCCGGTGTATATTCCAGGATACCCATATCCTGTAAACGGAACAGGCGATCTTCAAAAATAGTTTTATCTATGCCCAACTCCTTACTCAGCTCGAAGATCTGTATAGCCGTATCAAAATGGTATACGCTGCCATAATGCCGCAGCAATACTTCTATTACCGCGTACAGGTTTTTATAGTTCTTCTCCAGGTATTCCAGGTGCGTCCTGGTTGTGGTCAATCTTACAATATATTTAGTGCGGGCATCTTCGGACCAGATAAGGAAGCTTTCCTGCTCTAATATCCTGATCGCGCTGATCGTTTCTAATACCGGTAGCGCGAATTTATTAGTAAAGTCTACCAGCTCAAAGGCTTTCACCCAACCGGCGCCTTCCCCTACTCCTACCTGCAGGTAGTTCATTAGTTTTTCATAAACTGTATATATAGTTTCCAATGGCGGGTATTGTAGGTCCGGCAGGCGTAACAAACGGTTCAGATCTCCCTGGTTAAAAAATAAGATACCTTGAGCCGGCGCCTGGTCGCGGCCGGCACGCCCTACCTCCTGGTAATACTGCTCAATACTGGTGGGCAGGTCCAGGTGATATACCGTTCTCACATCAGCTTTATCGATCCCCATACCAAAAGCACTGGTAGCACAAATGATGGCATTTGCCCCGGTACTCCATTGCTGGTAAGCAAAATCTTTTTCCTTTTTATGCAAGCCGGCATGATAGCTAAACACCCTGGTATCCAGTAATTGGGAAAGCTCACCAGCCGCTTCTGTAGTCCGCCGCCGCGTGCCGCAATAGACGATGCTGCTTCCTTTATTTTGCAAGAACAAATGAGCTAACTCGGGTACTTTAGCCTCTTCATACCTAACGTGGTAAGATAAATTAGACCTGATCACCGAACGTTCAAAGATCTTTGGTGCGTTCAGGGCTAATTGTGCCACTATATCTTTTTTTACGATCGGGGTGGCCGAAGCTGTTAATGCAAGCGTTACGATATTTGGATAGAGTTGCTTAAACTCGTTAATAGCCCTGTAAGAAGGCCTGAAGTCATGCCCCCATTCGGAAATACAGTGCGCTTCATCTATCGCCAGGAAATCTACCTTCAACGATGCGGTTTGTTCCAGGAATAGCTCGCTTTGCAAGCGCTCCGGGGAAACATAAAATAATTTATATCCTCCTGAAAGCAGGATGTCCATGGTATTGGATGCTGTCACTTTATCCATTCCGGAATGCAGATAGCCAACGGGAATATTTCTTGCTTTTAACTGCCTTACCTGGTCCTCTATAAGGGCAATTAAAGGGCTGACGACAAGGGTTACACCCTCAAATATCAGCGCCGGCACCTGGTAACATAAAGATTTTCCAGCCGCCGTTGGCAAGATGGCAAAAACATCTTTACCCGCCAGTAAAGTGTTGATAATTTCTTCCTGCAGGGGGCGAAATTCCTGATACCCCCAATACTCCTGCAGTACCTTTGTTATACTCCCGCTGTTCATCCCATACAAGGCTGCACACGCCTATTCGCTTTAAAAATATGCATAAACAGCAAAAATATGCCGCTTATGGAAATATACATCCATAACTCATTAATTTACAAAGACAATTTTGCTATTAATTTGTTAACAAAAAATTATTAAGAGGAGTTTTGTATTAAAATGTAGCAATAGCAACAATCCCATTGATTAAAACTTACTATCAAACATAATATTTGCTGAACTTAGGCTATACTACTCCTGCTAATCCACTATCCGGCTAAAGAACGCAAAACAGATTATTCCCCTTACCAAACTTTGCTAAAATGCCCCGAGGCTATCTGTATGAAACGGGAGGATGCTTCCCTGATATTTTATTGCCTAAAAAAACAAATGACTTTGTAAAATGCAGTGGCAGTAGCTTCTTTACTGCTACCCAACATTGCTTTACTATAGCTATTTCGCGGAATTGCAGTTCAAATGAATTTCTATTTCAAAATGCGGGCTAAAAGGAGTATGATAAGGAGTTTTTTGTAAGCAGAATAAAGGTGCTGCTAAGTCAATTAACAAAAGCTGCAGGGAGTAGAAGTATGATGTAACGATTAAAAAGATCCTATAAATTCAACTAGGCACTGTGCATTTTACGGTATTTAATTCTGACATGTGAAACAAGTCCCTTTTCATCAAAGTAAACATTAAGTATTTCTTTGGTTTTCCCATTCTTAAAGCTACTTATTAGATAGCTAAGCACAGCATCATTATATTCATTTCTTGATGATACACCTAATAGCTTGATTAACTCATTTCTGGACATTCCCACAGTAATTACATTGTTAATAATGTCTTGAACAAAGCATTTTCGAGTTCGGGGCCTATTGAGCCAAAGCTCCTTGTTAAAAGCATGTCTTCCTATTCCAAATTTGAGCAGCAGTGCTGTGTGTATTTTTATCATGTTACTGTGCTTTTTTATTAGCAATCAAGATTTTCCTCAAAAAAATCCCCCCGTGCAATACTCTGAGAACAGATTATGCAGGAGGGCAAGTATGAAACAAATTTTTCTAAACGTCTATAACAAATAAATCTTTCGACAAAGATAAATCAAGGATAGATGTATCTTGATCTTGCAGTTCTAAATTCATAAATTATTAGTATATAGAACTTAGAAATAGCATATTTTGATTATTTATGAGTTTTGTTACTTAGTGTAAAAAGGGAGACCTTGCAGTAATTTGAATATTGATGACAGAGCCTTTAGGGCTGGAATTGATCGTTAGGCGACCGTGAAGTTTTTCTGCCCGCTCATAGATTGAATGAAGTCCTAAACTTTTGTGATTTAATTTTTGAACCTTTTTAAATCCTTTACCGTTATCGGAGATTTGTAAAATAACGTTCTCTGTGTCCCTATATAAAAGAACGCTTACTTTTGAAGCTTTAGCATGCTTTAGAATATTAGTTAAAGCCTCTTGAATTATACGTAATACCTCAATCTTGTCAGATATGCTGAGGAATGGAAGCGTGCCTTCGTCCACTAATATTTCCTTTTGATATTGTTCTTCTGGCAATGTATTTCCAATGATTGTATTGATTCGTTTTTCAAACGACTGCTCGCTGTCCGTTTCAGATAACGATACCCAGTCGTGACTCTGCTTTCTGGCAGCAGTATAGGCGCTTTTCATCAAACGCTCAATATCAGTAAGTTCTTTTTTTAATCCACCGTCTGTAATTCTGGGGTATAGAAATGCCAGCTTCTGTGTTATCCCCGCAAGTGTACTAGCAAGGTTATCATGAAGTTCCATACCCATGCGTTTTTGCGCCATTCTGTTACCAGCTTCCATCTCTGCAATCTGAAGATTTGTTGAAATGTTTAATTGTTGAATTAATGCTTTGGCTTCTTTTTGCTTTTTTTTCATGTTGCTGTAAATTGCCGCGATAAGTATAAAAGCTGATGACGAAATGCAAAAAATCAAAATATTCCTTTCTCTTTTTTCTCTTTGAAGCACTACCATTTCATGCTTATTATCTTCAGCTTCTTTGTAGATGTATAATAACTCATTCAGTTCACCAACATTGCGCATCCGTTCTGAGTCTACCATTTGATAAGCCATTTTCATGTTTTCATACGCATTTGTATACGAGCGATTGTTTGCATATAATTGAGCCCTTTGTTGTTTTATTTCATGATTTTGAGCTAAATATTGGCGCTGACTGTTTGCTGATCTATTAATGTAATAGAAGGCTTTGCTATTGTTGCCGACAGAAAGGTGATAATCAATTTTCAGAGGAACCACAAACTGTTCGAGATAATCAGTATATAATGGGGACTTTGTTGTAACTTCTTGTAAGAGCTTATCGATTTTTTTGAGTATAAAGCCGCTTTCCGAGAGGTTTTTGCAGAGTATATACTCCTCGTTATATTGCATAACCAGCAATAATAAATCCATTAAATATAGATACTCTGGTATTGGAGATTGGAGCTCGGCATAGCAATTTCTGATTTCTTTTGCGAGTCGTATAACTTCCTTTGTATCTGTGGCAGCATTAAGATGTGCTGAGGCTAAGGTGATATAATTGAAAGTGTAAAAGGCAGCTAACAAATGCTGGGCATCTATAGCCTCTTGTGATATGAGGCAAGGAATCTTATTGAAATAATCCTTTGTGTTGTGGTATATTTTAATAACCTCTTCATATTTTTTAATGTTAATGTAATAGTACGCTTTCAGTTCTGCAGCAAGCGATCTGTTTTCATTTTTGGATAGTTGCTCCAGCTTGTCGGCATAATACATTGCCAGGCCACCACTATTTTGTAGGCGAGCATTGGTCATAAGCATTGTATAGTAGCTAAGTTTGTAATCTTGAAAATGAGACGATGACCAGGTTGCTGCTTTGTAAGGCTCAAGATAATTGACAAGCTGTGTATCCTGAAAAAAAATGCTTTGATAAAATAAGTTATCTAAGCAGTTTCTGGTACTGTCAAGGAATTTCTCTTTGCTGATTTGTCCGTTTTTGTAATATTCTTGCAGTGTATTTAGTTCTTCGTAAGCTATAATAGGTTTTTGAGCATTAATCTGTAACGAAAAACAAAGCAAAAGCATTGTAACAGTTTTTTTATATCGCGTGTGCATAGTTTTAATTTTCCCATTTATACAATTTGATAAAATGCAATAGATTAAGTAAACTAAAAGCCTGTATTAATCAGCTTCACTGATTATGTAGCGTTTTATCAATATGTTTCCTGTCGTTATTTATTGCACTGTTTTAATTCGTATACCGCATCAAATAAGCCCTGCTTTTCTGGCAAAAGCAATCAAAGAACCTATAGACTTTGTATTGGTTTTCTTCATCATATTACGCCTATGCGCAATGACGGTATTAATGCTCAAATAAAAGGTTTGTGCGGCCTCCTGTAAACTATATCCTTTTTCAAAATACTTCAGCAGCTCTTTCTCTCTTTGTGTAAATACAGGCGTGAAATTATCATTGGCTTCAAGTAATGCCTTAATGTTTGGGGAAATATAATAGCCACCTGATTCAATAGTTTTGAGGCAATCAAGTACCTCAGCCATTCCTGCAATTTTGCTTACAAATCCTGATATGTTATACAACATTAGTTCTTGTATCAATACAGGATTGAGCAGACTGCTAATGACGGTTATTTGCAGTTGTTTTGTGAGACCTCTGATTTGTTTGATGAGGGGGATACAATCACCTTCATTCAAATAATAGTCAATAAATAGATAAGTAAAATCAGTGCTTCTTTTTTTTATAAAAAAATCAATTAAATCACTTGCTGTGGAGTAAGCATATACCTTGCGAAAAATCCCTAAGGCATCAAGCTGTGTGGCAAAGCCTTCTGTGAAGAGGGCATGGTCATCCATAATCACAGCGATACTGCTGTTTTTAAAAAAATTGTTTGTTGTCATTTTGTTCTACTTGTTTTTAGGGGCGAAGGTCAGTTTTTTCACAGATTTCAAAATAACATTCAATAGACACTCTTATTGAAGCGCCTTATTGAAAAAATGCTATTTGTTGACAACTAAAGCAGGCAAGTATCACAAAACAATTTTTCAAAGGTATAGCATAATTAAGTTCAGAATACTAAAATACTTTTTTATTACTATTTATACAATATACTCTAATTAAAATTAATTAATTATACAAATTCACTAACAAATATTTGCTATTTTAATATCTAAATAACATGAAAATGAATACATTATTACTTTTTTTGCAATAAGGCTTTTTGAAATCACAGTACCCCCACCATGAAAATTATTTTCATTTCATAATCCTTTAAACAAAACAACAAGTATGGTTTGATACAAAAACTGATTAACTAAAAGGCAGGCTTATTTTACAATAATCCAAAACAACTCCATTCGCAAAACATTTTATTAAGCATGAACAAAAAAAACAACATTTAAAATCATTTGTTAAACAAAACAAACAACACCAAAACTATCCAGGTTTTGCCCCAATGCGCATATTGAATAATGTACTCAATATGCAGATGCACTAGACAAAATGGAATATTTATTAACCATAACTTAATGTATATGTACAAAAAATTAAACAAATTTATAAAAGTGCTGCTCTGCCTTTCGAGCTTCCCGGCCTTGCCGGGAACGCTTGCTTGGGCACAGCAGTACCCCGGCGGGGTATCCTCAGGCACCACCCGCGGTTACAAAGTAGCGTATTACAACGGTTCCTTTAGTAATGTATCAACCGCCTTTGGGGCAGGTACAGCCAATGCCACTCCGGGTAATTTCGCTTATTCTAACAAAATAAGCGGTACGGAGTTTTACAATGCCGATGATTCCTATTATGGCCTTGAGTACACCGGCATTTTGGAAATACCGGTGACCGGCAGTTATACTATAGTAATAGGTAATATAGATGATCAAGCGGCATTGTATATCAATGGCGCATTAGTGGCATCTGGAGCATGGACAGGTTCTGTAGGGTCAGGTACCTATACCGCAACGCTGAATGCAGGGGATGTACCTATTAAAGTCAAATACCGAAATGGCGGTGGCGCAGCTGGTGTGACTTTGCGCTTTACGGCTGCCCCCGCTGGCAGCAACATTACAACACCTACCGACGTTGATGGTCGATTTGTAAGATATGATGGTGCAAAATTAACCGCGTGGTATAAAGGAGAGAATTTAACTTATTCTGCAGGCAATGTAACAGGATATACCAATATGGCACCTGATTTTTCAGGAAACGGAAATCTTGTAAGAAGTGGGGCTGGGTCATCTCAGTCCGTTATAGCTACCCTAACAAACTTCAATCCAGGTGTTCGCTTTGACGGAGATGAAGTTTTTAGAGCTTCAAGCAATCAAAAAGGGCTCAGTTATCGTGGAGCCACAAAGAGCTTGTTTCTAGTCAATCATTACCGAAGTAACGTTGGGCAGTCTTCGTGGCAGTTTTTTCACTATAATGATAATAGTAATGGAACAATCGGATTTTTGAAATCCAATAGTACCTCAACTCAATTAGCAGTAAATGCTACTGGAGTTTCTGGAACTTCAACCTACACTGCCGACGAACCTAAATTACTTGGTGGATTTGTAGATCAGGTCGTCGGAGGATTGGCGCCATCGGGAACTAACCCATTATCCATAAACATAAATGGAGTAGTGGGTACGCCAAGTGAAATATTCTCAAATGTTACAGCGCATGCTAATTACGGATTGAATATTGGATTTACTTCATCACACATTAACGAGGCTACAATTCCTGAAGCCATATATTACCCGTTCAAACTTTCTCAAACAGAAGAAAGACAGGTAAACACCTATCTAGGAGTAAAATATGGAATTTCACTAACTCACGATTATCTGAATACTCAGGGACAGACAATTTTTAGTCAAACGACAAATACAGGATACAACAGCAAAATCTTTGGTATAGGAAGAGAAGATGCGCAAGGCTTGCATCAGAAGCAAAGTCAAAGTCAAATGGTTTCATCTGCCGGATATGATTTTTTAGTAGCTTCAAAAGGAGCTATTGCAACTACAAATGCCTTAAATGCTCAAACACTACCGGACGGTAGTTATTTATTATTTGGAGATAACGGTGTAGCCTTGGCATCAAAAACAGATGAATTGCCTACAGCTTTGATAACATCATCCGCATGTGCACTCAATAGATTAACAAGAGAATGGAAAGTACAATCTACCGGAACTCCGGGAGCAGTAACATTTAGAGCAGGAAGTGCCACATCAGGTTCATTTAGATTTCCACTAAGTGCTTCAGGGATAATGTTGTTAGTGGATTTAGATGGAGATGGTGATTTTGCCACTGGGTCTTATGCTACTTTTCCCGCTTCTGCATTAGTGAATGGTGTAGCTACATTTGATAATGTAACCTTTAATAATGGCGATGTGTTTACATTTGCGTGGACAGTAACTAGCCCAGGAGGGGTCAGCAATGGTCTGAAATTATGGACAAAAGCTGATGAGGAATCCTTGAGTACAGGCAATGTTGCTTCATGGGCGGATTTTAGTCCTAACTTGAATGATTTAACTCGGACTGCTAACTCTAATGTGCAGAAAGTATCTAATCAATTCAATTTTAACCCTGCTGTTCGATTTGCAAATACTGATAATCAATTTCTGCAAAGTACATCATCTCTTGGAATGAATGGCAGTAATACACATGCAGAATTTTATGTATTGAGAGGAATTCATACTTCCGGGCTAAATTTTGACGAGTTCATTACCTTAGGAGGAATTGATCATCGTTGGGAAAATTCAGGTGTAGGTGCTGGCTCTAGATATTATGCTTATGGAAACGGGACTGCCGGAGCACTTGGATCACCAACCACAGGGCCATTTTTTGATGACTTAGGTTTATATAGTCTTACCAGAGATAATGCTGGAGCAGCAAACTTTAGCTCAAATGGCGAAATAAGAAGAACTACTGCAACTCCCGGAACTTTATCCTTATCTGGTAATTTCAGAATTGGAACAGATGTAGATGCCAGTGATGGTAATTATGCCAGTTTTTGGGCGCCTGAGTTAATTGTTTATAATGCTACTCTTACAGATTTAGAAATTAGAAGAGTCAATTCCTATTTGGGGATTAAATATAGTATTCCCATTGCAGATGGATCAGGCACTGTAGCATCCGATTATTTATCAGCAGATGGAACTATTATTTGGAGCAGTAATGCCACCCATAAATTTGGAATGTTTGGTATAGGTCGGGATGATTGTAGTGGCTTAAATCAAAAGCAATCAAAAGCCTATTTAGGATCTACAGATAATATTGTGATTGGAAAAGGCACAATTGCAACTACCAATGAAGAAAATACCAGTGCTTTTACTGCAAATAAAAACTTTGTAGTTATTGGACATGATAATGGAAATTTCTCTGGTATAGCGAATAATTCAGTAGCCTATGCTACAATTAGCTGTAATCCTTACCGATATAATAGAACATGGAAAGTAAAAAATACAGGTAGTGTTACAGGTTTACAAATGATGATTGGTAATGCAGCAAATCCTATTGTTAGTAATTGGTCTAATATTGCTTTGATGATTGATGCAGATGGAGATGGTGATTTTACTAATGCTACGCATATACCTGCATCGTCTTTAAATAATGGAGTAGCAACGTTTAATAATGTTACCTTACCAGACGGAGCTGTATTTACGTTGGCCTATACATTAGGATTTCCTGGAGGTGTTAGTAAGCCTTCAAACGGAACTCCAATCGCTGGAGCTACTTATGTAAATGGTTTGGAGTATAAATTATATTCTACTAATGGCACTGCGGGCTCTATAGCAGCTGGTTTTGGTGCATACAGCCCAACTTTGCTTAGCACTGGATACTATAATAATGCAACCAGTTTTCATGCTTTTGTAACGAATAAAATAGCGACTAATTTTGGTATCGAATTAACAGGTAAATTATATGTTCCTACAACATCAGCAACGTATAGATTTAGTGGAACAGGTGATGATCAATTGGCTTTAATCATTGATGGTAACGTACTTTTAAATATCAATGGTTCTCCTTATTCGGCAACAACGGGAGATATAAATCTTACAGCAGGTTATCACGATATCATTATCAGAGGTAGAGAACAAGGTGGTGGAGAAAACTTTAATTTAACCTGGAATGGTGGCTCAGGAGGAACATATTCGGCAATTCCGGATGTTAATTTCTATGTCTTACCAAAGGGACCATCAGCTTGGTATATGGCAGATGATATTGCACTTACAGCCAGCTTTTCTGATGGAGCAATTGTTACTAATTGGAATGATTTAGGTAATGGAAATAATTTAGATACTTATTCTGGAAATCCAATTTATTACAATGCCAATAAAAGCTTTATTACCAATTACCATCCATCGGTATATTTTACAGCAGATTGGGTTGGTACTACTAACTATTTAAATGGTTTTGCTTATGGAAGACAAGGGAAATCAGTGTTTGCTGTAGGTTCCAATAACAATGCAGGAGGAGAAACGATTTACTCTGCCTATGGTATTGATGCTACAAACGGAAACTTTGGTATCACCAAGTTAGCTACGGGTAAATTACAGTTATTTGGCAGTTCCAATACATTAACTGAAGCAGGAACTTTTTATAGTACTGCTACCATTACGACAGATATTATTTCTGGATATCATGGCAATGGCAACATTGCAGGTGTGGGAATCAATGCTTATTTATATGCCAACGGATTAGAAAAGGCATCAGCATCTAAACCGGCTTGGAATACTATGTTAAATGACTATGGTCAAATCTATATTGGTGCGGCTCCTGATTATGCTAATACTTATTGGTATAATAAAAACATGAATGAGATTATATACTATCCTTGGGATTTGTCCGCTTTAGAACGCCAAAAAGTTAACAGCTATTTAGCAATCAAATGGGGTACTACTTTAGATCAATCTACCCCCACTAACTATATAGCCAGTGATGGTTCTGTAATTTGGAATGCCACTACTGGCGGAACCTTCAATAATGATATTACCGTCATTGGTCGTGATGACTGCGGTGCTTTAAACCAAAAACAAAGTACCAGTACCGATCAGGCTGATATTATTTCAATGGGTCGTGCCAATATTGTTGCTACAAATGCAGATAATACGAATATATTTACCGCTGACAAAAACTTCATTTCATTTGCTCACAATGGTCAGCAGATTAAGAGTTTTAATGCTAACTTGCTGCCAGCGTCTCTTACCAGCGGAACTTGTTATGTAAAGTTGGATCGTGTATGGCAAACACAAACAAAAGGTAGTCCTGGTGTAGCTTCATTGGAGCTTGGTTCTGCTAAAGATTTTTCTGTCAACCGCGCTACATACAAGCCAGTATTATTGGTAAGTAATTCAGGGACAGATTTTTCAGCAGCTACAATTGTTACGGCGGATAGTGTAAATCGTGGCAAAGCGTACTTTAGCAATGTTGATTTCGGCACTGACGCTACTAAATATTTTACACTTGCATATATAAATGCAGCTCCTGGAGGCATTGTCAGCAATCTGACAGCATGGTATGACGCCGGAGCTGATGTATTTACTGATGATGCTTTGACTACTTATGCAGAAACCTCAGGAGAGCTTGTAGCAGGTATCAATAACGTTGCATTTGGAGCAACTCTACCATCATTATATCAGTCTACTACTTCGTTGAAGCCTGTTTTTGATAATAGTAAGTTTAATTATAATCCTGCTTTGATATTTGATGGATCAAATGATGGTTTATTTTCTTCTTCAAATACTATTTCATCAAATGATTATAGAAATTCCAATACAATTACAAGCATTGTAGCAGCGGCTAATTCAGGAACTTCTGCAAGTAATCAGTTTGTTTTTTGGATGCATGCTAATTCCAATTCTACAAATGGAAAAAATGGCATGGAATTAAATCAGACATATTTCCAATCTAGCTCTACTCCTTTAAGTCGCTCACCAATAGTTACAGTGCCTGAATTGTTTTCTATGAGATATACTGCAAATGTAGGATGGAATAATTACAGAAATTTATTGTCTGTTGGAACTGGATTATCAAATATAACGGGAACTACCACTGGACCATTTACGATCGGTTCATATAAAACTTCATATTCTGGAGGGTTAACTTACGCTGGTAAATTTGATATGGGTGAGATTATCATCTATAAAGATGATAAAGGTAATGCTACGACTACACCAATGCGAAAAATCCATAGCTATTTAGCCGTTAAATATGGCTATACCTTAGATGCTTCGGCTATGGGAGGAACATATCTTGCGAGTGATGCTACGGTAACATATAATCATACTGACTATTGGAATCGAATTACAGGAATTGGACGTGATGACTGTTCTGCATTAGAGCAGAGACAATCATTTAGTGTGGAAACGGGTGCTCTTGTTAAAATATCAAGTGATCCTAATGGAATGGCCATCAGTAATGCACTCAATCCAGGCGTAATCGCAGCCGATAAATCATTCCACTTAGTGGGTGATAATGGTAAAGCACTTACTTGGACAGGTGTGGACAAAGTGCCGGGCAATTTGGTACGTCTTAACCGTGTATGGCAAGTAATGGAAACCGGAACAATAGGTACCCTGTTCTTACAAGTGCCTTCAAGCACTAGTGCCGCTAGCACTAAGTTGCCTGTGGCCGATGAAACCCCGGTTTACTTACTGGTTTCCAGCACCGGTAACTTTACTGCACCGGATCAAATCATAGAAATGACACCAAACGGTGATGATCTGTCAGTAAGCTACGACTTTGGGCCAAACGATTATTACACGTTTGCTGCTAAGAAAAGTTGTATTGCTCCTGCTGGCATCAGCGATGGCTTGACGAGTTGGTACAGAGCAGACAATAAACCTACAGGCGCATTAACGGCCTTAAATGATGAAGCTGCTAAAACCAATCTGGTTAAATTCGGCACCGGAGCTAGTGATATTGTGGGTGGCCTTGCGGCCAATAACTATAACCGCTACTTGCAATTGACCAGCGGTACAACCGCAGGTTCGTCTTTTGCAACCGCAAATGCAGACCAGGTCGCTACAACATTTACCAGTGCCAATGTGGGTACTATGTATGGTGTAACTTATGGCACTAATAAAGATAGGTTGTTCTCTGTTTCGCGCAGTAATAATAACACGCTGGATATGACCAATACGGCTAACAGCCCAATGCTGAACAATGGCACCTTGGCAACGGCCACTTACCCTGCAGGCATCGCAAACGTTGCCAATACATGGGCAATGAGCTGGGATGGTAGCCAAGTAACCCCTTATACAAATGGCCTTGCAGGAAGCCCGCAGGCATACAGTACAGCCCTTGTGGCCAACAGTAGTCACTATGCAGGCATTGGCGGAAGCTACAACGGTACCAACTATACCCGCAGTGGCATTGCATTCAACGAAGCATTCAGCTACAATCGGGTACTGACCACCGCAGAACGACAAGTGTTGAACACTTATTTAGCCTTAAAATACGGACAAACATTGACGCATGACTATTTCAGCCCTGCGTACAATGGAAGCAATGCTGAGACCACTACAATTTATAGCATGAGTAGCTATCCTAATCGTGTATTCGGTGTGGGTATCGACTCTTCAGGTTGTTTTAGTCAAAATCAAGCTACATCAGTAGTACCAGGTAATATGCTTAAAATGAGTGTTGACGGTGCAATAACAACCGAAAACAGCCGTGACATGACTAAGTTTACTTCCGACAGGACCTATGTCGCAGCTGGTGATGATAATGCAAGTATCATATCCTGGACTACAGGTACTGAAGTACCAGCATATTACACGAGTAGCAGTAGTTCTTGTGTCGTGCCTCAGCGCATAAATCGCGAATGGAAAGCAAAAGCGCTGAATAATGATCAGGAAGTACTCATTACGGTACCGGATAACAGCAGCACCGCTACTACGAAGTTGCCTGCTCTACCACTTGGAACGACTAAAGTATTCATGATTGTAAACGAGCATGAAGACTTTACCATAAATGCAGGCCAGGAAGAAATTCCAATGACCTTAAATGCATCGACCAAAGAATGGGAAGCAAGCTATTCTTTCCCTGCTGGCAAATACAAGTACCTTACTTTCGCAACCAAACCGGACGCGACAGCACTTGCACCGGTAGCCATCGCTACTGGTAGTGTAGACGGAACAATCAATTCATGCGACTCCCTACCCTACACTTATTACAAAGGCACTGGCGTTTATGCAAACCGCGCCGTACTGGCGATTAATGCCAATGGTAATACATGGTCTCCTGATGAGATAACTGTAGATAACCAAGGTACCCTTACCGGTGGTAGTCCTACCTTTAGCAATGCAGGAGATGGTTATTATGAATCCAACGACGGAGTAAATACTTTAAGAATCACAAAACGACTACATACGGTTAAAGCTCCAGGTAGCTATACTGTAAACGGAGGAGTAATTGTTCGTATCTATTACACAGCCGCAGATTTGACAGCAATGCAATCCGATCCGTTCGTGGGAGGGGCAACGATTCAACGTCAAGGTTGGTTTAAAAGTCCTCAAAGCACTGCTGCTGCAACGGTAGCCACAATGACCCCAAGTAATATCATAGCAGAAGAGCTTACGCCAATTGCTTCAGGAAATGAAAAGGGTGTAGATTATGTTGAGTTTTTGGTTCAGAATTTTAGCACATTCGGTTATTTCGTAAAAACACAGCCAGAACCATTGCCGGTTGAATTAATCAACTTTTCTGCCCATGCAGAAGGTTGTGCTGTAAGAACCAAGTGGACTACTGGTACCGAAAGCAATTTGAGTCATTTTGAAGTGCAAAATAGTACTGATGGTGCTCAATGGTCAAGTGTACACAAAGTTAATGCACTTGGAAGTGGTAGTAGTTATCAAGCACTTAGTAATGTAGCAGAAGGGAAACAATTTTTCCGTCTGAAGATGCAAGATAATGATGGAACATTTAAGTACAGCAATACCATACCTGTACTCTTAAATTGTAATAGTCATAACTATACCATTTATCCTAATCCAACCAATGAATTCGTTACAGTTTTTGGATTGTTAGGAGGAGAAAAAATAGAAGTATTTGACTATCTGGGCCGAAGTGTTCAGTTTCTAGATAATACTTCAGGGGTACAATCTAAAGACATATCATTTAAAGATCATGTTGATGGAGTTTACTTGATTAAAATCATTAACAAGTTAGGAGTGCAGTCAGTTTTCAAAATAGTTAAGAATTAATGCTATAGCGAGTTACTGATTTAATGTTACAAGTGGCTGTTTGCATTGGCAGGCAGCCACTTTAATTACAAGAACAGCTTTTTAGAAAAAGGAGCTTTGATCTCAAGTGTAATACCTATGAAAAATACTACAAACAAAATCAAAGACTAATGAAAGACAATAGAAATTTGTTTAGCAAATCGGACGAATATTGGGTAGAACTGGATTATACAGTAAAGGTTGTATCAACATGTGTTTCGATAAAACAAAGCATACAAATAATTCATCTATGTTTTTCGGGTCTCAATGACGCTAACTTCAATACGCAAATGATTCAAATCAGACCAATAAATTCGGATATACAGGAAAGCTTTCCTTTTTCAGAAGCTGTAGTTTCTTTAAATATTGCTTCATTGCCCATTAGCCGGGAGCAAGCATGGATATTAAATATTCATAATATAAAGTTGTTGGTTTCTGTAGAATAGTTAGGACTCATTTTCATTATAAAAATCAACAATACGAGGCACAATAAGCTAAATTCAGCTTTAGGTTGGAAAATAGACTGTTTAGTTTTGGAGCGCTGTTATCTTGTTCGTATAAGCATTTTAAAAACATTTTGCGCTATTTTGGCATCGGCCAGATTTTTTCATCTATTCAGAGCTCTAATTTGTCAATATGCTAACGGATTTTGTCACATCTTGCTCTAATTGTTGTACAATAAGCATCTTCTTTTTACACATTTTGTCCATTTACTTAGCTTTTGCGCTCAGCAATCATAGCTTCCACTTTGTCGTTGGTTGCTTGAATGTGACTACTGGTTACTTTCAATAAATTCAATTGTACTACATAAGATGGCTCTTCCAAGCCCAAATTTTTCCATCCTTTCACATTATTGATCAAACTGTGTTGATATTCTAATGCCGCAGGCAAAATGTGATTGGTGTTCAAATAGCCCGGAGATTCAATATTCACAAGCTTCACATACTCTTCCAAAACGATTGGCACAACAGGCCTGCAATTTTCATTCAGAGTAAATACCCCATAATCACTAAACATTTTATAAGCTTTTGGCTTGTTTACTACATCGGTGCTTTCGGCGTAGTTTTAAAGTTGTTTAAGCATCGTTTTGCAGCCTCTTTAGCCTACTCTTCACTAAAGATATCTTCTTCAAAACAAATATTCCGCAGCTTTGTCCAAAAACAGCAAAGGTTTGCAACAATAGTGCTTTATAATCCAAAGCTCCCCGCTTTAGGCCACAAAAATCGTTGACATAAAAAGTGTTTTTCAATTTGCTGTTTCCATGATAAATGGAGGAGACGCATGATCCAACAGGCTGCACACGCCTATTCGCTTTAAAAATATGCATAAACAGCAAAAATATGCCGCTTATGGAAATATACATCCATAACTCATTAATTTACAAAGACAATTTTGCTATTAATTTGTTAACAAAAAATTATTAATACGAAATGCATTTTTATGTTGTAATTTAGCTGTAGAAACAATCCCGGTGATTATAAGCCGTTTATGCAGCAATAATCCCGAAGATATTTCCTTGACGAATAACCTTGATGTACCTAAGTTAATGCACCCTAGTTTGATTTTGCAGTGAGCCTTCCTGCTTTTAAGCCTCTGTTAAAAGAGTAGCTTTTACTCCGGCAATTTATATCAACTTCTCCTGATAGTAACTTCAAATTGCACAATTTTGCAGAGACTGCTTATTTCCCCTTTGAGCGTTTTAGTATGAAATGAAACAATTGTAGTATGAAACGAACCCGTACAGTACATTTTACTTACTGTATTTAGCCAATACTGTTCCTTACTTCTTATTATCCGGCCGAACTGCCGGAAAGCAGAGTATTTCCCTTACCTGACATTTTATAAATATGTCTTGAAGCAGCCTGTATGAAACGGCAGGGTGTTTTATAGATGTCATATTACTATACCTGAAAAAAATAAAATGACTTTGTAAATGTTACGGCAGGAGCTTGCACATTTTTTCCAAAATCATCATTAAAAAAGTATGAACATGAAAAACTTTACCACATTATCAGGCTTATTGGCAATTTGCATAAGCTTGATATTATCCCAAAATATGTACGCGCAAACCAGCGCCTGTACTTTCGTAAGCCCCGCCGTAGAGCTTAATTTTACCAACACGGATGTTAACGGAAACTGCATCGTCAATGTAGACCTTAGCTTTACCATTAATATCAATAACGGTAATAAGTATACCGTATTACACCTATGGTCGGAGGCAACTTACCCAAATCCATCATTCGCTTACTCTGTAAGCAACCCGCCCATGTCCAGCCAGAATGGAGGCAACGGGGCCCTTGATGATGCACTGGCTACCCTTATCATTAACCGGAATACAAACCCGGCAACCTTAATATCCAGCTATACTAATGACCCTAGTATTGATGACAATATCCAACCTTGTGTTAACCAGGTAAAAGACCTTACAGACGGTCTTATCCTGCAAACCACTGATGTAGGCTCCGGAAATGTTTTTTACCTGATCAAAAACCTCACCCTGGTATACCCGGGTGGATGCAACCAGGCCATCAAGTTTAAAGGAGATGCCTGGTCTTCCAATGCTTCTTCTCTAAATGTACAATGTACTATGATCGGTTTTACTTACCTGTCCAATATCCCGACAATGACCGCCGTTCAAACCTGTGAGCGGAATGGTAATCCGGCACAATACCAGTTTACGGTGTCTACTGAGCTGCCTGATTATTCTGTAGATTATAGTGTAGATGTTTATGCGGATGTAGATAGTAATGGGGAGTTTAACCCTTTCATTGACAACCAGCCTATTGCCAGCTATTCCGCGGCATCGCTTCCCGATGTAAGCGCCGGGAATCCTTACAGTATACCGGCTACCACATTTTCCTGGTCACCTACCCACAACAATAACCCACTTTTCTTTATCCTGGGCAATATAGCGGTGACCAATACCACCACCAGCCAGGTAACTATTTATGGCAATACCATTATTACCACTACAGTCCCGGATTGTACTGTTCCATTGCCTTTAAATAATGTGGTGATCACCGGGGCCAGGGAAGGTATGGTAAACCGCCTGTACTGGAAAGTCCCGGCAGATGAAACACGATATGCTATTGAGAAAATGGTTACAGGAAGTGACCGATGGATTGAAGTTGGTGTGGAAAGACCAAAAGAAACCACTGCAACGGGAGAATATGAGGAATATTTCTATACCGACCTGGAAAATAAAGAGTGCCTGTACCGCGTAAGAGCTTTTAACCCGGACGGAGCATACGCTTACTCCAACACGGTAAAAATGAGCAGTAATCATGGCACCGCGGACCTGCAAATATTTCCCAACCCGGCCAACTCAGGACAGGTAACGATTATTGCCAGCCTTCCGGGGGAGCAGACCGCCAGCATATCCATAGTGAACCCGCTTGGCCAGGTGGTACGCCAATACCCGAATGTAAGCAGCGGACCGATCACCCTGAGCCAGTTAAGTAGTGGCATTTACTATGTATTGATGTACAGCGGACAGCATGAAAAAGTGATCAAAACACTTGCCGTTAACTAAAACAAGAAAAGCATCTTTACAAAATACATAAAACAATTCTTAACTCATAACAGTTTCTCTTACTTAAACAATTAACAAGTACTTTGTAATAATAGCCCGGAAGAAAATATTTTCTTCCGGGCTATTACTTTATAGTTATATTTACGCCCGTGTAATTTGAAATATCGCTAAAAATATCATAACTTTGCACACAATTTTTTAGCGTAATCGCGTAGATCAGATAATGAGTAATAAGTATCCGGAATATAAGCAATTAAATATGCCTGCTATAGAGCAGGAGCAGCATCAGCAATGGGAAGCAGGCCAGTTTTTTAAGAAAAGTGTGGAACTGAGAGCAGGTAGCCCTGCCTTTGTTTTTTATGAAGGTCCACCAAGCGCCAACGGTATGCCGGGTATTCACCACGTGATTTCCCGTACCCTTAAAGATATGGTTTGCCGTTATAAAACGATGCAGGGATTCCAGGTTAAGCGTAAAGCCGGCTGGGATACCCATGGCTTGCCGGTAGAGCTCGGCGTAGAGAAGATGCTGGGCATTACAAAAGAAGATATCGGTAAAAAGATCTCTGTAGCCGACTATAACGACGCCTGTCGTAAAGAGGTGATGAAATATAAAGATAAATGGGACGAACTAACCCAGAAAATGGGCTATTGGGTCGACCTGGAAGATCCTTACATCACCTTTGACAATAAATACATTGAAAGTCTTTGGTGGGCACTCAGCGCGCTTTACAAAAAAGGCTATTTATACAAAAGTGTAAGTATCCAGCCTTACTCCCCTGCGGCGGGTACCGGTTTGAGTTCCCATGAGCTGAACCAGCCCGGCACCTATAAAGATGTAAAAGATACTTCCGCTACCGTAATGTTCCGCCTGGAACCGGCTTCCAGGAAAGCTTTGGGTATAGATGAAGCAGACCGGGAAGTTTACTTTATGGCCTGGACTACTACCCCATGGACCTTACCATCCAACGCGGGCTTAACAGTAGGCCCGAATATTGATTATGTATTACTCCAGACCCGGAATCCTTATACGCACCAGGTACAATCGGTGATCATCGCACAGGCTTTGGTACACAAATACTTCAAGGTGGAAGGTGAAGACCAGGATATAGAAAACTGGGACAGCAGCAATAAGGTTTTACCCTGGAAGGTATTAAAAACCTTTAAAGGAAAAGACTTTGAAGGCTTACGCTATGAGCAACTGCTGCCTTTCGAAAGTAATAAACCGGAACTCAGCGGCGGAGACCCCTTCCGTGTAATCACCGGTGATTTCGTAACTACAGAAGACGGTACCGGTATCGTGCATACCGCCCCGGCTTTTGGTGCGGATGACTACAAAGTAGGTCAGAAAAACAATATAGGTATCTTTAACTTGGTAGACCGTGAAGGTAAATTTGTGGAAGGTACCGGTGAATATGCAGGCAGGTTTGTCAAAAACTATAAAGATGACCCTGCTTATGAAGATGTAAATGTAGACATCTCGGTATTTTTAAAGCAAGCAGGTCAGGCCTTTAAAGTAGAAAAATACGAGCACAGCTACCCTCACTGCTGGCGTACTGATAAACCGATCATCTACTATCCTTTAGATGCCTGGTTTATCAAAACCACAGCTTTAAAAGACAAAATGGTGGCCTTAAACAAAACGATCAACTGGAAGCCAAAAGCTACCGGTGAAGGCCGTTTTGGCAATTGGCTGGAGAATATGGTAGACTGGAACCTGAGCCGCAGCCGTTATTGGGGGACCCCTTTACCGATTTGGGTGGCAGCATCCGGTGAACAAAAATGCATCGGTTCCGTTGCCGAGCTGGAAGCCGAAATCCGCAAAGCACAGGCAGCCGGTTTCAGCCAATCGATAGCATTACCTTTAGCCGATCTGCACAAGCCGGTGGTAGATGATATCGTACTGGTAGATGATAATAACGAGCCGATGTACCGCGAGCCCGACCTTATAGACGTATGGTTTGACTCCGGCGCCATGCCTTACGCGCAATGGCATTTCCCGTTTGAAAACCATGAAACTTTCGCGCAGAACTACCCGGCCGATTTTATAGCGGAAGGCGTAGACCAGACGCGTGGCTGGTTTTATACCCTGCATGCCCTGGGCGCTTTGTTGCAGGAAAGTGTACATGAAGAGCTGCAAAAAGCAGGTATTGAAGTTACTGAAGACAAATATCCCGGTGTCGCCTATAAAACGGTTATCGCCAATGGTCTTGTACTGGACAAAGACGGTAACAAGATGAGTAAGCGCCTGGGTAATGTGATCAACCCGTTTGAAACTATTGAAAAATATAGTGCGGATGCCACACGCTGGTACCTGATCACGAATGCTTCCCCATGGGATAGCCTGAAATTTGACCTGAAAGGTATCGAAGAAGTGCAACGCAAGTTCTTTGGTACTTTATATAACACTTACCAGTTTTTCGCATTATATGCTAACGTAGACGGATTCGCGTTTAAAGAAGACTATATCCCTGTAAACCAGCGCCCGGAGATTGACCGCTGGATCCTCTCTTCATTAAATACATTAATCGGGACGGTAACGCAATACATGAACGATTATGAGCCTACCCAGGCCGGCCGTGCAATAGAGTCTTTTGTAGATGAGCAGCTAAGTAACTGGTATGTAAGACTTTGTCGTCGCCGTTTCTGGAAGGGTGAGTATGAATTTGACAAAATTTGTGCCTATCAAACTTTGTTTGAATGCTTAGAAACCTTAAGTTTGTTAATTGCTCCGGTGAGCCCGTTCTTTGCAGACTGGTTGTTTAACAATTTAAACAAGGTAAGCAGGAAGGTGGAAGCCGATTCAGTACACCATGCACTGTTCCCTAAAGCGAATGATGCCGTTATCGACACCGCTCTGGAGCACAGGATGAGTAAAGCGCAGGACATCTGCTCTCTGGTATTGTCTATTCGTAAGAAAGTAAATATTAAGGTGCGTCAACCTTTACAAAAGATATTGGTGCCTGTACTGAGCAAAAAAGAACAGGAGCAACTGGCATTGGTTAAAGACCTGATCTTGTCAGAGGTAAATGTAAAAGAGCTGGACATGCTTACGGATGACAGTTTCTTCAGGAAAAGCATCAAACCTAATTTTAAAACATTGGGTAAAAAAGTTGGCGCGAAAATGAAAGCAGTAGCCGCCCATATTAATAGTATGGAAGCTGCAGAGATAGCTAAACTGGAGCATGATAAAGTGTTACATATTGCTATAGAGGGCACAGAGGTGAATATAGATTTAGAAGATGTTGAAATTATTGTAGAAGATATACCGGGCTGGTCGGTAGCGAGCAAAGACAGTACAACTGTAGCACTGGATATATCTTTAAATGATACCTTATTGGAAGAAGGCAATGCCAGGGAGCTGGTTAACCGTATCCAGAAAATAAGAAAAGACCAGGCTTTTGAACTGACTGATCGTATCAAAGTACAAATTGAAAATAAAGACGGTATTGCGCAAGCGATCCAGAATAATGAAGCTTATATTTCCAATGAAATATTGGCCGATAAAATTGAAATTGTAAACAATATTTCGGATGGCATAGTCATTGAAGTAAACGATCAGGAGCTAGCCGTCTTCATAACTAAAATATCGTAATTATGGCCACAAAAAAAACAACAACTCCGAAGAAAGCTGTTAAGGCGGCACCTGCGAAAAAGGCTACAGTTACTAAAACAGCAGCGCCGGCCAAGAAAGCAGCACCCGTTAAAAAAGCTGCGGCTCCGGCTGCAAAGAAGGCTGTTGCGGTAAAAAAAGCAGTACCTGTCAAGAAGACGGCAGCACCGGCTAAAAAAGCAGCGACTATAAAAAAAGCGGCCCCGGTAGCTAAAAAAGTAGCGGCCCCGGCTAAAAAAACAGCAACTCCGGCTAAAAAGGTTGCAACTCCGGTAAAAAAGACAGTAGCACCTCCTAAAAAAGCGGTTGCGGCCCCGGCTAAAAAAGTAGTGGCTCCCGTTAAAAAAGCAGCAGCGCCAGTAAAAAAGGCAACAGCCCCGGTAAAAAAACAGGAACCCGTTGCCAAAAAAGCAGCCCCAGTGAAAGCAAGTCCGGCGACTGCTCCAAAAACAGTTGAGAAAGTGGAACCTAAAAAAGCGGCTCCAAGCCCCGCCCCACGTCCAACGACTAAAAAAGAAGATAAACCATTACCAATAATTGCTCATCGTAAAATAGAAAAGGCGGCTCCTAAAGAGAAACCAGGAAACGTAATGAAAGAGTTCAGCCCGCAAACCAGATCCGTATTAGATATGCCAGAACAACAAACAGGACCAATCTACCGTTATAGCGACGAAGACTTAAATGAGTTCAAAGAATTAATTCTGAAAAGAATTGAAGCCGCAAGAGATAACCTGACTTACTACCAGAACCTGATTTCGAGAAAAGATGAGATCGGCGATGATTCAGACAACCGCTTGAACAGTATGGAAGACGGAAGCGGCGCCATGGAGAAAGAACAATTATCCATGATGGCTGCCCGCCAGGTGCAATTCATTAACAACCTGGAAAAAGCGCTGGTACGTATTGAAAACAAAACTTACGGCATCTGCCGCGAAACAGGTAAGCTGATTGATAAAGCCCGCCTGCGCGCCGTTCCACACGCGACCCTGAGCATTGAGGCTAAGAATTCAATGAAAAAATAATAACAGTAAATATACTCAAAAAAAGGTAGGATGCTTTAGTATCCTACCTTTTTTGCTATTAGCTATACCATCTATTGCCCGGATATATAAACATAAACACCTTACACAAAAAGCTGGTTATCTCTGTAAAGAGATAACCAGCTTTAAACATCAATAATCAAGAATAGGTGCAGGTGTTTAGTTAACCAAGACAAAAATTTATAAGCGGCTGATACCAACCGCATCATCTATACATACAATACTTCTTCTTTTTTACTCCGGTCGCTCACTTTATCTTCCACACTTGCTTCAACCAGGATCACAGAAACCTGTTTGTCATAAAACCATTCTGTATTGAACAGGACATTCACATCTATAATACCTACAATAAAGTTTTTTCCATTACTTCTGTACACCTCTTCTATATCCAGGAACTGGGACTGGTCCACGGCATCCCAGGATTCAAAACTTACATAAACCTTCAGGTAAGTGTTGTTTTTAAGGTTCAGCTTTATCGATGATTTGGATTTTTTATACTCGTAGCGGTAATCGTACCTTAAAGCCGCGATATCACTCAATACCGCAGAAGAGGTAGGAAAGCGGCCGGCGCCTTTCCCGTATAAGAACTGCTCATCGGCCAGTTTACTGCCAATCAGTACCCCGTTAAACTCATTGTTGACATTATACAGCTGGCTCTCTTTGCCTACAAAAGTCGGAAGCACAAATGCCGCTACAGCATCATCTTCGCCTTGTATCGTTTGCGCAACCAACCTTATATGGTATCCCTTTTCCTTAGCGTATTGAATATCGGAAGGCTTGATCTGCGTGATCCCGCAGTATGGGATATCGTCCGGCACTTCATCAATGCCATAAGCATGCTTCAGGATAATAGTCAGTTTATTGACCGCATCAATGCCTTCTACGTCCAAAGTAGGATCACTTTCGGCAAAACCTAATGCCTGGGCCTGCGATAGAGCTTCCTGGTAATCTTGCCCCTCACTGGCCATTTTTGTCAGTATATAGTTGGTAGAGCCATTCACAATACCGGATACCGAGGACAAAAGATCATTATCATAATATTCTTCAAGGTTCCTGACCACCGGGATAGAACCGCAAACGGCCGCTTCGTACAATAAAGAAACATTATGCTCATCTCTTAAAGCGATCAATTCTGCCAGGTGATTGGCCAGCATTTTCTTATTGGCAGTAACTACGGACTTACCTTCCCGGATCGCTTTGCTAACGATCTTATAAGCCGCGTCCGCATCATCAATAAGTTCCACGATCACGTTGATAGAAGGATCGTTCAGTAACTCATCCGCATCGGTAGTAAATAGCTCCGCCGGTGCGTTCCTGTTTTTCTCAGGGTTCTTGATACAAATTTTTTTCAGGCTTGAGTTAAGTGATTTTGTATCCTTTAATACTTTGTAAATGCCCTCTCCTACTACACCAAAACCAAAAAGGCCGATCACTAATTGTTTATTATTTTCCATTATTTGTTTTTCTATTTATATGGATTAAAATTTATATACCGTATATTTTTAAGCCAGGGCTTCCAGTCTTACCGGGTCAGCAACATTTTGGTTTAATGCTTTTGCCAGGGCCTGCTCCAGGTCCGCGATCAGGTCTGCTGCATCTTCTATGCCAATACTGATGCGGATCAGAGAATCTTTTACGCCTGCCTGCAAACGTTTTTCGCGTGGGATTGATTTATGGGTCATTTGCGGCGGGCTGCAGATCAGGCTTTTTACCCCCCCTAGACTTTCTGCCAGTTTAAAGAGCCGTGTACTGCAGACTATTTCGTTGGCAAAATCTATAGCGTCTTCCCTCAAGGTAAAAGAAAGTACCGCGCCATATAATCCATTCTGCTGTACTGTAGCAATCTCATGATGCACATGTGCTCTTAAGCCGGGATAATATACGGTATCAATAGCAGGATGACTTTCCAGGAAGCGGGCTACCTGTAATGTAGTGGCCGATTGCAGCCTGAATCGGAGATTCAGGGTTTCTATACCCCTGATCAGCAGCCAGCAATCATTAGGCCCGAGAATAGCGCCGGTAGCGTTTTGAATAAACTTAAACTGCTCCGCCAGGCGTTCCTCTTTCACCACAACCAGTCCGGCAACCAGGTCGGAGTGCCCGCCCAGGTATTTGGTACCGCTATGGATCACAATATCAGCACCGAGGTTTAAGGGCTGCTGGGCTACAGGTGTAGCAAAAGTGTTATCCACGACCAGTTGAATACCTGTATTTTGAATAAGACCGGCAATTGCCGCTATATCAGATATTTTAAGTGTAGGATTGGTAGGCGATTCCAGCCAGATCAGTTTCGTTTTTCCATTGATCCGCTCACTGATCGCCTCCAGGTCTGAAGTATCTACATAATGTACTTTAATACCGAATTTTTCATAAACCTGTGAAAACAGGCGGTAAGCCCCGCCATAGATATCGTCTACAGCAATAATCTCATCTCCGGTAGCCAAAAGCTTTACTACTGCATCAATAGCGGCCAGCCCTGTGGCGAAGGCATAAGCATGGCTACCGTTTTCCAGCCCGGCCACAAGGCTTTCCAATGCTTTACGGGTTGGGTTACCGGAGCGGCCATAATCGTAGCCTTTATTGACCCCGGGGGCCTCCTGCACAAAGGTCGCGGTTTGATAAATAGGCACCGAGATGGACCCGGTCAGCGGATCTACAGGGATCGCATGAATGATGTTGGTGTTTGATGTGTTGTTGGTACTCATCGTGATTAAATTTTTTACAGGTTAAAAAATGAAATCACTTATGCAGTTCACTCACAGCAGAGCTTATAAAAAAAGCTCTCCTGATAGTCAGAAGAGCTTTTCAATATTTTAGAAGAAAAAGAAAATGCTGTTTATCTGAACTTATCTTTCTCCGGTTACCCGGAGTTGGAGTTGACACCTTACCTGATCTTTCGATCCGGCAGGTTGTCAAGGTTTCGCAGGGCCATATCCCTCCACCTTTCTGAATAAGTAATCTTAAAGAACTGCTGCAAATTTAATATAAGAAAAATCAAACCGCCAAATTTTTTTTCAAAAAAAATAAAAACAAGAAAAGTGAGCGACTTCACCCGGCAATTATATTAAACCGTTTGCGCATTCAAAAGAGGAGCCCCTTCCGGTGCTTTTCTAGCTGCCGCATGCTGCAATTTCTGGTTAGAAAAATAGGAAATCGCAAGTAAGGCCATCGCTATAAAGGGTAATAAAATACAAACAGCATTACCATCTACCACAGCATGACTGATCACGGCAAATACCAGGCTGAAAGTCAATCCGGCATAAGCCCATTCTTTAAGTTTGGGATGCAATCCGGGTAGGATCAGGGCTGTTGCGCCCAATACTTTGAAGACAATAAGCGCGTAAGCGAAATAGTCGGGGTAATGCAAAGGTTTGGTACCGGCATTGACATACTCAGGCGCGAAAAACACCGTACTTAAGGGCATTACTCCTTCCCACAAAAAAATAATAAGGGTGGTTATCCAAAAAAGAATTCTATACTTTTTCATCACGTAACATTTTAATGGTTTGATTTTTGTTGTAATTCAATATCCAGTGGTTGCCAAATTTATCGGTAAGGTCACCAAAGAGTGCGCCCCAAAAGCTTTCTTCCAACTGATGATTGACTACTCCGCCCGCTGAAAGCCGCTTATAGAAAGTTTTCACCTCCGCTTCACTGCTGCAGTTTAAAGAGAGCGTTACATTGTTACCCATTATCAACCCTTGCCCGGCTACCATATCGGAGCCCATAAGTACCATAGCATCTTTGGTTAAGGTAGCATGCAGAATACAGTCTTTCATGCGCTCCGGCATTTTGGCGGACAAAGGAGATTCACCGACCGTCTGGAAGCTAAGTTCGCCACCCAGGCAAATTTGATAGAAAGTCATTGCAGCGCGGCAATTGCCGTTAAAAGTGAGGTATGCATTGATCTGTGTCATTTTTGCACTTGTTATTTTGTGGCTGATTATGCATCCGGGATGTTCGGCTCTGTCAGTTTTTTTAATTTATCCAGGCATTCCTGCCAGCCCAGGTAACACATTTCTGCCGGGATCATATCCGGTAGACCCGTTTGGGTAATCATCAACTCTGTACCGCAGCTTACCCGGTTTAATTGTACCGTTGTGATCATCTCACCCGGCAGGTTAGGATCATCAAATTTGTCGGTATACTTCAAAAATTGATCCGGTATGATTTCCAGGTATTCACCGCCGAAGGAATGCGCATTACCGGTTGTAAAATTGGTAAAACTCATTTTGTAAGTACCCCCGGCTTTAAAATCCATCTGGTGTACTTTACAAACAAATCCATAAGGCGGCAACCAGCTTGCCATGGCATCCGCTTCTGCAAATGCGCGAAATACTTTTTCTGGTGGCGCTGCCAAAACGATGTGCAGACTTACTTTATTCTTTTCCATTTTTTTTAATTTTTAATGATTGTTAATGATGAAATTTATTGTTGCGGGAATTGTGACCTATCCATATAGCCCAGCTCCCAGGTATGCCCGTCAAAGTCTTCAATGGTCCGCTGCTGCATAAAACCATAGTCCCGCATTTCATTCGGTTCAATACCTCCTGCGGCCAGGCCTTTTTCCATAACCTGGTTTAATTGCTCCAAGTTTTCCATAGAAAGATAGAACAGCCCGGCTATTGCATGCTTAGTATCCGCGATCGGCTTGGCGGTAAATGTTTTGAACTTATCATGCGTTAAAAGCATAACAAAGATCTGCTCGCTCCAGACCATGCATTTAGCGGTATCGTCGCAGAATTGGGGATTCATTACAAAGCCTAGTTCTGTATAAAACTTCATGGATTGATCCAGATCGGCTACGGGCAAGTTGATAAATACCTGTTTCATTTTTAATTTGTTTTTAAATTTGAATTAATTGGTTTGTGTTTTTGTCCCTACAAAGATGCGACGGCTTTACCTGAATCAGGATGTGCAATAATGACAACAAAAGGGCGATTTACGACAATCTTTGTCTTATCTTTATCATCACGCTTTAAAGCCCAAATAAAATGAAGCATGTCAGCATTCTTGTTCCTGAAAACGCGGTGATGCAGGCCATTGCCGACCCGCAATATTTATTCGCGGCGGTAAACCAGTTCATGGCCGTTGCAGGAAAAAAGCCATTGTTTGAAGTAGAATTGGTAGGGCTGAAAAAGCAGGTAAACATTAATGATGGCTTATTTTCGGTTAACACTTCCCGCTTATTGAAAGATGTTACCCAAACCGACCTGATCATTATCCCGGCTATTACCGGCGATATGCAGACCGCCATTGAAGCCAATAAAAAATCTTTGCCCTGGATCGTAGCGCAATATAATAAAGGCTCAGAAGTGGCGGCCCTTTGCGTAGGCGCTTTCTTGTTGGCCTCCACAGGCCTGCTTAATGGTAAACAATGCTCTACACACTGGGGCTTTCAGCATGAGTTCCGGGAACTGTTTCCCGAAGTTGTCGTAGCAGATGGCAGTATTGTTACCGAAGAGCAGCGCCTGTATTCCAGCGGCGGTGCTATGTCTTACTGGAACTTATTGCTGCACCTGGTAGAAAAATATACCGACCGGCATACCGCGATCCTGGCCTCCAAGTATTTTGCCATAGATATAGACCGGGACAGCCAGGCGGCTTTTGCCGTATTTAAAGGCCAGAAGAATCATACTGATGAGGCCATAAAACTGGCACAGGAGTTTATTGACAAAAACGTCCAGGAAAAGATCACTATTGATGAATTGGCCGCACTCGTAGCCCTTGGCAGGCGCAGCTTTGAAAGAAGATTCAAAACGGCGACCAACAATTCAGTGCTGGAATATATTAACAGGGTTAAGATTGAATTTGCCAAGCGCAGTTTTGAATCCAGCCGGAAAAACATTAATGAGGTAATGTATGATGTGGGTTATTCAGACACCAAAGCTTTTCGCTCGATTTTCAAAAAAATAACAGGCCTTACCCCTATTGAATATAGAAATAAGTATAACAAAATGGCCATGATATAAACCGGAACCTCTTAGAACAGGGCCAAACGTATTATTTCTTTCTGAAAATACGCCACCAGCTCACATACAACAGGACACAAAGCAGTGTACCCAGCAGGCTGCCTACATATACATCTTCAAAGAAATGTTGTCCCAGGTACATTCTTGAATAAGCCACCAGGAATGCCAGGAGAAAAAACAATATACCCCAGAAAGATTTTCCCGCAGGCAACAATATGCTCAATAAGGTAAAGCAGGCAAATGCCCCTGCGGAATGCCCTGATGGAAAGGACAGTTGTGCGTGCAGGTCCAGGCCTGCTATACGGTGAAACCAGTCGGCATCACCAAAGACAACAGACGGTCGTGGCGCATTGATCAATAATTTAATCCCCTGAACCGCCAGGAAAGGCAATAATTGAGTAAATACCAATAAAAGAAAAAAACGCCAGTTACGGTATTGTTGCGGCAGGAGCCACACCAGCAGTAACAAAGGCCCTATCACTACAAAGTCACCTACATAGGTATAGTAGTAAAAAAATTGGTCCAAAACGCTTGTATGTAAGCTGTGTACAGCCTGGAACAAAGCATGGTTCCCTTTGGTGATATACAATACACCGCCAACTATGGCCCAGAGCAAAAACAGCGCTATGAAAATACGGAATCCTTTATGCTGCCCCGGCGACGAGGCAGACGTATCTTGATCGGTTACAGTAATCATTTATATCTTATCGCAGTCTTTTTACGGTTAAACCATTTAGCAAAGAAAGCTTTAACCTTAGACCAAAACAAAAGATAAGCTTCTTTACGGAACACTGAAGAGTCATTACGGGCCTGTATCAGCACCAGTACCGCTATAGGCAGTAAAGCCACTGTAGCAAGCCACATACCTTCCATAGGGGTCAATTTAGCTTGCTTGGCGAGCTTTTCACCTGTAGAAGACAGTACAAAATAGATCACGAAAAAGGAAATGGAAATAACTGCCGGCATTCCTAAACCGCCCTTGCGCACAATCGCACCCATAGGCGCCCCGATCAGGAACAAGACCAGGCAGGCAAAGGAAAGGGTAAACTTCTTATGCCATTCCATATCGAAGTCATTCATCTTTTTGTTATTGATCTCGAAATTGGTCTGGAATATATTGGCATAGCGCTGCAGGCTCTGCACATCGCCCACCACACGCTCGGCTACAGCTCCTTTGACTGAGTCCGAAAATGAACTTATCAAGGTATTTTTATAGGACGGAGTATCAGCCGCTTTATTGAGATATTTCCCGATATCTTCTGTAAGTTCTTTGTAAGTCTTATCGGATTTTACAACTGATAAAAAATGACCGGTATTTCTTCTCAATTCCTTAAGATCGCTATTCGTCACCTTGCCAAGACTATCCATGTTTTTACTTAGCATCCGGATATCCATCATTTCCTCGTTGGTCCGGAACAGGTCTTCCTGGGTGCGGCTGAATTCAAAAGAGGAAACGTCCACGACTTTCGTCCAATGCTTAAAATACATTCTTTGCTGTTCATAAGCGCCGGAATCATCTTTTTTAAACTCATAACGCCAGCCTTTACTTAATTCAAAAACCAGGAAACGTTTGTCATTACTTAAATACATTTTACCGTTTTCAGCGGCGATCACGTTATTGTTTGCCTGTGTATTGGTATGGTCATAGATCAATACATCATCAATATTCACTCCATCCTTACTCTTACTGCCGATACGTATGGCAAAGTTGCCGATACCTTTATTAAAAATCCCGGGCTTAATGCTCATGGTGGGCTTTTTATTGCGCATATCGTACAATAAGGAAAATGCTTTAAGGTTGGCTTTGGGAATTACGTAATTGCTGAAGAAGAACATGCCCGCTACGATGAATAGGATAAACACGATCAATGGCCGCATAAAGCGAAACAAGGAGATCCCGGAAGATTTGACCGCAACCAGCTCATAACTCTCACCCAGGTTACCGAAGGTCATGATAGAAGCCAGCAGTATCCCCAAAGGCATAGCCATAGGGACCAGTGTAGCCGACATATACATCATCATTTCGAGTATGAGATTTATAGCAAGCCCTTTCCCGATCAGGTCATCCATATACAACCAGAAAAACTGCATCAGGAAGATAAAAAGCACAATAAAGAATGTGACCACAAAAGGCCCCATAAAGCTTTTCAATACCAGTTTATCTAATTTACGCATGCCGGTCCAGCTTGGTTTTCTTATAATTTCAGCTTGCAAATATACTACGCTAACGCTAGCTTATCTAAATTCTTTACACAATACCATTATTATAACACAACAATGCCACTAAAATACATAAACGTATTTCAGTGGCACTTATTACACCTTGAATAATTCTTTATTTAGCTGCCAATTCTGTGTTTCAGGTCATTGATCTGCCTGTTCCAGAGCTGCTGCTGGTCCTTGATCTCCGCTTTATCCGCGAAATCAGAAATCTGGAGTATAGTTTCATTCGTAACATCGCTTTGCGCTATCCTAAACTCAAAATACTCATCATCATTATAATAATCCCACCTGAACTTTACAAAAACATTTTCTTCCGATTCCAGTAGTTCCGCTTCGTCTGTGGATCCGTCCCAGGAAAAATAGAATGTTTCATCTCTCTGGTCCACCTCGTCTGCAAACCATTCCTGCAAACCGGAGGGAGTGGATAAAAACTCAAACAGGATACTGGGGCTGCATCTTACAGGTACCTCTACTGTAAATAAATTTTTCTTACTCATATCTTTAATGGTAAAATGCTCTTTCTAATTTTACATCTGCAATAAGGTTATTTTTTTTGACAAAAACAAACTTTAGTTTCTTTTTTTAGAAATGATTGTAATAAATAAAGGATGGGAAGATAAAAAAATTTGGAATTGTATTATTGAATAGTTAAATTTGGTTTCCTAAATGTTAAAAAATAGTTTACAATCTCTTAAATTATCCTGTTATAGATACTAAATTTATTAATTATGTCAATGCGCCAACTTAAAATCACGAAATCCATTACCAATCGTGAAAGCCAATCATTGGAAAAGTATTTACAAGAAATTGGCCGTGTTCAACTAATCAGTGCGGAAGAAGAAGTAGCACTGGCGGTCCGTATCAAGCTGGGGGATCAGAAGGCGCTGGACCGGTTAACGAAAGCAAATCTCAGGTTTGTGGTTTCTGTAGCGAAGCAATATCAAAACCAGGGTTTATCTTTAAGCGACCTGATTAATGAAGGCAATTTAGGCCTGATCAAAGCCGCGCAGCGTTTTGACGAAACAAAAGGCTTTAAATTCATCTCTTACGCCGTATGGTGGATCCGCCAGTCTATATTACAGGCCCTGGCAGAGCAAAGCCGGATCGTACGCCTGCCGCTAAATAAAGTTGGCCTGACCAATAAAATCGGCAAAGCCTATACCGCCCTGGAGCAGGAATTCGAAAGAGAGCCTTCTGCTGACGAGATCGCTTCCCTTTTAGAGATAGAAATTGAAGAAGTCGAAAGTACCCTGGGCATGTCTTCCAGGCATGTAAGTATGGACGCTCCGTTTTCAGACTCTGAAGACGGGAGTCTTTTAGATGTATTAGCCAATGACAATGCAGGCTCAGTAGACGGCGAAATTACCAATAAGCAATCCTTAAAAACAGAGATTGACCGTATCCTCAATGTGCTTACCGACAAGCAAAGAAAGGTGATCCGTATGTATTTCGGCCTGGGCTATGAGCATGCTATTTCCCTCGAAGATATCGGCGCCTCCTTTGACCTGACCCGGGAAAGAGTAAGACAAATTAAGGATAAAGCCATCTCCCGCCTGCAATCCAATAACCAATGTCACCTTCTAAAATATTTCTTAGGCTAAGGTTAAATATTATTAAAAAAAAGCTACCTTTACTCTTACTTTATTAACCCAGATAAGATTTGATGGCTTCACCTGCCATTTATAGTAAACTATTATTATGAAAACGATAAAATCAATTTTATTTTCTGCAATTGGATTTTTCGCTATTGCAGCTTCTGTAGTAGGCTTTTCATCTTGCGAGCAAGATTCCTGCACGGTATTGTTATGTAAAAACCAGGGAAAATGTGAAGATGGTCTTTGCCAGTGCCCTGCCGGCTATGAAGGATCTGAATGTGAAACTACAGTAGCCAGTAAGTATGTCGGAAAATATGGCGGCACCACGCGTTGCAATTACAACAATATGCTATTCCCTATTGTTCCGGATACGGTTGAGATCACACCTCTTGCAGGCCCGGATAAAGTGGGCATGAAAATAAGAGCAGGTAATACCGTTTTAGACGGTGACTTCTACGGCACCGTTCAGGGTAATACTATAGTGTTCGAAACCCTTATCTCCAGGGATGCACAGGGTGTAGAACTGGCCAGGATAGATGCTTTCGTAAAATTTGACGGCAACCTGATCAACGTGTTCCTGCAAACGATCAATGCAACTACCCAGGAAAAACAAGCCTGTTCTTTCATCGGGAAGTACCATGTTCCTGATCCTCAATTTTAATTTATCTGATTTACTTATTATAAATAGGGAACGCCGCTTGTATAAGCGGCGTTCCCTATTTACAGCCATAGTGTTAATCTGGAATTATTATCCGAAATTTGCTGTTTATTTAAAATTCAGGAGATGATACCCGTCCATTATAAAGATTTAGGCCGTATAGCTTACCAGGAAGCCTGGGACATACAGGAAGCATTGATGAAGGAAGGCCTGGCCATCAAAGCCGCCCGGATCTCGGAACCCGGCTCGGCTATCGCCCAAAAGGAAATCACACAGCAACTATTAGTCGTAGAGCACCCGCATGTGTATACCCTTGGCAAAAGCGGGGCTATAGAAAATCTACTGATCAATAACCAATTAATGACGGAACTGGGGGTAAGCTTCTACAAAACCAACAGAGGCGGAGACATTACCTATCATGGCCCGGGGCAACTGGTAGCCTACCCCGTATTAGACCTGGAGGCCTTCAAAACAGACCTGGGATGGTATATGCGCTCCCTGGAAGAAGTGATTATACAAACTATTGCCGCTTATGGCATAAAAGGAGAACGCCTGCCCGGCAGCACCGGCGTATGGCTGGATACCCATGACCTTAGTAAAGCCCGCAAGATTTGCGCTATGGGCGTAAAATGCAGCCGGTGGATCACTATACATGGCCTGGCCCTTAATGTAAATACAGACCTGAGCTTCTTTGGTCATATAGTACCCTGCGGTATTACCGATAAGGGCGTGACCAGTATGGCAAAAGAATTGGGTAGCCCGGTAGCCGAAGAAGAGGTAAAACGTGAATTCCTGAAGCAGTTCGCAAAAATTTTCGATGCCGCTATCCTTCCTGAAACGTCTATAGCCCATGGATAACAATATCGTTTACCTGCTCCTGGGAGGTAATATGGGAGACCGGAAACTATTATTATCGCAGGCAGTAGGCCTCATCGGCGACAAAATAGGGACGGTCCTGAAAACTTCTGCGTTGTATGAAACCGCGGCCTGGGGCAAACAGGACCAGGCGGCTTTTCTTAACCAGGCGGTCATGCTCGCAACGCCCTTATCCGCATCTGCAACCCTGGTACAGGTCCAGGAAATAGAGCTGGAGCTGGGCAGGGCAAGGATTGAAAAATGGGGCAGCAGGACTATTGATATTGATATTATCTTTTTCAACAACGAGCACATAGCTGAACCCGGGCTTACTGTCCCCCACCCCCATATGCAGGACCGGAATTTTGTGCTGGTACCCCTGGCCGAAATAGCGGCGGATTATATCCACCCGCTGTTGCATTCTGCTGTTGCAATCCTGCAAAAACAGTGCAAGGATACGCTGGAGGTAAATAAATACGTTTCTTAATACAGCAAACCCTAAGATAAAAATATCGCAGTTCGTCTTATTCATCATGAAGCAATACTTACCCGGCCTTAGTCTATGGATTACTTCAATTGTGCTTTGTATATTTATTTTCCAAAACCTGGTATTATACCCGAACGCTGTGCTGACTGTCACCACATACGACGGGATGAAAAACTATTTTACCACTTTATACTATAATTTATACGACAGCGGCTCTCATTTTTCCGGTATGAATTACCCTTTCGGGGAAAATATACTTTATACCGATAATATGCCCCTGTTTTCCTATGTAACACAACATATCACAACATGGCTACCGGGATTGAAGCCATACACACTGGGTATGATGCACCTTTTCCTGTTTGCCACAGTACCAGTGTGTGCTTATTTTATTTTTAAAATACTGAGGCGTTTCCGCACCGGGGCAGTATATGCGGTCATCGCGGCGCTTTTCATTACCTTCATTTCGCCACAATTGAACAAGCTGAGCGCGCATTTTGGCATGGGCCTTGTTTTTTACTGCCCCGCGGTTATTTATTGGCTGATGTGCTACTTCGATACCCGGAAAGTAAAATATCTTGTATTCATTTTTGGCATTGCTACGTTTGTTACTTTTATCCATTTTTATAATGTAGCCATCATCAGCGTCTTTGTTGGCTTCACCGCTATTGCGCGCTTCATTACGGAGAAGCAGGAAAGCCTGAAAGAACGGCTGCGACAGCCACTAATATTGCTGTTACTTGCAGCGCTCAACCTGGCACCCGCCTTATTATACCTGAAGCTGACGGACACTATCACGGACCGTTCTACCTATCCCTGGGGGGTCTTAACGATGGAAACGATCCCCAACGATTTATTGGTCAATGCAACGCCATTAGGATATATATTCCAGTTTGCAGCAGGGAATGCCACCGACATCGGCGCTACGGATGGTAAGGCCTATATAGGACTCGTATCCATACTGGTGCTGTTATTCATGACCGGCATATGGCTTTACCGTAAGTTCCGTAAGTCAGCTCATCCTATGCTTCAGGCGCAGCCCGTTCCCGGCTTTACCCTCTGGCTTTGGGCCGCATTTTTCCAGTTGCTGTTTGCCATGGCAACGCCCATGCATTGGGCACGGGACTTCTTCGCAGACCATATCAGTGTTTTCCGGCAATTCAGGACCATAGGGCGTTTTGTATGGCCTTTCTATTATCTTTTCATGATCTACGCAGCTCTTTTTGTTTATCATTATTACAGGCTGCTATTACAAATAGGTAAAAAAATATTGGCAAGATTACTGCTATCCTGTGTAATACTGATCTGGGGTATTCAAACTACAGGGTATATAAAAATGTGGCACAACATCTCTGCCGGGGCAAGAGATAATTACAACTTCCTGTTTGATGTAAACGGCACCAACTGGAAAAGCTGGCTGGCGCAAAGAGGTTATGATGCCCGTGATTTCCAGGCGGTACTGGGTTTACCCTATTTTAATTGTTCTTCCGAAAAAATATGGATCATGGACGTAAAAGAGAATTGGAATATTGCTCCTTTCGGCAAATATGCGCTCCAGACCCAAACACCATTAATTAATAACATATTGTCGCGCACCTCCTGGTTCCAGACCTTCGAGGCGATCCAGATCATAGACGGCCCGTTTAATGAAAAGAAAATTCTTGACCTTTATAATAACAAAGACATTATAATATTACTGGACAAAAGCACCCCGCTCAAAGACAAAGAACAAGAATGGATCGGGCAGGCTACTTATATCGGGGACCGGACTGAAGCGTTGGCGGTATACGCTATAAATCCGAAGCTATTACAACAGCATGACAAGGAATACCGGAAAAAAATAAAGGATAGTGTTATGAGCCTGGACAGCCGGATGGGCTTGCTCGATAGTACCGGTAATAATTTTTATTATTGCAACAACTTCAGGCAGCATAACGAAAAAGCGGGGTTTGCAGAGAAGGGTATATTTATCCCCAAAATAGCGAATGGTGAAATAGTAGATAGTATTATGGTTCCTGCAACAGCCCGCGGGAAGGAATATAATATTTCCATCTGGGCACAATGTAACATGAGCGATTACAGAACACCCTATTTTGAAGTTTACCAGTATGATGCAGGCGGCAACCAAATGGCATTTGATGATTTTACTGCTAAAAAAAGCACTAATGTTGTGAAAGACTGGTTTCTTGCAGAGGGTACATTCAAGATGGAGCCGCAGACTGACCATATTAAAATACGGGTCTATTCATCCGGGAAAAAGATCAGTTATAAAGGCCTGGATAACTTATTGATACAGCCCCGGCATAGTATTTTTTATTACAAAGCGGAAGGCGGTACGCTATTCTTAAATAACAGGCCTCAATAAAATCATGCAAATCAATTCTAATGACCTTAAACTATTGCAGGCCACCATTCTATAGGCTTGGTCAATTAGGCCAATTTATAAATTTAATTAACTTTGCAATCACAAAAGCAACTCATTAAAATAAGCTATGGTTCAACTCTCTATCGTACTTCCCTGCTACAATCCACCTGATGACTGGGAACAACATGTGAGTGAGGCTTATGCTTATATTGCCCGGCATTTAGATATGGAACCGGAGCTAATCATTGTGAATGATGGCAGCAACAAAAATATCGAGGCCGACCTCGCGCGATTAAAACTAAAAGTTCCCGGACTCATTTATACCGCATTACCTCAAAATAAAGGAAAAGGAGCGGCTTTAAGAGCCGGTGTTGCCAAAGCAAGGGGAACGCTGGTTATTTATACCGACATAGATTTCCCTTATACTCAGGAAAGCTTTTTAGCCGTTTTTAAAGCACTTAATACCGAAAATTACGATGTAGCCGTCGGGATTAAAAATGCGGATTATTACCGGCATTCGCCTAAATACAGGACCTTTATTTCAAAAGCACTCCGGAAAGGCATCGGCTTCTTTTTTAATATGCCGGTTACCGATACCCAGTGCGGGCTTAAAGGCTTTAACCAGAAAGGCAAGGCTGTATTCCTCGAAACGACCATAGACCGGTACCTGTTCGACCTGGAATTTGTTTATCAATCGTTCAGGAAATACAGGAACTTAAAAGTTAAAGCCATTGAGGTCAGCCTGAGACCTAATGTTATCTTCCGCGCCATGAACTTAAAGGTACTGGCCAGCGAAAGCTCCAATTTTTTAAAAATCCTGCTGAAGCGCAGTAAGCAATAAGCTATATGGATCTCTTCGGCGCATTATAAACTACAATATTAGTTCCGCTAACCACCATGATTAATATGCAAAAACTTATCGCCCCGGCTATTTTATGGCTCTCCAGTATAGCCATAACTATATTCTGCTTTTCAGAAATTGTTTTTAATCCCAATACCAGTATGATAGGGGCCGGCGGAGACGGTATCAAAAATTATTATACTTACTTATATTATATCGCTAAAGACGGAGGTAACGCTCATTTTTCCGGGATGAACTATCCTTTTGGCGAGCACATTATTTTTACCGACAATATGCCTTTATTAGCCGGGGCTATTTCCTGGCTCAAAAACTGGTTTCCCAGCATCGGTCATTACAGCCTGGCCATTATGCACTTATTGTTACTGGGCTCCATTACCGTCGGTACCTGGTATGTTTATAAAATCATCAGGAAATACAATAATAATCCAACCTGGGCAGTTATATCGGCGCTGTTCATCGCCTTCTTCTCCCCCCAGCTCTTTAAGCTCTACGGGCATTATGGCATGGGCTTTTGCTTCTACATCCCTTTTGTGATCTACCAGCTCCAGTGTTTTAAAGAAAAAGCCAGCTTCAGGTACCCGATAGCGATTTTTATATGCTCTATAGCGCTGGCTTTTATCCACCTGTATAATTTAGCTTTGATCGCTATTTTAGTGGCATTTTATTGTCTTGCCTACTTTATTAGTGAAAAAGGACAATCGCTTAAAGAAAAACTGCGCACTATCATTATCCTGCTCTCCCCGGTTGGCTTAAGCTTTGTACTGGTAAAAATATTTCTGAAAGTAACGGATACCATTACCGACCGCCCGGAATACCCACATGGCATTTTAGGTTATGAGACCCAGGGCAAGGACCTGCTGGTGACCGATACTCCCCTGGGACATATTTTCCGGTTCCTGTTCGGCAAGCCTAATGGTATTGCAGAAAGTGAAGGTAAAGCTTACCTGGGCGTAGTGACTTTAACTATTTGCTTCATCCTGATCTTTAAGTTCATCCGTTCCTTTTTCAAAAAATACCGCGCTACCCGTATTGCTATACAACCCGTAAAAGCCTATAATATCTGGTTGCTCGTCGGCTTATTCCATCTTTTATTTGCCATGGGCGTTCCTGCTGTTTGGATGCGCAGCTGGCTGGCAGATTACATTTCCGTATTCCGGCAGTTCAGAACAATAGGGCGTTTCATATGGCCCTTCTACTATATTATCATGATCTACGCTTCCCTGTACCTCTATCATTATGCACAGGTTTTAAAAACGAAGCATAAGGCCAAACTTGCCTATGGCCTGTTATCTGCCGCAGTGATCCTCTGGGCCGTACAGCTTAGCGGCTATTTAAAATATAACCGGTACATATCCGGGCAGGCCCTTGATAATTATACCCATGTTTTTGAAACATCTGCCGACAACTGGACTACCCTGCTGCAGGAAAAAGGCTACCGTGCTGATGACTTCCAGGCGGCGATCTGTTTACCATTTTACCATATCGGTTCCGAGAAAATATGGCTGATGGATATAGATGAAGGCACCTCTGCTTATGAACTATTTAAAGTTTCCCTGCAAACCCAACTACCTATAGTCAATGTGATGATGTCACGGACCTCCTGGTCACAAACTTTTGAAATGATCCGGATTATAGATGGGCCTTACACTCCAAAAAAATATTTTGACCGGCTCAATAATAAACCTTTATTGCTTGTAGTAAATGAGGCTATTGAACTCAAATCCAAAGAAAAGGAATGGATTAAATATGCTACTTTCATAGGCAGGAAGCGGGATAAACTGTCGGTGTACTCCATAGATATAAATGCGATGCAACAACAGGAAAGTAGGGCACAACAAAAAGCCCTTTCTGCTGCCGGCCAGGCACTGCCCCGGAAAGAAGGCCTGTTGTATGACAGTACAAGTGCATTCTTCTATACCAATCATTTTGACCATACCGGGTTTGAAAAAAGTGCTTTTGTTGGGAAAAGTAGTTTCGCACCTGTTTATAGCAGGCAAAAAGTCCCTTTAGACACCATTCTCTTGCCGGCTAACCGGGCAGACAGCTTTTATAACCTGTCCTTGTGGGCCCAATGCAATATGATCGATTACCGTGGTCCCTCATTTGACCTGATCCAGCTGGATAAAAATGGCCAGGCAGTAGATACTATTTCAGGTATCGGCGCTAAATATAGTACGCACGTTACCGGGGATTGGTTCTTAGTTGATAAAGACTTTACTATTGCACCCCATGCGCAGAAAATCGTCCTACTGGTCCATCGCAACAGTTCCAAAAAGGAATATTACGCGATTGATGAGTTACTGTTAAGACCACAGGCAGCTACCTATTTTTATTGGGCGGATGAATTTAAGGGGAAGAAAAAAACGCTTTTCCTGAATAACCGGCCACAATTTTAGTATTTTTATCCGACTATGTATTCACTGGCAGAAGAAAATTATCTGAAGGCGCTCTACCTACTTTCCGGCAAAGTAGGCGCTGTGAACGTAAATGATCTGAGTAAGCAACTTAATATTAAGATGCCAACCGTGAACAGCATGATGAAGCGGCTATTTGAAAAAGGGCTGATCCATTATGAAAGCTATAAACCCATAAAACTTACCGCTGAAGGTAAGAAGCAAGCCGCGCTTATTATCCGGAAACACAGGCTGACGGAAATGTTCCTGGTGGAAAAAATGGGCTTTGGCTGGGAAGAGGTACATCCTATTGCCGAGCAGATAGAGCACATCAATGCCCCTGCTTTTTTTGACCGCATGGATGCCTTGCTGGGATTTCCTAAAACAGACCCTCACGGCTCGCCTATTCCCAATAAAAACGGGGAAATTGAATGGATCGCTTACGTTAACCTGAGCAATTGTCACGCGGGAGAGAAAGTAATTCTTTCGGCAGTCACCAACTCTTCAGATGATTTTTTAAAATTCCTGAATTCAAAAGACATCAAGCTGGGCGATGTTATCCGGATACTGGACGTAGAACCTTTTGACGGCAGTATGCAACTGTCCATATCCAACAGAAGCCCGGAAACATTCAGTAAATTAGTTTGTGAGAAACTTCTGGTAGCTACCGGCAGCATCAATTAACGAATTGATTATTTCTTGCCATAAGACAAATTAATTGCCTTCTCTCGGTTAAATATAAAAAAAATCCGGTGAATGTTAAAGAATTATTTGGTTGACATATCAACCAAATCTAATTTTGCAGCAAATAAGCCAAATGGAACAGTTACAGGACCCTGCCGATAGCCGGCTCATGGGGTCATTTCTTGGACAGGTGCGCAAGATCTTTGCGATGTACCACAAGATGGGTTCTAAACTACTCGCTGAAAAGGGAGTAGATATTCATATTGACCAGCTTCCCGTTATCATGACCGCCTTTTACAAACCCGGTATTTCCCAGCAGGAAATAGCGAATAGTGTTTGCCGGGACAAGTCTTCTGTAAACAGGACCGTTAAGTACCTGGAAAGTGCAGGTTATTTACAGGTATCCAGCAGCACCAAAGACAAGCGGCAAAATAAACTGCAGGTGACGGCAAAAGGAAAAGATGAGGTGGAGAAAATAGAAGAGGTAAGGCTGGAAATGGAACAAATGCTAAAAGCAGCATGCACCACGCTCAGTTATGAACAGCTTACAGAAACAGTACGCGTGATTTCCCATAACCTGGAACAAAATTTCAAACTATAACAATTCAATCATACAAAATGAAACCCGTAATCAGTATACTACTACTTACTGCACTCACAGTTTCGGGACAGGCACAGGAACGATTCTCTCTGAAAGAAAGTATCGCCTATGGCTTACAGCACAACCGGACGGTGAGCATCTATAAAAACAACCGGCTCCAGGCCGAGCAAAAAGCCCGCCAGGCAGCGGCTGCTTATTTACCTAATGTAAATATAAGCGCGGGGCTGGACGACAATATAAAGCTACCGGTAACCATTATTCCCGAAGGAACTTTTGGCCCGGGCACACCGGAACAAAGAGTGAGTTTCGGTACACAATACAACTCCAGCCATGTAGCGCAATTAGACCAGCCGATCTTCGACAAAGCGGCCCTTACCGGTTTAAAAGCAAGACAGCCTAATATTGACTACGCGGCGCTTACAGAGGAGCAAAATAATGAAAACCTTGTCTACAACATCGCGGTGGCCTACTTCAGGATCATTGTAGCGCAAAAACAGCTGGACCTCCTTTTGGACAACAAGGCCCGCATGGAAAAAAACCTGGGCATTGCACAATTGAGAGCGCAGCAGGGCGTAGCCAAGAAAATTGATATCAAACAGGTACAGGTTAATATCAACAACATTGAGTCCCAGATCTCTGTAACCCGCAACAGCCTTGAGCTTGCGATCAACACGCTTAAGTTCAACATGGGCATAGGCGTAAATGAATCGATTGCGCTGAGCGATACCGCAAGATGGCTCAGCCCGGAGAACCAGTTGAAAAAGGCTGATTTTGAATTTGACTATAAAAAAACGACCGATTTCGCCTTAAACCAGACGCAGCTCACATTGCTGGATATTAACAGGAAAAACATCAGGGACAGCCGCTACCCCACCCTTGGCTTCTATGCACGTTATGGCGCCAATGGTTTTGGTAATAAACTTGGAGATGCCTACGAACGCCTGTTTGATTTCGGTACAATAGGCCTGAAATTCCAATGGAACATTTTTTCCGGTTTCCGTAAAGATGCCAACTACAAGATCGCCAATTATGATTTTGAGAATGCGAAAACCAATCTTTTGCTAAAAGAAGACCAGCAAAGACTTACGTTCCAGAATGCGGACCTTTCTTTTAACCGGGCGGAAACTACCATTACCACTAACAAGGAAAATATGGACCTGGCAAAAGAGGTATATGATAATGTAAGCCTGCAACACCGGGAAGGCCTGGCTTCGCTAACGGAGCTTTTAAATGCTGAAAACTCTTACCAGCAGGCGCAAAGCAACTATGTACAATCACTCCTGGATTACTATATCGCGGAGATTGAACTGCGCAGGGCCAATGGCAGCTTAACGGAATACTATAATAACCTTTAAACAAAAAAACATTCAACACTTTCCATATACAAATAATAAATATGAAAAATAAAACCATCATCCCGATCGTCATAGTGCTGATACTCGCGTTAGTAATTGGCTGGAGGCTGGCTTCAAACAAGAAAAAGATAGATGAGAAAAACAGGCCCGCGGTAGCAAAAGATATCGCTATACCGGTTACCGCATCTACGGTAAAACGCGAAATGGTTTCCAGCGAGCTTACCAAAACAGGGACCTTAACGCCCAATAAAGAAGCCGACATTACTGCAGCGACTGCAGGTAAGCTGATCTCCATCAGCTTCAACCTCGGCAGTTATGTAGGCCAGGGCGCTACTGTTGCCCAGGTGGACAGCCGCCAGCAAAGCCTCAACCTGCAACAGGCAAGAGTGACCAAAGCTAAATATGACAAAGACTTTGAGCGTTACAAAACCTTGTATGAAGGGGAAGCGGCTACCGAAATGAACTTCCAGGACGCCAAATTACAAAGAGATAATGCGGCTAACCAGATAGAGCTGCTGAATAAACAAATAGCCGATGCGAGCGTTAAAGCGCCGATCAGCGGGCAGGTAGTAAGCAAACTGAAAGAACCAGGCGAATACGTAAGCCCGGGCACTCCGCTTGGCCACATAGTAGACATCTCTGTGTTAAAAGCCAATGTAATGGTGAATGAAAAAGACGCTTACAATTTAAAAGTGGGCGACAAAGTAACCATTATGACCGATATCTACCCGGGTGTAGCGCTTTCCGGCAAGATCTCTTTCATCAGCAACCAGGGCGATGCCACCCATAGCTACCCGGTAGAGATTACGCTGGCCAACAGCAAATCCTATCCCTTAAAAGCAGGTACTACCGTTACTGTCAATTTCAATAAGCAAGGGGGCGGCATGATGATGCTGATCCCGAGAACTTCACTTACCCAGGGCATGAAAGCCCCTAAGGTGTTTGTGATAGAGAACGGTATTGCACGCCTTAGAGATATCGTGGTAGGTATGGAAGTGGGTAATAATATTGAAGTGGTCAGCGGTATAGAAGAAGGAGCGCAGGTAGTCACCAGCGGCCAGCTGAACATTAAAGACGGTTCTAAAGTGAACCTGGTAAACGTTCAAAAGTAAAAGTCTAAACATATACGACGCTACTAAAAGCATTTAATTCATGAAAAAGCTAACCGAACTATCCATAAAAAGGCCCTTATTAATCCTCGTGATTTTTACGGTGCTTATTTTATTCGGTATCATCTCATACAAGAGCCTTAACTACAACTTGCTGCCTAAGTTCGACGCGAATGTAGTATCTGTAGTGACTACCTACCGGGGCGCATCGGCAGATGAGATTGAAAATACCGTAACCAAACAGGTAGAAGACGCCTTGTCTTCCCTGGAGGGCATCAAAAAAATCACCTCTTCCAGCCAGGAAGGGGCCTCTGTAGTCACTGTAGAGCTCATCGCCGAGGCTAATGTAGACAAAGCGCAGAATGACGCGCAGAGAAAGGTGGACCAGATCGCCTTATTACTCCCTAAAGATGTAGATCGTTCTATCGTTAATAAGTTCTCCTCCGACAATATCCCGGTAATGCGGATGGGGGTATCTGCGCAAACGAACGATAAAGACCTCTATGATATCATTGACCAGCAGATCAAGCCGCAACTGGGAAGTATACCGGGTGTAGGCCAGATCAACCTGATCGGTGGTAATGAGCGCCAGATCATCATCTCGGCTAACCCGGACAAGCTACAGTCCTACAATATGACCATAGCACAGTTGGCCCAGGTCGTCAACCTGGCCAGCTTATCTACCCCGGCCGGTAAAATTGAAACCACCAACGACCAGTTCACCCTAAAGTTCGATGCCAAATTCAATGATATCGAACAATTAAAAGGCATGGTCGTTTTCAGGGGTAAAGATGGTGGCGACGTTCGCCTGAGCGATGTGGCCGATGTAATGGATGGCCAGACCGAGGTAACCAACATTAACCGCATCAACGGGCTACCGTCTATCGGTATCCAGGTAATGAAGCAGTCTGATGCCAATGCCGTTGAAGTAAGTAAACTGGTACAAAAGAAGATCACCGAGATCGAAGGACAATATGCCAAGCAAAACCTGAAGTTCAATATCGCTTCCGACCAGAGTACCTATACCCTGGAGTCGGCTAATGCCGTGATGTTTGACCTGGCTTTAGCGATCATCATTGTATCCTTCGTGATGCTGATGTTCCTGCACAGTATCCGCAGTTCGCTCTTTGTACTGGTAGCCCTTCCGGCGTCCATGATCCCGACCTTCATCTTTATGTATGTGTTTGGCATGTCGCTTAACCTGATGACCCTGATGGCCCTTTCCCTGGTAGTGGGTATCCTTGTGGATGATTCCATCGTAATCCTGGAGAATATCATGCGCCATATGGAAATGGGTAAGAACAAGCGCCAGGCCACTATTGACGGCCGTTCAGAAATCGGCTTTACCGCTATGGCCATCACCCTGGTGGACGTCGTAGTATTCCTGCCGATGGCTTTAACCTCCGGTATGATCGGTAATATCCTGAGAGAATTTGCCCTCGTAGTAGTATGTTCTACATTAATGAGTCTGATGGTATGCTTTACCTTAACGCCATTATTAGCCTCCAGGTTCGCGCGTATCGTACACCTGGACAAGCGTACGGCCTGGGGCAGGATGAATCTTTGGTTTGAAAACCAGATCACCAATATCAGAGATGCTTATACCAGCCTGCTTCAGTGGTGCCTGACGAAGAAAAGATATGTTTTCATACTTACTATCCTTCTGTTAATAGGTTCTTTTACCCTGGTAGGAAAAGGATTTATCGGTTTTGCCTTCATCAGCAAGGGAGACCAGGGTGAAATGGTAGTAAAAATAGAGATGAGCCCTAACAGCTCCCTGTACCAGACCAGCATGGCCACCCAGTCAGCGGAGCAGATCATCCTGAGACAACCGGAAGTAAAAAACATGTTCACCAATATCGGTTATTCCAGTACCGGTGTAGCCACCACTAATAACAATAACCTTGCGGAGATCAATGTAAAACTGGTGGATAAAAAAGACAGGCTGAAAAGTACGGAGCAATTCTCTAATGATATCTTCGACTCCCTGGCTAATATTACCGGCGCCAAGATCACCATCGGCCAGATGGACATCATGGGTAATGCGGCACAGGCCGATATCCAGTACGTAGTGAAAGGCACGGATCGTGCACAGGTTAAAAAGGTTGCAGAAGACCTGAAAAAAATCGTGGAGCAGACACCGGGTACTCAATATGTTGAGTTCAGCACGAAAAACCCGAAACCACAGATCGAAATTTCATTAGACCGCCAGAAAATGGCGATGTACGGGGTTAACCCAAGCGATGTAGCCAACGCGATCGCCAGCTCATTCCGCGGTAATGACAACGCGAAATTTACCTATAAAGGGAATGAATATGACATCATGGTGCAGAACGATGTTTCAGACCGGTCCAGTATTGATAATATCAAAAATCTGAGCTTCCTGAATGCGCAGGGACAAAGCTTTACCCTGAGCCAGTTTGCCGCGGTAAACGAAGTAATGGGCGAAACTATCCTGCAACGTACCGACAGGCTGACCTCTATCCTGGTTAACGCGACCTCCAATGGCCGCTCACCGGGAACTATAGGGCAGGAATTGTCTCAAAAGTTTGACGCTTATTTTAAAAAGAACAAAGAAGCCGTTGCCGGGGTAATTTATGAGCCTTTCGGTAACCTGGCCAATACAGCAGATTCTTTCATTAGCCTGTTGATGGCTTTAGGTATCGGTATCATGCTGGTATACCTGATCATGGTGGCGCTTTATGAGAATGCGATTTATCCTTTCGTTGTATTGTTTGCCTTACCATTGGCGATGATCGGTGCGTTTCTGGCCCTGGCGCTGACCATGAACGAGCTGACCATTTTTGCCATGATCGGTCTGATCATGCTCATGGGGCTTGTGGCCAAGAATGGTATCTTACTGGTCGACTTTACCAACCAGAGAAAAGCCGAAGGCGCAACACTTGTTGAAGCGCTGATAGACGCGGGTAAAGAGCGTTTCCGCCCGATCCTGATGACGACCATAGCCATGATCGTGGGTATGCTGCCGATCGCCCTGGCCACCGGTAGCGGTGCCGAGGTGAAAAACGGTATGGCCTGGGTCATCATCGGTGGGCTTACCAGCTCCCTTTTGCTGACGCTTATCGTAGTGCCTTGCGTGTATTATGTGGTAGACAAGATACTGGGCAGATTCCGTAGAAGAAAACGTAAAAAAGCGATGCGCCTTGTAATGGAAAGACAGGTAAAAGAACATTAAAAGCAAAATGGCTGAACGATTGGTTCAGCCATTTTTGCTTAACTTCGACAAGCATTTAAAGCAAGCCTATTTTATGACACAAAAACCTAAATTAGTTGTTCTGTCCGGGGCCGGGATCAGCGCCGAGAGCGGCATCCAGACTTTCAGGGATAGCGACGGACTTTGGGAAAACCACAGAGTTGAAGACGTAGCGACACCGGAAGCCTTCAAAAAAAACCCGAAACTGGTGCTTGATTTTTACAATTTCAGGAGAGCCGGTGTCAAAGCGGCCCAGCCTAATGAAGCTCACCTGGGCCTGGCCAGCTTAGAAAAAGATTTTGACGTACATATCATTACCCAAAACATAGATGATTTACATGAAAGAGCCGGCTCTTCTAATGTTTACCACCTGCATGGAGAACTTTTAAAAATGCGCAGCGTTAATGATGAAGATGAACTATTTCCTATTGAAGGCGATATAAAACTGGGTGATCTTGCACCCGACGGAGGCCAGCTCAGGCCGCATATAGTATGGTTCGGCGAAGCCGTACCCATGATTTACGAAGTGATGCCCCTGGTGGCTGCGGCTGATATCTTTTGTGTCATCGGCACCTCCCTGCAGGTATACCCGGCAGCAGGCCTGGTGCATCAAATAAGCACAGGTACCCCTGTATTTGTCATCGACCGTAAGATCCCCTCTGTAAGCCACATAAAAAATGTGACCCGCATTGAAAAGCCAGCTACTGAAGGGGTAAAAGAGCTGATACGCATGTTAAGAAATTAAAAGATCCGCTTATTTAACAAATATCAATACCGTTATGCTCCTCAAGAGATAACGGTATTTTATTTACCGCAATAGCAACAGAAAGGGGGGCTTTAAGCCCTTTTAAAGCAGCGTAAAATCTCAAAAATTAATTCATTATCAATGTTATAGAAAACTTAATCTATTCCTTTACATGCATAAGAATGCAAAAGGCAAGCCCTAAAATCATTATCTTTATTAATGATGCACCATAAACCATAGCATTTAAAAGTTTAAGGGTAATCCAGCTATAAACGCAAGAGCCATTTTGCTTACTTAATTAAAATGAAAACCATGGACCTGTTACAAACCTATAAAAAGGTGCGGCAGCATTCAGAAGTGCTGGCGGCACCACTTATACCGGAAGACTTTTCCATACAGCCGGCCATTTTTGTTTCCCCACCCAAATGGCACCTGGCCCATACGACCTGGTTCTGGGAACAATTTGTACTGCTTCCTTTTTCAAAGAACTATAAAGTTTATGATGAGGATTTCGCCTACCTCTTCAACAGCTATTATAATAATGTGGGCAAACGCGTACTTCGGCCCGACCGCGGCAATATGACCCGCCCCGGTGTTGATGCGGTAATGCGTTACCGGGCCTATGTAGACAATGCCATGCAACAATTCCTGCAAACACCAATAACCCCTGAGGCGGCACATGTCATAGCCATCGGGCTGAACCATGAAGAACAGCACCAGGAACTATTTTTATACGATATCAAATACATTTTAGGGCATCAGCCCACTTTCCCGGCCTATAGCAATACCGCTCCCTTTCTAAAACCAGGAAAAAAGGACACCGGCTTTATCGCGCTCCCTGAAGGCATCTATGAAATAGGCTACACCGGTGATTCGTTTTGCTTTGATAACGAGCTGGGTCGTCATAAAGTCTACCTGCAGGATTTTGAAATAGCCGATCGCCTGGTGACCAATAGAGAGTATCTTGAGTTCATCCATGAAGGCGGTTACCAGGATTTTAATTTATGGCATGATGACGGCTGGCACTGGAAGCAGGATAATGACCTGAAAGCTCCCCTGTATTGGCACTTTATTGAAGAAGAATGGTACGAATACGACCTTAATGGGCTGCAGTACCTGGACCCGGATGCGCCGGTGAAGCATGTCAGCTTTTATGAAGCCGCCGCTTATGCGGCCTGGAAAAAAATGCGCCTGCCTACTGAGGCGGAATGGGAAGCCGCCTCCGGCCATTTTTCCTGGGGCAGCTTGTGGGAGTGGACCAACAGCGCTTACCTGCCCTACCCCGGCTTCAATAAGGCACCCGGAGCACTGGGCGAATACAACGGTAAGTTCATGGTAAATACGATGGTATTGCGTGGAGCATCAGTTGCTACTCCAGAAAACCATAGCCGCAGCAGCTACCGCAACTTTTTTTACCCGGATATGCGCTGGCAATATGCCGGGATCAGGTTAGCTAAAGACAAAATATAATTTTTAATTGTTAATTGTTAATTATTAATTGAACCCTGGGATAAAAAAACAAACAAAATTATGCCACAAAAGGAGACACATGCAGCAGAAGATAGTAATGACTTAAAGCCGGGATCCGGCATTTTAAACAAAGCTTTCCTGTCAGATGTTTTGGAAGGATTGCATCATCCGCAGAAAACACTACCCTCTAAATACTTTTATGATGATAAGGGAAGTGAACTGTTCCGCAGTATCATGGCCCTGCCAGAGTATTATCTTACCCGGGCAGAAATGGATATATTCCGGAATAAAACCACTGAACTGATTGCTACCCTTTCACTCGACAAGTCAAAAGATTATAACCTGGTAGAACTTGGGCCCGGCGATGGTACGAAAACGGAGCATTTATTGAAAGAGCTTTTAGCGCAAGGTTACACTTATGATTACTTACCCATTGACATCTCACAGCATGCACTGAACGGCCTGGTAAACATGCTGGCAGAAACGGTTCCAGCATTAACCGTAAAACCGCTGCAAGGCGATTACTTTATCAAACTCGGCACGATCCGTTCAGATCAACGCCCGAAAGTGGTACTGGTACTGGGTTCTAACATCGGCAACCTCTCCGATCAGGAAGCAGCAGCATTCATTGATCAATTAAGCGCCAACCTGAATCCCGGAGATAAAATATTGCTTGGCGTAGATCTGGTTAAACCCCAGGCAATAGTATTACCGGCTTACAGTGATGCCCAGGGCGTTACCGCGGCTTTCAACCTGAATCTGCTGGACCGTATTAATAGGGAATTGGGTGGCAATTTTGATCGCTCACAATTTGAACACCTGGCGACTTATGAAGAATCAGAAGGTGTTGCCCGGAGTTACCTGGTGAGCAAAACGGAACAAACCGTTACGATCTATGGCCAGGCTTTCCATTTTGATGCGGGAGAAAGTATTCATATGGAAATTTCGCGTAAATACAATGATACTGTAATTAATGAGATCCTTTCCAATACAGGCATTCACATACAGTCCCGGATTATGGACAGCCGGCAATTTTTTGCGGATTACGTATTGGTACGGTCCTGACCTCATTGGCTCTGCACTGTAATGCCGCTATTAAATTCCAGGCAAAGATTAAGCCAGAAAGCAAGATCTTTTTCCTTTTTTATGCTTTCAGGAGCCAGGTAACAATAACCTTTATATACTTTACCTTTCATAATCATCGGGAAAAAACCTGCCTTTTGTGATAAGGTTTCCCATAATGCCGGATCAAAACGACACATCAGGTTTTGCCCGCTCACATTCATGCACATTTTACCGTTTACCATAAACCCGATCCCGCCAAACATCTTTTTCTCCTCAACTTTAAGTCCGGGAACTTTTCCGAGGTATGCACTTATCCTATCCGCAAGTATAGTATCGTAAGCCATTATTTTTTAAGATTATTGTTGCAGCCAATACTCAAATATACAAAAACGCCCTTACCTGTTTTATTTTTCCGGAGTCTTCTTTTTTCTATTAAAAAATATTACATTTAAACTCCCTATTGTTTTAGTAATAAAAATATACGTCATGAAGAAGATAATGTATATCCTTTATACCTTTCTTGTCTATATCTTTCTGGCCGTCATTCCTGTACGTTTACCGGCACAGGGGACAAACAACAACTGGCATTTCGGTAATTTCAACCAGATCAGTTTTAATACCGGGCTACCTGTTTTCAATACCAATTCATCTATTACTACTTTCGAGAGTTCAGCTGCCGTGAGTGATGAGAGCGGTAATTTGCTCTTTTATACTATGGGCGCACGCATCTGGGACCGGTATGGCACAGAAATGCCTAACGCCAACGGGCTCCTGGGCAATGGCCCTTTTAGCGGTGGCCAACCGGCAGGTTCCGGAAGAAGCAACGTACATATTGTGCCTCATCCCGGCAATAGAGATCAGTATTTTGTCTTTTCTGCCGAACCTGTTGAAACACCGGGAGGCAAAGTCTACTACCATTTGGTAGACATGAGCCTTAATGGCGGACGGGGTGATGTGGTACCGGGTATGAAAAATATAGAGATCGTTGCGGCGCATGGCCGGGAGGCTTATACCGTAACGCGGGGAAGCTGCGGCACTTATTGGTTCATCGGCGCTATGAGCACGGAGCCGGCCTCCTATTACGCGTTTAAGATTGATGCCAACGGGGTAGATCATAACCCTGTTGTTACCTTTGTACCGCTACCTGAAATCGAAACAATAGGCCAGACAGAAATCAGCAGAAATGGCATAGCAATTTCCGCGGGTAGCAATTATATCATGACGGCCGAGTTCAGCAAACAATCCGGCACCTTCAGCCATTTCCGGCTATTTCCTAATGGCCATTCCGGGCAGTACCTGGAGCTCTCTCCTGATCACAACCATGTTTACATCATCAATTATAATAAAATCCGGCAATATGACCTGGATGCCTACCCTGATATACCCGCGATCGCGGCAACAGGCTTTAACCTGTCCCCCTGGCCTTCCCCACTGACGGTAAATTATGAAGATCTGAGGCAAGGGCCGGATGGTAATATTTATGCGGTCCGTTTAAATTTCGCCAACCAGTTTCTGGAATCCTACGCAATTGACAGGATCAGTAATCCCAATGGCGGTAATATGGCCTGGCTCAGCCAGAATTCAATAGCCATAACACAAAACGCCCGGTTTATTACCTTCGGGTCCGGCGTGCTTCGCCGGCAGGTCATCGATACAGTAATTCATGCCGGGTTTCGTACAGATACTACGCTCTGCCATAAAACGGCGTCCGTTACCCTCTACAGCCCTTATCCAAACAATTACAATTACTACTGGAGTAATGGCAGCCAAGCCGCCCAGCTGGAAGCCACGCAGGAAGGTATTTATTGGGTTATCTCCAAATCAAATACAGACTGTACCTGGCATATTGATTCTTTTAACGTAAAAAAACAGGAAGCGCCGCATTTAAATATGGGCAACGATACAAGCATCTGTAAAGGTGGCAGCATTACGGTCGACCTCAATCAACCAGGGATTGAGCAGTACCTATGGAGCGATGGTTATACAGGGGCTAAAAGAACCATTACCGAAGATGGAGTTTACCAGGTTACTTTACGGGCAGGCGCTTGTAACTATGCAGATACGCTATCGGTAAAGGTCATTGATCCGTATTTTCGCATCGTACCGGATGATACAGTTTTGTGCAAGGGTGACCTCCTGGTGCTCAGGACAGAAAGCAATATGGACAACCAGGTCCAGTGGAATAATGGCCTTAGCGGGCCGGCTCTGGAAATAAGTGTACCGGGTACTTACAGCGCTACTGCCGAAAACAAATGCGGGCAATTCCAGGATGCCGTTAACATCGCCCCGGTAAACTGTCATTGTAAACCCGAAATCCCTACCGCTTTTACACCTAACGGCGATGGCAAAAACGATCTGTTCCTGCCTTTATTAAGGCCCGATTGTGCACTGAACACTTTTGAATTCACCATTTATAACCGTTACGGGAATATCATATTTTTCTCCGGCACACCCGGAAAAGGCTGGAACGGCACTTACCCTAACCAGGCATTAGCAGAAAACGGGGTTTATACTTATATGCTTAAATTGAGCAACAGCTTTGGCAACAATCCTGCTGAAATTTATAAAGGCCAGGTCACATTGATCCGCTAGAATGGTGCCGGGCGTAACTACTAATGAGTTTAAATTATTTAAACAAATTGTTAACAGAAAAATTTGACTATCAATAAAATATAACCTATATTTGATCTGTCAAAAGAAATTTTCCTCCACACAATCCCATTTGATAGTTATATCATCTGGCACTGTGGAGGAAAAACTATTTTAAAGGCTATATATAATTTCAATTTTCCCGGGATTTTTGAATAAAATATCTGTTTTCCCGGCATTAAGTGTTTCAAAACAAATGTTGTGATGAGGAATTTAAAAATTCCTCATCACAACATGACAAAACAAATATCAGATTACTGGCCTTTAGCCCCTATATTCAATTTGAAGCCTGCGTAAATATTACGGCCCATTCCTGATCCCCAAACTAAAGAAGCATCAAAGTTTTGACCGTAAGGATTCGATGCGCCCATAATAAGCGGATGCTGCATTTCGTTCAAAATATTCTCCACCCCGACATATACGTTCAGGAAACCATCTTTGAATACCTTATTGATCTGTGCGTTCATCATCCAATAAGCCGGCGTATTTCCCGAAGCAACAAGCGCATTATGATGCTCATTAAAATGCTGTGGTAAACGTTTAGCCCCGATCCATTGCACCGTATAGTCAACCTTCCATTGGTTCCTGGTACTGTAGGCCAGGTTAGCGAAAGCCCGATGGGAAGCTACTAGTGGCTTTTCCAGCAAACCCGCCTGGTAATCAGTTTTTACATCATAAAAACGATAAGCAAGCCTGAGATCAAAGAAACGGATCGGTTCATAATCCAGTTGTACCTGGAAGCTATGCGAATAGGACTTCCCGTCCAGGTTATAAAAATTGACGCTATTGTAGTTTTCTATATCCGTTACGACCTGGTTGGTAAAATTAGTAAAATAGTAATCTACACCAAAGGTCCCGTCCCGGTAATTCAACATGAATTTCTTAGTTAGGTTCAGCCCCATATTCCAGGCCACCTCCGGCTTAAACGGATAGGCATCACCCGCGGCCAATGCTGTAGCGACATCTGTATTATTAAAATAAAAAGTCCTGCCACTTGCCATCAGCCCCATATTTTCAGCGAACATATTGGCCGTTCTCTGTGCCCTACCTACAGACGCGCGAATCGCGGTCTGCTCATTAGGGGCATAGCGCAGGTGTAAACGTGGCGTTACAAAGGCTCCGAAGACGCTGTTATAATCTCCTCGCAGGCCCGCCACCACATTAATTTTATCCATCCATTTATAAGAATACTCAACAAAGGCACCCGGAACGACCTCGGTACGGGCTATCGGGTTGTTCATAAACCGCTCTTCGTACTGATCCATTAAAGCGCTTGCACCGAATTTGATCACATTATTCGTGTTCGAAATAATGGTCTGGTAAATATAATTGGCATAAAAGCTGGTTTGCTTGCCCGTATAGTCCCGGCGTCCATATTGGTTTTCCTGTTCATGAAAGATACCGGATAACTGCAAGCCCATACTTTTATAAGGCTTCGCGGCATATACTTTACCTATCTTGGCCCAGGTTTCCAGCCGGTTCACCTTATTCTGGTAGCCCCATGGATTGTTGCCCGCCTGCTCGGTTCCTTTTTTATAACCGGTCTGGCCACCGGCAGTATTTAAAACGATCGCCTTAAATCCGCCCTGGATCTCCAGGCCTTTATCACCAAAATAAAACCAGCGGTTAGCGCCTACAAAATTGGTCCCCATCGGGTTATCCAGGAACCCGTCATTATTCATATCCACTTTCATCCAGTCGCTGCGGCCATGCAGCAAAACGCTCGTTGAAAGGTGTCTATTGAAATTATGATTCAGGATCAGGTTACCCTCCGACCTGCCCTGGGAACTTTGGTAACCGTTCACTACAAGCCGCGGTGTTTTTGCTTCAAAAGGCTTCAGCCACTCCACATTGATCTGTCCTGCGGTACCTTCAAAGCCATTCACTACGCTACCCGCACCTTTGCTCAATTGCATACTTTCCACGAAGGTACCCGGCGTAAAGGTAAGGCCGGTAATTGCCGCCAGGCCCCTGATATCCGGGATATTCTCCCGGGTAAAGGATGTATAGGCGCCGGCAAGACCCAGCATCTGGATTTGCTTGTATCCGCTTACCGCGTCGGTAAAGCCTACATCAACTGATGGAGTGGTTTCAAAACTTTCACTCAGGTTACAGCAAGCCGCTTTCATCAGCTCGCCAGCCCCAATTCTTTCCACTTTTAAGGCTCCCGAGGTGCTGATGCTGGTCGTTTGCTTACGCCCGATCACCTGTACCGACTTTAGCTCATCGGCACTTAAACGGTCTTCTTTTAAGCTGATTGCGATCCCTTCAAGTTTTGTACCAAGCTTGACATCCTGACTGGCATAGCCACTATAAGTGACTTCCAGGAGGTTTACGGTATCTGCCACATCAATTGTGAAAAAACCGTTGATATCGGAAACCTGGTTAAACTGTTTATCTTTTGACTGGATAAATACGCCGATCAACGGCTCTTTGGTTTTTGCGTCAACAATGACACCGCTTACTTTTTTTGTCGCTACACTTTGCTCCTGCCCTGTTTCCTGCGCAGAAACAGTATAGGCCGGAGTTAATAAGGCGGACAGTAAGCTTATTTTAAAAATATGTTGCAAGAGCAAGACTAGTGTGCACCAACTTCCCCGTAAGCGCAGCAATCAGGAAGCTTTTTATAATCCTTTTCAGAAGCTTTGGTAGCACCGGCATTATGGCCGGCCTTGGCGACACTTTGTTCTATTTTAGTAAGTGTCGTCTTTTTCCCGTTGTACACAACTTTCAGTTCTTTGGTTGATTTATCCCATTCCGCACGTTTTACACCTGGGATGTAAGCAGCGTTTTCAATACGCTTTTTACACATCCCGCAATTGCCGTCAACCTGGATAGTTTTAGATTCGGTACTTGTTTTTTTATTTTCCTGGGCATTAAGAGAAGCGGTACCCAGCGCGCATGTAGCCAGAGCGGCCAATATGATATTTTTCATTGTTTAAAGTATTTAAATGTATTCAATAAATTCCAAGCGGTAATTATCTGAATCCATTAACCATAATACGTCAAACGCTGAAACAATTTATAAAGTGGAATTCCCTGCCAGTTGCCGTCCGGCGGTGCGTTAGCCGGATAGGCCGTAAAGGCGAAATCAGCTGTTAGCGGCTGCTCAAAAACCGGTGTTATCGCCGTTACAGGCAATAAGCCGGGCTGCAATACCTGTAGCTGCAGAACATTACTACCGGAAGACTGGTCGACCTTTATCTTAAGCGCCACATCTTTCTGGCTGCAACAGGATTTTTTAACCGATTGTTCCTTATCCTGCATTTTGTTTACAGGGCAGCAGCAGGAACTTTCTTCAACTTTATTAACGCTGAAAGATTTAAAATCATTCCCACAAAAATGCAACTGCACTACCGATCCGGAAACGGACAGGCTGTACATGAACAGCATAAATATGGCAATCATTTTTTTCATAATACCCCACAAAGATAAAAAGTTTTTTGGCGCTACAAACACCTGTGCCGGTACTTGCTTCAATTTTACAAATCTTTTCAGAAATTCTGTAAACGCCCTACAAACGCTAATATATCTTATTTTTGCAACTCAAAAACAAATTATTATGCATAGGGAAGAATGGGAAGACGAGGAATTGGATGAACTGGAAGACAGTACAGATGGGGAAGCGGAGCTGGAAGAGCGTGCCCGTTTCACCGTAGATAAAGGGCAAAGCCCGGAGCGCATGGACAAATACATCATGGCGCATGTAGAAGGCATTACCCGGAATAAAGTACAGCAAGCCATCGACGACCAGATGATACTGGTAGACGGCAAACCGACCAAGGCAAATGTAAAAGTGAAGCCGGGCATGGAGATCGTCTATTTTGAAACCAGGCACCCGGACCGTTCAGAGATCATCCCGGAACAGATGAACTTAGAGATCGTTTACGAGGACGAACAGGTATTGGTGATCAATAAACCTGCCGGTATGGTCGTACATCCCGGCTGTGGCAACTATCACGGCACCCTCGTCAATGGCGTAGCCTGGCACCTGAACCCCGAACATGACAAAACACAGATCATCGACCTGCCCAGGATCGGGCTGGTACACCGGATTGACAAAGACACAAGCGGCCTGGTGTTATTAGGAAAAACCCAGGAAGCGATCGAATTTCTATCGGCCCAGTTCCGGAAGCATACTATCCACAGGAGGTATATCGCCCTGGCCTGGGGACACTTTGAGGAACCGGAGGGCACTATTACTGCCCATATAGGAAGGAACCAGCGGTTCCGTAAAAAAATGGACGCGTTCCCGGATGGAGATCACGGAAAACACGCAGTTACACATTATAAAGTATTGGAACAGTTTCATTATGTATCCCTGCTGGAGTACCGCCTGGAAACCGGCCGTACCCACCAGATACGGGTGCACAGCAAGCTGATCGGCCATCCCTTGTTCAATGACGCGACCTATGGTGGTGACCGGGTTGTAAAAGGAACAATCTATACCAAATACAAGCAGTTCGTAGAGAACTGTTTTAAAATGCTGCCGCGGCAGGCGCTGCATGCCCGAGAGCTGGGCTTTATCCATCCCACTACAGGAGAAGAGATGCGTTTCGAAGCGCCTATTCCTGCAGATATGCAATCGGTGATCGAAAAGTGGAGCAAGTATATTGTCAAAGGCAACGACGAATAGTTGCCGGCACTTTAAAGTGCTTAAAGTAAGTAAGTTCAATCCCGGCGAGGTAATTGCTCGCCGGGACACATCAAATCCCTATAATATTGTATTACCCTGTTTTATGAAAAAAATTATTTTGAGCAGCCTGTTTTTGTCATTGAGCACAGGATTATTGCATGCCCAGTTGTCTTATAATAATGAACAAAACAGGAATACCCGTATCTGGAAAGAAGATAACGGCCTTTACCTGAACTGGTACAATAATAATTTTTTCAAGAACAACGAGTATTTTTTAAATACGGCAAGCGGTTATACTTTATTTGGCACGCAACATATCCCTACCCTGCTTTATAAAGCCAATAAACACCTGTTTATCCAGGGCGGTGTTTATTTAAAGAAAGATTTCGGGACGGAAGGGATGGCGAAAGTCGCGCCTTTTTACCTGGTAGGCTTACAAAAAAACGGCTATAGCCTTAGCTTCGGTAATATAAATGCTCATATCAATCACAGGATGTATGACCCGCTCTATGCCAATGAGCGGCTGATGACCCACCACCTGGAAGAAGGCTTTAGCCTGAAGGTAAACCGCCGGAAAATATATTCCGAAACCTGGATCAGCTGGGAAAAACAACAATATTACTTCTCGGATTTTAACGAACATTTTACAGTAGGGCATAATACCGATGTCAAGCTATACGACAACAGGCGCTTCAGTGTTGGTATACCGGTACAGGCATTAGTGCTACACAGCGGCGGGCAGCTGGATACTACAGCTAACCCGACCAGTACAATAGTGAATGCTTCAATAGGGCTGAACGCGCTTTTCAAGGTAAGCCGGAGCCGGAAAGATATTAATGAAATCGGATTTAACGCCAACTATTTAATGTATAAAGACCTGGCCGAAAACTCCGGTTTGCCCTATACTAATGGTTCGGCGGTTTACGCGAATCTGAATGTGAAAATGTTCCGTCATTTCCACGCGGCGATCAGCTATTGGAAAAGCGACCGGTTTATTGCCCCCAAAGGCGATATACTGTACCAATCTATCAGCAATAACCCAAAAAATCTAAATTACCTGGAGCCGGAGCGGGAAATGCTGCAATTGGGACTGGCTTATGAAAAAAGAGTAGCGAAGCTGGTGAACCTGAGTGTAAGACTGCAACCTTTCTATGATCTTACCAATAGTCGTTTAGATTATTCTTACAGCTTGTTATTAACGCTGCAACCGAATGTACGGTTATTGAAAAATCAGTTATAACAAATATAAAAATCCCCGGAACATTAATGCTCCGGGGATTTTTAATATAAATAAGCACTTATAAATGACCGGCCTCTTCCTGGTCCATTTTTTGCAATTCTTTTGCTGCATTAAGATTACGGGCCAATATAACGATGAGTACTATTTTAAACAGTATACTGCCGAAAATTGCCTGGAACGGCTCGCCCCCTTCATAAACTACATTGATCAACACAAGGTAAGCCCACCATAATACGAATACTACGATCCCGGAAATGGTCGCTGTATAAGGTTTTTTACGGGTATAAATGCCCAACACAAGGAAGATACCGGAAACAAAAAGCCCTTCCGCAATGAGCGCCCAATTAAACTCATCTGAACGAAACAGCGCCAGCAGGTAGTTAAATAAAATAATAGCTGCCGCCCAGAACAAGGCATTGCGTACTTTCCTGACGCCTTCCAGGTACCCATCCTTCCGTATATAATCCAGTTCTTCGATATGGCCGGATATCAGGTCTTCTTTTTCTTCTGACATATTTTTAGATTTGACACTAAGATAGAAAAATAAACGTATAGCAAAATATTTTGCATGGGCAATAAAACCCAATCTACAAAAAAGAGTGCCTGGAATTGCCCGGGCACCCTTTATTAAAAAGTATCGAAATTAAGCTGAACTAGAAAGCCATCAACTGCGCAACAGCCTTGTCCAATCTACCTTTAGCAAGAAAATTCTGCTCCAGTTCAATCGCGAATGGAATAGGCGTATCCAGGCTAGCGCATCTTACAATCGGCGCGTCCAGGTATTTGAAACAGTTTTCCGCGATCCAGGCAGAGATCTCTCCACCGATACCGCCGATCAAAGAATCCTCATGTAACAACAACACTTTACCGGTACGCTTTACACTGGCTTCAATCGCTTCGTAATCCAGTGGAGACAAGGTTCTCAGGTCCAGGATATCAACGGATAATTCCGGGTGTTTAGCCGCATAATCTTTTGCCCAATGAACACCGGCACCATAAGTGATAATGGACAGGTCACTACCCTCCTGTACCAGCTTAGCCTTACCGATCTCTATAGTATAATACTCATCCGGCACCTGCCCGCTTACCGAGCGGTACAATGCTTTATGTTCAAAGAAAATAACCGGGTTAGGGTCCTCAAAAGAAGCGAGCAACAAGCCTTTGGCATCTTCCGGGCTGGAAGGGTAAACGACTTTCAACCCCGGGGTGTGGGTAAACCAGGCCTCGTTGCTCTGCGAATGGAATGGCCCTGCCCCTACACCGGCACCGGTAGGCATACGCACGACCACATCAGCATTTTGTCCCCAACGGTAATGGATCTTTGCCAGGTTATTGATGATCTGGTTAAAGCCTACGGTTACGAAATCAGCGAACTGCATTTCCATCATTGCCTTGAAGCCTTTTATAGAAAGCCCTAAAGCAGTACCGATAATGGCGGATTCACAAAGAGGTGTATTGCGTACGCGCTCCTTTCCATATACATCTACCAGGCCGTCGGTTACTTTAAATGCGCCGCCATATTCCGCGATATCCTGTCCCATCAATACCAGGCCGGGATGTTTATCCATTGCCTGGCGCATGCCTTCGCTGATAGCCTGTATAAATTTCTTTTCTGATTTTACCATACCACCTGTATTGGTATTGGCAGCGGTGTAAGGTACAAATACGTCTGCTACTTCTTCTGCGGTATCCGGGGTAATGGCCGGTGCCGCAAAGCCGATCTCCAGGCCTGCTTCAATCTCCTGCTGGATCTCGTTCCTGAAGGTTTCCATTAAATCATCCGTCAGTACCTTTTCTTTCTTCAGGAAGTCTTCATAATTTTGTACCGGGTCTTTCTTACCCCATTCTTCAAACAATTCTTTAGGTACATATTTTACCCCGCTCGCTTCCTCGTGTCCACGCATCCGGAAGGTCATTGCTTCGATTAATATAGGTTTCTGCTCGCGGATACAGTATTCACGTGCCGCCGAGATTTCCTGGTATACTTCAAGGATATTATTACCATCAATAATTTTGGAAGCCATACCGTAACCAATAGCTTTATCCGCTAATTGTTTACAAATAAACTGTTCCCGGCTCGGGGTGCTCAATCCATAACCGTTATTTTCGATCAGGAAGATGACCGGCAGGCCCCATACGGCAGCAGTATTCAGCGCTTCATGGAAGTCTCCTTCACTCGTACCGCCATCACCCGAGAAAGCCAGCGATATTTTTTCTTCTTTTTTCAGTTTATGCGCCAGGGCGATACCATCTGCAATAGCCAGCTGCGGACCCAGATGCGAGATCATACCACAGATGTGATGCTCATTACTGCCAAAGTGAAAAGAACGCTCACGCCCTTTAGAATAGCCTTCTTTTTTACCCTGCCATTGTAAGAACAGTTTTGCAAAAGGCATTTTACGCGCGGTAAATACACCCAGGTTACGGTGCAAAGGCATAATATATTCATCTGCGTCCAGGGCCATGGTCGCGCCTACCGCGATTGCTTCCTGCCCGATCCCGCTAAACCATTTACTTACCCTTCCCTGGCGCAGCAAGATCAACATTTTTTCCTCGATCATACGAGGTTTCAAAATCTGTTTGTATAAATCTAAAAGCAGCTCTTTACTATAACCTTTTGCCTTGAATTGCATGATGTATTTAAAATTTGCGCAAAGGTAATGCTTATCTAAATATCTTTAAGCATTTAAAGCGGCCAGCCAGGATGTTAAGTTTTGACTATTGACGGTCACCTTAGTGTAAAATAAAATAACTTTGCCGGGAATTTTATTCCATTACATAATGACTAAGTTTTTACTTTCTGTTGCCTTTGCTTCTTTAAGCTTAGGAGCATTTGCCCAGGCCCCTTCCGGGTATTACACCGACACTGCCGGACTGACCGGATATGCATTAAAAACAAGATTACATACCATCATCAAAAACGGGCATAACGACCGCGGTTATAACCAGCTGTATGAGGGTTACAAAACTACCGATAAGGACCTCTATTATGAAAATGACGGCACGCTCCTGGATCTTTATTCAGAAAAACCAAACGGCCCGGATGCCTATACTTACAGCCTGACTGCTACCGGCGACCGTTGTGGCAATTATTCCAATGAAGGCGACTGCTTTAACAGGGAACATACGGTACCACAAAGCCTGTTCAACTCAGCATCTCCAATGAAGAACGATATTCACTTTGTGATCCCTACCGACGGTAAGGTTAACGGGCAAAGAGGTAATATTCCTTACGGCAAAGTGACTTCGCCTAACTGGACTTCGCTTAATGGTTCAAAACGCGGCCCTAATGTGAGTGGCGGCTACAGTGGCACTGTTTTTGAGCCGATCGATGAATTCAAAGGCGATTTCGCCCGTACCGTATTTTATTTCGCTACCCGCTACCAGGACAGGATCCCAAGCTTCGAACAGGGCAATATACTGGACGGCACCAGTGGCCGGAGCTTACAACAATGGCAGGTAGCCCTGTTCCTGGAATGGCACCACCAGGACCCGGTAAGTCAAAGAGAGATCAACCGGAATAACGCCGCCTATACCTACCAGGGCAACAGGAATCCTTTTGTAGATAACCCGGCATGGGTAGACTGTATATGGGCTGGCATATGTAGCGATACCGGAACGGTAGACACCAGTACCAGCATCAATAAATTGGCCCTGCAAAACAGTATCGACCTCTATCCTAACCCGGCAAGTACTGCGTTCCAGGTTCATGTAAAAGAAAACAATAAGCTTACCGGCTTAAGTATTGTAGCTATCGACGGAAGACAAGTATATGCAGAGCGCCGTAATTACAATAGCTACGAACCGCTTACTGTAAATATCCGTGAATTAAATACCGGAATGTATTTTATACATATTCATACAGAGAAAGGAACAGTGGTAAAGAAACTATTCAAACAATAAAACATTATAATTCATTAAAAAATCATTAAAAAGGGTTGCCGTTTTTTTGAAGCCGGCAACCCTTTTTAATTAAGGCTATAGTTCCATTATATTTCGGGCGTATGAAATAGTTCCGGTAAATCGCCCCGGTAATAAAAGTAATAAGGGAATAGTAAAAGCACAATGGGCTAACCTTACGGTCAGCCCATTAGCTATATAAATTAAGGAACAATTATGCGTTCACTTTATTCAGTTCTTCTCGTTGCACCTGCACTCTTTCATCAGAAATATATTCATCAAAAGTCATTTCTTTATCCAGCATACCATTCGGTGAGATTTCGATGATACGGTCTGCAACCGTTTGTGTCAGCTCATGGTCACGGGAAGTAAAGATAATAGTACCTTTAAAGTCTTTCATACCATTGTTCAATGCGGTAATAGACTCCAGATCCAGGTGGTTGGTAGGCTCATCAAACATCAGCAGGTTACCTTTGGCCATCATCATACGGCTCAGCATACAACGTACTTTTTCTCCCCCGGAAAGCACATTACACTTTTTCAGCGTTTCTTCGCCGGAGAATAACATTCTGCCCAGGAACCCACGAATAAAGGTTTCATCCTTCTCCTCGGAATACTGGCGCAACCAGTCGATCAGGTTCAGGTCCACCCCGTCAAAATACTCGGTATTATCGCCCGGCAGGTAAGCAGGAGTAATCGTTACGCCCCACTTGAATTCGCCTTCAAAATCGGTATCTTCGCCGGAAAGGATTTTATAAAAAGCGGTTGTAGCCAAAGAGTTGTCCGACAAAACAGAAAGTTTTTGCCCGCGTTTCATATCAAAAGAAACGTCTTTGAACAAATACTCGCCGTTCATCTTTTTAGACAAACCTTTTACTTCCAGGATCTGGTCGCCAGCTTCACGTACCTGGTTGTTGAAAAGAATAGCGGGATATTTCCTTGTAGAAGCGACCATGTCTTCCAGCTTGATCTTATCCAAAGCTTTTTTACGGGAGGTCGCCTGCTTGGATTTAGAGGCATTGGCCGAGAAACGGGCAATAAACTCTTTCAATTCAGCGATTTTATCTTCCGCTTTCTTATTCGCGTCTGTACGTTGTTTCAGCAATAACTGGCTGGATTCATACCAGAAAGAGTAGTTACCGGTAAAGATGGAGATCTTACCAAAGTCGATATCGGCAACGTGGGTACACACGGTATCCAGGAAGTGACGGTCGTGGGATACCACCAGTACGATCTTATCATAATCGGCCAGGAAGTTTTCTAACCAGCCAATAGTCTGCAGATCCAGGTCATTGGTAGGCTCATCGAGCAACAGGATATCCGGGTTACCGAATAAAGCCTGCGCCAGGAGCACCCTTACTTTTTCGTTACCATCCAGCTCTTCTACATTTTTGTAGTGTTTATCTTCGGTAACACCCAGGTTGCTCAATAAGGTTGCGGCATCACTTTCAGCATTCCAGCCGTCCATTTCAGCGAAGATTCCTTCCAGCTCCCCTGCACGTAACCCATCTTCCTCCGTGAAATCCTCTTTAGCATACAGGGCATCTTTTTCTTCCATAATTTTGAATAACTCCTGGTTACCCATCATTACCGTTTGCAAAACTGCTGTTTCGTTATATTTATGATGATCCTGCTTTAACACGCTCATGCGCATACCCTTTGATATCTCTACTCTTCCTGATGTAGGATCGATCTCACCGGATAATATTTTTATAAAAGTAGATTTACCGGCACCATTCGCACCGATAATACCATAACAGTTCCCTTCTGTAAATTTGATATTTACGTCTTCAAACAATATACGTTTCCCAAAACGGAGGGAGACATTATTTACATTAATCATTTTTGGCTGAAAATTTGAGGTGCAAAGGTACGACTAATATACTTAAGTTTAAAGTATTTAATATGAATGATATCATAAAACCGGGTGTACATTTTGAGTGCATCCGGATATTTAATTACCACATAGTTTCCCGCTTTTCGGTACTTTTGTAATGAAAATAAACGCTAAGAATAAATGAATAGCCCCTATTCCAGAGTTGAGCTCGCAGCGATCATCTCTAAAAGGCTTACCGAAGAAAAAGAAGCTTTAAAAAATGAATTTCAAACCAAAGGCCGGATCAGCACCTGTTATATTGACAACCTGTTCCCGGAATCTATAGCAAAGGCTATTTATAAAGCCTTTCCCAGCGCAGAACAAATGGGCGAACACCGTTCCATCAGGGAGTATAAAAAGGTAGCGGCCCAGATGAATCTCTACCACCCGCTTTTAGAGGAAACTATATATGCTTTCCAGCAACCGGAAGTGGTCGCGGTTTGCGAAGCGATCACCGGCATCCGGGGCATGAGCCCGGATGAACATCTTTACGCCGGCGGCATAAGCCTGATGTCAAAAGGTAATTTCCTGAACCCCCACCTCGACAATTCTCATGATAACCATCAGGAAAAATACAGGGTGCTCAACCTGCTCTATTATGTTTCCCCGGACTGGAAACTGGAACATGGCGGCAACCTGGAACTCTGGGATCAGGGTACGGACAAACCACAACGCACCTTAGTTTCCGCCTTTAACCGCCTCGCTTTAATGGTGACGCACAAGACATCCATCCACTCCGTCAGCAAGGTTACCGCGGACGCCAGCAGGTGCTGTGTTTCCAACTATTATTTTTCGCCGACGCCGGTTGCCGCTGAAGATTACTTCCATGTAACCAGTTTTTACGGCAGACCTGAGGAACCGGTTAAAAAGATTTTACTGGCGGTAGACAGGAACCTGAGAAATATGGTCAGAAAGATCAGTGGCAAAAGAGTCGTTCCGACCAAGCATATTTATAAAAAAGACGAAGACCAGTAATCCTACTGGTCTTTATTTATTGTGGCATTGCTTTGATCACCTTGTCGATCTGTGCAAAGTGGCGGGTCTGGTGGTTGACCACCACCCGGAAAGTATCGCCTAAGCGCAGTTTGATCCATTTCGAGATACTGATACTGGTTTTTATTTTTGACAAGTCGTAATCTTTAGCGCTGTCCACTAATTCATTTAATGTGACCAACTGCTGTTCAAAATGCGCTAACAGTACACTATCTAAATGACTGTTTAAGGGATTCATTTCCCTGAACGTATTCATTTTGTTCAGCTTTTCTTTAGGCAACATTGCTTTTGCGAAATAGTTACCCAGCCAACCTGAACGGAACTGTATATTAGGCTTAGCCGCTGCGCTCCCCAGTTTGCTCCTGATCTCCGGGATATAAAAATCGTTGTACCTTTTAAGGTGCTCAATGCACTCCAGTACCGACCAACTTTCTGTTCGTTCGCGCCAGTTCAGGGCTTCATAAGATAATTGGTTCAAATCCCGGGTTTGTTTGATCTGCCGGTCCAGGTCTGTTTTTAATTGCGTCAAAAGGTGTTCTGTTGCTATTTTCATCTGTTGTACTATTTCTCTGCAAAGTTCTGAATAAATATAGGCTAAAAAAATGATTGAGATCAAGACTTTTGCAATCTCGATAGTGTTTCCGGGGTCATTCTCAGGTAATTGGCGATATACTTTTGCGGCACCTCCTGGAAAAGCTGCGGGCTACGCGCTAATACTCTTTGATAGCGCAGCTTAGGCTCCGCTATCAACAGGTCTATTTCTCTTTCCATTTGTTGCAGCACCAGGGCTTCTATAATCATTTTCCATAACTGCTGGCGCTCCGGGCTGCTGCTCCAGAACCGTTCCATTGCTTCCCGCTCAATAATGCAAACGGTAGTCTGCCGGATCGCTTCAATACTATAGATACTGGCTTTACCACTCAGGTAGGTATCCAGTGCCGTGATCAGGCTTCCGGCATAACCGAATCTTATCACCTGCTCCATATCCTGCCCCAGGTCACAACTCACCAGCACACTTCCTTCTTTAATAAAATAAACTTCTGTAGCGGTAGAGCCGGACCTGAAGATGTAATCGCCGCGTTTAAAAACCCGAACAGTTGGAGCAATACCAAATTCCTCCAACTGTTGAATAATAGATTGTGTGTCCATTTATTTTTAAAAGGTGCTTATTTAAAACAAAACATCCTTAAGGTCTTCGTTTTTATCAAAGACGCTTTTGGCAAAGGGACAAAGGGGCATAATACGGATACCTTTTTCACGGGCAAACTCAACTGCTGCCAGGACCATTGCCTTGCCTACTCCTTTACCGCCAAAATCCGGATCTACATCTGTATGATCAATAATGATCTTATCATCTCCGGCCCAGGTATAAGTCATTTCCCCGGCCTTTGTTTCGCCTTCAAATGCTTCAAATGCGCCTTTCGCGCCTGATCCTACTTGGGTAACTTCTATGCTCATGCTTCTTGTTTTTAGGGTTAGTGATACATATGAAAGCATTAAAAGTAGGTAATAATCAGAGATAAATAACGGATTCCCTAGCTAATTAAACGCTAAAATCCTTTGCCTCAAAAGGAATCCACTTAAGGTTCATTTACCCGGGAAAACTTGAGGACATAACGATCCGATTCCTGCTGCGGCACTTCAATATCAGAGGTCGCAGTTTGCGCATGACTTAGTCCAATAGGGTAACAACACGGTATAAAAACAAAAAGAGAATTCCAAAGCTTCTTCTTAAAAGGTAACCAGGGAACAAAAGTATTTTTGTAAAAAAAATCGCAGCTCTTATGGCTGCGATCTGTCAAAAAAATAATCACCGGGCTTACTCTTTTACTAAAAAATAATTAGTGCCACCGTCAAAGATCCTGCTGTCCAACATTAAGGTATCATTGTTGAAATCGACATAATGAGACAGGTATCCTAAAGAAGGTTTCCCTGCAAAACGCAAAGTATAACGCGTATCGTTATCTTCTTTTTCAAAACAGAATTTACCTCTATGCACCAGATCATTGTCAAAACGCAGACTTACTCTTTTTGCATCAAACTCCATTCGGTTAAACATTGGAGGAGTGGTTGTATCTATAGTCCAACCGTTATCGTGGTCAAAGGCAACAACCTTCCATTTACCTTTCAGGTAGGAAAGCTCCTCCGGCATTGCCGTACTTTTGAAGGTATGCTTTTTATTACAGGCTACTGACATCGTAATGAATGACAGTATAAAAAGAAAGTTAATCCATTTCATGGCAATCAAAAAAATTCAGGGTTCCTGTAAAAATAATATTTTGATTCCATATTTACCATACACCTTCTTTACTACTCGCTGTCGTACACTTTACGCTTGAAAATGTATCGGGTAATAAAAATGCCTTTACCATCCTTTTCGCCGGCATCAGACTCTACGCCTGCTGCTATATGAGATAGTTCCCAACCTTCTTTTCCCAGTTCGTTCATTTTGGTTTGGATAATCGCGTCATTAGAAGCTATATTTTGAAAATTAATCCCCACAGCACTATAAAAATTCAAAAGTCTTGTTTCACCGAAGTTATCGATCTTGGCTTCCTTACGTCCACCTTTAAGATTAGAGGAGCTGCCATTTGTGCGGTCCGCACTGATCAGGTTAGCTTCTTCTTTATTTTCCACCATTATAGAACGCCCGATTCCCATGGGTACAATAGACTCTACAGAAGTCAATACTTTATATTCCACTCTTTGAGCAAGTACTGCAAAACCGCTCATAACAAAAACTGCCGCTAAGGTTACTTTTTTCATAAAAAATTTAATTGTGTTGAAAGATTATATAATGCCTTTGACTGGAATCTTATTGAAAAGTTAAACGGGTGATTATGATTTATTTTGATCGGCACTATAATAATGGCCTTTCACAAAAAAATCCGCACCTTTTCAGATGCGGACTACTTATTTATTGATTAAATTATCCCTGGAATTGAGGAATCAAACCTTTAGCTAAATCAACCATTGCTTTGATACCATCTTCAGGTAAGTTACCTTTTTTGAATTCAGCTAAAACATTTGGTAATTTGCTTTGCATTTCGATCATGAACTGATCTTCAAAAGCTTTCATATGTTTAACCGGAACATCTCTTAAAAGGTTGTTGGTACCTAAATAGATAATCGCAACTTGCTTTTCTACAGAATACGGGCTGAACTGTGCTTGTTTCAGGATTTCCACGTTACGCGCACCTTTATCAATTACTGTTTTAGTAGCCGCATCCAGGTCACCACCGAATTTAGAGAACGCTTCCATCTCGCGGTAAAGCGCCTGGTCTAATTTCAAGGTACCGGCAACTTTTTTCATGGATTTAATCTGCGCAGAACCACCTACACGGCTTACAGAGATACCAACGTTGATTGCCGGGCGGATACCGGATAAGAACAGGTTAGTTTCCAGGAAGATCTGGCCATCAGTGATGGAGATCACATTGGTTGGGATATAAGCAGATACGTCACCAGCTTGTGTTTCGATGATCGGTAATGCGGTTAATGAACCACCACCTTTCACTAAATGCTTGATAGACTCCGGAAGATCGTTCATGTTTTTAACGATGTTATCATCATTAATTACTTTCGCAGCTCTTTCCAGTAAACGGGAGTGCAGGTAGAATACGTCACCAGGATAAGCCTCACGACCCGGCGGACGACGTAACAACAAAGACACCTCACGGTAAGCCACCGCTTGTTTAGATAAATCATCATAAACAACTAATGCAGGACGACCAGTATCGCGGAAGAACTCTCCAATGGCAGCCCCCGCAAACGGAGCGTAGAACTGGAGTGGAGCCGGATCAGCTGCTGTTGCAGATACGATAGTCGTATAAGCCATAGCACCGTTCTCTTCCAGTACTTTCATTACAGTAGCTACAGTAGACGCTTTCTGACCGATCGCAACGTAGATACAATAAACCGGTTTACCAGCCTCGTAGAATTCTTTTTGGTTGATAATAGTATCCAGGCAGATTGCTGTTTTACCAGTCTGACGGTCACCAATTACCAATTCACGTTGACCACGACCGATCGGAATCATTGCATCCACAGCTTTCAAACCTGTTTGCAGCGGCTCTTTTACCGGCTCACGGAACAATACCCCAGGAGCTTTACGCTCGATCGGCATTTCATATAATTCACCTTTCAACGGGCCTTTACCATCGATAGGCTCACCTAAAGTATTTACCACACGGCCAATCATACCTTCACCCACTTTAATAGATGCGATACTACCGGTACGACGTACTTTAGATCCTTCTTTGATTTTATCACTTTCACCCATCAATACCACACCCACATTGTCTTCTTCCAGGTTCAATGCGATAGCTTTAGTACCATCTTCAAATTCAACCAATTCACCCTGGCGTACACTACCAAGACCATAAACACGTGCAATACCATCACCAATTTGTAATACGGTACCCACTTCTTCAAGATCTGCAGAGCTATTAAAGTTGCTCAATTGTTGGCGTAAAATCGCCGATATTTCATCCGGTTTAATCTCAACCATTGTTATAGAAATTTATGAATGATTTAATTTATTATCAATTTTTGTGCAGGGATTAAATATCCGCTACGAAAATATTTTTTGTGAACTGGTTCCTGATGTCGGTAAGGTCTCTTGAAATACTCATATCAAAATACTTATCACCAACCTGTAATTTAAACCCGCCGATGATACTTGGATCAACAACCGGTTGTGGAATTACATTGTCATTGTTCAATTCTTTTTTAACCTTAGCCAGTAATACATTCAAGGTAGCTTCATCAAGGGGATAAGCAGTTGTGATCTGTACAGTCTGAACATTGTTCAGCGCCTGGTATTGTGCTTCAAAAGCTTTAGTCATTTCGAGCAGGTTAGCTTCCCTGCCTTTTTTCACCAATAAAGTGATGAAAGCAGTAGTAGCTGCGCTGATCTTACCTTCAAAAATAGCATTTAAAACACTAACCTTTTTATCTGCTTTTATTAAAGGGCTTTGTAAAAACAAATTCAGCTCGCGGGATTCCTGTACTGCGGTCTCAATTGTTTTCATATCACTCAATACCACATCAACATTGTTTTGTTCCTTAGCAAGGTCTAACAATGATTTTGCGTATCTGGCAGCGAGACGAGGATTGGGCATTTATAAAAAATTATACGAGTTCTACAATTAGTTCAACTTAATTTCATTTGCAAGCATATTGATGTACTCAGATTGTGCCTGAGCAGGGTCTAATTGCTTACGTAAAACTTTCTCAGCTACAGCTACCGCCATATTACCGATCTCGTTTTTCACTTCAGTCAATGCGGCATTCTTTTTGTTGTCGATTTGAACGCGGGCATCTTCCATGATCTTTGCAGCCTCAACTTTAGCTTGTGCTTTAGCCTCGTTGATAATTTTGTCTTTAGCCTCTTTCGCTTCTTTCAGCATTAAAGAACGCTCTTCACGAGCTTCTTGTAATAAACGCTCATTTTCAGCTTTCATTTCAGCCATTTCCAATTTTACCTTCTCAGCAGAAGCGATAGAGCTGGCAATACCAGTTTCACGCTCGCTTAACATATTAAGGATAGGCTTCCATGCAAACTTCTTAAGAATAAAAAGAACGATCAGGAATGCTACTAATGTCCAGAAAAACAGACCTAAAGCCGGGGTTATTAAATGCATATAATTAAACTTAAAAAAATTCTTGGGTTAAATTCAGTTCACTTAATGGGTTTAAATTACGCCCTTTGCCCTGTGCATCGGGCGTAACTTAATGATTTGTGTGTCTTATTGACGGTAATGATTACATTACTACAGCCAACAAACCAGCGATTACACCGAAAAGGGCAACACCCTCGATGAACGCTGCAGTCAAGATCATAGAAGAACGGATATCTCCGGCAGCTTCTGGTTGACGGGCGATAGATTCAACCGCACCTTTACCAATTTGACCGATACCGATACCAGCTGCTAAAGCTGCTACACCAGCACCAATAGCACCAAGACCTTTTGCTAAACCAGCAGCTTCTGCTACTTGCATTAATACTGACATTGTCTTATATATTTAAGTGATTAAAAAACTTGTTTATTATAATTAATTAGTGCTTAATACCTTCTGAAATTACAGCCTCCGCCATAACGTTCGTTGATGTACTGGCATGAATATCGTCTGTGCCATGCCCGTGATCATGCTCATGATGCTCTTCTACAGCCTGTCCGATAAATACAGCGGTAAGGTTGGTGAAGATAAACGCCTGGATCGCCGCTACCAATAACTCCAGGCAGAACATGAAGATAGAGAAAGCAATTGAAACCGGTGCAAAACCCCATCCAGCCGCTTCATTCATCGCGCCGAAGATGAAGATCATAGAGATGACACTTAAGATAATAATGTGACCGGCCAGGATATTGGCGAACAAACGTATTGTAAGTGCGATCGGCTTAATGAACAGGGAGATGATCTCGATAATAGTCAATAATATATTAGCCGGGAAAGGAACACCTGGCGGGTTGAATAAGTGACCCCAGAAGTGTTTATTGGCACTGAATAAAATTACGATGAAAGATACCAGGGCTAATGCTGCTGTTACTGCTATATTACCGGTAAAGTTAGCGCCGGAAGGGATCAGGCCTAAAAGGTTGTTGACCCAGATAAAGAAGAAGACAGTAAGCAATAATGGCATGAAGCGCATATACTTATGACCCAAATTAGGCTTAGCTACCTCATCTCTTACAAATATGATAATCGGTTCAATAGCATTTTGCATACCGGACGGAGCGGTCATCGCGCCTTTGGTCTTGTATTTTTTAGCTACACTTAAGAATAAAGCCAACATGATAACTACAGACAATATCATGGAGAATACATTCTTGGTAATAGAAAAATCTTTAATAGCGGCACCGTCTACAGAAACGATCTTACCTTTATTAGCTTCTAAGGCTTTCACCTGCTCTTCTGAAGCGCCTGCAGCCTGCTGCTCGTGGATATAGTGATCAGTAACCAATTGGTAGCCATCTTCGGTTGTGCTGTGACCGTGGTCCAGTTTTGAAGACATGAAAACGCTCATGCCCTTTTCAGGGTGAAACAGGATAACCGGTAAAGGCATAGATACCGGGTGTTTTTCACCGTCGCTGCCGGTATAATCTAAAACGTGCCAATCATAAGAATCGCCGATGTGACCAAAAATAATTTCTTTGATATCCAACTTCTCCTTTCCATGCTCTTCAGCCGCTTCATTACCTGTTGCAAACGCGGTTAAACCACTGAACATCAATAAAATAGCAACAAAAAATAGTTTAGATTTTCTTAACACAATTTCCAAATTTTGTGCAAAGATAGTGCATTTGGTTTCAAAACAATAATTATCTAAAAAAAATATTGCATTGAATTTTATATTATACATTACAATAACATTATTAAATAATTAATGATAAAATAAGTCAAATTCATATTTAAAAACAAAATAGTCTGACTAATTTGCGGTTCTTTGTATTTAAGGATAAGCCGCTTGCTTGCACTTTTTACTAAATGACATTATATTTATGCCCTGATTTTTTGTTCCATGAAAAGAAATACCATAATTACCCTCTCTTTTATTTTTGCTTTGGCAGGCATTTGTAGCGGCTTTTGGTTTATGTACGGGGCTAATAAAGTCCTTATGTGGACGATGTACATTTTATCCTTCTGCACCCCGTACGGCTTCACGCATATTTTTGAGGATTTCACTTTAGAGTGGAACGGCTATAGTTATCCGTTTAACTTAATCAACTTATATTTTTACCTGAGCTTCTTTGCAGGTACGCTGGCTTATGCCTGCTCCAAAGGACGGGAGACGAGGCTATTAAGATTCAATTATTCGGTCATCATTCTTGGACACCTTATCGGCCTTCCATTTATTATAGCGAGATTTTTCTTTCACGAAAACAATTCAGGTATGAAAGCGCCTGACTTTAACCCGGTCATGTACTTTATCCAGGTGCTCATCTTCTGCTTAACCTTTTTTATAGCTTACCGGGTATTGGTGTTTTTCAGGAAAAAATCAAATCTGGAAATATCTATAGAACCGGATATAGACGGAAAAGAACAAGAGTACCTATTGCCGGCTACCAAGGGGCAAAGGTTTATCAATTATTTAGTAGACGATATCCTAATCAGCCTTTATCTGATCACTATCATAAAAAATCTGGTATATAACTATACCTTCAGTGATTCTTTTCATAACACTTGGCTATCTGCCCTGGGCAATAAATTTACATTAATTGTAATGGTTTTGATGGCAAGATTTGTATACTTCTTTATTTTCGAAGCTTTATTTGCATCGACTCCGGGCAAAATGCTCACCCAAACCCGTGTTTCAGATAAAAATGGCCATAAAGCAGGACTTGAATCTATTTTAAGGCGAACTCTATCCCGGTTCATTCCATTTGAGACCCTGACCTTCCTCACAGGCTATAACCTGCACGACAAGCTTTCTGATACTTATGTGATCCGGGAAGAGCAGAAGGGCGTATCTTCAGGCATCTACCTCGGCATCATGCTTCCTGTATTCTTGTCAATAATAATTTTTCATATAATTTACAATTACATAAACTGAGCCATTTAGCCTAAGCTAAAAACCGGCAATATCCCGAAATCAAAACAACCCTATAATTATTAGAGTAGCAGCTTGTTCTTCTCTTTTACATTTGTTAATATGAATAGCAATAAAATTTCGTTATTTTAACTATATTTGAATGCCAAACCCTTTTTGTGCACATTGACTATTCAATGAGCCGGCACTTTCGATTTTATTTCTATTTGAATGAACAGAAAACTTTTAGTCGCTTCCGGTATATTACTGGCTACTTGTACCAGTCCAGGTTTATGGGCACAGACCAATACGGAACTGTTTGGTCAAAACAGGATCCAGCTCAGGAACTTTGACTGGAAATACTACCAGTCCGATAATGTAAAAATATATTTTTACGACAGGGCCGGCGTAGAACTCTCCCGTTATATAGCCGAGCAAATGGAAAAAGACCTGGCCCAGGTTCAAAAAAAAATGGGCGATATTGTCCCTAATGGCCTGGATATAATCCTTTACAATTCTTACGACCATTTCCTGCAGACCAATATTGGCCTTGCCTCTAATAATAATATCCAGAACAACAACGCCGGACAGGTCAATATCATCGGCAATAAACTGGTCATTTACTTTACCGGCAGGCATGAAGATATCAAGCGCCAGCTGAGGTCCGGCCTGTATAGCATTATCCTGCAGAAAACCCTGTTTGGAGAATCCCTGGGTGATGCTTTACGCAACTCCCTGGTGCTGGACCTGCCCAAATGGTTTTCAGAAGGCTACCTTAACTATATGGTAGATGGATGGGACAGCAAGGCGAACAGCGACTGGAAGGCCCTGGTAATGGACCCAAAACAATCTAAAAGATTTGAAGAACTGGCCCGGCACTATCCTACGCTGGCAGGCAAAGCATTCTGGAAATACCTGATTGAAAAATATGGCGAACGCAATGTTAAGGATTTTATCTTCATCGCCCAGAATGAATCCAGCTTAAATACGGCCACCAAAGCTCTTGCCGGTACCAAGATTGTTCCGATGTTTGACTCCCTCGTAGCTTATTACCAGGGCGTTTATGATAATGATGCCGCCAGCCAGCTCGATGTAAATGCCGAAACACCGCTGATCACTATTGAAAACAAAGACCCGGAAAGAACCATTTCCAATGTAAAGGTTTCGCCGAGAGGTCTGGACGTGGCCTATGTAGCCTGGAAGCATGGTGAATTTAAAGTCTTGCTGCAAAAATCAGAAAAGGTCGACGGCATTGCTAAAAATACCATCTCTACTATTGTAAGCGGCGGCGTAATCAATCACAATGCCAAAGACGATCCCGAATACCCGCTTTTAGCATGGAGCAATACCGGCTACAAACTGGGGGTTATCTTTAAGAAGTACAACCTTACCTACCTGCGTGTATTTGATGCCGTAAAGGCAAAAGTGACCAACTATATTATTTCGGAACGAAAATTTGACCGCATCCTGTCTTTTTCCTTTATGGAGGATGATGATATGATCGTCTTTTCAGCGATCAAGAATGGCCAGAGTGACATTTTCGAATACCGGATGAAAAGAAGCCAGGTTAACCAGATTACCGATGACCCCTATGACGACCTGGAACCTGTTTTTGTAAGCGGGGGATCCCGCAAAGGCATTGCCTTTATCTCCAATCGCCCGGAACCTTATATCAATATCAAACCTTTGCCTAATGAATTACCTACAGGCAAGATGCGGGGCTATTTCTTCAATACCACCACAAAGAGTTATGAGCTGACCCCTTTAACACCAGATGTAAAAGGAGATGTATTCCAGATCATACCTTACGGGCCCGACAACTTCTCTTACCTTACTAATGAAAATGGTGTCGTCAACAGGAATGTGGTCTTGTTCAAGCGTAACGAATGGAATAAAGACGTAGCGGTAAGCATCCCGGTAACCAATGGCAACTATGGTATCATGACCCATCAATATAACCCGGCCAGTAAAAGTATCGCGGATGCCATCAAGACCAATAATGGCCTTAATGTTTATTTCAGGAAAGTGGAGCTACCGGCACCATTTGGAGACTTGCAGCCCGTCAACAGGACCCAGGCGCAACTATCCGAGGAGCCATTCTTAAACAACTCTAAAAAAGATGTGCTGATGCAGGAACGCCAGGCCCCGGCCAGGAGCGCTGCAGCAAGCGACAGGAACAGGGTGAGCATAGATTCGGATGGCGACCTGCTTCAATCCCGGTTTTCCAAAGACAGGGATAAGGCGGTACGTAGCGAGGCTACAAATAGCCTGCAAAGCGGCAGCGATGCCGATCAGCAATTCAAAGACTCCTTAAAGAATGCCAGTGCTGAAGGAAGAGTAATGTATGTAGACAGTACATTCATCAAAATGCGCTCGTTGAAATACAGGCGAAGCTTCAAACCTGATTTTTATAGTGTCCGTATCGACAACAATCAATTGTTTACCCGCTACCAGAACTTCTCCGGTAATATTTATACCCCTACTCTTGGCGGTATGCTGTCCGCTAGTCTATATGACAAAATGGAGGACTACAGGTTTACCGGCGGCTACAGGCTACCGGTATTTACCAACGGCAGCGCCTACTTCCTGCAATTCGATAATTTCAAAAAACGGGTAGATTGGGGCCTGACCTATTACCGGGAAGTGCGTAACCTTATGGCTACCTTCGTAATAGGTACTCCAAGTGGCAGTATGCTCATGGATTACAGATTAAAGCCAGTACTCAATATGGTCCAGGGATATGCCAGCTACCCGCTGGATATGACCAAGAGCATACGCCTGAATGCCGGCCTGAGGCAAGACCGGAATACGGTAAAAGCAACGGATGTTATCAGTAATTATATTGAGAATGAAGACAAATACTACATTACCTCAAGGGCTGAATTTATCCATGACGATACGCGTATGAAAGCCCTGAATATCCCGGACGGCTTACGTTTAAAGTTCTATGGGGAATATATGTATAAGCTGCATGACGACAATATTTATAGTTCAGGCGACTCCCTGCGTAACCCAAGAGGCGGCTTTTTTAATGTAGGTTTTGACATCCGGAATTATACGCAGGTCTATAAAAACATCACTTTTGCTTTCCGCGCGGCATTTGCCCACTCGGGGGGCAATGAGAAAGTGCTGCATGTATTAGGCGGAGTAGACAATGCCCTGAACGCGAAACAGGCAAACTATCCATTTGGCATCAATACTTATGCCTTCCAAAGCCTGACCACCAGCTTAAGAGGATATGACCAGAATGCGAGAAACGGTAATACCTTTGGGCTGATCAATGCAGAATTAAGAGTCCCGGTCTTTGAAACGTTTTTTAGAAAACCGGTACAATCTACCATCTGGAAACACCTGCAGGCTGTAGCATTTGTAGATGTAGGCTCCGCCTGGGAAGGCCTGTTACCTGTTGTGCTCGGCCGCTCAGACGACAGGCGCAATGTATACCGGGTACCTAATATACCCAATGCGCCCAGCCAGATGACCATTACTTTACCTTACAGCGGGGACGATAAGCTTGCCGTAGGTTATGGCCTGGGGCTAAGGACCATGATTTATGGCTACTTCTTCAGAGCGGACGGCGCCATGAATATTAACGGCCAATTCAGGTTGCACCTGGCCATGGGCGTGGACTTCTAATCCGGCAACATAAAACCCAAAAAGCGTTAACTGATCTAATCATTTAACGCTTTTTTTGTTACTCCATCAACAGTATTATTGCTACCTTTAAAATAAAAAATGAACCAAGATTTTTTAGACTCCGGTATCAAATTATTTGAATACTATAAATCACTGGCAGAAAAAGCCATGGCACAGGTTTCCGAAGAACAGCTATTCTGGCAATATAATGAGAACAGCAATAGTATTGCCATCATTATACATCATCTTTGGGGCAATATGCTCAGCCGCTGGACGGACTTCTTAACCGCTGACGGTGAAAAAGCATGGCGGGACCGCGACGCTGAATTTGAAAACACTGCTGAAAGTAAGGAAGCGCTTTTTGCTAAATGGGAAGCCGGCTGGGAGTGCCTGCTCAACGCCCTTCGTCCGTTAAACGCAGATGATCTTGAACGGATCGTTTACATCCGTAACCAGGGGCATACTGTGATGGAAGCCATTACCCGCCAGCTGGCGCATTATGCCAGCCATGTAGGGCAAATTATCTATATCGCAAAAATGGCAGCACATCAACCCTGGCAAACACTTTCGATCGCCAAAGGCGCTTCAAAAGACTTTAATGAAGAAAAATTTGCACAAGAAAAAAGCAGGCAACATTTTACAGATGAATTTAAAGGGTAATTGTTAATGGTTAATTATAAGTGATGGGTGATTTGTGATAAGTAACCAGAGATTAGTTAACATCAATGATTCCATTATTCGATAAAGGAGAGCAGATTTTGTTAATGATTAATGGTTAATTATAGCATTAATTTACCTATAACTATTCTATATTCACTTTTCACTATCCCCATCCACACTACAGGATCATGAATCAGCTTACAAATAAAACTATATGGCCCTCAAGCGCTCCTCTTCCAGGTCGATCTGGTACAGTTGCTGCCTGATAATCTCTTCATCAATTTTAGGATCCTTATTCAATTCCGTCAGGTATTTTCTTTGTATTTCGAGCACTTCTACAAAGATCTCTTTAGTCCGCTCATTCATCCAGCTATCATCTGCAGCTTTTGCCCGCTCCTCCCATTGCTTCATGAACAATTGCATCCCCTCGTGCCCGTTCATATCCTGCCCGTACTTTTCCTTTACAAATTCATAGACATGCTGCTTCAGGCCTTTCTTCATTTCCTTCCGGGTAGCCAATTCAGACTCCTCGTCAATAAAATCGTCAAAAATATGCCAGCGCCTGATGATGTAAGGCAGCGTAAGCCCCTGAACGACCAGCGTCAGCAATATGGCCACAAAAGTGACAAAAAGGATCAGGTTTCGTTGAGGGAAAGCCGCCCCGTTATCCAGGGTGACTGGTATAGATAAAGCCGCGGCCAGTGATACCACCCCACGCATGCCCGTCCAGCCCAGCAGCAAAGGCAGCAACAATGCACGCTTCCTGCTGCTGGCCTTTGGCACCACTCCCGGTCTGAAAATACGGGTAGCCAGCATGGCCGCGTAAGAGCTGATGATACGGGCAATGATCAATACTGCTGTTACCAGAACACCATAGCCAATAGCCGTGCGCAAAGGAATCCCTTCTGCACGGATGCCTGATACGATTTCCGGCAAATCCAGGCCGATAATTAGAAATACAATACCATTCAATATGAAAATAAAACTTTCCCAGACACTATAACCCCGTATCCGGCTACTGCTGCTGAGAAAGGTCAATCTTTGGGCAGACATATATAAGCCACCTGCCACTACTGCCAGCACACCCGAACAATGTAATTCTTCCGCTACCCAATACATGATGTAGGGTTCGATCAAGGTCAGCGCGATGTCAGAGGCAGCCTCGGTAGGCAGGCGTTTATGGAGCTGAACAAATATCCAGGCAAGGAGCAGGCCTATCCCTACCCCGCCCAATACCATCCATAAAAAACCTGTTGCCGCATCCTGCCATATAAACTGGCCGGTACCAACAGCGATCAGCGCAAACCGGAAAATGATCAACGAAGAAGCATCGTTCAGCAAACTCTCCCCTTCCAGGACGGCCGAGGTTGTCCGGGGAATTTTTACAAATTTGGTAATCGCCCCGGTACTTACCGCATCAGGCGGTGATACAATACCACCGAGCAGAAACCCCAAGGCGATCGTAAATCCGGGAATATAATAATTGGTTACCACAGCCACCGAGAGTGCTGTAAAGAAGACCACCAGGAAAGCAAAGCTGGTAATCATACGCCACCATTTGCGCATTTCTTTAAAAGAAACTGACCAGGATGCTTCAAATAATAAGGGGGGCAGAAAAAAGAGAAAAATAAGGTCCGGGTTAATTTTCAAGACCGGCAGCCCGGGAATAAAACTGATGAGCAGGCCACCAATCACTAATAGTATCGGGTAAGCGATCTTCAATTTCGCGGCCCACATGTTCAGCAAGACAATGGCAGCTATCATGGCCAGCAAAAAGGGTAATAATGTATGCATCCGGTGTAAGCATAAAGTTAAAAAACTAAGATACAAAAAAAGCATATACCATACACAGGTTGCGCACAGCCGGATAATAATTATGACACTATAAAACGCTACTGAACCCTAAAGGATCTCCAATAACTCCCGCAGGCAGGCTATTTCAAAGGTTGGCTTATGCTCATGATCCTGCTTTCCCGGGTTAAAGTATACCTGGTCGATACCGGCACCCATAGCGCCTGCTATATCCACATCCAGGTTGTCCCCGATCATTAAAGCCTGGTCCGCATTACTGTTAGTCAGGTTTAATGCATATTCAAAAATTCCGGGTTCCGGCTTAACGCTATTACTTTTCTCAGAAGTGATCACATGGCTGAAATAAGCACTCAGTCCTGTAGTTTCGAGTTTTTTCCATTGCGTATCTTCAAAACCGTTAGTGATCAGGCTCAGGTCATAACTTTTAGCTTTACAATAATCCAGCACTTCAATTGTATGTGGAAACAATTGCTGTTGCCGGGGCAGGAGTTCAATAAAAACGGCGGCCATTTCCCGGGCCAGTTTTTCATTCGCGATCTTGAAATCCAGCAAGGCCAGCCACATACGTTTCCACTTCAGCTCTTCCCGCTTTATAAACCCTTTCCTGTAGCGGTCCCACAAACGTTCATTATGCGCCTTGTACACCTGGTAGAAAGCTTCGAAATCAACGATGCCTGACTTGTCCAGCTCGAAGCTGCGGTAGATATAGTCCAGCGTGGCATAAGAATTGGCTTCAAAATCCCAGAGCGTATGGTCGAGGTCAAAAAAAAGAGTGCGGTACCGGTTCATAAGCGATTAATAATGCAGGGTTTCCATTACGGTTCTGAAAGAAATAAAGGCATCGCCAAACAGTGCATATGCTTCCTGCCGGATTTCTTCATCGTATTCTTTTAAGAAAGTCTGGTAATTTTCTTCACTATCGCAGTACATCTGTACCACGTACATCCGGCCTTCCTCATCATCATTTTCTCTTAATTTGCAAAACCTGAACTCGCCAAAAAGACCGGTAGCCAGCATTTTAGGGATCCACACTTCTTTAATCCAGGTCTTCCAATCCTGCTCTATCCGGTGAGCCACTTTTGAAGTAACGTTTAAAATCAGCATATAATTTAAAAAGTTCAATATTAAATTTTCTGCAGCAGTCAAGAAGGCACAGAAAATTTTCAGGCACAAAGGTAATTTGAAAACTAAAAAGTAAAAATTAATTACTGTTGGTACTTTTATAAAAAATGCGAACGCAAGAGCGTTCGCATTGTGGAAGTTTATGAATTCTTATACCTATTATTTTACCGTGATCTCGATTTGCGTTGGTTTAACGGCTTCTTTTTTAGGCAAAGTAACCTTCAAAATACCATGCTCATAGCTCGCGTTGATTTTCTCCGCGTCCACACTTTCCCCCAAAGTAAAGCTTCTTTTAAAGGACCTCGCTGCGAATTCATGACGCAATACCTTTCCTTTTGCTTCCTGTGCCGGTTCATTTTTTTCATAAGAGATCGTCAGCAGATTGTCTGCAACCTGCAGCTTAATATCCTCTTTATTGATCCCTGCGGCGAGCACTTCAATATTAAAAGTTTGCTCCGACTCAAAGATATTTACCGGTGGCTGCATTTTGTGGTTCAGGTGTTCTTCGCGGAACATTGGAGCCACTCTACCTTCAAATAAAGTTTCCATTAAATCACCGAAATTTCTCATTGCATTTGTGCTTTTCATAATATTATTGTTTTTATTTTATTGTTATACCAATTTGTTGAATAGGGTAAAACAAGTTTAATACCAGAAAAAACTAAAGACAAAATGTCTTTTTAAAAAATAAAAATGAGCCATTTTGTCATTATTTAATTAATTTTGTACTGAAAAATCGACAAACAAAGCTCATATAAAACAATAAATTAATACCAAATAAGCCAAAAAACATTTCTCTATTTCATTTATTTTTATGAAATTTGCAGTACTTACGATGGGTTAGTAAGTAAAGTTCGGGAGCCGTTACATTATTGTAATGGCTCTTTTTTTATGCCTGGTATACAGAAAAAATCAGTAGCCTCAATTCAGCTTTTATGCCTGCGCAAAAAACAAACAGCCGGAAAAACAAGCAAATCCAAGCGCAAAAATTCACTTCAGCACCGCAATAAAAAATCATGCTCATTAAAAAACCAAAAGCATATTACCCTATCTTTACGCAAAGCTTTGTAAAAAACACATGACCTGGCTATACTGGACGATCGCTATTATTTTTGGAATACTACTTGCTTTTTTAGTTTACAGAAAAGACAAACAAAAACAGGTGCCACTAAGATGGCTCCCTGCATTATTAAGATTCTTCCTGGGTAGCTTAACCGCACTCCTGCTTTTAGCGCCTGTTTTCTCAGGCCTTTCGCATGAAGAAGAAAAACCTACCATCATCTGGTTGCAGGACATTTCCACTTCCAATAAAAAATCACTCGGAGGCTTCGAGGCCAAATACAAAAGTCAACAGGCAGCACTGCTCGAACAACTAAAACAACAATATACCGTTCAGCAATTCGGCTTCGGTGCAGAACTTTACAAAGACAGCCTGCTTACCTATAACCAGAAAGCAACAAATATCACCCAGGCGCTGGAACAGATCAGCACGCAATACCAGGACAAAAACCTGGGCGCTATCATTCTTGCCTCTGATGGTATTTACAACCAGGGCAGTAATCCTTCCTTTTTACAACTAGCCAAACCGATACCTATATACAGCATTGCCCTGGGCGACAGCACCACGCCCAAAGACCTTAGCCTTTCTGGCATGTATGCCAACAAAACGGTTGCGCTCAACAACAACTTTGAACTCTTCGCGGACTTTGTAGCGACAGGACTGGAAGGCAAACAAACTACCGCATCCCTGATCCACCAGGGCAAAACTATCGCTACCCAGAACATTACGATCAGCAATAATAATTTTGCCGGAAGCCTGAGCTTCTCCACGAAAGCCAGCCAGGCCGGACCACAGAAATATACGATCAACATTGCCGCTACAGACGGGGAAACTAACCTGCAAAACAACAGCCAGTCAGTAATCGTTGATGTAAAAGAAAAAAAGACCAAAGTATTACTACTGGCCCAGGCCCCTCACCCTGACATTGCCGTGATCAAACAAGCACTAAATGAAGCAAGCCAGTTTGAGCTCGTTCAAAACCTAAGCGGTAACGCCCCGGCCAACATTAACGAGTTTGATATACTTATCGCTTACCAATGCGTACCTAAAGAAAAAGTCGCGCTTCCGACCTGGTATATCGTGGGCACTGGAACCAGCCCAAATGCCCTCCCGGCACTTAAAGCAATTGCTCCCGGCATCACCTTCATCCCGCCACGGAGCATTAAACCAAATTTAAAAGAAACGTTCAACCAGTTTACCCTACCATCGGGCATTCGTGCGGTCCTGCCCAAAATACCCCCTATGTCGACTATTGTAGCCGGCCTGGCCCCAACAGAGCAGACACTACTTAACGATCAGTATGGCACTCCTATATGGAATTATTACCCCGGAGAAAAACCCAATAGCATACTGATCGGGGAAGACCTCTGGAGATGGTCGGTATATGAATACAAAAACTTCAACAACTACAATACCACCCATGAGCTGGTGCGGCAGACTTTAAGCTTCCTGCAGGTTGATAAGGATAATAAACCTTTTAAGATCAATGTGCTGAAGAACAACATAACCGATAATGAGCCCGCGATTGTCCTGGCAGAACTGCGCAACCCTAACGGCGAGCTGATCAACGAACCGGAAGCCAGGCTCAGCCTCAGCTCCGAAGGCAAAACACTTAATTATAATTTCGAAAAATCGGGTAATGCCTACCGCTTACAGGCAGGACTACTGGCGCCGGGCGACTACAACCTCAAAGGCACGGTAAGCTGGAAAGGCAAGAACTACGAAGATTTCGGGCTGCTGCACGTCAGCGATATCCCCCTGGAAGCGTTAAGAACTCACGCCGATTTCCAACTGATGCACCAGCTGGCCCACAAAAGCGGCGGCAGCTTTTTTACCCAATACAACTTCAGCCAGCTGCAGGATAGCTTAAAGAACAACGCGCAAATAAAAACAATTATCCATACACGCTCACAAAACAAACCGATCATTGATGAACGCTGGTTGTTTTTCTTAATCCTGGTACTGGCAAGCCTGGAATGGTTCCTGAGAAAATACTGGAACATGAACACTTAATCTTTAACAACATACCATATGAACATTGAACAGTTATTTGAAAACAACAAACAATGGATCGCTGAACAGTTAAAAAATGACAGCGATTACTTTAACAAACTAGCCTCCGGCCAGACCCCCAAGATCCTTTATATCGGTTGCTCCGACAGCCGGGTTACGGCTGAAGAGATCATAGGACTGAAACCCGGGGAAGCCTTCGTACACCGGAATGTAGCCAACCTGGTGAACAATGTGGACCTGAATGTCATGTCTGTGATCAATTACGCGGTAGAACATTTAAAAGTGGAGCATGTGATCGTATGCGGGCACTACAACTGTGGCGGCGTTAAGGCTGCAATGCAATCGGCAGACCTGGGCATCCTGAACCCCTGGCTGCGGAATATCCGCGACGCTTACCGCCTTAACAAGGAAGAGCTGAATGCTATTGAGGATATAGACCAGCGCTACGACAGGCTGGTAGAAGTCAATGTAAAAGAGCAATGTATCAATGTGCTTAAAACCGCTGTAGTACAAAGAGCTGTAAGAGATCGTGGCCTTACGGTGCATGGCTGGGTTTTTGACCTGCGCAATGGCCAGGTAAAAGACCTGAACATCGATTTCCAGAAGCACCTGGAAGCGATCCGCGAAATTTATCGCCTTGATTAGTACATAAGATCAAAACTTAAAAACAAAGAAGGCCTTGCAATAATCATGCAAGGCCTTCTTGTATCCAAAATTATCACTTATTGGGTTTTAAATATTTATCCAGGAATTGCTCCTGCTCCCATAATAAATGCATAATATTTTCACGGGCTACATAACTGTGGCTTTCTTTAGGCAGGATCACCATCCTCGCATTAGCGCCGAGACCTTTCAGGGCCTGGAAATAACGCTCTGTCTGCAAAGTAAAAGTACCCGGGTTATTATCCGCTTCACCATGCACCAGCAGGATCGGTTTTTTCATTTTATCCGCAGTGTTAAATGGCGACATCCCGCTATAGATAGCCGGTACATCCCAGAAGTTTCTTTGCTCCGACTGGAAACCGAAAGGAGTCAGCGTCCGGTTGTAAGCACCGCTGCGTGCGATGCCACAAGCAAACAGGTCGCTGTGGGTCAAAAGATTTGCGGTCATAAAAGCGCCATAGGAATGGCCTCCTACCCCTACCCGGCTACGATCAATATAACCTAAAGCATCTACAGCATCTATGGCCGCTTTTCCATTCGCTACTAACTGATTGATGAAATCATCATTGGGTTCTTTATCCCCTTCACCGATAATAGGGAATGAAGCATCATCCAATACGGCATACCCTTTGGTCACCCAGTATACAAAGGAACCATAGTAAGGAAAGGTAAACTCATTAGGGTTCTGGCTGCTTTGCCCGGCACTGTTCTTATCTTTAAACTCTTGCGGGTAAGCCCAGATCAGCAGGGGCAACTTTTCCTTCTTAGTCCTGTCATAGCCGGCAGGCAAATACAGGGTACCGCTTAGCTCAACACCATCGGCTCTTTTATATTTGATCACTTCTTTATAGACGCCTTTGATACTTTCAAAAGGATTGGTATTAAAGGTAATCTGCTGTACAGAAGCGGGCTTTTTAAAATTCCTGAAATAATAATTCGGATACTCGGTAGCAGACTGGAGTTGCACCAAAGCCAGGCCTTTCTTAAAATCCTCGATGGAAATTATATCCTCTTTTTTGTCTTTAAGATTACTTTGATACAAACGCTTTGTCTTCAGGGTAGCCAGGTTCAACTCATCAATAAAAGGGAATTGCCCTTTAGGTGTATGACCTTCACCTATCAGGTAAAGGTTATTGTTTTCAATCGCCAGCACTTCCATTCCATATTCATTTTTACGCGTTTCCGGGTTACCTGGATCACTATAGATATCCTGGTAATTGCGATCACTTATTTTCTTTGGATTTTCATTACTACCGGATGGATCGAACAGATAAGTTCTCAGGTTCCTGGTATCATACCACTGGTCATACACCAGGGCTACTTTATCATTGCCCCACTCTACACCTCCAAAACGCTGTACCGTTTTACCCATACTTTTAGCCGGAGTCACAAAAGGCGCATCCCACAAAAACAGCTCATCCCTGTAATCGGCCTGTTGGGCCTGGTCGCCACCATCCAAAGCGTTTACATAAAATAGGGTGGCCGGTTTATCATCGCGCCAGGACAGGCTACGCTTCCCGGTACGTACGCTCGAAAAACCTTTTGGCATAATCTCTACCAAAGGCACTTCATTCACCTGTTTGACTAATGAGGCATCTAACTTATATATGTTCGTTTCGCTGGGAAACCTGCTCAAAGGAACAATATAAGAAAAAGGCCGCTTGATCACAGAGAGCATCAGGTAGTTGCCATCCGGCGAAAAGCTCTCGCCGGCATACATATTTTTACCTAAAAATAATTTACTACCGCCGTTCAGGCCTACGGTATATAATTCAGCACTGACAATGGTTTCAAAGTTCTGCTCATCGGTTTTATTCTTCAATAAATCCGCGTAGGTCCTGTTCTGGGAAGTTTTACCTTCGGCATTAGACACAATAGGTCCTTTAGGCAGGTCTTCTTTAGCATTAATTAGGGAGGGCCTGTTGGCCGGGATCACTTTTACTAATAAGTGTTCATTATCACGATACCAGATATAAGGACTCCCCAGGTTGGCATTCAGGTTATCAGCGGTCAGTTTTTTAGCGGTAGCGGTAGCTACATCCACAACCCATAATTCCACGCCTTTATCAGTAGTATGTGTAAAGGCGATCTTCTTTTCATCCGGCGACCAGGAAAGGTTCGCGATCCGGGGATTAGCGGGCAAACCTTTTACCTGTGCAGGCTCCGCTTTAAACGCCGCAACTTTACGGAGTTTAATATTATTCACATAGCTCGCTGTGGCACTTATATTTGTTTTTGTATTTACCCTTAGGCCGGCCAGCCTTAACTCTTCCAGGTTCAGGTCTTCCAGGGACTTATAGGTATTTCTATAGGTCAACAACATATAGTCCTTCTTCGTGTCCATATTCACGGAAGGGGCACGGGTGTAGTCGGCAAGCTGGAGAATTTCTTTTGAGGGCAATTGGTATTCTAGGTTCTCCTGGGCATAAGCCAGGCCGCCCAGGCTGAACAAAAACAGGAAACAAACTTTCTTCATCTATGACATTTTTTGAATGCCGCTAAGGTACGAAGATTTTTAAGTCGCACTGCAACTAAAGCCCGACCGATAATCCTCCTCAATCTCTACAAGTATATCTCCTTCTCTACGCCAGTTGGGCGGAGACTCAATTGGCGGTTTACTAAACTTTACAAGATCACCTTTACAAATTGTTTTGTTGCCATAAGCGTCCATATAAACAAAGCCCCTTTATACTACACAAAAGGAAAAAGAAAAGAAATAAGGATTTGATACATTAAGGCTTATAAGCATACGCGATCTCGTAAGCTTGCTTTTTATACTTTTTACCGATCTCGCCGATTTTCAAAGGTACGGATTGCGGGGTAGGATCCACTACAATATACTGCCGCCCCTTATATGGAATCTCAAACCCCTTTACCCCATCTAGCGAAACGCCCAAAAGCACATGCGAAGGATACTGCACTACCACCATAGGCAAGTCATAAATCTCTTTAATAAAAAAGTACAATAATGCCACCCGGTCATCACAATCGCTTTTATCCCGGAGCAATGTTAACTCCGGAGCGTTGCGTTGCTCTTTGCCGATCGCGTCCAGGTCACTTTCATAGGCGAAAGCATTCCGGGTAAACTCCATCAGATAAGCCACCCCATCCTGCCGGCTCATATCCGCGACCGCGTGCTTCAATTCCGGCATAAGCGTATTATAAGTGGTTTTGCTCATGGGAATATTGAAATAGGCCTCATAATTGACAACAGGATAATTGGTGAACAAGGTATCCAGGGCATTATTAACCCGGATATTAAAGTGATACGCTTTACCCCTGAAACTAAAATCCAGGAAGCGGTTACTGAAGTTATCTTCGGTAAACTCCGGCAATTGCGCGATCTTATAGGAAAAGGAAGCTAATGAATGTTCAGCGCGGGGCATAGGTACGGAAAGCAATTCCTGCGTAGCAAAAGGAATGGACTCAAAATCATGCCGGTTCAGGCATACATAGCGCCTGTTGTCCAGGTTAAAATAAGGGATATCATAAATTTCGTCCTCACTGCGGGTATAAAACAAAAGCTTATTGTCGATCACAGCCAGGCGAACATCATAACCGGTTTCCCGCATCAACAACCACTTCAGCAGCGTATAATCATTGTAATTTTTCACTTTAGGGCTTAGGTAATTCGCGGTACGTCTTACGACCTGGTAATACATCCAGTCGCTCAACTGCTGTTCCGATTTATAAGCCGCCAAAGCTTCAATTACTTTATTATATTCACTCTTTTTTAATCTATCAATATAAGTTTCCACGCTTGCTATGGTCACAGCCCCTTCAAAGCGTTCAGTTGCGGGCTTTATGGCCGGAATTTCAAATACGTCCTGGTAAATATCAATATTTTGCGCATAGCTCTCCCCCCCCTGCAAAAACAAAAGGTAACATAATGATAATATTAAAATGCGCTGATTCACCTTATAAAGTTATATAAAATAGCGCAATAAGTTTCAAAGTTAATTTGCGCTTTAATTTTATTTTAGCTTAAAAGCATAAAAAAGCCCCAGTCATTTTTTGACTGAGGCTGTGAAATATCTATAACCTATTAATTAACCGCTCTTGAGTTAGCAATAATATAAGCGCGGATCAACTTACCTTCTTCTTCAGTAGTTTTGGCTTTAGGCAACATGCGGTTTAATACCTGGTGCCATCTTGGCGCCGCGAACTGCCCGGCAGCATATAGTTTATGACAGGTACCGCATTTGGCATTGGTTAACGCCTCTCCTTCAGCGATCTGCGCGCTGGTATATTGCTGCAGCGCGACTTCTTTAGTCAGCATAGCCGGTTCTACGGCAGGCGTTGCCGCTTTCTTAGGGCTACAGGCTATTCCCAAAGCAATCACAAGACCCAGACCGGATATCACTACAATTCTATTCATATATTTACAACTTTTATGCCCCCTAAGGTAATTATTTCGTCTAATTTCAGGCTTATTTTTTTTCTACTTCTTTTTTGTAATCCAGTATAGCCGTCGCAATGGCATTTGCCAAGGCCTGCTGCCCGGCTTCTGAATTCATATAAGCTTCCTCTTCCTGGTTGTTGATAAACCCAAGCTCTATCAATACACCCGGCATCGCGCTACCGGCAAGCACTTCAAGACTTTTCTGTTTTACGCCCAGGTTATTACGGCCGGCTTTCGCAAAATTCTGCTGCACTTTACTTCCCAGAGTTACGCTCCTGCTCAAAAAAGCCTGGGAATATTGTGCAATAAGAATAGCCGTTGTCGGATCGTTTTCATCCAGCAAACCAGGTTCTTCAGCAACAGTTTCCCCGTATTCCCCGATCGCTTTTTCTTTCTGGTCATTACGGGTAAGCCCGAGTACATAGGTTTCCGTACCGGAGGTTTTCGTACTCCTGTTATGTATGGTTTTATAGACTGGTATGGTAGTCCATTTCTTTCCTTTCTTTACTTTTTTTGTTCCGGCCTGCACCCGGGTTGTGGTACCTGCGGTAGAGTTAATATGTATCGAAACAAAAAGATCGGCATTGGCTTTATTGGCAATAGCATGTCTTCCTTTTAATTCAACAAAAAAATCGCTGTCCCGGGTTAAGGTGGTTTTCAATTGGGGAGACTCCCGTTTAAGGATATCTCTTACTTTCAGGGTAACGGCCAGGGCTATATCTTTTTCTTTGGAGAACGAGCCTATGGCTCCGGGATCTTTGCCGCCATGCCCGGCATCCAGTACGACATGGTTCATTTTTCTTTGTCCGAAAACAGAGCCGCATATAAATGTAAATAAGACGAATACCAGCAGTTTAATACTTTTCATTAACTTCATACGTTATAAATGACTATGGAGCGAAGCACTAAGCTTTCTCGACAAAATTGAGTCTAAATATTTGCTTTGACTGCAAATATAATGGAAGGTTAAGCCAATACATAATTTTTAACCCTTTTTTGCTCATAAAGAAATAGTAATTTTGCGGCGTATTTTTATGATGGATGTATCAGGAAGAGTCTGGGGTAAAATGAAAGCAGCGGTATTTACGTTACTTTCCTTACTATTGCTATTATGCCCGAATGCCCTTATGGCCCAGCGAATCAACACCGATTCCATCCCGGGACCGGTAAAGCAAGCCGGAGACACAACAGTAAGCGATACTGCCACTAAGAAAGGCGCCGCTCTGGGCATCAGGATCAGCCCGGACGCCCCGGAGCATGAAGTAGTTTCCAGCGCCAGGGACTCCGCGATCCTGGATATGGAAACCAGCATCTATTACCTGTATGGCGATGCGCAAATGCAACAGGATGACCTGGAATTAAAATCGGGCGTGGTAGAATTCAATCAAAAAATAAATGTGATCAGCGCCTACCCGGAATACGACACCAACAGCCGTAAAGTTTCGGAGCAATCTTTCAAGCAGGGCACTGAAACCTTTACTTACGATTCCTTAAGATATAATTTTAAAAGCAGGCGCGCCATTGTACGTAATGCCCGCATGCAATATGGAGAGGCCTACATTAACAGTTACCAGGTAAAGAGAAACCCCGACCAGTCTATTTTCGGCTATAAGAATGTATATACAACCTGTAACCTGGAACATCCGCACTTCGGCATTAATGCCCGGAAGATCAAGGTGATCCCTAACAAAGTAGCGGCCTCCGGAAGGGCTCACCTGGAAATTGCCGACCTCCCCACTCCTTTATTATTTCCATTTGGTATATTCCCGATTAATCCTGAGAAGAAATCCGGCTTTATCCTGCCCACTTACACGCTAACCGGTAACCGGGGCGTAGGGTTGCAGCGAATGGGCTATTATGTGGACATCAATAAGTATATCGGCGCCTCTGTCATGTTCGATTACTTTTCCAAAGGTAGCTTTGGAGTTTTCGGCAGTACAGAATATTCAAAACGCTATAAATATAATGGTGCCTTAAATATAGATTACACTTACTCCCAGATAGGAGAAAGATTCGATGCCGATGCAGCTACGCAAAAAGATTTTAAAGTAAGGTGGAAGCATACGGTGGACCAGAGAGCCATGCCGGGAGCCACCTTTACGGCCAATGTTGAGTTTGGTACCGGTGGCTACAACCTGGTTAACGGGATGACAGCCGACCTTCAGCTAAATAACCAATACAGGTCAACGATCGCCTACTCCAAAACATGGGTAGGTAAACCCTTCTCCTTTACCGCCGCGGCTAACCATAACCAAAGTACCCGGAGCGGGGAGGTCGTCGTTACTTTGCCGGACATTTCTTTTAACGTTGCCCAGATCACTCCTTTCCAACGCAAGACCAGGGTAGGTAAAGACAGGTGGTATGAAAAAATATCAGCCTCCTATAACTTCGCCGCCCAGAACCGGATCAATTTTATTGACACTGCCTTTAGCTTCCGGAACATGTCTTTCGAACAATTTGATAACGGGATCAAACATACCGCCGCTATCTCTGCGACCTACAATGTCTTGAGATTTATCAACTGGAACTTCAGCATACCTTATAATGAGTACTGGAACACCAAACAAACTTTCTATACCTGGAATCAATCTGAGTTAAAAAATGATACCGCGACAAAGACCGGCTTTTTCGCTACCAGGGACTTTAGCTTTAACAGCAGCCTGAATACAAGAATTTATGGCTTAAAAATGTTTAAGAAAGGCAATTTGATGGGTATCCGCCACGTCATCACTCCATCTTTAAATTTCAACTATACGCCCGGATTCGCGCGTTCCCCATTTAATTATTTTTATGATTACTATGATGCATCCGGAAGACAAAGTTATAATTCGCCCTACTCAGCCTCTCCAAGTTCTATTATGGGACCGACCAACCCATTACCCAATGGTTCCGCGGGTATAAGTATCAACAATAATTTGCAGATCAAGGTACGTTCCAAAGACTCTACTGGCACCAGGAACATCACCCTGATCGATGGTTTAGCTATCGGCGCCAACTATAACTTTTTCGCAGACTCCAACCACCTGACCAACATATCTTTTAGTGGACGGACCAGCATTTTACAAAAATTCAATATCTCTTTCGGCGGCGCTTTTGACCCTTATCATTGGGAAAACGGCTACAGAACAAAATACTATTCTATTGAAAAGGAAGGCCCTATCGCGAAAATGAGAAATTTGTACGCTTCTCTTGACTTTGACCTGAGCGGGGAGAGTAACCGTAAGGAAGATGAAGAGGTAGAAGATGCCCGGGCGAATAACCCGGATGTACAGCGAATGCTCCGCAATAACGGGCTTGCCGCTTATTATGATTTCAATATTCCCTGGTCTTTAAGAATTTCCTCTTCTGTCAGCTATACCGTTAATAATCAGAAAGACGGAAGAGAAAAAGAAGTCTATACGCCACAATTAAGTGTATCCGGCAGTTTAAGGTTTACCAAAAAAATGATGTTTAATTTCGTAACCGGTTATGATTTCTTGAATAAATCAATCGGGGCTACAACCTTAAACATCAGTCGTGACCTGCATTGCTGGCAAATGGCATTAAATATTACGCCATTTGGCCTTTACAGGAACTATAACTTTACCCTTAACGTTAAATCTTCTGTACTCCAGGACCTGAAATTAACCCGGAGACGTGCTTACCAGGACAACTTCTAGATCAGCTACATTAGCGGTAGTAAACAACAGGCTCAGAGTAGATCACATTACTTTTATTGCCGCTTTCGTCCAAGATATACAAACTAAACACGGCGGTATCCCTTTGCACACCAGGACTCAGGCGAAAAAACTCCGGTATGCTTAACCTGATCTCGCCATAACCTTTAAGGTATTTGTGCCCGCTTCTATCCTGCTGTGGAATATAAGGAAAAGGAAATTGATAATCTTTTCCCGTAGTTGTATCGACCAGGAAAACCCGCATCGTAACATCGTCAAACTTGGTACCCAGGTCGCCATTACCATCTACAAAATCGTAGTACAGGAACCAATCACCCGCAGACGTAGAATCTGCCAAATTAATATCTGCCTTGTTCATACCCTTATAAGTAATTTCAGGTGTATCAGGGTACGACTCCTCTTTTTTCTGACAAGAGGAAAAGACCATCACGGCACTCATCAAACCTAAAATACCAGCTACTGCTTTAGTCATGTATAAAGTATTAACTTCGTTGTTCAATTCTATTTAGACTATCAAATTTACAAATAAATATCATGTTGGATCACCTTTCTTCAAATATTGAGTGGTTAAAATCAATTAACACGGCCAATTTTGAGCAAAGAGCCCTGGAACTATTCCGGCACCAGTATAAAAATACAGCTATATACCGGGAATATTGTAATCATATCCATCGCACACCGGAACGAGTACACACTTTAACCGACATCCCGTTTCTGCCCATTTCTTTTTTTAAATCTCATGAGATCCTGGCACAAGACCAGGCCGCACAATTACTTTTTGAGAGCAGCGGAACTACCGGGATGATCCCCAGCAGGCATTTCATTGCTCACCCGGAATATTATGAAACCGCTTTCCGTAAAGGATTCCGGCAACACTACGGCGCTCCTGAAGATTATATCATCCTCGGGCTACTGCCTTCTTATTTAGAACGTAAACATTCCTCGCTGGTGTATATGGTACAGGACCTGATACAAACCAGCAATCATCCGTCAGGTGGCTTTTACCTGAATGAATGGGAACAGATAGCAGGTATCCTGCAACAGCCCCGGGACCGGAAAATATTTTTGATTGGCGTCACTTTCGCTTTGCTCGATTTTGCAGAAGCTTACCCAATGGACCTTAGCGCGCATATTGTGATGGAAACCGGCGGCATGAAGGGGCGGCGGGAAGAATGGACCCGCATGGAGGTCCATCAATACCTCGCACAGCAATGGAAGCTGGAAAAGGTACATTCTGAATATGGCATGAGCGAAATGTTATCCCAGGCTTATTCCAAAGGTGATGGTATTTTTAAATGCACCGAAAGTATGCGTGTCTTATTGCGGGATGAAAGCGACCCGCTGGAAACTTATACTGCAGGCAGTGGCTGCGTGAATGTGATAGACCTGGCCAATATAGACTCCTGCGCCTTTATCGCTACAGAAGACATCGGAAAAGTAGCTGCCGACGGCAGTTTTGAGATCCTGGGCAGGAGGGATACCGCCGCGCTACGTGGCTGTAGCCTCATGGTTGTTTAAATTTAATAAAAGATATACTATATTTACCCTCATTAAAACATTCGGATCTATTCTTTAACCCAAGTCATTCATCTAAATAAATGCAGGAAAAAGACACAGAATTTAAACGCAGCCTCAGTTTGATGGACGGTATCCTGATCGTTGCCGGCAGTATGATCGGTTCCGGTATCTTTATCGTCAGCGCCGATATGGTGCGCAATGTAGGCAGCGCGGGCTGGCTCATCGCTATCTGGGTCATTACCGGTATCATGACGGTATTCGCGGCCATATCTTATGGAGAACTATCTTCCATGTTTCCGAAAGCGGGCGGGCAATACGTTTTTCTCAAAGAAGCTTATAACCGGCTGACGGGTTTTCTATATGGCTGGAGCTTTTTCTCGGTGATCCAGACCGGGACCATAGCAGCCGTAGGAGTTGCCTTCAGCAAATTCGCGGGCCATTTCATCAAGCCCCTGGAAATGACCGATGAGAACGTTTTATTTTCCATAGGCGACAGCTTTAAACTATACCCGGCACAGCTGGTTTCAATAGCACTGGTCGTTTTCCTCACCTGGGTCAATGCACGCGGGGTAAAAGAGGGCAAGCTGATCCAGAGAATATTCACTTTTGCCAAACTTATTTCTTTATTCGGCCTGATCATTTTCGGTTTCCTGCTGGCTTTCGACCAGGACATCTGGAATGAGAACTGGAGTACCGGTTTCCGGATGAGCCATAGCAGCGCGATCCCGGAAAGCAACGGCGGCGGCTGGAGCTTGTTTCAAAATATTGACAGCCTGACGGTGGGACTTGGCTTTGTAGCAGCGGCTATGGTAGGTTCCGTATTCAGCAGTGTGGCCTGGGAAAACGTCACTTTTATTGCCGGGGAGATCAAAAACCCACAGCGCAATATAGGTTTAAGCCTGTTTTTAGGCGCGTTGATCGTAACGGTGATCTATGTTACGATCAACTTAATGTACCTGGCGGTATTGCCTTTGACCCCTGAAGCTACAGGCTTTGTTTATCCCGCTACAGGCAATGAGGCCAGCATCGCTTTTGCAGATAAAGACCGTGTAGCAACCGCAGCCTCCCTGCCTATTTTTGGAACAGTAGGCGCTACCATTATCGCCATCATGATCATGGTATCTACTTTCGGTTGCAACAATGGCCTTATTATGACCGGCGCAAGGGTTTATTACACTATGGCTAAAGACCAGTTGTTCTTTAAGAAAGCCGGAAATTTAAATAAAAACGCGGTACCGGGATGGGCATTATGGGTACAGTGTTTCTGGACGAGCATCCTCTGCCTGAGTGGCAAATATGGCTTGCTGCTGGATTATGTTGTATTTGTAACGCTGATCTTTTACATCATCACCATTATAGCGGTATTTAAATTGCGCAAGACCCGGCCAGACGCAGAGCGGCCTTATAAAGCATTCGGTTATCCTTTTATTCCCATCATCTACATTATCCTGGCCAGCTTGATGGCCATAGGCTTGCTGATCGCGAAATGGGAGACCTGTGTGTTTGGTCTTATTGTCGTTTTATTGGGCCTACCAATGTATTATCTATTTATGAGAAAACAGAGCAGTGCTGCAGCTTAATTTGATATGAACTTTCTATTTCCTTTGTTCCTGATCGCGGGCGCGGCGATTGCCATCCCGGTCATTATACATTTATTTAATTTCAGAAAATACAAGACCATTGAATTTTCTGATACCCGGCTCCTGGAACAGATCAAGATCACTTCTCAAAAAAGCAGGAAAGTCCAAAACTGGTGGCTGCTCTTAAGCCGCATACTGTTCTTGGCAGCTTTGGTACTCGCCTTTGCACAACCCTACCTGGGTACCCAAAAAGACACGAGCCGGCAGCTCAAGCTTATTTATATCGACAATTCGCAGAGTATGGCCGATAACCTGGGCGGCCAGCGGCAATTGCTGCAAAACGCGATCGACGACGCCAAAGGGATCATTAACGCACTAAGTGAACACCAGCAATATATACTGCTCAGCAATAATAATATTTATGCCAGCAGACCCATTGGCAAAAGCCAGGTCATGGAAGCCTTACAGCAATTAAAAGTAAGCGCGAAAACAGTATCCTTAAAACAGATCAACCAGGCCGTAAATAACGCGCTCAGTGATAATAATGCGGAAAACGCGGAAGTGTATATTTTTTCTGACCTGCAAAAAAGCACTTTATTCCGGGAAGCCTTAGATACTGTTGCCGCTACTGCACACTACATCATCCGGCCGCAATTGCACCGGCAATCCGCCAATCTTTACTTTGACACCGCTTACTTCGTCAACCCGGTCATTGACACCCGGCAGGAAAATCCGCTGGTGGTTAAGATTTCGAAATCCAATACTACCGAAACGATTCAAAGCCAGGTACAGGTCTGGGTGAACGGGCAGGCCCGGGCCGCAAAGAACATTAATTTCACCAATGACAGTACCTGGACGGACACGATTGCTTTAATGGTAAACACCCCGGGCTGGCACAAAATACTATTAACGGTTAAGGATGCGCCCATACAGTTTGACGACACCTTCCGGATTACGGCAAAAACCAATGCCAACCTTGCAGTACTTAACTTAAACGACGGCTCTTCCAGCCCCTACTTACAGGCAGCGCTTAGCCCGGCGAACGGGTTTATTACCCGTAACGCGCCTTTAAATGCCGGGAGCGCCGGTGAATGGCCGGATAACAACCTGGTAATTTTACAAAACATACAGCAACTAAGCCCTGAGCTTACGGACGCGGTTAAAAAAGGGTTGCAGAACGGCCAAAGCTTCTTCCTGATCCCCGGCAACATCAGTAACATTGCATCCTTTAACCAGCAACTGAACAAGATCGCCCCTATTAATTTTGCTGCAGCGGATACCGCCAGCACACAAATCGGCGCGGTACAGACAGAGCATGCCCTGCTTAAGGACGTGATCGCTACTATGCCTCAAAATGTACAATTACCAACGGTTTTAAGACATTACCCTATAAGCGCAGGCCTGAGCGCTAACCAGCAAAGTATACTTAGCCTGAAAAACGGGCAGCCTTTCCTCGCCCAATATTCGATCGACAACGGGGCTCTATATATCATTGCCAGTTCTTTAGAAGAACGCTCCGGTAATTTTGTTTTGAGTAACCTGTTTATGCCGCTTTTGTATAAAATGTGCGCGGTGAGCGGGGCCCAATCTATTTACGCCATTAATGCCAATAGCAATCAACCAGTATTTATACCCAACCAATCGGCCAACCGTACCGTATTTAAGGCTACAGGACCGGATGCGGAAGTGATCCCGGCACAAAACGCCTATGGTAACGGTACTAATATATTCTTAGGTAAAGCTATAGACCAGGCCGGCTTTTATACTTTAAAAAACGAATCCGTTGCAGACAGCACCCTGGTGGCGGTAAATGCGAATACATTGGAATCGGAACTGGAGGCAGCTACAAAAGAAGCGCTGGAACAGCAACTGAAACCGGCCAAACTGAGCTGGGAGCAAAGCGGCGCGCCGATGGTAAGTTCGGCTACAGGAAACAATACAGACCTTTGGAAGTGGCTAGTGACGATCGCCTTGCTGGCCCTGATCATCGAGACTTATTTTCTCTTAAAGCGACCAGGCAAGACAGCTGCCCAACAAACAGAAACAATTTAGATTTTAACGCTCTTTAGTTTGGGCGCTTTGATCTTGAAGGTCAGCCGGTGAAAAGGGGTCTGCCCATTACTCATCGTCACGCGCTTGTGTGCCGGTGTAGGATATCCTTTATTGGTTGCCCAGTCATATTCCGGGAAGTCGGCTGCGATCTGCATCATATACTCATCCCGGTAGGTTTTGGCCAGGATACTGGCAGCAGCTATGCTGGCAAACTTGCTGTCCCCTTTTACAATACACTGGTGCGAGATCCCGAAATAGGCCGGGAAACGGTTGCCGTCAATCAAAAGCAGCTCCGGCTTGAGCGCCAGTTTATCTACGCACTCATGCATTGCCCGGAAAGAAGCTTTTAATATATTGATTTCATCAATGACCTTATTATCTATAAAGGTAACCGAATAAGCCAGGGCGGCCGCTTCTACTATAGGCCGCAGCTCCATCCGGTCCTTTTCTGTCAGTTGCTTACTATCGTTTAATAAAGGATGAAAAAAATCTTTAGGCAATATAACTGCCGCGGCCACTACCGGCCCCGCAATACAGCCCCTGCCCGCTTCATCTAAGCCAGCTTCCATTAAATCTTTTGTAAATGCGCACTCCAACATATCTTATTTGCTCCCTAATATTTTAAACGGAATATCTAAAACAGCATCGACCGGCTTTAAGGTCTTTTTGAATTTGCGGCTGATACCGAAACGCCTGCTGAACATCAGCCGGGCCATGCCATAATTGCCAGACAAGTCATTACCCAATATTTCTTTGCCCACTAACATTTTACTATGAATATAATGCAGCGAGATGCTCCATTTTTCTCTTTCATAAGAACCGCGTAACCATAGGCTGGCATTAAGCCCCGAACCGACCCAATGCCTTTCCCTATCGCTAAAGCGTTCATCCAGTCTTTCTTTTACAAAATTTACCGGGATCTTCAGAGTAGCAATACCGGCAAACAACCAGCGTTTATTGGGCACCCAGGTATAAGCGTAACCACCCCCCAAAGCAAAGTTCCATATCCGCATACGTTCCATATTGGCCTCAAAGTGATTAGGGTCTACCCCGGAAGACACATAAGCGCTATCCCCGCTTTTCACCCAGTAATTAGCGTCCAGGGCCAGTATAGGCGTACCCACACTATATTTCATGCGTTGAAAGCGCAGTACACTCCCCCTGAAAGAATAACGTTTGTTCAGGGCATACATATTGTTTAGCCCTAATAAAGTAAACCCTATATCCGGGCGGGTTGCCTGGTACCCTGCCTGGTCATACTCTTTATTAAAATCTCCCGAAAAACCTTTATACAGCTGCGCATTAATAAAAGAAAGTGTCCGGTAACCGGCGATCTGCGACTGAAAATCCAATGATTTGGTTTTAAGCGCTTCATTGTTATTCAAGGGTAATACATTTACCGCCGCGCTTAAGGCAAGATAACGATAGGTAAACCCTAAACCTATGGATAAGTTGGAATTCGGGCTATAATCATAAGTATGTTTATTGGAAATTAAAGTAGCATTTTTGATCTTCAGGTCTTTATTTTGAATATACAGTTCCAGCCCGAAAAGATGTTCGTAAGAATGCACCATATTGGAATCATACTTAAAATCGTTGAGTATGGAAATCCCGTTTTCATTGAAAGAGTCGACGACCTGCTGGGCAACAGCCGGTTGTCCTGCTCCTGCAAAAAAGATAATAATCCATAAAAACCGGTAAAATGTTCCCTCTTTCAAACCCTTCATCAGGGCAAATTTAAAGCAGATAAGTCTTTTCCCACCATTAAATACGATATTTTTGCAATTCAATAATAAAACAATGAAAAAAAGATACCTGTTCCTCATCCTATTCCTGCTGACCGGTGTAGTGATGTATTTTACCAATCCCAAACCGGAAAAGCACAGGCAGGCGGTGTATAAGGCCATTGAGGGCATATTGCAAGAGCAGAAGGCGCAATTGCTGCAATCCAATAACAATTTGTCTAAAATGCTGGAAGGGCTTAATGATGAAAATATACAATCCATGGTATTGCCGTTCCTGGAGCAGGCGGTACTGGTAGAAGATTATAAAGTTTTTTCCCTCACCCGCATAGACCTGGGCACGGGTGTCTACACGGTGGGCATAGGCGCATTCGGCAAAGTATTTATTGCCCCGCAGCTGAAAGAGCAGGTAAAAGCAAATATGACAAAATATTTAGAATAAATTGAAGCAGCCATTAAAAGCGCCTTATAAAGCCATCGGCGTTATTGTAATTTTATTGCTGCTGGCAGGCGCATGGTTGTTCCGGAACAGCAATCGGCTGCCGGCAGGTGGGAACCAGTCTATAATCCCCGCCAATGCGGCTTTAAGCTTTACTAAGCATGCACAATGCCGGATGGCTTGCCGGGGTATAACAGAAGCAGAGATCAGGGAAGTGCTCGCGGAAGGCAAAATCAATGCCGGCAAATCGGATCCGAACGATGCTCCCTGCCCTACTTATGCGATAGAAGACCGGGTAAAGGACGGGCAATTATTAAGGATTGTTTTTGGCATTTGTGCGCAAAAGATCAAGGTAATTACCTGTATCGACCTGGAGCAGGAACATGACTGCGACTGTAAATAAAAGATTTTTTTAAGCGCTATTTAAACATTATTTTTGAGGCCGTAAAATAAAAAAACTAATGGGTTTTAATAAAGTTGTTGCGAACGCGGAAGAAGCCGTAAAAGACATACAGGACGGCGCGGTATTAATGCTGGGTGGCTTTGGTTTATGCGGTTTACCTGAAAATTGTATCAGCGCGCTGATCAGTAAGGGCGTCAAAGACCTTACCTGTATTTCCAACAATGCCGGTGTAGATGATTTTGGCATTGGCCTGATGCTGCAAACCAAGCAGGTAAAGAAAATGATCTCCAGCTATGTAGGGGAAAACGCGGAATTCGAACGCCAGCTGCTTAGTGGCGAACTGGAAGTAGAGCTGATCCCGCAAGGAACTTTAGCGACAAGATGCCTGGCTGCCGCTTATGGCATGCCGGCTATATTTACCCCTGCTGGTGTAGGTACGGAGATCGCGGAAGGTAAAGAAATGCGCAACTTCAACGGTAAAGACTACCTGATGGAAATGGCTTTCGACGCGGACTACGCTATCGTAAAAGCCTGGAAAGGAGATACTGCAGGTAATATTATTTTCAACAAAACAGCCCGCAACTTTAACGAGATCATGGCTATGGCCGGTAAGATCACGATTGTAGAGGTAGAAGAGCTGGTCCCGGCCGGCACTTTAGACCCTAACTTTATCCATGTACCGGGTATTTATGTACACCGTATTTTCCAGGGTAAAGATTATGAAAAACGCATTGAGCAAAGAACAGTAGCTAAATAATTCATTTAGCAGAGCTGTATAAAAAGAGAAAGCGCTTCAAATAATTGAAGCGCTTTCTCTTTCTGGTAAATACAAGTTCAGGTTATATACCGATCTCGATCTGGAACCTGCCATACCAGGAATTTTTGGTCGTATTATTAAAATAGTCCTGTTTATTGTAAGTGAGCTCGCCCTGGATCTTAAAAGCATGTTCCCAGATATAGCGGGTAAGGCCAATGGTCATTTGCTGCGCATCCGGGCGGTATTGTTTGATTTTTTCATTCACTTCCTGCCAGGAGTAGCGCCCTATGATCTCGTAGCCGTTCCTGAAGATGTAAGAGCTCTGGAGATCCATCCCCTGCCCGGCTACCACATAATTAATTTTAGTAGGATCGTCCGGGTTAACGGCAATAGGATTATCATCTCCTGCCGAACGGTTCATATAGGCCGCAAAGGCAGAAAAGCCATTGTACTTAAACATGGCGTCTGCCAGCAAAGTATAAATATCCTTTTTCTCGTACAGGTATTCGCCTAATTGCGCCGCGTTTCTCTTAGCTTTATTGTTGAACTGGTAAGCGGCAGATACCATCAGCTTAGGGCTTGTTTCCCGCAGGATATCTCCTTCAAAATACTCCCCGTTCTTCTTAAAAGAACCTAATGGATACAACTCTACTTTTCCGGTATAAGCCAGGCCCATATCATCGTTTTTAGTAAAATTCCGGCCTTCGCCCTGGGAAATAGCCCCTTTGAAATTATAAGAAAACCGATCTCTGCGCTGGTTGATATAATTGACCTGCACCCCGAAGTCACGGTCAATATTGAAGGTGGCATTATTAATCGTCCGGTCGGTTAACTGCAGGGCTCCTGAGGAGTTGACCCGCTGGCGGTTACCCGGCAATTTGGTCTGGCCGAACCCGATCGACCAGTGTGTATTGATGCTGTAAAACACAACAGCGTCGCGTATTATTTGCAGGTTTTCACCGTCCTCTACCGCTCCGCCGAGATCTCCGGGTGCAAAGCTTAGTTGCAGGGCATAGGTAAACCTGGGGTTACCTACATAACCATCAAAGCGCAAACGTGTTCTTCTCACACCTCCATCAATCACACCGTCTTTCCCCTCTTCTTGATTAAAAGAACCGCGCGACTGTATCCGGAACCTGATATTCATCTGGTAGATACTATCGGGGGACGTAAAGCCCAAACCTTTACCATAACTGTAGTAAGGCAGGGAATAAATTCTCTGTTCTAAATCTCTATTGGTTAACGTGTCTTTCTGAGCATTTGCGGTAAGTGCAAGCAGGGACAAGCTTATGGGTAGTAAAATTCTTTTCAAAATTATATCGGGTTAAAATCCGGATGCAAAATTAACTTGTAGCCGCTCCAAACCAATAAAAATAACACAAACTTAATAATTTATTAATATTAGCCACTGCAGGACCAGCTTGTCACCCTAACGCTGCTTACCGCTAAGCATAGGCACAAAATGCGCTTTACCCACGATCTCTTCCGTGTACCCGTTTGATGTCTTTACGATCTTTTTCATTTGCTGCTCTTCATCCCCTACAGGAATGATCATGATACCGCCTTCTTTCATTTGCTGGATCAGCTTCCCGGGTACATAGGGCGCCGCGGCAGTAACAATTACTTTATCAAAAGGCGCGAATGAAGGCAGGCCTTCAAAACCATCGCCATAGAAGCGTTTAATACCATTCAGGGTTTTTAAATAGGCAAAGTTATTCATTTGCTTATAGAGCTCATGCTGGCGCTCGATAGAAAACACTTTGGCCTTCAATACAGCCAGTACCGCAGCCTGGTAGCCACTACCCGTACCTACTTCCAATACTTTCTCATAGGGTTTTACCTCCAGCAATTGCGACTGCAGGGCTACGGTATAGGGATGGGAAATAGTTTGCCCGGCAGCGATGGGAAAAGCCCGGTTTTCATAGGCCAGGCGCTCCAATGCAGTATCCAGGAAAAAATGGCGGGGAACTGTATTAATTGCATTCAATACCGTTTCATTGGTAATCCCTAATGTTCTTAATTCATCGACGAGTTTTTGTCTTAATCCTTTGTGTAAATAAGTATCTAAAAGAGGCTCTTGCATAGGGCAAAGATACATTATGCGGGAGGTAAATGCGGCGCTTGTGGAAAACAAAAAAGCCATTCCGTAAAAATGGAATGGCTTCTAGGTAAAAAATATAATTAACGTACTAGTTTTACATTTATCGCATTGATACCTTTACGACCTTGTTGTGTTTCATATTCAACTACGTCGTTTTCTTTAACTTCGTCGATCAATCCACTTACGTGAACAAATACATCTTCACTGCTGTTTTGTGCCTTGATAAATCCGAAGCCTTTTTCGGCGTTAAAGAACTTTACAGTTCCTTGCAACTTTTGGTTTTCCACTTTTATAAATTTTAATTGATAATGATACTGCAAACATAAAGCATATTATATTATAATTCTTCTTTTTAGCAATATTTATAAAAATTCTACACTTAATTGACGAATGGCATTTTAACCACTTTTGCTTTAATCGCCTTATCTCTTACCGATACAAATACTTCAGCACCTTCTACCGCGTTTTCTTTATTCAGGTAAGCGATACCTATCGCTTTATTCAAGGTAGGAGATTGGGTACCGGAAGTTATGACCCCGATCGCGTTACCTGCAGCATCCTGCAAAGTATAGCCCTGGCGCGGGATACCTCTTTCTTCCATTTCAATACCTACCAGCTTACGCTTTACACCTTCCTCTTTTACTTTAGCCGCAAGTTCTTTACCGATAAAGTCTTTAGTGAACTTCGTGATCCATCCCAGTCCGGCCTCAATTGGAGAAGTGGTATCGTCGATCTCATGACCATACAGGCAATAGCCTTTTTCTAATCTCAGCGTATCTCTTGCTCCTAAGCCTATTGGTTTTAATCCTTTCGGCGCGCCTACTTCAAAGATCGCGTCCCAGATTTTACGGGCATTTTCAGGGGTATCCTGGATATAGATCTCTACGCCACCAGAACCGGTATAACCAGTAGCGCTGATGATCACATCAGGCACACCGGCAAAAGTACCTACGGTGAAGGTATAATATTTGAGGTTGGCCAATTCCACATCGGTCAGGCTTTGGATAATCTCGTTTGCCTTAGGGCCCTGGATCGCCAATTGAGCTACCTTATCAGAAATATTTTCAATAACTGCGTTATTGGTATTGTGCTTCACCACCCAGTTCCAGTCTTTTTCGATATTAGCGGCATTCACTACTAGTAAATATTTTTCGTTCGGCTCAAAACAATAAACGATCAGGTCATCCACTACTCCGCCGGTTTCGTTCGGGAAGCAGGTATATTGCGCTTTCCCGGCCTCAAGTTTGGCCGCGTCATTACTACAGATTCTTTGGATCAGTTCCAATGCATGGGGACCGCTGATCATAAACTCACCCATATGACTCACATCAAATACCCCGGCATTATTGCGCACAGTCGCGTGCTCTTCATTAATGCTGGTATAGGAAATGGGCATGTTATAGCCTGCAAATTCGGCCATTTTTGCACCTAAAGCGATGTGCTTCTCTGTAAATGGAGTTGTTTTCATTATGGAAAAGAATTATGTTTTAAAATTCTGGCAAATATAAGGATTTCATCGCTTGCAGCGATACCCCTTAATTATTGGCTTTGCGGTATTTATTCAGCAATAAAATACTGATGAAGTAACTGAGCAGTCCCATGACGATCGCTAAAACCGTTCCGCCGAAGAAAAAAGAGAAACCGGCTTCTTTAAAATCATCCAGGCTCATCAGTTTAGGGTTCAGGTGCCAGTCTTCATAGCCCAGCAGCCACTTACCACAAAACAGGCTCAAGGCCCACCATATCGGCGTAATCGGGAATACACTGATGTTAGCCGCGATCAGGAACAGGGTTTTGTTCAGCCTTAAAGCTATAGCGGAGGGAATGCCTACCAGCAGCTGGAATCCCCAGATCGGCACTATGCCCATAAAGACCCCGAAAGCGATACTGGTAGCTTTCCTTACATTAGTTTCGTCCGGTCTTTGCAGCGCTACGCGGTAGAGTTCTTTCCACCCTTCTTTAGTGAACAGTTTTTTAATAAAGTTTCTCGGGTGAATATACAGCAGGGCCGTAAAGGTGAGAAAAGTGTTCAGGATACTGATCCGGGTAAAGTCTTTAAAAGGCCTGAAATGCGATACCCGCTCGCCCGGGGGTGGATAATATACTTTTACAGGAATGTAGGTGACCGGTACATTGCGCCAGGCAATTCTTACCGGGGCTTCAATTTCCAGTTCATACTTCCGGGTAAAGTACTTCATAGTTCCGGCATGCTTTAAGGGATATACCCGGTAGCCCGATTGTGTATCCGGCAGGCGTATGCCTGTTTCTACCCAGAACCAGAAATTAGAGAACTTATTACCGAAGCTGCTTTTGCCCGGCACATGTTCCTGGTCCATATTGCGGGCCCCGATAATCAACGCTCCCGGTTGGGCGGCGATAGCCTCAATGAAAGCCGGCAGATCAGATGGGTAATGCTGCCCGTCACTGTCTATAGTGATGGCATAGTCATACCCTAATTCAAGCGCTTTTCTAAAACCGACTTTAAGCGCATGGCCTTTACCGCGATTAGGCTGGTAAGAGAGGATATGCAGGTGGCTGAAGGATTTCAGGAGCTCTGGTGTGCTATCTGTAGCGCCATCATTGACCACAAGAATATTTCGCGTATATTGTTGTATATCATCCAGTACCTGCGCCAATGTCTGTTCATTGTTGTAGGTAGGTACCAGTACGCATACGCGCAGGGTATCAAACTGTTGTGCTATAGAACCGGGAATATTCATTTGTGGTGCAAAGATTATTCCTTTTGATGGAATTAAAAACTTTTTATTACATTTGCGTTCCATTTCAGAGCGAAAGTTGGGAAGTTTATCGCTTTGAAAAAAAATTCGGGACGTAGCGCAGCCCGGTAGCGCACTTGCATGGGGTGCAAGGGGTCACTGGTTCGAATCCAGTCGTCCCGACTGGGAGATAAGGTACTTATGGTTTCATAAGTGCCTTTTTTTATGGAATAAGGGCCAGGAAAGTTAAGGTTTAAGGTATTTTCGTATTCCAATGCTTGTAATTTGGTAAGTGATACAGCGCTCCGTTGTATCGCTTACATGGCCCCGGCATTAGCATGCTGAAAGGGATAGTTTTGCGTCCTTATTTTTTGGGCGCCTTTTCCGGCTGTTCACTTGTAGTCCTAGCATAAAGAAAGCGATTAAGCTAATTACCTGTAAGTAAGTGTATTTCTTAATCAAACTATTGTGCTGCGGGCTACCGCTGCCATCCGGGGCGCGGTGCAGCTTAAGTACTTTTATTTAGCTAAAGAAATAGATCATTAAGCAGGCATGCAGCATGACCATATTTTTGGAAAAACATATCGTTCTTCTGCTTAATCTCTTGAGATGGGTTCTTAGTGTAAGGTTCTTACGTTCTATATGATTGGTTCCTCTGTATTTTGTTGAATGAATACTATTCGGTAGCAAAGATCTGTAAAAAGATCTGTAATTGGGAAGTTTATCGGTAAATACTTTTACAGCTTTCGATAAAATTAATGTGTCGGTTACTTTCTTTAATGTGCTATTGGTTCTGCTGCCAATCGTAAAGTCTACGACCTGCTTTGTGTCTTTTCTGATCGCATAAACTATCCAACGCTTTCTGCTTTTGCGCTTCACAAAAGTACACAGCTCGTCCATTTCATATTCTTTGCCAAAAGAGATTAATGGTTTCTTCAATTGCTTTGCGATAGCTTTTATTTTTCGTAAAACCGTTACGGCTGAAATCCTAAGTATTCTGCCAATACTTCTTATACCGCAGCCTTCTTTCAATAGGCTTGTTACTTTTTCAGCAATAGACTGTTTACATGCATTAAGTGTATAAACTTTGGAATGAGTTCTTTTGCACGATTTACAACGATATCTTTTATTACCGCTGCTACTTGAACCATGATTAATACAATGAGAAAAACAATAAGGACACATAATACATTTTCATAAAACAACAAAGTGAATACACTTGGAACTTATTGATGCATTTTAAGCTCCATTAATCCCCTAAAAATAAAGCAGGCAACCCGGAGATTGCCTGCTTTTCTCAATTTTTAAAATTAGAAACTACTGATTTTACAATGTTTTAAAGCGTATTTTTTGCAAAACAACAAAGTGAATACACTACCCTTTTGATACACTACCCGTTTCCCCCATTACCACCCCACAGATAGACTTTTACAATTTCATAACTTATTCCATAAGCGGTTTCAAACAAACTATTCCGATCTTGATTGTAATATTCATTTCGTGTTTGTAAAAATATTTCTGCAACAGAAAGATTGACAAAAAGACCGTAGTTATTCAATTCATTACAAAATTTCAACTTACTGTTTTCTTGCTCCAATAAATCGTCAATTATACTTACCTCATTAAATAATGATGAATAAAAATACTCCTCTAAATATTTAGATTCCTTAAGACAAACTACATCATAACCAATAAATGCAAACCCTAAGTCTCCAGAAATACTTATATTATCTAAGAGATTTGTATCAAAATACAGTATTGAATAATGATTCTTAGATATTATATTTATCCAGTTATAATACTTCAAAAGGTTTTTAAATTCACCACTATAATGGCAATAAATATACTCATCTATTTCTATCTTAAATTGTGGATTCAATATATTCCATTTGGGTAAATAATCCATCCAGTCTTGCTCTGATTTATCTAGCCCTAAGTACTTTTCTTCTTTTTTGACTCTTAATACGTAGCCTCTCATTATCAATTAACTTTAATATGTTGATTACCATGATGTATATGTCCATTGGTTCCTTCATGCTGCCCAGCAGGGTCGCGACCCCAATGTCCAGGGGCATCGTTATTTCCAGAATCAAATCTATGATCTAATGATTTAATCTCAGAATCTGAACCACGATTTACCTCTTCTGCTAATTCTAGAACATTATCAGCTTCTTCATTTGTCAATGAACCGTCCTCTCTAGTTTTTCGTTGCTCTTTAACCAATTCATTAAGTGCTTGCTGATCAGGAGTATGTCCTCTTCTCTGACCAGAATTGCCTTCTCTTTGCTCTGCTTCCGGACTTAATCGTGCATTCTGCGGCTGTGGCTCTTCATTTTGCTCTGCAAGCCTTATTTCAGGCTTTGGTTGGCTAGTTGGCGCTGACTTTGGACGAACGGGAGCAGCTTTAGATTTTGTATGACCACTATTAGCACTAGCCTGCTTTGCTTTTTGTGGAGTGTTTGATACCCTTGATTGAGCGCCCTCCCTATTAACTGTCAGTTTTTGAAAATTAGATCTCTGAATTTTCGTTGCTCCAAAGTTAGCCGGCTTAGCTGCTGCTGGCATTGCAGGACTGTATCTAACATTATCAATTTGATTGTTATAAAAATGATTTTGGTCTAGAATTTGCTTATTAATATCATAGGCATATTTCACTGTTACTACTGTTGCGGTGGCAATTATTATTCCATCTACAATAACATAAACAAGCGGATGATCACCATTAGGATCAAAATGAGTAATCGGATTAAGGAAATTAACCGCATAGTTGCTTATACCTACCTGGTCGACGGGGTCCAAATTCCACCTTCTACCCAATCGTGTATCATATTCCCAAAATTGTGCCGTATTATGATTCCCAACTCCCGCAATCTCGTTCACCTTCTCCTGCCCGTTAAATCCAAACCTGTACCTGTCCTTACTTTCATCACACACATCAACCAGGTAAGTATGCTGCACCGATTTTGGATACTTCGTACACACCTTAGCGATCTCCATCACATCCAATGGCCCCGTGAACAATAAAGATACATTATTTCCAAAAGAACGGAAATTGATCTTTTGCTTACCCCCCAACTGCAGGCGGCCGCCACCTATCACGTAAGGCACATTATCAATCGTTTCCAGCACCGAGACCAGTACACCCTCTTCCGGAGCGCCCGCAATGTTGCTCACATCAAACTCAAATGTATTCTCCACCCCCGAGGCCACCTGCATGGCAATACTCACCGCATCGCCGGCCAGTGGCGCGCTCAGCACCAGGTTGCCGCCTGTATGACTAATACTACCGCCGCCTGTAGTGTGGCTCTGCACATACATCACTGCCAGAGGCCAGCAGCTATCCACCAGTATCGAGCTCCAGCCCGTTCTGCTTATGGTCATGCAACGCTCTATGGTATCGCTCACATAGCGCCCCGGCATCAGCATACCGAAAGGATAATAATCATAAGCCGATCTTAAAGAAGGCTCATACTTCACCCCAGGCACATCCGTGTTTGCCTGCGTAAAGGTAGCCATATAAGGCAGGTCGCTCACCGTAGCCTGCACATTGCCCAGGTGATTGCTCAGCTCATACTGCTTCTGCCCGATCTGTGCCGCGAAATGGTAGGGCTCGGTAGCCGCCATACCCCAGGGGGTCTGGCCGGCGCCAGTGATCAGCTCATCATAATCCATACTGTACCAGGGCCGCCTTGCCGTAAGCATCAGCGTATCCATAAAGGGCTGGCTGCCTGTAAGGTCCACTTTGGCATACAATTGCCCCTCCAGGTAATCCTTAGTCCCCAGCCTGCTGCTGCCATACAAATGATGGGAAGCCAGGTTCAGGTGCTGGTACTTCAGCAGGTTTTGCCAGGTCGTTACCGGCACCTGGTATTGCAGGTGGGTCTGCAGCAGGTCCTGGATATGGGCTATATTAATCCCGAAGGAACCCTGGTATACCGCGTTCAACCCGCCAAACAGAACCGCGTTGTTGCTCCCGGACAAGTCATAAGCACTCTGCACAAAAGGACCGGGATCAAGGCTGTAAATCGCATTCCCCAAAACTTCCGGCGCTACCGTCTGCGTCAGCACATCGTTGGTCGCCCCCCAGCTGTTGACAAAGCTATCCAGCTCCGAGGTGTAGCCATACTGGATCATACCCAGCTGCCATACGTTCATCAGCGCCGCATAATTATCCAGCACATCCTTGCTCTGCAATACCGTGTTCATAGCCAGGCCCTCGTAGAAAGGAGCGGAATACATCCCCTCTGCCCTTACGATATGCTCGTGGAAGGCCCTTGTAAAGTCGCCGTATGCTTTGCTATCCCGGAGCCGCTCCATGAGCAGGTTTACATTTTGCTGCGGATCAACCTCGTCGTAGCTCAGACTTAATGCTTCAAATAGGTTACGCGCCGGGCCGTCGGTAGCCAGTAAAGCCAGGATACTCTCCTGCCGCACCTCATCCGGGGCATCCGGGCCAAACAATGCCTGCACCAATTTACCATTATAAACTTCATCTTTCCTGGACCGCTCCTGTACTATCATTGATAAAGGACTTACCCCACCCAACTCATATTCGGCATGCTCCCGCAGGCTTTGAAATAATTCGCCGCTGTACTCCGCGCTGCTTAAAAAACCCGAATATAAAGCATGATTGCCCGACAAGAGCGTGGCCGGTGTATAGTTGCCCATCAGCTGCGCTGGCACGCCTGCTTCTACCCCGGTACTGATCATGTAGTTCTGGTAAAGCGCATTATTACTGTAGGCAGGGGTCAGAAAATTATTGATAAAGGCGGCAGGACCTACATACGAGATCGCAGGCTGGATCACGTTTTCCCATACCGTAACCGGCGACAGCTCGTAGCGGCTCTCGGCCTTATAGATAGCCAGGATATTGCCCTGCGCGTCCCTCACATAATATTCGCCCTTCTCCACTGTAGTATCATTCACCGCCGACACATAGGTCTTCATATAGCGCTGGCCCATACCATCGTAGTCAAACCTTAAGACGGAGCTGTCCGGGCCGCCCTGCATCACGCTGGTCACCTTGTTGTAATGGTTCCACTGTATCGTATCCTGCCCGCTCACCAGGTCTTTCACCAGGTTACCGGTACGATCATACAGGTAGCGGGAAACATTAGTGATCGTGTTTTGCTTGATATCATTACTATAGTTATCCGCCACATAATCGTTGACATTGATCAGCCGGTTGTTTTGATTACCCGCGGTATAACGGTACACGATGCTGTCCATAGCCAGGGTACCGGTATGGTTACCGTTCCGCACCAGTTTCTGGAGATTGCCGTCCGGGTCGTAAGCATAACTATTGTAGAACTGCTGCGTAGGTACCAGCTGGGCATCCGGCAGCAATTGAGCATAGTCGGCTTTTAATATCCGGTTGAGCTGGTCGTAAGTGTAGGCCGTGCTCAGGTTATCAAAAGGTTTAATGCCCGCACTCGTCCTGGGAATATTACCGTTATACAGGCTCTTAATATTAGGCGCCGCGTTGGTGGCCGGTGTATTACCTATGGGCTTATAGTCGCCGTTAAAATAATCAATGCTTAAAGCTACGGCATCTGATGCATGGCTGCTGTTGCCAATAGCATCATTACCCATATCCTTTTCAGGATTAAGTATATCGCCGTTGATCGCCTTCAGCCAGCCCTGTATCGTGTAGGCATAATCTACCCCCTGCACGCGCCATTCGCCCAGGCTCATCCGGGCCAGCGGCCCGTGCTGGTAATATTCATAAGCGGCATCTCTTGCCCATATCATACCATCCTGGCTGCTGTTTACGGTAGTAATACGGTTATCATCGTCATAACTGTATTTCTGGTAGAACTGGTCGGCGAAGCCGCGGTTATAGCTCAGCAGGTTCACTTTACCGCTGATGAGGTCATAATCATAATCCACGCGCTTGAAGCGCTGGCCGGCCGGGGCCCAGGCCGGGTAGTCCCGGGTAAGGGTCTTCACATTACCCGCTATATCGTAGCTGAAATGCATGGCGTAATCGTAGTCAGAGAAAGCGGTATTGCCGGCCGATAAGACCGTAAAGAATTTAACAGAGGCCACCCGTTTACGCAGGTTGTCCTGCGGGCTCATACCGGTATGGTTACCCAGGTTAATGACGGCATTATCATATTGAGTAAGGACTACATCTTCACGGGCCAGGGAGCGCACGAAAGCGATCACCTGCTCGTTGCTATAGCTCTTCGCATCCTGCACCTGTGGCGGGAAAGGGGTAATGATACCGCCCACATTATAGCCGCAGGTATAACTGGCGGGCACTGTAGTACCCGTGAATGGTGGGAAATAAGGATCGCAGGCAATTTTCGCCTGCCCGGTTTCCATGATCCGGCTCTGGGCGTCATACAAGGTATAGGTCATGCGGCCAGTCAGCTGCTGCTGGTCATTTTGAGAGAAAATGACCCTGCCGGCACCATCATAGAAGAACCTGGTCTTACCGCCATCCGGCGTTTCCTGCAGTACTACCTGGTTCAAAGTATTGTATTGATACTTGCTACCCTTGTTGTGCTGGGGCAGGTATTGCATTTCATTACTTCCGGCTTCACGCCGGTTGTCCACCTCGCCCAAAGGGGTACCGGAAAGGAAGTTGACGCCTGCCGGTGGCACGGTACGTACCAGGTTTTGCGCCCGGTCGTATTCGTAAAGGGTATAATTGAATCGCTGCGTTTTATAGCTGGACACGAGTGTTTCACTCATGCCCTGCAGTACATGCGCCGTGAAATCATTGATCAGCCGGTTGCGTATAGAATCCCGGTAATGGATGTAGCGTACCTGCCCTTCATAAATGGCCGCGTCCAGCCGGTAGCGCTCGCAGTTCATGAGGATATCTTCTTCAGGGTTATGATAAGGGCTGGGCAGCAGCACATCGTGCAGTACTTTATTATTACCGATCTTAAAGTCGGTATAGCCATTGACCGTTACATACTCCGGCGTCGCTCCCGGCTTATATAAGGTTAGTTTAAAAGAAGTACTGCCGGTATCGCCGGGCATCAGCTGAATGCTGTGCAGGCCGTATTGCGCCAGTAGCCCGGCATTCATATATTTGGGCGGTAACACATAGACATTATACAACTGGTCTGCCGGGCCGAAATAGCGGTACCAGAACATGTTATCGCTGTTGCGGTAAAGGATGAGTTTTTGATTAGGCTCTATATGGGTGGTTTGTGCCGTGCTAAAGAGGCGCTGGCCGCCAAAATGCATGGTGGCTTTGGCCAGGATCAGGTTCAGGATAGCATTTTGCGTTCCCGCAGTATCGTTCTGCGGGTGCATGCTATAAAGGTTGTTGATGGCCCTCAAATTGGTCAGCGTACCATAGGACAATTGCATGCCGTTATATAACGGTACTTGCTGTGCTAATACCTCCGGCCTTAAAGTATCCAATACCAGGGAGCGCCGCATGCCGTTAAACTGGTTCACATAGTCCAGGTAGGCTGCTTTTTCAGGCAGGTAGTATTGGTGATTTACCGTATGCTGATACTGATTAATCATATAACCATTTATTCCCTGATCAAAAAGGTATTGCTGCATTTTAGCAAGTCCCTGCGATATCTGCGCCGGAGTCGCGCCTGTCTTTACAACATAGCTAGCTGCCATATCCTGGAACCCGCTGCCATTAAACCATTGGACATTACCTGCATAGTAAACCGTAATACCCGCGAGATTCTGTATATCACTAATTGCTGTTGCAGAAGGAGGGGCCGGTGTCTCCAGAATGCCGAGCAAACCGGGTGTATTATCTACACTCAGGAAAGCATTATTAACTGCTTTAAACTCTACACTTGAGGAGTAATTATTGATAAAGTGCTTATAAATGCGCCAGTTCTTTTCCGGCAACAGGCGAAAATCAAATATGAGCCGATCAGAACTACCATAGCGGTACCTGAACAAAGGTTGTATATTGGCGCTGGCATCCAGGTTCTGCAGCTGTCCGAGGAATACAGCTGCTTCTGAAAAATTGTTAAAAAAAACAGTTGCATATCCCTGCATTAATGGCAGGAACCTATGATCCGCCAGGGCACAGCTTTCCATAAAGTTCAGGTACTCACCGGTACCATAAACACGTTTCAGGTTGTAATTCATAAACCCGCGCAAAGACTGTTCGTAATAAGGGTGATCCACATGTTTTAAACCATAGCTATCCATAGTGTCCACGAAAGCGTCGTATAAGGCATGCATTTCCGTACAAGGTATGCAAGCAGCAATGTTACCTGTATTGATATTGTTAGTCTCCACCAGGTTGCTCCAGGCCACCATGTGGCAGGTATCCGCAGTACCTTTTATCGCCCGTGCATAGAAGAGATAGGCGCCTATATAACCTTCCACATCCGCGTTAAGGTGTTCAAAATCGGAGATACAATCTGCTTTGATAGCGATGTTATTACCCCCTGAAGCATTAAAAGGTTGTGCACAGCTGGTAAAGTTTTTAAAGTAAAAAACGACTGCCTGCGGCTCCGTAATCGTTGATTGATAAAAATGTAAGGTATATAACTGGCGGGCAGTATCCTGCTGCGCCTGCACTTTGATCGTACCGGATGTAGCCAGCCTATTGTAGATCTGTTGTGCTACCGCATTGCCCGCAGGTAAGTTCAGGGTATATTCCACGCCAATATTGGCCAGCGCATCGCGGGAGGCCTGAAGGTCTAATACATTGCCCAGCTCTGTATACCGCGTACCGGGCATACAGGTGAATTTAGATTCCGATAGTGCTGCCAGGTTTTCATAACCCGGCAAATAGGGATGACAAAGATCGGTAAGGGCAATACCACTGGTCTGCAAAGCCCAGCGAACGTGTTCCGGGGTAAACTTAGCCATAACGACCTGGCCGCCGGTAACCAGCTCCATCAACCTGTTGCGTACTGCCTGCATAGAAACAGAATCGGCACAGTTGACCAGTTTTTCCATGATCGCATTCACGGCCCCGGCGGTAATGAGGGAATCACCGTTATTGTAAATACCTAAAGCCGTATTATAAGCACTGCTCATGCTCGGGAAAGAAGTAAGGTAGCCCGCTCCGCTACTGCTGTAATTACTGTTCGGGTTATTGTGCAGGCTGTCCATAGCCGCGGCAAACGCGGAGTCTAAACCGGAAAATGAACCCAGGAAACCGCCTACTTGTGCAGCTTGTGCCGGCGGCAGCTGGTTCACAAAGTTAGTCGAAATACCAAATGGATTGCCCATATAAGGATTTGAGAAATCAATCGGGTTCTCAAAATTGCCCTCTCCGATCAAAGTCATTCTTACCGGCAGGCACCTCGAACAATCGGGATTGGCGCTAAGCGGTGTCAGGAAGCTGATATGCCGCTGCCTGTTAGTAAAATATATGGCCTTCAACCTTTGTAAATACCGCTCTTTAACATAGGGGTTGAGCAGTATACTATGGTCAATACTATCTTTAAATATTTCCTGCACACAACTACTGAACATAACCGGGTCGCCCCCTTCACAATAAGCCATTAATAAGGCCATAGAGTCCAGCGAGAAGCCGGTGTATTTCATTTTTGAAAGGCTGTCCATAGCCCCGCTTATACCGGCCTGTACCATATGCTGGTATACCGGGTCTCTTTGAATAATGTCATTAAGATAAAGCAAGCCCATATTTTCCGCGGTTACCGCATCCGGCAAACTATTCACTACATCCTGGAAAGTATCCACCGCACACTTCAGCAGCTCACAATACTCGGGGTGCAGCGGCAATAAAGCCTCTGCTATGGTATCATTAAAAATAGCGATGAAGGTATCAACCGGCAAAGCCCTTAAATTGGTATAGACCTGCCCGAAGCGGATCACCGTATCGGGTAAAGTAACCAGGCAGGTATCCTGGTAGCGGTAATGATTATACAGGGGATTGTAATCAGGTATATCACTGCTCCCACTGCCGGAATTATTCAATAAGGTAAAAATAGAATTATTATTGCTGCTGAAAGCTCCGGTAGAATCGGTGTAATAGCCATACTTGCGCATTGAATAACTGCCATTATAGTTAGGCCACAATTCCTTTTTCAGATCATCTCTCAGTTCATCGCAAAGCGTTTTACACGTTGCGCAGGGGAATGTGCGGGACAACACTTCTTCTTTAATAAAATCCTGCTCTGTACGCAAACAGTTATCCGGTAGCACCATATAACTATCTACCGCGGCGATCAAATCATCCGGGCTATAAGTAAGTTCTTTATGTATGGCGTGTGCACCGGATTCCAGGAACACATTCCTGGTAGCGCCCAAAAGCGGGGGTAAAGTAGCCGTATTCAATACGCCCGTAGTGCCCAGGCTTCCTGTATCTCTCAACTGCACTGCACCACATTCGTCGGCAACAGTATACCAGTAATTCGCTTTAACTGACAGGAACTTATCCGGGCAATAGGTCGGGAAAGGGGTAAATGTAGTAGTATATTTAAATCTATTATTGCCGGCAACATCATTGAAGTAGACTTTATCCAGTATTTTGGCATTACCAATATATTGTTGCTGCATACCGGCAAGATGGTTCTCCTCGAACGAAGTGGTATCAGGCACATTGGTATTGGGCAGTAAAGCCAGGGAGGTCGTATCCGGTATACCAACTAATGAGCTGGCCACCGTTTTACCCCTGAAGTCGGTATAATTAAGCGAGAGCTGGCCGTTAGGGTCTTTGGTAACGGTCTTGCGATAAAAACCCGACAGGCCTACATTCAATCCGAACATCCGGTTCAGGTCAGCCTGGTCGGCGCTTACATAATTATTCTTTGTGCCATGGCCTTTACCGATCTGTAAAGGTAAACCAGCCCCACCCTGCTTATCTACCCGGTCTTCAAAGCCAGGAGAATAAATCGTCTGTACCAGAGGATAACCTTCGGCATGCGGAACAAATTTCTGGAAACCTGCCGTATCGGTATTTGAAGAGGAATAATACATACGGGAAAGCGCGCCGGTTGCCAGGGAGTCAATCAAGACATCACCTGCCGCGCATGAATTATTTAAATGATCGAAATCGGCCGCCTTATAGGGTAAGCCCGTAGCCGAATTCAGAGCTAAGCCATATTGATAATTGAACCCGGTACTATTAACCGGGGTAGGCAGAATACTGAGCGATGGTCTTCCTTCATGGTCATAAACCTGCTCTGTAGCGATCAGCTTACCGGGCATACTGTTAAAGCGGGTGATGCTTTGACGGTTTTTAAGCATCCCGTCATAGTAACTCAATACATGTTTATATTTCCCCTGCTCTGCAAATGAAATGGTGTATTGCCAGTTTAGCGAGTCATTATTATGCGGGGCTGTGATCTTATAATAATGATCGGTAGACAAACTGCTTAAGCTACCGGATTCATTGGGCATGCTCCACTGGCCGTAAACAGGGTACCGGTAAAGGACAGAATCCGGCCTTACCATCCTTACGCGGTAAACGACATAACCTTTTTGATAAATTAATGGAATGTCAAAATGATTCCGGTTTACGGTAACGCGGGTACTGTTATGTTTAAAATCATACTTTAAAGCGGCAATATCCTTTTCAGTAACTACAGAATCGCCGGGAGTTACTTTATAGTTATCTACATACTGCCATTCCAATTCATAGTTTACCGGCGTAAGGCCGGCATCTGCATCAATATTCAGACCGGCAATGTTCCACTTAACCGGAAGCACATTATTATTTACCGTACCCTTGACTATATTTAAGGCATTGGCGGCAATACCATACACCGGGTGATAAGTTGCACCAACCCTTACCTGTTTAATATAAGGCTGAGGAATGATACCCGCTTCTACCTGGAAATTAAATCTACTAAAGTAGGCATTGGGGGTCATATCCACGAGTACCGGCGGCGAGGTCGCATTCTGGATCTCATAGAGTGCCGTAAAAATCACTTTTAGCCGGTGAAAACCGGTATACCGCTTCATACTTACATCCTGGTAGGCTGCCAGGGAGTCTGGGCTATAGCTTATGGAAAGGGTGTCGTAAAGCGTGGTATACGAGTTGGTGTCCAAAGGATTGGCGTAGCCCCGGACCTGGTAGCTTACTTTAAATTTATAAGGGCTGGTCACCTTAAACCCGGGCTTATGCAATACAGAGAATCGTACATAAGACTGCAGGGATTTAAACTTTATGACATTACGCCATCCTGAACCCATGTTCCGGATATCGTCCCATTTATCATGATGTACATCTATAGTATCTGGAAATCCGCCGCCATGCTGCTGTACCTGTAGCGCCGTGTGTGCCGCCCCCTGGTCCCGGGTATCAAAAGTAAAGGTTTGTGCACGCACTGTTGCCGGAAGCAATAACAGCAGGCAGCCTAAAATAGGTACCAAATATTTTTTGATCGTGTTTGCCAATTTCATAATCATTAATTTATAACAGGAAACATGGATTAAATTTTAAAGGATGGTCGTCAGCTTATATTTTTTATACTTCAGCAATAAGGCCTTATTACCACTTACACTGAAATAGGGATTTGTATTAAAGACATCATCTGAAAAATTACGGGTGTAGCCATCACAGACAACCGTCATGTCCATCCTGCGGCCGTAATCATCTTCTGTACCCATGCGCATGGTCATGGAGTGAGGCAGCCCCGATTGATTATCAAATTTAAAAATCAGGGATTTCAGGTAGCTATCCTCCGGGAAGCTGAATTCAAACACATGGAGGTTGCCGTTTTTCTTTGCCGACTTCAATTTCCCATAACGGGAAACAGCAGAGTCAATGTAATCGACAGCAATGGTAGACTTGAATGCTGCGGCCAGGTCGCCCATACGGCCAGGGTATTTTTGCTTGTATTTATTGACCTCGAAAATACTTACGTATTCTTCCTGGAAATTGGCCTTATAAAACCATTTAGGGGTTAATATCACCTGTTCGACCTCACTTTTATAAGCGAGGCAATTCTTCTCCATGTCTATATAAGAAGTCGTTTGGGTCTGGTCACTTTTACCATTAGGGAAAATGCCTGTCGTCTTTGTCGCGTATCCATAACGCTTCAGGGCTTTCACTTTTGAATAAGCCGCCCTGAAATCGGCCATCTTCAATTCCTGGCTATGGGCAGTAATGCTGATCGTTAACAGGAAAATGATTGCTAAATATTTTTTCATGATTAGAATCCGGGTTTAGTAGTTTGTGGGTTAGCGCTTCTGGATTCAGAGATGGTCATAATACCTTTCTCTGTTTCCTTTTTAGTACGTACGAGGTTACCTTCCTGGTCGTATTCGAAGAAAGAAGCGAAATTATTCTCGTCCAGTGTCGCCATCAGTTTTTGGTTCACCGGGTTGTATACAAATGATTTCATATTAGCCTCTATCGGCATGATCCTGATATCATCAATAAATGCCCCTTTAGGTAAAGCCAGATCGTATTGGGTAATACTGGTACTATTGGTCATAGTTATCCGGCCTTCAAATTGCTGCCAACCTTCAATAATATCAGATTTGGCTATGAAGCCCGGTAAAGGAGTACCATATACCGTTGCATTCGCAACAGGACTTACAGGCCGGTACCAGAAAGACACCAGGTAGCTTTTACCGTAAGTAAAGCTAAACGGCAGGTATCTCGGTGTTCCCTGGTCTATATTTGCATTAGTGATATTGAAGTTCAGAGTATGATTACTATTGCCGGTTTCTAAAGCGTAATTACCGGTATGCGCCGCGACTTTAGAAAGTTTCAACCCGTTGACACCGGTTGTATTAAACAGTTTATATAACTGGGATAAACCGGAGGTAGCAAACAGGTTTTTGAAAGGATTGATGAAGTGCTCTAACAGGTTATTTTTAGCCTGTAATAATTGATAGTCTTCAAAGCCTTCAAACAGGATCTGGTGTTGCTTTGCATTTTGTGCCAAAGCCGTTGGCAATTGCTCATTATAACCGTATTGTGCAGCGGTATAGTTCCCGGTAGCGTCTTTATTCTCCAATTCCATGCCCCAGGGCGACCATTTGGTAACGGTACGGGCAACAACCCAGTTAGGATCTAAAGTATTGGGAGAAAAAAGATTATACTTAGAGGAAACTCCATTGGCAGGATTCTGATATCCGGAGAAATGCAATACATATACATCTGGAGAAGGCAAAGTAGGAATGTATGCTTCGTCTCCAAAATCCGGATGCTGACTCATACAATAAACATCTACCGGCAAACAACCTTCAGAATTATTAGTGAAGCTCCAAAGACTTCTTGCTTTGAAAAGGCCTTTATCCCTATTCGTAGCAGATGAGTAATTTCTGTCCTTTATATAGGCGTACTCTTTAACCAATCTCATTACCGAAATAGTACCGTTTACATAGGAGTTTAGCGAATCATAACCAGCAGGGTTTATTAAGCTGTCATATTTAGGCAAAATAGCATTTTGTCTATCAGAGTATTCTTTAGCTGTAATAGTGATTAATTTACTGAGCTCTTCTTTCAGCAAATTATTAGCGTCAAACGGAGTTTCTTGCCCTGTGTAATTTTGTATAGATTCTGTTAGCATATTCTTCGCGCCTGAACGCACTACTTTTATTTTGACATTATTGATAACACCTGTTGCCGGGAAAGAATATTTAAAACGGGGCGCAAGTACAATCCTGGACTCGCTACAATTCTGATAAACGTAATTAAAGCCATCAGAACCCAAAGGGGCTAAATTTGAGCCAATGAACCAATAGTCCCGGGGAGGTAATTCGACGGTATCGACAATATTTGCATCCGTGAAATAGCTGTATGGGGGTGGGTAATTGCTTAAGGAATCATTGTGTACTTTATTGATACATTTACAGGGAAAGAGGTCTTCAGGCTGATGATATGATTGCTCCATTACCCAAACATTATTTTCTTTAAGCCCTTGCTGTTCATAAGTGATATACAGCTCGTCACCTACCTTAAGTGGCAGGGCACTCGTAGATGGTATTACCGCCTGGTAGTTGTCAATTTCCAGGCTGGCAAAAGTGGCTTCAAAAGCGGTGTTTTCATAACTACCTCCCATAGCCTTATACCCCCAGTAAGCCGGGTAGTTTACTGAATATTCCCTGTCTTTGTATTCATTATTCACCGAGGTAATAATCGCCTGCCCGGTTACCGGGTCAAAGGCCTCATTGCGCAGTGTCGTTAATGCCCCTTCCTGGAACGTTTCTACTTCCATCAGGATGCCATATTGCTGGATCACTTTCGTAGCGACTACTGAACTAAAGTCGTTTTCATATTTACCCTTCCACCAATAAGGCAAAGGAATCGGGATTGGCCACGGTCCTACATAAGCAACATTTAAATTCGCTTGCCAGGTATTCGTTTTTGTCCGTTCTGTTTTTTCACGGGTATCAATAGTCAGGTCGCTTTCCACCCCTAGCAATTTGGTCATCCGTTTCATCTTTTGGCTAGCGGGATCATAAGCCATAACCGGCACTTCATTGTTCAGCTCGCTGCCATTACGATTATAATTGTATTGGGTATAGCTGATCAACTCTGAAGTACTGGAGCCTGGTTTTGCCACCCTATGCTCATTGCGCTTAGGTTTGCCATGCATATCATTGAATCGTAAAGCAAAACCCTGCGCAGCCCTGTAAACTACTTTTTGCTTTTTAAAGCCATAAGTTTCCTCTGTTTCTAATACCTGTTTCGGCAAACTTTCTACTTTTATCGGGAACTCTTTTGCGGTATAAAACTCATGAATGTCTACTCCCTGGGCTGATTTGGCATGGTCTTTATGCAAACTCTCTACGGTTACCTTACTATATCCCACTACTGCTCCTGGGTAAAGACTTTCTCCCAATGGCAGCTCCTGGTACAGACCTACCGGATCATGCGGAGGCCAATTCCCTCCATTTTGCGCGGTATATGCTTCAGGCATTCTAAAAGGATTTTCATCTCCGCCAACAAGCGGTTCATAACTTGCCACGCCACTACTGATCTGGAACCCATTACCCGCATCAATAGTATAATGATACCGTTTACCGTAGGCCGCATCAGTGTTGTTCCCTCCGGCCAACTTAGACCAGCTATCACTAAAACTTAACTCCGCGACTCTTTGCCCGCCACCTTTTTTCTTAAGCCCCGGGCTATTTAAGCGAATGTAAGAGCTGGCCAGCTCTACATTCTTAGCTTTCCCTTCTTCTACCATTCTCTTTACCGGGTTTTTGGAAAATTGTATTAATTCCCCGAGGGAGTAGATAATACCGGAAATAATATTAGCAATACCATCTTTATCCGGGTCACTTCCAGGAAAAATGATATGGGGTAGATAATACCGGCCATAGTTAATAGCAGTGTAAGTTGCAGGGTTCAGTAAGGCACCACCTTTGACCGGAGTTACTGGTTTCACTTTTACAAATCCATAAGCATTATCGTTAGCACAGATACCGACAGCCTCTACTTCAGCATAACCTTTTATGGGTTCTTTGGTCTTATTCTTTGTCAGTTCTGTTGAAACGTTATAATAAAGTATTTTTTCGTTCTTCAGGTAATTGTCTTTAAAAGAGATATTGGGATTTTCTCTTGTGGCATCTCTTTTAAAATAGAAGTAATTGTTAGGTGTATTTTTATTAATATACAACTGGCTTCCGGGATTATAGTTTTCGCTGTTGCCAATCCCTTTCAGGATAAACATTTCCGTTGCTTCCTTATTCTGCACAAAACTATAATCATCTGCTTCATACTTAATATTGATCGTACCGCCGGAAGGTAGCTTGATTCGGTTTAAAGACCAGGCAGCCGCATATTTATGAATACTCGTGTCGGTTTGGTTCACAAAAGGAAAATCGACATTGCTCGGGCTGCCATTAGGCTTATACATACCCCAGCGGTCTTTGTTACCAAAGGCATAAGGATAGTTATTATCGTATTGGAACTGGTACGGGCTGATCATGCTTTTATCGGAGTTGCCATACCGGATATAAATTTTCTTCAGGGTCAATTTTCCACCCCCGCCAGCATTGGGTACACCCGGACATAAGCTATAATCGTAATCGAAAATAACTGTCTTAACCGGCACAGCGGTTGCAGGGCTAACAAAACGTTCATGCTTATTATATAATTTAATAGAATCAAGCTTATAAGAAGATCCCATATTATCGGCTCCTTTGGCATCATTTCTCGCACTGGTATAGAATTCTGCCACGTAATTCTTGGATTCTACACTATGTAAAAGCCACTGCTCGCGCATACCTTCCAGGTAATTCCCCTTATTATCCTTGCTGTCAGATTTTGCGCCTTCATTAAATTGGGCCTTATTACTTTCATAGGGTGCCCGCCATTTATAATTAGCTTCTTTACGACTGTAGTTGAATTTTGTAAAAGTGCCCAGATCATCATCACTCGGGCCGTTACCGGTTACGTCCACATAATCGGTGGACAAAACAGAAGTTAATAAATAGCTATGGGCAAAAGCCGGGGTTGAGGTTTTGGTAAAAAAGTGATCCGTCCCGCTTTCATTGCTCGCTGTATTCTCACCGTTTCCGATTGTTACCAGTCCGTCTGCATCCGGGCTGCCATTGACAGCAAAGGTGTACTCATGCTGTTGGGTATTCATGGCCGCTATACCATAAACATAGCGGCGACCATCAGTCTGTGTTTGAACGATCTCGGAAAGATGATATGCTTTTCTTGCCCCCCCAATTCTTGCGATGCTGTCTTTTGGGGCATCAGCCCCATTGGCAAAACCATTCGACTGATAACTGTATAATGCCCGTGAAGAAGCCACGCCGAATTTCTCCGCTTCAGCAGCGGTAAAATAGCTGATCAGGTTCGCCCTGGGATCTCTTTTCTTTTCCGCATTCGCCTTTTTAAGGGGTATGTTCTTCGTAGCAGCACCACTAATGGGTCCGAAATGACCAATGGATGCATAAAACTCAGGATCAGTTAAGGTCAACTCTCCGGCCTGCTTAAAGAAGACATTCTCATAAACACTGCCAGCTTTATTTTTTGTAAAAGGGCGCTGGTACTCATCCCAGGGACCGGAAGTCGTATTGGTACGGGAAGTGTGCCCATCAGCTCCTAACTCAAAAAGCCCGGAAAAACCGGCTTCTGCGGCTATTTGAAATTCCTTATTTTCAGGAGGAGAAACAACCGGATCATATACGGTTCCATAATCATTACGGAAGGGCCGGAACGAACCGCCGGTGCCCTGCCCGGAAACGCTATAAACATCATAAGTCATATTACCCAACGGCAGAAAGCCCATTGATTCGTTGAACATACCGTCTTTATCACGAGTAAAATCCTGTAGTGCATCTACATTGGCATTTTGAGCATAGAAATAACCATAACCTGGCCGATCACCACTTTTCTCATACTCCAATTTGGACATTTGACCATAGAAACCTCCTTGCCAAAAAATCCACCCCGGAGTTTCCGCTCCTACTTTTATATGTCCTCTATAGGTTTTGAGCTGTGATGCGTTAGTAATAATAGGAACATAATTTCTCATTGCAATAGGTACCCTTTTATTATAACTGGGACCAGTGTTACTACGTCCTCCCAAGCCGACACCAACAGAAACGCCCTCATTTTTTCCTTTCAATCCATACCGGGTATTATATCCGGTGCCCTGCGACCAACCTGCACTCATCGCCATATCCTGGTTAAGCGTCTGGCTGGTTTTAAAATTCAAGCCCAGGTTATAATTTGCGTCTACATCAGCGCCAGATTGAGACCCGGCACCTAAGGATATGCCGCCAGTCCCCCTGATATTAACCCCAGGCATATTCTTAGGCGTTATACTTAATCCAGCCTGTATAGAAAGATTAATATCTGCACTTACTCCTCGGTAATTACTGAAATTCAAAGCAGAACCAAAACTGAGGTTAAAAACACCTGGCGGTTTCCCTACACCTATCCATTCTGCAGCAGCATCAATACCCACCCTTGTATTTTTTTCCGGCTTGATATTGATCTGCCTGGAAATGGTTTCGCCATTAAAATCATCCGGCAAACCACGTACATGCCGATTGATCACCCCCGGGTTTATATTCCAGCCATAACCTACCCAGCTGGCTTCCTGGTCCATATCGCCCCCGCTATGATAGGAAATATTGATCGGGTACCCTTCAATATCCAACAAGGGAATATTATATACAAAATCGCCGGTAAATAGGTCGACCATATCGGTAGTACCTACAGGTTCAAAACTGGCCACTTCGGGTTGTGTAGGGCCCGAAGTAAGAGCGCTTGCAACTAGAGGCGAGAGCAGTTGAAAAGTCAGGGAAAAGAGTATCACTCTCGCTGTGGTTTTAACCCAATACTTATTGTACAACATATCTGATTATTTATCGTAGGTTAAAGCTATTTTTTTATCTAAATCATTTTTTTGAAAAGAAGCTTTAATGATCCCGTTGCGGAACAAACGATCATTAAAGGCTAGCTGAATTTCTTTATTTTTTATTTGGGTATTGTCGAAATTCAGCACTATCGTTTCATGACTGGTCAGATTGTGATTATTCTCAAACCAGTAGGCTGCTGGTCTTAAAGTATCATTTCCATCAATCAGCCAGATATCTTTTGAAGCCTGGTTCAAAAAATAATCCAGGCGGGCATTATATTCCTCTAAGCCACTGATACCATGCCTGAGCGGCGATTGACCGGAACCTTCCACCTGTATATCAATATTAAAGCGGTACATTTTTTTTAAAGCTTCTTGCCGTTTTGCCCGGGCAGAATCCGACTCTTCCTCGTGCAAGGCAATAAGGCTTACCGGCCGGTATTTGATCACATAATTGATCCCGTTATAGCTTTTACGCTGTACCCATCCACTCGCTTCACTTCCGGCATAAGCATCCAGTTCAGCAGCAGAAAATTCTTGTACGCCATCACAGGAAAACAGGAAAAGCAGGCCGGGCAATAAAAGGTTCATTAGTCGTTTCATCTTAGAGACCTTTGGCATATTTAGCATTAACATATTTAATCAGTTGCTGGGTATGATCATAATAATTGTCATTGTACAAAACCGTACCCATCCCATTAGCCCCTATAACTAATCTCAGGTTTTCTTGTTTCCCATATTCATCTATCAGGGGATTCAGGCGGTTCCAGACCTGCTCATTGATTTCCTGGCTCAATTGTTCTGCCTGGTTATCATATTGTCGTTGTGCACTTATATAATTGCCATAAAGATTCTGTAGCTCTTCTTTTGATCTCAGGGGATCATTACTACTTGCCTGCAATAAACGCTTTAGACTATCGGTAGCTATACCTACCTGCTTTAGCTGCTGCATGCCATTAGTCTCCAGGTCTTTTTTCATCTGGAATTCATTTACCAGTTTGATCACATCTACAACAGCTATTTTCTTTTGCATATGGTTAAATAACAAAAAGGAAATGCCCATACAAACGATGGCAACAGCAATGATGATTAAAATAGTCTTCTTCATAATTTATCGTCTTATTATTTGATCAGGTCAGGGTTCACATATTTAAAGGGGATCTTGTATACGCTTCCCGTTGAACTTACTAAGTTCAACACATAATCTTTCATATGACTTAAGGATAGATGTTCTTTGAAATTCAGTTCAAAACGATTATCCCCGGCTATAGCATTCAGCTGCTTTAGTTCCTTTGGTAAGGTCACCGCTTTCTTATTTCTGTCTAACAGTTCTACTTGGAGCAAGTCCGATTTAAGATCTTTCAGCATATATTTGATCTTTATAATTCCCGGCGCATATAGTTTATATACTCCAGACTCTTTCTCTAAATCTATATAAGCAGGGTTCAGGGAGATTGACTTTAAAATACTGTCCTCGACAATCGTAAACTGCCAGGGCTCGGCGCCGCCCAGCAGCAGGTCTTTGTAATAAGCATCCACCGTCCAGGCATAAGTGCTGCCCACCTGTAATGGCCTGGCATAGATCGGGTAATTAATGCTCATCTGCATTAAGCCTTTCTCCTCGTAAACAGGGTTATTCCTTTTGATAGCGTTTATTGCATTCTGGTCTTTCTTCATCTCTACCACTTTTATCGTATAAGCAAGACTGGACGCGAACGGATAGTTCGCCACCCAGCTCAGCATAGGATTCAGTTCATAGAGCTCTGCCTTGTGCTCCGGATCGACCAGGTTGATCAGGAAAAGCTCCTCCTTCTTCCCAAACGTACAATCTTCCACACCACTAATCGTGCTCTCTCCATCCGCGCTATTTAACGTAACGCAGTACTGGAGCGTTCCTTCCGGCAAACGGTCAAACAATTCAAACAGTTCTTTTACGGAAGCTGAAGAGTATTCAAAAACGGCGCGATGCCCATGATCCGCTATATTGTTCACACCAGGCTGGGCCAGGAATTTTAAACTGTAAGACACCTTGTAGGGCTGGTTACGG
>JAEUVV010000001.1 GCA_016786705.1 Taibaiella sp.
ACAAAAGACCAATAGCAAGAGCTCTGAGAAAGCCTGGTACCAATATGCCGGTGGCGAGCGTATCCGCAAATACGTAGATAAGGGCAACATCAAAGAGGAAAGAATCTATTTGGGTGGCTTTGAAATCTACCGTAAATTTGATACGTCTTCGGGCACTAGTTCTTTGATTTTAGAAAGGCAAACCGTACATATCTCGGATGACTCAGGCCGTATCGCTATGCTGGAGAAGCGGACCATTGGGACGGACGATGCAGCGGAAACTTTAACGCGTTATGTGTACAGCAATCACCTGCAATCGGCAAGTCTGGAGTTAGACGGGATAGGTGATATCATTAGCTACGAAGAGTATCACCCTTATGGTACGACGGCTTTCCAGGCTAAGAACGTTTCCATTAATGCCGTAGCTAAGCGATATAGATATACGGGTAAGGAGCGGGATGAGGAATCAGGACTCTACTACCATGGTGCCAGGTATTATATTCCCTGGCTATGCAGGTGGACAGCGATCGATCCGATGGAATCCAAGTATGCAGGCATGAGCCCATATAATTATTCCTTCAACAACCCCATCATGTGGAATGATCCTAGTGGGGCGGATCCGGGAAAGGGAGACGATGAGATAAAAAAACAACTGGAAAAAGACAAAGAGAAACTATCTAACCCTGGAGAAGAAGGAGAACATTATTTAGATATAGATAAAACGAATTGGCTCTTTTCTAATAATGAATGGGGTATAGACCGGGGAGAACTGGAAGGAGTAGTAGTAACCTCTACTAAGGCTGGTTTTGCAGGCAAAGAAATGGGATTTGCTCTCCCATTAATTGGTAGGTGGATAACAGCTGCAGCAGAAGCTGTAGCACCATTTGTTGCTCGTGCAGCTCCTATTATTGCTCGTGGATTTCCGGTAGTGGCTACAATTGTTACAGCAGCATGGGTTATTGCGGAAATATTAAAAAAATTCCGAAAAACTAAAGAAGAAGAAACCATTTGGTCACCAATACCATTACCAAAACGTATCGCTACCAATGAATCTCAAAACAAAACTGATGAAGTTGCACAGTCAAAAAACGCGCCAAAGTCAGACTCAACATATCGCCCAGTCACAATACCTACAGAGGAACAAAAAAAACATATTCAAAAAGCTATTGTAAGGCAATATGATAACGGATTACCTGGTGTTGGGCATTTTACAATTGAAGTAATTAATGATAAGCGATCTGTTAATACTCATCAAGTAACAACTCCAGACCAGGAACATTCACGGATTGTAGAAGCTAGAAATATGCCTATGCCACTTGTTCATCAGGCGATTATAGAATTGCCAAATGCAGCGGCGGCAATGCAATTTCAAAGAACTATAATGGAATTCAATGATCTTGGCAAATATGATTTAATAGGGAATAGCTGTTTATCTCATGTGGCAGACGTTTTAAGTACAGGAGGTGGTGAAAAAGTAGATAAATCGAGAACAGGATATGCTAGATTTATAACAAAACATGGATTTAAACAATTTAAAAAATAATATTATGATTGATTATTCTGATCCAAAATACATAATAGATTTTGCTCCGGTTCCTTGTATTGAAGAGGATATAGCGAAAAAAATAAAAACCGATATTTTCATTTCCCAAGAAGACGTGGAAGTAGTAGAAGTTGAAATTTATGAGAATGGTGAACTATTTTGGGATGCGTGCTTTTTACTCTATAAAAAGACGATTGAAGCAAATAGATTTAAATTGAAATATAAAACCTATTCAGAGCATGATTTTACAGCCATAACAGAACAACTGGATAAAATTGCTAGTGGTGCTGTAAGTGCAAAAGATTATAGAGAATATCGAGAGAAATATAATTGGGATATCGTTTTCCCAAGGTAGGTGTTGCGTCATTGTTATTAATTTTAAGGTAGGCGGTATATTTATACCGCCTACCTATTTTATGCTTATATGTAAGTAACCATTTTGAAATCTACCGTAAATTTGATACGTCTTCGGGCACTAGTTCTTTGACACATTCGACAGGCTCAGTGCTAGTTTTAGAAAGGCAGACGATCCACGTAAGCGATCCACCAACTTCGTTGGGGACAAGTGCTGGTCGTATCGCCATGCTCGAGAAGCGGACCATTGGTACGGATGACGCTAAAGAAGTACTGACAAGATATGTGTACAGCAATCACCTGCAATCCGCTTCTTTAGAGCTGGACGGGATAGGTGATAGCATCAGCTACGAGGAAATCGAGCCTGCGAGATTCGCCAACACCAAAAAGATCAATTAAATATTTCGTTGGCAATATCATCCTTATGGCACGACCGCATTCCAGGCTAAGAATGCAAGCATTAATGCCGTAGCTAAACGATACCGCTACACCGGCAAGGAAAGGGATGAGGAGTCTGGCTTGTATTACCATGGAGCAAGGTATTATATTCCCTGGCTATGTAGATGGACGGCCATTGATCCCATGGAAAGTAAATATGCGGGTATGAGCCCCTATAACTATTTCTTCAATAATCCCATCATGTTTAATGACTTGAATGGAGCGGATGCCGGAGATCCGCCAAAAGATGGGGATATACGTTTAGAAAATGGTATTGAGTATATGTATTCTACAAGCCCTGATCAAAATGGACAAGCTAGTTGGGGTGCACTCCCACCAACATTTACTGTTTCGGCACAAGCGATACCAGCAATTGTTGATGATGGATTAGCGCAATATTCAAATAATGTTAAGCTGTCTGCTGAACTCATGATGAGTAGTATTCCTATTCTGGGCAAAAATATGGAAATCATAGATGATTTGACAGGTGAAATAGCCGGAGAGATAGATGTATTAACTCCCAATGCAGCAATACAATATAAAGATGGTGTATCTGGAGCAAAAAAAATCATCCAACAAGTTACAGAGAACACCGAACCATTTCTTAATATGCCAGTTGTTACCTTTGTTAAAGGGTCTGCAGAAACGGCTAAGGCAACAACGAGAACCGTTCAAAGAGCTGGACCATATGTACTAGTAACAAACAATATGAATTTACTTATAAATACAATACGATAAAATGTCACAAACCATTTCATTATTAACCACCAAAGAAATAAGCATTCCTGATGTAAAGGAATTTTGCAATAAGTCTAACTATTATAGCAACGCCAAAAAAGAAAATAAGCTATTAATTGAGCAAGAATATAATCCAGAAAATGTTTCAAGAAGCTATATTATGTTTGATCTTTCTTTCGATTATATTGATGTTGCAATAAATGATTATTTAGAGTTTGACAACTTAAATAAGCATAAAATTGAATTGATCAAAGATTGCCATTTTTTTTATATTCAACATAATGATCCAAAATTTTTGTATTCATTTCTAAATAACTTCTTCAACTATTTCCGGCAATATAGTTCTCAAATTTTGATAGATGATGATTATGGAAATCTATTTACCATTGATGAATTTGAAGAAAAATATTTAAGCCAAATGTCTTAAATACTTCAGTTCGGTGGCGGTCTCTGACCAAATAATTAAAACAACAAAGCCAGGATGCTTGCGCATCTTGGCTTTCATACGTGGCGGACTTCGAAATCTACCGTAAATTTGATACGTCTTCGGGCACCAGTTCTATAAACGGAATAAAGTAATAGCCCCGCAAACCTGCGGGGCTATTACTTTATTTTAAGTTTGGGTCATTTGCCTTGATTACACCAGGCGCTCCTGCTCCCTGATCCAGCGCTCCGGGATCTCGTTATGAACAGCCTGGTTATAGTCGCTTTCCGCACAGGGAATATAGCTTTGATCGGGCAGTTGCATCCACCAGCGGCCCGTAATCTTACTTTTGATAAACCGCGCTTCATAATCCGCGAAAGGCACATCGTAAGTCACAAACTGGTCTTTTTGTTCCAGCGTCGCTTCTGATCGCCTGATGCGGTAACCGTCCAGGAAATACCAAAGCATTTGCGCCACGAGTATAGCCCCTTGCTCATTATGGTCCGCATCCGGGTGGTAACCGTATATGCCAATAGAATTAAGGTCTTTAGCCATCCCGGCATAGCGCATTAATAAACATAATTCATCGCCGAAAAAGCCATTGGGCGAAGCTTCTTTATTAAAGACGGCATCACAGGCGCGCAGGGCAGCCAGGTCCACACTCAACAAATTACAATTACGCAATACAGGTTCCATTTCCTCTATATTTTCTCTAACCACACCCAGGCGGAAAAAGTCAAAACGTAATTTATCTAAGGTTTCCAGCATTTTAGGGTTGGTAAAATAACTTTGAAAACCGATATGGCTATAATTTCTTACATAGTTCGGTTCCCCGGTCAGGATGTCCATCAGGAAGCTCTGGGCCGGGTTCGCGCCTTCATCATCTTCAAGGTCTATATGACTGTCTATTACCGCCACATCCACAGCTTGCGCCGCATTTCTATATATATCATATTGCTGCAAGGTCAGGTCCTGGCTGCCACCTAGCAATATAGCTATTTTGCCGGCTTTGTGTAACTCGTTCAGCATCACTTTCAGGGCTGCCCTGGTATCGGAAAGGGTAGCGCCCTGGACGATATTGCCCAGGTCCGCGATGGCAATATCCGGGTACCAGTTATATAGCTCATAGAAGGCTTTACGGATCGCGTTGGGAGCATCACTATAAGCCGATTTAAACGCTTCTCCCCGTCTTTCGCCACAACCAATGAGTACTATATCCGCGGCTGAAAAATCCAGGTAGCCGTGTTGCGCGGCCTGGATTGTGTGGGCAAACTGCAATGATTTGTAGTTTGATAGCTCAATTAAATCTTTAAAATGCCTGGCGCTGAGAAAATCGGAAAAATCGTGCATGGATGTAATATTATTAGGGCGAAGTTAGTATTTTGAATTCATTTGAATTTGCTCAAAAAATATTAATTTTGGTCCGCATTTAATTTAAGCATAAAATAATATAATTTATATGGGACGTATATTTGAGGTACGTAAGTCAAAGATGTTTGCACGCTATGACCGTATGGCGAAACAATTTACACGTATTGGTAAAGAAATCGCTATTGCCGTTAAAGCTGGCGGAGCGGAACCGGACACAAACCCGGCTTTGCGCAGGGTCATGCAAAATGCCAAATCCATCAATATGCCGAAAGACCGTATCGAGGGAGCTATTAAAAACGCATTAGGTAAAGATACAACCAATTTTGAGCAGGTATTGTATGAAGGTTATGCCCCGCATGGTGTTGCCATATTAGTGGAAACCGCTACGGACAATACAACGCGTACGGTAGCCAATGTCCGCTCGCATTTCAATAAAGGCGGTGGTAACTTAGGCAACAGTGGCTCTGTGGGTTTCCTGTTCAACCACGTAGGTGTATTCAAACTGAAAAATGAAGGACAAAACCCGGAAGACCTTGAACTGGAACTGATTGATGCCGGCCTGGAAGACCTGGGAGAAGATAGTGAAGGTAATATCGTGATCCACACCGCCTATGCAGACTTCGGGAATATGCAGAAAGCCCTGGAAGAGCGTAATATGGAGCCGATGAACGCGGAACTGGAATGGTTACCTTTAAACACGGTAGAGGTAACTGATGAGCAAAGCGATGATGTGTTTAAACTGATTGAGCGCCTGGAGCAGGACGATGATGTGCAGAGAGTATTCCATAACATGGCATAGTTAATACTGTTTACTTGCCCTATAAACCAGTAATCTACTTAATAAAAAAGCGCCGGAACTTACAAATTCGGCGCTTTTTCATTCATTTTATTGGACTAACTTGAGCCGGTTTTTGAACAACAATAGTTACAATAATAATTTATACTACCATGTATACACATGAAACGCAATTAAGAGTCCGTTACGGGGAGACCGACCAGATGGGTTATCTCTATTACGGTAATTACGCGCTTTATTATGAAGTAGGCAGAACAGAGTCATTACGCAACCTTGGATTTAGCTATAAAGGCCTGGAAGAGATCGGGATTATGTTGCCGGTAGTAAAGATGGAGAGTGAATATTTTCGTCCCGCATTTTATGACGATCTCATTACCATTAAAACCAGCCTGCAACAGCTCCCTGAGAAAGCGGAGATTACCTTTGTTTCTGAACTATTCAATGAAAAAGGAAAGCTGCTGAATCGCGGAACCGTTACTTTGGTTTTCTACGATAGTCAAAACAAAAAGAAAACGCTGATGCCCCGGCCTCTTTATGAAGCATTAGCTCCTTATTATCAATAAAACACGATCTGCTGAAAATATAATTTTTAAATGTTATATTAAGCAAAATTTACTAATTTGGTCTATTCAAATTTAAACAGATGAAAATATCACATTGGATACTTACCGCTTTTGTTGCCGTAGGTACATTAGGTACCGTTAAAACATTTGCGCAAACGGGCACGGTTGCCCGGAATACCAAAATGGCTATAAAGGCTGACCAGCCGGTATCACTTGCTCTATTCGAGCGCAGCGATGAGCGTGACCCTAAAGTGGAGCAGGCCATAAGGAATGTTATTTACCTGAAATTAAATAAGGCGGCATTAGCAGCATTAAATCATAAACAATATAAGACCCTTAGTTTTGACCTGCCACTTGCTACCGGAACGGAAACGATCCTGCTGGCAAAATATGATCTTTTTACTACAGACTTTAAAGCACAGGTAAAAGATCAAAGCGGGCAATATCATGCTGTGGCAAGGCCGGAAGGTACTTTCTACAGGGGATTCAGGGAGGGCAGTGATCGTTCCATAGCCGCGCTTTCATTTTATAGCAACGAGCTGGGCGGTGTGATCAGTATACCCGGGATGAGCGGTAACTATAACCTCGTGCTGAATAAAGAAAACCCGGGTACTCAATATGAAAATTATATCCTTTTTAATGAGTCCGATATAATTGATGGCGCCCAATACATTTCCCTCTGTAAAAACGAGCTGGCACAAGAGCAGAATCCTTTGGCCCAACGGCAAAGAAAGACGGGCGCATTTACCGGGGATAAAGGGGCTAATTGCCAGGTCGTTACTATGGCTCTTTACGGTGATTATAAATTATACCAAAAGAACCAGAATAGTGTTACAGCAACCCAAAACTACCTGACGACCGTATTTAATGGCGTGGCGGCATTATATGAGAACGATCAGATGCGGGTAGCCCTGCAAGCCTTAAATGTCAATACTGCCCCGGATGGTTATCCGAATACTGCACCGGGTGTACTGGCACAATTTGGAGGGGAGATCGCTACTAATGTTACCGCGAACCTGATGCAGATGGTTACGGGATATACGGTAAATAATAACCATCCGCCTTTAGGTGGCCTGGCCTGGTTAAGGGTTATTTGCGCCACGCCGATGCCCTACACTTATAATGGTATGCCAACTTATGTCGGGCCATTTAGTATGATCAATACCGCAGGTAGTCCTAACCTGCCTCTGGTGCCGGTTTATTCCTGGGATATCAACTGCTCTGCGCACGAATTTGGTCATAACCTGGGTTCTCCGCATACCCACAATTGTGCCTGGAATGGCAATGGTACGGCCATTGATAATTGCGCTGGAGCCTACGATGTGCAATATGCAGATAACAATTGTGCCCCGGCGGGCATTCCTGCCAACCAGGGTACAATAATGAGCTATTGCCACCTGCTGTCTAATGTTGGTGTTAATTTTGCCAATGGTTTTGGGCAGCAACCCGGCGATACCTTAAGGGCCTGGGTGGCTGCAGCAGCAGATTATGGCTGCCTGAGCAGTGATTACTATGCAACGAAAGTCGTCGATCAGGACGGTCTTACCGTTGTCGCGAATGGCTTCTGTATTGATGGGAATAACCTTTACTGTTATGATACGAAAAATGATTTTGATCGCCTGAACGACGAGCTGGTGCTGATCATCAAGAATAATAATATCAGCGGCCTGGACTTGTCCAACCTGCAGATCTCTATGACCACAACGCCAACTTATGGCACAGGTGCCGCGATTGATGCCAGTAGCTATCTATATACTGATGGTGCTTTCGAAAACTGGTATCACTCTAACAGGAACTGGTCGATAGAGCTTAACCAGGCTCTGACGGGAGCCAGCCAGTTTATCTTCCCATTCCTGGACCAGGATAAAACGGACCTTACGGGGTCATTGCCGGCGATGAATAACCTGCAGGACAGTATGCGCCTGGTGATCTATAAAACAGCAGCTGCTGCCCAGGTACCGGATCAGGCAGCTGCTGCCGATGTAGCCGTGTATAATATGGGTATGGCTGGCAACGGCTGGACCTATGATGCCAATCAATATTATCAAAAGGCTACCCTTAATTATAGCGGCCCTATTTTCGGGGCTACCTTTGCCACAGGTGAAAAGAAATCGGTTTTAAGTGTCCGCAATGTAATTAATTCCAAGTTGCTAAAGCTGTATCCTAACCCGGTATCGGACCAGTTACAGATTACTTTAGATGAAAGTGCCGGGAATGTTTTGGAGCTGGAGTTAGTAGATTATTTAGGCCGTACTTTATTATCGCAAAAAGTTAAAGGCCATGAGCAATCGGTTCACGTCAAAAACCTGGCAGCGGGTGTTTACATGATCCGTTGTACTACTGATAAGGGTACTTATATCAATAAATTTGTGAAACAATAATTGAACGTAACTATAAAAAAGTGCGGGGAAAGCAAATCGCTTTCCCCGCACTTTTTTATAGCGTTAACTGTTTTATAATAAATACAGGCCCATATTCCTGATCTCGCCGAAATATTCATGGGCAAACAATTGATCCAATGCTGCCAGTTTTTGCGTTTCAAGCAATGCATCCAGCTGCTGTATTGTTTTATAACCATGCTTCAGGGAGCATTGACTCAACACGAGTTGCAGGGTTTCGTTCAGCTCAAGCGGTAATTCCAGTTGCACCGCTTCCTTCTTCTGCTGAAAAGAGACCTGCGCTACGCTTAGCTTTTTTGACTTCTTTTTTATTTTGACCTGTGGCAAATGCCCGGTCCACAGAATTTTTGTAGAAGGCCTGATCATATTGTCCCTGGCGGCCTCGTCCAGGCACTGCTGTATAAAGTAAGGGGATACTGTGGTCGCTTTTATTTTGAAATCAAACCATTCCTGCAGCGGGAATTCGAAGCAAATACCATGCATATAATTGAAGATAGCTTTACGCAAACCTGCCGCATATTTTGCATGGTCCGCGCCGGTGTGGTCCTGGTGCGGGATGTCATTATTGGCAAAGGTGCCTTCATCCGTAAGTAAGGCTTCAACCTTATAGGCTTCCGGGTTCATACCTACAGGGCTATGTGCCGTCATGGCAAACTGGTGCCAGAAGCCGGACTGTATGATATTGGCTTCAAACATCTGGCGTACGACTTCCAGGCTGTCTATGGTTTCCTGGTCGGTCTGGGTAGGAAAGCCATACATAAGGTAAGCATGTACCATGATGCCGGCTTCTGTAAAGCTATCCGTTACTTTTGCTACCTGGGCCAGGGTGACCCCTTTCTTAATTAAGGCCAGCAGGCGGTCTGAGGCTACTTCCAGCCCGCCGGAAACCGCGATACAGCCTGAGGCCGCCAATAGTTTGCACAGGTCCGGGCTAAAGCTTTTCTCAAACCGGATGTTAGTCCACCAGGTGATGGTTAATTTTCTTTTCAGGATCTCTATGGCCAGCTCCCGCATAAGCGCGGGTGGGGCCGCTTCGTCTACAAAGTGAAAACCTGTTTCACCGGTTTGCGCTATGATCGTTTCAATCCGGTCAGCCAGTACAGTCGCGGTCGTCGCTTCATAATTTTTGATATAGTCCAGGCTGATATCGCAGAAAGTGCATTTGCCCCAATAGCAACCGTGCGCCAGGGTAAGCTTGTTCCAGCGGCCATCACTCCATAGCCGGTGCATAGGATTGGCTACTTCGATTACCGATAAGTATTGTGCCGAGGGTAAACCTTCATAGTCAGGCGTGCCGACTTCAATTTGTTTATAATCAGGGGCGACAGAAGCGTTAAAATAATGGACGGCTCCATCAGAAAGCGAGAAGCTGCGTTTCAGGAAATCAATACTGCGGATGCCTTCCAGGTATTCCACGAGGTGATAAATACAGGCTTCGCCGTCGTCCAGGGTGATGAAGTCGAGGAATTCAAATACCCGCGCGTCTTTCAGGGAGCGCAACTCGGTATTGGCATAGCCGCCACCCAGGCATATTTTTATCCCCGGGTATTTTGCTTTTACAAACTGCGCACAGCGTAAACCGCCATAAAGATTACCGGGAAAAGGAACGGATATGCCTAATAGCGTGGGCTGATGTACCTGCAATTTCCGGTCCAGTATATCGAGGGTGATCTTATCAATAAAAGTAGGCGGCTGTTGTAGTGCCGTGTATAAGGCATCAAAAGAGTGCGCGCTACTAGCCAGTCTTTCCGCGTAACGGCTAAAGCCGAAAAATGGATCAACAGTGGCTTTGATCAGGTCACCGATATCTTCTAAATATAAAGTCGCCAGGTGCCGGGCTTTATCACGGATACCCATGGTGCCAAAGGCCCATTCCAGGTCGGCTACCTGCTCAAATTTGCCAGCTTCCGGCAGGTAATTGCCGGTACAAATGCTGTGTGCCAGCGTCGGGTTTTTATCCTGGAAAAACAAGATGACCGGCTCGATGGTGGCAATATAATCTTCCTGTAAAGCGACAATACGCCGCTCATTTGCGCTTAAAGAAAAATTTCCTGCAGCGACCGCTTCAAATAAGGCGATCAGTCCTTTGCGGGAAAAGATCGCGTTAATGACCTCGATGCCCAGGTCTGCCTGTTTGCAGGGTACACCTTTGGTATTCAGGAACCCTTTAAGATAAGCCGTTGCCGGGTAGGGCGTGTTCAGCTGGGTGAATGGAGGGGTGATTAAAAAAACAGACTGCTGCACAGGAAAATTCGAATATTAGAGGGCAAAATTAAACAACTATTAGCTGATTTGCTAATATGGCTGTCGTTATGGTTTTAACCGTCGGAGACTTAAAGACAAATCCATTACATTTGTTCTATGAATTTAAAAATAATCGGCACAGGATTATTGTTAATCTGTGGTTTGAGTGTAAGTGCACAGGAGAAAAATGATTCGAATGAAGTTGGGAATGTACCGGGAGGTATGGGCAAGCCAAAACCAGAAGCCATAGCTTCTGACCAAACAAAAACTGATAAGCATGAAATTTACAGAGCGGTACAAAAAACGCCTGAGCCAAAATTTAATAGCTCAAATTATTTTTCGAAAAACCTAAGATACCCGGAAGCGGCAAAAAAGAATAAGATCCAGGGCAAGATAGTGGTACAGTTTGTGGTAGAAATAGATGGAAGTTTATCCTCTGCTACTATTATAAGAGGTAGAGAATTGGGTCATGGCCTTCCTGAAGAAGCGATTCGTGCAGTGCTTGCCATGCCTGAATGGAAACCGGCTGTACAGTCTGGTAAATTCGTGCGTGCTTATTATACCCTGCCTGTAGTATTTAAATTGCCATAAATATCGGATATGATATAGCGGATGGTAAAGCGGTGCGGTCTTATTATCTCATACCGGTAACTTTTAATTTTTAAACTCTTCCGTATTTACAGAAACAGATGCATAAGCAAGTTTACTTCAACTGGAGCAGCGGGAAAGATTCTGCTTTAGCGCTCCATTATTTATTGCAGGATAAAAACATATCCGTCGGTCATTTATTGACAACGATCAACGAAACCCAACAAAGGGTAAGTATGCACGGCGTGCGTCGCAGCTTGCTCGAAGTTCAGTTGAAGGCTATTGAGCTACCTTATTCTATTGTTGCTATTCCGGAACAGTGCATCAATACCACTTACGAAACTATCATGCAACAAGCGGTTGCGCCACTGATCAGCGAAGGATTTGAATACGCTGCGTTCGGGGATATCTTTCTGGAAGATCTGAAACTTTATAGGGAGCAACAGTTGGCACAGGTGGGGCTGAAGGGTTGGTTTCCATTATGGCAAAGGGATAGCCGCTCTATTGTTGACGAATTCATTGACCTGGGCTTTAAGGCTATTACGGTATCGGTCAATGCGCAGCACCTGGATGCATCTTTCGTGGGCCGGGTTTTAGACCACGATTTTATAAAAGATCTTCCTGCGGGTGTGGATCCGGCTGGCGAAAACGGGGAGTTTCACACTTTTTGCTTTGAAGCGCCTTATTTTAAAGCGCCTGTAGATTTTACTAAAGGTGAAAAAGTCTATCGGACTTACCAGCATGGTACCGAATCTTTTGGCTATTGGTTTTGCGATTTATTGAATGCCTAATTAATACCCAGGTCGTCTACAAAGCGAGAAGAGGGATATACTTCGTAAGGATCAAGGCCGTTTAGTTCTATAGTAATGCCACAAACAGCAATAGTAAGCGCTTCAAGGGTATTCCATTTACCCGGGCCGGTCAGGACTTTATAATTTACATAAGCGGTTACTTCAAGAAAACGTTCATAGGTGATTTGTGTCACTACGTAATCGGGCTCCGGGTAAAATAATCGCTACAGCATATTAAGGCCTTTGGTAGCGCTGCCCTTCGGTAATGCAATCTTTAAGCCCGTGGCTACTGCTACCTGCTGCCAAAACGCTTTACTTTCAATTTTATACTTTTCAAAAACAGGATCTTCCGGCCCCAGGTTTAAGTAATCTGCGAACTTGTTTTGAAGCAGGCTAAAGACCGGCTCCGGATCGGAAGCTGTAGTATTATAAATAGCATTCAGGTAACGCACAACATCACTGACCCGGTACATTCTTTCTGCTTCGCGATCCGGGATGTTTAGCTTGAAGTATTTTTCAAATTCAACGATCAGTGCTACAGAATCTAAACCCATTTTACTTTTCCAGGTATTTAGTTATTCGGTTTTAATAAATCAAAAGCTATGATGCAGATTTTGGTTTAACAAAATATTTGCTACAATTATATTGTGTACAATATAATTGTGTGTAATTTTGCTTTTGTATTTAAACCGGAGGGACAGGATGAAAAATAATGAAGAGCTATTAAAGCTGGAGCAGCAGGTATGCTTCCCCATATATACTTTATCTAAAGAGATCGTGAGCATGTACCGGCCTTACCTGGATGCGCTGGATATTTCTTACCCGCAATACCTGGTATTAATGGTGCTTTGGGAAGAGCAGCAGGCCACCGTGAGCACGATTTGCGATAAGCTTTACCTGGATACAGGCACCATAACGCCAATGCTGAAAAGGATGGAGGCTAAAGAGCTCGTGGCCCGGACCCGGCAGAAAGAGGATGAAAGGGTCGTGCTAATAACCCTGACCAAAAAGGGCAGGGAGCTAAAGAAAAAAGCGGCTGATATTCCGCACAAACTGCTTGATGACATTGATCTTACCCGTGAGGAATTAATATTTTTAAGAAGTATAACCACTAAAATTTTAAAAAAATATAAATAACACAAAAATGAAAGCATTGTACACCGCTGTAGCCACAGCAACCGGAGGCCGTAATGGCCATGTAAGAACCGACAACGGAACACTTGACCTGCAGGTTAGACACCCTAAAGCTTTAGGAGGTGCTAATGACGATTATACCAATCCCGAACAGCTATTCGCGGCAGGTTACTCCGCTTGTTTTGGCAGTGCGCTGGACCGCGTAATCTCTTTAAGTAAAACAGAAGTTGCCGGCACACAGGTAACCGCTAAAGTGAGTATCGGGCAAATCGAAAATGGCGGGTTCGGGCTTGCTGTAGTGCTGGATGTGAACGTATCTGGCGTGGATGCTGCAACGGCGCAATCTTTGGTGGAAAAAGCACACCAGGTATGTCCTTATTCTAATGCTACCCGCAACAATATCGAGGTAACTTTAAATGTAACAAATCACTAAAAAATAGTAAATGCAATACATAGCAATTATACTGACGGCCATAGTAGCCATTGAGCATCTTTATATTCTCTGGATGGAAATGTTTGCCTGGGAAAGTGCAGGTAAGAAAGCATTTGGAAAATCATTACCGCCTGAATTATTTAAGCCTACCAAAGGGCTTGCGGCTAACCAGGGATTGTATAACGGTTTTTTAGCCGCCGGTTTAATATGGTCTTTACTCATTGAATCGCCGGTTTGGGCCATCAATATAAGATTATTCTTCCTGGCTTGTGTAGCCATAGCTGGTCTGTTTGGCGCGCTTACAGCATCAAAGAAAATATTTTTCGTACAGGCTTTGCCGGCTCTGCTGGCTATTATTACCACATTAATTGCTATTTATTAAAAAGAAAAAACATGAACTTGATTGATAATCTGAAATGGCGCTATGCCACTAAGAAATATGATAATACTAAAAAAGTAGCAGCGGCAGATGTTGCTAAGATCGTGGAAGCGGCCCGCCTGGCGCCCACTTCTTCAGGTATGCAGCAATTCAGGGTATTGGTGATCAGCAATCCGGAACTCAAAGAAAAAATAGTACCTATTGCTTCGGGCCAGCAGATCGTTGCGGATTGTTCTCATCTCCTGGTATTTGCAGCCTGGGATAAGTATACCGAAGAGAGAATAGATAATATTTACCAGGTAACCACGACGGAGAGGGGGCTTAAAGAAGGCCATTTCAATGATTATACCAATCGTCTGAAAGCGGTATACCTGCAGCAGACTGCCGAAGAGAATTTTGTGCATACGGCAAAACAGGCTTACATTGGTTTGGGCCTGGCGATTGCGGCGGCGGCAGAGTTAAAAGTAGACAGTACACCTATGGAAGGCTTTAATAATGCGGCTTTGGACGAATTGTTAGAGCTGGGGGAACAAGGGCTGAAAAGTGTTTTATTATTACCGATTGGTTACCGAGATGCGGAAAATGACTGGCTGGTCAATATGAAAAAAGTAAGGAATGCCGAAGCACATTTCGCTACTTATATTCAATAAAAAAATTAAAGATCATGACTATTAAAAATGTAACCGTTGCCGGCAGTGGTGTACTAGGCGCCCAGATAGCCTTACAGGCCGCTTATCATGGATTCAGGGTGACCGTGTATGATATTAACGATGCAGCTTTGGATAAAGCTAAGGCCACCTTTGAAAGGATTGCGGCAGCTTACCGTCAGGACCTGCATGCAGGTGATGAGTCGATTGCGGCAGCCTTTTCGCGCCTCGATACTACTACAGACCTGGCGGCTTCTGTAAAAGATGCCGACCTGCTCATTGAGGCTATCCCGGAAAACCCCGCGATCAAAACAGCATTCTATCAGCAGCTGGCAGCAGTAGCGCCGGCAAAAACGATCTTTGCGACCAATACTTCAACATTATTGCCGAGTATGTTCGCTGAAGCAACGGGCCGACCCGAAAAGTTCCTGGCACTGCATTTCGCTAACGAAATATGGAAACATAATACTGCAGAGATCATGGGACATGCAGGAACGGATAAGGCAGTATTTGACACTATCGTTGCTTTCGCAAAAGATATCGGTATGATCGCTTTACCCTTACATAAAGAGCAGCCGGCCTATATTCTGAACTCCTTGCTGGTGCCTTTTTTGAGTGCTGCAAGTGCTTTGTGGGCAAATGGTGTGGCTGACCCGGAAACGATTGATAAAACCTGGATGGCGGCCACCGGCGCGCCTGTTGGCCCTTTCGCTACACTTGATATTGTGGGCATTACTACCGCGTACAATATTAATAAAATGGCCGCGGATGCGGCACCTGACCCGCTAAAGCTTAAAATAGTAGCTTTGATGAAAGCTATGATCGATGAGGGAAAATTAGGTGTTGCTTCCGGAGAAGGATTTTATAAATACCCGGACCCTGCTTACAAAGCATCGGATTTCTTGAAATAGAAAGGTTGATAATGATAAAAAGATCAGGGCCACGATACATCGTGGCCCTGATCTTTTTATCATTTCACCAGCTCTGCTTCTGTTGCTTCAAGAACCGTTAAATTATCTTTTTCTTTTTGCGCTTCCTCGGCGCGCATTTTATCAGAGGTCATCCTGCTGTCGTCATGGCTGTAGCCTGGTTTGTCAAAGAGGTAGCGCCAGCGTTGTTTCCAGCTAAGGCCCGGTTGCTTTAAATCCTGGACTATGGCCACAAATTCATGGAAGATGAGCATGGCCCAGTTCGGGTTTTCCAGGTTGTGTGTTAGCCCGTAACGGATCGGCTCATACTCTTTTTCATCAATCTCTTCCTGGAAGGTGCCAAACATTTTATCCCAGATGATGAGGAACATGCCCATATTGCGATCCAGGTATTTGGCATTAGAAGCATGATGCACCCTGTGATGAGATGGAGTAACAAAAATATATTCCAGGATTCCGAGCTTCCCGATTGCTTTGGTATGGATCAGGGTGCCCCAGATCTGCGTAGCGGAAAATACAAACAGGATATCTATAGGCTCATAGCCCAGGAACACCAGTGGAATAAAATACACAAAACGATATAAGGGTTCCAAGACAGAAGAACGGAAACCTACGGTGATGTTATAATTGATCGCGCTGTGGTGGGTAACATGTGTGGCCCAGAAAAAACGGATAAAATGATCATTACGGTGCAGCCAGTAAAAGGCAAAGTCCTGGAGGATCACCAGGCTTACCCAGTAGATCCAGCCATGATGGTCCCAGTGGAAAAAAGCGTATTGAAAACACAAAGCGAATATAAACAGGTATACGACACGGAAGCCGAGATCTACAAGGAAGCAAACCAGTGACAGGTAGATATTTTGTAAGGTTTCTTTAAGGGTATACAGCTTTTTGAGCTGGAAGTTCATAATGAACAATTCGATGCCGATGATAATGGCATAGAGCGGAACCTGGGATAACAGAAGAATTTGCTCTCTTAAATTAGTGTCCATGATTTTCTATACGCATAAAAATTTAAAAGGCAAAATTACGAAATTAGCCAGCGGCAACAAGGTCATTTTTCACTATAGTGTAAATCTTCAATATTATAGCTGAATAGCAAAATAATCACTATTATTACAGGTATTAATGATAAAATATATAAAGTACATTTGCAATCTTATGAAAACAATAGTTACAATTAGTTTGCTGGCAATAGGAAGTCTGGGCTTTGCTCAGAAGCGGGACGATAAGGATTTGCAAAAGCACAAAAACGGGAAAGAGGTATTCAGGGCAATTCCTGAAGAAAATAAAGCAAAGCCAGAATATGATCTTTCTGCTTATTTAAGAAACAATCCGCAATACCCGAACGTGGCATATGAGGCTGGGATTCAAGGAAAGGTCGTGGTCGAATTCATTATTGATAAAGATGGAAGCGTAGATAGCGTTCGTGTGTTAAGAGGCAAGGAACTTGGCGGCGGGCTTCCGGAAGAAGCGGTACGAGTAGTAGCAAATATGCCACCCTGGAAGCCGGCAACACAGAATGGGTATATTGTAAAAAGCTATATGACATTGCCGATTGACTTTAAATTAAATGTTTCTTCCTCGCCGGATCGCATATAGCAGTTCCCAGTAGATAAAGGGGGAATATTGGTCCAAGGCGTATTTCTTTTATTTAACTATCAGGCATATATAGCAAAAGAATAAAGTTTATCCTTCAAAAGCTGTTGAAAAGAAAATTGAAGGGACTAGTTGCTGTCCGGTTTGTTGTGAAAGCAGATAGAATATTAAGTGATATCACTATAGTAGAAGGAAAGGATTTTGATTATAGCCTGCCGGAAGAAGCCTTAAGACTGATTAAAAAATATGCCTGCCTGGAAACCTGCTTTGGACATTGATAAAAGCCGGAGAGGTCTTATGTTATCGTTCCCGTCTACTTTAAATGTAGCGATAAATAATTTAACATTGCTATTTCGCTAATATTTGATTAAATTGCACTCCCAATTTTAGAAAATGCTGAAATTAAATAATCAAACTGATTTTTATAAAGGAAAAGTAAGAGATGTATACACGATTGCCGGCCAATACCTGGCTATGGTAGTGAGCGACAGGATCTCTGCTTTTGACGTGGTATTACCGAGACCCATACCTTACAAAGGACAAGTACTGAACCAAATTGCTGCAGCTAACCTGGAAGCGACCAAAGATATCGTACCTAACTGGGTGATTGACGGCAATTCCTTACCAAATGTTACTGTAGGTAAAAAATGCGAAACCTTTCCCGTGGAAATGGTGATCCGTGGTAACCTGTCCGGTCATGCCTGGAGGACCTATAAGAGCGGCGAACGCATGCTGTGCGGGGTGAAAATGCCGGATGGCCTGAAAGAGAACGATTTTTTTCCGGAACCGATCATTACGCCTTCTACCAAAGCGCACGAAGGCCACGATGAAGACATTTCACGCGAAGAAATTATCGCCCGTGGACTGGTTTCGGAAGCAGAATACAAAGAGCTGGAACGCATTACCAAAGCCCTGTTTGAACGCGGTCGCGAAATGGCCAAGGAAAGAGGCCTGATCCTGGTAGATACGAAATATGAATTCGGGAAAATAGACGGCCAGATCTACCTGATCGACGAAATTCATACCCCGGATTCTTCCCGCTATTTTTATGCGGATACCTACGATCGTTTACAGGAAGAAAATAAGCCGCAAAGACAGCTGTCTAAGGAGTTTGTAAGAGAATGGCTTATGGAAAATGGTTTCCAGGGCAAAGATGGCCAGGAAATACCGGAAATGACTGACCAGAAAGTTGCAGAAATATCAGAAAGATATATAGAGCTGTACGAAAAAATCACCGGTAAGCCTTTCGTGAAAATAAACATGACGGAACCGGAGATTGAGGAGCAGGTAAACAACATTATTGCGTCATTATAAATAAAGGCTAAGCTTTAAAGCTTAGCCTTTATTTTATCGATCGCTGCCCGCAATGTAGCGTCCTCTTTTGCGAAACAAAAACGTACCAGTTTATTATCGGTCCCATGCTGGTAAAACGCACTTAACGGAATAGTAGCCACACCGGCATCTTTCGTCAGCCATTGGGCAAATTCCTTATCTGGCATATCTTTCCATTGACTGTAGTCGGCTACCTGGAAATAGCTGCCTGCCGCGGGTTGCAGTATTTTAAATGGCGTTTCTGCCAGCAATTGGTTCAATAGGTTTCTTTTACTGTTTAATAAAGCGCAACTGTCTTCATCCGGGAATTGCTGCATAAACATACCCAGGGCATACTGTGCCGGCGTATTTACAGAAAAAGCAATAAACTGGTGCACTTTCCGGATCGCTTTAGTAATCGTGGCCGAGGCAATGGTGTAGCCTATTTTCCAGCCGGTGGCATGAAATTGTTTCCCGAAAGAGAAAACAGCGACACATTGGTCTTTTAACGCCTCCTCCTGCAAGACACTATGGTGCTTTGCCCCGTCAAAGACAATCTGGTCATAAACTTCATCAGAAATTACCATAATTTCCCTGCCGGCAACGAGCGCGCCTAATTGCTGCCAGTCTGCAGCCGACCATATTGTACCGGTAGGATTATGCGGGGTATTGACTATGATCGCTTTGGTCTTTGCATTGGTCGCTGCTTTAAGGCGGTCCCAGTCTACAGAAAAGTCAGGGTAGTTTAAAGGTACTGCTACCGGTATGCCCCCATTGATCTCAATAGCCGGTATATAAGCGTCATAAGCTGGTTCCAGGATAATGACTTCATCACCTTTACTTAAGACGGTAGCCAGCGTAACAAAAATACCATAGGATGCGCCCGGGCAAATAGTAATATTGGAGGGATCAACCCGCAGATTCAATTGCCGGTTTTTTTGCCGGGCAATCTGCTCGGTCAATACGGGGAGGCCGGGCATGGGCGCATATTGATTAAAGCCTTGCGCTGTAGCCTCTTTGAGCAATTGTTGTATCCGGGTGTCTATAGGATAGTCGGGGAAACCCTGGGAGAGGTTAATGGCACCATGTGCCGCGGCCAGGGCCGACATGACGGAAAATATAGTAGTATCTGCTCCGGTATGCTTTTGCGGGAGTAACATAAGTTTCTGATTTTTAAGCAACATTAAAAATAGCTAAAAATACGGAGGACTTTTTGTATTTATTTCTCTTTAACCTGGATGCCGGGTCTTGAATCTTTCTTATTTCCTTTGCGATACATCCTGATCAGGAAAATAAGGTAAAGTAATTGGGTGGTGAAAAATAGTATTGTGGCATATTGCTGTACTAGCAATACCTTGTTCATCTCTTCGATTGCTTTATTCGATGCTCTGTATAAAATGGATGGATAGAGGTAAAATGGATCTCTGATGAAGAAAATCGAAACAAGCGTGAATAGGAAATGGAGTAAAAATAAGAGGAGCCCGATAGGGTCTTTTCTTATTAAAATCAGGTATCCTAGTATTAAGCAACCAAGAAAGCTGCCGCATAGGTATAAAAAAGATTCGCTGTAATAGCTGATATGCCATCCCGGGACTAGGGAAGACGAAAGCTCAAGCTTACGAGGTAATATATAAGCCAGGCATAGCCACCATATCAGGTAAATAATAAGATACCAGTGGCGCTTCATTAGCTAAAGTAAGATGATATCCGTGATTGTAAATGCCGCATATACCAGGCTGATAATGCCATTGGTGGTGCCAAACGCCAGGTTAACCTTGCTGAGATCATGAGGCTTTACCAAAGTGTGCTGGTACACCAGCAAGGCAAGAACGATTAATGCGCCGGCCCAATAAATCCAGCCAAAATGAGCGTAGATCCCAACGCCAATGATCAGCAGACCGGAAAATACATGCAGGATATTGGAAACCATCAATGCTTTGCGTTTACCCAACGCGGCCGGGATGGAGTTTAAATGATGCTCCCGGTCAAACTCTTCATCCTGCAGGGCATAAATGATATCGAATCCCGAAACCCAGGTCAGTACAATGAAAGAGAAAAATAAGGGCACTATGTTAAAAATACCGGTTACGGTTAAATAGGCGCCAATTGGTGCCAAAGCCAATCCTACCCCCAAAACGATATGGCAGAGTGGGGTGAACCTTTTGGTATAGCTGTAAAAGAGTACGACAAATAAGGCTATAGGCGATAAGGCCAATACCAGCGGGTTGATAAAATAAGTAGCGGCTACAAAAATAATACAGTTCACGATGGTGAAAAGTAATGCCTGCTTTGCCGGGATGATACCGGCGGGGACTTCCCGGTTGGCTGTGCGCGGGTTTTTGGCATCAAAGTTACGATCCAGGTACCTGTTGAAGGCCATAGCGGCATTCCGGGCTGTGACCATGCACAAAAGCATCAGCAATAAGACGCGCGGCTCAAAGTGGAACTGTTGGGTATAAAAAATTGCCAATGCAAAGCCGATAAGGGCAAAGGGTAAGGCAAAAATGGTATGGCTGAACTTAACTAGGGCTAAATATTTTTTCAAAACGAAACAAGCGCAATTAGGGCTTTACTACTGCTTTAAAGTATAAGGGAATAGACTCTTCCTGGGCATTGCTTTTCAGGATGATATTTTTATCGACATTACCGGTGCGGCCTTTAGAGTTAAAGGAAATAGCGATTTCTCCTTTAGCACCCGGGGCTACTGGCGTTTTGGTATATGCCGGAACGGTACAACCGCAGGTGGCCACTACTTCGTCTATAATTAAAGGATGGCTACCTGTGTTTTTAAAAGTATATACGTGCTCTACTACATCACCGTCCTTGATCGTACCAAAGTCATAAGTATCTTTATCAAACTTAATGCTGGTCTTGGGGTGCTTTACAGCATTGGCCTCGCCCGATGCTGCCGCTCCGCTGGGCAGGGTACCCGCTTCTATATGATTTGCCGCAGAATGATTAGGAGCCGCTACTGCTTTGTTTTTATTAAACAGCGCGTTCTGGCTTACCCCCGACAATTCTATAATGGCAATGGTCAGCGCTGATAATGTTAACAAGGTAAGTAATACCGTTTTCAGAGTTCCATTCATACCCTTTAATTTCCTGGTGAATTTAATATGCTTAAATTACAATATTATTTTTACAAAAGTACTAAAAAAAACGCTAAAGAGAATTGATTACCAGCTTCCGCCGGCACCACCACCGCCAAAGCTACCGCCACCAAAGCCACCGAATCCGCCGCCGCCAAAACCTCCGCTACTGCCGCCACTGCTTCCACCGAATCCGCCGCCGCCAAACATGCCGCCTATCATACCCCCGGTGAAGATGTCGGTACCTCTGCGGGAGATATACCTGCCGCCCCGCCCGTTACCACCGCCACCTCTTGTGGCAGCAATAATAATAACGATCATGATAATCAGTATTAATACTGCGGCTCCGATAGGAAATCCTTCTTCCTGGTGCTCTGAGGGATCTGCTTTATACTCTCCGGAAGCCGCCTTGACTATTGCCTCTACTCCTTCCACGAAGCCCTGGTAGTAATTTCCGGATTTGAAAAAAGGAGTTATCTCGTTCCTTATGATCCTGCCCACAAGACCATCGGGCAGGGCGCCTTCCAGGCCATAGCCGGTCGCGATCCAGATCTTACGATCATTAATAGCAGCAAGGATGAGAACGCCGTTCTTTTTCCCCTTTTTTCCGATACCCCACCTGTTACCCAGCTTGAAAGAATAGTCGGCAATATCAAACATGCCTATACTCTTTATGGTTACAATGGCGATTTCTGTAGAGGTGGAGTCTTCATAGGCTTGCAGCTTGCGTTCCAGGTCCTGGTTGTCCTGGGTGGACAGCACCCCGGCAAAGTCATTAACCAGCCGTGGCGGGTTCATTGGCTTTGGAAAATCATTGTCTGACTGGGCCAAGGATACATTTGCGATCAGGGCGGACACGATAGCAAAGCATACAAAAAGAATATTTTTAAAGCTGGTCTTCATTTTTTGTTTCATTTTTAATGCCCAAAAACGATATCGTCCGGGATCTCGTTATGATCTTCATGAGGTTTTGCCGGGAAATGCAGGGATAGCGCTTCCCCGATTTCTGTAACCACCGTGCTTAGTCCGTCTTTTATCTTTCCCTGCCGGCAAAAGGCTTTTAAGGTTTCCAGCTCGTTTTTCCAGAAGTTATCCCGGCCTACTTTCTGATGAATACCCTCATCGCCTATAATGGCGATCTGCCGGTCCAGGAGCGCCATATATACCAGCACCGCGTTACGTTCCTGCGTGGCCTGCATCTTTAGCTGTCCGAATATTTCCCAGGCCCGGTCTACCGCATTCACATAGGTACAACGGGATTCTATAAACACGCGTACCTCCCCGGAGGTGATTGATTCCGCTTTTTGAATAGCAGCCACAACCTCATCGGCATCGGCCTTTGGCAGCAGGTCACTGGTTTTATTAGGGAAAATGCCCATGTTCATTCCTTTTAATAAGCTCCAAAGATAATGTATTTGCTGTAAGCTGTAAATACCGCATATGAAATCCTGAACAGGGCAGGATCTTTACCGTTGCCGTAACCTGGTAAATACAGGCTGATAGTTTTCCGTTGTTCATAGTTGCGGGTTTGGGTTACTGCATAAAAAAGCACAACTTAGGAAGTTGTGCTGTATATAGGTTGAAATATTAATATCTAGTTTTCGTTCGATGTCTCTTCTGTTGTGTCCGCTGGAGGTGTGCTTGCCGGGTTTTCACTTACTGAAGTTACATCTACGAAAGTATGCTCTTCAAAAGGACGTTTACCGATCAGGCGCTCCAGGTCATCTTTGTAAAGAACTTCTTTCTTTAACAACTCTTCCGCGATGATCTCAACTTCCCTTCTTTTTTCGGTCAGTAAGCTTAAAGCTCTCTGGTAAGCCTGGTCGGAAAGGTTTTTAACTTCCTGGTCGATGATCTTACCGGTTTCTTCACTGTAAGGTTTTTGGAAACCATTGTCATTCTGCGGATCATAGAAGGATATGTTACCGATCTTATCGTTCATACCATAAATGCTTACCATGGCATATGCCGTACGCGTAACTTGTTGCAGGTCGCTTAAAGCGCCGGTTGAAATTTTGCCAAAGAAAATAGATTCACTCGCACGACCGCCTAAGGTCATGGTCATATCATCCAGCAGTTCCTGGGTTAAGGTCAGGTATTTTTCTTTAGGCAAATATTGTGCAAAACCCAGTGCCGCAGTACCTCTTGGTACAATAGTTACTTTTACCAGGGGGTGTGCATGCTCCAGGAACCAGCCTGCTACGGCATGCCCTGCTTCGTGGAACGCAATTACTTTTTTCTCGTCAGGAGAGATAATTTTGCTCTTTTTCTCCAGGCCTCCTATGATACGGTCAATCGCGTCGTTGAAGTCCTGCATATCCACCTCGTTCTTGCCATTTCTTGCCGCGATCAAAGCCGCTTCATTACATACATTGGCGATATCGGCACCGGCAAATCCCGGTGTTTGTTCTGCCAGCTTCCTGATGTTCAGGTTGCTGGAAATTTTAATTTTTGATAAATGTACTTTCAGGATCGCTTCCCTTCCTTTTGCATCCGGCAGGTCTATGGAGATCTGACGGTCAAAACGGCCCGGGCGCAATAAAGCCGCATCCAGAACATCAGGCCTGTTAGTAGCAGCCAGCATAATAATGCCGCTGTCGCCACTGAAGCCGTCCATTTCTACCAGCATCTGGTTCAGGGTATTCTCCCTTTCGTCATTGCTCATTACGGCGTTTTTACCCCTTGCGCGGCCAATAGCGTCTATCTCGTCGATAAATACGATACAAGGTGCTTTTTCCCTGGCCTGTTTAAACAGGTCTCTTACACGGCTGGCACCTACACCCACAAACATTTCCACAAAATCGGAACCGGACATGGAGAAGAAAGGTACCTGCGCTTCTCCCGCAACTGCTTTTGCCAGTAAGGTTTTACCGGTACCCGGAGGGCCTACCAGTAAGGCGCCTTTAGGGATTTTACCACCAAGCGCGGTATATTTTTTAGGATTTTTCAGGAAATCGACGATTTCCATAATTTCCACTTTTGCTTCATCCAGGCCGGCTACATCATTGAAGGTAATGTTTACCATCGCGCCTTTTTCAAACAGTTGGGCTTTTGATTTTCCGATGCTGAAGATGCCGCCGCCTGGGCCACCGGCAGCGCCGCCGCCCATTTTACGGAATACCAGTAACCAAAGCGCTACCAATACTACCGCTGGCAGGATCAGTTGCGCCAGGAATCCCCAAGGATTGCTGCGTTCAGCATTGTAGACAGGCACTTCTTTTTTGCCCTCCGTCTTCATTTGCTCCATTACCGCTTTGTAGTTCTCATTGAAAACTTCAAATTTGCCGATATTGAAAGCGTAATCATACTTTGGTTCATTGTTGCTTTTCACAAAAGCATAAGGATCATTCCCCTTTTTCTCTTCCTGCGGTGGCTTGTTGTAGTATACTTCGGCTAAGGAGTTATTGACTACGACCACTTTTGCTACTTTGTTGGCCAGGAGGTCGGTTTTAAAATCCAGGAATGATTTTGGCTGCTGATCACCTGAGCTGAAGCCGCCGCTAAAGAACTGCATGCCGATAAGAACGGCCAGTATGATCACGTAAATCCAGTAAAAATTCGTCTTGGGCTTCTTTCCCGGGCTATTGCCATTCGGGTTCGAAGGCATATCGGGACGTTTATTATTTTCCATGCTAAAAATCTAAAACTATTATAAGAGATTACTCATTGTTGTTTTTTTCCTTTCGGATCAGGAATTATTTCATCATGGCGTTCTTTTTCAGCATCCATCCATAGCCCTTCTATATCGTAGAAACCACGTTCTTCCGTTTGGAAGACATGTACTACGATATTGACATAGTCTACCAGGGTCCATTGCTGTCCCTGTTCTGAATGATAAGGTTTTTCTTTGCATAATTTATGCACCTCTGACTCCACGAAATCTGCTATGGCGCGTACCTGTATGTGTGTTTGGGCATCGCAGACAATAAAAAAGTCGGCCACAGCCTCCTCTATATTTCTTAAATCAAGTGAAACGATGCGTTCTCCTTTTTTATCCTGTATTGCCTTAATGATGGTCTTGAAAATATCGCTATCTCTGCTGATGCGTTGCTGTGCCTTTTTTATAACGGCTTTTTTGGCCGTTCCTGATTGTTTGTCCAATATTTGAAGAAAGTTATTGAAAATTAAAAATATATATTTTTATATTGCGCTCAAAATTAAGAAATCTTTTGACAATACAAACTGTTAAACCTAACCCAAAATGGCTGTATGCCCTTGATATTATTGATAGTACCAATAACTATGCCATAGGCTTGCTGGAAGACGGATTGGCACATCACGGGGATGTAGTGTGGGCGCTGGAACAAACTGCCGGGAAAGGGCAGCGGGGAAAGAAATGGGAAGCTAAAGCCGGCGAGAATATTATGATGACCCTGGTGGTACAACCGGGACAGGTACTCGCGACAAACCCCTTCCACCTGAATATGGTTGTAGCGAATACGATTACCACTTATTTTAAAAACATTTATCCCTACTGGCAGGTGGCGATAAAGTGGCCCAATGACATATTTATTAATGCCAAAAAGACAGTGGGTATTCTTATTGAAAATGTTTTTCGCGGCAGTCAATGGTCTCACGCCATTATTGGCATGGGTATTAATGTCAATCAGCGTGTATTCCCGGAACACCTGGCTAACGCTACTTCTTTACACAATGCATCCGGATTGAGCTATGATCTTAAAGAAATAATAACAGATATCAGGGCAGGTATTTTAAATGAGCTCCAGGCAAGTAACGGGGAAAGTTTTGAAAAAGCGAGAGCGGCGTATAATGAAAACTTATTAGGTGCCGGAAGTGTAAGGGATTTCCGCTTAAGTAATGATGAGGAGATTTTTGAAGCTAAAGTGCTGGAAGTGGACCCTGAAGGAATGCTTTTGCTGCAGACTAAAGAAGGTTTGTTAAAATGTGCCTCGGGGAGTGTACAATGGCTTTTGTAATATGCGAAAAATATTGCCTTTATCGTTGCTATGATTAAAGGCAATATTTTTAATACTTTTGCAGTTGGATTATTTATGAAGCGATATTTAATATTATTAGGGATATCCTGTATAGCCATCATGCTATTTGCAGGTTGCGGGGTTTATTCATTCACGGGGGCGAGTATTCCCGGGAAAACGCTGATGATCCAGACCCTGGAAAATACATCCTCGAATGTGGTCCCTACATTAAGTGCCAGCCTGACTGAGAAGATCAGGAGCCGTATCTTGTCCCAGACGGGACTTACGCCGGTACAAAATAACGCGGATTATGAAATTACCGGGAGCATCACCTCTTATAATGTGACCGTTTCCGGTGTGGGCGATGCGCAGACGGCGCAGGCTTCGCAAAACAGGCTGACGATTACCGTACAGGTGGAGTTTAAAAATAAAATGGATGAAAAGGCCAGCTTCAAGCAGTCATTCAGCAGGTTTGATGATTTCCCGGCTAACCAGCCGATTACTTCTCATGAAGCCAGGATGATGGAGCGCATCGGCAATGAGCTGGCGGATGATATCTTTAATAAAGCATTTGTAAACTGGTAAATTTAAACATGTTGATAACAGGAACACATATTCATGAGTGGCTGCAAGCCCCGGCAAAGCTGGAAAAAGAGAGTGAGCAATCTTTAGAAACCCTGCTCGGTGAATATCCCTATTTTACACCTGCCAACCTGTTGTTACATTTTGCCAGGGAAGGTGGGAACAGGGACATAATATTTGAAGAATTATATGGCTATAACCCGGTTGTCTTTCATTACTGGAACGAAGAACTTCGATGGGAGTTAATGAATACGACAATGTCGGGCGCAAAAAAAAGCTGGGAAGACCTGAACGAGGTATTCCTGGAGCATGAAAAGGAACAGGGAACGAAAGACTATTTCCAGACTATGGGCATCGAGGTAACGGATGAATGGCCTTCGCTCGAAAACAAGGATAATCATGATGGAGGCGAGCAGTCCCTGCTGGTAGTGATGAGCTTCGCGGAATGGTTGCAGTTTATACAAAGAAAAACCAGGGCAGAGCAGGAAGAAGAAGAAGAAAAACGCGCCCTGAAAGCGCAATGGCAGAAGCAAAAAATGACCGAGGCCATTGAAGAGGAAAATGAAGAAATACCGGCACAGGTGTTTGAAATGGCCGTAAATTCCATATCCCGTGAAGATGGTATCGTGAGCGAGTCTATGGCCGTAGTTTATGAAAAACAAGGAAAGTTCAAGGAGGCGATTAATATATATAGAAAATTAAGTTTGAATAATCCGGAGAAAAGTATTTATTTTGCTGACAAAATAGAAAATTTACAAAAAGAAATATAATTAAAAGATGACTAACCTATTAATAGTTTTAGCAATTATTGCTTGTGTGGTATTGGCATTTTTCGTCCTGGTTCAGAAACCAAAAGGCGGAGGTCTGTCGGGCTCTTTCGGAAGTGTGGGCAATCAGGTAATGGGGGTACAGAAGTCAGGTGATGTGATGGAGAAAGGTACCTGGTATACTATGGCGGTGATCGCGATCCTGGTAGTAGGTTCTACCTTTACTTTAGGGGTTAATGCCAATAGAAAAGCGGCACAACAGGAAGCAGCCGCACAACAGCAGCAAGCGCAACAACAACAAGGACAGCAGCAACAAGCACCTGCTCAATAAGGAATAAAGAATTAAATAATTGATCGGCAGTCTTTTACAGGCTGTCGATTTTTATTGTAATTTGACCCGGGGTAAATTTGCAAATGAGGGAAAAAAACATACCTTTGCCTGTCGCATTTATGATCAAAAATTTTACTTAAAAAATAAAAAATAATATGAATTTCCAATTAACAGAAGAGCAGTTAATGATTCAGAAAGCAGCTCGTGATTTTGCTCAAACCGAATTGTTACCCGGTGTAATCGAAAGAGATGACCAGCAAAAATTCCCGGCAGAACAAATTAAGAAATTAGGGGAGCTTGGCTTTATGGGAATGATGGTAGATCCTAAATATGGTGGTGCCGGAATGGATACTGTTTCTTATGTATTGGCAATGGAAGAGATCTCTAAAGTGGATGCTTCTGCTTCTGTATGTATGAGTGTAAATAACTCATTGGTATGCTGGGGTATAGAAACATTTGCCAGCGAAGAGCAAAAACAAAAATACCTGGTACCTCTTGCCAGTGGCCAGGCGATCGGCGCTTTCCTGCTGAGTGAGCCGGAAGCCGGTTCTGATGCGACTTCTCAACGCACTACTGCTTTTGTAGATGGTGATGATTATATCCTGAACGGGGTTAAAAACTGGATCACTAATGGTAACTCGGCAGATTATTATATTGTAATTGCACAAACTGATGTAGAAAAAGGTCATAAAGGTATTAACGCGTTCATCGTGGAAAAAGCCTGGGCCGGTGTAACGGTTGGTGCAAAAGAAAACAAAATGGGTATCCGTGGCTCTGACACCCATACTATCATGTTCCAGGACGTAAGAGTGCCAAAGGCTAACCGTATCGGTGAAGATGGTTTCGGCTTTACTTTCGCTATGAAAGTATTAAGCGGTGGACGTATCGGTATCGCTTCCCAGGCCTTGGGTATCGCCAGCGGCGCATTGGAATTGGCTACCAAGTATTCAAAAGAGCGTAAAGCATTCGGTAAAGAAATCATGCACCACCAGGCCATCGCATTCAAGTTAGCTGATATGGCTACAGACGTGGAAGCCGCAAGATTATTGTGCCTGAAAGCTGCCTGGTTGAAAGATCAGCATGAAAATTATGATGTAGCTTCTGCTACCGCGAAATTATTTGCTTCCCAGATCGCACAAACGGTAACCAACGAAGCGGTTCAGATTCATGGCGGATACGGTTATGTAAAAGAATTCCACGTAGAGCGTTTAATGCGCGATGCGAAAATCACGCAGATCTATGAAGGTACCAGCGAAGTACAAAAAATCGTGATCAGCAGATCATTGTTGAAATAAGCTTATTCAATATAGCAGCACAAAAGACCGGATCAATCCGGTCTTTTTGCTTTTATGAGCCGTAGTAAGAATCTCTTGCACCAACGTTTGGCCGGAATCTGCTGTCTTTATTATACTGAACCTTATTCCTTAATAACCAATTCTTTACCATGCGAACAAACCTGTTGTTAGTGCTTTTGATCGGCTTTTGTTTTACTTATCAAAGCTCCCTGGCACAGGGCGAAAATATGAATTGGCATTACGGCAGAAACCTGTCGCTTAACTTTGGGCAGACCCCATTGACCTTAGGGACCAGTCAGGTGAATGTGATGGAAGGTTGCTCCAGCGTAAGTGATGCCAACGGCAATTTACTGTTTTATACTACAGGGTTTAAGATCTGGGACAAAAACGGCGTTGAAATGCCCAATGCCACCGGTTTGCAGGGGAACGGGCCCATATTGCCACCACAGCCGGACCCTTTTGGTTCCGGTTATAAAAGCGTATATATCATCAAGCATCCGGGCAATAGCCAGAGGTATTTTGTGGTAAGTGGCGACCCCTATGAGGAGCCGGTAAAAAAACTATATTATCATGTGGTGGATATGAGCCTTAATAATGGCCTTGGAGATGTGGTGCCGGGCCAGAAGAATATAGTCATTATGAGCGATGTAAGTGAAAATTTATCAGTAATAGGAGGCGCAGATTGCCACACCTACTGGTTGGTAGCTCCTAAAGATGGTTATAGCGATCAATACTATACGTTCAAGATAGATGCAACAGGCTTCCATAACACTCCTGTGATTAACACACTGCCTATGGCCGTGTATGGATTAAAAGAGTTATTCCAGACTAAAAATGGTCATACTGTTATTGGTGTTTCAAATACACATCTTTTTACTATGGAGTTTGATGGGGTTAATGGCACGCTTAGTAATTTTGATACTATTTCTACATCATTAAACACAACTCCCCATTACAATTCGGCACCGGGAATAAGTAAAGACAAAACGAAATTTTATTTTGGCAATGGTATGCTGAACAACCTCTACCAGGTTGATTTAAACCTGTTACCCAACCTGAGCGCTGTTAAGAATTCAATGGCAGAAGTGATACCGGCACCCGCCGCGGGATTTAGTAATATATTCTACTTAAGAACAGCACCTGTTGGGGATAAAATATATGTTATTCACCATCTGTATATCAATAATGGTCTTACGCCCTATCTCTCCAGCCTGGACAATGCCAGCCAGCCCGCAGCACAGGTTGTTTATACACAGTCGGCATTACCCTTCGCACCTCCCGGAAACCCATATGCTGTTTATTACAGTTTAGGTACTGATGTAGTCGTCAATCCGCCTTCCGATAGCTTCTTTAATAGGGCTCCTGATACTGCATTTTGCGATCAGGGTAGCTACCAGCTTAACTGTACCAATCCAAATGCCAGCCAGTTCGAATGGAGTACAGGTGCGACCACTCCTTCAATTACAGTAACACAATCCGGTACTTACTGGGTAAAAAGCAGCAATGCTTGTGAGATCTTTTTTGATACATTCGAGGTAGACTTCATCGTCCCGGAAGTCATCTTACCTGCTGATACCAGCCTGTGTACCGGCAAGAGCCTGGTGATTGAGCCTATCGCTAACAATGCAGATAGCTATTTATGGAACACGGGAGCTACAAGTGCCACCCTGACCGTAACCGGGCCGGGAACTTACTACCTGGAGGTCACACAGCAAGGCTGTAAAGCTACAGATACGATACATATTGAAGCAATCAGTTCTTACGTGACTATTTTGCAGGAGGACACGTTTATCTGTAATAGCATGCCAATAACTATAAAAGCCAGCTCTAACCTGGAAAGTACTTTTTCCTGGAATGACGGAACTACCGGTCCAATACTTACGCCAACTGTAAGTGGCCAATATGTGGTCACTGCTGTAAACCGTTGTGGCAGTTTTACAGATGAAGTTATGGTTGATGTGATTGATTGTGACTGTTCGGTAAAAGTACCCAATGCTTTTACGCCTAATGGCGACGGGCTGAATGACGTACTGGCACCAGCAGTAGCTTCCGGCTGTAATATGCAGGCTTTTAACTTCAGGGTTTACAACCGCTTTGGACAACTCGTGTTTACCGGCATACGCCCGGGGCAGGGTTGGGATGGTTATTTTAAAGGCCGGCCGGCTGAAACGGGGACTTATATGTACTACCTGGAGTATAAAGACAGGTATTCCGGTAGCAGTGTGCAATTCAAAGGAGATTTTACATTGATCAGGTAATTTATTTTGAACTATCTTTTGGTTATAGTAAATAGTACTTTCCAAAATAATCAAAAAAATAAGCGGTATTTGGTGCTACAGAAAGTGTAATCCAGTCGCCGATCTCCGTTTGCTCATAATGTGCTGCCGTTACTTCTGTTTTATTATGAGGAGGTAAAGCTGCAAGCTGTAGAAAACACTTGCCTGCCAACTCAAAATACTGTTTACCTATTACTTGTGCTTTATACGTGATAAGCATACCTTTTCTGTAATCTTTATGAACCGGAAAGATGCTGACTCTGTATATAATAAAGCAAAGTGCTAGATATATCATGAAACATATAAGGAGATAGTATAAGCCAAAGTCTTGGATCGTACCATATTCATGAGTAAGCGATCTTTTTATTTTTCCAAATACCCCGCCGAATGCTTCAAAGCATACAATAAATAAAGAGGGAATAAGCAAGTAAAACAACTTTAGTCGCTTTTTGAGTAATTCTTTTATTTCCTGTCGCTGGCTATCGTTCATCGGGATCGATTGCCATTCTAATCCACTACGCTCGATCCAGGAAATCATACGGCAACCTGCATCTGGTAAGTCCTTGGCGTAAGGCCTACCATAGCTTTAAAAATTTTAATGAAGTAGTTCGCATCCGCAAAGCCGGTCTGGTAAGCCACTTCTTTTACGCTTCTTTGCAGCTTCAGTAATTGTTTTGCCTGCCCGATTCTTTCGCGGGTTATAAATTCATTCGGCGACAGGCCAAGCTCCTGCTTGAATAATTTGAAAAAATTGGATTTGCTTAAATAAGCCATTTTAGCGATCTTTTCCAATGATAATTTCTGGTGCAGGTTTTGCCGGATATAATTAATGGCAAAAGCCAGCCTGGAATCCTGCTTGTTTAAAAAAGAACTGCTTTGTACCAATTGCCGGCCCTGGGTCTGCATCAATCGTACCAATAACTCTTTTAAGGCAAAATCGACCATAAGGTCTTTCTGTTTATTGTCTTCCATAGCCACCCGCATAATATTCTGGGTAGCGGCCACCAGGGGCTCATTGTTGAACAGGTAGAATTGCTCGGGTTGCATTGTCCAGGCATCATCCGAAACTTTTGGTTTGTTAAGATTCAGGAATTGCAGGGTTTCTTCCACATATGCCGCACTCAGGCTCAGGGTAATGCATTGGGAAGGCTGCTCATCCGCTTCCGGGAAATCAATAACCATTGTTTCACCCGGGGCCACTAAAACACTTTCGCCGGGGAGGTAATCAAAGTAATTGGTTTTATTGTCCAGCTTCATTGATTTTTTACCCCGTAACATAGCAGTAAAAGTGAGGTTGTCAAATTTCAGGCGAATATCCTTCTCTGCACGATGGGTTTCAAATACAGAAAATTCGCAGGCATCCATACTAAAAGTGGTTTTATGTTCCACAGTACTATTGGCCTTTGCGTTAAGGTCAAATGGTAGTGTATTGATTAGGTAACGGGGCTCCTGCTGGTTCATGATAAGAAAGATATATGTTATGCGGACTCAATCTCAAATATACATTTTTTTAGTACCGGAAAAGCAGCCTGAAAGTGATTTTAACATTATAAGTAAAAGATGATTTTACTATAGACCGATACGATTTTGCTATAATTTTTATCCTGCAAAAAATAATTTAGTTGAACTAAATAAGGAAATTATGAGCACAGTAATTGCAAGACCGGATTTTAAATATCATTATGATAATTTTATTAATGGTAAATGGACAGCGCCTGTAAAGGGCAAGTATTTTGACAACATCTCACCGATAGACGGTAAGCCTTTTACTAAAGCGGCACATTCGACAAAGGAAGATATAGCCCTGGCGGTGGATGCCGCTGCCGAAGCCTTTAAGACCTGGTCTAAAACCTCGGCTACCGAGCGTAGTATCATCTTAAATAAAATAGCCGATCGTTTAGAAGCCAACCTGGAATTGCTGGCAGCTGTGGAAACGGTTGATAACGGGAAGGCTGTAAGAGAAACTTTGGCAGCGGATATTCCCCTTGCTATCGACCACTTCCGCTATTTCGCAGGCGTAATCCGGGCAGAAGAAGGCTCGCTGACAGAGCTGGATGAATATACCGTTTCCCTGATTGTTCATGAACCGATCGGTGTGGTAGCGCAGATCATACCCTGGAACTTCCCGATCTTAATGGCCGTCTGGAAACTCGCTCCTGCGCTGGCAGCAGGTTGTACGGTTGTCTTGAAGCCTGCCGAAAGTACACCGGTTTCTATCCTGGTATTAATGGAGCTTATTGAAGACCTGCTACCGGCAGGTGTAGTGAATATCGTAAACGGTTTTGGGGCCGAATTGGGTAAAACACTGGTGACTAATCCAAAAGTTAATAAAGCCGCCTTTACCGGTTCTACCGCTACAGGTCGTTTAGTAATGCAATATGCTACCGAGAACATTATCCCGGTAACCCTTGAGTTAGGTGGTAAATCGCCTAACATCTTCTTCCCGTCCATCTTTGACGAAGATGATGCCTTCCTGGATAAAGCGATAGAAGGGGCTGTACTATTTGCGCTGAACCAGGGTGAAATTTGTACTTGTCCTTCCCGTATCCTGGTGCATGAATCTATTGCCGACCGTTTTATTGAAAAAGTGAAGGCAAGAACAGAGGCGATTAAAGTGGGTAACCCACTGGATAAAACAGTAATGATGGGGGCACAGGCGTCTAAGATCCAGCAGGAAAAAATAGCGTCTTACCTGAAATTAGGTAAAGAAGAAGGGGCTGAAGTGATCACAGGAGGGGAAGTCAATAACCTGGGCGGTGACCTGGAAAGCGGTTATTATATCAAGCCTACCATTTTCAAAGGCAATAATAAAATGCGCATCTTCCAGGAGGAGATCTTTGGGCCGGTTGTTTCACTGACTACATTTAAGACGACCGAGGAAGCGATCTCGATCGCGAATGACACCTTATATGGTCTTGGTGCCGGCGTATGGACGCGTGATGCCCATGAATTGTACCAGGTGCCAAGAGCGATACAGGCGGGCCGTGTATGGGTCAATCAATACCACGCTTATCCTGCCGGTGCTCCGTTTGGGGGCTATAAGCAATCCGGTGTCGGCCGAGAAAACCATAAAATGATGCTGGGTCATTATCGCCAGGAGAAGAATATGCTTATTTCCTATAATAAGAATAAACTAGGTTTCTTTTAAAAAGTAAAGCTTGTTGTGAGCAGGTAATAATGAAAAGATTGCCTCTTGTATGGAGTTGTCGCTCAAAATAGGAATAGAGAACGCTACTCATCAGCTGTCTGGCTTGTCTATTTTTTGTTTTATAAATTGGTTAAAGTAAGCGCGCAATGGAAGTGCATGTAGAGGCAATCTTTTATTAAATTAACATCAATTAATCCTGAATAATGATAAAACGGCTTGATGCTACAGATAAGGCGATCGCGCTGATCCGTGAATTGGCAGCTATACATGGGGACCTGATGTTTTACCAGGCAGGTGGCTGTTGCGAAGGCACCCAGCCGCAATGCTTTGAAAAAGGCGGGTTTTATGTGCGCACGAATGATGCCTTGATCGGTACGGTGGAAGGTTTTGAATTCTGGGTGGATAAGGACCTTTTTGAATACTGGAAACACGCGCACTTTGAGCTGGACGTGCTGGAGGGTTTCGGGGTAGGAGGTTTTTCATTAGAAGCCCCGCTTGGAAAAACCTTTAAGATCAATTACCGGATCTTTACCGATGAAGAATCTGAACAGCTGGAGCCGGTAAGCCGCATGGAATAAAGGTTATTGGCAGCAATTTATAAAAGTAGTGCTTTTGACAAGTTAAGGTGTGTTGGATTGTTCCAACCACCTTTTTTACTGCAAGAGCCAATACCACATCGCGATAGTGATAAAGGAAAGGGGAATGCCCACGCCCACCATCATATTGCATAGTTTAGGCTTCAGGCCATGAGCCGATGCTACCAGGCAGGCGGTGATCATAGGCGCCATGGCCGCTTCTATTACACAAACATCAATCATCATACCCTCTTTTCCCTGTATTAACTTATAGACGAAAAAGATGATAGCAGGGAATAAGATCAGCTGGTAAAAAAGTCCCAGGGTAAGATAAGACCAGTAAGGGCTTTTTCTATCTATATGTAATTGAAAGCCTACAGAAACCAGTGCTAATGGACTTACGGTTGCGGCGATTTTGCTTAAAGCTTCATCCGCAACAGAAGGAATACGGTAGCCGCTAATATTTAAAAGCATCGCGACTATAAAAGCAATAAAAGGAACAAAAGAGCACATTCTTTTTAAAATTTGCTTCCAGCTTGTTTCCCCTTTAGAGTAAACAGAAGCGATGAAGATTCCTGCTGTTGAAAGTGCTACAAAAGTACCGGGAAGATCAATCATCATTAGCGTTTCCAGGCCCTCTGCTCCATATAAAGCCTGGATGACCGGTATTCCTACAAAGGAAGTGTTACCAAAACCGGCAGTCATAATAAGGCAGCCCGTCAAAGCACGGGACCAGCCCCAAAGCTTGCCCAGGCTAATGAACAGAGCACAGGCCAATAATATCGACAACCAGGGCATCAGCACGGGGAGCAATAATTCGCCGGAAAGCTGTAATTTGGGAATATAAAACAGGGCCATAGCCGGCAAGCTTATATTCATCACGAACTGGTTCAGCACCGCATGGGTATTGCGGGGTGTGCTCTTTACAAATTGCAGTACAACTCCGATGATCAGGCAAAGAAAAAGTAAGATAATACTGGACATAACAGAACGGCTTCAGGCATAGCAAAATGTTGCCTGTGCAAAATTAATTTTAATTTAAGCCACGGGAACTTAAGCGGTACGGTTTTTTGGTAAATTGAAATGGTAATAAAAAAAAGGTCAGCAGTGCCAACCTCTTATATATTTAAAATCCTTCTTCCGGCGACAAATAGCGCCATTTACCGGGTGGTAGCTTATCCAGCCTTACTTTACCCATCCTGATGCGTTTCAGGCCGACTACTTTCAAGCCAACCAATTCACACATCCTGCGGATCTGGCGCTTTTTCCCCTGCCTTAAGATGAAGCGTAACTGGTCTTCATTTTGCCATACCACCTTTGCCGGTTTTAATTTTTCTCCATCAAGGCTTAAGCCGAAGTTCAGCAAGGCTAAGCCATTCTCATTTATTTTACCGCTTACACGTACCAGGTACTCTTTCTCAATTTTATTGATATCGCCAATCAATTGTTTGGCGATCCTGCCATCCTGGGTTAATACCAGCAAGCCTACAGAGTCAATATCTAAGCGTCCCGCAGGGGCCAGTCCGTAAAGGTGACGCGGATCAAAGTGGATGCCACTATTATCTTCTTCCCAGTGATTGGCCGCTGTGATCAACTCCGCGGCGGCTTTATAGCCCTTTTCCGGTTGCGCACTTACATAGCCTACCGGTTTGTTCAATAAAATAGTCACGCGGTTATTTTGTACGCTTTTTGCCTGGCCACTCAGCTCAATAATATCCTGGTCGGAAACCCGCTCGCCTTTTTCTTTTACCACTACGCCATTTACCTTTACCCAGCCCTTCGAAATATAGGCATCGGCCTCTCTCCTGGAGCAATAGCCTAAATGGGCAAGGCGTTTGGCTAAACGCATACCGTCTCTTTCGTCTCTGCTTTCTGATTTTTTCATTTAATGCAAAAATAAACTTTGCGGGAGAAACAACGCCAGCCAAATTTTATTAATTTAGACAATATGAAGAAAATATGCATTATAGGTGGGGGAAACCTGGGGCAAGCTATAGCGGAAGGCCTGATCTCAAGCGGCTTTATTAAAGCGAAAGACATTACCATAACCCGGAGAAATATTGAACAGCTGGAACCTTTGAAAACAAAGGGAGTTAATGTATTAGCAGATAATGTAAAGGCTGTAAAAGGCGCTGCCTGGGTTATATTGGCGGTAAAACCTTTCCAGGTTGCGGCGATCTTAAAAGAAATAGGCCCGGTTTTGCAAGCCGGGAAGCAAGCATTGATCAGTGTGATCACAGGCGTTAGTCTTGAAGACTTAGCGACAATGGCCGGTAATGAATTGACGATCTTCAGGGCGATGCCTAATACAGCTATCGCGATCAAAGAAAGTATTACCTGCTTAAGCACTCATAGCGATAACCAGGCACATAAAGATTTTGTACAACAACTTTTTGACCAACTCGGGCGATCTATATTTATCGAGGAACAATTGATGGACGCGGCGACTGTATTGGGCGCTTGCGGAACAGCCTATGCCATGCGCTATATCCGCGCCAATATCCAGGGGGGGATTGAAATCGGATTTGATGCCCAAACAGCGGCACTGATCGCCGCGCAGACCGTAAAAGGGGCCGCGGAACTTTTATTAACCCGGCATACCCACCCCGAACAGGAGATCGATAAAGTGACCACTCCTAAAGGTTGTACCATCGCCGGCCTGAATGAAATGGAACACCAGGGGTTCAGCTCTTCCCTGATCAAAGGTATTGCCACAAGCTATAATAAAATTAAAAAAGACATGTAGCGGTTTGTAGCCGGTTCCCCCGGATTTCAGATCGAACCTGAAAAAATGTACATTTGCCACAAATTTTAAGGTTAAAACAGGATAAATCATGAATCTACAGGAATTACAAATTCGGAGCGGCAACCAGTGTGAACTGTGTGGCAGCACCTCAGGACTGAAAGTGTATGAGGTAAGCGCAGCGCCCAAAAGTATGCGGGATACAGAAATCTATTGCTGCGAAAAATGTATCGCCCAGATCGATAAGAAGGCTGACCTGGAACAGGCGCACTGGCAGGAACTGTTAGGGACGGCTATGTGGAGTGAAGTGCCGGCCGTACAGGTAGTAGCCTGGCGTATGTTGAATCGTTTTCGCCATGAAAGCTGGGCTGCCGATAACATTGATATGATGTACCTGGATGAGGAACATATGGCCTGGGCAAGGGCCAGTGGAGATCATGAAAACGACGCAACCGTAGACCTGCACCGGGATTGTAATGGGGCGCCGCTACAGGCCGGAGATAGTGTTGTGCTGATCAAATCACTGGATGTAAAAGGCTCTACTGTAAATGCGGCACTCGGTACTGTAGTTAAGAATATTAAGCCGGACCCTAATGATACTGCTTACATAGAAGGGAAAATAGAAGGACAATCAATAATGATCAAAACGATTTACGTCAAAAAGCAGGGTGCAGAGCAGATGCTCTGATCGCATATTAATTTATGGTAAATACCGTTCAGCTCATCATCCTGGCAGTAGCCCTTTTTATCGTATTCATATTGAGTAAGCTGTATAAGAATACTAAAAAAGTGGCCATGCCCGATATCCCGGATGCAAAAACGATAAAGCGTGTCTTAGCTAGCGATGTAGCCTTTTATCAGCAATTAGGGGCTGCTGAGCAACTTCGTTTCGAGGAACGGGTCGCCTATTTTCTAAGCCAGGTACGGATTACCCCTATCCAGGATGCGCCAGTAGAGATGGAAGACCGGGTGTTTGTCGCCGCTGCGGGGGTTATTCCTTTATTCAGGTTTAAAAACTGGTTTTATAATAACCTGGACGAAGTGCTCATCTACCCGGATACATTCAGCAAAGACTTCGAGTTAAAGGGAGCGCACCGCAATGTTGCCGGAATGGTAGGTGATGGTTTTATGCATCGTACTATGATCCTGTCTTTACAATACCTGAGAGCCGGTTTTTTACAACATACTAAAGGCAATACGGCTATTCATGAGTTTGTGCACCTGGTAGATAAATCCGACGGAGCTGTTGACGGGATCCCTGAGAACCTGCTGGGCCAGCCCTATTTAAAAGCCTGGGTCAGCCTGGTGTATGAATACATAAAGGAAATCCGGGAGCAGGAGATCAAAGATATCAACCCTTATGGGGCAAGTAACCCGGAAGAATTTTTTGCGGTAGTTTCCGAATATTTTTTCCAGGAGCCGGAGTTGCTGGAGGCCAATCACCCGGATCTTTACCGGATGTTAGAAAAGGCTTTTCGCGGCCGGTAATTAAATAATAAAATAAGCGCACCCTATAGGGTGCGCTTATTTTATTATACCCTTTTACCCTTATTTATTACACGAAATTGGGGCCATAACAGTCCTTATCTGGAGCCTGCATAGTCTTACCCGTTCGTTTTAATTTATATTTCTATTTAAAAATTATATCTGTTTTATTGTTTTCTCGTAGGTATACTTTTTGCGAAAACTATTTTCTTAAAAAACTTACTAAACTAAATCCAAAGGAAAAGAATACTCGTATATGTATTTAACCCTTTGGTAACAGTATGTCGTATCACCAGGGTGCAAATGATTTTCTAACAAAAAAATTAACGGTAATGAAAAAAGAAACAGACCTAAATGTGACAACCCCTGAGCTGCCGGGGACCTCTTTGTCAAGAAGGAATTTTTTAGCATTTGCAGGAATGGGTGTGTTAGGCACCACCCTGATCTCCTTAGGCTCCTGTAAACGGGACTCGGGTATTATGCCTGATGGAACGATTGATCTTGGCGGTGGTGATATTGGTATTCTGAACTATGCCTATGCTTTAGAACAACTTGAGGCGGCATTTTACACCAAAGTAGCTTCCAGTTTTTATGCCGGCGCATCAGCGGATGAGATCAGCCGCCTGACAGAGATCAGAAACCATGAAGTAGCGCACAGGGAGTTCTTCAAAAATGCATTGGGAAGTTCCGCTATCCCAGATTTGGAAGTGGATTTTTCTTCTATTGATTTCAATAGCCGCAACAGCGTTCTGGGTGCTGCAAAAGCTTTCGAAGACCTGGGCGTTTCAGCTTATAATGGCGCCGGTAAATTGATCGCCAATGCGGATTACCTTTTGCTGGCAGGTAAAATTGTTTCTGTAGAAGCCCGCCACGCGGCCTATATCCGTGATATTATCAGTAATGGCAGTTTTGCGGATATGGAAGTTGTAGATGCCAACGGCTTAGAGTTAAGCCGTGATCCTAACGCGGTATTGAACATTGCAAGTACGTATTTAAAATCAAAATTGTCCGCAAAAAATTTACCAACCTCCTAAATTAAAATTTTATGAACTTCGGAAATATTTTAAACGAAATTGAACATGCAGACCCGGAAGTATTCGAAAAAGTAAGCCAGCGCAGGCATATCTTTAAAAGCTTCGGTGCTAAGGTCGCTTTGGCAGCCCTGCCATTCGCTATAGGCAGTATGTTTAAAAAGGCCTACGGTCAATCTACAGGCGCTATTATAGATGTTTTGAATTTTGCCCTGACCTTAGAGTACTTAGAGGCTGCTTTTTACCAGCAGGGTAGTGCCAATCCCGCTTTGTTCCCTACAGCGGCTGCCGCTAATGCCATAGCAACGATCGGTCAGCATGAAACAGCACACGTTAATTTCCTGAAAACTGCCATTCAGGCTTCCGGTGGTACGCCGGTTTCCTCGCCGACCTTTGATTTTACGGCAGGAGGTACATTCCCTGATGTATTCCTCAATTATCAAACGTTTTTAGCCGTTGCACAAACATTTGAAGATACCGGTGTACGTGCCTATAAAGGCCAGGCGGGTAATCTTATCAGCAATAATGATGTGCTTACAGCCGCACTCAATATACATTCTGTAGAAGCCCGCCATGCGGCACATATCCGCCAGATGCGGAAAGCAAACGGTTTCGGCGATGTGAAGCCCTGGATTACCGGTAACGATAGTGGTATCGGCGCCGTAGTACAGGCAAGTTATGACGGAGAGGAGAATACCATGCAGGCAGGCATTCAAATAAGAGATATCAATGGACAAGCGGTGTCTATGAACGATGCCAGTGAAGCTTTTGATGAACCATTAAGCAAAGATCAGATACTGGCTATCGTTGCTCCGTTTATAGTTTAATCAGTAATAAGCTAGGTTTTTTTACGATAACAAAAATGCCGGCCAGCATTTGAAAGGCATTTTTGTTATTCATAGTAGTGAAGAGTTGTTGCAATTTATCTCATCAATAAAACTTTTTTTATGAAATTATTCAGTATTGATCCGCTTCTTTTATTATCCATGCCCGGCGGTACGGAATGGCTATGGATTATTTTGGCCGTTATTATTCTATTCGGCGGCAAGAAAATACCAGAACTGGCCAAGGGCCTGGGTAAAGGAATGCGTGAATTTAAAGATGCCAAAGACGGTATCCGGAAAGATATAGAAACCGAAATGACCAAGAAGGAAGAGATAGAAGCTGTTAATCACTAATTGATAACCCGCTAAATTCTTTTTCTATGAACCTCATTTTACAACAATTACGCAGGCATAAAACAGCTGATCATACAGCTACGATGAACCTGATGGATCATATAGAAGCTTTTCGCTGGCATTTGGTCCGCTCCCTGCTGGCCATCGTAGCTTGTTCCGTGTTGGCATTTTTGAATATAGAATGGATCTTTACCCATGTTATATTGGCACCTGCGCATCCCGACTTTGTGTCTTATCATTGGTTTGACCGTTTAGGTAAATGGATGCATACCGATGCGTTAAGCATGGGTGATTTCAGCCTTAACTTTCAAAATACCGAACTGGCGGGCCAATTTATGATGAGCTTTACCGTGTCTTTTGTTATTGGCCTGATCCTTGCCTTTCCATATGTTGTTTGGGAGTTTTGGAAGTTTATCAGACCTGCTTTACACCCGCATGAAATAAAAAGGTCGAAGGGTATCGTATTTTGGTTAAGTTTTTTATTCATTGTGGGTGTCTGTTTTGCCTACTATATAGTTGCGCCTTTTACAATCAGCTTTTTTGCCGGTTACGAGATCAGTCCCGATTTTAAAAATAATATCATGATCAGCAACTATTATGATATGATGAGTGATCTGATGATAGGAATGGGTATTGTTTTCGAATTACCGGTCTTAGTATACTTTTTATCCCGGGTCGGGATACTTACCCCTGATCTGATGAAGCGTTACAACAAATTTGCAATCATTATTATTTTGATCCTGGCATCTGTTATTACACCGCCGGACTGGTTGAGTATCTGGATCGTGGCCATACCGCTTTTATTACTTTACCAGCTTAGCATTTTTATCAGCTTTAGAGTTTTGGCCGTCAAAAAATAAAGGAAAATTGTTTTAAGCATTATTGATTCCTCTACTTAAAAAACGCACCAGGGTTTACTGGTGCGTTTTTAGCTTGATTTTACTATCGAATATTTTAATGGTCAGGAATTTCTGTTCATTAAGAAGTTCAGCAGGTCTGTAAATGCTTGTTTACGCTCCTGTGCTACATCAATTTTATCCAGCGCTTCCAAAGCCTTGCTGGTATATTGCTCTATCGCTTTTTTACAGGCAATATCAACCCCTAGCTTTTGATAGATATCGAGGGTTTTACTTAATTTATCTGCTCCTTTAATGTCTTTTAAACGCGAAAGCTCCATAGCAGTTGTTGCATCTGCCAAAGACAAAGCATTTATGGCTAAAAAGGTTTTTTTATTGGCCTGTATATCGCCACCGATCTGTTTGCCCACAGCTGCTTCTGTACCAAAGCTGTCCAGGAAATCGTCCTGTAACTGAAAGGCTATACCCAGGTTCAGGCCGAATGTATAGATCATGTCAGCCTGCTCTTGAGACGCATTAGCACATATAGCGCCCATTTGCATACTGGCTGCGAGCAGTACCGCCGTTTTCAACCGGATCATTTCTATATAATCTGCTTCAGCAACAATATCCTGCTGCTCAAAGTCCATATCGTATTGCTGCCCCTCGCATACTTCTATTGCCGTTTTATTAAAAAGACGGAGCACCTCGGGCAGGTTTGCCGGTTGGAGGTTTTGCAAACAGCGGTAAGCATAAATGTTCATTACATCACCGGACAGGATAGCAGCCGTAGTAGTATACTGTTTGTAAACCGTGGCTTTTCCTCTTCTCAGGGGAGCTTCATCCATGATATCGTCATGGACTAGTGTGAAATTATGAAACAGTTCTACTGCCAGGGCGGACCAGTAAACATCCTCGCTGATACCCGGATTGAATAATTCAGCCGCCATCAGACAAACAGCAGGTCTTATCCTCTTGCCTCCAAGCTGCAGCATATAATTACAAGGATCATACAGGTTTTGCGGGGCGCCTTTAAACAAACCTTTTTCCTGTTGTTGCTCCAGGAAGAGCTCAAATTGACCCGCCTGTTCTTTGAAGTTTAGCATATTTTTAGCTTAATAGTGAAAGCCTTTAAGGGCTTTGGGCTGCGAAGTTAATCAAACATTTTTGAATGGAATAAGTACTGCGTTCTTTGTTAAAATTTAATCGATATTTAATAATTCTGTTATGTAATTTATATATTTGTAGCGTGAACCAATATGTAATATTGTATAGATTATGAAGAAAATGATAAGAGGTTTTAAAACCGCTACACTTATGTTGTGTGCAACGGGATTGCTTTATACTGCGAAAGCGAAAGGTCCCGAAATGGATTATGCTGTGCTGGAAGTTGTAGCAGATGCGGAACCTGTCTTGATAGAACCGGTAGTCGCGCTCAAAGAAGTGCCCGCATTTAATGTGTATGCGGAACGCTTGTATAAAGAGATTAATTTTGAAAAAGGGAGGAAGCTGAATAAAGAAGTTTTCTTTAAAGCACTACACGGCTATTTAAATTTGCGCAATTCCGGCCAGTTGGACACCAGGAGAGATATTTTAAGTGTATGCGATTTTAGTTTGTCTTCGAATCAACCCCGTCTTTGGGTTATTGATTTGAAAAAGAAAAAAGTATTGTTTAATACCTTAGTGGCCCATGGACAGGGTAGTGGGGAAGAATTTGCAACTGCATTCTCTAATGTTGAAGGTTCTCACCAGAGTAGCATGGGATTTTTTGTTACCGCAAGTACTTATTATGGTGATAAAGGTTATTCTTTAAAACTGGAGGGTAAAGATCATGGGTATAATGACCAGGCTTTTAACCGCGCTATTGTTATACATGCCGCCGATTATGTAAGCTATGATTTCATCGCTGCTAATAACCGTCTGGGTAGGAGTTGGGGATGTCCTTCTCTGCCTACAGCGCTTAACCGGCCTATCATTGATATGATAAAAGGCGGTACTGCTTTATTTATCTACTCAAAGAATCAGAAATACCTTGCTTCTTCAAAATGGTTGAAACAACATCCCTCTATCGACGCTTCTGAAAAAATGGGTGCCGAAGAAAATACTATGTTAGCAGAGGTTGTCCCGGCAAAGACGCAAATGGATTCTGTAGCGAAGGTGATGCCTAAGCCTAAACCACAGTTAAAGCCGATCCCTGCGGAAGCATACTTTCAATAAATTTTCATTTTTATTAAGAAGGCCGGTGTATCTTATCTGATGCAACGGCCTTTTTTATAAGGTTAACGGCCTATTTACGAAAGTTAACACATGAATTTAAACATTCTGTTTCTGTAGCAAATCCTTTTTGACTACATCCGCTATAAGGGATTAAGGTACAGGTATTGCTGCTGCTATTATAAAACCATCTTTCAAAGTAAGCGGCACAGGCCTCGTTGGTAGGAGGGGTGTCAGAACAGGGGTTGTTAGGATCCTCGCAGACTTTTTTGTCGCAGGCACTAAAGCCGATCAGGCAAATGGCTAATATTGCTAAGGGTTTTAACATGGTTGATAATTTAAAAGGGTTTAAAAAATAGTTTATATAGGAATAGACGAAAACCAGGTTGAAAAAATTAGAGGCCGCTCCTGATTAGTTAAAATAAGTTGATACAGTAAGTATTAGGTGTATTTAGCTTAGTGAAATGATGATAGCGGCTTCCTTTGTTTCATTATTTAGTTGTAGGTAGCTGAGTCGCGTTGATTAAGATTGCATAGCCTAATGTTTATTTGGCCATTAGTACCACCTTTTATGGGTAGAGTAGTGTAAAGTGGGTGCCTTTAAAAAATCATTTTAGTCCTGTATCCCTTACTATTCTTGGCTTTCGAGTTATTATGGATAAAAATATTGGTAGAATTATAAAAAAGATTTGGGAGAGTGGGAATAAAGCGCTTATCTTTGCACTCCGTTCGAGGGACGGGTAGTTCTTAAAAAAGTGGCTGAGAGATAGACTGGTAGCGGGTTTTGAGGT
>JAEUVV010000010.1 GCA_016786705.1 Taibaiella sp.
GTATTATTCAAAGCAGGCGACCAGGTGCCGGTCACCCCATTAAGCGAGGTAGTAGGCAAAGGATTTAAGGAGGCTCCTGCACAAATAGCACTTACTTGTGTGAATTGTGGCACTGTGTTAGGAGTAACCGTTATGGTTAACATGGTCGTAGTAGCGCATTGACCCGCAGCCGGGGTGAAGGTATAGGTTGTAGTTGCTGTATTATTTAATACAGGCGACCAGGATCCGATAATTCCGTTATTAGAAGTAGTTGGTAGCGGGTTCAATGCAGCTCCTTCACAAATAGCGGGTACTGCAGCAAATACAGGTATTACTAAAGTATCTACCGCAATGGTCATAGTCGCTGTTGTAGTACACTGAGCTGCGGCCGGGGTAAAGGTATAAGTGGTCGTTTGTGTATTATTCAAAGCCGGAGACCAGGTACCTGTGATCCCATTATTAGAAGTAGTCGGTAATGAGTTCAATAGGGTTCCGGCACAGATAGCGTCAACCTGGGTAAATAAGGGGGTTACATAAGGATTTACTACAATGGTCATTGTGTCTACCGCCGCGCATTGCCCCTGATTCGGGGTAAAAGTGTAAGTAGTAGTAGCGGTATTATTCAATGAAGGTGACCATGTTCCGGTAATGCCATTTTGGGAAGTAATTGGCAAAGGATTAAGTGTAGCTCCTTCACAAATAGCCGGAATCGCGGCAAAAACAGGATCGATCGCTGTATCCACTACTATGGTCATTGTAGTAGCTACCGCACATTGACCAAATAGTGGGGTAAAAGTATAAGTAGTGGTCTGGGTATTATTTATTGCCGGTGACCAGTTACCTTTAATACCATTATTGGAAATTAAAGGTAAAGGGTTTAAGGGGGTTCCCGGGCAGATCGAGGCAACCGGATTAAATGAAGGGATTATTAAAGTGTCAATAATAATTGTTAAAGTAGTCGGCATACCACAGGAATTGGCTACCGGGGTAAAGGTATAAGTAGTGGTCTGCGTATTGTTAAATGCCGGCGACCAGGTGCCGTTAATGCCATTTAAAGAGGCAGTAGGTAAAGGATTTATGTTGGTACCAATACACATATTGGGTATGGAATCAAAAACCGGCAAAGTACCATTATTGTTAATAACGACTGTCATTGTAGCCGGGGTGGCACAGAATGCGCTATCCGGGGTAAAGGTATAGGTAGTCGTTGCCATATTATTGGGTGCAGGAGACCAGGTACCTGTTATACCATTAAGAGAAGTTGTAGGGAAAGGACTTAAAGGCTCACCTTCGCAGATCGGGACAATCTGCGTAAACGTAGGTTCCGTTTTTGCAAATATGCCTAAAGTATGGGTTACTGGAAAAGTACATTGAGCAGTTGAAGTAAATGTATAGGTAGTCGTCTGGGAATTATTGAATGCAGGGCTCCAGGTCCCGGTTATCCCGTTCAGAGATGTAGCCGGTAATGGACTTACTGTTGTACCCTGACAGATCGAATCCGGGATAGAAAACACTGGTGTAGCACCACTATCCACTATAATAGTCATTGTAACCGGGTAGGAGCAAAAATCACTATAAGGCTGGAATGTATAAGTAGTCGTACTGGTATTATTTAATGCAGGTAACCAGTAGCCCTGGACGCCGTTGTTGGATGTTGTAGGTAATGGAGTCATTGTTGCCCCCAGGCATACCGGTGGTACCTGTGTAAAGTCTGGTACAACATAAGGAAGGATGCCTATAGTCATAGAAACAGTACCGCCACATTGTCCCGAGTTTGGCGTAAAGGTATAAGTAGTGGTATTATAATAATCGTAGGCAGGCGACCAGGTACCCTCTATACCATTAAGAGAGATGTTAGGTAGCGTAAACTGATAGCCTTCACAATAAGCCCCCGGGTTCACAAAAGCAGGAGTAGTATTTATATCATTAATATTAATGGTCATTGTTGTAGTGCCTACACAGCCTTGTCCCGGATCAGGAGTAAAAGTATATGTAGTTGTTACCGTGTTATTTATGGCCGGCGACCAGCTACCGGTATAACCATTTAAAGAGGTGGTGGGCAAAGGATTTAAGGCCGCGCCGGAACAAATCGGCATAACCTGGTTAAAGGTAGGCACTGCAAATGGCTCCACAACAATAGTCATTGTGGGGCTGATAACACAGCCTCCTGTATTATTAGGTGTAAACGTATAGGTAGTAGTAGCATTATTATTTAATGCAGGGGACCAGGTACCCGTAATCCCATTCAGGGAAGTCGTAGGCAATGGGGCTAAAGCTGCACCGGCACAAATTGTATCTACCTGGCTAAAAACCGGGGTATCACTAGGCAATACCGTTACGGTCATATTTACCGGTAACCCGCACTGGCCCTGGCCAGGTGTGAAGGTATAAGTGGTCGTTGCCGCATTATTGATGGCCGGCGACCAGCTACCACTTATCCCATTGTTGGAGGTAGCCGGAAGGCTGAAAGTCGTACCGGCGCAGATCGTACCAATTGGTGTAAACTGCGCCTGTTGATAGTCGTTAACGACCAGGTTCAAAATAAAATTGGTATCGCAGCCGCCATTAACTCCATTTACCCAAACAGAATCATAGCTATTAGTAGTAATGGCTGTATTTGGAATGGTAATTCCTCTCCATTGCGCCGGTAACTGATCGCGACAGAAAGTAAGCGTGGTCGTTTCTACTACCTCATCATGATTTACATAGACAGTATCTGTAATTGTACCATTAGCGGCAGGATTACAGCTTTGAGTACCTCCGGTATATTTTACCACATAGTAATCTGTGCTCTGATTGGTTGTAATACCCGCACAAGGCGTAGTGGCAAAAGGACTGGTACTGTTGCCGGCAAACCATTGAAAATTGCCACTTCCCGGCTCTATTAAAGTCACCGGGTTGTAAGCGATACTACTTATCGTATATGAGTTGGCGCCATTAGGGCTGAACCGCTGCGCTTCCGGCGCAGTTACTGCCCAAGCAGCGCCATTAGGCCCTCTGCCTGCTACAAAAACTTCATTTGCACCCGATTTGATTCCTTGTACGGCAGAGGCATAATTGCTTCCTGCCCAACCTGCACAATAAGGCTTGGTAGCGATATGCATCTCGATGATATTACTGGTTTCATATAATATCAACTGGTTTGTAGTCGTGTTTGCTAAACAGAAATAAAAGGGAACCTGGCAAAATTCCACAACAAATTTGCGGTTAGGTGCTGTACCCACCATTTTATACCTGATGGATCCGCCAACATGCAAATCCTGGAACGGGAACATGATGGCCTTGTTCAATTGCGCGGTATTCAAAGCGCTTCCGTATTCCCATTCAGAATACAGGTCGGCCAATGCCAGGTCAAAACTCACCATATTATTGGGAGAAATAACTATAGCACTGAATTGCTGCCCGAAGTAATTAAAATTGAAGCCCAGCTCAACCGTATCGGTAAAAAAGTCGTTCTGCTGTGCGCTGCTGATCACATCAGGCTGATAGGTGGTAGCACATACCTGAACGGTAGTCTGCGAGCAGGCGTTGATGGTTTTGGTACTCAGTTCTAAGTTTTGCGCCCACACATTGTTCATTACAACGCAAAAAGCGAATACCAGTAGTAGTAAATTCTTTCTCATTAAAATTTGTCTTATTTTGCCCAAATAGAATTGATGGCAGCCTCATCCAGCTCACATTCAGCTATATACTATAACCGAATGAGCTACCCTGCTGCAAGATTAGCAAAGACATGTTAAACCCTTATCATCTGCAAACAAAGTTTACAGAATGTTAATGTATTTTAATTCAAAAGGTAAATTAGTAATACAAAAATATTAAAATAATTTTAACAAAAAAGAAATAGGGTTAGATTTTAATACAAATCTAACCCTATTTAACAATTGAATTACAAAAAACTACCTGCCGCCGGCCTGATTTTGCCGCATCATCTGCATCATATAGTCTTTAAAGATCGGGGAACTGGCTTCCAGTCTTTGAGACATGGCTACCAGCTGATCTGAATATTTCTTCGCCAATTCTGGTTGTTTATTACCTGTAGCGCTACCTGCAAGTGCATTTAAGGTACGTATACTTCTCTCTACATATCCAAGTGCTCCCATCTGCCCGTTATCATTAAGGTCGCTAAAATAATTGGTAAAATCTTTGGCAAACTTGGCCAGGCGATCTCCGATCATTTCCGCTTTTTTAACCTCGCCTGCAGCCAGGTAAGCATTGAACATCTGAACATTAGTCATTTCATACATGGAAATATCAGTAGGGAATGAAGCTTCGGATATCTGTGCCATCGAATGATCCAATACTTTTACCGCATCTTCTTTTTTCCCGGCATTCAATAACTCTATGGCAAAAGCAGCCACATCGTTTCTGTATCCAAAGAAGGTACGTTTATTCGGCTCATCATAATATACCTGGTTGGTATTGGCTTTACCTAATGTATATACTTTTGTAAACAACTCCAGATTACGGTTAATATCGGTAAAGTTCTGGTTCGGCATTACCACCGGAACTAATTTATTCAATACACCTTCTTTTTTCAGGTATCCTTCCAAACCGCAAACAGGGATACCGTTACAGATATATAAAGAACGGTTCCATCCGTCTTTTGCAATACCGGCAATGATATTCATCATGGAGATTTCAGGTCTTGTTACATAAGACTCTTTAAACTGAACGATCAATTCATTAGGGATTTGCGTCGTAGAATCTTTGAGCTGTACTCTACCATTCTTCATCACCGCTTCTTTATTTAATGGGATAGCGATATTACGCACCGGAATGAATGGCACTTTTTTATCTTCGGTTCTCAAAGGAACTCCATTACGCTCATCCATCATGAAGCTCATCACTTCGTTTACACTAAACACTTTATCTTTTAACGAAGGAATTTCATTGATATGATAATAGTTTAAGTTACCATAACCCTCCACAAAATCTTTGTTCCATAAAACTGAAATCGGCGGAGCATTATTTACTTTATTAAACATCTGGATATTTTGCCAGTCCGTACCCAAAAGGTTATAGTTGAAGATCCGCACGTCGGTCCTGAAACCTTCTACTTCCTGGATATACCATAAAGGATAGGTTTCATTATCACCACTTGTGATCAGGATGGCATTACTATCACAGGTTGCTAACATATTTCTTGCGTTGTCGATCGCTAAGGTCTTCTTACCCCGATCGTGGTCATCCCACTCCTGTGAAGCGATCAATACCGGGCCTGCAAATAAACATACGATAGTAGCGATAGCCGCAGAAGCGCCGGGATTCTTTATGGCCTTCATCAACAGGTCGCGCAGGAAGAATACACCGATACCGATCCAGATCGCATAGGCATAGGTAGCGATATACTGGTAATCACGTTCACGTGGCTGGTACGGCGTGTTATTAATATAAAGCTGTACTGCGATCCCTGTAAAGAACCAGAAGGACAATACAACCCAGCCGTCCAGTTTGTTTTTCCTAAATTGATACACAATACCCAGGATACCTAAGATAAAAGGTAACATGAACATGGTATTATGCGCCTTATTATTTTTATACGCATCAGGCAGCTTGTTAAAGTCTCCCCTTCCCATCGCCTTATCTATCGCGTTGATGCCGGTAATCCAGTTTCCCTGGTGCGGTTCGATACCACTACCCTGGTAGTCATTCTGGCGGCCCGCATAGTTCCACATAAAGTACCTCCAGAACATGTGGTTCATCTGGTAGCTCATAAAGAATCTCAGGTTGTCCATCGAGCTAGGATCTTCACCTTCTGCGAGTCCCAGCTGGCTTCTATAATAAGAAGGATGCCCCCGGCTATCATCATTACTCCATATCCTCGGGAAAAAGTGTTTTTCGTCGTAATTAACTTTAACAGTATGATCTACCACCTCGTACCTTGTTTTACCATCTTTGGTAATCGGTAAATAGATTGGGTCCCCGTTTTCCATGCTGGCTTTTGTAGTAAAATACTGGCCGGTCAGGAATGGTGTTGAACCATATTGCGTTCTTTGGAGGTAAGGGATTAAAGAGACAATATTGTCCGGGTTAGTCATGTTGATGGAAACACCCGCTTTTGCCCTGATAATAACGGGTACATAACAGGTATAACCAATAGAAATAAACACCAGGGAAAGCATCGCCACGTGCAGCGTATATCTTTTGGTGCGTTTTGCAAAAATAATGATACCCGCTAGTATAGCACCGAAAAGCAACAGGAAGAAGATAGCGCCGGAATGCAATGGCATGCCCATACTGTTTACAAAAGCCAGTTCAAACTTGGACGCAAGAATAGGAATGTATTGAATTACCCCGTATTGAACTACTAATAAAACAACGCCTCCTAAGAAATAAGCGAATAAGCTGCCTTTAAGTGTGGGAGTATATCTTTTGAAGTAATAAATCAACGCAATAGTAGGTATAGCCAGTAAACTTAACAAGTGTACTCCGGTAGATAAACCGATCAGGTAGGCGATTAATACCAGCCACCTGTCAGCATAAACATCATTAGCCTCTTCCCATTTAAGGATACACCAGAATACCAAAGCAGTGAAAAAAGAAGAAGTCGCGTAAACCTCGCCTTCTACTGCCGAGAACCAGAAGGTATCGGAGAAGGTATAGGCCAGGGCACCAACGAATCCGGCGCCGATCACAGCAATCATATTCCCGGCAGAGAAGTTACCCTCTTCCGTTTTCACTAATCTTTTAGCAAAATGGGTAATAGACCAGAACAGGAACAGAATAGTGAAGGCACTGGCAAAGGCACTTAAGGCATTTACATACATAGCCACACTTTGCGGTGAAGGCGAGAAAATGGCAAATAGCCTGCCAAGCAACATAAATAAAGGAGCTCCCGGGGAGTGCGTTACCTGTAGTTTATAGGCGCAGGCAATAAATTCCCCACAATCCCAGAAACTGGTTGTCGGCTCCATGGTTATTAAATACACCAAGAGTGCTATTCCAAATACAAGCCAACCGCTAATGTTGTTAATTCTGCTAAAATTCATGGTTTGAATTGATGTTGTGTGCGCAAATATAAAGTATTGACATGAAAATAAAACAAAGTCTTAAACAAATTCAGATTTTAAAAATCTTTTTTACAGAATGCAGGTATGTGTACTGTTCATAAACAATAAGAGCCCGGAAATTCCGGGCTCTTATTGTTTTCTTTATTGATGAATTACTTCTTCTTTTCTTCTTTGTACAATCTGAAGGCCATAGGCTTGATGCTGCTGGGACCAGAAATGCCTTTGCTTTTCGGATCAACTTTCAGGCTAAGGCTATCTCCGCTTAAATGCAAGATATCGAAAGTAATGGTATCATTAGCCATTTCTCCACCTTTAACGACCGCCTGGTTAGCAAAAAGGAATAATTTCTTAGCTTTCACATCAGCAGTATATTTGGTAGATGTATCCACCATTTGATCCGGCATATCTGAAGCATACATTTTCAAAACGCCGTTCTTTTGGAAATCGTAGATCACTGATCTTTTAGCTTCGATTGAATCCTGTTGTTTTTTACCTACCATCAGGTTTTCCTTGATTTTAGTTTTTAAAGTAGCCAGGTCTTCAATTTTAAGCATCTCTACCACCTCAGGCGGTAAGGTAGAAACTGAATCAGACTTCATTTTTGCCAGTTCGGCTTTCATTTCGATGAAATCCGGAGGAAAAGCAGTCATGGTATCGACAGATTGTATTTGTGCATTAAATGCAGAGTCTCTTGCAGTATTGTCATATACTACTTCCCATTTTTGAGAAATGTTTCCTGATCCGCCACCTTTACAGGCAGTAAGTGATGCAACACCCAGAAGACTTATTGCTATGATTGTTTTGCGCATGTTTAAATGGATAATTTATATATTTTATTTTTTTTCTTTTTTCATGTATATGGTATCCTCAAAGGTACCTGCCGACATAGTCAGTATAAGGCTGTCTTTATTTAATTTATAAATATTGAGACTTCCGCCTTCTTCAAATATTGATTCAGAATAAGCTTTACTTTCATCTATTAAACTGAAATTTATTTCATTCCCGTCCAGTTCAAAATTAAATAAAGTATCTTCCCGCTGGTTTTTCTCATTGTACAAGATCACCAATCCGTTTTTTGTAAATTTATACGCATTGTGGGCCTGTGGTTCGTATTGGTGCTTCAGCTCTTCCAGCATTTTGCTTTTTAAAGTATCCAGGTTACCTGTTCCATATTGTTCGGCCAGGCCGGGGGTTACTTCATCGATGCCTTTAATCTCCGCCTCATTTTCCCGGAAGGCATTTTCTATCAAAGCCAGTTTTTCAGCAGGTAACACGGGCTTCCAGGTTCCATCCAGTTTATGCGAATTACTATTACACGCCGCCAGCCCCAGGCAGGCAAAAACACAAATAAAGCTAAGGCCTTTCATAAATCAGGGCAAAAGTAAGACTATTTTGCTGATATCAAAACTCCAAACCAATAAAAACAAAAAATAATATAAGCTTAAGCAAATTCTATCACGGTAATTTCCGGCAGGATACCCAGGCGTCCCTGGTAACCTAAAAATCCGTAACCCCGGTTCACATACAAAGACTGATCATTTTCAGCATACAACCCGGCCCACTGATGATAAGCATATTGCACCGGGCTCCACTTGAACCAGGGCAGGTCTATACCAAACTGCATACCGTGAGTATGACCACTTAAGGTAAGATTTATATCTGTATACTCTTTCCGTACTTCAGCATCCCAATGCGAAGGATCATGACTTAATAGTATTTTCAGCGGTATTGATTTATGCTCTAAACCTTTATAGGCTTGCTCCAGCCTCCCGAGCCTAGGGAATCTCGGGTTGGCACTCCAGTTCTCTACCCCCAGTAAGGCAAATTCCGCCCCGTCTTTATTCAGTACTATGTGCTCGTTCATCATCAGCTTCCAGCCCATATCGCTGTGGTATTGCTTCAGGGTATTTAAGTTGGCGATCTTAGCGGCATCACTCTCCCACTCTACATAATCCCCGTAATCATGGTTGCCTAATGTGGAGTAAACGCCAAGCGGGGCATTTAGTTGTCCAAATATCTCCAGGTAAGGTTTCAGCTCATCAGCCCGGTCATTCACGATATCCCCGGTAAAAACAATGAGGTCCGCTTTTTGTTCCATGATCATTTTCACTCCGGCCGCTACGGCTTCTTTGTTATCAAAACTGCCTGAATGTATGTCCGATATTTGTACCATCCTGAGCCCCTTTAGCGCTTCCGGCAGGTCCTTAATTGTAAGTTTCATCTTTTTAAGATGATAGCGGTACCGGTTTGTTGTACCCCAAACGAAGCCACCGAACATTAATCCGCCCACGATCAAAGCCATTCTTGAAAGGAAAACGGAGCGGGGAAAGGTATTGGCTGTTTCCTGCGTTATATTTTCGGCCTGCAGGTGTACCGGTGCAGACCTGGCGCTTTTAGACACCCATTGAAAAAAACGGTAAATATCACCCACCAACATGAATACACTTATCAGCAATTTACCAACAACGAACCCGAACAAGGCCGCAAGTATAAGGGCCTTAACATTCTTGGGAAAAGTATGTGTGCTCACATATCTCAACCAAAACAAAGCTCCCCAGCCGATAATGGAAATGATAATATAGGCTATAGTAGCCCACTTTTTATTTGTATGATTCAGTGTAGAAATACTTAACCTGAAGGCGATGTAACAATAATATTCTACAAGGCTGATCAGGGTTAATAAAGTCAACAGAAATCCCCAACTTCTTCTCATGTATGCAAAAGTACTGCAAGCAAAAATGCAGGCTTGCCTGTTCCCATTAATTTAACATTCTTCAGCCTAGATTTTTAGTAATATTGCGTACTTTTTAACATCAAAAATTGAAGATAAATGAAAAAGATCTCCTTATTACTATTCACAGGCCTGGTACTTGGATCTGGCGCTTTCGCCCAGGATTTTAAAATGCCTGCCCCCAGTCCTTCCACTACCATTAACCAAGAGTTTTCTACTTCAAAAATAGAGATCGTATATAGCCGCCCTGCAGTAAAAGGAAGAAAAATATTCGGAGACCTGGTTCCTTTTGGTAAAGAATGGAGAACCGGTGCTAATGGTGCTACAAAAATCACTTTTGGTGAAGAAGTAATGTTTGGCGGTAAAGTAGTTCCTGCCGGTACTTATTCTATCTATACCATTCCCAACAAAACCTCATGGGATGTAATCCTTAACCCCGAAACTGAAAACTGGGGCTTATCTGGCTATGATAAAAGCAAAAACATTGCTTCTGTGAAAGCTAATGTGATCAATACAAAAGATAAAGTGGAGTCTTTTACCATCTCTTTGGACAATATTACAAAAAACAGCTGTGACCTGACTTTAGCCTGGGAAAACACTAAAGTAGTTGTTCCGGTAAAAGCAGACAATGACCAAAGAATTGAAAGTTATTTAACGGAGGCTTTGCAATCTGAAAAACCGCCTTATCTGGTAGCTGCAAGGTACTATTTCGAAAAAGGTAAAAACCTGGACCAGGCTTTAGGCTATACAGAAAAAGCGATCGAGGAAAATCCAAAAGCATTTTACATCCATTGGGTAAAAGCAGAAATCTTAAACAAAATGGGTAAGAAAACCGAAGCTATCGCTGCTGCTAAATTAGCTGCTGACGGTGCAAAAGGCACTCCTTACGAAGCGGAATACGCTAATAACCTGAAGAACTTAGCTAAATAAATAATTGTTATTTAAGTCTATTAAAAAGTCAGGGCACCGAACAATGTTCGGTGCCCTGACTTTTTACATTCGGTTACACTATATCATCAAAAAAATAAAGCAGTAAGCGGATTACTTACTGCTTTATTGATATTATACAATACGAATCAATTAATTACTTAGCCCATTTGCGGGTAGTGATCACCTTTCCGGATTGGTCTACAATCTTGATCAGGTAGTTACCTTGAGCAAGGTTTGCAGTAGCAAACGTACTTACTTCGCCTTTAATTGCCTGGCGGGCTACTTGTGCACCCAGAACATTTACAACAACGAATTCTTTAGCATTTAAAGCTTTATTTACAAATACATTTACCGTAGCGTTCGCCGTGCCCGGGTTAGGGAAAATAGACACCCTGTTGTCATCAATTTTTACTGTATTAACGCCAACCGGGTTTTTAGTAACCATATATATAGCGGTATCAGAATGGTTCGGGTCAAAAACTCTTAATTTTAATACACCCACTCCATTGTCTGCAGAAGAAGGTACCCATATCTGTGGTTTCAGCAGGCCATCCGTGTTTGGATCAATTACATTAAAGTCTTTCACCAGGTTACCTGCAATAATTTGATTTACCTCACTTTGAACATAACAAATATTGTTATCACAAATCGTCCAGACACTCCATCCAAAAGGGAAGTCAACCTCAGCAACACTCCATTTCAGGTCAGTAATAGCACTCGCGGAAGTATTTTGAACGTGGTTGTAAAAGGTAATGGAGTTATCATCTTTACTACTGGCAGGATCAGCGCCTGTTGTAGTTTCCGACATTTCTTTATGCTCCAGTGTAAAATTAGCCTGGGCGTTTGCAGTAAGCCCTGCAACTGTGGCCAAGGCGAAGGAAAGTAAAACTTTTTTCATTTTTAAAATATTTCTTTGTTTCTTATCAAAACAAATTTACTAAAAAATACAATGTTTAATTAATAAGGGCCAAATATTAACATTTGGCCCTTATGATAAAGCAAATTTTAAAATGCCTTATTTTTTAATGAATTTTTGTTGTGTATTTCCTTCTTTAGTTTTGATATTCAGGATATACATACCGGCAGCAAGGTTGGCGGTTTCGATATCCACCTGTTGCTTGCCATTATTCAGATTCTTAACAGTTGAAGCTACTTCCTGACCTAAAGTATTCACAATAGAGAAAGTTACCGCTTCTGCTTTTTTCATTTCTAAAGAAACGTTCAATCTGTTTTCTACCGGGTTAGGGAAAATACGCAAACTATTGCTCGCTAATACGTCTTCAATATTAGTAGTAGCACCGGAACGCAATGTTATGTTATCCATGAACATATAGTTACCACCACCAGAGGTCGCTCTGAAAGCAAGATACGCATCAGTCGGCACATTGGTGATATCTATAGAACGTAATTGCCATGTACTTGCTGAAGGAATATGCAGTTCGTTAGATGGAGTCGGAGTTGTTGTCGCCAACGCAGCTTGCTGAGCAGACCAAACACTGGTCCATGTAGCTCCGCAATCGGTAGAGTATACTACTTCAAGTTTATCTCCCACGGTTCCGCGCATAGCGTAGCTCAGGTAAAAATCCAAAGCTTTTGGACCGGCCGGCATTGTAGCTTTAGGGAAAATCAGAAAGCCCTGCTCGCCTGATGTTAAGTACGGAGACGGGTAATAAGAAGTATAAACAGAGTTGTTATAACCTATGTTTTGTGAAGAGCTGCCAGACCATACTCTCAATATCGGAGCTTCTCCGTTAGTATAAGATACCCAGTTTGCATTTACAGCTTCAAAATCATAAGACAATGGCATAGCCTGTGCTGTAGGGTTTAAAATGGTAACTACAGTACTGTTTACATTGTCATAATCATTCAAATCTACTTTTCCGTTTGGTAAACCTACAGAATCAATAATGCTTACCTGGCCTGCAGAAGCAACATTCATGGTTGGTAAAGTAACATTAGTTGTCTGACCTGCAGCAAGGTTACCTGTCCAGCTATATACATCCCAGCTGGCAGCACCCTGTACTTTATAATAAATTTTTGCAGAAGTCAATGCCGCTGTACCTGTATTTTTCAAAACAGTTACGACATCATTAAATGCTGCCGGCACCTGGCACTTCATATCAGCTGCAGAAGAAATAGAAGTCAATGCAGCATCTGCCTGTGGTAACTGGATAGTGATGTTGCCGGTTTTAGCCGCCTGCATTACCGCTTTAGAAGCATCGTCTTTCTGGATGAAAGCAGCCAGGAAGCGTTTAGGCGCAGTAGCGCTTACATAAGAAGGCATAGAACCGGAAACTGTATATGTTCTGGATTGACCTGTAGTCCATGCGGCATCTAAATTTTGTCCGTTTGCATTAGGATACATTTGACGCACCACATTCTCAAAATGCGTCTCTCCGTTTGTACCCGGAGCGGTAGCATAGTTTAACTCTTCTGCTAAAGCAACGCGTAATTTAGCATTGGCAACAGTTGTAGCGGTATTAGCGGTAACTGTAATGGTAGCTGTAAAAGTCTGCCCATCCGCGTTATAAACCGGGTTACCTACAGAAATCGTAAATGGCGTCGTTTCAGCAGCAGCTGCGTTAATCATCGCCTGGGTAGTAAGAGAGATATTTCCCTGGTTTGTTCCAGAGCCCACTTTTACACCATTCAGTAAACCCATAGGTGCGAAATTTACCGCATAATAGTCCATACGGGCATCTGTAAATACAGTATTTGCATTATAGATCGGGCCCGCAGATGGAATTGGTGACTGATATTTTAATAATAAAACTTTAGTTTCATTTCCGGGACTATTTAACAAAGTCATCAAGGCCGGGTTCAAAGCAGCACAAGGTGCACAATTCTCACCGGAGAACTCCTCATACAATGCCAGTTTCTGAGCGAATGTCAGGTTACCCAATCCTAGTAGGGTAGATAAAAGTAAAATTTTTCTTTTCATTTTTTTGTAATTAAAATTAAATATCAGAAATAGAATATGAAGATGAAATTAAGGTTAAAATTTTATTAATCAAAAAATATTTTTTTTATTAAATCCTTAATCCGGGTCTTGTCCAGTAACTTTGTACATAAAGCCCTGTTAAATAGTTATTTTATGCAATTAGCGGTTCCTTTAGATTATGAATCTGCGGTAAAATTTATGTTCGAGCAACTGCCTATGTTCTCCAAAACAGGCGCAGACGCCTTAAACCCAAAGCTGGACAAAATTATAAAGCTTTGCAATAGTATAGGGAACCCCGAGCGGCAATTCAAATCAATTCACATTGCAGGCACCAACGGCAAAGGGAGCACCAGCCATATTCTTGCCGCCTGCCTGCAGGAAGCCGGGTATAAAACCGGCCTCTACACTTCACCGCACCTGATCGACCTCAGGGAGCGCATCAGGATAAACGGCGCGTTATTGAATAAAGCATTACTGACCACATTTATTAACTCATTCTGGGCAACCATACAGGAAGTGCAACCTTCCTACTTTGAGCTGAATGTAGCTTTAGCTTTTTGGGCATTTGCTCAGGAAGGCGTAGATATAGCCGTTATTGAAACCGGGCTGGGCGGTAAATGGGACAGTACTAATATTATTACCCCCGAAGTTTCCGTTATTACTAATATAAGCCTGGACCATACCCATATTCTGGGAAATAGTATCGCGGAGATCGCAGGAGAAAAAGCCGGCATCATCAAACCGAAGAAACCTGTAATTATAGGATTGTCCCAGGACGAAACCGCCGCAGTCTTCAGCCGGCAGGCTATCCTGAACCAGACACAACTGACCTATGCCGACATTATGTTTGAAGGCGCTATTGTACACACAAGTGCCGAATCACAAACCATAAAATTTGTAGATACCCGCAACTATAATATTATTGAAGTAACTACTGACCTGCTGGGCAGCTTCCAGGTAGATAACCTGAAAACGGCCCTGGCCACTGTAGTAACCCTTGAGCAGCTGGGCTGGAAAGTGGGTATTGATACTTTCCGGAAGGCTGCCGCCCGGGTAAAAACGCTTACCGGCTTAAGAGGCCGTTGGGAATTTATCCGGACCCGACCGCTTACCATAGCCGATGTAGCGCATAACCCCAATGGCATATCGATGATCGTGCGCCAGTTGCAACACCCGGATCTTAATCAGAAAAAACAACATATTATTATTGGTTTTGTCGCTGATAAGGATGTAAAAGAAGCATTATCTTTACTGCCTCAAAACGCCACCTATTATTTCACCCAGGCCCGGATACCTAGGGCACTGATGGCGGAAGACCTGAAAAAATTTGCAACCGAGCTGAACCTTGAAGGAAACACCTACCCTACCGTAAGCGAAGCAATTACGCAAGCTTTGAAAAATTGCGATGACGAAGACCTGTTATTGATCACCGGAAGCTTTTTCATAGTTGGAGAAGCGCTCGAATTTTTAGACAACAAAAACAAAACAATATAGTATGCAAAGTTTAATCAGGAGTACCATCGTATTAGCAGGACTTTCCTTATTTACCACTAACTTAAAGGCACAAAATCTGCATGTAGGTATAAAGGCAGGAGCAACCGTTTACAATAATTCAGGTAGGGAATTATCCCGGAAGTTTAACGCATTTCCTTTTGGTGGCGTTTATCTTGGTTTTAGCGGAGAGAAAATGAGCTTGATCGCCGAAGGGATATTCACCCAGACCAGAATGGTGACCGGCGACAATTTTAACCAGGTATTTAATGACTACATCAGGAATGGTAAAGAACAGATCCGCAACGCGGAATTCTCCTTTGCAGAATTATCTGTTCCCGTACTGGTTGGTTTTAAGGCATTACCGTTTACCTGGTTCGAAATAGGACCACAATTTACGAAAATTGTCAATATGAATGACCGCGATGAAATACTGACCGAGGTCAGCAATGTACATAAAGACAGCTATGTTTCCGCGGTAATCGGTGCAAGAGTTAAGCTCCCGCTGCGGCTTCACATTACCGGCAGATATGTAATGGGCTTATCTAACCGGAACAATACGGATGTTTCGGAAAGATGGACCACCCAGCATTTCCAGCTTGGTGTTGGATTTGGGCTGTAAATAAAAAAGGGGCGATTCAAAATTGAATCGCCCCTTTTTTATTACTATCGCTTCTTTTTCTTTGTTTTTCTTTGCGCTTCTTCCTCGGCCGCGTTTTTCAACAGCGCCTGCCAGTTATTATTATTTACTTCATCGGTAAAAACAATAGTATCGGCATAAGTTTCTTTATCTATTTCCAGTACATGGATCGGTTTACCTAAATAACTTTCAATCTCTTTCAACATTTCTTTCTCCTCGGTAGCACAGAAAGAGTAAGCGGTACCTTTAGCCACACCACGCCCGGTACGCCCTACCCGGTGCACATAGTTCTCCGACTCATCCGGTAAATCGTAGTTGACGACATAGTCCACATTCGGAATATCTACACCACGCGCATTAAGGTCAGTCGTGATGAGTAGCTTTACCCCACCTGAAGCAAAAGCCTTCATAATCTCTGCTCTTTCCGCCTGGTCTTTTCCGCTGTGCATCGTCAGCGTTTTGATACCTACCCTTTCCATCGCAGCAGCTACACGTTCTGCACGTACTTTTGTCCTTACGAAAATCAGTATCTTCGACTCAGGGTGCTCTACCACGAGTCTTTCCAGGAAGAAACGCTTATCATCCATTTCTACAAAAGCCACAAAATGGGTAATATTTTTAGAGACCGGGTCTTGCGGGGAAATTTGTATCCGGATCGGGTTCCTGACAATCCCGTAGGCTACCTCCTTGATCTCGCTATTGATGGTTGCCGAGAAGAAAAGCGTTTGCCGGTAATCCGGCAGGAACTTGATCACATCCTCTATATCCTTAATAAAGCCATAATCCAGCATCAGGTCAGCTTCATCCAACACCAGTATTTCAGTTTTGTTCAGGTCCAGCTTTTGCTGGTGCAGCAGGTCAAACATACGGCCCGGGGTCGCGATCAGGACATCGGTACCGTTCGCGAGCTGTTCAATCTGGTGCTCTTGCTCCACACCACCTACAAGCGCTGTGATTTTTAGCTTGGTATATTTGCCCAGTTCCCGGAATACTTTGGCTATTTGCAAAGCTAATTCACGGGTAGGCACCATTACCAGGCATTTGGCCTGGCGTTTATCCGGCCTGTTTTTAACATACATCAGCTTATGGAGCACCGGGATGGCAAAAGCCGCTGTTTTACCCGTACCGGTCTGTGCTACGCCCAACACATCATTTCCTTCCAGGATCGGCCGTATGGCTTTATACTGGATATCTGTAGGTTTTTTAAAACCCATCTCATCCAGCGCACGCTTTAATTCAGTAGCTATTTTATATTGTTCAAATTTCATTATTATAAGATCTGCCTGTAAAGCAGATACGCAAAGTTAGTTCAATTATGGGGTACAACAGGAGAAAGGGCACGAATTGTCGTGCCCTTTACCAAAAAATTTATATATCGATCTTAGTGAACGTTACTCATATCCACTTTTGATTTACTGCTCTTCGCAAAAAGTACAAAAGGAATACTGGCCAGGAAAACAAATCCGATAGCCACAAATACATCCATATAGGACAGTACTACCGCCTGCTTCATCACCGCGCCGTCCATAGCGGCATAAGCGGTCTGCTGCGCCATATTGGAAGGCATACCAGTAGACATGAACCGGGCTACGAAGGCATTAAAGCGTTCCTGGAAGGCTACATTCGTCGGGTTAATATTGGCAATAAGATTGCTGCGGTGCATCGCGTTCTGGTGACTCATATAAGTCGTTATGAGCGCAATGCCAAACGAACCGCCTAACTGCCGCATCATTCCCGTAAAAGAGGCACCCTCCCCTATTTCCCGGCCTTTAAGTGTAGACAGAGATAAAGTCGTAATAGGAATAAACAACATGCTCAAAGCAAAACCACGAAACATCAGCAACCAGAAAAAGTGCTCGGAACCGGTATCCGGCGTTAATATATTATGCCCCCAGATGCTGTAAATAAAGAAGAGCATAAATCCTGTAGCGGCTATGTATTGCTGCTTCACGCCCCTTTGTATCAACTGCCCCACTACCGGCATCATAAAGGCCGTCATCAGCGCCGCAGGCACCATAATGAGGCCTGCCTGGAAAGCCGACCAGCCCAGCGAACTTTGCAGGTACAAAGGAATTATAAAGGTAGAACCGTATAAACCGAAACCAAGAACGAAGGTCAGTATCGTACCGATCCTCAGGTTACCGTCTTTTAGTACGCGCAGGTTAACGATCGGGTTGGCATAAGTAAGCTCCCGCCAGATGAACAGGTAGAAGCTCAATACACTGGTTACGGTCAATACAAGGATAGTCGTATCCTGGAACCAGTCGGACTCCTGCCCTCTTTCCAGTACAAATTGCAAACTGCCTACCGCTGCCGCAAGGAAGATAATCCCCCACCAGTCAACTTCACCGATTTTTTTCTTAGTCCCGGAATAAGGCGGGTTCTTAATAAATCTCAAAGCCAATATCGCGGCAACAATACCAATCGGGATATTAATGTAGAAAATAGAAGGCCATTTATGCGCTTCTACCAGGTATCCTCCCAATGGTGGCCCTAATGTTGGCCCGATAATTACGCCCATACCATACAGTGCCTGCGCCATACCGCGCTTTTCTTTAGGAAAAACCTCGGTAATGATCGTTTGTGAAGTAACCAGTAAGGCGCCCCCACCTACCCCCTGCAGGAAGCGGAATAATACCAGCTCCCAAAGCGTAGAAGCATTACCACATAAAAAAGAACAAATAGTAAAGAGGATCACTGAAGCCGCAAAATAGTTGCGCCGGCCAAACTGTTGGGATAACCAGCTTGTCATAGGTATGATGATCACATTACCGATCGCGTAAGCTGTTATCACCCAGCCGATCTCGCTTAAAGTAACGCCCAGGTTACCCTTCATCTCATTAAGCGCTACATTCACAATCGTAGTGTCCACGATCTCCAGCAAAGCGCATAATATGGCGGTGACGACTATGACGACCCTTCGAGCGCCATACTCCACCAAAGAATTAGTTTCCATAAATTAATTATTTCAGGTGAACATCCACAAATACATTCATACCGGAGCTCAGGCGATCCAGCAACGCTTTATTGGTATTACCGGCAAAATCGATCCTTACCGGGATACGCTGAACGGTTTTTACAAAATTACCGGAAGCATTATCCGGAGGCAGTAAAGAAGTTTTTGCGCCGGTAGCCGGAGAGAATGATGTAATAGTGCCTTCTATTTTTTCTCCCGGATAGGCATCTACCTCAACAGTTACCCGCTGACCAACTTTCATTTTGGTCAATTGTGTTTCTTTGAAGTTGGCGACTACCCATTTCTGATCGTCAGGAACGATCTGGAATAGAGACTGACCGGCATTTACCAGTTGTCCCGGCTGAATATTTACTGTACCTACCTGCCCATCTACAGCCGCGGTAATCACGGTGTAGCTTAAGTTCAGTTTTGCGGCGGCAACACCGGCCTGTGCCTGTGCTATAGAGGCATTAGCCACAGCGATCTGGCCCCTGTTGATATTGCTTTGCGCCGCTACCGCCGCTGTTTGTTTGGAGGCCGCATTTTTCTGTGCTTTCAGCACGTCCAGTTGTTTTTGAGCGATCAGGTAAGTAGCTTCCGTCTGCTCAAATTGCTGCTGGGTAATCGAATGATCTTTGATCAGGTTCTGGTAGCGTTCAAAATCCTTTTGCGCCCGCCATAAATTCACTTTCGCCGATTCGATCTGCGCGTCAATAGTATTGGTATTGGCCTGGGTAGACACTACATTATTTTGCGTTACCGATTCACCCGCGTTGGCTACGCCCACATTGCTTTGCGCGGAAACCAGCCGGGCTTCCGCTTCTTCCAGCTTCACCAGATAATCCTGATTATCTAGCACGATCAACGTATCCCCTTTTTTTACCATTTGATTATCCTTTACCCTAACCTCTGCTATGAAACCGCCGACTCTCGGGATAACCGGGCTGATACGGCTGCTGATCTGCGCGTCATCGGTATCTTCATGCTTTTGAGATTCATTATATTTATAAATACCGAAGATGCTGCCTACTACAAGGATGGCGCCAAATCCGATGGCAAACTTTTTATTGGTTTTCTTTTTATCCGCTGCTTGCTCTACCTGAGGAGCACTATTATTATTTTCCATTATTGTTGTTGTAAAAAATATGATTCATTTAGTTTGAAGAAGTGGGAGCATAAACTGAAGTGATCTGGCCGGATGCTCTTAATAATTTATTATACGCGATCAGGTTATCGATCATTGAAAACTCATAGTTTACCGCTGCCTGTAATTTGTTGGCATCCGCATCTAAAAGTTCCGTAGCGGTAGCCAGGCTATTATCGTATTTATTTTTTACGATCTTATAGTTCTCCTCCGCCAGTTCCACAGCTGTTTTCAGCACATTTACCTTTTGACTGCTTTCCCGGAAATCCTGGTAGGCTTTATGAATTTCTATCTTAACGCCATCCAGCAAATTTGATTTGGCCATTTGCATTTCGGCCTCCTGTGCCCGGGCCTGCTTCACTTTAGCGCCGGTCTTATACAGGTCCGCGATGTTGTAGCTTAACCCTACCCCAACATTCATGGCATTGGTAACGGTCAGCATATTATGCACATCAGCGGCCACATAACCACCGGTCAACGCAACGGATGGCAGATAGGCGCCTTTAGTTATTTTTGTGTTGGCCTGGGAAGCGCTTAACCTGTTGTCCAGCGCTTTCACATCACTTCTGTCGCTTAAGGCATTATTGACATACGTTTCTATTGGTGCTAATTGCTTACTCTGTTCGCCATTCAATCCTTCTACTTCTAAAGTAGTATTTTCATCCAGGCCCAGCATAAGGTCAAAGTTGTAGTTGGCGATCTTCACATTATTTTCCGCATCCAGGATGGCCAGTTCCATATTTTTCTGCTGCAGCTGAACGTTTAACAGGTCGTTTCTCGGGATAACACCATTTTTTTCCAGGTTGGCAAAATCTTTTACCCTGTTGAGCGCGGTACGATTGTTTTCTTCCACCAGCTTCAGGTAAGCCTGTGCTTTATAGAGATTATAATAAGCTTCAATCGTATTGTCGATCACCAGGTCGGCCTGGTGTTCTACATCATAAGCCGCGGCTTTTTCCAGGTAAGCAGCCGCCTTAATACCATTATTGATCCGGTTGCCCGAAAACAGGGGCAGGCTGCCATTGGCCATACCGAAAGCGACCTGGTTGACTTTTATGGAACCGGCCTCACTACCCTGCCCGCCCGGCTCACCGGCCATCATTTGTAACAGGTTGCCACTTACGGCAGGCGTGTTTAAACGCATATAGCTGCCCGAAATTTTTACATCCGGGAGGCGACGCTCTTTAGCTTCCTGTAAGCCCGCTTTGGCGCCTTCCAAGGCGTATTGGGATTGCTTTAATGACTTATTATTACTAATACTCAGGCTGACCGCTTCTTTCAAAGAAAGCGTACGCGCCTGCTGGGCTGCGGCATGCAGGCTATTGCCTATACCCAATGCCAACCCTAAAACCAGGAAAAGACTATGCTTTTGCATCGATACTTAAATATGATTTGATGATTAATTTGATTTCTTTGTTCAGTTTTTTTACAAACTTTTCTTTGTAAGCTTTCATATCCCCCTGCGGAATATTATAGATGGTGCTATAATAAGGCACATTAGATAATACATGGTTGACTGTGCCTACAAAAATGGCGGACATCAAAACGATGTCGATGCCTTTTCTAAATAGCTTTTCTTTCTGTCCCTGCACGATCACTTCTTCTATAATCTTGCGGTACTGTGCCCGGCTTTCCACTACCAGTTTGAAGATCTTGGAGTCCCGGTCTACTTCTGTCGTAGTACGCTTCACCATGATCTTGTTAAACTTCAGGCTTGAAAATGCCGATTCAATAAAGTAGTCCAGGTAAGTTTCTATTTTTTGTACCGGGTTCAGCTTATCATTTTTCATGATCGTCTCCAGGGAGATCGTTTTATTAGCCAGCTGGTATTCAAAAATCGATTCCAGGAGTTCTTTTTTGGAGCCGAAGTAGTAATTGATCATGGCCACATTTACATCAGCTTTCTCTGCGATCTGTCTTACAGATGTTTCAGAGAACCCATTCTCGGCAAAAAGATCGATCGCCACATCCATGATGTGCAGCTGTTTCTCCGAGTATTCTTTTACATGTTCCATAATAAAAAAAATTAAACACTTGTTTAAATTCCGACAGCAAATGTAGCATCGAAAAATTAAACAAACGTTTAATTAATAATTATTTTAACAAACATTAACAATACGATTAAACGCAAAGTTCAAGATCGGTAATGAATTAAAAGAGCGAGGAATGTTATGCCTTAAACGGGAAGTAATAATAAGTTCTCCCCGGAACCAGGTTCACTATTATAAAAATTATTGCCAGAAGTGAGACTCAAGAGTAATAGAGCAACCAGCAGGAAGCCGTTAAAGAGCAGGCGCCTTAATTCCCACCAAAGTATATACTTAACGATTGCTATTTCATTAAAAAATAAAGGCGCGAATCATCGCGCCTTTATAAAGATATACTCTAAACTAATTATTTAGAAATTAATTCTGCGAAGTATTTTACGGTACGTACCAATTGAGATACATAGCTCATTTCGTTATCATACCAGGAAACGGTTTTCACCATTTGCATGTCGCCTACAGTAACCACTTTAGTTTGTGTAGCGTCGAAGATAGAACCGAAAGAGGTTCCGATGATATCGCTGGATACGATCTCGTCTTCATTATAAGCATAAGATTCGTTAGCCGCTGCTTTCATTACCGCGTTTACTTCTTCAACAGTAACTTTTTTACCTAAAACGGTAGTCAGCTCGGTTAAAGAACCGGTAACGGTAGGTACACGTTGCGCGCCACCGTCTAATACACCTTTCAATGCAGGTATTACTAAACCGATAGCTTTTGCAGCACCTGTAGAGTTAGGGATGATGTTCTCAGCTGCAGCACGTGCACGACGTAAATCGCCTTTAGCATGAGGGGCATCCAAAGTATTCTGATCATTAGTATAAGCGTGAACGGTAGTCATCTGGCCCACTTTGATCTCGAAGTTATCATGCAAAGCTTTAGCCATTGGCGCTAAACAGTTCGTAGTACAAGAAGCACAAGAGATAACTGTTTCAGATCCATCCAGGATATCGTGGTTTACGTTGAAAACAACTGTTTTCAGGTCGCCTGTAGCCGGGGCCGAGATCACCACTTTCTTAGCGCCTGCTTTGATGTGCGCCTGTGCCTTATCTGCATCCGTAAAGAAACCGGTACATTCCAGCACTACGTCTACTTCATGTTGTCCCCAAGGAATATTAGCAGGATCTTTTTCAGCATAGATCTTGATTTCGCTGCCATTTACCGTGATCGCAGTATCAGAGCTGGTAACCTCTTGATTGAAACGGCCCTGGGCGGTATCGTACTTTAAAAGGTGAGCTAAAACATTCGGCTTAGTTAAATCGTTGATTGCAACAACTTCAATACCGTCCAGGTTATAAATCTGGCGGAAAGCTAAACGTCCGATACGGCCAAAACCATTAATGGCAACTTTTACTTTACTCATTTCTGAAAAGATATTTTATGTTTGATGGAATAAATTTTGTGCAAAAGTACATAAAATAAACATACCAAATTTTAAACGCTAACCAATCATTAACTATTCCCGGCATAGAATCATAAAACAAGAAGAAAGGCCAACATATACATTCGCAAAACCAAACATTACAATCACATTATCAAACAAATAAAGCCGCCCTTTTCAAGACAGCTTTACACAAATATCAAACATTTCTTATACAAAAACCTCTACTGCCATCTGGGCGGCGGTATTAAAGGCAGCTTCATCCAGGTTTAAGGATATCTTGTTTTTGTGTGCAAACAATAACATATTCTCAGTAGCTATATTGCCTACCAGCTCGTCCTTGGCCATCGGGCAGCCGCCAATTCCTTTTATAGAACTGTCGAAGCTACGACAACCACTGTTCCAGGCCGCTTGTATCTTTTCCTCCCAATTATGTGGGTGAGAGTGAAAATGCGCACCGATATGCATACCCGGAAACTCGGGGATCAGGTTACTGAAAATATAATTAATATTCTCAGGGTTGGAAACGCCGACCGTATCAGCCAGGGCGATATGCGCCACGCCAAGGTCCACCAGCTTGCGGAACCAATGAAATACGATATCGGCATTATATTCATCCCCATAAGGATTGCCAAAACCCATGGAGATGTACAGCATGGCTTTTTTATTGTTTTTTACGCAAAGATTCTGGATCTCTTCCACCTGGGCTAAGGACTGTTCTATAGTCTTGTTCGTATTACGCATCTGGAAGGTTTCCGAAATGGAAAAAGGAAAGCCCAGAAACGAAATTTCGTCATAAACTACCGCTTCTTCCGCGCCACGGGTATTCGCGACAATGGCCAGTAGTTTACTTTTCGTAGTACTCAGGTCCAGTTGCGGTATAACTTCTTTCGTATCTGCCAGTTGCGGTATAGCTTTAGGGGAAACAAAAGAACCAAAATCTAAAATATCAAAGCCTACGCCCAGTAACTGGTTTAAATAGGCCACTTTTTGTTCGGTAGGGATAAAATGCGACCAGCCTTGCATGGCATCGCGGGGACACTCCACTAAAATCATAGTATCAAAATAAAGGTGTCAATCAAAAAAAATTCCAGGTTCAAAATTAAGCAATAATACTTAGAAAACGCTACCTTCGGGTTAAGCTAAATACCTACTATGAACAAAAATATTACGGGCACTTTCCTGCTGTTTTTATCCTTTATTTTTCTGGGCGCCTGCGGCAAAAGAAGCAATACAATAGCAAGAGAAGGGGTATATGCAGGCCATTTGTATAAACATAAAAGTGTTTATTTACATGAGCATGATCTACTCCCTACACATACCTACGATACATTTGACCTGATTTTTCAGCTTTTTCTAAGTGCTGATTCTATTTTTTTAAAATCGTATGATGAATCATTATTGGAATCGATGCAATTCAGCAAAAAAGAATTTAATAAAAACGGCATTATCAAATCAGGTAGTTTCAGGTACAACGTTACCATTACAAAAGACTCTATTTATTATCACGTCAATAGTTACTCCCCAACGGGAAGTGGTACTGGATCAAGTACTACATTCAAAGGATACCGGCGTTAATCTATTCAATATTCAGGCCATAAATGCTTTGGAGCTTTTGCAGGCAGGCCGCTTTATGGACCAGGGGAATACCCACTTCAAAATCACAGAATAAAGTCATTTCCTGTTTGAGGATAGTAGCTTCAAACTGCTTAAGTACCATCATGACTTCATTCATAATTGTATACTCAAAATTAAGCTTAAGGTTGAACTCTACATTTTTTTCTACAGTAGCTACAGTCGACAGCGCGTCGGTGGTCACTGTTTTATAAGCATTGATCAGTCCGGGAACGCCCAGCAAAGTACCACCAAAGTAACGCACAACAACTACCAGCACATTGGTTAGACCGGCGCTGTCGATCTGGCCCAGTATAGGCCGGCCGGCACTTCCCGATGGTTCGCCATCATCATTAGCCCGGTACACGGTGCCCTCAATCCCCATCCGGTAGGCATAGCAATGATGCACCGCTTTAGGATGTTCTTTCTTTAATTCAGTGATAAATGATTTAACTTCATCCACACTATTCAGCGGGTAGGCATAAGCCAGGAATTTAGATCCCCTGTCCCTGAATTCAGCAGTAGCCGGAGCGGTAATCGTCGTATATGTCAACATAGGCCTGTACTCTATCGATTGCAAAGTACGGGAATATAGCCCTGAAGGACAAATGAAAGCTTCGATAATAAGTACTGCAAGGATTAAGCACAGCCTTAAGGAAGTAGTTGCTGCAAAGTATTTTCAAATAATTCAATAGTATTATCGGCCAATGTGATCACATCCGCTCTTCTTGCCCGGCCTAAACCCGGAGCTGGTGTACCGGTACCAATAATAACGGGTGTTTTTATAATATGCGCTTCATCCCAAAGACCGCTACTGATAAAGGTTTCCAGCGTCTTCGTTCCGCCTTCAACAATCAGGCTGTTGATCCCACGCTGATGTAAATCATCCAGTATGGATTTTACAGGATCTTCTCCGGTTTGCTCTAACGATATGTAGCTACAATTACCGTTTTCCGCAGCCCGTTTATGGTTATAAATAATTGTTTTATGCCCGTCAGTTTTCAGATGCAGCTGAGCCGGCAATGCATCTTCCGGGTCATAGACAATTCTTAAAGGTTGTTGCGTACCAAAGAAACGGTCGGTCAGGAAAGGGTCATCGGCAAGTACGGTGTTATAGCCTACCATGATCGCGGCTTCCTCATGACGCATTTTATGTACATATCTTTGTACCAGGGTATTGCTTAGCATTACTTTCCGGCCGTTTTCCGGTGCGATGAAGCCATCTGAACTTTCAGCCCATTTCAGGAGCACATAAGGTCTTTTCTTTTCATGGAAGGTGAAGAAACGCCGGTTCAGCCAGCGCGCTTCCTGCTCCAGGACTCCTAACTCAATAGCGATGCCTGCATCCCTTAATTGTTGGATACCTTTCCCCGCCACTTCAGAGAAGGTATCTACACAAGCGATCACCACCTTTGGAATTTTGTGTTGAATGATCAGGGCCGCACAGGGCGGGGTTTTGCCAAAATGCGCGCAGGGTTCCAGGGTGACGTATATAGTGCTTTCCTTTATCTTATACTGATCTTCGGGCTTTACACTGTTGATACAATTGACCTCGGCATGCGCCTGGCCATATTGCCGGTGCCAGCCTTCCCCTATTATGCGCCCTTCATGCACGAGGACAGCACCCACTAAAGGATTAGGCGCTACACTACCCGCACCCAAACGGGCCAGGTAAAGGGCACGTTGCATAAATGGCAAATGATCATTCATAAAAGCTTCTAAATTGAGTGAAATACAGATCGGCAACTCTTGAAAAAGCGGCAAACCCAAACGCTATTGAGCTTGCCGCTTCCGGTATACCCCCCGGACACTACCCCGGGACAAGAAAGTAAATATTTACTTTGTCAATTATGCTTTCTTAGGAAACTTGGCAGGATCGGCATCAAATTGCTCTTTACATACCGGGCTGCAGAACCAGGTAGTATCCGTGCCTTTCACGGTAAATTCAGTCCATTTCTCGTTACGGTCCATACCACATACCGGGTCTTTATCGGTATATTTCGGGGCTGTTTGCGGTGTAGCAGCAGTACCTTTATCGGTAGCTTGTTCCGCACCATGGTCATGCCCTGCATGCTCGCTATGATCATGTCCGTCCGCATTGGCAGCAGTCTTGTTCTCTCCGCATGAAGTAAGCGCGAAAGCGACCGCGGCAGCTAATAATATCTTTTTCATAAAACGCTATATTGATTTGATTAATTCTGAAACAATTTTCTCCAGCTTAGGCGCAGCCTCGTTGGCAGCAGCTAAAACCTCTTCATGAGTAATGGTATTCAATTCTTCACGAATACCCAGGTCGGTAATGATGCTGGCCGCGAATACGGTCATCCCGCTATGAATAGCCACGATCACTTCGGGTACGGTACTCATACCCACCGCATCGCCACCGATCACATGCAGCCATTTATATTCGGCACGGGTTTCAAAAGTCGGGCCCTGCAATCCTACATATACCCCTTCTTTAACATCAATATCATGATCTCTTGCGATAGCATGCGCTTTATCCAGCAATTCCAGGTTGTAGGGTTCGCTCATATCCGGGAAACGTACACCTAAACGTTCATCGTTTTTACCTCTTAAAGGATGCTCCGGGAACAGGTTGATATGGTCACGGATGAACATAATATCACCAATCCGGAAATCTTTATTCATACCGCCGGCAGCATTGCTTACGATCATGGTATGTACCCCTAAGGCTTTCATAACGCGCATCGGGAAGGTAACCTCCTGCATGCTATAACCTTCATAGTAATGAAAACGGCCTGCCATCATCATCACCTGCTTATTGCCTATGGTACCGAAAATCAGTTTCCCCTCATGGCCTTCTACTGTAGACTGTGGAAAATTAGGGATCTCGGAATAGGGAATTTCATGCGTTATTTCAATGGCTTTGGTAAGTCCGCCCAGGCCGGAGCCTAATATTACCGCGTATTGGGGCAATGTGTTGACCCGGCTGCTGATGAATGCTACTGTTTCCTGTACTTTTTCGAATATCATAAAATTAATTATAGGAGTATATCGTTGTGGTCTTCATCTTTTTTGATCACCTCTATGGAATCAACATTTATATCAGTTTGGGGTAAAACCATGATATGTTTTTGTTCCAGAGATTCTATCTCGCTTTTCCTGGCCAGGTGCTGCCCGGAAATGGTCTTCATATTTTTACCCGCAAGGCTCAATGTGGCATTTTTGTGCCGGATATTCGCCAGCATACGCCCAATGATCAAAAACAATACGGCAATCACTACAAACAATCCTTTTATAGCCATACCGAAGCTGGAAAGATCGCTGCCGGGAAATAAAGTTTTAAGCTCCGGTGTAGTGGTTATTTTCCCCAGGATGTAAAACGGCCCAAGGTTATCTAAAAAGAACAGGTAAGCGATACTGCCTATGGCCAGGAGATACATCAGTATTTCCATCATTATATTTAACGTGGCGCTAAGGAATCGCTGCGCGGTTGACTTCCGCAGCGAGGTAGCCATAGGATCTATCAGCTTGATCTGCTCTTTGATCAATGCTTTTTGCTCCTGCCAGTCCCGGACCAGGTCATTGTACAGGGATTGATTTTGGTTTATTTCATTCATAAATCGCGATTGACTTTTACTTATTTTATTACAACTTCCGGGCCAAAAAAAGAGAAAACTGTGGTCCCGTAATTCTTTACTTTAAATAAATTGGGATGATCTTCGTAATTATTACGCGGGGTATGTTCCAGTACAAAAACGCCATCTTCTGCGATCAGGTTACGTTCACATACAATCCGTGGCAGGTCATCTATTTCTTCCAGGGCATAAGGCGGACCTGCGAAAATAAAATCATATTTTTCGTTACAGGTAGACAGGAACCGGAATACATCCCCGAAGACGAGGTTAACGCCTTCCACTTTAAGTTCCTCCATTGTCTTTTTTATAAACCCGAAAGGTACCCGGTCGCGCTCTACAATCGTCAGGTCCGTAGCGCCTCTTGAAGCCAGCTCATAACTGATGCTGCCGGTACCGCCAAAAAGGTCCAGTGTACGCGCGTCTTCAAAATCTACTAAATGTTGTAAGGTATTGAACAGTCCTTCTTTAGCGATATCCGTAGTAGGCCTGGTATTGGGCAATTTTGCCGGGGGCTGAAATTTACGCCCGCCGAATTTGCCGCCGATTATCCGCATGCTTTTATTTGTTTTAATAATTCTAAAATAGGCCCGTTATTTCCGGTCATGATATCTACCTGCTTAAAGTAAGCTCTCAGGTCCAATGCGAATTCTTCAACCGAGTCAATGATACCGGTCACATTAAAGTGTACCATCATCGGGTCGAAATCATTTTTCTCCGCAATCAACGCGATCTTATACACTACATTTTCTACTGTTTCAAACTCGAAAGTCTGGTGGGCCAGCAATTTACCGGCGTTCGTAACGCTTAACAAAGCCGTATTCTTTAACAGGATTAAGCTTGCCACACTTTCATTGCTGCCGAATTGCTTTAAATTGCTTAACGAAAAACGGGAAAGTGAAAAAACATCCAGGTGATTGAAATATTTTTTCATCAATACCGCGATCCCGGCATCGTAGGCATACACAATATGGGTATTAATTTCCGGAATGGGGTTGGCAAATATCTCATCATCCGCGCCAATATGGTGCAGGCGTTTCAACCATAATTTAGAGGCTTCTCCCAGGTATAATTTATCCGGTATGATCAACGAGCGTTCATCAGCGATCCATACTTTGCGGATCTTCTGGTTATACTGCCCCATTGCTTCATTCAGCAATATTTTTTCAAAAAAGGCAGACTCCCAGGGTGTATCAGTAGTATAAACATGCGCTTCCAGGATATCCTGCTCGCTATAGATATAGACACAACATCCGTTTTTCCAGATAATCAACTCCTCGCCTGCAATATCTGCCGGCTTATATCCTTCTACCGAGTAGGTCCAGTATGGGCTTAATGTATCTACCATATTTTTCGTTTAACTATAGCCGACAAAGATACTACATTGAGGGCAAATTACAGGAAAGCGATCCTTATAATCAATGATAATCAAGTGTTATTTACAGCTTTTGTTTTCCTTTTACAAATGCCTGCACCAGGTAGCTCAGCAACTTACCCGTCATAGGATACTGCACACCGTCCGCTCTCACCGCTACCCCTTCGGTCAGGTGCAGGTAAGCGGCTTTTGACTGGGCGGCGCAGTCAAAAACATATTGCCAGGCTTCGGTACGGCTGAAGCCTAAAGGGCTTTGCGCACTGCTTAACGTATCCGTAATACAATCCAGGTCAAGCTCAACACCGAAAAACTGGTCTTTAACATGCGCTAAAGCCTGCTGCAGGCCTTGTTTAAATGTAAGCTCCTGCTGCAGGTATAAGGACTCGAACCAGATTGCTTTCAGGTCGGGATTAGTGGCAAACTGATCTATTATGGCTGTATTATTATAAGCCTGGTGTAACCCTAATGCCGCGTATTTTTTAAGATATCCTGCTGCATAGGCATAACTAAAGCCATTACCGCTATGCCGGCCTTCCTGTGCCCTGAAGTCGGCATGCGCATCAAGATTGACCGCGTTGACCGCTTCGTTTTTGGCGATACTCAGCCCTTTTAATAAGGGGTAAGCGTTATTATGCCCGCCGCCTATCAGGATCGGGATCTTACGCGCGCTTACTATCGCTTCAATCACCGGGTATAAAAGCTCATCTACAGTGGCAACACCTTCCCGCAGCGCGGCAGGTGTCGCATCGGGTGTATGTTGCTCCATCAACTCCCGGACGGCAACGGTACCCAGCAATATCATATGCTTACCTTTCAGGAAGGTGTTATCCTGTATATTTAAAAAGGCTTTCAGGAAAGACTCCCAGGCTGTTTGTGCGCCACCGATACCGCCATTGGCCCTTACCCCGATATCTTCGGGTATGCCCAGCAATACGAATTGCGCCTTCTGGTTCACCAGCCAGCTTTTCCAGTTACTGTTTTCAGGCAGCAGGATCGTTTGCCCGATTTTCATTTCACCTTCGCGGGGGCTGCAATATTGCGCTAAATCTTCTTTTTGGAACAGGTGGACCGATTGCATAAAATTGTGTAAAAGTTTCCACAAATGTAGTAAGTATAAGCTTTTTGTATAGCTTGTTCACCGGAATTTATTGTAGGATGGGCGAATATGTAATATCTTTGCGAAGATTAATTTTTTAACCGAAAAACATAAAAGACTATAAATATGTACCCAGCAGAATTAGTAAGCCCGATGAAAGAACAAATGACTTCTAAGGGCTTCCAGGAATTAGTAAATACTGAAGCAGTAGAAGCGGCTTTAAGCAAAAGCGGCACAACCTTATTGTTTATCAACTCCGTATGCGGATGCTCGGCAGGTACTGCCCGCCCGGGAGTATTGGATTCCTTACAAGGTGAAGGTAAAAAACCGGATTACTTAACCACTTCTTTTGCAGGCTTTGATGTAGAAGGTGTAGCTGCGGCGCGTAAACATTTATTGCCTTACCCACCCTCTTCGCCGGCTATCGCATTGCTGAAAGACGGCGAACTGGTGCATATGATCGAGCGTCATATGATCGAAGGCCGCTCCGCGGAAATGATCTCAGCAAACCTGAAGTCTGCTTACGAAATGTATTGCTAATCTTAATACGTTTACAAGGAAAAAGCGATTGACTATAAAGTCAATCGCTTTTTTGTTCGTTTAACCGGGGTTAAAACCGGTAGTTGATATTAAAGCGACCAGTCATATTATTGAATACGTCTATAACGGGTATAGTGGTTCGCTGCTCAGCTGTTTTTTCGGATTGTATACCCACATGGGCAAATTGTGTTTCCAGGCCAAAATTGACCCGGTCAAATACTATCTTTGCCCCGACACCGGGAAGTAAACGAACATAAGTGCGCTGGAAAGCTACCGTCTTATAATCCGGTGACAGGACATTCGGAAAAACGCTAAAAAAACTGCCATAGGGCAATACATCCGAAGAACTGGCCGTTTTACCTGTTCCATGCCCGGCCTGTAACTCCAAAGCAGCGAAAAGCCATATTTTTTTGTAAAAGTGTCGCTGTGCCTCTAAACCGATGCCCACAGCCACCATGTTTGCATTACTTATTGTCGCCTGCATCCTGAGCGAATCATTGTTATAAGCATCCAAAACCAGCGGCCTGCTGCTATATTCATACCGATTATATGCAGCCAAAGCTCTTAAAGCTAACTGTGGTCTCAAATGTTGCTTCAATTGGATTCCTATCAGCAGCTGATCTCCGAATTCCCTGGAATTGGTATAAAACTGGGAGAGTATACCTAGCTCCCTATTTCTTTCTTTAGCAGCGTTATGGGGCATAACAGGTTCCTGTGCCTGTAAGCAAGGAGCATTAAAACCCAGCAACGATAATAGGATAACCTTTTTTATGGTAAAAAAAATAAATTTGATTAAGTATCAAACGATAAAAGTAGCCAAAAAGTATATTTTATAAATTAATAAAAGTCATCTTCAAGATAAAGATGACTTTATAATATATACAAACCAGTTAATTAAATCTATCCTAGAATGGATAACCAATAGCCAGGTTGAAGATAATATTTTCCCGGCGCCATTTGGGCGAACCAAAATTAATTTCATCAATTACCCACCGGTTACCGGGTTCATACCAAGGTTTCCGTAAAGGGATACCAAAGTCGGTACGTAATACGATAATGGAAAAATCGAACCTCAGGCCAATACCACCGTTTACGGCGATTTGCTTCAGGAAGTCACTGCTGAATTTACCACCCGGCATTTCCGGGTTATCGCGCCAAAGCCAGATATTACCGGCATCCGCGAAAACAGCGCCTTTTGCCCAGGTACTATAGATCGGGAAGCGGAACTCGGTATTCGCCTCCAGTTTAATATCACCTAACAGCTCCAGGAAACGTTCCGCATCCGGCAAAGAATCCTGGTGATAGGTTCCGGGGCCTAACATACGGGACCGAAAACCTCTTAAACTACTGGCCCCGCCTACAAAGAACTGCTTCACATTAGGCATGCTATAGGAGTTGCCGTAGGCATAACCGGCACCCAGAAATAACCTGCTGGCCCACATGCTCTGTTTACCAAAGTTTTTATAGACCCGGAAATCCGTCTGCAGTTTAACATATTGTGCAAAGTTCGCGCCAAAGATCTTTTTACTGGGTTCGCTTAACTTAGCGCCCTGAGCAATTCCCAGGATATTACCGGATAAGTCTACCAAACCGTCAAAAAAGAAATTAAGGTCCTGGCGGCCTGCAACGATAGAGTTGTAAGTAAACTGGTAAGTAGGCCCGATAATAACCCCGTTGAACAGGATATTGCTCAGCCGGTAATCTGTAGTGGTACCGATCGTATCCGTTCTTACGTAAGTAATGTTGATCGGGTATAATTTATGGTCTTTATTGATCGCTTCTTTCCATTGGTAGCCCAAGCCTAAGTTAAAGGTATTCAAGCGGTAAGCCGTTTCTCTTAAATAATAGTTGTAACCCAGCTTAATATTGGATTTAGGCACGAAATTACTATTGGATGATAGTCCTAAAGATCTTGCGAAGAGCAGGCGAGGAACAGTAAGGTTGGTTTCTATCCCACCCTGGTAAAGGTTGGGTATTTTCATATCCCCGCCATATTGCATTTCAAAGCCGCCCGTGAGTTTTACCTCCAGCTGCTCGGCCCCCTTCAGGATATTTCGGTGCCGCCAGCCTACGGAAACCCGGGAACCTACCCTGCTATCGTTCTGTGAAAAGGCTGAAGTTTCCAGGTTTAAGGATTTTGAAGGATATGGGGTCAGCAAATAGATAGCACTCAGCATAGGGCGGCCTGTACTGTCATAGCTTTCTACCATATCATTTTTAATGAATTTAAACGCATTCAGGCTCACCAGCCTGTTCAAAGAGAGATTCTGTACCCTTCTTGAATAGACATCACCGGGTTTAAACGCTATCGACGATTTAAATAAGAACGGCTTAAAGTTTTCTTCCCTGCGCTTAACGATATTGAAAAGTTCATAATTGATCGTATCTGCCTGCGGTGTGCGTCTAACAGTGCCTTGAGCAGTATCCCGGCGGTTACTATTAGTACCATTGGTACGTACTATATAGTTAGAATTAATGTAAATATCCTTTATATGATATACCTGAAAAGCCTTAGGTTGCATCGCTTCATATTTAAGAGTCAGGTGCACGTCCAGGGAGTCGGCATTGAGGCCGGTATCTATACGCGCGATCAGGAAGTCAGGGGAAAAGTAATAGTAGCCTTTATTTTTCAGCTCCAGGTCAATACGGTTGCGCTCGGCTGAAATGGCATCCAGGAAGTAAGGGTTACCTTTCTTGATCAGGGTGCCCTGAGCCACGCTCCGGATTTCTATGGCGATATCAGAGGTGTCTCCTTCCAGGAAATCTACAGACCGGAAGTATTTTCGCTTCCCGGCAATAATTTCGAATTCTCCCGAAGTTTTCCTTGTTACAGAGTCGTCGTTTCTTTTTGCCCTTACCTCGGGGCTAAAGTAGCCATTGTTCTGCAATTTATTGTAAAGGATATTCTGGTTCCTGCCCAGGTTGAATGTACTGCCCAGCACCGGCGGTTCCCCTATCTTATCCCGCAGGTATTTACGCATACCTTTCTCGGATTTAGGTTCGCCGACGGTATTATACACGCCCAGTTTAAAGCGTAAGCCAAAGATCTTTTTATTTGGTTTGGGCCTTATGGCCTCCTTTAGCTCCTCTTCCAGCGCCGAGCGCTCTGTGATCTGGCTGTCTATGACTTTAAGTTTACTACCAATATAAAGTGTATCCTTCTCCGGCAAATGGTTTTTATAAGATGCACAGGAAGCTACACCCCATAGGGCCAGTACTAAACTTAAAGATTTCAACCAATATGTATAGGTCAGATTTCTATTCACCGATCTTGATTATGTTTTTATTCTTCCTGTTCAATTCGTAAATAATCCCGAGCGACTGGCCCGTTCTGTTTTGCTCTTCCTGCTGCCTGCGCTCCTCTTCCCTGCGCTTCCTCATATACTCGCGATATCTTTTGCGCCCCAGCAACAATTGCCGGAAACGGTTATACTCTAACCCCAGCCTGAAACTCAACCCGGTTTCAATAATAAAACCATTGATAATATTCTGTAATTCTGTTTTCCGGTAACCCCTTAATACATATCTTCCGTCCGGTGTGATCATATAATCTGCGGAAAGGTTGCCGGGCAGATAGCTAGGATTAGCATTAGTCGTTGCCTGTCCTTCCAGCTGGAAATCATTACCGATGGAAACTTTAAGGCGGTCATTAAAGAGCCTCTTAGAGGCGGTCACGTTGAGATCGGTACGGTTTACCCTTGTCTTTGTAGAATAATCTTCGGAAGTGTTCAAACCAAAATCCAGTTCTATACCCGCGATGAGGTCGCCGGCCATGCGATTCAGCTGCTCACTCAGGAAGCGGCTGGCACTCTGGCGCACTGCATTCTCAAGCCCCAGTCCACCGCCACTGGCACTAAAGACATCTTCAGAAATGAAGCGGCCTAAAGCCAATACGGCCACTACCTGCTTATTCATTTCAGTCGGGTTATTCCGTAGCTCATTCAGTTTGGCTTCCACCGGGGCCCGGATATTGTCCGGGGTCGTGTTCCCTTTTTCTGAAACTACAATATCAAAACTAATGGTTGGTTTCATGACTTTACCACTCATTTTCAATAGTACCTGGAATGGTACTCTCTGCCGGAAGACAACAGACTCATCTTGCTGGCCCTGGTTCTGAAGCAGGTCATAAGGCGCCACATTGGCTTCGTAAATAGCCGTAATATTCGCTTCGGCGTCTAAGGGATCTCCTGCCAGCTGTATAATGCTTCCTTTTTGTATTTTAAATTTCTTTTTAATGATCTCGATACTCAGGTCATAATACCCGTCTTCCAGTTCATAAGTACCGGCCAGGGCCATATTACCATCAGATCCCAGGTTGGCATTCAGGAACGCTTTACCTTTTACATTCAATTTATCACCGGTTTCCGGATCAATCAAAATAGTAAACTGGGCATCTTTCTCAATGTCTACATTTACATTCAAAGAAGAGCTCTGGGATAAAAGGTACTTGGCCCGCTCCATTTTTTCACCGAACTCGTCCAGGTTCTCGATCACTTTACTATCATAAAACTCTACGATCCCTTCATTAGATACCAGTTCCGGGTTATCAAGTAAAGCATAATGAAAATCAGTACTATCATGTATGGTAATATTCCCGTCAATGGCAGGCGCGGTCATAGGCCCGGTTAGCCCAAGGTTAGCGCTCAGGAGCATACGGCCGTAGAAAGATTCATTATCCCGGTTAGTTGAGTTCATCGCTTCCCATCTTGTCGCGTTAAAACGTGCGTTGAGCGCAAACTCTGTAAAATTCTTAGTGATCAAATCCCCGTTCAGCGTGGCTTTGCGGTTGAAGCGGTCATAGATCTCAAAATCAGAAAAGCTCAACCCCTTGCCAGGAACAAAATCGACCTGTTCTTTCGGCATACGTAATAACGTATTGAAAGCCGACAAAGTCGTTTGCAGCTCCTGGGTATTCAGTCTGCCGTCAATCTTCGGGTTAGTCAGTGTACCGTTTATCTTAAGGTTACCCCAAAGCGTACCGCTACTTTGCCTGATAGCGCCAAAAGTAATGCCTTCAATACTTTTCAAAGCAAAAGATTTAATGTCGGCATTAAAATCCAGTTCGTTGCCATTCTGCGCTTTAGTATAATAATGGCCATTAACGCCAAGGTCATTGCCATTCCCTACTAAATTAAGTCTTGCCTGGTAGGCATCAGCAGATTCGTTAAATGCGTTTAAAGCTAAATTTCCCAATCCCGCACCTAAAACCTGCAGGCTGTCTACACGAGCGTCTGCGTTGATTTTTGCAAATTCCCCTCTCAGATCCAGGGTAGCATCCACGTTCAGCAAGCCATCGGCAAGAATGGTGTCTTTACTCACCATCCGGGTAATGTTGGCAATAGTAAAGTTTTTGATCGCCAGGCGGAACGGGCTGTTAAAAGTCGTGTCCTGGCTCTGAACACCTATAGATTGATTTCCGCTGCTCAACTGCAGGGCATCTACAAAAAAGCCTTTATCCTGTGCGCCCAGTATTACCCGGTTCAGCGGGTTTACGCTCCAATCTTCATAGTTCAACTTTAAGCCGGTAGCCAATTTCAGATGAATATTGTCCTGCGGATCGATAGCAGTATAAACTCCTAAGCCGAACTGGTCCACGCCTTCCCGGTCGGTGAGGTTAAGGAAAGAGCTGATACTATCATTTTTTACACTCCCGAATAAAGAGGAGTTATAAAATTCAATCCCTCCTTTTGTAAATTTATTGATCGAAAGTACATAAGCAAGCGCACTATCCTGTTCTACAGCGGAGAAGCCCAGCGTATCAATGATCATATCCGCATAGCGAAGGCGTGGGGCGGTCAAACCCAGGTCCAGGTTCCTTGAATCGGCCAGGGCATAAAATCTTACGGTATCAAATGGTCTTAATTCCGGTACTAACTGCCGGAATAAACGGTGGTAATTAACCGAGCCGGACAAATTCATGTCGTAACCTAAAGGCTGTAAGTATTTCTGGTCATTCAATCGGTAAAACCTGTTGACATGGGCCAGGATCACATCGCCCATTTTAGTAACCGGAACATGCCCGGTCAACCTGGCATTGACAATATTACCCAGAGACAGGTGGATATCCTGCATACTGTCTACCGGTTTGGAATATAGGTAAATACTATCAAGAACATAGGTCGTTCCGTTCATCGTAACGAAAGGATTATTAATATTGACCATTGCTTCCGGGTAGTTGGGATTGGTGGAAGGCACATCCATATCAATGGCTCCGGTAAATACGATATCTTGTGTGGTCAACTTCAGCTCTTTAAGGTTGATATATTCAATATCAAGGTTAGAGGTAATGGCCGGGTACTCATTACTCATATCGATATAAGCCTGCATGGTCATGAATGCATTGGGATCTCTTGATTTCAGGTCAATTTCACCCAGCTTACCTTTCATATGGCCTTTTGCTGTAAAGTCCCGGTAATTATAGCCGTTTAAAAAGGCTTCCGCAATGGTAGCATCTAATGTCGCGTCCATTGTTTTCGGATCAAAGCCTACACCTTTTACTTTACCGTTCATGGAAACGCGGCCAAGCAGGCTGTCCATCCTAAGTATCTTACCCAGGTTGAGCCCGCGGGTCACCAGCAACAAGTCATAGGATTCTTTCCCAGATTTTGTCATATCCATAAAGCCATTGATATCGGCATCCCCATCAGCCGTCCTGATCTTCAGGTTGGGCCTGTAGGCGGTTGTCGTGCCGCTGATCTTCCCGGAAATGGCAAACCAGGCCGGAACACTGACTTGCTTTTGTACGGAAGGGGGCAGGAATGGTTTTATATCGTTATAGGCACTACTTAAATTAGCTACATTGAGATCGTAGCGCAATTTACCGCCGTCGGGAAGTCCATACAATACGCCATTTGCATCAATGGCAGTACGGGTAAGGCCTTGTAAAAAAAATTTATTAATATTTAATGCTTCCAGGGGGCCTTTCGCGATAAGGGTCAGGTTCACGCGCTGGTTCCTGTAGTCCCGCAATTGCTTTTTCTGGGACTCCGGCAGGAAGATGAACAGGTCTTTAAAACCTACCACACTTTGTTTAAGGGCCAGGTCCAGGTTCATTTTACCCATTTCTTTATCCAGCTGGTCTAAAGAACGATAAGAAACCGCCATTTTATCCTGCAATAAGGTGTTGGGGGTTTTCAGGTAAAATTCGTCCAGGATAGCGCCTTGCGCATGATAGGTGAATGCCGTCCTAAGAGTCTGTATCTCCAAACCGCTTTTTTCCAGTAAAGAGAGGTTTTTAATGATCCCTGAAATGGTATCTACGCTATATAATACATCACTTGCGGTAAGGTAAAAGTTCTTTACGTCCATATGGGCATAGTCGATCCCGTCTTTCAGTTTAGGCTTCAGGTTATCATCAAATTTAAACCCGACCTCTTTCAGCAGCAGGTCATTTAGGGTGACCCTCCAGGAACCGGTATCTGTTGAAGCCGTTACAGGTTCAGGTTCCGCTTTGGGAACGTTTGTTTTATTGAACGCGATAGAAGTATTGGCCTGTACCAGGTTGAAATAATCGACATTGATCTTCTGCTCGATTAAACTAAACCAGGGCATTGCCGCCGAAAGCTCTTTGGCCGAAATATCAAAATTCATTCCGGAGGTACTGTCTTTCATGGCGAAATTGGCCCGGTTGAGCAATAATTTATCCACGATCAGCACCACGTCCGAAGCTTCGCTGGTATCTGGAGGTGAAGGGGGTAAAATTGATGGCAGGCTAAAGAAGTAAGAATTAATGGTATCTCCTGTAAGCTCCGTCACCTCAAAACGCATTGTATTCAGGTCGATATTCCGGGGCTTGAGCACCAGGCTGTTCACCCTGATGCCGAAAAGTGTTCCGCCGATCGTATCACTCAGGCGATACCGGGTATTAGTTATAGATATGGTGCCGGCATCAAGGTAGATGGGCGATGCCTGTGCCGTATCGATCACTTCCTGGTTGGTCGCTTCAGGTTTGCCTACAAAGGAATCTACGACGAACTGGTAATTGTAATTCGTATCTGTAGCGGTACGGTACATGTGCACATCTGCCCCGTCTAAAGCCAGTTTACCTACAGATATCTTACCCTCAATCAGCTTGAGCATATTGATATTGACATCCAGCTGATCAATGCGTAGCATGGTATCCTGTGCCTTATCCAGCACCAGCACACCGGATAAGTTAATTGAAGAAGGGATACTGAAATCTATCTTGCCTATGGCAACATGTGTATCCAGCTTTTTCTGTAAAAAGCTGACCGCGTATTTCCTGATCTGTTCTTTACCCCAGGGGGTATTAATAGTTATTATCAACCCGATTACCAGAACCAGTATTGACAATATGATGTACATAAATATTTTTAATACCTTCTTCATGTAGCCGTATAAGCAAAAATAAGCGCAAAAAGCTTTATAACAAAGCTTTGCGGCACTTTTGACAATATATTACACAATATATAGAATCTGCAAATCATTTTTATCCTACCATCACAATTTTAAGATCGAATTACCAATTTCACTATTAATTAAACAAATAATATTCCGCGCAGTTGCTTTTCTGCCTTTCTGCTTCAGCATTTATACAATAATAATTCAATATATATTTTGTAATTTTACAAAGAGTAAAGACAGGTAATTATTTTATTGAAGCGGATATTTTTCTATGGAGCAAATTCATTAACAGATTAACCTCCTTTCTAAAAATTCTTGCAATGAAAACGTATGAAACAATCAAGCTATATTGGCCTGTAAATCATGACATGCTTGAAGCCATAGAGTCTATGGGCTGGAAAAGATTCCCGGACCACTACCTGTGTAATCCTGTCTTAAATCAAGGATACGCAGTACAGATCTCCCAGGAACTGGATGCTACGACCTGCCCTATTGCTTATATATGCGAATTCGAATTACCGATTTCCGACCTGGAAAAATTTCCCATCAAACAATCCATAAACATTTATCACCAGGAGCTGGAGATCAATGCTCAAAACCTGGCTTTGCTGAATGACGCTATCATAGGCCAGATCAGCGTGAAAAGGGTGTTTAAAAAAAGGGCGCAGGATATGCAGGACATCTAAACTGCCGGCCTGCAGCAACCTGTTTTTGCCGCAATGAAACCATACGATAATAAAAGAATTATTTTTTTGGCAAATTCTTCAATTAATAAATGATTAATTTCGCCGTCGAAACTAAAAAATAACATCAAAATACAGTAATGGCCATAATAGGAGAAATCATTGCCCGTTCTTTAAAGATCAGAAAAAGATTTACAAAAAAAAGAGATAATAACTGGAGTATTCAAAAAAAGACGCTGAAAAAGCTCCTTGAGAAAGCCCGTTATACTTCATTCGGCAAAGAATACAAGTTCGATACCATGCTCGGCGAGTCTATGGATTTCATTGCAGACTTTAAGGCCAATATTCCTTATCATAATTACAACTCCATGTTTAACCGTTGGTGGCACAGATGCCTGGACGGGGAAGAAAACGTAAGCTGGCCGGGCAAAGTAAAATACTTCGCTTTAAGTTCCGGCACCTCTGAATCTGCCAGTAAACATATCCCGGTCACCAGTGATATGATCAAGTCGACCAAAAAAGTAGCGATGAAGCAATTCTATTCGCTGACCAATTTTGACATCCCCTCGGCAGCCTTCGGCAAAGGTGTGCTGATGCTGGGTGGCACCACTACACTGATGGAGAAAGACGATTATTTCGAAGGCGATATGAGCGGCATCAGTGCCAAGAACATGCCGCGTCTTTTTTCGAGGTTAATGTATAAGCCCGGGAAAAAGATCGCCAAAACCCCTAACTGGGAAGATCGTATCAAACTCATTGTTGAGAATGCCCCTAAATGGGATGTAGGCACCGTATGCGGTGTACCGGCATGGGTACAAATCGTATTGGAAGAGATCATTAAAAGACATCAGTTAAACAACATCCATGACATATGGCCCAACTTCGCGGTATATATACACGGAGGGGTAGCCTTTGAGCCTTACCGGGAACCGCTGAAAAAACTTTACGCCAAAACGGTAACGAATATCGAAACCTATATGGCCTCTGAAGGTTCCTTCGGCTTCCAGGCCAGGCCGGGTGTTGACGGGATTAAACTGGAATTAAATACGGGCATTTTCTATGAATTTGTTCCTTTTAATGAAGATAACTTTACCGATGAAGGAGAAATAAAACCGACAGCTACTACTAAATTTATACATGAAGTAGAAAAAGGCATTGATTACGCGGTGATGCTGTCTACCTGTTCCGGTGCCTGGAGATACATTATCGGGGATGTAGTCCGTTTTACTTCTGTGAGCGAAGCGGAGATCGTGATCGTCGGCAGGACCAAACAATTCCTGAGCCTTTGCGGGGAACACATGTCTGTAGATAATATCAATAAGACCATAGATGCCCTGCGTTGCGAAACAGGTATGGATATCGGAGAGTTTACCGTTGCAGGTTTCCCTTTTGAAAACAGGTTCGCGCATCGCTGGTTCATAGGTTGTGATAACCCTACTATTGATAATGAAAAAATCAAAGAGATTATCGACAGGACGCTTTGCAAAATCAATGATGACTACGCCGTTGAGCGCCAGTCGGCACTCAAAGAAGTGTTTGTTGAAGTATTGCCTAAAGAAACATTCATAGACTACCTCAAGCATATGGGCAAATTTGGCGCTATGAATAAATTCCCGCGTGTCTTAAAAGGCACCCAACTCAGGAGCTGGGAAGAATTTCTTAAACAAGCATAATTCATTCGATATATTATTACCCGGGAGGCCTGATTCAGGCCTCCTTTTCTTTGTTTCTTAATGCTGCCTTAATACAATCGTAATATCCGCTGGATACTTTTGCCTTCAGATTAACAATACAAAAAAATTATGAGGAGCAAAATTACATTAGGATTATCCGCCGCCTTACTTTCAAGCTCTGTAGTAGCTGTTGCCCAGGTAACCACTTCCGGTATGAGAGGTACGGTAAAAGACAACAACAATGAAACCATTCCTGGAGCTTACGTAGAGGTCATCCACACGCCATCGGGTACCAAATACCAGGCCGTAACCTCCGAAACGGGCATTTTTGTTGTACAGGGTATGAGAACAGGTGGCCCCTATACTGTAAACATTGAAGCGGTAGGCACCGGGCAAAAAACCTTTGATAATATTTACCTGAACTTAGGAGAAGATTATATCCTGAATGCAAAAATCTCCGGCTCTTCAGAAGCGTTAAGCGGCGTTACCGTTACCGCCTTCAGAAATGATATCCTGAACAGTGAAAGAACCGGCGCTTCTACGAATATTAATAACCGCACTTTAAACCGCCTGCCTTCTATCAGCAGGAGTTTAACTGATTTCACCCGCCTTACCCCGCAAGCTAATGGCAACGGCTTTGCCGGCAGAGACGGTCGCTATAACAACCTGCAGATTGATGGAGCCAATTTCAATAACGCTTTCGGCTTAAGCTCTGATCCTTTACCCGGCGGCAGCAATCAGCCGATCTCTTTGGACGCAGTAGAAGAAATGTCGGTAAACATCGCTCCTTATGATGTACGCCAGACGGGCTTTACCGGTGCCGGCATTAACGCGATCACCAGGAGCGGTACAAACCAGGTAACCGGAAGCGTTTACTTGTATGAGCGCCCCAAATCTTTTACCGGTCTTGATGTAGCAGAACAAACTTTAGCGACCTCTGCAAGGACTAATAACCGTATTATCGGTGGCCGCGTGGGCGCCCCTATCATCAAAAATAAATTATTCGTTTTCGGATCTTTGGAATATGAGCGTTCCAGTAACCCGGGAAACCCATGGCTGGCCAACAAAACCGGTTTTGATGCCGGGGCCAACGTAACCAGGGTATTGGAATCCGACCTGAACAGCGTTTCCAATTACCTGAAGACTAAATATGGTTATGACCCGGGCAGGTTCCAGGGCTATGCCGATAATTATGTGAATTCAAACATTAAAGGTTTATTGCGTTTGGACTGGAACATTAATGACAACCACAAACTGACCTTACGCTACAATACCATGATGGGTAAAAACCAGTTTGGCGCCAATGCCAGTTCAGGTCCTAACCCACGTTCCAGTGCCGCCCGTATCAGTAAAGAATCCATGGTTTTCGAACATGGTAACTATACCCAGGAAAACAGAGTAAGCTCGGTAACCGCAGAGTTAAACTCCAGGCTCAGCAATAAAATGAGCAACCAGTTACTGGCTACCTACAGCCGTATTAATGACGTGCGCGGTACTACAGGAGATATGTTCCCATTCGTGGACATCTGGAAAGACGGCACTAACTATATGAGCTTTGGTACGGAGCTGTTCTCTTATGACAATGAAGTGATCAATAACAATTTCAATATCACGAATAACCTTACCTATACCCTGGACAAGCACTCACTGACCGGCGGTTTAAGCTTCCAGTACATGGGCTTCGGCAACTCTTATAAGCGTATGGGTACATCTTACTACCGGTATAATGATATAAGTACCTTCCTGGCTGGCGGAGCTCCTGATGTATATGGCGTTACTTACCCCTATGCAGGACAAGATGGTTACGCGCGTGTCAACTACGCCTTAGGTGGTATTTATGTACAGGATAAATATACGGTGAATAATAAACTGAACATCACCGGCGGTATCCGTGTGGATATGCCTTTCTTCCTGAACACACCGGTAAATAATCCTACTATTGAAAAAATTGAACTGTTAGATAGTAAAGGTAATCCTACAACCTTCAGTACCGCCAGCTGGCCGGGCGTACAACCATTGATCTCCCCCAGAGTAGGATTTAACTATGATGTAAACGGCGACAGGAGCCTGCAGTTACGCGGCGGTACCGGTATCTTCACCGGTAATATTCCTTTCGTATGGTTTACCAATATGCCGACCAACTCGGGCATGCTGCAAAACACCTTTGAGCCGGTAAGCGATGCTACCCTGGCCAGGATAACCAGCCTGCAGGCAGACCCGATGCACTGGGTAAAAGCTTTACCGGAAGAATTTCCTGCACAAGGCGGCTTAAAGGCTCCGGGCTCCTTCTCCCTGATCGATAAGAACTTTAAAATGCCACAGGTATGGAGATCTAACCTGGGCGCCGACTTCAAACTGGGTAAATCGCCATTAGTGCTTACCGCCGACCTGATCTATACTAAAGATATCGTAGGCGTGTACCAATACAATGCCAACCGTAAGGCAGCGACCGCCACTTTAAATTTCGAAAACGACAACAGGGACTTATGGGCCAATGCCAATGATGCTAAATACAATGCAGGAACCGGAACGGTGATACCGGTATTAAGCAACAATAACCTGGGCAGCTCATTCGCAGGGACATTAGGACTTACCTTACAATATACACAAGGCTTATTCGGTTCCCTGTTCTATACTTATTCCGCGTCTAAAGACATTACGGGTAACCCGGGCTCAGCCGCGGCCTCTGCATGGAGCAATAACTACAGCGTGAACGATCCTAATGAATTAAGATTAGGCTATTCCCAATACGCGATCCCGCACCGCATCATGGGTAATATTTCTTATAAAGTTCAGAATACTACTTTCTCTGTATTCTACAATGGCGCGAACCAGGCACGTTTCTCTTATGTGTACAGCAATGACATCAACAGGGACGGGGTATCCTTAGACCTCTTATACATTCCGAATGATATGAACCAAATGAACTTCGCGGATATCAAAAATAGTGCCGGCGATGTATTATTTACCGCGGCAGAACAAAGAAGTGCTTTTGAAACATTTGTAAAAGAAAATGGTCTTGAAAAATACAAAGGAACCTATGTAGACCGTAATAACGGCTTAATGCCCTGGTTGCACCGCTTTGATTTCCGGTTCATGCAGGACATCGACCTGAACAAAAAGAATGGCCAAAAACTACAGTTAAGCTTAGACATTATGAACGTGGGTAACTTACTGAATAAAGAATGGGGTGTTTTAAAACAATTAAATGCCGGTAACGACTATTCTTATGGTTTGCTGAAAGTAGATAATATCAACACAAGCGGCGTGCCTACGTTCCAGATGAATACCATCAGAGACCAGGAAAATAAAACCGTTTTACCAACCACGCCATTCAGAAATAATTTTTCTGCATCCAGTACCTGGGGCATGCAATTTGGTATCCGTTACATCTTCTAACTGATACAACCTTACAAGTAAAAAAGAGTATGGAGTATGCTTCATGCTCTTTTTGCATTTCGAAAGGATTTCCTCTTTTACAATATAGTATATTTGCAGCTAAATTTTTTAGGTATGCTGCATCGTAGTCTTGAAGATTGTCTTTTGGACCTGGAACGTAATAAAATGCTCATCAGGGTGACCGAGCCCATTGACCCGGACCTGGAAATGGCGGCCTTACATCTAAAGGTATTCGAGATGAACGGCCCGGCCCTACTCTTCGAGAACGTTATCGGTTCTGAATTCAGGGCAGCTTCCAATATCTTCGGTAACCTCGAGCGCAGCAAATTCTTATTCCGGCATACAATTGAAAAAACACAGGAGATCATTGCTTTAAAAAGTAACCCGGCATCTGTGCTGAAACACCCGTTCCGGCACCTGAATACCGGGCTAAGCGCTATGAAAGCTTTACCTAAAAAATTAAAACATATTCCTACCAATTTCAAAGAGATCAGGATCAACGACATTCCACAGATTAAACACTGGCCTATGGATGGTGGCGCGTTCATTACCCTGCCCCAGGTTTTTTCGGAAGATATCGATAAGCCCGGTTTAATGAATGCCAACCTGGGTATGTACCGGGTACAGTTATCGGGCAACAAGTATATCCAAAATGAAGAGATAGGCATGCACTACCAGATCCACAGGGGTATTGGTGTGCACCAGAGTAAAGCCAACGGAAAAGGCCAGCCTTTAAAGGTCAGCATTTTCGTAGGCGGACCACCGGCCCATACTTTATCGGCCGTAATGCCTTTACCTGAAGGCTTAAGCGAGCTTACGTTTGCAGGCCTGCTGGCAGGCAGAAGATTTCGCTATGCTTATGACAATGCCGGCTACGCGATAAGTGCAGACGCCGACTTTGTGATCACGGGAGACATCTACCCTAAAGACGTAAAGCCCGAAGGCCCTTTTGGCGATCACCTGGGCTATTACAGCCTGACGCATCCTTTCCCATTGATGAAGGTGAGAAAAGTATATGCCAAAGAAGACGCCATATGGCCGTTTACGGTGGTAGGCCGGCCGCCACAGGAAGATACCGCTTTCGGCAACCTCATCCATGAGTTGACCGGGGATGCGATCCCGTCAGAGATACCTGGCGTAAAAGAAGTTCATGCCGTAGATGCCGCAGGGGTTCACCCGCTGCTATTTGCTATCGGAAGTGAAAGGTATACGCCTTACCAAAACCCAAAACAACCGATGGAAATCCTCACGATCGCCAACAGGATATTGGGTACCGGTCAGCTGAGCCTTGCAAAATATTTATTCATTACCGCAAAAGACAGTCAGCCGATCAGCACGTATAAAGAAAAAGAGTTTTTAAAATACATCCTGGAAAGGATAGATTTAAGAAGGGACCTCCATTTCCAGACGAATACCACGATTGATACATTAGATTACTCCGGTACCGGCATCAATGCGGGCAGCAAGGTCATCTTTGCCGCATACGGTGACCAGAAAAGACAATTATGCACCCAGATTCCTAATGTATTTTATGAAATTCCCGGCTTTAGAAATCCGCAGCTGGTATTGCCCGGCATTGTAGCAATCCAGGCGGGTGCATTTGTTTCCAATCAACAGGTAACCGTAGAAATGCAATACCTGCAAGCCGCTTTAGGAAAATCCCCGGCATTAAATGAATGCCCGATGATCATTATCGTAGATGATGCCAACTTTACGGCTGCCAACCTGAACAATTTCCTATGGGTCACTTTTACCCGCAGTAATCCTTCTCATGATATGCATGGGATCAATAGCTTTTATGAACATAAACATTGGGGTTGTGACGCGGTGATCATAGATGCCCGTGTGAAACCGCATCATGCGCCGCCATTGATCCAGGACCCTGAAGTGGAAGAAAAGATCAACCGTTTCTTTGTGAACGGCGCCAGCTTATCCAAACTAAAAAATAAGTTTTAATGATCACTTTACTGCATAACCCCGATTGCTCTAAAAGTAGCTGCGCACTGGATTATAGCCAGCTCTTCCCGGGACTGGATATCAGGACAAGACCTTATTTAGAGGAGCCCTTAAATAAAGAAGAGTTGGCCCGGTTATTACAAAAGCTGCAACTACCGGCTACCGCTATCGTGAGGACTACTGATAAAGACTTTGTGGCACAATTCGGCACAGAAGCGCTAACTGAGGATAACTACCTGGATATCCTGGTAAAGCAGCCGCAATTGCTGCAAAGGCCTATACTGATTGACGGAGACAAGGCAATCATCGGCAGACCACCGGAATTGATCTTAGATTATTTAAAGAGCCTTTAAGGCTCTTTTTATTTTTAATGATAGTAGAAGGTTGCCCCAACTTTATGGATGTGGCATCAGTATCGGCCCCATCCAGGAATACCAGACCAAACGGCTTAAAACCCCACCGGCAAGGCCGGCGAAAAGCCATGGAACTAATTGCCGGTGCGGCACGATACGGATCGCTATATAAGCAAGTAATACTAAACTGACCAGAGCATTGAGGCTTAGAAAAACCCAACCACTTATAGCTGAATAGTGGGCTAAACTGGTTATCCAAGCATTAAACTTAAAAGGGATGCCCATACCGAACTCAATTAATTTAAAAACGAATTCCATAATAAACCAATGGCAGTATAGAGCAATCAAAATAAACAACCAGGAAGACAATCGCAACCAGGCGGCATTTCGTTCTTCCCGCACGCTTTTACGATTAAGCCATAGTAGGACCAAGCCGGCAGTACTCAATAAAACAAAAATACCATCAGAAAATACGTCTATTAAGACATTATCAGCTTTAAACCGTGCATCAAGCATATCATAAGCTTGCTTTTCCGGAAATGATGTTCCATTTTTGATCTGTATCTCGTACAGGTCGTAAATACGCCGAAATTCTTTTTGATTTTCATTGGGTATTGCTCTTTGACAGGCAGCAACATAGCCCCCGTAATAAATTTCAGTGTTATAGCCCAGCTCATGGGCTACAAAATTCCAGGTATGCAGGTTCAGGATTATTGCAGAAGTGCATAATACAATAAAACCAAGGGTTAAAGCAAGCGAGAGTTGTACCTTCTTAAGCATAGTTATTTACTACAACGGTAGTTTATGTTGTATGCTTATCCAATAGCTAAAATTTCTATTCGGTAACTGACCTGAAATAGGTTAAGGATAACAAAGACTGCAACAGCAGCAGTACGAGCCCCGTAAAGAGGAAAGGACGGTAGCAGTCTTTATACTGTACCAGGCTGTTCGACTCGATTTTACTTTTCTCCAATTGATCAATTTCATTATAGATCTTCTGCAAAGAGCCATTGTCAGTCGCCCGGTAATACTTACCGCCGGTACCATTGGCGATTTTGGTCAGGATAGCCTCATCGATCATTACCGGCATTTTCTGCCGGGATATGATATTGCCGTTCTCATCAGTAACTGGCATAAAGGTATCACCGGTGGCCCCCACCCCGATCGTATATACCCGTATACCGTACAATTGCGCGATCTCCAGCGCTGTTTCCGGGCTTATGGTGCCCCCTTCGTTGACGCCATCAGTCATCAATATCACAACCTTACTCTTCCCGCTCAAGTGGCGTAAATTATTTACGGCGGAAGCCAGCCCCATACCTATTGCCGTACTCTTTACGAGCAGGTTGCTATGCAGGCTTTCCAGTTGCTGGATCAGTACATTATGATCGATGGTAGCCGGGCATTGGGTAAAGCTTTCCCCTGCAAAAATAACAAGCCCGATACGGTCTGAAGGGCGTCCTTTAATGAAGTTAACAGCCACCTCTTTGGCAGCTTCCAGCCGGGACGGCTTCAGGTCTTCGGCATCCATGCTCGGCGAGATATCCAGGCTTAGCACGATGTCTATACCTTCCGCATCTATCGCTTCATTGATGGCGGTATCCTGCGGCCGGGCCAAAGCGATAATGATAAAGCCCCCGGCGATGTATCCCAGGTATTTGAGATAAGGCATAAGCCGGGCCTTGCGGCTCAGCTTTACTCTCTCTATACCCAAAGTGGTGGAGAGCGTATAAGCGGGATTTTGCTTCTTGGAAAAACGCTTCCATAGGAAATAAACAATGGGCAATAAAAGCAACAGCAGGAAGTAGCCGGGATCGGCGAACTGGTAGGAGGTAAACGGGATACGCATTATACTTTACCGCCCTCCTCTCGCTCCATTGGGGTTTTACGCACCAGCAATACCGCGGCATCCAGGCATTGGCCCTGAGCTTCTGTACCCGGTGTCGCTTTCGCAAATTTTGCCAGGTCCGCCGTTCTGAAAATCAGCTTAAGCTCTGTTCTCAAAGGCCTTAATTCATTATTTTGCCTGGTTAGTTTCAATAATTCGTCTGTAGTCATTTCCGCAATGGAGATCCCAAAGCGCGCTTCGATATAATCTTTAACGACCTGCGTTAGCATAGAGAAATATTGCTTCTGCCCGTCTTCCCCTTCAAGCGGCATTGCTTTCAACTCCTGGAGCAATCGTAATGCTTTTTGATCCGGCTTTTCTACATTTTTAGGGGCCTTTCTTTTCCTTGATATGGTTTTAAAGATCCTGATCAGCAGGAATACCAGGACGGTGCAGGCGACCAGGCCGGCCAAAAACCAGGGCCAATAAGACCACCAATCTCTTTCGACTTCTTCTATGTCTTTTATGGGCTTTATCGCTGCTGTTGTATCGACAGGTAGCGTACTCACCGACAGGGAAAGCGTATCGGTCTGTATATTCAATGTATTACCTGAAGCTTCCACTAACGGGAAATCAAAAGCCGGGATTATATAAACACCGGAATCGAAACCCGTAAGGGTCAGCTTTTGTTTATAAATAAGGTCCTTGCCGTTTAAAGCGGAGTCCACAGTACCGGTATCCACAATTTCCAGGCCCTGCATTTCCGGGATCTTCGCCCAGGAAAGCTTCCCGCTACCATTGGGCACCTGTACCTCCAGGAACAGGTGAAACTGATCCCCGATCTCGATTTGCCGCGCATCACTTTTCGCCGTTGCTTTAACCTGGGCAAAAGTATTACCGCTCATCATGCTGATGCTTAAAACGATAAATAATCGCTGAATATATTGATGAATTGTTTTCAAGTTCTTTTTTACTAAATTCTGCCTCTGAAAAAGCCTTGTAATACTTTTATATAATCCTGGTCGGTACGCACACTTAAAAGTTGTGCGCCTGACTTAAAAAAAACTTCCTTACAATAGTCCTGGTGCCTTTTAAACGCGAACGCGTACTGCTGCCGCATCGCTTTGTCTGAAGTATCCATAAGCATCTTCTTGCCCGATTCCGCATCCTTTACGGCTATAAGCCCTACATCCGGTAACTCTGCGTCTAAATGGTCAAATACCTGGAGGCCCACAAAATCGTGTTTCCGGGCGGCCATTTTCAAAGCCTGTTCATAAGGCGGGGCGATCAGGTCACTCAATAAAAAACCAATACAACGCTGCCGGACCACATTATTCAGGAATTCCAGCGCTACCGCGATATTAGTACCGCTTTCAGTTGCCGGCTCCAGGGCCACCAATTCCCTGATAATACGCAAGACATGCACTTTTCCTTTTTTAGGCGGGATAAATTTTTCAATTTTATCGCTGAAGAAAATGACGCCTACTTTATCATTATTGGTATTGGCAGAGAAAGAAAGTACGGCCGCGATCTCTGTAATTAACGCTTTTTTACTAATGATATCTGATCCGAAGACTGAGCTACGGCTAATATCCACCAGTAACATCAGGGTAAGTTCCCGCTCTTCCTCAAAAACTTTTACATAAGGCGCCGAAAGCCGCGCGGTCACATTCCAGTCGATAGCACGCACATCATCCCCGGGCATATATTCCCGCACTTCACTAAAGGACATACCTCGGCCCTTAAAGGCAGAGTGGTACTCTCCGGAAAAGATATGACTACTCAGGCCTTTTGTCTTTATTTCAATTTTTCTGACTTTCTTTAAAATCTCGCTTGTCGTCATTGAAGGTTACACTTTTGGGCAGCGGGTAAAATCTGAATTAAGGGCATTCCCTTTTTCTAAGGAACTTCTACCGCATTCAATATTTCATCTATAATGTTTACAGAAGTAATATTTTCGGCTTCGGCTTCATAGGTAATACCTATCCGGTGCCGCAATACGTCATGGCAAACCGCCCGGATATCCTCCGGTATGACATAGCCCCGGTGCTTGATAAAGGCGTAAGCCTTGGCCGCAATAGCGAGGCTGATACTGGCGCGGGGGGAGCAGCCAAACGCGATGTATCCCTTTAGTTTGCCCAGTTTATACGCTTCCGGGTTACGGGTCGCAAAAACAATATCAAGGATGTATTGTTCGATTTTCTCATCCATATAAACTTCCCGTACCAGCTGTCGGGCTTCGATAATATCGTTTGCCGAAACTACCGCGTTTACTTTAGGAGCGCCTTTGGGATTAATATTCTGGCGAATGATCAGTCTTTCATCTTCTTTTTCCGGGTAGCCGATCACTACTTTCAGTAAAAAACGGTCTACCTGGGCTTCCGGCAAGGCATAAGTACCCTCCTGCTCGATCGGGTTCTGGGTAGCCATTACCAGGAAAGGATCTTCCAGCTTATAAGTTTTATCGCCAATAGTGATTTGTTTTTCCTGCATCGCTTCCAGAAGCGCAGACTGCACTTTGGCCGGGGCACGGTTGATCTCATCCGCCAGTACAAAATTGGCAAAAATGGGTCCTTTACGTACTTCGAAGCTATGCTCTTTAGGATTATAGATCATCGTACCTACCACATCTGCAGGCAGGAGGTCGGGAGTGAACTGGATACGGCTGAATTTCGCGTCAATCGCTGCTGCCAGGCTTTTAATAGCGAGTGTTTTGGCCAGGCCGGGCACCCCTTCCAGGAGGATGTGGCCATTGGTCAGCAATCCTATCAAAAGGCTTTCTCCCATACGTTTCTGACCGACAATCACTTTGTTTAATTCAATATTTAAAATATCGATAAACGCGCTCTTTTCTTTAATTTTCTCGTTAAGGGCACTGATGTTGATGCCAACTGAACCTGATTCCATTAAAATCTGATGTTTCTAAATTTATCTATCACGCAATATGCTGCAATTTATTCATTTTTCCTGCAAAAAATATGGTAAATCACAGGTGTACCTCAATAAAAATATGCTAAAAAGCCGTTATCCCGCAGTATGGACGAATTTATTATCCGGTTACTGCTGAAATAACGGCTTTGTAAATCAGGATGATCTATTAATAGTTATCCTCGTAGTCTTTCAATTTTGCCCGGTACTCTCTGGCTTTCTCCACCTCATTCACCTGGGCATAAATACGACTTAATGTCTGTACGCCTTCCAGTAAATATCCTTTCTCTTCCGGGTTGATAGATTTATTTTTCAGTTTTGGCTCCAGTATAGTTTCCATTTTATTCAATGCAGCTACCGCCTGGTCCAGGTAACCTTTACGAATTTTTACCATTTCATCATATTTCTGGTTATCTGCCTTACTGTTAGTCAGCGCGTTCATCTTATTCGCCACATAGTCACCTTTGATGACATAGATAGTAGATAAATTAAAGTTGAAAACCGCATTGTTGGGCTCTAACTCCAACGCTTTTTTCATGGTTTCTTCCGCTTTCTTATGCCATTCAGCAGCGTCATCCGCAAATTTGCCGTTTTTCTCCATACCCATATTCCGGTACAGCACCGCCAGGTTGTTCACATATAAAGCATTGCCCGGCGCTTTGGCTACTGCACTTTCAAATTTGCTGATCAGCTCTGTTTCTTTACCTTGTGAGATAAAGTAGTTCAGCTCATCCGCTTCCAGGTCTTTATTATTTGGGAATTTTTTCTTGGCGGCTTCAATAGTAGCTATTTGCTTTTCAGGATTTTTCACTTCACCATAAGAAAAGGCTAAAATCCGGTAAGGATCTGCTTTCGCCTGCGTAACCGGGTTTTTCAATGCCTCTTCCAGGATGGAGATAGCTTTAGGATAATCCTTTTTGGAATAATAACCGAAACCTTCATAATAATTGATATCAGCCAATAAGGTATCTACCTCTTTCCTATCCTTAAACAATTTCCTGTCATTAAAACTGAAAGCGTCCCGGGCTGTAGTCAAAGATTTAAATAATTCGTCGTAATTGTCATCGTTCAACGAACCCAGGGCCCCGTTAAACGCGAAAATACCGGCATTAAAAATACTGTTCTCAGCTCCTTCTTTACTAAGGATCTTTGGATTAATACTGAATGCTTTCTTTAAGGCTTCAATACCTTCATTATAATATTTCTTATCGGCAAATTTAGGTACACGGGATAACTCTACGTAAGTAACTCCTTTTGCAAACCAGGCATCCGCATTGTTCGCCGTTTCCGCGTTAGCCACCGCTTCATCCGCAGCCGCTTTGGCTTTTAAAAGCGGTACTGTAATTGCATCAGCATTATAAGCCTCCGGATTACCATTAGAGTTGGCATTAGCGACAATGATCTGCTCGCTGGCCTGATCAAAAGCTTTATTGGCTTCTTTAATTTTAGATTTTTGAGCAAATGTAGTAGTAGCGGCAAGTAATAATCCGCCCACTACTATTAATAACTTTTTGTTCATATATAACTGATCTTTGTTTTGTTATTTATTGAAAAATCCCGCTAATTTAAGATAAATCTGCTGAAATTAATCTTAAAAATTCTGATCTGGTTTCGTTTTGCAGGAACTGGCCGCTGAAAGCAGAAGTCGTCGTCGTGCTGTTTTGCTTCTGAACGCCCCGCATCATCATGCACATATGCTTCGCTTCTATTACTACCGCAACGCCCTGTGGCGCCAGCGTATCCTGTATGGCGGCGAGTATCTGGTCGGTCAGGCGCTCCTGTACCTGAAGCCTGCGTGCAAAACAATCTACCACGCGGGCCAGTTTACTCAGGCCGGTAATGTAACCGTTAGGAATATAGGCGATATGCGCTTTTCCTATAAAGGGCAACAAGTGATGTTCACACATCGAATACAGTTCAATATCTTTCACGATTACCATTTCATTGTAATCTTCTTTAAACTTTGCACTGTTCAATATCTCGTGGGCGTCCTGCTCATATCCCTGGGTCAGGTACTGCATAGCCTTTGCCATTCTTTCCGGGGTCTTCTCCAGCCCTTCTCTTTCCGGATCCTCTCCTAATGCTGCAATTACAGATTTGTACAAGCCGGCCAGTTCATTGGTCACCTGTTCATCATAAGTTTCAATCTTCTTATATGCCATATGCTGTTACTAACAATTGTTTTTGAAAATAATAAGGGCCTATGCCCCATAATATTCCACATAGATATTCCTGGTTTCGAAAAGTTTCACGCAGTGCAGTACCGCCCCTTCTTTTTCGATATGTGGTTTTAACTCCTCCCAGATACCAATAGCCAGGTTTTCAGCGCTGGTAAATTTGTCTTTCATAAAATCAACGTCCAGGTTGAGATTTTTATGATCGACCTTTTCAAGGATCACATCCTTGACCAGCCGGCCTAATGTTTTGGCATTAAATACAAATCCGGTATCGGGATTGGGCTCACCTTTAAGGGTTACATGTAATTCGTAATTGTGGCCATGCCAGTTCGGGTTGGCACATTTATCAAACACTTCAAAGTTTTTATCCTCAGACCAGGCCGGGTTTGCCAGCTTATGGGCCGCGTTGAAATGTTCTACTCTGGTAAGATATATCATTTAATTATCTATTATATCTGTTCGATAACGGTAGACAAAGGTAACGTGTTTTTGAGATTTCTTTCCAAAATTGAATCATTTAAGGGTAAATTAACCTTGTTTTAAACCCATATTATATTTCAAAAAACAAAGACAAGCCCGGCATTATCTGCCTGAAGGCCTGCTTGCAGGTAAGATGATTTTCTTTTACAAAAGGTTGGATTTGATCGTTTTTTCTTTATCTTAGATTGTAAATAATAAAGCCATAATAGTTTCACAATTTCTTTATACTTTTTTATTTTAATTATCCTACATTGCATGCCCAAATGAAGAAAGCGCAGCAACATTTGTCGAAACATTAAAACATCGTCATGCCATACATTTTAGTAGCCGACAGCGGCTCAACAAAAACAGACTGGAGTTTAATAAAAGAGGGTAAAACCAAGAAACTAAGTACTACAGGAGTCAATCCTTATTTTGTTTCAGAAACCTCCGGGGCTGAGATCCTGGCTAACGAATTGAAAATCGGCAAAGCGCTGAACGATATAGCAGCTATTCATTTTTACAGTGCGGGCGTAAAAGCGCCGCAGAATAAAAAACTGATCGAACAAATCCTTAAAAACCATTTCGGTATAAAAAACATCTTCGTTCATTCTGACATGCTGGGGGCGGCACGCGCCACCTGCGGGCATGAGAAAGGGGTAACAGCTATACTGGGTACAGGTAGTAATTCCTGTTTTTTTGATGGCAATAAGATCAGTAAACAAAGAGCTTCCCTGGGTTATATCATCGGGGACGAAGGCAGCGGTACTTATCTAGGTAAAAAAGTATTACAATACTTCTTCTACGATACGTTTGACGGCGACCTGCATGAGGCTTTCGTCAATAAGTATGGCAATGACCTTCCGGCAGTACTGGAACGCATCTATAAGCAACCTCTTCCCAACAGATACCTGGCCAGCTTTACAGAGTTCCTGCACGAGCACCGGGGGCATTATATGATCGAAAATATTATAGAAGATTCTTTCCTGGAATTTTTCAATGCCAATATCCTGAAATACCGGGAAAGCTGGAAATACCCGATCAATTTTGTGGGCTCCGTGGCCCATACCTTTAAAGATGTGCTGGAAAATATCGCGGCACATTACGGGGTAGAAATAGGTACTATAGCCAAAAGCCCGATGGAAGGCCTGGTAAAGTATCATAAATAATCCCGAACTTTACCGGCTCAAATACAAATTGTACAAACAATGCTGAATTTTAAAGAAGCAGGCGATATAACGATCACTTGCCACAAATTTATTGCCCCGTCTTTGGCTAAAGAAGTAAAAGCGCTGGGCTTTCAATTGGACAGTGAATTCCCGACAGGCGTTACGCTGAAAGGCAGCCTGAACGATTGTATCAAACTGAACCTGAATTTGCATTGTGCCTCACAGGTACTCTTTAAACTAAAAGAATTCCGGGCCGACAGCGCGGATGATGTATATGAAGCCGCTTACCGGATCGACTGGCTGGAAATAATGGACGAAGACAGCTATTTCTCTATTACCAGCAATGTGATGCACCCGACGATCAACAACAGCATGTTTGCCAATTTAAGGGTAAAAGACGCTATCGTAGACCAGATGCGGGAGCGCAAAGGAAAAAGACCGGACACGGGGGCAGAGCTCAGGGGACTGGTCATTCACCTGTTCTGGAAAAACGAAAATGCCGCCATCTTCCTGGACACCACCGGTAATTCCATAGGCCGGCACGGCTACCGGCGTATCCCGGGCAAAGCGCCCATGCTGGAAGCGCTGGCCGCGGCAACTATATTGCGCAGTAACTGGAACCAAAAAACACCATTCATCAATCCCATGTGCGGCTCCGGCACCCTGGCCATCGAGGCCTGCCTGATCGCTACTAACCGCAAACCGGGCCTGTTCCGTACCGAATACGCGTTTATGCACATCAAAGGTTATGATGATACGGTATACCAGAAGGAAGATGAAGCCCTGGAAGACCAGATCACGGAAATACCGGGATTGAAGATCATTGCTTCGGATATAAGCCCGGAGGCGGTGGTCAATGCCCAGAAGAATGCCGTAGCTGCAGGCATAAAGGACCTGATCCGTTTTGAAACCGGGGATTTTGAGACCACGACAGTGCCGCCAAACGGCAATGGGGTAATTTTGATCAACCCGGAGTATGGCGACCGCCTGGGTAGCGAGCAAGCCCTGGAAGCAACTTATGCCCGCATCGGTGATTTTTTCAAGAAAAAATGCGCCGGATATACCGGTTATATCTTTACAGGTAATGCAGAACTGGCCCGGAAGATAGGCCTCAAAGCAGCGCGGAAGATCCCGTTTTACAATGCCAAGATCGAATGCCGTTTACTGGAATTTGAATTATATAAGGGGAGTAAAAAAGACTAATATATTGTCTTAATAACTAATCCCTGATAACCGTTATTCTGCCATCGTCCTCTATTTTAATAATCCGGGAGGGTGCAGCGGCCTCCGTTTCTTCCCGGCGATGAGCAACAATATGGTCCACCCGGGACTTTATACGCTCATCAATTTCCGCGAAGGTTCTCGGCGCAGGCTCCCCGCTTATATTGGCCGAAGTGGAGATCAAAGGCTTTTTCAATCTCTTCAGTAAAGTTTTGCAAAAAGGATCATCCGTTACCCGGATGGCAACAGAACCGTCTTCGGGCAGTGCATTAGCTGCGATACCAATCGCCTGGGGATAAATAACGGTGGTTGGGCGGTCAAAACTACCCAGCAGCCCCATCAGGTCGGGGTAAGGATCGGCTACAAAATTAAATACCGATTTCACATCCGGTAATAACATTACCAGGCTTTTGCTTTCTGCACGCTCCTTAATGGCAAATATACGCTGTACGGCGGTCTCATTGGTCGCATCGCAGCCAATGCCCCATACCGTATCAGTAGGATAAAGAATGACTCCACCCTGCTCTATTATTTCCAATGCTTTATTTACTTCTGTATTCATTTTAAACCCAAAATGAAAAACGAGCTGTTTTTACAAACAACCCGCTCTCCTATTTCATCAATTAAAATTTACTATCCTTGTAAGGCTGCCGCTCCACTTACGATCTCGGTCAGCTCAGTTGTAATCGCCGCCTGACGGGCCCTGTTGTAAGATATTTTCAGGTTTTTCAGGATCTCATTCGCATTCTCTGTCGCTTTATCCATAGCGGTCATACGTGCACCGTGCTCAGATGCGTGGGCATCCAGAATAGCTTTATAAACCTGTGTATTTAAAATTCTTGGCATTAATTCAGCGATCAAAGTATCTTTTGAAGGCTCAAACAGGAAATCTGTTTCTTTCTGCTCGGCGGGTTTTTCCACTTTAGGAATCGGCAAGTATTGTTCCGTTACAAAAACCTGGGTAGCCGCGTTTTTAAACTGGCTGTATACCAGCTCCACTTTATCATATTCGCCGTTAAGGAATGCTTCCTGCGCATAAATAGCGGCACGTTTTACATTATCGAAGCTCAGGTCGGCAAACATGGTCCAGTAGTCGGATACCAGGTTATAGCCATATTTTTGAAAATACTCGAACCCTTTTTTACCGATAGGTAACATGGTTACCGTTTTATCCGCGTATTTATCCGCGATCAGTTGTTTGGCCGCTTTGATCACATTGGTATTGTAAGCACCACAAGTACCCCTGTCTGAAGTAATCGGGATGATCAGCACTTTTTCTACAGGACGCTCATCCGCTAAAGACAAAGCCATATCATCGCTAAGGCTGCTTACGATATTGCTCAACATTTCCTGCATCTTCTGTGTGTACGGACGCATTTGTAAAATAGCATCCTGTGCACGGCGCAGTTTTGCAGCGCTCACCATTTTCATGGCTTTAGTGATCTGCTGAGTAGAGGTTACCGACTGGATACGTAATCTTACTTCTTTTAATTGCCCTGACATATATTATTTATATAAAACCTGAATATGTTAAATTTGGCTGCAAAGGTACAGCTTGCAATTTGTTTTTCCAAACTTGATTTAGTTCCTGCTACAGACCGGGACATAAAATTTAGGATAGGCAATGACTTATAACTCGCCCTGATCTGTTATTTTATTTTCCAGGGCATTTACACCCCGAAGGGGTATATGAATATAAATACCACTTTCCGGCTGACCGCCAACCTTTTTTAAAACAGAACGCCACATTGAAGTATTTGAATTCGTGAAGAAAACACGCTTAAAAGAAGCTTAAGGTCCTTATTGCCATGTTTATAACAGGGATTTGCGGGATGGTGCGACAATTTAAACAATCGCTTATCTAACGGCCCGTTATACTGGTTACCCTATCATTTTATATTTATCGTTTTATGATTGCCACCTGGAATGGCAACTGATTACCTCCTACTCCAAGTTGATCATTCAACTATTTTTGCCTTCCCTATACCTGATCATTACTTTTTTACAGAAAAGGAATAAGCAGGAAATGCAATTTATCGACAAATGAAGTAATCTTTTTCTTACTTTTGAACACCAATTTTTAATTAAATAGTAATAATGCAAAAAATATTAGTTGCCAACCGTGGCGAAATAGCCCTGCGTGTGATGCGTTCTGCAAAGGAGATGGGCATTAAAACCGTAGCGGTATATTCTGAAGCGGATCGTACCATGCCCTTTGTTCAATATGCGGATGAAGCTGTTTGTATCGGCCCCGCCCCTTCTGCACAATCCTATTTGCGTGCGGACAAGATCATCGAGGTCGCGAAGCGACTGGGAGTAGACGGTATACACCCGGGCTACGGTTTCCTGAGTGAAAACGCGGATTTTTCAAGAACAGTAGCAGAAGCCGGTATTACATTTATCGGGCCCAGCGCTTTCTCTATAGATACTATGGGGAGCAAGATCGCGGCCAAACAGGCAGCTTTAAAGTTTGACGTGCCCATGGTACCGGGAACGGATAAGCCGCTGGTTGATGCTGCTGAAGCCAAAGAAGTAGCGGAGCGCGTAGGCTACCCGATACTGATCAAGGCAAGTGCCGGCGGCGGCGGTAAGGGTATGCGCGTAGTGAATAGTGCGGATGAGCTGGAAGAGCAGATGCGCATGGCCAAAAGCGAGGCTTTAAGCGCCTTCAGCAATGACGATGTTTTTATTGAAAAATATGTAGGTTCACCCAAACACGTAGAAATACAGATCCTGGGAGACCAGCACGGCAATTACGTCTACCTCTTTGAAAGAGAATGCTCCATTCAGCGCCGCCACCAGAAACTGGTAGAAGAAGCGCCATCGTCCTGCCTGACTCCTGACATCAGGAAAGCTATGGGAGAAAGCGCGGTAAATGTGGCCCGTTCCTGTAATTACCATGGCGCAGGTACAGTAGAGTTCCTGGTAGATGATGACCTGAATTTTTACTTCCTGGAAATGAATACCCGCCTGCAGGTAGAACACTGCGTTACGGAATACATCACCGGGATAGACCTGGTAAAAGAACAGATCCGGGTGGCCCGGGGCGAAAAATTATCCTTCAGCCAGGAAGACCTTAAAATTAATGGTCACTCGATAGAATTACGGGTATGCGCTGAGGATCCGCTGGAGAATTTCGTACCGGATACCGGCACCCTGGACATTTATATCCGCCCGCAGGGTAATGGGGTACGCGTAGACGATGGTTACGAGCAGGGTATGGAAATCCCGATCTTCTATGACCCGATGATCGCAAAACTGGTAGTTTGGGGTAAAGACCGCGAAGAAGCTATTGACCGCCTGTGCCGTGCTATTGACGAGTATAAGATCAAAGGCATCAAAACTACGCTCCAGTTTGGAAAATGGGCAGTTCGTCAGCCGGCTTTTGTTGCAGGGCAGTATGATACGAATTTTATTGGCAAATACTTCAAACCAGAATATTTAACGAGCGAAAACAAAGAAGAAGCTGCCGTTGCAGCCGCATTCGCAGGTGTGGTTTGGGAAGAAGGCAAACAATCTGTGGCACAGACCCTCAATAATGATGGCCCGAGCAAATGGAAAATAAAAAGATAAGTTGAGCTTAACATACAGAAAAGCGCCGGATAATCCGGCGCTTTCTTTTATAGGGGTAAATTTTAGAGGGTAACATGTTTCTCGCACAGTCTAATTTCCTTATGATAACAATTATTTGCTTTCAAAGGCAATACCGGCTTTGCCAGGGTATGGCATATTCATTCCATATATTTAATCAATAGGTGCAGGCATTAATTTATATTTCATCATAAAACAACATGTGACTATCCGCCCAGTATAGCAAACGATACATTCAACCATACTATAACCCTGGCAGATCTGGCCGCAAATATATTAAAAAGTCACCCAAAGGTGACCATAAAAAATTATTAATTTTGTAATTGAGCCCGGTTCGGGCAGTCTAATCTTCTAAAAAATGGATCAGCCAACCATAAGAAACAAAGAAAAAAGCAAACAGCGGCTGCTGGATGCAGTAGGTAAATTATTGAAAAGCAAAGGATTTACCGGACTTAAAGTAAATGATATCGCGGCTACCGCCGGCCTTGATAAAAAACTTATTTATAAATATTTCGGCGGTACGGACCAGCTGATTGATGAATACATCCAGGCCCAGGATTTCTGGAGCAATGTGGATTACCGGGAAGGTTCAGAGGCCGACGGCGGGCTATCCTTTACAAAGGAAATGTTCCATGCCCAATTCGACTATGTCTATAAGAACAAAGCCTTTCAAAAACTTATTTTATGGGGTCTGTCCGAACAACGAAAATCGCTGAAACAGCTTACGGACGCCCAGGAGGCCAACGGTGAACTATTAATTGAAAAGGTCATCGAGCCACATTTCGGCAGCAAAACCAGGCAATTCAGGGCCATATCGGCCATCCTGATCGCAGGCCTCTATCACCTGAATTTGTTTGCCAATGTAAACGGTAGTGTATTTTGCGGTATTGATATAAAAAATAAAACAGACCGGGAAGAGATTAAAAAAGCCATATCTTTTTTACTGGAACAAACGTACAAAGCACTCTAACAGACAATATACTATAAATTATATGTTTTAAATATAATCAAATCATCGCTTCCCGACCAACCTTTGAACTGTATTTCATTGTCTTTAAACTCGAACAAAACATGAATAGTGAACTACAGACCATTTTTACTGATCCTTTTATTATCAATTACTGCAACCCAGCTACATGCCAAAAAAGTAAGGGCATTGTTCCTCGGGAACAGTTATACAGACTATAATAACCTCCCGGAACTGGTAAAGCAACTCGCCTTATCGGCCGGGGACACTTTGGAATACAGCAAAAATACCCCCGGCGGCTACACGCTTGAGGGGCATTCGACCAACAGTACCAGCCTGAACCTGATACAGGCCGGGAACTGGGATTATGTCGTGCTACAGGAACAAAGTCAGCGTCCCGCATTTTCAGATGCCCAGGTGGCCAGCGAAGTTTATCCATACGCCCGCAAATTAGACAGCCTTATTAAATTAAGTAATCCCTGCGCCGCAACCTTATTCTACATGACCTGGGGCCGGAAAAACGGCGATGCCGGCAATTGCCCCTTCTTACCGGAAATCTGTACCTATGAAGGTATGGACAGCCTTTTACAGCTCAGGTATACGATCATGGCCCAGGATAATAACGCGTCGGTTTCCCCGGTAGCCAAAGTATGGCGCTCCCTCAGGGAAAACCATCCCAATATAGAGCTTTACATTGCCGATGAAAGCCACCCTAGCAATAATGGGTCTTTTGCCGCGGCCTGTACCTTTTACGCAATGCTTTTTGGTAAAGACCCGGTCGCCACGAGCTATAATTTCACTGTAAATGCGGCTGATGCGGCGATCATAAAAAATACCAGTAAAACTATCGTTTTTGACAGCCTGTCGTTTTGGAACCGGTTTGACGACCTGCCGGCGGCACAGTTTACCAGTACGCTGAATGGCGCTACGGCCAGCTTTACCAATCAATCGCTTAACGCCAGTCAGTATACCTGGGATTTCGGAGATGGTAATAGCAGTAGCTTAGCAGCCCCAAGCCACACTTACACCAGCAATGGCACATATATAGTGACTTTAACAGCTAAAGAAGCGGACTGTAACCATACAAGCACCTTTATGGATACTCTACAGGTTTCCGGGGCTACAAGTATAAAACCACAGGAAGGGGAAACCACTTTTAAGCCGGAAATATTTCCGAACCCGGTCAGGAATGAATTATTTATCCGAAGTCAGCAAGCGCTTGCAGGGATAAAGATATGGGATGTGAACGGACGCATGGCTTTACAGCCGGAATTGGTACATCAAAGTGCTACACAATACCGGTCCGATATTGGCCACTTGCCTGCAGGCCTGTTCCTGGTACAGGTTATCGCAAGAGACGGGCAACAATACCTGTTAAAGATCCTTAAATGATAAAATAGTGCAGGGGTAAGGCATAGTGGCAATGAAAAGCCTCATGCTCTTTAACCTGATATAGTCGCATGATGTATAAAAGCCAGGTAGTGATACCTGGCTTTCCTTTATCCGAATTATTTAGTGCATTTGAAGATCTTTATAATTAGCGCTTGCTTTGACCACTTCCATAGCCTTGTCTGCGCTGTCGGGACTGAGCCTTACGACTACCAGGGTATTCCCTGCCCTTAGCTCTTCGTCATAAGCATCCGTGATCCGGCTTTTTTCGCCATCAAGCAGCAAATTAGCGACTACCCCACTGGCCAGGGCACCAAAATCAAATCCTACAATAGCGCCTACCAATGCACCCGCTCCATAGAGGAAGCCTAAACCGGGGATCGCAACAAGACCTACACCGGCCAGCGCACCAGTAGCCGCGCTGATCGCTATTGTGGCCCCAACTCCTTTAGTAGCCGTGCTCATCGTCTTTGAGCCCAGCTGGTCATCAGCATCCAATTTTCCTAAAATCGTAATATTTTTCTTACTGAACCCGTTAGATTTCAATGCCTCTACTGTTTGAATAGCTTCCGCCTGATGTTCATAAACAGCAATAATAGTTTTGTGCATAAAATAAGATTTAATACCTCTAAGTTAGACTATAAGTTAAATAAGTAAAATACTTTTGATAAAGTTTCACTAAGGATCATTGTTTTTTCCTATGCTTTGATAATGGCTTAAACCGCTATTTATCCGGTATTTTCTCATCCGATGCCCCGGGCAAAATATACCCTAAAGCGCCTGAAGGACATTTATCGATCTGCGCCATCAGCGCTTCTCTATCCGCATGCTCGGGCCGCAGCCAGGGTTGTTCTTTAGGGTGATAGACATTCGGTAACGTTTTTACACAAATACCTGCATGCACACATTTGGAAGGTGTCCAGGTAACGATAAGTTCGGGGTTATTTTTATATTGTTTGGTTTCCATACCGCAATATTTAAGTTTTGTCACAAAATTGTCCTATAAATATAAGCGTAAATCCGAAACAAAAGAGAAAAATATTGAAGTCTGTTTACCGATACGGCCAGTCGGGCTTTATCCTGTCTTCTTCTCCTCCAGGGCCTTCTTTTTAGCTGCTTTTAATTTTTGCCGTTCTGTTTTCAGGAAGCGGTCCCCCGGTTCGCTAAAAAGAAAACCGTAAGGCTGCAATTGCGGCACCGCATCAAAAATTACTTTCAGGATCGCCATCATAGGTAAAGCCAGGATAAGGCCGGCAAAGCCAAACAGCATACTGAACAGGAAAATCGATAATATGGAGACTAAAGGGTTTAAGCTTACTTTTCCACCCACAATATTAGGAGTAATAAAATTCCCTTCCAATATCTGCACGACCTGGAACCAGGCAACGATACCGACTGCATACCAGTAACTATCCTTAGTAGCCAGGGCAAATAATGCAGGCAATATGGAACCTATTGCAATGCCAATATAGGGCAGCAGCATCAATACAGAGGCCATGATGCCGAAAAACCAGGCATGCTCAATCCCTATTACCATCAGGCCAACCCCGTTCAGTACCGCAACAATACCCATTACCGTAAGTAAGCCTCCCATATAATTTTTGACCGCTTCATAGATCTTAGCAATTGTGGCTTCAACTTTTACGCGGTGCTCTGTACCAATAGCCTTTACAAAAAATGCCTTGAAAAATTCCCTGTAGTACAGCATAAAAAATATGATCAGCGGAACGAGTATACCCATAGACAGGAAATTACCCATCGTTCCCAGAAAGGCCGTGGCCGCCGCCCCTACCTTAGGCATGGCCTTTTCTATCTGCTGCTTTCCTGTTGTGATGAGCTGGCTGCGCGACAAGTTAAATTTTTCGCTCACCCATTGTTCTGCCTGCCCGAGTACGGTTTCTATTTTACTAACAATGTCTGAAGCATCCTGCCCGATGTTTATGGACTGAGCCACAAGTAAGTATCCCAGGCCTATTAAAATCAAAACAGCCAGGAACAATGCTGTCAATGCTGCCATGGCACGGCTGAAGCCGATGTGCTCCAGGCGCACGCTTACCGGATAAAGGAGTACTGCCAGAATAATAGAAAAAAGCACGGGTACCAATATGCTTTGCAGTACATAAGCAAAGGCAATGACCAGGGCCAGGGCAAGCATACTGTAGGTGACAGAACGGCCCAGGTGGCCCTGCGGCACACTACTGGTTTCGTCTACATTTGAGGATTCGCCCGTTTTCTTGCTGAAATTGAAAAAATTTTTGAACATAAATGGAGTGCTAAGCGCAATAAAAATAGTTCATTTTTAACGGACACTGCTTAAAGCAGGCCATTTTATTCTGTTGAAGCTTAAAAATACTTCAGGCGACCCCGTTCCGGGGTCGCCTGAAGACATACCAGGTCATTTGATTTATGACCCGCAATTAGCATTATAATCGGTAAAGATCTCCAGGGCCATATTCTGGATTTTAGGGCCATCCAATTCTGCTTCACTTTTTATTAATGCGCCCATTTTGCTACGCTTCTTTTCTTCTTTTTCGGGGTTATAACTGGCATACTCGCTATTGAGCATTTTTTTACGCACATAATCGCAATCTTCGGTAAACTTTTTCATATCGCTGCTGTTCAGCTCTTCTATCTTACCTCCTTTTTTAGAAACGAGGATGCTCGGGCTTGTCCGGATACGGTTCAGGTCTGCTTCCATCTCTGCCGCCTGTTTTTTACCTACGGCAACGGCTGTAGGCATACCATAAAGCTTGTATACCGTAATAGGCCCTTTCAATATAGTTTCGGCTATATATGTAGTATTAGATAGGTTTTTGATCGCTTTTATATCGCCACCCAAGCCACCGCCTGCCCTTGATGCTTCGCGCTTATTGGTGTATTTGATCAGTTCAAATTCGCGCAATATATCGCCATCGTAGGCTGCATAACCTTTCAGATCATCCACATCCAGCACTTTTAATTTCTGACGCTTTTTAGCAGGATCTATATCCGTATTGGCGATAAACTTTACTTTTTTCTGGTTGATCCAGGGTGATTCCGCAGAGCCCATCAGCTTTACAACCCCTTCTATTTTATTTCCTTTTTTATCTATGATCCAGCCTTGTTTTTCATTGGCCCTCAGTTCATATTCATCATCCCCTTCCTGGGCAAAAGAGGCCATAGGTAATAAAGCAATAGCTGCGGCTAGCAAATAATTTTTGATCATGGTAATTTGATTTTTGATGTTTAAAAATAAAAAAGATTGTTAAAGTGACAATCCTGGTATGGTAGACCTGGTTTAATCCTATTAGTTTAATCTAAAATAAAAAATTTATTTAAAATATCTATAATTTAATCAATTAATCTTTTGCCGCCTCCTAAAAAATTAAAGCGGCTCAATTGAGCCGCTTTAATTTTTTTATTGTTCTATCCAGCAATTACTCTTCGTCGTCAAACTCAAGTACATCCCTGTTGTTCAGTAACAATTCGTATTCTTCTTTAGAACCTACTACCATGTCGTTGAAGTCACGCATACCGGTACCTGCAGGAATCAGGCCACCTGTAATAACGTTTTCCTTCAAGCCCATCAGGTTATCTGATTTACCGGTGATCGCCGCAGTAGACAATACTTTCGTAGTTTCCTGGAACGATGCCGCAGAGATCCAGCTTGGTACGCCCAAAGAGGCTTTAGTGATACCTTGCAGCAATGGAGAAGAAGTCGCAGGTACCGCGTCGCGGAATTCTACTAATTTCTTATCGGCACGGCGCAATAAGCTGTTTTCTTCCCTGATTTCACGTAAGGTAGTGATCTGGCCCGGTGCAAATTTCTCAGAATTTCCGGCTTCAGTAATGACTTTCTTGTCAAAGATCCAGTCATTTTCTTCCAGGATATCGTTTTTATCAACGGTATCATCTTCAAGGAATTTGGTATCGCCCGGATCCTGAACGGCCACTTTACGCATCATCTGGCGAACGATCACCTCGATGTGCTTATCGTTGATTTTTACCCCTTGTAAGCGGTAAACCTCCTGGATCTCGTTTACTAAGTATTCCTGTACCGCGTTCGGTCCTTTGATCGCCAGGATATCGCTTGGTGTGATGGCACCATCAGATAGCGGGTTACCCGCTTTGATAAAGTCACCATCCTGTACCGTGATCTGGCGGGTCAATGGTACCAGGTATTTTTTCACCAGCCCTTCGCGGCTCTCTACCACGATCTCACGGTTACCACGCTTGATATTACCGAAGCTTACTACACCATCGATCTCTGCTACTACGGACGGATTGGAAGGGTTACGTGCTTCGAACAACTCCGTTACACGAGGAAGACCCCCTGTGATATCCTTAGAACGTCCCATAACACGTGGGATCTTAACGATTACCTGTCCGGATTTCACTTTATCACCGGCTTTAACCCCGATGTGTGACCCTACCGGTAAGTTGTATTCCTTCACTTCTTTACCATTGATCAGGATAGAAGGGATCTTGGTTTTATCTTTAGTTTCAATTACTACTTTCTCTCTGTGACCGGTTTGCTCATCGGCTTCTTCACGATAAGTTACGCCTTCGATTACGTTTTCGAAGTCTACAACACCATCGATCTCAGCAATGATAACGGCATTGAACGGATCCCATGAACAGATCACATCACCTTTCTTGATCGTTTGACCGTTCTTCACTTTCAGCGTAGAACCGTAAGGGATATTATGTGTATTCAATAATCTGTCCTGCTCCACATCAACAACTCTCAACTCACCTGTACGACCGATAACGATCTGTACATCTTCTCCCTCATCATTGATGGCTTTAACCGTACGCAGACCATCGAACTGAACGGTACCGTCAAACTTAGCGAACAAGTTAGACTCGATCGCAGAAGAGTTCGCCGTACCACCCACGTGGAAGGTACGTAGTGTTAACTGTGTACCCGGCTCACCGATGGACTGTGCCGCGATGATACCTACCGCATCACCTTTCTGGGTCATATAACCTGTTGCCAGGTTTTTACCATAACACTTCGCACATACCCCGCGCTTAGCCTCACAGGTCAATACAGAACGGATCTCTACGGTTTCGATACCAGCCTCTTCAATTTCATTCGCGATATCTTCATCGATCTCAACACCCGCGCTTACGATCAATGCATCTGTGATCGGGTGATACACATTATGCAATGAAGTACGGCCCAGGATACGGTCGAATAATGGTTCTACGATCTCCTCATTATCTTTTAATGCAGATGTTGCCAGACCACGTAAAGTACCACAGTCTTCAGTATTGATTACCACATCCTGTGCTACATCCACCAGACGACGGGTCAGGTAACCCGCATCCGCTGTTTTAAGGGCGGTATCCGCAAGACCTTTACGCGCACCGTGGGTAGAGATAAAGTACTCCAATACCGACAGGCCTGATTTAAAGTTAGACAAGATCGGGTTTTCAATGATCTCTGAACCGGTAGAACCGGAACGACGCGGTTTCGCCATCAATCCCCTCAGACCGGCCAGCTGTTTAACCTGCTGTTTAGAACCACGGGCCCCGGAATCCAGCATCATGTATACGGAGTTGAAGCCTTGCTTATCTGCCGCCATCTCACTGATCAATGTTTCGGTTACACGTGTATCTACACGCGACCAGATATCGATGATCTGGTTGTAACGTTCGTTATTCGTGATCAGACCCATATTATAGTTTTCCCAAACTTCATCTACTTCCATTTGAGCACCGGCTACTAATTTTTCTTTAATATCCGGGATGGTAAGGTCGTTAATGTTGAACGACAGCCCACCTCTGAAGGCCGTACGGTATCCTAAACGCTTGATATCATCCAGGAATTTAACCGTAGTAGGGATATTCGTATTTTTCAGGATCGCACCAATGATTTCACGCAAAGATTTCTTGGTCAACAAAGCGTTTACATAACCATTCTCGGCAGGTACTACCTGGTTGAACAATACGCGACCTACTGTAGTTTCGATCAGTTTGTATTCCAGCTCACCGGATTTGGTACGTACATTAGCTTTAACTTTGATCCAGGCGTGCATATCTACCTGCCCTTCATTATGGGCAATGATTACCTCTTCTGCAGAGTAGAACGCTTTACCTTCACCTTTGATCGTTTCCTGATCATTGGTTTTCTTACCTTTCGTTAAATAGTACAGGCCTAATACCATGTCCTGGGAAGGCAGGGTGATCGGCGTACCATTTTGCGGGTTAAGGATATTATGAGAAGCCAGCATTAACATCTGCGCTTCCAGGATTGCTGCATTACTTAAAGGTACGTGAACCGCCATCTGGTCACCATCGAAATCCGCATTGAACGCCGAACACACCAATGGGTGCAACTGGATCGCTTTACCTTCGATCATTCTTGGCTGGAAGGCCTGGATAGACAACCTGTGGAGCGTAGGGGCACGGTTTAACATAACCGGGTGACCTTTCAGTACGTTTTCCAGGATATCCCAAACTACCGCTTCTTTTCTTTCTACTAATTTCTTAGCCGATTTTACGGTTTTAACGATACCTCTTTCAATTAATTTACGGATGATGAATGGTTTGAACAATTCAGCAGCCATATCTTTAGGGATACCACACTCATGCAATTGCATCTCTGGTCCTACAACGATTACCGAACGACCGGAGTAATCCACACGTTTACCCAACAAGTTCTGACGGAAACGACCTTGCTTACCTTTCAATACATCAGAAAGAGATTTAAGGGCACGGCCACCTTCCGCTTTAACGGCGTTAGATTTACGGCTGTTATCAAACAGGGAATCCACGGCTTCCTGTAACATACGTTTTTCATTACGTAAGATTACCTCAGGCGCTTTGATCTCCAACAAACGTTTCAGACGGTTGTTACGGATGATTACACGACGGTAAAGATCATTCAAATCAGAAGACGCGAAACGGCCACCATCTAATGGAACCAAAGGACGTAATTCCGGTGGAATGATCGGTAAATATTGCATTACCATCCATTGCGGCTTGTTCTCGATACGGGTGTTGGCATCACGGAATGCTTCTACAACGCTCAGGCGTTTTAAGGCCTCTTGTTTACGTTGCTGTGAAGTTTCGTTAGCGGCAGCGGCGCGTAAAGTGTAAGAAAGACTATCCAGATCCAGGCGGCCTAATAAGTCCTGAACGGCTTCAGCACCCATTTTAGCTACGAATTTGTTTTCGTCTTCATCCGGCAAGTATTGGTTCTCTTTAGAGAGTGCGTCCTGGATCTCCAGGTACTCATCTTCAGACAATAATTGCATGTAAGTATTTTCGCTGTCTTTCAGGTTTAATTTCTGACGGATCAGTTCTTCCGCTTCACCGGCCTGACAAACAACATATCTTTCATAGTATACGATAGCTTCTAATTTCTTAGAGCTGGTACCTAACAGGTACCCGATTTTGTTAGGTAAAGATTTAAAGTACCAGATGTGTACGATAGGCACTACCAGCTTCAGGTGACCCATACGCTCACGACGTACTTTCTTCTCGGTAACCTCTACACCACAGCGGTCACAAACGATACCTTTATAACGGATACGCTTGTATTTACCACAATAACATTCATAATCTTTTACAGGACCGAATATTTTTTCACAAAACAAACCATCTCTTTCAGGTTTGTAGGTACGATAGTTAATCGTTTCAGGCTTTAATACCTCACCATAGGAACGATCCAGGATATTATCCGGGGAAGCAAGGCTGATCGTGATTTTATCGAAACCCGATTTTGGGCGATTATCTTTTTTTATTGCCATTTTTATTTGAATTGAAGCTAGGAATGCAAGCACCCTTTCGCTCTAATTATTTAAATAATTGATTAAAACAAACTGTTGGAGCAGAGAGCGATTTGAGCCAAACCGCTCCCTGGTCCTATTGAGCTTAGTTCAATTTTTCGTTGTTATCGAAAGTCAGTTCCAGACCCAGACCTCTTAACTCATGAACCAATACATTGAATGATTCCGGAGTACCGGCTTTAGGAATGTTATCGCCTTTCACGATTGCCTCGTATGTTTTCGCACGTCCTACGATATCATCCGACTTAATGGTCAGTAACTCTTGCAGGATGTTAGAAGCACCGTAGGCTTCCAGTGCCCATACCTCCATCTCACCGAAACGCTGACCACCGAACTGGGCTTTACCACCCAATGGTTGTTGCGTGATCAACGAGTATGGTCCGATAGAACGGGCGTGCATTTTATCATCCACCATGTGGTGCAGCTTGATCATATAGATGATGCCCACGGTAGCTTTCTGGTCGAAGCGATCTCCTGTTTCCCCATCATACAGGTAAGTATGACCGAATGAAGGTAAGCCTGCTTCTTCCACTTTCTCCCTGATCTCATCTTCTGTAGCACCGTCAAAGATTGGCGTAGCGAAACGCATATTCAGCTTCTCACCGGCCCATCCAAGAATGGTTTCATAGATCTGGCCCAGGTTCATCCTTGAAGGTACCCCCAGTGGGTTCAACACGATATCAACCGGGGTTCCGTCTTCCAGGAACGGCATATCTTCTGCACGTACGATTTTGGCAACGATACCTTTGTTACCGTGACGACCCGCCATTTTATCCCCTACTTTCAGCTTACGCTTGATCGCCATGTAAACTTTAGCCAGTTTCAATACACCGGTCGGTAGCTCATCACCAATAGACAGGTTGAATTTCTCGCGTTTGTAGCGACCTAATTCTTCGTTGTATTTGATGTTGTAGTTGTGCAACAATTGGTTAACCAGGTCATCTGTTTCTTCTTCACCGGTCCATCCTAATGGATTTACGCTTTGGAAGTCTACAGAGTTCAACACTTTAGAGGAGAATTTACCACCTTTAGAGATTACCGGCTCACCGTAAGTGTTCGTTACACCAGCAGAAGCTTTATCTGCCAGTAATACCTGTAATTTCTCTAACAATAATTTCTTGATCTCTTCAGAGTTTTCGCTGTGTACTTTCTCGATTTTCTCAAGATCAGTTTTTTCTCTTGCTTTCTGAGATTTATCTTTCTTCGCTCTTTGGAACAATTGTTTGCCGATGATCACACCATCAGTACTTGGCGGCGCTTTCAGGGAAGCATCTTTAGCATCACCTGCTTTGTCCCCAAAGATGGCACGCAATAATTTTTCCTCAGGCGTCGGGTCAGATTCCCCTTTAGGAGTGATCTTACCGATCATGATATCGCCTTCTTTAACGCGGGCACCGATGCGGATGATACCATTCTCATCGAGGTCTTTTGTAGCGTCTTCAGAGATATTCGGGATATCAGCGGTTAATTCTTCTTCCCCTAATTTAGTGGTACGTACTTCCAGTTCCCATTCATCAACGTGGATAGAAGTGAACAGATCTTCACGCACTACTTTTTCGTTGATTACAATCGCATCCTCGAAGTTGTACCCTTTCCAAGGCATGAACGCTACTTTCAGGTTGCGGCCTAATGCCAGTTCACCTTGCTGTGTCGCGTAACCTTCAGTCAGGAAATCACCGTTTACCACTTTCTGTCCTTTACGTACAGCCGGTTTCAGGTTGATTGAAGTACTTTGGTTCGTTTTGCGGTGCTTGATTAATTTATATACTTTCAGATCGTCTTCGAAAGAAACCAGGCGTTGTTTATCGGTCCTGTCGTAGCGAACGTGAATTTCATTAGCATCTACATATTCTACCACACCGGTACCTTCCGCATGGATCTGGGTACGGGCATCACGGGCAGCTTTAGCTTCCAGGCCGGTACCTACGATAGGCGCCTGCGGACGGATCAACGGAACAGCCTGACGTTGCATGTTCGATCCCATCAGGGCACGGTTGGCATCGTCATTCTCCAGGAACGGGATCAAAGAAGCGGACAAACCTACAATCTGGTTCGGCGCTACGTCCATGAACTCAACTTCTTCTCTTTCGAGGATCGGGAAGTCACCTGTTTCACGGGATTTGATCTTATCTTCTACGAAGTTTCCTTTTTCATCAATGATCGCGTTCGCCTGGGCGATACGTTTGTCATCTTCTTCTTCAGCAGACAGGTAAATTTCATCCTTCAGATCTACTTTACCATTGCTTACTTTACGATAAGGCGTTTCGATGAAGCCCATATCGTTGATCTTGGCGTGTACACACAAAGTAGAGATCAGACCGATGTTTGGTCCCTCTGGTGTTTCAATGGTACACAAACGGCCATAGTGAGAGTAGTGAACGTCACGTACCTCGAAGCCGGCTCTTTCACGGGAAAGACCACCTGGTCCGAGCGCGGAAATACGGCGTTTGTGCGTAATTTCAGACAACGGATTGGTTTGGTCCAGGAATTGAGATAACTGGGAAGTACCGAAGAAAGAGTTGATCACGGAAGATAAAGTTCTTGCATTGATCAGGTCGATCGGGGTAAATACCTCGTTATCACGAACGTTCATACGCTCGCGGATGGTACGCGCCATACGGCTCAGACCTACACCGAACTGAGCATATAATTGCTCACCTACGGTACGTACACGACGGTTGCTCAGGTGATCGATATCGTCCACCTCTGCTTTACCGTTAGATAAACGTACCAGGTATTTAATGATGGCAATGATATCATCCTTAGACAATACTTTTTTAGTATTGCTCAGGTCCATTTCCAGCTTACGGTTGATTTTATAACGACCAACTTCACCTAAGTCATAACGTTTATCAGAGAAGAATAATTTCTCGATGATACCACGTGCGGTCTCATCATCCGGGGCATCAGAACCACGTAACTGGCGATAGATGTGTTGTACCGCTTCCAGTTCAGAGTTGGAAGTATCTTTATTTAAGGTATTGTAGATGATGGAATAGTCACCACTCAATTCTTCTTTCTGGATGTAGATAGACTCTACGCCCATTTCCAGGATCAGGTCGATGTGCTCATCGTCCAGGATACTGTCGCGCTCTAATAATACTTCATTACGCTCGATAGAAACTACCTCACCGGTATCTTCATCTACGAAATCTTCCGTCCAGGTGCGCAATACCCGCTCCGCCAGGCGACGGCCGATGTTTTCAGAAAGTGATTTGCGATCTGCTTTCACCTCGTCCGCCATACCGAATAAGTTCAGGATATCCTTATCGTTCTCGAAACCGATAGAACGTAATAAAGTAGTTACCGGGAACTTTTTCTTACGATCGATATACGCATACATTACGTTATTGATATCGGTCGCGAACTCCATCCATGCGCCTTTAAAAGGAATTACACGGGCAGAGTAAATTTTTGTACCGTTCGGGTGAGTACTTTGTCCGAAGAATACACCCGGAGAACGGTGTAACTGGGAAACGACCACGCGCTCGGCACCATTGATAACGAAAGTACCTTGCGGGGTCATGTAAGGGATATTACCCAGGAATACATCCTGAACAATGGTTTCAAAATCCACGTGTTCCTCATCATTACAGCTCAAACGCAATTTAGCTTTCAAGGGAACGGAATAAGTCAGACCGCGGTCCATACACTCTTCGATAGAATAGCGTGGCGGATCGATAAAGTAGTCCAGGAATTCCAACACGAAGATATTTCTCGTATCAGTGATGGGGAAGTTTTCCTTGAATACGCGGAAGAGACCTTCGTTGTCCCGCTTGTCCGGAGTTGTTTCCAATTGGAAAAAATCCTGGAAAGACTGAAGCTGAATGGCTAACAAATCAGGCGTAGTAGCCGCATCGTGAATCTTAGCGAAGCTGACACGACCTGATTGTGTGCGTTTTAATTGTTTCGACATATTATCTAAACCAGTTTAAATGGATATAAACAAAATAATCCTGACTGATAAGGCAAGCTTATCTAACCAGGTTAATTAAATAAAAAAATTATACTTTTTGATCAAAATTGTGTGCACGTACGAATCCTTAAAATAATAAGGGATTGCAAATTTACACCTATAAGCTGAAAATTCCAATTTTGAGCACAAAATATTAATTATTTTTATTTTTTAACAAATATTTATATTTTCACAAATCGCAAAACTAATTTTTTAACAATTTTTTATTTAAAATTATGTTAAATAATGTATCTTAAAGGTAAAACAAGACAAAACAAAGTTTTTTGTCGAAACTGCTTAATGCCGGTTAATCCATGAAACATAAAATTATTTATTGTCCCTGAAAATACCAATTTTGAAGGCCTGAAACAGGAAATAGCTCAAGGAGGAAAATTCGTTGTTTACAGCTACTGTATCTCCCTCTTTTTTGCAGTAACGTTAAGAAGAATTTCGCCTGCCTATTTAGTACCCGCATCCGGCACAGTAAAAAACATAAAGCGTAAATACAATTTATACAACTACCTTCTTGGCTGGTGGCAGATTCCTGCAGGTCTGCCCACCACTTTCCGCAATATAAAAATAAACAACCGGGGCGGGCTTGATGTGACTGAAGACATTATGCTCAACATAACAGAAGCGGCGTTCCGGGAAAGGGAAGTGGAGCTGACCGCCACTAATCTGCTTTTTGACCTGCCCGAAAAGCCGGATATAAAAGCGCTGCAAAAGGTCCTCCATAAACACATTGGCCCGGAGCTTCAACTGGAAGAACTATATTTTGGCAACTATATAAATGTACCTGATGATGAGGACCCTTATTTTGTAATAGGTATCCGCTCTAAACAAGCGTTTGAAACCGTCAAAACAGGTCTGGACAAAGCGATCAGGAAAGAATTCTACCAAAGAGTGTACTTTGAGTACATCAACCTGGACCCGGATGCTGAAGCAACTATCATCGACTTTAACGATCACAAAGCGTTAGCACCGCTCCTGGTAAAGCAGGGTTTGAAGTTGATTTAACAATCTGTAACTCATCTTTGTCATAACAGCCATTCCCGATTCCCTCCCGGTCATTGCTCCAGCCTACAAAAAAAGGTCGCTTTCCTTTTATTTATTCAAATAAGTAGTTGTCACTGGAAATTAAAGCACCCATAATATTAAAAAATTTAATAATTAAATAAAACCAAGAGAGAATTTTCATTTTCATTTTATACACTAATTAAATGATATACAATAGATAGCAGCTTTCAAATATTTAAAATAAAATATTATTACATATTAAATAAATTTATTTGATTGATTGCTCTTTTTTATTACTTTTGCCCCCAATTACCCGAATTGGAAACAATTATTTAACATTAAAAATATAAGAAGAAAACATGAAAAAAGTATCAATTTTTGCATTAATCGCTTTAGGTGGTTTATCTATGGGTATGGCCTCTTGTTCTAAAGAAGATCCTGCTACACCATTAGAAATCAATGCAGAACAAACCGCAACAATCAACGGTAAAATACTAATCAATAAAGACGAAAATACAGCGACGCCAAAATGGGCTGCTCCGGCTAACGTACAAATCATCGCTACCGTACCTTATTCTGAATTAAACTCAAGTGCAAGCGGTACTTATGCAATTAAAAACGTAAGCTATAACGCAACTACCGGTGAATTCTCTATCGTAGCCCCGGTAAGCGCTAACGGTTCTGTAATCACTGTTAAATTCGCTGATTTTAAAGGGGAAGTTGTCGTACCTACTGTGGTTAACGGCGATCCTTCTACTGAAACAATTAATGTAATCTGGAACAGCAAAACTGCTAACAGCAATAACTTATTACCTGGTGAAGTTTACAACTTACCTACCTGGGAATTAAACGGTGCCGGTGACTACACGATCGACAACTCTGTTGGTGACGATATCTAATCCCTGCCTTTTTAATAATCCCCAAAAATTGTTTTAAACTTCATTCATAAGTATTAAATGAAAAAATTAGCTATTTTATCAATCGGTGCGGTTTTAGCTACAAGTACTGTAGCAGTTGCTCAGAATGATTTTGTAAGAAAAACAGGTACGGAAAACAAAGCCGGCCAAACCCTTATCCCTGAAGCGAAAGATTTCGCTATCGGTGTAGACGCTTCTCCTATGTTGCGTTATTTAGGCAATATCTTCAACAGCTCCGGCAACAACGCCCCTGAATTCAGCGGTTTCCAGGGTGCCCTATACGGTAAGTATTTCTTAACCGATAAAAGTGCCATCAGGGTAAGATTAAACCTGAACCTGAGAAACAGCCAGGAATCTGAAACTGTCCGGGACGATCAACGTGTAGCTGCTGATCCTTTAGATGTAAACGCGTCTACTGTGGATTACAGAACTACCAATTCTTCTACTTTTGACCTGAGATTAGGCTATGAAATGCGTCGCGGTTACGGTCGCTTACAGGGTTTCTGGGGTGGAGAAGTTTTGATAGGACGTCAAAGATCAAAAGTTGACTACGACTATGGTAATGCAATGACTTCTTTAAACCAAAGCCCGAGCGCTGCCTGGGGTAGCGGTACGGTTCGCCCGGTAGCTGAAGTTTCCGGTACTAACATCAGGTTCGGCTTAGGCGGTTTCGCGGGTGTCGAATACTTCTTCGCGCCTAAAATCGCTATCGGTGGTGAATTAGGCCTGGCCTTCTACTCTAACGGTAATGTAAACTTTGGCGAAGGCACTACTGAAAGCTTTAATACCGCTACTAATTCTGTACAGACTGAAACCAGCAGGTTAGGTCGCGCTGCAGCAAGAGCTACCGGTTTACAAACAGTGACTACAGGAAACATCTTCCTGGCTTTCCACTTCTAATATTACCAGGTACTTACCTGCTTTACCGGAGGAGCTGCGCATGCAGCTCCTCCTTTTAATTTATAACTGGCAGGCCAAATTATTCTGGCATTTTCAACATAGATAAATTAACTTTGCTCCTTATGAATACAGCAAAGAAGATAGTAGTTCCCCTACCCGACTCCGGCCTCAATAAGAAAGAACAGGTAGCCGGAATGTTTGACCGGATTGCAGGAAAATATGATTTTCTAAATCATTTACTATCCATGGGCATTGATAAAGGCTGGCGCAAAAAAGCGATCCGGTCCCTGGCCCCCATTCAACCCAAACAGGTGCTGGACGTGGCTACCGGTACGGGCGACTTTGCCATTGCCTGCCTGAAGCTTAACCCCGACCTGGTAACCGGTGTGGATATTTCGGAGGGCATGCTGGAAGTGGGCAGGAAAAAAATGGCCGACAAGCAGTTGACCGATAAAATAAAATTACAATACGGGGACAGTGAAGACCTGCCTTTCGCAGATGATCATTTTGATGCCATCACCTGCGCTTATGGCGTAAGGAATTTTGAAAACCTGGAAGCGGGCCTTACCCAGATGTGCCGCGTGATGCGTCCCGGTGGCAGGCTGGCCATCCTGGAATTCTCGCACCCGCAAAAGTTCCCTTTCCGCCAGTTGTATAAATTCTATTTCAAAAATATACTGCCGACAATTGGTAAAATGGTATCTAAAGATGCGACGGCCTATACTTACCTGCCGGCCAGTGTTGCGGCCTTCCCCGAAGGAAAGGAATTTGTGAAGATCCTGGAAAAGTGTGGCTTCAAAAAAGCCAATGCCCGCCCGCTCACCATGGGCATCACGACTTTATATACTGCCGAAAAGTAATGGGCGAATACGATTAAAACCTTTATTTTCGTTTCTATCAAAGAAAAACCAGAATCATTAATGAATAGCGGAAGCCAGTTTTACCTTAAGTGGGCCACCATATTACTCTGCTTTATCTCTGTGAGCAATGCTGCATTTGCCCGGAGAGACGGGGTGATGAATATGGAAGACCACGACCAGAAAAGATATTATTTCGGACTATCGTTCGGAATGAACACTTCGGCCTTCAAGATCCGGCCCAGCGCCGCATTTACCATGGATGATTCTATAAAGTCTATACAACCCGGCTGGGGGCCCGGTTTTCACATCGGCCTTATGGGAAGTTTAAGGCTCTCTAACTTCATAGACCTGCGTTTTGTCCCTAAAATAGCCTTTGCTGAAAAAAGGCTGACCGCTACTATGCGCAGCAATACCGAGGAAGGCAATACTATAGAATCTATTTACACCCAATTACCCCTGCAGCTGAAATTCAAAAGCGACCGGCTGCAAAATTTCCGGTTCTACGGGCTGCTGGGCGGCAGGTTTGACTATGACCTCGCTTCCAATGCGCGCTCCAGGAGGTCTAATGAGCTGATCCGGGTAAAACCTATTGATATTTCTGCCGAGGTGGGTTTCGGCCTGGAATTTTACTATCCTAACTTTATGATCGCGCCGGAAATTAAGATCAGCCAGGGATTCCTGAATACACACTTCCCGGACAATACGATCTATTTATCCAATATGGTAGACCGGATGAATACCCGCATGGTCACTTTCTCTATACAGATCCAGGGATAGATTTGCCCGGTTTAGCGGGGAGTCTTACATTTGTAACCTCTTTGTTTCATTTCAAGCCATAAAAGCTTAAAACATTATGTATCCAAATCTAGGTTTTTTCTTTGAGCATACTTTAGGGCTCGATATACCTTTCCTGAAATATGCGCAGACATTCGGCTTCTTTGTCGCTCTGGCCTTCCTGGCCGGCGCCTGGGTCATCAGCAAGGAGCTTAAGAGAAAAGCAGCCCTAGGCCTGGTAAAACCGCAAATCAAAACGGATAAAAAAACCGGGAAAAAGGTGGAGCTTTACCCGCACCAAAGGGTAGCCGACATTATTTTTGTTGCCGCAATAGCAGGATTTGCCGGTGCCAAGATCTTTAATGCTTTGGAAACCTGGGACCAGTTCGTACAAGATCCTATCGGCAGCTTATTTTCAAGAAGCGGGCTTACCTTCTATGGCGGGCTGATTATGGCGACAGCAGCGCTCTACTTTTTCGCCAGAAAGATCAACCTGAGCTTTAAACAATTATGCGATGCGGCAGCGCCGGCGCTCATTCTGGCTTATGGTATCGGCCGGCTGGGCTGTCATTTTTCAGGAGACGGCGACTGGGGCGTATACAATAGTGCTTATGTAACCCAGGCTGATGGCACATTGGTCAGCGCTACGATGGAAGACTTTAATAATACGGTGAAACTTCATGGCGCTGATATGGACCATTTTGACGGTAAAGTGCCTAATATTTACTACCCGGCCAATGGGCTTCCAAGATGGATGGTAGCGATGAACTACGCGCATAATGTCAATAATGAAGGGATAGCGATCAACGGAGAAAAGAAAGAGTATAATTTCGTATTACCGGCAGCCGTATTTCCTACCTCAGTTTGGGAATTTGCCGCCTGCGTCTTAATCATCTTCCCGATACTGATGGGACTTAGAAAGAGATTACACCGGCCTTTGCAACTGTTCGGTGTTTACCTGATCTTTAACGGCCTGGAACGTTTCTTAGTGGAAAAAATCCGGGTGAATACAAGAATAGAATGGATGGGATCTTTACAACCCACACAGGCCGAGGTGATTTCCACCTGCCTGATTATTGCCGGGGCTATTCTATTATTCCGGACCAGCAAAAAAACAACAGAAGGTCAAGTAGCCAATTAATATTTGTCCCCCAACATAAAAAACGCATGAATAACTTCATGCGTTTTTTATGTCCGGTCATTTATCTTACTTACAGAAGTCCAGCTTTTCCTGGGTAGGCAAGTAGATCTGCGGTTGGCTTGGTTCAACCTGGTCGGCAAAAAGTAAAGTGTTTATATCAACAGGTGCGTTTTGTGCTAAACAGTAATAAACATAAATGTAGTTACACTGTTCCATCACATTACCTGCAGTACTTGTCGCTTTCACCCATGCCATATATCTGATGATACCTGTTGGAGCATCATTCACCGGTTCCCAACTCTCATTTAACTGGTCACTAGCGAACAAAATATTACCGGCAGCATCAATTACCTTCATTTCAAGGCTGCCGAGATTATTGAATACAGGTCTCCAGCTATCATTCAATCCATCTCCATTAGGGGTAAACGCATTAGGTACAACGATAAAGGCACTATCTGTCTCCGGCAATGTTACATTCGCAACCGGGCAAAAATCATTGGGGTAATCATGCTTGGGTCTTTTTCCCGGCAAGCGCCAAGAGAAAATATTATGAGTATAATACCGCTATATAAAGCTGATCTGGTTTGCATTTCTGTCATACTAAAAGGTTATCTACCTTTTAGACGCCACTATGCTACCAAAGCTTAGCTAATCCAATGCACGGGTAATAAAAAGCAGTATTTTCATACTATAATAAATTCCCTTCAAAACCCTCTAATTGATCTTACTTACAGAAATTCAGCTTTTCCCGGGTAGGCAGATAATAATTATCCGGAAAACTCATATCGATCTGGTCAACGAATAGCAACTGGTTATTTCCTACAGGTGCTTTTGGCGGAGTACAGTAATAAGCATACAGAGTCACACAAGTATCCATAACATTGCCTGAGCTACTGGTTGCCTTTACCCGCGCCACATATTGGGTCATCCCTTTCTTCAAGTCATCTGTAGGCGCCCAACCATCGAACATTCCCGTACTTGTAAATAGTATCTTGCCTGACAAGTCAATAATTTTAAATTCCACTGCAGTGACATGCCTGTTGAAAAATGGAAACCATAGATCATTGATACCATCCCCATTAGGTGAGAATGCATTAGCAAACCGGACTTCAGCAGTATCTGTTTCGGGAAATCCTGAAGCCGTGACAGGACAATGTTCTGCCGTCAAATCTTTGAAACGTTTTTCTCTGCAGGCAATAGTGGTAGCCGCAATAAACAGTATGCTGCCATAGAGGGCAATTTTAGATTTCATCATAAATTAAGTTTAAAAGATTATACTTTTTTAGCGCTATTCATACCACATAAGTTTACCTAATCCAGTACACGGGTGATAAAGAGCATTCTTGATAAATGTATCCCGCTCAGCTCGCTTTCCATTACCTTACCGGATGTTTTACCGGAAGCCGCATGCAGGAACATTACTTTATCTTTCTCCACATCTGAAACAATACCGATGTGGCCGATCTTTGATTTATCATCATATAAAGAAAAAAGGATGAGGTCGCCCGGCCGGATCTTATAGAGGCTGATCCTTTTACCATAATTTACATAATCGCGGGTCACCCGGGGCACATTCACATTAAATTTATTGTATACATATTTTACATAACCGGAGCAGTCAAAACCCTCTTTGGGCGTATTGCCTCCATAACGGTAAGGAACGCCGATAAAGGTACGCGCATACCGGACGATTGTCTTGCGCTCTTGTTCACTACCACCGGCAGTACCATTCTTATTATTGTTTACAACTTTTGTGCCAACAGCTTTGTTATGGGCTGCCTTTTTGGCGCCCGAGCAGGAGTAAAGCCCCGCACTCAATAATAAACCGACAAGTATTAACTTGAAATTCATAACTATATTTTTGGTACCGACCAGTTTTTCCATTTGGACCAGATCCTTACCCCTACAGTAACCAGTACGGCAACGATCATGCTCACATCATCATTCAACACCATATTTAAGATCAGGTATACCAGGCCGCCTATTGCGCAGACGGTAGCATACATTTCGCCGTTTTTCAAGAGCTCGGGCTCGCGGTTACTGATAATATCCGCCAGCAGACCGCCAAATGTAGCGGTCATAACACCCAGTAATAAAGCAAAAGGTTTGTTGGCGCCATACATCAGGCTACGCTCGATGCCCCCTATCGTGAACATGCCCAGGCCTATAGCGTCGGTGATGAAAATGCCTTTGCGCACTTTCTCCAGGTTACTTTTGGTCAGGAATATGATAAAGGTAGCGATCAAAACCAGGATTATCGACAGATTATTGTTGATCCAGTTTACCGGCTTTACGCCTAAAAGCACATCCCGCACCGTTCCGCCGCCATAAGCAGTCACAAAAGCGAGCACCAGCCCGCCGAGAATATCCATCTCATGGGCACGGGCTTTCAGGGAACCCGTCATCGCGAATACAAAAATACCGATATAAATAATAATGTCCGCAATTGTTGTTTCCATTACCCGAAGCTGCTTTGGGCAAAGCTAAAAACAAAATTGAACAATACAATTCCTTTGAGAATCTATTTGTAATTTCGCGTTCAGAAAAGATACAATTATGACAAGAGCGCAAATCATTGATGCCATAAAAGAGAAAGAGAGCTTTTTATGCGTTGGCCTGGACACGGATATCACTAAGATCCCGGCTCATTTACGGGATACAGAAGATCCTGTTTTTGCATTCAACAAAGCCATCATTGATGCGACAAAGGAGTATACCGTTTCTTACAAAATCAATACAGCATTTTACGAGGCGATGGGCATTCCTGGCTGGCAAAGCTTAGCCAAAACGCTGGCTTACATTCCTGAAAACATCTTCACCATAGCAGATGCCAAGCGTGGGGATATCGGCAATACCGCGGATCAATATGCCAAAACGTTCTACGAAACCTATCCTTTTGATAGTGTTACTGTGGCGCCCTATATGGGAAAAGACAGTGTAGCGCCTTTTATGCAACACAAAAATAAGTTTGCCATAGTATTGGGCCTGACCTCTAACCCGGGCAGTGCTGATTTCCAACAACAAGCTTTTAAAGACGGTTTACTGTATGAATCGGTTTTAAGTACGGTGGCTTCCTGGGGTAATGTCGATAATACAATGTTTGTCATCGGTGCGACAAGAATCGAATTCTTAGAGAATGTCCGCCGGATCATTCCCGATCATTTCTTACTGGTTCCGGGCGTAGGCGCCCAGGGTGGTGATTTGAAAACGGTAGCGGAAACCGCTATGAATAAAGACTGCAGCCTGCTGGTGAATGTATCCCGTGCGGTCATCTACGCGAGTTCGGGAGAAGATTTTGCAACAGCGGCAGGAGCGGCTGCACACCATTATCAACAAGAAATGTCCGCATTGTTAAAAGCTCAAAGTATTATTTAATGCGTATAGATATCATATCGGTTGTACCGGGTTTATTAGAAAGTCCTTTTGCGCATTCTATTATGAAAAGAGCGCAGGACAAAGGCCTGTTGCAGGTGGAAGTACATAATTTGAGGACCTATACTCCTTATAAACAAGGCCAGGTAGACGACTACCAGTTTGGCGGCGGCGCCGGTATGGTCATCATGCCCGAACCGCTGGCTATCCTCATCGACAAATTGAAAAGTGAAAGGGAATATGCCGAGATCATTTTCATGACCCCGGACGGGATTACCTTTAACCAACCTATTGCCAACCGGCTTTCGCTGGGCGGCGACCTGATCATTATCTGCGGGCACTACAAAGGTATTGACCAACGTATAAGGGATACTTACATCACGATGGAACTATCTATAGGCGATTATGTACTGAGTGGCGGTGAATTAGCCGCTGCAGTGGTTGTAGATGCTATCGGCCGCCTGATCCCGGGCGTACTTAATGATGAAACCTCGGCCTTAACGGATTCTTTCCAGGATAATTTGCTGGCGCCGCCAGTCTATACCCGGCCGGCAGAATTCCGGGGACTCAAAGTACCTGCAGAGCTGATGAGCGGCAACCATAAACTGATCGAAGAATGGCGCTACCAACAGGCGCTGGAAAGGACCAAAGCACGCAGGCCGGACCTATTGGAAGACTAAATTATTCCTTTTTGTAACTATCACACAAATTACAGGCATTGCATAAAAGCTTTATACAGAATATCGTTTTCTTAATTCTGATCAATCTCGTGGTAAAGCCCTTTTGGGTGCTGGGTATTGACCGTACGGTACAAAATACCGTGGGGCATGAAGCTTTTGGTATTTACCAGGCATTGCTGAATGTGACCATCATTTTCCAGATCTTGCTGGATTTTGGCCTGCAGGCTTATAATACCAGGGTATTGACCAAATCGCCCAAAGCGATGAGCAACCTGTTCCCCAACCTGGTGGTGATCAAATTATTATTCGCACTGGTCTATATGGTCATTGTCCTGTCCTCCGGTGCACTGCTGGGCTATAATAGCCAATCCTTTATATTGCTCGCCACACTTTGCCTTATGCAGATTGCCGCTTCCCTGCTTTTATTTTTCAGAAGTAATATATCGTCCCTGCAGCATTTCAAAACAGACAGCATTTTCTCCATTATAGACCGGATGCTTGCCATTGGCATCTTAAGCTTCCTGCTTTTTTCCGCGTTTAAGGTAAGCCACCCGTTCCGGATTGAATGGTATGCCGAAGTACAGGCGATCGCCCTGCTGATCAGCGCGGCTATCGCATTTTATCTCTGTACCAGGCTGGCAAAGATCAACTGGGGCTATATCAACTTTAAGAAAATACGGATCATTATTAAGCAAAGCCTGCCCTATGCCCTCACCATATTTTTGATGGCCATGTACCTGCGGGTGGACGCGATCATGCTGGAAAAAATATCAGCGGACCCAAGTCTTACCGGTAAATTCGCGGCCTCCTTCAGGATACTTGAAGTAAGCAATAATATGACCGGTGTACTGATTGCAGGATTATTACTGCCCATGTATGCCAAAATGATAGCGGCCAAAGAAGATTACAAAAGCCTGATCCGGCTGGTCACTAAATTACTGGTTCCTTTCAGCCTGCTGCTCATGGTCGTCTGTTGTTTCTGGAGCCTGGATATCTTAAACCTCTTCAGATACAGGGATATCAATCAAAATGATAGTAAAATACTATTCTGGCTAATGGCCACCTTCCCCCTGCACTGTATTAATTATATTTACAGTACTGCTTTAACCGCAAATGGCAACATTAAAACCATACTCTATATTTCGCTGGCGGCACTGCTATTGAACATAGGCCTGAATTACTTTATGCTGCAAGCCGAAAACCCGCTAAACGCGGTTATCGTGGCCCGTAATGCTTTCATCACGTTAAGCACGGTGACGGTTTTAACTTTATATTTTTGCAAAAGGCATCTTAATGTAAGCATCAGTAAAAAGACCTTCCTGCAATTATCGGTTTTCCTGCTCCTTTTGATTACCGGCGCCTACCTGCTCAATCAATATGCAGGCGGGCTGCACATATTTTATAAATCATCAGTTATGAGTATCGTAGCGGTGGCCCTGTTTTTTGTTTTAGGCCTTCAGCCCATCAGGACCCTAAAAGCGCAATTGAAAAAATATTTCCGTTCCAGTTAAACCCTGTTACGCGTTTGTTATCTAAAATAATTACTTACCTAAAAACATATAAACATATAAAATATCCAGTAATTTATGATAAAAAGAATAATTACGCTTTTTTTGATTATCCTGTCAGCACTTCCGGCCTGGGCACAGGAAAAGTTCAACCTGACCGGTATCCTTAAAGATGAATTTAATGAAGGGGCGATAGGCGCTACCGCCCAGGTAAAAAATGAACAAGGCGCTTATGTGAGCGGAGCTGCCGCTGAAGACGATGGCAGCTTCGTCGTACATGATCTCGTACCGGGGAAATACTCTGTTACTTTTTCTTTTGTAGGCCTCGAAGATATTGTTAAAGAATTCCAGATCGTAGATAAAGATATCAACCTGGGCATCCTGAAATTTAAATCCTCCAACACAGCGCTTAAAGGGGTAGAAGTTAAAGGCAACCGTATAGCCGTGCAGCAAAGCGGCGACACTACCGACTACAATGCCGCAGCGTTTAAGGTAAACCCCGACGCTACAGCGGAAGACCTGGTAAGAAAAATGCCGGGTATAGACCTCAGCGGTGGCCAGGTAAAAGCCCAGGGCGAAAATGTGGGTAAAGTGTTGGTAGACGGTAAACCTTTCTTTGGAGATGATGCCGCCAACACCTTAAAAAATTTACCGGCAGAGGTCATCAGCAAGATCCAGGTATATGACGAAAAATCAGAACAATCCCGGATGACAGGGGTAGATGATGGCGAAACGATCAAGGCCATCAATATCGTTACCAAAACGGAAAAACGTGAAGGTTTATTCGGAAAAGTATACGCGGGTGGCGGAACTGATGCACAAACCGTTTTCAATGGCGGTTCCGGCGACCTGTTGTACAACCTTGGGGGTAATATTAACTCCTTTAAAGGTAACCGCAGGATCAGCATCGTGGCCCAGAGCAATAATATCAATAACCAGAATTTCAGCAGCCAGGACCTGTTAGGCGTAGCCAGCTCTGGCGGCAGCCGCGGCGGATTTGGTGGTCGCGGTGGCGGCAGGGGTATGGGTGGCGACGCATCCGGCAACTTTATGGTGAACAACAGGAGCGGTGTGGCCACAACCAATGCCATTGGTATCAACTACTCCGATAAGTTAAGTCCTAAGGTCGACCTTACCGCCAGTTATTTTTTCAATAAATCGAATGTCACTACCCTACAGGAAACAGACCGCTTTTATGTAAATAATGCCAATGCAGGCCAGGAGTATTCCGAAAACAGCAACTCGAACGCACTGAACTTTAACCACCGGTTTAATGCAAGGCTTACTTACAACATAGATTCTTCAAACACACTATTGTGGATCCCGTCCTTCTCTTTACAGGCAAACAATAGTCGTTCCGACCTGGAAGGCGGTACCACACAGGCCGGCACCTTGCTCAACAGTACTATCAACCAATTCAACTCGGACCTGGAAGGCTATAATTTCACGAATATGCTGATGTACTTCCACCGGTTTAAAAAACAGGGCCGCTCTTTCAATATTCATTCCAATATTACCGGTAACCAAAATAAAGGATTGAGCAATTTCTTTGCCAATAACCAGTTTTATACCAATACCAGCCTGAATGATACTTTGAACCAGGAGTCGGACATCAACCGCAACGGGCTCACGGTAAGAACAATGGCACAGTACAGTGAGCCGCTTTCCAAAACGTCGAACCTGCAAATCAATTATACCAACAGTTTTCAAAGGACCAATTCTGAAAAACTGACCAACAATTTTGATGCATTTACCAGTGATTATACCAGCCCCGACAGCCTGTTAAGTAATAAATTCACATCGATCTATAAAACTAACGCCGTCGGCCTTAATTATGGCTTTAATAATAAACTGATCCGGGCTAACATCGGTGCCAGCGCCCAGATGGCTACCCTGGAAGGAGAAAGAATTTTACCCGGCGCTTCCGATATCAACAGGGAATTTAAAAATATCCTGCCGCGGGCGATGATCCGTTTCAACTTTAGCAAGACCAAGAATTTGGGTTTATTTTACCGTACCTCTACGGATGCACCCAGTGTGACACAGTTACAGGATGTGATTGATAATAGCAACCCGTTACAATTATCTTCCGGTAACCCTGATTTGAAACAATCTTATACACATAGTTTGTTTTCAAGATATACGACCTCCAATACGGATAATAACAGTACTTTCTTCTTTATGATCCGCGGTACCGCTACAAAAGACTATGTAGGTAATAATACCATTATCGCAGAGAATGATATGGTGATCCGGGACGGCGTAACACTTGCCCGTGGCGGCCAGTATACCACACAAACTAACCTGGATGGCTATTACAGCCTTAACGCCTTTACCACTTATGGTACACCGATCAACCCGCTCAGGTCTAATATTAACCTGAACCTGAGTGCCGGTATCACCCGGATTCCCGGCATGATCAATGGCGATATGAACTATTCCAACAACCGGAATGTAGGTTTAGGTTTTGTGTTCAGCAGCAATATCAGCGAGAAGATCGATTTTACGCTTTCTTCCAACACCAATATGAATTTTGTAAAAAACACACTGAACAGCAACGCGGATAACAACTTCCTGAACCAGGCCACCCGCTTATCTGCCAACTATATTTTCTGGAAAGGCATGGTGTTGAACACGGAATTGAACCACCAGTTTTACAGCGGGTTGATCGCCAGCAGCAATCAGAATTTCCTGCTTTGGAATGCCGGTATCGCCAAGAAAATATTTAAAAAGCAACAGGGCGAGATCAAATTATCAGTATTTGATATATTAGGGCAAAACGCGAGCTTCGCGCAAACCTTTACCGATGCTTATAACCAGACGGTAAGGACCAATGTGTTGCAGCGCTACCTGATGCTTACGTTTACTTACAACATCAGGGCCTTCAAATCAGGCAGTTCAGAAAAGGATATGGAGCAAAACGAAAATTTCGGTCGCCCTATGGGCGCGCCAGGCGGACCACCTCCGGGACATTAATATAAAAACGGGCGGCTTCTGAAGAAGCCGCCCGTTTTTATAAAGGCCCATTTATAAATTTATAATACCGATCGCTTTGATTCCCCCGATCGAAATATTATTATTGCGCCAAATTTATAACATGTTACGTATTTGTATCTTCAGTATAGCTATGCTTGTATCGGGCGCACAGCATGCGACTGCACAATATTTTCCTTCTGCAGCCTCACAAAGAAGAGCTGAGCAAAAAGCAAGGGAACACTATAACAGAGCACTGGAAACCGGTAAAGGACTCAGGATGTTGCATTCCGCTGATTTGACATTAGGGATCACGCTTCCCCACCAAGGTACATTAAAAACAGAAGATGGTACCTTATCGACACATCCGACTATGCCCGATTCCGTCCTCAGGCAATCCTTTACATTTAAAACAAAAGCTGCAATTACCGCTTCGGCGCTTACGCAATTCGACTTTATAAAAATAAACCGGAATAATGCTTTTGCGGTGGTCTGGGGCTTTAATGCCAACATCCATCTTGATGTGCCGGTCACGGAAGAAATGAAGCTCATAGATGCTTCATTCCTCGCAAAACTTAAATATACAAGAACAATGATAGCCGTACCTATCGGCCTCTCCTTTAAAACCGGCGGCTTTGCCTCTCATGATAAAGCAGACCGGGTATCTTTTGCTATCGGAGCCACCTTGGCACCAACATTTAATGATCTAATGATCACTAATAGTGCAGAAGGCCATTATTATTCAAAAACAAATGTATATGTACAACCCTATTACTTTGCAGAATTGGGAATTTTCGGCGGTATGAAATGGAAAATCAGGGCTGGTATTTACCCTATGGGTTACCAAAGGTTTCAGAAAGATTTTCAACCCGGAACCAGCAAATTAGGCGCTTACGAGTACCGCCATATTGAATATCAAAGTAAGGGTCCTTTAGTACAGTTGACAATAGGTACCATGAGAGGATCAAATAACTGGGAAAACAGCCGGTGGTAAGCTTAGTTATTTGATCTTTAAATGTTCCAATAAGAAAACGCCCCGGTTATTCCGGGGCGTTTCTATGTATCATTGCGTTAAAAACAATTTCAAATATTAGTATCTGTAGTGCTCAGGCTTATAAGGACCTTCTTTTGGAATACCTAAGTAAGCGGATTGCGCATCAGTAAGAATATCTAATTCAACACCGATCTTAGCTAAGTGCAAACGCGCAACTTTCTCATCCAGGTGTTTAGGTAAAACGTAAACCTGGTTTTCATAAGCCGCAGTGTTTGTCCACAATTCAATCTGGGCCAGCGTCTGGTTAGTAAAAGAGTTAGACATTACGAAAGAAGGGTGACCGGTAGCACAACCCAGGTTTACCAGGCGGCCTTCAGCCAATACGATCACTTCTTTACCATCAATATTGTACAGGTCAACCTGTGGCTTGATCGTATCTTTAGTCTGGCCGTAGTTTTTATTCAACCATTCCATATCGATCTCGATATCAAAGTGACCGATATTACAGATGATCGCTTTGTCTTTAACCGCACGGAATTCTTTCTCTGTAACGATATCACGACAACCGGTAGTTGTAACTACGATATCCGCTTCTTTAATGGCTTTTTCCATTCTTGCTACTTCAAAACCGTCCATAGCAGCCTGTAAAGCACAGATCGGGTCGATCTCGGTAACGATAACACGCGCACCGGCGCCTCTTAAGGATTCTGCAGAACCTTTACCCACATCACCATAACCGGCAACCAGGGCTACTTTACCCGCCATCATCACATCTGTAGCACGACGGATCGCATCTACCAAAGATTCTTTACAACCGTATTTGTTATCAAATTTAGATTTGGTTACAGAATCGTTTACATTGATCGCTGGCATTGGCAAAGTACCATTAGCCATACGCTCATATAAACGGTGTACACCGGTAGTGGTTTCTTCAGACAAACCTTTGATGCCGGCAACCAGCTCAGGATATTTATCCAGAACGATATTGGTCAGGTCACCACCATCATCCAGGATCATGTTCAAAGGACGGTCTTCGCCACCAAAGAATAAGGTTTGTTCAATACACCAGTCCGCTTCTTCCAGCGTTTCTCCTTTCCAGGCGAATACAGGAACGCCGGTAGCCGCGATGGCAGCAGCAGCGTGGTCTTGTGTAGAGAAGATATTACAAGAGCTCCAACGTACTTCAGCACCTAATGCGGTCAAAGTTTCGATCAATACAGCAGTCTGGATTGTCATATGCAGACATCCGGCGATACGCGCGCCTTTCAGCGGCTGGCTTTCACCATATTCGGCTCTCAGGCTCATCAAACCCGGCATCTCTGCTTCCGCCAGCTTGATCTCTTTTCTACCCCACTCTGCCAAAGAAATATCAGCTACTTTATAAGGCAGGCTGAAATCAATATGTGTTTTAGATTGAACACTCATATAATTAAATTTAATTTTTATGTATTAAAACGAGCGCAAATATACTAACTCCTGATGGAAACATCAAACCTGCGGATATAGGAAATCGTTAATATTTATAGCGGCTTAAACCATAAATGACCAACAGAGCGTCAAAATTGTCATACCTTTGTCAATTGAATTAAAAAGAATACATGAAAAGCAAAACGCTTAAACAGAATAAAGTAAACATTATTACCCTTGGCTGCTCTAAAAACCTGGTAGACAGCGAAGTTTTGAGTGGCCAATTGAAAGCAAATGAAATTCCTGTAGTACACGAAAATGAACAACAGGACCATAATATAGTGGTAGTGAATACCTGTGGCTTTATTGATAAAGCAAAAGAAGAATCAGTCAATACCATCCTGGAACAGGTGGCTTTAAAAGAAGCGGGAAAACTGGATAAAGTATTGGTTACCGGTTGTTTAAGTGAAAGATACCGCCAGGACCTGGCCCTGGAGATCCCGGAAGTAGATGCCTGGTTCGGCACCCTGGAACTGCCTTTTATATTAAAAGAACTGGAAGCTGATTTTAAAAAAGAGCTTTTAGGAGAACGTTTACTGAGTACCCCCAAGCATTATGCTTACCTGAAGATTTCAGAAGGGTGTAACCGTACCTGTTCTTTTTGTGCCATCCCATTAATGCGGGGCACCCATGTTTCCAAGCCCATTGAAGATATCCTTACAGAGGCGGAACACCTGGTAAAAAACGGGGTTAAAGAGATCATGCTGATAGCGCAGGAACTGACCTATTATGGCCTGGACCTCTATAAAAAACGTGCTTTGGCCGAATTACTGGATAGAATGGCGCAAATAGAAGGCCTGAAATGGATCCGCCTGCATTATGCCTACCCCACCAAGTTCCCGATGGAGATCCTGGAAGTAATCCGCAAACATGACAATATTTGTAACTACCTGGACATTCCTCTGCAGCATTGCAGTGATAAAATGCTGAAAGCAATGAAACGCCAGATCACCCGCCAGGAAATGATCGACCTGATCAATAAAATCCGCGAAGAAGTACCGGGTATTGCGATCCGCACTACGATGATCACCGGTTTCCCGGGTGAAACGGAAGAAGATGTAGCAGACCTGAAAGCCTTCCTGGAACAAATGCAGTTTGAGCGTGTAGGCATTTTCACCTATTCACATGAAGAGAATACCAGCGCATACGAGCTGGAAGATACCCTGAGCAGTGAAGAGAAAGAAAAAAGGGCCCAGGAAATCATGGAAGTACAACAGGAGATTTCTTATGCTAAAAACCAGGATTACATTGGTCGCGAAATGATGGTACTGATCGATAAGATTGAAGCGGGAAGGTATATCGCCCGCACGGAATTTGATAGTGTGGAAGTAGACAATGAAGTGATCATTAATACAGAAGAAGATTTACCCATTGGAGACTTCGTAAAAGTACGCATCACAAAGGCTTACGATTACGACCTGGAAGCGGAATTGATCGACGAAGATTAATAAATTGGCAATTATGAAATGGATTGAATTAAACGATATAAATCAACTGGGCGAAATAGCAACCGCTTCGCAAACCCGGGCACAGATCATTTTTAAACACAGTACCCAATGCAATATCAGCGCGGATGCTTTAGCGGAGATGAATCGCTTTGAGGGTGAAGCCTGGTACCTGGACCTATTGGCACACCGGGATATTTCCAACCAGATCGCGGAGCAATTCCAGATAAGACACCAGTCGCCACAGGTGCTCATTATAAAAAATAATGAAGTGGTATACCACGAATCACACTGGCGTATAAAAGCGGAATTAGTACAGGAAGCAGCAGCTTCATAAAACATGAATTTATATTCCGCCTTATGTAGAAGGTATCGGAATTAGTAAAAGACCTAAAATTTCATTTAGGTCTTTTTTTCATATAAGAATCAGAGGTACTAAAAATATACTACTATAACAGCTTGTCTTAAATCCGGGAAAGCATCTGCGAATATTCTTCAGAAAGCCCCGGATAGTCGCTGTGCTACACCGAATACACATTTTTCAAAAATACAGGTCATATTCTTTTATTTTTGAAAGAGAGAAAAGCATATCGGAACCTTCAAAAATCAACTATAGTGCCGATAGCGCGCACAAAAATAATCACCAAAATAAACATTAAAAAAATGAAAAGAATAATATTGTTACTGATTGCTTTGTTGATCATCACCTTTGCACGCGCACAAACGATTGAGTCCGGTAGCAGAAGCACCATAGGAAAAATAAAAAGCGACGGCACTATTGAAAATAGCAGCGGATCTACTATCGGCTACATCAAAAAAGATGGAACTATCGAAAAAAGCAATCGCGCTACAATTGGTTATATTAAAAGTGATGGCACCATAGAAAACAGCGCTCGCTCAACAGTTGGTTATGTAAAAAAAGATGGTACGATAGAAAACAGCTCCCGGTCAACCATTGGTTATATCAAAGATGATGGAACAGTAGAAAATTCCGGCAGAAGCACCATAGGTTATGCAAAAGGTATCAAAAAGGAATGGGTAGCCGTAGTGTATTTCTTTTTTAAGTTTTAGATAAGATGAAAAATAGACGAAACTTTCGAGAATATAGCTGGCAAATATGTCATATACAGACCATCGTTTTTGGCAAGTGTAGCAGATGAAACTGATGCCAAATCCATTGAAGCAACATTCCCATAAGTACAATTGCGCACTAACGATGATATAAATAAAAGTTTAGGTTTATTAGCTTATTGTAGCGCACCCGGACTGGCAATTCCCTAAGAGTTATAGCAAGAATTGAATGTATACCCGGGTACTGTAAACCGGTTACAACAAAACAGCAAAAACATGAAATATCCAATCCCTTATAGAAAAAAAGACAAATGGGGCTTTTCAGATGTAACGAAAAAGTTACTGATTGATTGCCGATATGATGAAGTTATTTTTCCATTCAGCGAAGAAAATTTTGATCTGGCTCTTGTGAAATTTGCCGGTAAACAATGCTGGATAGATACTGCAGGGAAGCAGTGCTCCCCGCTTGCTGATAATGTATTCCCATTTACCCCCAGTGAAATATCGGTCATCATTCTGGATGATAAAAATGTAGAAGGAAGACAATCAACAGAAAACTGCCTTTTTATCAATCGCTCTGGAGCAATTGCCTTTAAACTACCGGCTATAACGGCAGATGGTTTTCGAAATGGCATTTGTATCGTTCTTTTTCCCAACCATAAATACGGAGCAATAAATGCTAAAGGAGACATTGTTATGGAACCTGAATTTGATGATTTTGAAGCGGTGTTTGATGCATTAGGCAGACATTATTTCAGAGATAAAAATGAAATAAGCAAACAAAACCAGGACTTGATAAAATTTGAAGCAAATCAATGCTTCGGGTACAAAGACAGAGCGGGCAATGTAATTTTTGAAGCTGAATATTTTTCTGCCAGCGATTTTAACGAAGGAACCGCTATGGTGGCAAGATGGCCGAAAGCATTCTATCATATAAAAAGCAATGGTGAAAGATTATACCCAAAAGACTACTACTACGGCTTTAACTACAAAAACGGGATTGCAAAAGTGGTAAGTGATATGCCGGACGTTAACCCATTTGTGCACGCACGATGGGGCGTAGACTACTATATTCCGCTAAACGCCAGATGGGGATATATTGATAAAAATGGCAACGAATTTTGGGAAAACGAATAGAGGATAAAAGGAATTAAACACACAAAATTATAGCGCTATTTGTAATCAAAATTACACCCAATCACGCGCTGCGATATACCCGGATATGAACCAACTATGACCCTTTACTTGCCCGAAGATTATGCTACCGCATTTATAATCCTACCCGCCTGATGATACCGGCTGTTAAGAAAACAATTTTGTTCCTAAAAAAATATAAGATAGTTTTGCATACTTAGTGAAACAATTGAACAACATAGTACGCCTCCCACTCCTCAGCAATTATTATTACGGAATAATGAATGCCCGGGAAGGCTATGTACCTATGTTGACTTAATTCAAAGCATCATCTTACTTACATAACCTCGAAGCCCGGGCATATACGCCCGGGCTTTTTATATTTTCAAAAAATGGAAACGATACTAACATTACAACAAAATACGGCGATCATTCTCCCCGAAAACGGCCTCGCAGAAAAGCTGCAACAGGCCGAGAAAGAAAAGCGACCACTGGTCATCAAACTGGGTTTTGACCCGACCGCACCGGACCTGCATCTGGGGCATGCCGTGGTATTGAAAAAGCTCCGGCAATTCCAGGACCTGGGACACCAGGTAGTGATCCTCGTAGGCAGCTTTACGGCGAGGATCGGTGACCCGACCGGTAAAAATAAAAGCCGGAAACCCTTAACCGCCAAAGAGGTACAGCACAACGCGGCCACTTACCTGGACCAGTTGTCTAAAATAATTGATACCGCCAAGGCACAGATCGTCTTTAATGATACCTGGCTGGAGCAGCTCTCCTTTTCTGAAGTGATCCGGCTCTTATCAAATGTGACCCTGGCGCAGCTGATGCACCGCAACGACTTTAATAAGCGCTACACGGAAAACATACCTATTGCTTTGCATGAACTAGTATACCCTATTCTGCAAGGTTTCGATTCGGTACATATAAAGGCGGATATCGAGATGGGCGGTACGGATCAACTATTCAATTGCACTATGGGCCGGCAGCTGCAGGAACATTTCGGCCTGGACCCGCAGATCGTAGTCTGTATGCCCCTGTTGAAAGGCCTGGACGGTAAAGAAAAAATGAGCAAATCTTTAAACAACACAATCGGACTGATAGATACGCCTGATGAAATGTTTGGCAAAACCATGTCCATGCCGGATAACCTGATTGAAGAATTCCTGGACCTGGTGACTGACTTTTCTTCTACCGAAAAAGAGGAGCTACGTATGCAATTGGCAGAGGGAGCTAACCCGATGAATATCAAAAAAATAATTGCACGGAATATCATCAGCCAATACCATGACCCCGCTGCGGCGCAAGCCGCCGATAATTTTTTCAGCACCCAGTTCCAAAGCAAAGATGCAACGGAAAAGGTGTTTGTGCCTGTCGATATAAGCAAGATCAGTAAAGAAAATGATGCGTTTCCATTGGTCGACCTCTGCAACCACATAAAGCAGGACGAGACCAGGTCCGCGATAAAAAGATTGATTGAAAGCGGCGCGGTAGAAGTCAATCATGAAAAGATCACAGAGCAGCAGGCACGCATTACATTGGCAAAAGGTACCAAAATAAAGATTGGGAAAAGAACGTTCTATGAATTGCAATAAATAGGTACAAATGGACTCGAATAGGTTGATTAAATTTGAGTAGTTAAATAAGAAAACAATTAAGTATGTTAGCAGTACACTGGGCTCCTGTCAGCAAGACAAAACACATATTGAGGAATGGAATCAGGAAATCACCAAACGGCCTTTATTGCTTTCCCTTAACCGGGCATAAAGGATTAGACCGCTGGTGGGTCTACTTCTTTAATCAATGTCGTGTAAGGGCCAGAAAAAAGTATAATGGTATTGTTTTTCATATTGAGCAGGAGGATTTCCCAGCTTATTTCGGGCATTGGATCGGTGCTACCAATAGGCATCGTTTTACGAAAGAAATTACAAGCGTGAAGGATCTGGGAAAGGAATTCAGAAGAATGGCCATGCTGAAATTAGGCCAGATAATTGCATGGAACAAGGGTTTAGACAAGAATATTTATGATGCTGATCAACAAGATGCATTGTATCTGAAACTAGCAGAACAGGAATTGGAACAATCGTCAGGTTCTATAACCCCTTTGTTGAATAACCTTGATTTCATGACACTGGTCATACAAGACCATCAACTGGTCTTGTCCCATTCGATCCCGGCCAAACGGATTATTAAGGTAATGCCACAAGGCGATGAATTTGGCAGGGTGCATAGATTAAATAAGAGAAGCCTGAAATATAGATACACCGATTAGTATAAGCATTGAGTCAATAGCATCGTTAAACAAAAAAATTTTCAAAAAAAACAGCAACAAAAAATGAAACTTAAACTCTTACTGGCCTTATTACTTTTCAGCAGCATTACATTCGCACAGAAAGTACAATTCAATATCAAATACTCCGAGCCCTTAGCCGTATTTGTTTTTTTGCAACAGCTCTCTGAAAATTACCCGGATAATGTATTTAAAAAGACATTTCAAGAATCAAAGTATAACACCGCACATTATAAAGGCATCATTGCCCGATTTGGACAATTACCTATAGATTACAGCTATACATTTCCCGCATACCCATATGGGGCAAAGATTCCTATGCAGACGCGGGACATGCTGAAAAAAAATATGGTTGCGGCTGCTGATTTAAATGAATTTAAACGGCTCTCAATGGGACTGATGCCCAATAATATTTTAATCAGTCTCACACAAAGCATGGAAGCCTTTATCCCGGTATATAATGCGCTGATCTATGAACCGAATAAAACCCAATTTGAAAAACAACTACAGGAAATCGGCACCTACGCCCGGCAGCAGCGTATAGAAAACTATTTTGAAACCAGCCTGAAGTTTTATAATACTAACTGGGATAAATCCATCCCCTTTGAGATCGCATTTTATCCCCTGCCGGATGCCAATTGGTTTTCGGGCCAGGCTTTTTACAATAATTTCATCTGTGCGATCCAGACCAACCTGGAAGATTATAAAGACCTCTTCTGCGTTATGCTGCATGAGATCTGTCATATTGTATATGACGAGCAGTCCCTTGAAGTTAAAACAGCTATTCAGGAAAATTTCAGCGCAAGCAAATCTAATGTAAGTAATTATGCTTACCAGATCCTGAATGAAGCACTGGCTACCGCGGTGGGCAACGGCTATGTATATGAGCAGATAGCCGGGAAGCTGGATGCTAATGACTGGTACTACCATAAGTATATTGATCTGCTGGCAAGGAAGATCTACCCGCTGGTAAAAGAGTATATCGGGCTGAGCAAACCTATAGATAAGGATTTTATAGACCAATACATCAAGCTCTATGAAAGCAATTTCCCGGACTGGATCAACGAAGCGGAAAACATTATGACCTACCGCTATGTGATCTCGGAGGATCAGCAGGAATTCAACAATATAAGCCGGAAGTTCCGCTATTCCTCCAGCTCAGAATATGAGACGGAGCTTACAGAATTGAGTATTACAAAAATGCGCCAAACACCCCTGACCAAAGTTATTATTGTAGCGCAGGATAACGGCAACAAGCTGGCTTTAATCAAGAAACAATTCACAGAACTCAAAAACTGGTCTTTCAAACCCAAAGAAGAATTTGTCTACAAAACCTTCCTGGCCGATAAAAGCCAGTTGATCATTATCAACCGGCATCAGTCCCCCACGGCATTACTTCTGGAAAAGATATAATCACCAAAATGAAAACATTAAATGATAATTATGAAAAGTATATTTACCTTCCTGATCCTTAGCGCCACTACAACATTATTCGCGCAGACAAAACCCGGCAAAGAGCTTGCTGCATTTATTCCCAAAGGTTATGTACTCTTTGAACAGGTAAGCGGCGACCTTAATAAAGATGGCTTAGCAGACAAAGTCCTGGTCATAAAAGGAACTGATAAAAGTAAAGTGATCCAAGATGAGTACCGGGGCACCCTGGACCGGAACCGCCGGGGCATTATTGTTTTGCTTAACAAAAAGGATCATTACGAATTAGCCGTTAAAAACTACGATTGCTTTTCTTCTGAAAATGAAGACGGCGGTGTTTATTTTGCACCTGAGCTCTCTGTTGAGATCAAGAAAGGCAACTTGTACATAAAATACGGGCATGGGCGTTACGGGTACTGGTTCTATACTTTCCGTTTGAAAGACGCCGATTTTGAACTGATCGGTTATGATGAAAGCAATGGCGGACCGGTTATCAACAGCGAGACCAGCATTAACTTCCTGACCAAAAAGAAGCTGAAGCGGGTAAATACCAATCCTGATGCGGAAGGCGGCGATGAAGTGTTTAAAGAAACCTGGAGTGATGTCCCGCTGAAGTATCGCCTCAGATTATCCGCCATTAAAGATTTTGATACGCTGAGCATCAGCTACAAAAATGATTAGTGGATTATAACCCGCAGTAATAATTTAATAAGACGATTATAAATAATAACAATGGAAAAAATACCTACAATTTTTGACCGCAACTGGGATACGGACCGTAAAGTAAACCCCAAGCTGGTAGTGGAAGATTTTGATTTTGAAAATGCATTGGCTACTGAAAAGCTGGACGGTACCAATGTACGTGTAACCGTCAGGAATCACACTGTAGTAAGATTAGAAAAACGCCGGAACCCTGATAAGCAACAAAAAGCAAACGGAATAAAAGAACCCTGGTATGTAGACGCAGATGCCAACGATAAAGCCGACAGCTATCTTTTTGAAGCGGTACAACATACAGACTTTTCATCCGTTCCAGACGGGGAATGGAGCGCGGAGGCATTGGGAGAAAAAATACAGGGTAATCCCTTGCAATTAGCAGGCCATACTTTATTTATCTTCTCGCTTCCTGATTGGCGGAAAAGAGTAAGCTATGAGCAGGTACCTACAGACTTTGAAGGTTTGAAGCAATGGTTGCCCCAGCAAAAAACAAAGTTGGGCAATGGCACAGGCATTGAAGGTATCGTATGGCATAACTCGGAAACAGGAGCTATGTGCAAAATCAAGGTCAAAGATTTTGACTACAAGGATTAAACAGCTTACCCTGCTACTGACATAAGATTGTCTTAACCCCTTGCTACCTTTATCCGGCAAACTTAATAGTAGTAATAATATGAAGAAGGATATCCCCGCCTTTTACCCGGAAACGCTTACCGCCTGGCGCAAATGGCTGGACAAAAACCATGAAAAAGAACAAGCGGTATGGCTGGTATTTCATGCAAAAAAATCCGGCAGGAAAACCATCACCTGGTCCGAGGCGGTTGACGTGGCACTTTGTTATGGCTGGATCGACAGCAAGAAGATTAAAGTAGATGAACATACGGCACACCAGTTTTTCAGCAAAAGAAAAGCCAAAAGTACCTGGTCAAAAATCAACAAAGAAAAAGTGGAACGGCTCATTGATGCCGGCTTAATGCGGCCAGCCGGCTATTCGATTATTGAAATAGCTAAACAAAATGGCTCCTGGACCATACTGGATGATATTGAAGCCTTAATTATCCCACCCGACCTGGAAGCGACCCTCAGGCAACAGCAGGGGGCCTGGGATGCATTCCAGGGATGGAGCAAAAGCGTTAAAAAAATGGCCCTACATAGGATAAAAATGGCCCGGCAGGCAGAAACAAGAACGAAACGAATCAACGAAGTTGTAGTACAGGCCGGCCAGGGAAAGAAGCCGAAACAATTCTGACCTGGCGGCACCCACAGCTTAAACCATTCAATTATGGAACTATGACCTTACTACTTGATATCGATGGCGTACTCGAAACATCACCTGCCTGGAAAACTCCCCGGTTACTGGAAGATGGCTTTTATCAATTCAACGTGGAAGCGCAGGAAAACCTGAAAGCGATTATAGCACAATTCCAGCCTGAAATAATATTGACGACAACGCATAGAGTCAACTATACACTCGAACAATGGAGGCAAATATTCCAGGCAAGAGGAATGAACATCGCTAAAATTTCAAAAATTAACGATGCCGGAAATAGTACCGAGCTCAGGAAAAGAAACCAGGAAATAGAAGCATGGTTTTATAAAAATACAGGGATTGATTTTTTAATCCTTGATGATGATACCTCCCTGTATGAACTTCCGCTGGTCATCAAAGAGCGCTGGATTCGCATTGATCCTTTATTGGGTATCACCCGGGAAATAAAACAGGAGATTATGAAAAAGTTTTCTCCGTCAAAAACATAATCAACCAATAATTTATGCGCATCGCATTTACAGGCAGTCATAGGGTCGGCAAAACAAGCTTAGCAACAGCCATTACAGCGTATCTGCCACATTACGATTTTATCGAAGAGCCCTACCTCCAAATGGAATCAAAAGGCTATTTGTTTCCCGAAATACCAGCAACGGAAGATTATGTATCTCAATTCCGGCACTCGCTGCAACAAATAGCCAACAGTGCAGGTAACATAATCTTTGATCGCTGTCCGCTGGATTTACTGGCTTATATTTATGTAACTGATAAAAACAAAAATATCGAAATATACTACCAGGAAATGCTGGAAGCTATGGAACAGATCGATCTTTTGGTTTTTGTTCCTGTAGAAACACCTGACCGGGTATTAGTCCAGCAATCTGATTTGCCCCGCGTAAGGCTGGACGTGGATGAAGTATTACAGGAATGGATGGACGACCTGGACAATGATATAATTACCGTAAGCGGCTCAATAAGCGACCGCTTATTGCAGGCACAACAAAAAATACAGTCAATGCTTTAAGCTCACTACCACAACATGGTATGTAGTAAAAAACACCTCTTATGGAGCACAATAAGCAACAACGAATAACTGCTACCAATATAGGCACCGATCAATTCAATAAGATTATTGAGTTCTTGAGAAATAATGAATGGGAGTTAATTGCTGAATATAACGATCAGCTATACGATAAAGGAATTGATTTTGACTTTTATCAATTCACAAAAAAATCAAATGAGATTTTATTGGCTTGGAACAACTGGAATGAGGGCGAAATACAAGCAAGTAAAAAAGTAATTTATAAATTAGCCTACCAGTTAAACGTTCGTCTTCAGTTCGGCAATCCAGATTACCTACATCAGGAAGACTTTCTGGAGACAATACACGCTCTTCTGAAATACTATTAGCAAAAATAATATCAATGATCACAGGAAAAGACTTAATCGCATTAGGCTACCAACCCGCAAAATGGTTTAAAACAGCCCTCGCGCATGTCAATCAATATAACCTGGCAGGAACTGATCTTGTCAACTACCTAAACACATGTGTACCTAAAACGATTGAACCTTATGAACACCCTATACCCTATCATAAAAACATCCGTGCGGAATCGGAAGAAGAAGTTCAGAATGTAAAAGAAGTATTCGATACAATGGAGGTATTGATGAAAACGCCTACATTGGTCGATGGGGTCATTATGCCGGACGCCTGTCCTACCGGCGTTCTGGGGCAAATCCCTGTAGGTGCTGTGGTCGTCGCTAAAAACGCGATCCACCCCGCTATGCACAGCGCGGATATTTGTTGCTCGGTAATGATGAGCAGCTTCGGCAATATCCCGCCCAAAGAAGTCCTGGATAAAGCACAGGCAATCACTCATTTTGGCGGTGGCGGCAGATGGGAATTTTGCGAACTACCCGAAACATTAGCAGAACAAATCCGGGGCAACCGGTTCTTAAATAATGAGCGCAGCTTAAATTTCGCAACAGCGCACCTGGGTACGCAGGGAGATGGCAACCATTTCCTGTTTGTAGGCCAATCCCGCAATACCGGGGAAACGATTATGGTCACCCACCATGGCAGTCGTGGATTTGGCGCGCAACTTTACAACCAAGGTATGAAAGTAGCGGAAAACTTTCGTAAAGAAATAGCGTCAAAAGCATTGGCCAAAAACGCCTGGATTCCCTTTGATACAGCGGAAGGAAACGCTTACTGGGAAGCGCTCCAAATCGTAAGAGCCTGGACTAAGCTTAATCATGAAACCATTCATAACGCTACCCTGCAGCAACTCAATACAGAGCCCGCAACCCGCTTCTGGAACGAGCATAATTTTGTCTTTAAAGAAAACGACCTCTTCTATCATGCAAAAGGCGCTACACCATTAGAGGATAAATTTGTGCCGGACAATAAAAGTGGCTTAAGACTTATTCCACTTAATATGAGTGAACCCGTTTTAGTAGTCAGAGGAGCAAGTACCACAAGCAACCTGGGTTTTGCCCCGCATGGTGCGGGCAGGAACATCAGCCGTAAAGCCCATAAAAGAAACAAAGCCGGCAAATCCTTTGAACAAGTGTTCGCGGAGGAAACTCAAGGCCTGGATATCCGTTTCTTCTCCGGGCATATTGATATTTCTGAATTACCCAGCGCCTACAAAAACGCGGCAGCAGTGAAAAGACAAATGCAGGAATTCGGCCTTGGCGAAGTCGTGGATGAAATTATGCCCTATGGCTGTATCATGGCGGGCGACTGGGATAGCAACGCGCCCTGGCGACAAAAATTTAAAAATAAATATCAATAAACAGGTTGTAAAAAACTTCCGTATATATCTTATCTATCAATAATTGTAATGCATAAAAGATTTTTCACAATATTGACCCTACTGCTTTTTATAGAAGTGCAATCTTTCCCAGCAGTAGCACAGGATAAACAAACCTATAATTACTTTACCTCGTTCTTTCACCATAAAGAAACGGTTGAACTCCTACGTCCTCCAGGCAAACCAACAATTAATGCTTATGATCCCGATAGTATTTTAACTAAATGTTCGATTAACGCCTGGGTAACCCGTAAGCTGAACGTGATAACAACAGGTAATGAAATTGAAAATATCAGGAAGAATGGCATCTTCACAGCAATCAGGGATACCTCAGATTTCATTATAGTCAGTAAAAACACGATAAAAGATATTACTTATTATAGAATATTCAGACCCAAAACAGGAGCAGATGGCCATTTCGGTATTAAATTAGAAAACAAACTGCTTATAAAATTGAAAGCAAAATATGGTTGGTTTTAATTTAACTGCCCCCATCTCACCGAATAAAACAGGCACTTAGAACAGACGAACTAATTACCGCTGATGATCTTCTCCCTATGCGCCATACCCCATTTATGCATCGCGGTAATCACCTCAAACAATGTCTCACTGTAATCCGTTAACGAATATTCCACCGTTACCGGCTTTGTGTTACAGACATTACGATGTACCAGCCCATTGGTTTCCAGCTCCTGCAATTCTTTGGATAAAATGCGCGGGCTGATCCCTGCATCCCGGGACAATTCATTAAACTTCTTTTTACCATCTCTTAAAACGGTGATCAATACCAGTTTCCATTTACCGCCGACCACATCCAGCGTATCCTGGATGGCCAGCCGGGCTTTCTTGCAGGAAGCGGCAGTATGTTGTTCTACTTGTTTTATCATATAGTAACATTTAGGTAACTACTATCCTTTTTGTAACAGATTACAAAGGTATAGCAATTGAAATTACTTTTGTGTCCTAAATTTTTAAATCATGAACAAAAAAACAAACAAAGTAGTTTACTGGATACTTACCGGGCTCGTAGCATTCATCTTAACCGCCAGCGCATTGACCAAACTCTCCGGCGGTGAACAGGCCGCTGAAATGGCAAAAGGATTAGGAGGTATGCAACATGTCACGATATTAGGTATCCTGGAACTGATCATTGTAGCCCTCTGGTTTTTTAAGAGGACCGGTGTCGTAGCGACTTTGCTCGCAGTAGCTTACTTAGGCGGCGCCATGGCGGTACATTTTGTCTACAGCCAACCGGTATGGACCCCGGCCATTATCCAGGTGATCGTATGGCTGGCCGCAGCCTATCGCTTCCCAGAGCTGGCCACCCGCCTGTTCCATAAGGAGGCCTAAAAAACACAATTATAGTTCCATTCGCTTTAAGTAATTTTACCATCTTTAATAAGACTTACCGTTTAAGCCATAATGGAAAACAATCTATCCCGGCATTTAGCACAAATCGGCTTCCTGTCCACGCAGGAAGTCGATTATATAGCGGCCACATTTACGCACAAAACAATCAGGAAAAATGAATTGCTTATAAAAGAAGGCCATATTTGTGATCAGCTTGCTTTTATTGAAAAAGGTGCGGTACGGGCTTTTACAAGTGATGATACCGGGGCAGAACATACTACCTGTTTTTCGTTTGAAAATCAGTTCGCCACGGTTTACGATAGTTTTATCTCCAGGGAAAAGGCGCAAAAAAGTATACAGGCAATTGAAGACAGCAGCCTTTTTACAATCAATTATCCAACGTTTCAGCACCTTTCCACCACACTGCCCTCCTGGATCTATTTACAGGAGCTATTCACCCGCCAGGCTTTCGCAGAAAAAGAATATTACCATATTCATTTAAAAAACAAAACAGCCAAAGACAAATATGCATATGTTCTGAATGAACAACCGGAACTTATCAAAAGAGCAAGCGTAGAACAGCTTGCCTCCTACCTCGGCATGACCCCAAGAACCCTTACGCGTGTAAAGCGGGAAATTCTATACCCGGGATTATAAGACATATGTCCTTTTATGGCTGCAGGCATCAAAATACTTTTGAAGAAAAGTAAAAATCATGAAGCCAATTGCAGCAGAGGTATATCATATCCCGCTCTTTCCCCGCGATAGTATTAATTGTTACATTATTGAAGGTGTCCTTATTGATGCCGGGATCCGTTCATCGTATAAACAAATTTCCCGTGTACTTGATAAAATTCCGGTATACGCGCATGCCTTAACCCATGCTCACCCGGACCACCAGGGCGCTACTGCACAACTCTGTGATCAGTTTAAACTCCCTTTATACTGTCATCCTAAAGAAGTTGGCCGCGCAACATCCGGTCTTGTAACCTCAGATTACCCTTCTGATAAAAACCTGATAGCTCGCTTTCAACAAAAATACTGGGCCGGACCGGGCTGCAAAGTGAGCCACACACTGGAGGAAAATGATCAGTTAGGTAGTTTCCGGGTCATCGCGACACCCGGGCATGCTTCCGGGCACATTTCCTTTTTCAGGGAAAAAGACGGATTATTGATCCTTGGTGATGTAGCTACTAATATGAATTTACTCACTACAATGCCTGGCTTGCACACACCACCGGATCTATTTACAACAGATAAAGCGACTAATATACAATCGCTAAAAAAATTATCCGCCTTAAACCCTGCGATCATCTGTTTCGGTCATGGGCCGGTACTGTTCAATAAAAACAAAACTTTTGAGCGTTTTGTCGCCAGGTTGTAAACTGTTAATGACAAGTAGTTTAACAAAAGCCCCGGGAATCTTTTCCGGGGCTTTTATATTTTAGCGGATGAGGCCTGTTAAAAGAACAGCAGTAAAAACTATGTCCGGTATAATTACTAAAAACACTCACTTAGCCAAAGAGAAAGGGGCAAAAAACGAAAAATCTATAGAAGCATCCGGAAGCATCAATAAAAAAACTATTATAACCGCGCTTTTGTATTTGTTACTGGAAATTATCTTTGCATTGATTGCCGGTGAAATAACAAGCCTGGGAATATTTGCAGGTTTAGCATTAAGTTTAGGAGGTAGTATAGTAACCTTTACTCACTCTTATGCATCCGCTGTATTTGGTGGCCTGCCCCTTATGCTGCTGGGCATTATTGTCCTGTGGGTAAACATTAAAGATATCAGTCAATCTATAAAAAATAAGAATCAATAGGCGATCTAAAAACAACATTAAATAAGCGGCTGAATCTTTAGTAGTGCTTAATTTAGCTTATTATAAGCCGTTGTATCTTGTCTATGAAAATCTATCTGAAAAATCAGGCACGTCAGTTCGACAAACATCTTGAAGTTTTAAGAAACAAGAAGGTGCAACATTATGATAAAAAAAAGTTGCTTGAAAAAACAACAAGTATCAATATATATACCAATAAAAGCCTGCAAGAACTGGACTTCAGCTTTTTCTTCAACTACCACATCTTCCCCGCCAACATTCTTGTAGCTAAAACCCTGTGGGCAGCAGAAAAGAGAAATATGAAAGTCGGAGATACAATTGTCCAGCAGATATTTTTACCACTTAAATCTTTCAATTTGAAAGTAATTTTTGGCGTCAGGATAAGCGAGGTGATCAATGAAAATAATTTAAAACAATTCAGCTACGAAACCTTAGAAGGGCATGTCGAGCAAGGGATCTCCAGTTTCTCCATTACTGCTGATGATGGCATTATCAAATTCAGTATCCATACTTATTCACAACCCGGTAATTGGCTGACTAGGCTCCTCGGCCCCATTGTAACTTTGCCTTACCAGGCTTACTGCACCCGGCAGGCATTGGTTCACGTCAAAAAACAGCTCGAACAGCAATAGTACCAGAGATGCCCTGCGGAGTCTATCTAAGCATAAATATTAAGTTCCTGCATCACCCTTCGAATACAAAGCCCTCATGAAGCGAAAGCGAGCGGAGCCATCTATTTTAATTGTTAATTGTCAATTGCTAATTACTAATTAGCCATTAATAATTAAGCTGCGAAACTTGTACAGGACAAAATCTTTCTCTTTTTTGTATTAAAATACCCGCTATCTTTCGACTAACAGCAAAAATACCGGGACTCCAGCTCATAACATCCGGATGAAAAAAGCAGCAGCCCCGCTTATTCCATACAGGGGCATTATCATAATTTCGCCCTCTAAGTTGAAAGCACTTATTAGAAAATAACCGATGACCCTAAGTAAAAGAAAAGCAGCCGGTCCACCAAAGAAATTCCCGCTGACATTTTACAACAAAGTACCGCTTTAGCCAAAAAACAAAGTGTATTATTGATCCGTTATGAAGCAGCAACGGTTTATTGAGACCATTCTTTAAGTCAGTGGCCAGGAGATAGCAGACAATCATCAAATAATTAATGCTAGCAAAGTACCTATCAGACATTTTGCAATCCCGAACTTGATCAAACTATCCTACAATACGTAGCTTTCTATACAAGTTTAGGCATTAAAAAAATATGTTATAACCTAATAAACATTTTACTTAATTTAGCCTTAAGTAAACCCATTATCCATGAAAAAGATAACTATTTCATTACTCCTTGTGGCAAATTTCTGCTATGGACAAAATACCCAATATATTGGCCTAAAGAAAAGCAGTGTATTTGACTTTCCATTAACCTCATCAGAAAGTCCATATATTTATACGCGCACGCAAATTATTGCAGATACGCTCTACGTTCCCACTGCCATTGGAATCTATCGCAAAGCACTAAACAGCCTGAATGACACCCTTTGGCAGGCTTATGCCTTTCAAGGCTTGCCGATAAGGGATTTTGTCCGGCAAGGCCAAATGATCATAGCAAATACCAACAAAATAGGAGACAGCCTATTACTATACTCTGAAGATAACGGACAAAACTATACCTGGCTCAGTAATACCCATTTTCTCAATATCAACCCACTAAACCGTATTTATAAATTATCTGCAGATCCCGGCCAGGCGGGCAGGATCATCGCCCTTCATCACTACGGACTTTCAGAATCCCTGGATTCTGGGAATACCTGGACCCTGCGGAATAGCTTCAACCCAGAATACCAATATACCTTTGCAGCCATTCATCCGCTCAACAGCCAGGCCATCTACCATGCAGGCGAAACCGGATTCCATTCCTCCTACATCCAAACCAGCCTCGATAACGGACAAAGCTGGAACTGGCAAAACAATGTAACAAATAATTGCACCCACTATATTGCCTTTCACCCTATTGAACCCAACCTATTGATCAGCGGTTCAGAGGGTAAGATCAACCGCTCTCTGGATATGGGTAATAGCTGGGAGGCACCCTATGAGTTTGAACCATACCTTTATATCTACAAGATTGTTTTCGATCCCGAACATCCTGAAGATATTTATGCTATTGGCTACCTGAGGAATTCGAAAAAAGTATATATCTGTAAATCTACGGATCGGGCTATCAGCTGGAACATTGTGTACACTAAAGATTTCCCGGGAGATGTTGCCGGAATGGATATACATATCCATAATGGACGGTTGATCTATTTTACTACCGAATATGGCTTATACTATGTTGCGCTGGACCAATTGGTTAATGTCCCGGAACTCGCAAAAGATCCACAACCGGCCATCTATCCTAATCCGGTAAGTAATACACTCTATATAAGCAATACCGGCCGGCAAAGAATTGAAACAGTCACTGTGTACAACAGCTTCGGTCGTAAAATAGACGTCCCGGTTACAGTAACTTCAGCATATATAAAACTAGACCTTAGTGCACTCGATAATGCAGTTTATTTCCTGCAATGGAGTACAAAAAATGGTACTGCACACCCTCAAAAAATCATCAAACACTAGGTGGACTTTATGAGTTGGCTTCTTATTATCGTGCATAAATTTAGCAGCTGACCCTTAAGTTGATGATAAGTTTTAGTTCTGCAGCATTTAATGATAAAGAGTATCTACAAACTGCTCCTCCTACAAAATACCCTTCAGCTGGCTGGCCGTCGGTCGACCAGCAACTTTTACTTAGAAACCTGCTTCGGGAAAATGAATACTTCAAGCCCGTACTGGACAAGATAGGGCAGTTGGACAAGCAAACCGTAAATACAATCAATGAAGCTATAGGTACCTGGTATTTTGAGTTGGCCGGGATTAATAAAGACAAGGAACTCTTTAAGATAATGACTACTCATAATGCTGACCTTATACGCTGTTGGGCAACTTACGCCATGGGTGCAAATGAAGGCCTGGATATTATCAAACCCTGGAGATCCGCATTTCGGCGTGCGGGAAATCTGCTGGATGGCCGTAAGTCCCAAAATAACCAGGCAACTGGCTGAATGATGCCAGTAGCAAAGGTGTCGTTCATTTGTGAAGCGCCGCGATCAGGCGATCTTTTGGGTACAATTCGGACAACGGCCGGATAAGGTGAAGTTAACATCAATCACCTCGTATTGTTTGGGTAGTTTAAAAGAAGGCACTACACCCTCCAGGCAGGTCACCGCCTTGCATGCCACGCAACTGAAATGGATATGATTATGATGATGCGTTACGGAGCAGTTATGGCACATGGCAAATTTCATTGTGCCATCTGTATTTACAACCTTATGTATGGTGCCTTCCTCGATCAGCCGGTCGAGGATACGGTAAATCGTTACCCGGTTAACCCCGATATCAATCGCGGCTTCAATCTCGGCATGCGACAAAGCCACTTCAGCCGCTTGCAGCATGCTGATGATTTTAGATTTTGCGATGGTATTCCGGGTTTGTTTCATGGATAGCCGTTTTAATTACTGAAAGAAGGCCTTTAAGCTGCAAAATTATCATATTTATCGCTAATATTTTGTTACCGATGAAGCCAAGAAAGTACTACATTAGCAAAAACTATAAGGATATTACCGACGATTATGCAACAGCTACAATTTATCGAAACCATTCTTTATGTCAGCGACCAGCAAGCCAGTACAGATTTTTATTCCAGACTCTTTCGCCGGGAACCGCTGCTGCAGGTGCCCGGCATGACCGAGTTTGAGCTGGCGGCAAATTGTAAGCTCGGGTTGATGCCTAACCATGGGATTGCTAAAATACTCAGGGACCAATTGCCGCATCCTGCTTCCGGAAATGGTATTCCCAGGTGTGAGTTATACCTGCTTGTAGCCGATGTGGCCCTGGAGTATGAAAATGCGCTGCAATGCGGCGCAAGGCTGATCCAAAAAGTTACCGCTATGGACTGGGGCGATAGCGTCTGCTACTTTGCCGACCCGGACGGGCATGTGATCGCATTCGCGGCAAGAACAGGTCAATAATAATAGCGATATAAGTGTACATTTGTTTTTATGAATGCAGTACAATCCTACGAAGCAATCGGGCAGGTCATGCCGGGTACTATAGCCGGTCAGCTTTTTGGCAAACCCTGTTTTAAAATAAACGGCAAAGCCTTTATTTGCTTTTTCCGGGAAGAAATGGTGTTTAAATTAAATGGACCGCAGCATAGATCCGCGCTTAGTCTTGAGGGTTCAAGCCTTTTCGACCCATCCGGTAAAGGCCGGCCCATGAAAGAATGGGTACAGGTACCTTTTCAGCACCGGGATCAATGGGCGGAATATGCCCGCGCGGCATTGGATTATGTAAAGCAATAACCTACCATTGAATATAATCAGAAAACAGATACCATTTATCCACTATGGTACAGTGTAAGAAAACCAGATTATAAATTATCCTGATGCACATAACAGTAGCCATTCAATCCAGTTCTTACCAGGTTACTGACTTTAGTGAGTTTTATTTGACTAAACTACCTGTATTCAAATTTAATATCAATGCTTCCACTATCGGTGAGCCACTTACCGGTTTTTGTATTGATCTTATTTATGAAACAGTAAAAAATTTAATTATTGCTAATCAGTTACAGCTAAGCTACTCTTATCCCGACAAATCATTCTGGACTAATGGAGCAAAGGTCGATTGGTGGATTGAAAGAACCGTAACAGACTTAAGTCCTTTCAACTGGCTGGAACAGCAAATCTTAAGCGCGGCCTTACTTAATAGACAAAAGCGACTTAACGATTTTATAAACACGATTCTTAGCAATTGTAGCCCACCTCTCAACATTCTGAGCCGGTATATCCTTTATAAAGTTGCCACCACTAGCCAAAGTGGGCTAATCACAACAAATACAAGTAAACGCTTTTTATCCAAACAGCTACACATTACCATAAACGAAGCCGTAAACCTGCAAAATTTTATCAAAACAGAAGGGCAATCAGGTACTGAATACGTAGCCAACAAGGCATTCAAAGATTTTTCTGACACCTTGTTTTCTCAATTAAGAAGACAGCTTATAAATTATCAAAATAATTAACCTTGTGCTATTTAGTTTTAAAGAAGTACTAAAACGAAAAAGTTACTTTTCCTATACAAGCTCTACTATTAATTGGCAGGCAAAAGTAAAGGCCGATCAGGAATTTAAACCCTGTAAAAATGATTCATTAAATCAAATTGTAAATCAACAGCGAAAATAATAAACATAAGCTTTAATGGGAACGAGTTTAATTTATGGATTAGGACTTTTAATACTGCTCTTAGCAGGCAGCATTTCATTTTTGATATATACTGTAAAAAGAAAATCAAAAACCGGTACAGTAGTTGCCCTATTTACCACTTTACTGCTTTTGTCTTTGTGCTTTACCAATACCATTGATGAATACAGTATTACTAAAAAAGAGGTCATTGCGGACTTGGAACATATAGATGTTCGGCTAAATGATGATTTTATGATCCTGAACAATAAAATTTCCGGAATGCCGGAAAGGATTCAGCAAACAGTAATCCTGGTGAGCACAAAAGATAAAAGCACCATTTTAAACAAGATAAAAAATGCAGCCAATTTTGTATCCTTATTAAATGGAGAAGCGATAAGCAACCATAGCCATCATGGCACGAGTGATAACATAATGAATTCCAGATTTCCTGGTTTTTATTCCCGTGAACTTTATTCCCATATTGACAACTACCCAACAAGGATAATATTATCCGTTAATGAAAATAGCGACACGGTCAGCTATCAGCGTATAGAGGATTAGCAACGCTTTAATATTTCATTTTCCCTACATTTACATTTCCGCAAAGCAAATGTAGCAACACCGATTTAAAAATTATGGAAACCGACCAACACCTGAACCAAAAATTTTATGATGAACTCTCTGATGACTATCACCTGCTGTTTGCGGATTGGGACGAAGCGATGCAACAGCAAGCCCGGACTTTAGATCAGCTAATCAGGAATTTAATAAAGGCAAAGCAGGTACATTGCTGGATTGTGCCTGCGGGATCGGCACCCAGGCCATTGGCCTGGCAAAGCTAGGCTACCACACTACAGCTACAGACCTTAGCCCCAAAGCAATCGAAAGAGCACGACAGGAGGCACGACAAAGGCAAATCAACAACATAAGCTTCTCAACTGCCGATTTTACCCGATTGGCAACAAGCGTGAAGGGCACCTTCGATATCGTAATTGCTTGCGATAATGCCCTGCCCCACCTGTTAACTGATGAGGCCATGAGCCTGGCCCTGGAAAATATCGCTTCAAAAATAAACAACGGCGGGTTATTCCTGGCCAGTATCCGGGATTACGATGCCCTGTTAAACACCCGCCCAACCAGCACATTACCGATTGTAAAAGACATGACTGGCGCCAAAAGTATCACTTTCCAGGTATGGGATTGGATTACACCCAACACTTACACCGTAAACCATTTTACCCTGAAAGGCCAGGACAATAATTATGAGCCTCATATAAGAAAAACCACCTACCGGGCATACCAAAGAGCAGAGCTCAGCTCACTGACGGCAGCTTGCGGCTTTAAAGATATCCATTGGCTCCTGCCGGAAGATTCCGGGTATTACCAACCTATAGTCATCACGCGTAAGGCTTAAAAATTAAAAAAATTGCACAAAACACTTCCGCAACCAATCATTTGCACGTATATTTGCAATTGAACGGTTGCAAATAATTTATGAGAAGAGATATTTTCCAGGCCATAGCAGACCCCACCCGGCGCGCCATCATCACCCTCATCGCCCTACAGGCCATGACGCCCAATGCTATAGCCGAACATTTTGACACTACTCGGCAGGCAGTATCCAAACACCTGAAGATCCTTAGCGAATGCGGCCTGGTACATACCGCACAGCAGGGCCGGGAGATCTTTTACACCCTGGAAGTAGAAAAGATTAAAGAAGTGGACCACTGGCTGGAACAGTTCCGGAAAATATGGGCAACGAAATTTAACCAATTAGATGGGCTCCTCCATAAATTAAAAACTTAAATTTATACCTATGGCAGCAAGACAAAAAATACTGAAAACCTGTCCGCGGGGGCACCAGTTCTACAAAAGCAGCGATTGCAATACTTGCCCGGTATGCACACAACTGGAAAAACCCAACTCCGGCTTTCTGGCACCCTTTAGCAGCCCGGCCAGAAACGCGCTGGCCCGGGAAGGAATTGATACCATTGAAAAACTGGCGGCTTATACGGAAAAAGAAATCCTGGCCTTACACGGTATCGGCAAAAGTTCCCTGCCCCGGTTTTACGAGGCGCTGGAAGCAGCCGGGCTCCAGTTTAAACAGCCTGAAAAATAATTATCTATCAATAACCATCATAAAACAAGCAAAAATGAACACGCAATTATTATTTGACTTCGCCGTCAAAAAAGAAGACAATACGATCCACATAACCCGCGAATTTGAAGCCGAACAAGAGCTGGTATGGCGCGCCTGGACCACAGCGGAGCTGCTGGACCAATGGTGGGCGCCACTACCCTACCAAAACCGCACCAAATCCCTTGAATTTAAAGAAGGAGGTACCTGGCTTTACTCCATGATCAGCCCCGAAGGACAGGTACACTGGTGCCGGTTTGATTATGAAAAAATTGTGGCCGGCAAAAGTTACACCGGCCTGGACGCCTTTTGTGATGAAGCAGGCAATATAGATACCTCTTTCGACCGTATGCACTGGCAGAATGTCTTCAGCTCTGTTTCCGGCAAAACAACGGTGTACATCACTGTTACGGTAGATACCCTGGAAACCCTTGAAAAGATTATGCAAATGGGTTTCAAAGAAGGCTTTACTATGGGCCTGGACCAATTGGAAACATTATTAAAAACATTAAAAAAATAAAGTCTTATGCCCGATACTATTGCTGCCGGTATTTTAGCCTACAACGAGGCCCAGTCAGCCGGCGACCGCGCGATCTGCGATCTGCTGGCTGCCGAGATCAACAGGCAACTGCCAGGGGCCGAAAACAAAATATGGCATGCCCACCCGGTTTGGTTCCTCGAGGGAAATCCCATCGTAGGTTACAGCAAACAAAAAGCCGGCATCCGCCTGATGTTCTGGAGCGGTGCCGGCTTTGAAGAAACAGCTTTAAACATCGCCGGAGAAAAATTTAAAGACGCTTCTGTTTTTTATAACAGCGTTGACGAAATTGACCGACAAGCCCTCCATCGCTGGCTCGAAAAATCGGTCCGCATCCAATGGGATTATAAAAACCTGGTGAAAAGAAAAGGTAAACTGGAAAGATTAAAATAGGAGATGAGGGATCTAAAAAGTAAAAACTCTTGCCACATTGAGTTTGTATAAATGCGTCAAGAATTCAGTATCAAATTTGTCCATATTTCGACGGAGCTCAATATAACAAATTTGGCCACCTTTTTAGACAACACCTTTATTTATTTTATACTCAAAAAACGACCGTTTTATGGCAAAAACAGACTTCAAAACTATAGATGAATACCACAGCACCTTTAGTGGTGCATCATTGGAAAGAATGGAAGCGATCCGCGACCTGGTCCACCAGGTAGCGCCGGAAGCGGAAGAGGTCATCAGCTACCAGATACCCGCCTTTAAGATCGGCAAACAATTCCTGGTCTATTATTGTGCCTTTGATAAACACCTCAGCATCTCACACCCCTGGAGTCCCGCGCTACTGAAGGCTTTCGAACCTGAGTTGCAAGGCCTGAAGGTAAGCAAATCGGTCATACAGTTTCCCCACAACAAGGAATTACCATTGGACTTTATCAAGCGGCTCCTGCAATTCAGGAAACAGGAAGTAGCCGATAACCCGAAGCCGGCAAAAACCCGGTCACAAAATAATCCAAACACTAAATAATCATCGATATGAACCATGCTGAAAAAATATACGCGCTGAAATTTTCCGGGGTATACCCACATTATATCGCGAAGGCAGAAAGGAAAGGCAGGACTAAAGCAGAAGTAGACGAGATCATCTTTTGGCTGACCGGCTATGATGCCGGGGCTTTACATGACCAGCTTGATCGCAAAACTACTTTCGAGGAATTTTTCAATGAAGCACCGGCCTTCAACCCGAATGCCTCGAAAATAAAAGGCCTGATCTGCGGTTACCGGGTTGAGGACCTGGAAGATCCTATTGTACAAAAAGCACGTTACCTGGACAAACTGGTCGACGAACTGGCCAAAGGAAAAGCCATGGAAAAGATATTAAGAGCATAAAAACAGTATTGGGATAGCTGATATTCCCGGGTTAAATTAATCAAACATTATTTTGCCCAGCTTATAAAACTATGGCTACAAAATTCACCAGTATTCATCATTGAACATCTAACAAATGAATAAAAGGAGCAACCTATACCTGCCAATAATCCTTATATCAATGATAAGCTGTAATAACCTTGATAGCAACCATATTGAGAACGCAGAGTCAGCAGATACTTTAAGAGGAAAAAGTGCTTCCAGCAAAAGAGTTCAGGCAATTGATAGTTTTAATAACTCACAAGGTTGGCAAAAAACCAACTTTGATTTATGGAGGTCTAAAAATGGAGATTTAGCCATTAAAACCCGTGAAGGAAATGACGAAGGTATTTTTATTGACCGGTATATAACAGAATTATGCTGTGAAGGTGAGCCCATTAAAGATATTATTGATACAGCTACATTTAAATACCTGGGCAGCTCGTTTTATAAAGACAAGAATAATGCATATACCCATTATACCATGTTAGATGGAGGCAATTTCTGGATAGTGGAAAATGCAGATGTACCAACATTTGAAGTAATAGGAAACAGTTGTTACGCAAAGGACAAAAATTACATTTATGGCGAGCGGGCTATGCAAATGCCTGATATCGACTATAAAACATTTAAGACTTGTGATGACTGCGGCTGTTATGCAAAAGACAGGAATGGCTATTATTTTTGGGATACTAAAATTGATCCCATTCAGATGTCAGAAAGCGAAGATGGACGAAAGGTTTTTAAATTACTAGAAAAATTATAGCTATTATTAAACAGTATTATACTGATTAACGATAAGCAATAAATAGCCCGGATAGTACCGGGCTATTTATTATTGCAGCAAAGCAATAGTGCTCCTTATTGCTTAACAAGTTTTATATGCTCGGTATTTGCACCGTTCCGGATTTTCAGCAAGTAAGTACCCGCTGCTACAGACTGCAGGTCGAGTGTACTGGTCTGCGCTAAAGTATGTAAAGAAAGAACCACTTTCCCGCTGATATCCAGCAAATCCACGTAAACCGGGTTTTCCGGGACCGCAGCGAACCTGATACTGATCTCTTTACCCGCAGGGTTAGGATAAATAAAGGTTTGGGGCGACAGGCAAGGATTATTAATACTGACAACACCACTGTACATTACTTTTGCTCCCGGTTCCTGTAGGGCAAGCCGGTAAAAACTACGGTCTTTCAATGGAGCCGGGTCAGTAGCGGTAAAATGATGTTCATTTTGAAATACCTCTGAAGCCAAAGCCTCAAATCGCTTACCATCCTGGCTGCGTTCAACTGTAAAATTAGCAGCAGTGGCTTTATAGGCATTCCAGCTTAACAGGGAAGTGCACCCGGAACCGGGAGCTACAGCGAAATCAGTATAACGGATCGGCAATGGCACTGAAGCACTGGTGGCGGATAAACCGCTCAATACTGTATTATTCAAGCCGCTGGCCGACACATAATAGGTGCCCGCACTTCCGGGTGTACTGCTATTAAACGCTGTAAAATTACCGGAAGTACCCGTCACCAGGCTCAAGGTACTTTCCTGGTTTCCGTTTAACTCTCCTGCAGCATATTTTATACCCGCGGTACCGGAAAAAGTAAGTGCCGGGCTGATGGTATATACTCTTGAGATGGTTGCCCCGCTACCGGCAGCAGCCGGCGTGGCCGACCTGCTGATCGTTACATTTTGAACGCCCAGGTCTGCCGAAGGCGTTAGGTTCAGCCCGTCGAAAACAAAGGTGGTGCCGGATTTAATAGTAAGCCCTGTAGCCCCTGTATAGACCTGCGCCTGGGCCATGCTGGCCAGGCCCGCAAAACACAATAATATTGGAATACTTTTCATGATTATCTGTTTTTGAGCAATGATTACTGACCTTCTAATACAACCGTGTAACTATTCAGAGGCTCCTGGTTGGTCTGTGTATAGCGGTAAGAGATGATATCTCCTGCAGCCGCTGATACCGTACCTGTCGCTACTGCAGCATCGGACGATCCTACTGCAACATCGGTCGTTACCTGCACCGATAAACCAGTAGCAACACCATTCTTATAAAGTGTGATAGTGGTCACATTCGGACTCCCTGTGGCACCACCACCGGTAAGTACACGTGCAGCCAATCTCAAAGTAGTGAAAGTGCAGGCTTTTGGTACAATGTAGCCTGTCCTGTCACTTGTACCGTTGCCGGAGGCCGCAGCTGTATTGTCGTAATGCAAGTTCTCTTGCAAGGACTGGTAGGCAACAGGGCTAAAAAAATAGGGGCCCAATTTCGGGCTTCCGGCCAAATAAGTGGCTATGGTACGGGTATTGAGCACAATTGAGGGCTGAGCGGAACCAGAGCCGGAAACCGCAGTCCATGCGGAACCATTGTATACATAAAAACCCGGAGTATTATCGGTCTGGTAAATCAGCAGGCCGGTAGCCGGGGACGCCGGGCGATTGGCCTGTGTCATGCGGGGTACCAAGATACCTTTATTGGTTGAGTTGATTTCCAGCGCGGCAGAAGCATGCGGGCTTGTGGTGCCAATGCCCACCTGGGCAGCAGCCTCATTAGTGTTCAAAAGAAAGGACGCTGAAAAAAGCAGTGATGCAGTAATTAATGATTTCATACTTTAAGGGAATTTTGGCAACTAAAGTAGTATATAAATCCAAAAAAAGAAGCATTCCAACAATAATTTATTAAAAAACAATAGAATAAATAATCAATTAATTATCAAAAGTATACTTAATTTACAAAGTAAAGTTGCACTTAAAAAACAGGAACTAAAGCATTATCTATAATGGAACAAGCTCCATGACTTTTGCCCATAGCCTGGCACTGCAGCTTGGCAAAGTCTATGATAAAACAGAAGATAAGCTGTACGGGCTTACCCGCTTAGCCAAATGGCATGAAAAGGTGAGGCAATCCGGCTTTAAAGCCTTTAATACGATATCAAGATCGATACAGGCACACTACAAAACGATTGTAAACTATTTTGACAACAGGTCAACTAATGCATCCGCAGAATCATTCAATGCTAAGATAAAGGCGTTCAGAAGACAATTTAGAGGCGTTAGGTCTGTCGAATTTTTCTTGTTCAGACTCTCAAAACTTTATGCCTAATAATGATAGCTCCACAACTTTTTACATTGATCCTTTTTACATTGATCCCCTAAAAGTATATTGATCCCCTAAAAGTATAGAGTAAGCTAAAATGGCCAGAAAAGAAAAAAGGCTGCAAGCTATGCTTACAACCTTTTTCGTGCCCGAGACTGGATTCGAACCAGCACATCCTTTCGAACGCTGCGACCTGAACACAGTGCGTCTACCAATTTCGCCACTCGGGCAGCCAATTGAGTTGCAAATGTAGGAACTTAAATTAATAAAACAAAAAAGATGTGCTTTTATTTAAAAAAATATTTTGCAGGCAGGAACAAGCTCCTTTTTCAATCTTCTATAAATGAAAGTTTTACATCTATATCACTGTGCATAAACTGGTCTTTATAATAAGCCGCCGATTGCATATTTTTGATCAGTAAAACGGAGGGAACATGCATGAAAGAATCAGGGAGAAATTGAGTATACTGGCCGATGCGGCAAAGTATGATGTATCTTGCTCCTCCAGCGGCAGTGACCGTAAAAATACCGGCAAAGGTATTGGCGATACCGGCTCCGGCATCTGTCATACCTACACGGAAGATGGCCGTTGCGTTTCCCTGCTTAAAATATTACTGACCAATTTCTGTATCTACGATTGCGCCTTCTGTGTTTCGCGCAGTAGTAACGATGTAAAACGTGCCGCGTTCACCGTAGAAGAAGTGGTGGAGCTCACCATGAACTTCTACCGGCGCAACTATATCGAAGGCCTCTTCCTGAGCTCAGGCATCTTCAAAAATGCCGACTATACCATGGAACGCATGTTGCGCATCGTCAAAAAATTGCGACTGGAAGAAAACTACAATGGCTACATTCACCTGAAGACCATTCCCGGCGCCAGCGAAGAACTGCTGACCGAAGCCGGCTTGTATGCCGACCGTATGAGCATTAACCTGGAAATGCCTACGGAAAGTGGCCTGAAGCTCCTGGCCCCGGAAAAATCGCATGAAGAAGTAAAACGTGAGCTGGGCCTGATCCGCGACCAGTCGCAGGCATACAACAGTGAACGCAAGCTTATCAAAAGCACGCCAAAATTTGTACCGGCCGGACAAAGTACGCAAATGGTGGTGGGCGCCACCCCCGAAACGGACAAAGACATCATGCATACCGCGGATGCTTACTATAAAAACTTTTCGCTGAAACGTGTTTATTACAGTGGTTATATTCCTATCAGCCACGACGCGCGCATGCCGGTAATCGGCACACAGCCCCCGCTCCTGCGGGAGAATCGCCTTTACCAGACCGACTGGCTGATGCGTTTTTATGATTTTGATGTAAAAGAAATCCTGGATGAGCAGCATCCTAACCTGGATATGGAAATCGATCCCAAATTATCCTGGGCTTTACGTAACCCGCATCTTTTCCCTATAGATATTAATACGGCCGACTATAAAATGATCATCCGGGTACCCGGCATTGGCATCCGGTCTGCGCAGAAGATCATCGCTGCCCGTAAATTCGGCCGCCTGCATATTTACCAGCTGCGCAAAATGGGCATTGCTTACAATCGCGCACAATACTTTATCCGCTGTGCCGACAGCTCCTTCCAGCTTAATGAGCCGGAACCCATACAGCTTAGGAAAACTATTTTGCAAAACAGCAAAAGTAAATACAGATCCGGCGTTCCGGAACAGCTCAGTTTATTTTAGCGGGATCCTTAACTGAAGTGAAGAACTAGTTTACATTATGTTATACTCAGACACCCAGACTTATGTTTTTGACGGTAGCTTCTATGGCCTCCTAAGCGCGGTCTTCGAGTCTTATGAACGTAAGCATAAGCGGGTAAAACTTTTTTGCAAAGATGTATACGAACCGGATATCTTCTCGGAACACCTGGATGTCGCTATGGATCCGGCAAAAGCAATAAGAGTGTGGAATGGACTCAAACAGAAAATCTCTCCTACTCACCAAAAACATTTTTACAGTGCATACCTATCGGAGCAAGACATTATCTTTCAACATCTTTTCGACTATGCCCATTACATTTTCGACCATCCTAAAGGTTATGACAGCAATTATGGCCATGAAGCGGTGCTGAGCATTACACAGATGTCGCAAAAAGTGCACCGGGAAAAGCACCGGATGGAAGCCTTTATCCGCTTCAAAAAGGGAAATAACGGCTTGTTCTTTGCCTTGATTAACCCGGATTACAATGTGATACCTTTGATCACCCGGCATTTTAAAAACCGCTATGCCGATCAGGCCTGGATCATCTACGACGAAAAAAGAAAATATGGGATTCACTACGACCTGCAAAATATACACGAGGTGCAGATCGACTTCCGGCAGGAGCAAAGCCTTGTACCTGCAAGCGATGATATCAGCCTGGACGAAAAAGAAGAATTATATACCCTCTTATGGAAAGATTATTTTAAAAGTACCAATATTGAAGCGCGGCGGAATATGAAATTACATATACAGCATGTACCCAGGCGCTACTGGCGCTATCTTACCGAAAAAGAAGACACCTACTGGTAATGCGGTTATGGCAATAAAGTTTAATTAAGATCGTTATGGAACCTATAGAACAACACCCCTGGAACTGGTATGGCGCGACGGACAGTAAAACGCTGCTGGTAGGTACCTTCCCGCCGACAAGAAGAAACTGGAGCTTTGACTTCTTCTACCCTAATAAAAGAAATTTTTTCTGGAAGATAATTGCCGCCATTACCGGGAAGGAGTTACTGCATACGGCAGGCGAAGCCGCGGTAACAGAACGCAAAGCCTTGCTCGACCAATTAAAGATCACGATAACGGACATGGGTAAAACCATCATCCGCCAAGACAATAATTCCCTGGACGAAAACCTTCATGCACTGGTTTACATGGATATTTTCCGAATATTGGAAGAAAAACCAGCTATAAACAAGATCATATTTACCAGTAGCTCGGGTAAAGTAAGCGCAGTTAGATGGTTTCAAAACTACCTGGAAAGCAAGGGTATAAAACACCGGTTTCCCAAAACGCCCAAACCGGTAAAAAGCGAGCTGAACTTCAATGGCCGTACTATAGAACTGGTGGTCTTGTTCTCGCCTTCTGCAAGAGCAGCTAACCGCATTTCTTTTGACAAGCTCGTAGCTTTATACCGGGATGAGTTGTTATCCTAAAATAGCTCCGGCGATAGCTCATCGGCTTTATCGGGAACGACCAGGTCGAGCTTAAACGTTTTGTTGATCTTTTTGATGAAATGAGCGGCCAGCAAAGGCGATGCCCGTTCTATATTCTGGTGCACAAAGAAGTAGAGTTTTTGCAAACCGTTTTTACGCCACACTTTTATTCTTTCCACCCAGTCATCCAGCCGGTCTATATCGGAAGGGTGATTAGCGCCTACATAACGTATAAAAGCTTCGGGCCCGGTCAGGCGCATATGCAACATATCCCGGCGACCTGCCGTATCCACGATGATATTGGCCATAAGCAGCTCCTCCAGCAGCTGGCAGTAAGCTTCAAAAACGGCTTTATCCGAAAACCATTGCTCATTCCTTACTTCAACTGCCAAGGGAATACCTTTAGGAAAATGCTGCAGCATATTGTGCAGGCGTTCGAAATCTTTAGGTTTAAAATTATCATGCAATTGCAGGAAAGCCATACCCAATCTATCTTCAAACGCGCTGACCCCATCACAAAACTGTTCTACAAGTGGCTGCACATCGACCAGCCGCTTGTAATGGCTGATACTATTGGTCAATTTAGGGAAAAACCTGAAATGCTCCGGTGTCTTCTCCTTCCAGGTCGTTACCTGTTTCCAGTCCGGCATACTGTAGAATGTCGCATTCAACTCTATGCTGTTAAACTGGGTGGCATAGTAGCTCAGTTCATCTTTCGTTCCCCGGGGATAAAATCCTTTCAGATCGCTGCGGTTCCATTTGGCACAGCCCACATATACTTCAAAAGGCCGGTCCTCTTTGCAGGATTGCAATATTTTTTTGGTACCCGGGTGATCGGCCGGCAGACTGAAATCGACCAGTTCCGGCTGGCTTACTTTTCCAAATTGCATAAGTTACTGTTTAGCTATAAAAAAATCCCGCATCAAGCTTAATAAAAGCTCCCGGTTTATTTTTTCAAAAGGATGTATTGTGTCCGGCAGCACAGCAAAATTGGCCTGTTCTATTTGTTTTACAGCAGCCATTGTTTCTTCGATACTCACCATATTATCTTTATCTCCGACCATAAGTTGCGCTTTGGCTTTAATGGCCGCGTATTCATGCGCTCCCAGTAAAGGATGCTCCCCCAGGCCGGACAAAAGGCCGGCAATATCCCGGCAAAGTTTTTCCCAGTGTTCTGCCCCGTGAACGGAGCCCAGGTAAGCCGCGAATTTGGGCACTTTTTCTTTTATAACAACAGGATCAAGCATTTTAACTTCTCTTGCCGCAATCCCGGGAGACCAGTTCAGTTTCGTGGCCAATGTCATAATAGCCACCACCCGTTCGGGGAATTGCGCGGCATAGCATAAGCCTACATAACCGCCCATACTATACCCGAATATAGCGACCTGCCCTAAATTATGCTCCTCACAATACTTTTCGATCTGAGCTACGTAGGTCGCCATGTTTATGGCCTCATCTCCCTGCCTAAGGCCAGCGTGGCCTTCAAAGACGGGAGTATGGATCAAATACTCGGCCCCGAGTGCCTCTTTTATAAAGTCAAAGTAACCGGGGTGCCCTAAAGCGCCATGCAACAGTAATAAATGTTTCATAGTTTTTAAAAAGTGCTTAGGTAAATATACAAAAACCGGGCTTAGAAAATAAAAATTTAAAGGAAATGTCCATTTATACACTATTGTTTAAGATAGCTTAATGTTCAATTTACAGGAAAAAACTTCAAAGCCAACGGGAATTCCCAGAAAAAAGTAGGAAATAAATAGCCTGCTTAACTTTATACTTATGTTCTTTTGCCTTGATACAGGTAGCACAAAAAAATCAAGGCTCTGAAAAATGGGCTAAAAATGGTACAGCGAACCTGAAATTCGCCAAACTCGCCTAAATTTCTGTCAAGTATGTGAAGCAATAAGAGACTCGAACAGTGGCGAATTTCCCTCCGCACAGCGAAGGACGGCTCCCTGCCCCATTTTATTACCGCCATTTTTTCAAAGGTCAATCCCCAAGCAACTATATTATACTATTTGTGGGGCATAGCACTTCTGCCGATGGGCTTTGTAGCATTGCCCAGTGGCGAACCCAAACCGGAAATCATGCTCGCGATTGATTTCCGGGGTCTTTTTTGCGCTACTTTTTGGACAAGCAAAAAGTAGCAAAGATGATGTGCTTTGCAACACTGCTCAGTAGCGAACCCGACCCGAAAATCGACCCGGCAAGGTGTTGGGACCGGGATCTTTTTTGCGCAACTTTTTATGCACGTTATATTTATTTTGTTTATTGGTGCTTATGAATGCTAAGGCATTTGGACAAGCAAAAAGTGGAAATGAATGATCCACTTATTTAGCAAAGCATTGAATAATGCTCTTCTTTCTTATGTTCTTTTGTCTTGATACAAAAGAACCAAAAGATCAAGGCTCTGAAAAAATGGGCTAAAAATGGTGCAGCGAACCTGAAATTCGCCAAACTCGCCTAAATTTATGTCAAGTATGTGAAGCAATAAGAGACTCGAACAGTGGCGAATTTCCCTCCGCGTAGCGCAGGACGGCTCCCTGCACCATTTTATTAACGCCATTTTTTCAAAGGCCACTCCACCGTCACATCAAAAATTTAAAACCAGCGTGTTCAATCAAACATTCAAATGTTGCCTGGCCAGGCACATAGCTTAATAGATATCCCCTCCGAAAATCGACCCGGCAACCGTCCCGGCAAGGTGTTGGGCCCGGGACCTTTTTTTGCGCAACTTTATTGGACAAGCAAAAAATGTTAAAGAACCCACCAATGTCTAATAGAAAATTGCCTGGCATTGTAATACTGCCGATGTGCTCTGCACTGATGTTCAGTAACGAGCCCAACCCGGAAATCATGCTGGAGATTGATTTCCGGGGTCCTTTTTGCGCTACTTTTTGGACAAGCAAAAAGGGAAAGAAACTGCTTTAGGCTAACGCATTTGGACAAGCACAACGTAGCAAAGCATGGCATTTTATTATTTGTATCTTTACAACAGTTCATATAAATAGTAAAAGCCAGACTCTTCACTCATGAAAATAACCGAACAACAAGCACTGACAAAGGAACAGCAACCACAAGTGATCAACCTCTGGAATAAAGAATACCCCGACACCCTCTCTTACCAAACGGAGGAACAGTTTAATGATTATCTTAAAGGATTAAAAGAGCTGGAACATCAGCTACTGACCGACGAACAGGGTACGCTTCAAGGCTGGGCCATTACCTTTGAAAGAGAAGGAGCAACCTGGTTTGCCATCATCCTCGACAGCCAGCTACACGGCAAAGGATTGGGCAGCAGGCTGCTCGACAAGCTCAAATTAAAACACAAAGTACTCAATGGCTGGGTAATCGACCACGACCAGGCAGTTAAGCCGGATGGCAGCCTCTACCGTTCTCCATTAGGTTTTTATCTTAAAAATGATTTTGAGCTCCTTCCCGGCACCCGGCTGGAGCTGGACAAGATCTCGGCGGTTAAGATTGTATGGCAGCGGCATTAGTGAAGGTGTAGCAACCGAACAGCATACTTTTAGCCAATTCCTGCATAAAGATATTCTATTATAACACTATATTAATTCCACCTCAAGGTTCTAAATGTTTAATTTTGCGCAGCGCGATAAATATTTTTTCATGGAAATGCGCATTAAACTAAGAAAACGATTTATGTTATAAGACATTAAGTTTTCCGTTCATGAACCACATGCAAGCAAGTATTAAAATTTAAACAAAATGAAAGTAGAGATCTGGAGTGATGTAGTATGTCCCTTCTGTTATATAGGAAAGCGCCATTTTGAAGCTGCCCTGGCACAGTTTCCTGATACCAAAGACATAGAAATTAGCTGGAAAAGCTTCCAGCTGGACCCTTCGGTAACGGCACAAGAGGCAGGGCAAACACATATGGACTATCTGGCAAAAAAAAGAGGCTGGAGTATGGAGCAAACCCGTGAAGCCCTGGGCTCTGTAACCAATATGGCTGCCGCTTCCGGCCTGGACTATAAACTGGAACATACTAAAGTAGTCAATACCTTTAACGCACATCGCTTACTGCAATTTGCGGCGGCAAAAGGATTAGGCGACCAGGCGGAAGAACTCTTCTTTAAAGCTTATTTCACAGAAGAAAAAGATATCGCGGATGAAGCCGTACAATTAGAAATTTTTAAACAACTAGGCCTTACTGCGGCAGACCGTGAAACGGCTTTGCAGGACGAGCAATATGCCAAAGCAGTACATGCGGATATCGCCGAAGCCCGTCAAATAGGAGTCAACGGTGTTCCTTTCTTTGTCTTTGATCGCAAATATGCCATCTCCGGCGCACAACCGGTTGAAGCTTTCCTGCAAACGCTGACACAATCCCATAGCGAATGGCGGGAGCAGCACCCGGAAATTAAACTGGATATCCAATCCGGCCCGAGTTGCGATATCAACGGCAACTGTGATTAATCATTGCTTTTAAGAAAAGAACTCAATTAATAATGAACCATATTACTGTATTCTGTGGCTCCAGCGCGGGCAACGAAGCACAATATAAAGAACAGGCTTACCAACTAGGTAAAGTCCTTGCCCATCACAACATTGGCCTCGTCTATGGCGGGGCCGGTATAGGCCTCATGGGCGCTGTGGCCAATGGTACACTGGAAAATGGAGGTACCGTGACCGGTGTGCTTCCCCACTTCCTGCAAAACAAAGAAATCGCGCATGCCGGCCTGACAGAGCTAATACTGGTAGACACCATGCATGAGCGTAAGCAAAAAATGAATGACCTGTCCGACGGTGTCATTGCTTTACCCGGCGGGTATGGCACCCTGGAAGAGCTATTTGAAATGCTTACCTGGGCGCAACTCTCCTTGCATGAAAAACCGATCGGCATACTGAATATTGATGGTTTTTATGATGAGTTGATCGCAATGATCGATAAAATGGTGCAAAAAGGCTTCCTGAATAAGGAATACAAAGAAATGATCATCGTGAGCGCTGATATAGATCAACTGATCCACGAAATGCAACACTACCAGGTACCCGCCGAAAAATGGGCGATGCTGAAAAAAGTATAATTCTTGGTATCTTTGCCTCACGATCCATTCAACCCTTCATGAACCTGTTTGACCTTATTATCAACGACAAAGAGCCCGTCCTGCTGGATGATGTATTCCTGGATAAAGAAAATAAAATCGCGATTGAGCAGCTGATAAAAGAGCATCGTTTTATAGACCAGCTAAGCGCCTACGGCCTGCCGGTGAATAATAAGATAATGCTGCACGGCGCTTCGGGTTGTGGTAAAACAACGGCAGCAAAGGCAATCGCTACAGCACTCAATAAACCGATACTGATCCTCAACCTGGCCAATGTGATTAATGCCCGCATAGGCGAAACTTCGCAGAACATGAAAATGATCTTTGAAAAGGCCGGCCGGGATAAGGCAGTGCTGTTCCTGGATGAATTTGACCAGATCGGGAAAGCCCGGGGCAATGATGATAAAGATGTGGGAGAGATGAGAAGACTGGTGAATACCATCATCCAGCTGATCGATTATTATCCCAATAACGCCCTGCTGATCTGCGCGACCAACCACCCGGAGATCGTGGACATCGCTTTACTGCGCCGGTTCCAGCTGAGTATCAGCTTTGAGCTGCCTTCGGCAGAAATGCTGGATGCTTATTATGATAAAATACTCGCCCCCTTCCCCGAACATTTAAGGACCATCCCCAGGCGTTATGGTTTTTCTTACGCAGAAGCCAAAGACTATGCCTTTACTTTAGTCAAATCCCTGCTCATTAAAGAGCTGGAGGCCCAAATTTAATGGTTAATGAGCGATAGGTGGTGAATAATGGGTGATGGCTGATACATCTGTCAACAGGATTAGCTATCCTTATGTCACCCTGAGTTCATCGAAGGGTAGAGCGCATAAATTGCATGCTTCGACAAGCTCAGCATGACAACTGGTTCGCGTCATTTCGAGCGGAATGAAATAAAGTCAAGCAATCTAATTATTAATGGTTAATGAGTGAATGGTGACGACTATTAGTAGTGAATAGAGAAGAGTGAACAGTGAAGTGTGATAATTACAGGTGATTAGTGATGGAATTACATTTATAATTAACAATTTACCATTAAAAATCAATTAAGCTTCAACCTTCGCAGTATGCTGCACCGGCTGCTGCTCCCCCCGCTTCTGGTAGGATTTAGCAATAATCAGTGAAGAACTTTCTACAGAAGCCCAACCTTTGTTTTCCCGAACGAGCCCTACCCAGGTAGCCAGGCTGGCAATGATCAGGTCTACAGCAGTCTTATCTTTTCTATTAATGGATTTGATATCCACGATAGTTACTTTATCCGCTATATTGGCCCAGCCCTTACTACTGATCAGGTTTTCCAGGCTCTGGATCGCATTCGCGTCGGTCGCGGCGATCGTGATCGACATCTCTTTATTCAGTACCAGGTTTTCCATATATTGAAACAGGAAAATATCCCCTATGCCCCCGAATGGGATCAATACATTCCTGATCTCTTTCATTTCCTTAGGCACCAGGATCCCGAAATCAATATTCAGGCGGTCAGCGATTGAAGATATGGATTCGTCAATTACGTCCCAGGAGGCGATATCCGCTTTCCTCGAAATACTCCGGTACAACTTGTCCAGGTTAATGATCCTTGAAGTAAAGCCAAGGATTTTACCCAGCGCACTCCCATCATAGATAGACTGGCTGCACTCCATCAGCAAAATATCATACTTACCTTTATGCGTCTTTTCAATTAGTGCTGTATCAACGTCTCCGGTAGCAGCAAAGTGCGTCCTCAGCTGCAGGTCCTGACTTTTAGCCACCTGCATCGCTGGCTGGAATACCTTGTTTTCATAAGCCCCGATGTCATATAGGTGCAAGTCTTCTGTTTCTGCAAAATGCGCTGCCGTATATTGCGTTTCCGCCCCGTTAAAGATGGCCGCGCCGATTTTCACCAGCTGGCGGCCGGCTTCCGGCTCATCAAAGGCATACAATACCCTGGACTTATTACTTCCCGGGAGGCCATCCTCTTCAGGTTTTTCCTTTTTAAAGAAACGCCCTATCAATGATAAGGTGGGGCCCGTCATGAATGTAGTGACCAATGCCATGATCACCATCATCGCGAAAATCTGGGGGCTTAATACACCCAGGTCATAACCGATATTCAATACCACCAGCTCCATAAGCCCGCGGGTATTCATAAGCGCGCCTATCATAAGGCTGTCGCGCCAGCTCTGCCCTACTACTCTGGCCGCGACCATAGAGCCTATAAACTTACCGGCTACCGCAACCACGATAATCAGTAATGTATATTTCCAGAGTTCCCAATCGTTCAGCAAACCGATCTGCGTACGTAAACCGGTGAATACGAAAAATAAGGGCAATAAAACGATCAGGGCAACATCCTCTATTTTTTCTATGAACATGGTCCTGAACTTATTGTTTTCCGGCATGATCGCACCAGCCATGAAGGCACCGAATAAGGCATGAATACCAATCACTTCGGTAGCAACTGCAGATAACAATAAAGTCAGGAAAAAGATAGCCACATAAGGCTTGCTCACAATCCCCTTTGCAGTAATCAGCGCGCCTATACGATGTAAGAATGGTCTGACGATCTTGATCATAACCACTACATAAACCGCCGCGAGCGCCATAATATATAAAGCGCTCATCATACTGCCCGCCTTCACAATAGCGATAACCGCAGCCAGTAAACACCAGGCAGTAATATCATCCGCGGCAGCGCAGGTAATCACGATAGTACCCAGGCGGGTTTTATGAATACCCCGCTCCTGAACGATCCGCGCCAGTACCGGGAAGGCCGTAATAGACATGGCAATACCGATAAATAAAGCAAAAGAAAGAAACTGGGTACCTTCCGGTGCAAATTGCTCATATACAAAATAAGCAAGGCCTATACCCAGGGCAAAAGGCATGATAATACTGGCATGACTGATGACGACCGCGTCATTAGCCTTATTACGCAGCACTTTCAGGTCCAGCTCCATGCCTACGATAAACATAAAGAAGATCAGCCCGATCTGGCTGAGCATCTGCAGGTTGCCTAAGGAGGTAATGGGGAACAATACTTCAGAAACCTGCGGCGCTAATTGTCCCAGCAAAGAAGGCCCCAGTAATATCCCGGCAAGCATTTCCCCGATCACGGTCGGCTGCCCGACCTTGGTACACAGCCAGCCCATAAAACGGGCAGCTACAATAATAGTAATGATCTGTACCAGCAAAAGGCCCAGGGGATGATGTAAATTATCCTGCAGGCTATGTATAAAGGTATCCCATTGACTGGCATCCCCGTTCGGCCGCACAATTTCTTTTCCGGCTTCGAGCCCGGCGCCTTTACTTACACTCCAATAGATCAAAAGAGAAAAAAGAGCTATAGTTACTACATAAAATACATTACGAGTATGTTTCATTAAAGCATTTTTAACGGTATTCCGGGGTGGAAAATCCACCCGAAAAAATAAAATCAACCAGCGAATTTAAGGTTTTTCAAAAAAATGCAGTTGCCCTCCTTATGAACTAAACATTAAAAATACATTTTACTATGAATAAAAAATAGTTACGCATATAAATTCAAGCACATGCAAAAGTATTCTCATTATAGCCAATAATTAGACGCCCGGGTTTTGAATACTAGATTAATTTACTGAACTTTGCAGCTTAATTTTTTATAATATTCAAAACAGCAAGGCTTTATGTCAAACAAGAAAATTCAATCTGCATTAATTTCAGTATTCTACAAAGATGGCCTGGCGCCATTAGTGGAAACACTGCACCAGCAGGGAGTAAAAATCTATTCTACCGGTGGTACCCAAAAATTTATTGAAGACCTGAATATTCCTTGTATCCCCGTGGAAAGCCTGACCTCCTACCCAGCAATCCTGGGCGGAAGGGTAAAAACCTTACACCCCGGCGTTTTCGGTGGTATCCTGGGCCGCAGGAACAATGAGCAGGACATAAAGGAAATGCGTCAATATAATATCCCTGAAATCGACCTGGTTATTGTTGACCTGTATCCTTTCGAAGAAACATTGGCACAAACTGATGAAGAGCAACTCATCATTGAGAAAATTGATATCGGTGGCCCATCCATGATCCGCGCGGCCGCCAAGAACTTTGCCGACCTGGCTGTACTTGCCGACAAAAACGATTATGCTGTTTTAAAAGAATTATTAGATAACCAGGAAGGCGCATTAAGCCTGGAGCAAAGAAAGTCTTTTGCAGCAAAGGCTTTCGAGGTGGTGATGAATTACGACATCGCGATCAACAATTATTTTAATCAATCCATCATACAACCGCTGAAGCATAAGCAAAGCTTACGTTACGGAGAGAACCCGCACCAGTCAGCAGCCTTCTATGGTAACCTGGACGAAGTATTCACTCAATTAAACGGTAAAGAACTTTCTTACAACAACCTGGTAGATGTAGACGCTGCCGTTCAGTTGCACGCGGACTTCTCGGACAGCAACGACGCGATGTTTGGCATCATCAAGCATACTAATGTATGTGGCGTGGCCGCAAGAGCAGCATTGCACGATGCCTGGAAAGCTGCCTTATCCGGTGACCCGGAAAGCGCTTTCGGTGGTGTTTTAGTGTGTAACAAGGAAGTAGATGCCGCTACCGCCAATGCTATTAACGAGATCTTCTTTGAAGTATTGATCGCCCCGGCCTATAGCGAAGAAGCCTTAACGATCTTAAAATCTAAAAAGAACCGTATTTTACTGGCTTTAAAAGAGCAGACTTCTTTATTGAAAACCAGCTTCAAATCCGTATTAAACGGAACCCTGGTTCAAGACCTGGACAAAGGCAATTTTGAAAAATGGGAAGAAGTAGGCGGCCGCCCGGCTACAGAAGAAGAAAAACAAGCTTTAACTTTTGCCAACATTATCTGTAAGCACCTGAAAAGTAATGCTATCGCTTTGGTGAAAGATAAACAATTAGTAGGTAAAGGTTGCGGACAGACCAGCCGCGTGGATGCCTTAAGACATGCTATTGAAAAAGCGAAACAATTTAATTTTGACCTGAACGGCGCGGTACTGGCGTCTGACGCATTTTTCCCTTTCAACGATTGTGTACAGATCGGGCATGAAGCGGGCATTACGGCGTTTATCCAGCCCGGAGGTTCTATCCGCGATAAAGACAGCATTGAATACTGTCAGGCCAATAACCTGGCCATGGTCATGACCGGACAAAGACATTTTAAACACTAATCTTTACCAACAGGTAAAAGATATTCCAGCCGTCAATGTACACAAACAGCAGCGCCAAGCGCTACGGGTGTGACATTGACGGTTTATCATTTAAGTATTTTAAACAAAGAGCGATGCAAACAGCCTGGCAACAATTCGGGGCAGCCTTTACCCAATACATGGAAAGCGGTAGTTTTATAAAAATTACCCTGAGTGCATATAAAGGTACTGAAGAGCTGAAGAATATTTACGTCAAGAAAATATTGATCAAAAACGTGCCTAAACTAAGCTTTACCTATCGCCACAAAACGCGAGACATTGTCAAGAACTATGGGCAAGATGAAGCCCTCGAACAGCTGGAAGCTTACTTTGGAGCATCGCAATTCAATATCATCACCCTTTTCTCCCTTGAAGGGGATGTGGAGCTAAGCATCAATAAGCAAGGCAGCACAAAATTTACCCGTAGAAAAGCCAGCCAGAAAGAACTGTTACCGGAAACACATGATAAGGCTAAACAACGAAAACTTTCAGACACGTCTAAACCTTACCTGCATGCTTTACAGATCACCGATGCTGCCGGTACTGTTTACAAAAACGCGCAGGACAAGTATAAACAGATCAATCATTACATAGAGATACTGAGCTCCCTGCTCAAAGAGTTTGATGCGGGCCGTACCATTAATGTGGCGGATATGGGTTCCGGCAAAGGCTACCTGACCTTTGCTCTGTATGACTACCTGAGCGATGAATTGAAGAGAAATACTAAAGTAACTGGTGTGGAATACCGCAGGGATATGGTAGATCTGTGCAATAAGATCGCTGCGGAATCTGGTTTTTCAGGATTGCAGTTTGAAAAAGGTGTGATAGAAGAATATGAACCCAATGAGCTTGATGTACTGATCGCCCTGCACGCCTGTGACACGGCTACCGATGATGCTATAGCCAAAGGCATCCACAATAACGCGGAGCTGATCGTTGTGGCCCCCTGCTGTCACAAGCAGGTACGCAAAGCGATGAGCAAGGGAACCCCCTCTCCCGATATGGACTTCCTGCTCAAATATGGTTTATTTTTTGAACGGCAGGCAGAAATGATCACCGATAGCATCCGTACCATGATCCTGGAATATTTTGGTTACCAGACCAAAGTCGTTGACTTCATTTCGGATCTGCATACGCCAAAAAACGTACTGATTATCGCGCAGAAAAAGAAAAGCCATAACCCGGCACCAAAGGCTGATTTCCTCCGGGATTTAAATAAAATAAAAAGTTACTGGGGTATTGATCAGCATTATTTAGAAAAGATTTTATAAGGCATATCTTTCACGCACAGGTTCCACCCTTCGATAAACTCAAGGTTGCCATTGAGAGCATATGTAATGCTGAGCCGCATCGAAGCAAGACTTAAAACGGCCTTCATAAATCCGGCGTCAGGAAAATCATTGGCAGGTTGACCAAACGGAAACCACTGTCTGAGCAAACGAGTTTGGTTTCCGGCCAACAGGACAATGATTTTTAGCCAGGGGATTTATACCGCCTTGATTTTTGGGCACTACCTTTTGTATCAAGACAAAAGGTAGTATACTTTCATAAACAAAAAACATCGGTGAATTCTTTGCTACTTTTTGCTTGTCCAAATGCCTTAGTATTCATAAGCACCAATAAACAAAATAAAAATAACGCGCATAAAAAGTAGTGGAAAAAGAACACCGGAAATCGATCCGCCAACGCGATTTCCGGATTGGCCTGTTGCTTAGCACCGCTACAAAGCCCATCGGCAGTGATATAAGGATCAGCAATATACTTTAATTCATAGCTTTTCAGCCCTTGCTGCTGTGCTCACTTAGCAAGCATTGTTTATTTGAGTAATTCCGCCATTTATTTGTTGGTAAAAACACCAGTCTCGGTAAAAAAGATAAAATAGTATCTCAACTGCTGAGCCTTTATTTGTTAGCAGTTGTATTGATTAAGATTTTTAAGTATCGTTATCTGTTCAGCAAAATAATCAATTGAAAAAGTGCCACCCTTGTCATAGTCGAAAGATGATAGAGACTGTAAATAATCTTCACCGACGCCCTCTTCTTGTTGCTCTAAAAGCTTCGCCAGTGCTAAAGCATTTTGATTTTCAAATGGTTTTCTTTTTTGTTCTAGAAGTATCCAATTTTCAAGGTGTCTTTTAAAGTTTTCAGACTTGTCTATTGTGTCTAAATAGAGCAAGGATTCCATTACCGATCTTTGATCAAAATACAAATTTGGTGTCGTAAGATAATAGTCCAGATACTGATTTAAAAAGCCAATACTTTTATCTGTTTTGAAAAAAGTAAGTGCCAATGCATAAATGTGCCCAACACAGCAAACTTCACTTTTTAGAAGATGATTACCAATGATATCAATAAGTTCCTGGTAGTTTTTTACAGCCGCGAAATATGCACCTACTAATCTTGTTCGCCAATTAAAGTCACCCAAAAGAGAAAGACATATGTCCATCGTTATTCCGTCTTTGATTTCTTTAATAGCATCAATCCAGCCGGTGTCACTATAAGAACCAATTTCCATATAAAAAGGAGCTACCCACTTTTTTATGAAGTCGGCGGATAATTCAGTTTCATTCTTATGAGTTGGCAAATCGGCAAAAGGCGAATCGTGTCTAACAGATGCGCCAGCAGAATGAAGTTTTGCCATTTTGTTTAAGTCGTCCATAATATTGTAGCTAACGTTTTGCGTATCGCCAAAAGTGGAGATTTTGAGCTCTAAACTTTAATCGGAGCACGAATTTTGCACTTTGCACATTAGCGGATCAATGTAACATCTCCTTTTAAAGTTTTTTCTGTGCCATCCATGAAACTGATCTTTACAATGTAATAATAAACACCCTGGTCCTGCAGGCGACCTTTATAATAACCATCCCAGCCGGAGTTCATGTTTGAAGTGGTATAGATCAGTTGCCCGTAACGGTTATATACCGTAAAATGATCTATGGTATAGGCACGGTCTATTTTAAACACCGGCCGGAACACATCATTTTTACCATCTCCATTCGGGCTAAAAGCATTGGGCATTTGCACATCAGTACTGTAAGTAGGTAAGTCCCCGACATTGACCATCGCAGTATCCAGGCAACCATTAGAATTACCGGTTACCACAATCTGTACCGGCTCATTGAGCGCAATACGCTGTAGCTTAGCCGCCTGGTCCGGGAATAGGCTGGCAGGTGTCCAGGACAAAACCTCAAAAGCGACATTGTTAGCAGCAAAAGCTTCTATGGTAAAAGCTTCCCCGGCATAGGGCCTTTCCGGGCTGACCACTGTAGCCAGATCAAATTGATGCACTTCTATAGTAACGATTTTCACCAGGCTATCACAGCCATGGCTGGTCTGAAACACTTCGGTCAGCTGCGTGGAAGCATAGTAGCGTTCCTGGTTGTATAGGGCACTGTCACAGCCAAACACATCCAGCCTGAGCGTATCATGATACTCCGGGAAAACGATTAGATTCACCGTCTTATAGACACTATCACAGCCAAATACATTAGTTAAAGTATCGGTAAACTGCGTACTGGTCGTATATTGCTGCCCGTTATAGGTCAGCGATCCGCAACCCTCTGCCGTTTCGCTGGCCGTAACCGGGTTTACCGGTATGACGTTCAGGTTAAGGGTCACGATACTGTCACAGCCCCATTGGTTGATCAGGGTATCTTTTGCCGTATTATTATTGCCCGTATAATACTGCCCGTTGAACAGGTAGCTGGAGCCATCACAGATCGTTGCCTGCTGTGTCCCATATGTTCTAGGATGGATAACCAGGTTAAGCGTAATGATGCTATCACAGGTACCGGTATTAGGAATGGTATCATTTACCCCCGAAACAGAAGTAGTATAAGTTATGCCATTAAAGGTATAAGTACTGCCTTCACAGAGCTGTACATTCCTTTGCCCGGTAAGGTAAGGCTGTACGGCGATCTGCATCGTAGCCGGTAATACACAGGTTTGCCCTGCTGCAGGCGTAAACGTGTAAGTCGTGGTCGCCATATTGTTCAGCGCCGGCGACCAGGTACCGGTTATGCCATTATTCGAGGTGCCGGGCAATGGATTTAAAACCGTTCCCGGGCAAATCGGAGCGACGGGGGTAAATACCGGTGTAGTATTGGGTATCACCTGTATGGTAAGTTGTACCGGGCTACCGCATTGCCCCGGATTAGGGGTAAATGTATAAGTTGTGGTCGCTGTATTGTTTAAAGCGGGCGACCAGGTTCCGGTTATACCATTAGTTGAGGTTGTTGGTAAAGCACTTAAGCCGGCACCGGCACAAATAGGCGCTACGGCATTAAAAGCCGGTACTACAGTAGGGCTTACATTAATCGTCATCGTGGTGCTGCCCGCGCATTGCCCGGCTGCAGGCGTAAATGTATAGGTGGTTGTTTGGGTATTGTTCAATGCCGGCGACCAGGTACCGCTGATCCCGTTATTGGAAGTAATTGGTAAAGGGCTTAAAGTGCCGCCGGTGCAAATAGCCGGTACCTGGGTAAAGCTTGGGGTCAGGACCGGGTTCACAACAATCGTCATTGTAGTTGTGGCTGCACATTGGCCTGCTGCCGGTGTAAACGTATAAGTAGTCGTCTGGGTATTATTAATTGCCGGGCTCCAGGTACCGGTAATGCCGTTATTCGAGATGAGTGGTAAAGCAGCTAAAGTTGTACCGGAACAAATAGGCGCTACCTGGGTAAAAGCCGGAACAACTGAAGGGTTGACCGTGATCGTCATTGTAGTACTGCCTGCGCACTGCCCGCTTGCAGGGGTAAACGTATAGGTAGTAGTAGCGGTATTGTTCAATGCGGGTGACCAGGTACCGGTAACCCCATTTAAAGAAGTGGTCGGCAAAGCACTTAAGCTTTCGCCGGCACAAATAGGTGCAACAGCATTAAAAGCGGGCACAACATTAGGATTTACCGTAATCGCCATCGTAGTGCTGGCCGCGCATTGCCCGCTTGCAGGGCTAAAAGTATATGTGGTCGTCTGGCTATTATTCAAAGCCGGCGACCAGGTACCGGTAACACCGTTTAAAGAAGTAGTGGGTAAAGGGCTTAATGCTGCCCCGGAGCAGATCGCAGGCACTTGGCTAAATGACGGTGTGAGTACCGGGTTCACCACAATTGTCAGGGTAGCGGTAGTAGCACACTGCCCTGCGGTTGGTGTAAAAGTATAGGTAGTTGTTTGCGTATTATTTAAAGCGGGCGACCAGGTACCGGTAACACCGTTGTTCGAGATAAGCGGTAACGCAGCTAAAGTTGTACCGGCACACACAGTACCGACCGGGGTAAAAGCCGGGGTTACTACCGGGTTGACCACGATCGTCATGGTTACTGCAGGAGCGCACTGCCCTGCAGCCGGTGTAAACGTATAAGTAGTCGTCTGGGAATTATTAATTGCCGGGCTCCAGTTACCGGTAATACCATTATTCGAGGTAAGTGGTAAAGAAGGGATAACAGCACCGGCACATTGTGGCGGCACTTGCGTAAATACCGGCGTATCACCCGGGATCACGGTCAGGTTAATAATAAAATTAGTATCGCAGGCATTGGCAGCACCGTATACCATTACGGTATCATAATTCGCATTGGAGCTTGTCCCGGCCGGGATGGTTATGCCATTCCAGGTTACAGGCAACTGGCTGGCACAATAGTTAAGTGATTTTATTGCCTGAACGGGTTGGTAGTTTACTCTCACCGTATCAAACAGTGTGCTTGGGTTGGTAGCCCCGCAACCTACCAGGCCAGTATATTTGACTACATAATAATCGATGGCCGTATCGGGGGTAATGGTTGCGCAAACAGTATTGGCAAACGGGGAGGTCGCGTTACCGCTATACCAGGAATAAGTACCCTGGTTCTGTTGTATGAAAGCAACCGGGTTATAGGCAACAGTACTTAATGTATAATTACCGGCACCTGTGGGTACAAAACGATGACCTTCCGGCGCGGCGCTGTTTACAGTCCACGCGGCGCTGTTAGGCGCTCTGCCAGCTACAAATAGCTGGTTGCCATTACCTCTTATTCCCTGTACGGCATGGCCGTTAGGGCCTGTTATTGGCCAACCGCTACAATAAGCTACCTGGCCCAGGTGCATTTCGATCTCATTAGACCCTTCATACAATATCAGCTGGTTCCTCGTTTTTAAATTATGACAGGAATTGGAATAATAAACCACGTCACAGAATTCCACAACAAATTTCCGGTTAGGCGCCTGCCCTACTGTCATGTAGCGGATCACACCGCCAAAAGATACATCCAGGTCCTGGTAAGGAAACAGGATAGCGCGGTTCAATTCTCCACTATTCAAAGAATTATTATAGGTATAATTAGCAGATTGGCTATTCGCAAAACCAAGGTCAAAGGTGATAAAATTGTTTTCTGAGATCAGGCATTGCGTTACGGTCTGCCCATAAAAAACAAAGGGAAAACCTATGTTGATGGCCCCTGAAAACCTGTCATCAAAATTAAGGCCGGAGAGGTTTACCGGCGGAATATTGGCACATACCTGTATAGGTGTATTCCGGCATACGGTAGTATCCGTAACATTCAGGTTCAGTTGTGCCTGCAAAGAGCTAACCTGAAAGAATAGCAGGAATAAAAAGAGTAATACTTTCTTCATCTTCTGATCGCATTATATGAATAATTTACCGGTAGCGCCGGCGCGCGATGACTTAAAATAAGTAAATGCGGTTGCCGGACTTTTTGTTGCCGTTAATGCCCGGTTTATTTTAGCCTGAACTGTATCGGCAATGCAAAATAAGATTTCACAGGCTCATCATCTTCTGTAGCAGGTTGCCATCTGGGCATTTTCAGGATTACCCTTTGAGCCTCGCGGTCCAGCGATTCATGTACTGATTCATCTATCTTAACAGCGGTGATAGAGCCGTCTTTTTCAATTGCAAAACTCAGCTTCACTTTTCCTTGTATCTCATTCTCCCGCGCGATATTAGGATAGCGGAGGTTATCGGATAAAAATCTTTGGCGCGCGGCATCACCACCTGTATACTGTGCGATAACAAAATAAGGCCGGTGTGCAATCTTTTGCCCGCGCTCGTCCCAACACTGCCCCTTAACCAAATTGCCATTCCGGTAAACATCACGGCGCTTCAATCTACCTTTAGCATAATAGGATTTTACTTTGCCATGCAGTTGGTTGTTTTTAAAATGGACCAGTTGCTTCTTTCTGCCAGTCTCAAACCATTGTATTTTTTTACCATCCCGTATCCGGGTACCTTTTTCATCAACAAAATAGGGCAATACGGATCGTTTACGACCGTTTTTATAATAAGACCTGGCCACATAGGCGTCTTTTTTTTGCTTAGCCTGTGTAACTTCAAAATAAGTGCAGTATTCTTTACTTCCTACCACCTCATTTCCATTATAAAAAAGCGTATCCTGGCTATATACCTGGGCACAGCAGCACAATAGTAGCCCGATCAATAAACTTTTCATAACAATATAGAATTTACCGCAATATTAAACAACCTTAGCATTAGAAAAATATTAATAAGCAATTATTTTCTGTCAACGGTTACACTTAGTGGTATGAAGCAGGCGACATCTCTTAGTAACATTATATAAATCAACCATTTATACAAAAAAAAGATCAATAAAAAAGCCTTGCCACAAAGGACAAGGCTTTTCGAATTTATCGTTCTTACACTACTTTTATTACTTACTATACCGGTTCATCTGTTTGGGTATCGGTAGTCCCTTTTGATTTAGTAGACTTCTTAACCGTTCCGGGCTTAGTGATCTTAAAGACGATCTTACCGCTTTCTTCATCAAAATCGGCAAATGCCTTATCTCCTTCACCCAGATTCTTGCTCAGGATTTCTTCTGCTAAAGGATCTTCCAGGTATTTCTGGATGGCACGATGTAACGGACGGGCACCGAACTGCTGGTCATAGCCTTTGTCCACCAGGAATTTACGGGCCGATTCAGACAAGGTTAAAGTGAATCCAAGATCCTTCATGCGGTTCAGCACACCTTTCATAATGATATCGATGATAACATTGATATCCGCTTCGGTTAGCGAATTAAAGATGATCACATCGTCAATACGGTTCAGGAATTCAGGGCTAAAGGTACGCTTCAGCGCTTTTTCTATTACCGCGCGGTTATTTTCCTCTGTATTGGAAGTTTTAGCAGAAGTAGCGAAACCTACCCCATCACCAAATTCTTTCAACTGGCGTACCCCGATATTTGAGGTCATAATGATGATCGTGTTCTTAAAGTCTACCTTTCTTCCCAATCCATCTGTCAACTGCCCATCATCTAATACCTGTAACAGGATATTGAAGATATCCGGGTGCGCTTTTTCGATCTCATCCAGGAGCACAACGGAATAAGGCTTCCTGCGGATTTTCTCGGTCAGCTGTCCGCCTTCTTCATAACCCACATATCCCGGAGGCGCGCCTATCAGGCGGCTCAGCGAGAATTTCTCCATATACTCACTCATATCAACACGCACCAATGCGTCTTCACTATCAAAGATCTGGCGGGCCAGGGTACGGGCCAATTCGGTTTTACCCACACCCGTCGGGCCTAAGAAGATGAAAGAACCGATCGGCTTCTTAGGGTCTTTAAGACCTACACGGTTACGCTGTATCGCTTTTACGACTTTACCTACAGCTTCATCCTGCCCTACCACAGCCCCTTTCAGGTCATCACCCATACGGCGCAGTTTTGCAGACTCGGCCTCTACCATTCTCATCACCGGTATACCGGTCATCATACTGATCACTTCCGCGATATCCTCTTCGGTGATCGGGTAACGCTTATTCTTAACCTCTTCTTCCCAATCCCGCTTAGCTTTCTCTAATTCTTCTCCTAACTTTTTCTCACGGTCTCTTAAAGCTGCCGCTTCTTCAAAACGCTGGCTTTTTACAACCCTATTTTTCTCCAGTTTAATATCTTCGATCTTAGCTTCCAGCTCCAGTACATTCTGCGGTACATTGATATTTTTCAGGTGCACTCTTGCCCCTACTTCATCCAGTACATCAATAGCTTTATCCGGTAGTAAACGATCGGTCATATAACGTTCGCTCAACTTCACACAGGCTTCAATTGCTTCCTGGTCATAGCTTACATTATGGAACTCCTCATATTTAGGACGGATATTGTTCAGGATAATGATCGCCTCGTCAATGGAAGGCGGTTCTATCAATACTTTCTGGAAACGGCGGTCTAAAGCGCCATCTTTTTCAATATTATTACGGTACTCATCCAGGGTGGACGCGCCGATACATTGCAGTTCGCCGCGGGCCAATGCCGGTTTGAAAATATTGGAAGCATCGAGTGAGCCGCTGGCACCACCGGCGCCTACGATCGTATGGATCTCATCGATAAACAGGATCACATCTTTATTTTTCTCCAGCTCGTTCATGATCGCTTTCATGCGTTCTTCAAACTGGCCGCGGTATTTAGTTCCCGCTACCAAAGCTGCCAGGTCAAGGGAGATCACTCTTTTATCAAATAATACCCGGCTTACTTTACGCTGTACAATGCGTAAGGCAAGACCTTCCACGATCGCTGTTTTACCTACTCCGGGTTCACCGATCAGGATCGGGTTATTTTTCTTACGGCGCGATAAGATCTGCGACACCCGCTCAATCTCTTTTTCACGACCTACGATAGGGTCCAGGCTACCCATTTCCGCCATACGGGTTACGTCACGGCCGAAATTGTCTAAAACAGGGGTTTTAGATTTGCTGTTACCGGCATTAGCCGGTTTTTGCTTAGGCTCATCGCCTTCATAATCATAGCCGCCGCCATCGCTGTCGCCCTGGCCGCTTACGTCGCCACCCATGATATGGGATAGCTCCTCAATAAACTTGTCATAAGTTACGCTATAACCTCTTAATACCTCGGCAGTAGCGCTCTCCTTATTTTTCAGGATAGACAGCATCAGGTGCTCGGCTTCCACTATAGTACTTTTCAGCGCTTTAGCTTCAAGTATAGCGAGCCTGATCACCTTTTCCGCCTGGCGGGTTAAAGGCAGGTTGCTCACCTGCTGCCCGTTACTATCGGTATCCCGGATCAGGTTTTCAATATCATTTTTGATGCCGTTCATATCGGCATTCATAGCATTTAAGATATGTGTTGGCGTTCCCGCACCTTCTCTTAAGATACCTAAAAGAAAATGCTCCGTACCGATAAAGGGATTACCCAGCCTTATAGCCTCTTCACGGCTGTAAGAGATAATATCTTTTACTCTTTGCGAGAAATTCGAATCCATTTTTTCTTTGATTAATTCGTTAACAATTCTTTGTATCCTTCGCCCCAGACTCTTTAAACCTTGTTTGTGCTAAGATAATACTATTATTGCCAGCAATAATCATACGAACATAATTTTAGCGACATTTTGACTTATTCTAAAAATGCGCCCGTAATCTTGTCGCCTGCACAACTGACGCGAATGTGCTCCTGGAGCGTAGAAGCTACCGAGAAACCGATCACGTCCGGCACTACAGGATAGTTTTTATGCTTCCGGTCCACTAAAACCACCAGCTGGATCTTTTTCGGTTCGAAATCCAGCAAAGGTTTCATCACGTATAATAAAGTTTTACCGGAATTGGCAACATCATCAACGATAACAATGCTCTTACCCTTAATATCAGATGAAGGCGTATGGCTAAAGTTGGTAACCTTGTTCTTGTCCAGCTTCAAAATCTCAAGCGTTGTTTTCAGGTCCGACTCCTTGTCCAGTACCTTTTTTAAGGAAGATGCCAAAACGGCGCCCCCTTCAGCGATGCCAAATATGATGACTTCTTTTTCTTTGCTATTTTCTTCCCAGATCTCATAAGCCATTCTTTTTATCTTACGGGCGATCTGTTCTTTGCTTAAAATAGGGACTTGCATGCAGTGTATATCGATTTGCTGTACCCTACAAAAATAGCGAAAAAACTATTGTGTTCCGCGCTTTACCCGGTAAGTATGCAGACTTAACTGATCATTAATCATACCTGTATGAAGAATTTGCAGGAAAGCTTTAAAATAGTGTTCCGTATTTACTACTTCAGGTTGTTTTACGCCCGGGGCATAAAGGTTCCGGCGGGCTTTTATATCTTCCGGGAATTTATATACCTCGGCTATATCAAATCCTTTGGTCTTGATATGATAGCCACTTTGGATCATACTATAATTACCGGAAAGGTAGGTGATAAAAAAGCGGCTGGCTGTAGTATCCCAGGCGCTGTTGCCTAATGCGAAAAAAGGTTTGGGGTACCGGATATAATCCAATACGGATGGAATAATGTCCAGCTGCTGTACCAGGGTCGAATCTTTCCGGTTCAGCTGCGGATTAGCCGGGTCAATGACCAGGATAGGTACCTGGTACCGGCCCAGGCCTTCACCCTGGAAAGCATTGTCGACATAGGGGTTAGTATGGTCTGCAGTAATTACAAAAACAGTATTCCGGAACCAGGCCTGCTTTTCTGCCTGCTTAAAAAACTGCGACAAGGCCCAGTCCGTGTAGTTCATACTGATCTCAATATCCCGGTTAAAGCCTTTTGCCGTAGGCTTAAAACCTTTGGGCACATGAAAAGGCACATGAGAGGTAAGGGTAAAAATACCAGCTAAAAACGGGGATTTGAATGTGTTGATCTGCCGCAGGGCAAAATCCAGGAAAGGCTGGTCCCAAATCCCCCAGGTACCGTCAAAATCCCGTTCATTGGCGTATTCTTTTCTGCCAAAATAGCGTTCAAAACCTGCCCGTTTTGCATAAATATCAAAACCCATAGTACCGTTTGTGCCCCCATGAAAAAACGCGGTACTGTACCCTTCTGCTTTTAACAAAGCAGGCAAAGCATCGATGACCGTATTGCCGTAAATAGAATTGCTCACCGGGCCTTCCATCATGGCCGGGTAACCCGAGAAGATCGCGGGTACCCCTTCATTAGAACGCAAAGCATTCGCATAGGCATTGGTAAACAAATGCCCTTTTGTACTGAGGCTGTCAAAGAAAGGTGTAACACCTACGCTTCCGCCCTCTTTGGTATAGCGCTTTGAGAAGCTCTCCCACACTATTACGACCACATTTTTTTTATGCCAGCCCGGATCACTATGATATTGCTTCACCGGCCTGATTACCCGGTCAGCCGCCGCATCATCCATAAAATGAGCCTCCTGCAAATGGCCGCTTTCCAGGGAGCTGATAATAGAAAAAGGGGTGTTTAATACCAATGCGGTCTGCTCGGGAACTGTATAGAGCACCGCGGTCCTGTTCGCGATCGGCTGTAACTGAAACCCGCCGCGGATCAGCAGTACCGCAAGGCCTGCACATAGTAACAGGACAAGCGGGCGGACAATAAAACGGCTTGCCGGCGTACTTTTAAATTGTAATTGCCGGAACAGGCGCCAGCGCGCCGCGAAATAAAGGTTCAGCCGCCTGTGCGACCAGATCAGCAAGGTAATACAGCATAGGGCTATAAGTGGTACAAACCAGAATTTCTGCAGGTAGTTGGGGAGCAAATTCAGGAAATCGCCTTTCGAAAAGATCAGGTCAAAGATCTCGATAGTAGCTCTTTTCCTGTTGAAGTTAAAATAAACCCAGTCACTGATCTCCAGTAAAAAAGCGATCGTGTTGGGTAGCCAGAAGCTCATGGAAATCAGCCTGCGGCCGGCTTTATTTTGTATATCCAATGGGACTAATAAAGTAAGCAAAATCCACAGGGCATTCAGGTACATGATGGCAGCCAGATCAAATCGCAGGCCTCCTTCCAGCAAGGTCCACAGCTGGCCTGTTGCAACATGCCGGATCTCGGAGCTGTTAAAAGCATAAAAGCACCATCGGAATAGCGTGTAAAATAAAACCAGGATCAGTAACTGATACAGGATTTTTTGAACGGATAATCTGATAAACGACATGAAAGCGCTATAAATAAAAACGTTGCCGGAATATTTTCTTCCAACAACGTTTTTCAATAAGAAAAAATTTTAAGGATGCAGTTCCTTATATTTTGCTATCACCTCTTTCAGGTGGGCGACAAACTTAGGAATCGAAGGATCATATTGGTATCCTTTCGGATGTAACTGCACTTCTTCCGCATCAACAAAGAAATAGAACGGCTGCGTATTCGCGTTGAACCTGGTAGCCTGGTAATCTTCATTTTTATCGCCTACGGTCACAACCCTGGCACCCAGTATTTTGGAATCATATTGCTCATTTTCAGGTAATGTCACCCCATCAAAATCACAGTATAAGGAAACAACTACAAACTCTTCTTTCAATAAACGCATCACTTCAGGATCAGACCATACCTGGCCTTCCATTTTACGGCAATTGATACAATTAATCCCTGTAAAGTCGAGCATGATCGGCCTCTTTAACTGTTTAGACGCCGCTTTTGCCTCCTCCAGGTCAAAATAGGTAACCAACCCGTATTTTTTAGCCACTTCCGGTTCATACATCATTAAGCGGTCGGCATATTTCACCGGTTTAGGCCCGGGAAAATCGCTGTGCGCATTAGCACCACCGCCATGTGCAGGCGCATTGCCACCTATGATAAAGTCCTGGGTACCCATTGGCGGAACAAATGAGCTTACCGCCTTTAACGGCGCACCCCACATACCCGGCAACAGGTATACCGCGAAGGTTAAAGAAGAAATGGCCAGGATCAGCCTCGGTACGGAAATATAAGCGATACCAAAATGGTTTTTAGGTAATTCACTATCATGGAAGAAAGTAAGTTTTCCTAATAGATAAATGCCCAAGAGTACAAAAATAATGACCCATATCGCGATAAATACCTCGCGGTCCAGCAGGCGCCAGCCTTGGGCCAGGTCCGCGTTAGACAGGAATTTTAAAGCCAGGGCCAGCTCCACGAACCCTAAGGTTACTTTCAAAGCATTCTGCCAGCCGCCCGGTTTTTCCAGGTTTTTCAGATAAGAAGGGAATATAGCGAAAACAGTAAATGGTAAGGCAATACCCAGACCAAAGCTGCCGAATCCGACCAAAGGCCCCATTTTACCACCTGTAGCTGCACCAACGATCAGTGGACCGAGGAATGCAGAAGTACAGGAGAAGGAAACAAGTACCAGGGTCAGTGCCATAAAGAAGATACCACCGTAACTGCTGCTGTTGGATTTAGAGCCCATTTTATTGGTCCAGCTGGAAGGCAGGGTCAATTCAAATGCACCCAGGAAAGAGAAAGCAAAAATGAGGAACAATACAAAGAAGAACAGGTTAGCAATCCAGTTGGTCGCTAAGTTGTTTAATGCATTTGCTCCAAATGCTGCAGTAAGTCCAAGACCTAAAGCGGCAAATATAACGATAATGGAAAAAGAATAAAATAAAGCATTTTTAATACCCTGGGATCTTGAGCTTACTTTCTTGGTAAAGAAACTTACCGTGATCGGGATCATAGAATAGATGCAAGGCGTCAATACGGCCAGAAGACCGGCGCCAAGACCGGCTACAAAAATCATCCACAGAGAATTGGTGTCCTTTGCCGGAGCTGAAGGTTCGCCTGCTCCTGGTTTTGCGGCTGTAGTGCCATTTCCGGCACCTGGCGCCGCGGCCAGGGTTTTGGCAGTATCCTCTTCCGTATTTGACAGGGCAGCGCCAGCGGTATCATTTGCCGCAACATCCGCTGTATCCGCGTTAGCTGTATCCTTTGTTGCAACAGCATCCTGGATGGCAAAGCTAAAAGGTTTGGTTACCGGGGACAGGCACTTGCTCTCGTCACAGGATTGATAGGTATGCTTCCCGGTGATCTTTGTGTTCTGCTTTACTTCTACTGTTTGCGTATAAGTCACATTGTTTTCAAACATGTGCTCATCCCCTTCTTCACCATCAAAGTCTTTACTGATCTTCTTACCGGATTCTTTGACTTTCCCGATTAGTTTTACATCGGGATTTTTTTGAAAATTAAAACTCGGCGAGATCAGCATCCCGTCCCCTCCCGGTTCGAAAGCCCATAAATGCCAATGCGGGTCCAGCTTTACATTAAAAACGAGGTCATAAGTATTTTCTTTACCTGCCTTTTTCTTCACCTCATAACTCCATTTGGTAGGATCTTTTTGGATTTGAGCTAAAGTGTTCAAGCTAGCCACCAGGCTGAGCAATAAAACCAGAAATCTATTCATTATTAAGTAAATGTTAATCGTGCAATTTAATAAATAAAAATATAATCTAACAAATTGTGTTATTACAAAAGAATGCCGGTTACTTTTTTGTTAGCCGGTCCAGCAAGGCGGTAAACTCAGGGTCTTTTGGATGCACCAGGTAATAACCTTTTATAGCCGATTTTTTGTCCAGTACCATATACCTCGGAATCCAGTTCAGGTCTATATAATTGGTAAATTTATTTTTCCAGCCGGCTTTGAACCAGTAGTTCGGTGCTTTGGTAAGTCCATGTTTCTCCATGGCTTTATGCCAGGCCGTATCCGAGCGGTCCAGGGACAGGTATACGAAGGTTACTTTAGGATATTTTGCCTGTAAAGCTTTGTTATCTTCCATCACGGCGATGCAGTCTTTACACCAGCCGGCCCATAGGTCCAGTACTACTATTTTCTTCTTATATTTATCCAGCACCTTAGCCATGGTTAAGGAATCTCCTTTCGGGGTATAGACATACTGGCTTAAAGCTTCCCTGGTAAAGGAAGTTTTGATTACTTCAGGTATTTTCTGGGCCTGAGCCGGAAGGCTGAATACCGGCAATAAAAAGAGCACAGGTACCCATAATTTCATCAGTCGCATAAACATTATAAAAAAAGATTGCCGAAGTTAACGGAATTTGTGTTTCAAAAATGTCAAAACTATCAGGACGGCTACCATTCAATTGAAATTTTATAAGCTAAATCGCTTATATTAATTATTAATGATTAATTGTTAATGTTTAATTTTATATTAATCAATAATTTATAAATAATATATTTTAGTTAATAATTAAATTCATATCAAATTAATACAGATTATTTGCAGGAACCGGCCTCGCATTATAATTTTGCCTCATATTGATAACAAAAAGCATTCATTTAACTCATTAATAAAAACCAAAACAATGGCTACAGACAACAAAAATTTCGTAGAAACGGTATTGGAAGCACAACAAAAACTGGTAGACAATGTAATTGAAACCACTAAAAAAGCGACCAGCAATAACTCTTTTGTGAACGATAGCATGGAAAAAGGCCGGGAGTTCTACAAAAACTGGTTAGAGCAACAAAAGAAAGCTTTTGCAGGTTCTACCGAAAAAGTGGACAACGCGACTAAAACTGCTAAAGAAAATTTTGAAAAAGCCGGCACTTACTACCAGAACTGGTTGAACAACCAGGTGGAAATGGCTAAGAAAGGCTGGGAAATGAACCAGAATTTCTTAAAAAACAATACGCCTAATGCTGATTTCAGCAAAATGAACCCTATGGAGTTCTTCAACAACTGGAATAAATGGTACAGCCAGATGCAAACAGCGAATAGCTGGGCTAACCTGATGAACCAGTTTAATCCTAACAATATGATGGACGCGTTCAAAACGCAAAATGAAAACTTTAGCGGTTTCTTCAATCAATACCAGGAGCTGATGAAAAATTCTTTTGGTCAACTGACCGAGAATTTACAAAGCGCCGGCAGCAAAGACGCGTTTTCTAACATGATGAACGTTTCTTCCGGCTTCACTAAGTTCTATGAGATGTGGTTACCGTTCTGGAAATCTATCCAGGATAAAACCTTCAATGCGGAAGAATTCAAAAAGAATTTCAACTTTGACGCTTACAAAGACCTAATGAACAACTATTTCGGGTTCAACAGCGACGACAGCCGTCAGTATTTCCAGCAAGCGACTGAAATGTTCCAGAATTCATTCAAAGATTTTGCCGGACAGGGAAGAAATGCTTACCAGCAAGCGCAGGAAGCATTCCAGAACATGAACCCTTTTGCAGGTCAGAACATTTTTGAAAATGCCGCTAATGTATATACCAATATGCAGCAGACTTTTGCCAACGCGATCTCTCCTTTGGCAAAAATGGCAACGCCTAACCAGTATACCAAAAGTGCCAGCGATTGGTCTGCGATTTTAGATAAAACGGCAATCTACAATATCAAAAATGCAGAAATGCAATACATGGTTTACCAGCAAGGCCAGAAAGTGGTAGATTCACTGGTAGATAACATCATCAGCAAAATGGAAAATGGCGTTGAGATCAACAATATCACTGCATTATACCAGGAGTGGTTGAACATCGGCGATAAAGTTTATGTAGAACTGTTTGAAAGCGATGAATACAGCCAGCTGATGGCGGAAGTAAGCGCGATGCAATTAAAATTACGTAAAGATTTCGACCTGCAATCTGAGAAGATGCTGGCCGGTTTCCCTGTGGCTACAAAATCAGAATTAGATGAGTTGTACAAAACAATCTATGAGCTGAAAAAAGAGGTACGCCAGCTGGAAAAAATGCTTGAAGTAAATGTAAGCGAAACCGAAGAAGCAGTTGCTGAAAATAAAGTGGAAGAACCTGCAGCTAAGGCTACAGCCGCTAAAAAAGCTGCTCCTAAAAAATAAGTATAATAATATATTTACCGCATATGAAAAGCCCCGGAATTTCCGGGGCTTTTCATTTATCGTACATGCTTCAATAAGCGCGCTACAAGAAGTAATGGTTAATTGTCAATTATTAATAGTTCATTACTATTGCCCGTCAACAATTCACCATTAACTTTAATAAGCTACATTCCTACAAGCTTTCGTTGCATCCTGGGCCAATAAACTTTGTCAAGGTCGAACTTGAAGGCAATTGTTTTTAAGAATGAGTTTGTGCCCAATACAGACGTTTTATAGTCCTGGTATTCCCTGCTCATTAATACAGGGATATAAACATCGGCCAACTTCAGTACGGTAAATGAGATACCGGCATCATAAAGCCATTTGCTGCCATTGGGATTTACATTTTTAGCATCGGCAATGGTGAGAAAGTCTGCAAACAGCTGGACCGGCAAGCCTATAGGCAGGTCTACCTGCACATTAAAGGCGGCCATCCAGTCATTACTGATGCCTACCGGGTTGGCATACATCAGGGTCGGGATCTTCATGCCCCCCTCTTTGATATAGATCTGCTGCGCAGCCAGTGTATTGTTCAGGTTCCGGCCTATAAAGGTCTGGTCATAGAGGTAGTCATTCCAGCCGGAATATGTAGCCGCAAAACTATACCTGCTGTTCTCTATAGGGTCGGTATTAAAATGGAACATTTTCCCGCCAAACGCTCTTAAATAAATGGCTTTATTTTTGTAGAAATAATCAATTTTCAGGTTAGCCGTAGCACTTACTTTGGCAAAGGTTTCCCCCCCATGCACCTCGGCACTGAAACTATAGGGGTTGAAGGTCCTGTTATTATTCAATTCATATTTAATGCGGCCATACAAATGGGTAGTATAACCATCCCTGCGGGGATGGTACACATTGCTGTCGACCTGGTCGTAAGCGAACTTACCTTCCTGTATATAATAGCCTTTAAAGGAAAGGTATTGATTAAGCGGGCTCCTGGGGCCGGACTTTTTAAATATAAAACGCAGTTCCGGCGCTACTTTCAGGTACTGCTGTCTGGGGTTATCATAATCTTCCAGGAAGGTCCGGCTGTAGGAAAAACGTTTTCCTTCCAGGTTGAGGTCGATCTCCCGGAACAGGCCTGAGTTGGGGTAAAACGCCTTACTGATCACACCTGTACCCACTATCGTATTTGCTTTAAAGCTATACATCGGCGCCAGGTAGTACTGGAAACTACGCTCGGGCAGTTGTACATTATGAAAGCTTAAGCCCAGCATAAAGCGGTCGTAAACGTTATAACCTAAGGCCGGGGCAATGAACAGCTTATTTTGCACAGATTGGCTTAAGGAGCCAAAAGCTTTTATCGCAAACGATCTTTTATTACTGTTATCCGGCAGGTAGTAATCGGGAATAAAGGAGGCTATATGTACTTCTTTAAAATTTTCCGGCACCCTTAAAGTGGTGCTGCCTTTAAATGGCTCGGTCCAGTAAAGCTGCGCGCTGCTGTCGACCTGTATGGCTACCGGCGCTTCAAAACCGGTTTTATTTTTTATGCGCACCAGTTTACCGTCTTTAGTATTTTTAATCCCTTTTATGGCATAATTGACCGGCTTATCGCTATGCAGCCCTGTGGTAAAGAACCAGTCCAGGCTTTTGGCACTGTGCTTTTGGAATAAAGCGGCAAAATCTTCCGGCTGCGGATGCTTGAATTTCCAGGTATCAAAATATTCTTTCATAGCGGCATCAAAATGTTCTGCGCCCATATATTCCTGCAGCCATTTAAGGTAAGCCGGCGCCTTGCCATACACATCAATGCCATAGGCAGGATTGGTATAATCCGTTGCAGGCAGGCCGATCGCCATGCTTTGTCTTGTAGCCATGGTAATCGCGTAACTCCTGTTCTGCAGGTCTTCCAGCAGGTTCTTTTTCTTATCTGTAGCGGTGTCTACTACTACTTTTTCGTAAAAGCTGTTGATGCCCTCATCCATCCAGGGCTGCATTCTTTCATTGGAGCCCAGGATGCCATAAAACCAGTTGTGCCCTACTTCATGAATGATCACCAGGTCATTCATACCCCCATTACCGGGAGAGATGACAGTAACTGTAGGGTACTCCATCCCGCCCCCGGCACTTAAAGCGCCTTCCACTACTTTCACCGTCTGGTAGGGGTACGGCCCTACTTTTTCGCTATATAGTTTTATCGCGTCTTTGGTCGCCTGTACCGAGGAGGCCCAGCTCTTATGTGAAGCCGGGTTATAGGCTACGTAAACGGTACTTACCAGGTCGCTGCCCGGTACCGCAACGGTATCTTTACGTACCAGCCAGGCTTTATCGGCAAACCAGGCAAAGTCATGTATATTTTCTTCGGTATAACGTATCGTCTTCTTTTTTTCTGAAGAAGGAATTTTCCCCTTTACGGTTGTTTTAAAAGAATCCACGATCGCCTGCTTCACTTTTTCATCCAGCCAGGCCTCTTCAGATGCTGTTTGCAGGTTACCGGTCGCCATCACTACATAATTTTCCGGCAAAGTAATGCTTACATCATAAGCACCATATTCGGAATAGAACTCCCCCTGGTCCAGGTAAGGCATAGGATGCCAGCCGTTCTTGTCATAAACCGCGGGCTTGGGGAACCATTGCGAGATCTGGTAGCTGTTGCCTTCATGACCCAGGCGGGAAAAGGTTTTGGGGATCTTTACACGGAAAGGGGTCACGATTTCAGAGCTCTGTCCCGGCAGGATCGGTTGCGGCAGCAGTACACGAATGATGTCCACATCCTGGGTCATCACTATTTTAGCGCTCATACCGTCCTGCTCGAAAGCTAAACTGTCGATATAGCCCCAATCCGTTTTTTTGCTCAGGTAATGCCCGGTACTCCGGTTCTCCACCGCTTGCCGGGAAAAGGCGCTGTTATCGACGCTGTAGGCATTCGGGTAAAGGTGCATGTAAATATACTCCAGGGTGTCCGGGGAGTTATTGGTATAACGCATCGTCATCGTGCCGCTCAACGTATGCTTCTTATCGTCCAGCTCTACTTGTATTATATGATCTACACGCTGCTGGAAGTAAGGTGTATAGGGTATCTGCGCCAGGCCTTTCCCGCTTACGAAAGCCAGCAGGGCCGCAGTAAAGTATTTAAAGCTCATAGTATGCAATTTATGAATAAAGGCTGATGTAATCCCACATCAAGCCTTCACAATTCCGTTCGAAACTAGTATGATTTTCCCGTTTGCGGAAATCTAGACAATCTTAATTTGAAAAACGTCCAAAAGCCCGCTTATATTATCCCGGCTGAATTGGGTCCCTTTCAGTTTATTCAGATTGGGATTAATGGAAAAATTGAACGCGGTACTCAGGTCCGCTTTACCCAGGTTAGTATTGTCAAACAGGGCGTTGCCCAGGTCGCAGGCCTTTAACTTACATTCCGTCATATCCGCGCCGCTGAAGTCGACTTCTTTCAGGTCGCAACGTTCAAAGTATGTTTTTTTGATATTGAAATTATAGAAAGAACCGTTGGCCAGGTTACTTTCTTTAAACCATACCGAGAACATGAAACGATCGCATTGAAACCAATGCAGGCCCAAGAGTTTGCAGCGTTCAAAAATAACTTTGTTCATTACCGTATCCGCAAGGCGCGCCATACTCAGGTTGCAATCAATAAACCGGCAGTCTATAAATTTAAAGCGGTTGAGGTCAGCAGCAGAGAAGTCACAGCTCTGGAAAACACATTGCTCATATTCCGCCATGGGCAATTTATGCTCCCGGGCATTTATTTGTTTGTAGGTCTGCTCAAAAAAATAGTTCATTATTTAGTCCTGGTATACTTTTACCACTTCTTTTAATTCATTCAGTTTCATCAATGCTTCTACCGGGGTAAGGGTATTGATATCGGTAGCGAACAAGATCTCTTTGATGCGGCTCAGGTCGGTGCTCAGGCCGTCAAAGATATTCAGCTGGAAGGTATCCGTATGCACCTTTTTCATTTTATTGCCGGTGCTGTTTTCGTCTTTCCCTTTTTCTTCCAGAACAGAAAGTATCTCTTCGGCTCTGCGCGTAAGGTCATTAGGCATACCGGCCATCTTGGCCACCTGGATACCAAAGCTGTGCCGGCTGCCACCGGGCGCCAGTTTTCTTAGAAAGATCACTTTATGCGCGGTTTCTTTATGGGAAATATGATAGTTTTTCACCCGTTCCAGTTTATGCTCCAGCTCGTTAAGCTCATGATAGTGGGTGGCAAATATGGTCTTGGCACGGGTCTGGTGCTTTTGGATATACTCCACGATAGACCAGGCGATAGAAATACCATCGTAGGTGCTGGTACCCCTGCCAATCTCATCCAGCAAGACCAGGCTGCGGGAAGAAACGTTGTTGACGATACTCGCGGTTTCATTCATCTCCACCATAAAAGTAGATTCACCGCCACTCAGGTTATCGGAAGCGCCTACGCGGGTAAATATTTTATCCGTCAGGCCTATAGTAGCGGCGCTTGCCGGTACAAAGCTGCCCATATGCGCCATAAGCGTAATGAGGGCGGTCTGGCGTAAGAGTGCCGACTTACCGCTCATATTAGGCCCGGTAAGAATGATGATTTGCTGGTCTTCCCGGTCCAGGAATACATCATTGGCTATATACAACTCGCCCGGGGGCAGGTGGCGCTCAATTACCGGGTGACGGCCATCTTTAATGTCCAGTATCGCTGCGTCCGACATTTCCGGCCTGGTGTAGTTATGCTGCACGGCAATACAGGCCAGGCTTTGCAGGCAGTCCAGCTGCGCCACGATCTGAGCGTTGAGCTGCATGGTACGCAAACTCAGCTGCAGTTTATCCAGCAACGTGTCGTACAGCTGTACTTCTAAAGCATAGATCTTTTCTTCCGCTCCCAGTATCTTCTCTTCATAAGTTTTTAATTCCGGGGTAATATAGCGTTCCGCATTGGCCAGCGTCTGCTTCCGGATCCAATGGTCCGGCACTTTATCTTTATGGGTATTGGTTACTTCCAGGTAATAGCCGAATACATTATTGAAGGCAATTTTCAGGGAAGGGATGCCCGTGGCGGCGCTTTCCTTTTCCTGGATCTGGTTCAGGTATTCTTTGCCGTGGTAAGCGATTTGCCGCAGGGTGTCCAGTTCTTCATTCAGGCCATCCTGGATCACGTTGCCTTTCTGGATACTCACGGAAGGTTCTTCTTTGAGGTATTGCTGAATGGTATCCTGTACCTCTTGCGTGGTCTTCAGGTTTTCCAGCAATTCCTTCAGGCTGGCTTCGCCAATCGCTGAGGACATCGCTTTAATAGCGTCCGTATGTCTTAGGCTGCGCGCTAATTGCACCACTTCTCGGGGACTGATCTTCTTCAAAGGCACTTTCGCCACCAGGCGCTCTATGTCGCCGATCGCTTTTAAATGCTGCCGCAGTTCAGCCGCGTTTTCCGTATCCTGCATTAATGCCGCTACCATACTGTGCCGCTCTTCAATCTGTTGCAGGTCTACCAGCGGGAACATAAGCCAGCGTTTCAGCATCCGTGCGCCCATAGGGGTGATGGTCGCGTCCATACTCTGCAAAAGCGATACGCCGTTTTCTGCCGGGGTATAGATCAATTCCAGGTTACGGATCGTAAAGCGATCCATCCATAAAAAGGCGCCGGCATGTATTTGCTGCAGGTTGGTGAGGTGTTGTAAATGCGGGTGCTCGGTATCTTTGAAGTAGTGAAAGGCCGCACCTGCAGCGGTGACTGCCGCGGTCCAGTCCTCCACGCCAAATCCTTTTAAGGATTGCGTATCAAAATGTTTGATTAGCAATTCATAAGCATAATGATGCTGGAAGATCCAGTCTTCCAGGGCATAGATATAATATTTCTGGTCCAGCTGTTCTTTAAAGAATTTTTGTTTGCCCCTGGCGATCAGCACTTCTGAAGGCTGAAAGCTTTGCAGCAACTTATCCATATACTCCAGGTTTCCCTGGGCTAAAAAACATTCGCCGGTAGAGATGTCGATGAAGGCAATCCCGTTTTCTTTATCGTCCAGATAAACGGCGGCCAGGAAGTTATTGGTTTTATTATCAAGCAAGCGGTCATTGGTGGCAACACCCGGTGTTACCAGTTCGGTAACGCCGCGCTTCACGATGCCTTTTACCGTTTTAGGGTCTTCCAGCTGATCGCAGATGGCAACACGGTAGCCCGCTTTTACCAGTTTATGCAAATAAGTATCCAGGGCATGGTGCGGGAAACCGGCCAGTTCAATACTGGAAGCGGAGCCATTGGCCCGCTTGGTCAGGGTGATGCCTAATACTTTTGCGGCGATTACTGCGTCTTCACCAAAGGTTTCATAAAAGTCGCCTACCCGAAACAATAAGATCGCGTCGGGATAGCGTGCTTTGATTTCCCCATGCTGCTTCATCAACGGGGTTTCACTTGATTTCTTAGCCATAATGTACTAACAAAATTACAATTTTGCGCAGGGCTTTTGAAGCGGAGTTTTCAACAATTGTTGATTAGATAATTAAGCAATCGAATCATTTGTTGCCATAACGGCGTTGTCTAAAAAGGTGACCAAATTTGTCATATTGAGCTCCGTCGAAATATAGACAAATTTGATACTGAATTCTTGACGCATTTCGACAAACTCAATGTGACAAGAATTTTTGCTTTTTAGACACCCTCTAAATATTAACTGGAAAATCTTACTTTTTCAGTCCCGGGTATTTCATATCAAAGCTCCGGAGTGTTTTCAATATTTTATCGGCTACGAGGTAACATTTATACCAGTTCTGGTCGGAAGGAATAATATTCCATGGAACGTCATTGCAGTGGGTGAATACGTCTTCATAATAACTCATATACCGGTCCCAGCTTTGTGCCTCTATAATATCGGTCTGGTTGTATTTCCACATCTTGCTGGGTATGGTAAGGCGCTCCTGCAGGCGTTCCATCTGCTCTTCCGGGGAGATATGCAGGTAGAACTTAAGTACTGTAGTATTATTATGCTCCGTAAGTAATTGTTCAAAATCATTGATCGCTTTCATGCGCTTTGCTGCCAGCTCATCGGAAACAAGGCCGTGTACGCGCGTCACCAGCACATCCTCGTATTGGGAGCGGTTAAATACATGAATCATACCTTTAGGCGGCACTTTGGCATGTATACGCCACAGGAAGTCATGCGACAGCTCCAGCTCGGTGGGTACTTTAAAAGAATGCACCACTACCCCATTCGGGTTGACATGGCTGAAGACATCCCGCACCAGGCCGTCTTTACCGCTGGCATCCATACCCTGGATAATGATCAGCAGGCTATGCCTGCTTTCCGCATACAATAAATTCTGCAGCTCATCGATCTCCGCATACATTTTAGGTAAAACATTTTCCTTTATATCGGTCTTGTTAAGGTCTTTAGGTGCACGGGTACTGATCTTTGATAATTGTACTGCTTTTGATTTTCGCATAGGTTATTTTTTGAATAAAGTTATTGCATAGGTATTGTCTTTCCAAATCTGTAATGGGGGAATAAAGGAATGCTTACCTGATAAAAATAAAGATAAAAAAAGAGGGTGTTTCTAAACACCCTCTGTAAAAATAATATTGCCTGTAGCCAGCCACACTTCGCTAATGAGGCGGACGGATTAGCTTTGGCTGGAAAGTTCCATTTTCCGGTACGCTTTGATAAAGATCGCGCCTAAGTTTTTATTAGGCGGGATATAGTCGCTGAAAAGTTCTTTCTCACGGGCGCTCTTACTGGCAAAGAATTTACCCAGGCTCTGCCACATTTCCAGCCAGTCTACTCTTTTGCCCGCCAGCAGGTATTCATTCATATTCCTGATAATAGGATCGTTCACCATATAGGTCCCGATCTGCTTGGTAGAAATGATATGCGCGTCAGGTGCTTTATCCAATACATTGGCCAGGTTATGGAAACCGCCACAGGAACCGAGCATCACAATTTTCACATCCGGCGTCAGTCCTTTCAGGGACCCTTCCAGGTGATAGCTATGGCCGCGGTGGATCACTACCGCCGGCCGGATCTCGTTCGCATCCAGGTATTCGTATAATTTGTTTTGCGCCTTTTCATCATCGGGCTCTGTCAGCGGTTTGTTGGCATAATAAGTAACCTTCTTGTCGCCAACACTGGTGATCGTAGTCCAGTTAGGATTAGATTCATCTATTTTCCAGTTCTTGTTTCCTTTAAAATTGCCCATAAAGAAGCCATAAGAATCTTTTCCATCCTTATCACCATAGAAAAAGGCCTGCACCACTACCTCTCCGGAAGCGTTACTTAAAGAGCCTATATCCAGGTAATTGATCGGTGGAATTTCTTTCACGGCATCCTGCAGGTTATCGGGGTCGGCAGAACTGTTAAAGATGCTGGCCAGCAGGCCGTAAATAATCACGCCTTTTTCCTGCTCGGCCTTACTTAATGTCTTATTCTTATTTTTATAAACGCGCTCATAATTGTCTTTTACCTCGTTTTTCAGGAATTCTACCAGGTCTTTATCCTGCAGGCTGCCAAAACCGTCCGCCACATCTACTGCGTCCTTCAGGTCAGAGCGGGACCCTTTTTCAAGGCCGGCCACAAAATCTCTTAACAGCGTGGTCTTTTCCACTTCTGTCATGGTTTTCAGGAATTCGGATATGGTATTATAACCCGCAGACATACGGATGAAGGTCCTGAAATTGGACATTTTCACTTTTTCCAATAAGGCATAACCGGATTCTTTACCCATTTTTGCCATCATGCGCTTGAAGATCCCTAAATAAGAACTGGTATAGATCTCGTTGGTTTCGCCTCCCAGCAACATAAAATAATATTCTTCAGGGTCAAAGCCTTCAACAGACTTAAACCTTACCGCATCGGAGGCCTCATGTAATTCATTAACTCTTCTTACATAAACCAGTGACTGCACTTCCAATTCTTTGTCAATCTCGGACTCGGAAATGGCTTTGCCTGATATTTTCAGCTTTACGAGACTTTTATAATAGGCGTCCTGGTTCTGAACGATCTGGTTAACCTGCTCAATTGTAATATCTCCATCTTTTATCTGGTTCATGAACTGAAGCACTTTAAAAGAGGTCTTTGGTGATTTGTCAATAATATTGACAATGGTCTTTACCGCGGGATCCTGGTTCCTGCGTACGATATAACCGTATTTGGAATTAGGCGCCGCATAGGACATGATAGAGCGCGGTGAAGATTTAGCCGCCGCTGCTATGATTTCATCGGTATAAGGTTCTGTAGCGATCTTATCAAGGTACATCAGCATTTTTTCAGGATATTGCAATCCAACTGATTTGTAGACATAAGCCTTTGCCTCTTTATTACTGTCCAGGACTTCTATATTATCTAAGGTATACAGGTTGGCATTTGCTTTCACAAAGTCCATAGATGTCCCGTTGATCTCTGCGAGGATCAACCCTTCGAAATTCTTCATCAGCTGGCGATAGCCAACGGCATCAACATTATCATTGGCCACGGACTTGAACTGGTTAAGCTTGTCCGCCAGGGCTTTGTGATAAGCTATTTTTTGGGGATGAGTAATAGCTGCATTCTCTATTTTATTCCGCAATTTCAACGCATCGACCAGGAAAGCCTGGGTCAGCAGTTTGGATTTAGTAGGGTCCGGGTTCGCCACTACACCGTCCACACTCCCGTCTTTAGCGTCAATACCTCTTATCGCGTTACTTACTCTATCAGTGAACATCTGGCGGTTCAGGGGTATGGGCGCTACTAAGGTATCAGCTAATCCGGGGTCCACTTTTTCTTCTACTGCTTTATTCTTCTTTTTATTCTTACCGGACCTGGATTCCTGCGCCAAACTTGCATAGCCACTCACCAGTGCCAATCCAAGAATAGGTATTAACTTATAAGGATTCATTTGTTTTGTTTTATTTTCGAAATACACATGTACATTAGGGGTAAAGATAGCAAAATACCCACATTTCAAAATCGATTTAAGCTTTCTTTCACGTTATTGAAATGTTGTCACAGGCAATAATTTCCTGGTACTGAACGAGCTATCAATCCCGGATCCGGAAGAGGCGGATGATCTTCAGGGGGTTCTTTTTCCAATCTTCAAAGTTGCCCAATATCCAGGCATCAATTTCCTTAGCCCTGGCGGTACGGGCGGTTTCAAAAGGCATAGGGTACGCATTAATAAACCAGGCTAAGGTATCGTTACGCAAACCTGTGAGTTGCGCTACTCTTTCTTTTGTGTAAACGGTTTCAATATATTTTTGCTGCTCCCATTCTGCGAAGTTTTTCTGGAAGCGGATCCGGTTTTTAGACTTCGGCGCTATGTACTGCATCCAGGAAGATATGGGACTGTTAATGGTTACCCCAAAACCTTCCTTTCCGGGTGATGCGCTATCTTCGAGTCCCATCCGCACCCTTTTACGCTCCAGGTCTTGCTGATAGAGCCGGTACCTGGCTATGGAATCTCTCTGGTAATCGGTCATCCCGCTTACACTAACTCCCTCAAGGCTACCCACATCATATTTGAGCAGGATCTGCTGGATGGCCCTGAACATAGGCGCTTTCACGGTAATCAATGTAGTATTGACCCCTACACGGCTAAATTCCAATTGATGATCGGCAGCTGTCCGGAGTTCAAAATAACCGGTGGCATCTGTAGTGGCGGTTCTTCCCGATTGCATATCTTTCACCACAACGGCATTCAGTACCTCAAAATCATTGGAAGCGCGCACATAAGCCTTTAATGTTTGCTCCTGCGCTGATGAGGCCACCGAAGCCAGGAGCAAGACCCCAAGCAATAAAAAAGAATAATATCTACTGTCTTTTATCATTAGTAATAGTGTCTGTTTTTAAGATTACCTGCCGGTCCCAGCCGGCATAGTTGGCTTTTATCCAGTACGCAATTTCCCGGTCACTCATTGCTCTTGCCATTTCATAAGTCATGGCATAGGTATTCATAAAATAAGCCAGGCTGTCTTTAGACAGGCCGGTTAATCTTTCCACCACAGCCGGTGTGTATTTAGTGGCAATAAATTTTTGTTCTTCCCATGCTTTGAAATTTTTCTGGAACTTAAGTTTCGTCCTGGTCTTTGGCGCCAGGTATTGCATCCAGCTGGACACCGGGTTAGCAACCCCTATACCGATTGGAGTGATGATTACTTGGGCTTTATCCTTTTCTCTTTCCAGGGTTAAACGATAGGTATCGTAACGTTCCGCCGAATCCCGCTGGTAAAGTGTTTTCTCATTTACACTAACTCCTTCCAGGACTGCTACCTCATATTTCAATATGATTTGTTGTATCGCATTAAGCAGCTGCGGGCTTACTTCCAACATTTTAGTGTTGATCCCTACCCTGCTGAATTCCAGTTGCGTGCCAGGCAGCGCGTTGATCTCAAAATAGCCTGTGGCATCAGACCATACGACCTGCCCGGTTTTCAGGTTTTTCACCTGCACCTGGCTTACCGGTTCAAAATCATCAGAAGCCTTTATGAATCCCCGGAAATGACTCTTTTGCGCCCGGGCAGCGTTCACTGAAAGCAGCAATAATATAAAGAGGAAATAACGCACTATTTTTCTTGGGTTTTAAAATCATCCAGCTTAATGACCTTAGGATTTTTCTCCCATTCCAGGTAGTTGTACCGGATCCACATCTTTAATTCCAGGTCTGTAGCGGCCCTTGCGAAATCAGCAGCTATAGGATAATTATTGATAAAAGCAATCAGCGTATCGCCGCGAAGCGGCACTACTGCAGCAACCAGCTCGGGGGTATACCTGCTTTCAATAAATTTCTGGTTTTCCCAATCATTATAGTTCAGCTGGAAGCGTCTTCTTTGCTTGGCTTTACGGGAAAACTGCTGTGCCAATGCCGTCATAGGAGAGAAAACGGCACGGCCACCAGACACCCATTCCCGGCTGAGCGGCGCATTATAAAGGTTTCTCCGGGCCAGCGAATCTCTTTGATAGGCGGTCAGGGGACTTACCTCGAAAGTTTCCAGCATATTCGCTTCCGGGCTGAGGTATATATTCCGCACAAATTCCTGTTTTGTTTCTTTTACTGTAAAGGTGACCGATTCGTAGCTCACCAGGGTAACGGTAAGCGTGTCGCCATATTTCACGTGCAGGCGAAACATACCTTTCTGATCGGAAAGCGCAGAGTTACCGGTTCTTTTGTTTAAGATTACTGCCGACTGCAAAGGCGTATTATCCTGGTCGTCAAATACCGTACCGGACATGTGCTGCGCATGAACAGCAGCGCTAAGTGTTACTAAACACAGGAGCCAAAAACCAAAAAGAGAACCTCTCACCATTTAAAGATAGCAAATACATTTAAGATGAAAAAACATGGAAAAGACAAAATTTGTATAAATCAGGCTGTTCTTTGCATCCTTCCTTAAAACGAAGAAAAATGACCTTTAATTATCGGTAAGACCTATGCTAAGAAATATTTCAACAAACAATGCGGGGCATAAAAAGAGCCGCTCCTTACGAAACGGCTCAAGATTAAATTTAAATTTTTATCAAACGGGTTCCTAAAATTATTTCTTTTTAGGAGCCGCTTTTTTAGCTACAGCTTTCTTAGGAGCTGCCGCTTTCTTTGGAGCTGCTGCTTTTTTTGGAGCTGCTGCTTTCTTAGCTACGGCTTTCTTAGGAGCCGCCGCTTTCTTTGGAGCCGCTGCTTTTTTAGGAGCTGCTGCTTTCTTGGCTACAGCTTTTTTAGGAGCTGCTGCTTTCTTAGCTACAGCCTTCTTAGGAGCTGCCGCTTTTTTAGGAGCCGCTGCTTTCTTAGGAGCTGCTGCTTTCTTAGGAGCTGCCGCTTTTTTTGGAGCTGCTGCTTTTTTGGGGGCTGCTGCTTTTTTAGGAGCTGCTGCCTTCTTAGGAGCCGCTGCCTTTTTAGGAGCTGCTGCTTTCTTTGAAGTTGCCATAATACTTACTATTTATTGGGTTAGAAAAAAGTTCGTTTTATATATTTTGTTCAAATATATGGCAAAATAAAATTCCAAACAAATATTATGCTTCTGCAGTTGCAGCTACTTCGCTAACAGATACAAAAGTTTTTGTTCTTGTTTTTCTAAACTGAACGATACCGTCAGTTAAAGCGAAAATGGTAAAGTCTTTACCTAAACCAACATTCTCACCAGGATGGAACTGAGTACCACGTTGACGAATGATGATATTTCCAGAGATGGCTGGCTGGCCACCGAAAATTTTAACGCCTAATCTTTTGCTACGTGAATCGCGACCGTTCTTTACGCTACCTTCACCTTTCTTATGTGCCATTTCGTATAATTTCTTTTAATGGTTAATTACTAATGCTTAAACAAATATTAAGCGATATCAACGATTTTAATTTTAGTCAAAGATTGACGATGACCATTTAATTTTTGATATCCTTTACGACGTTTTTTCTTAAAAACTAAAACTTTGTCACCTTTTTCGTGTGCTACGATTTCAGCTTTTACTACGGCTTTAGCTGCAGATCCAACTGCAATTTTACCATCGTTACTTGTCATTAAGACATCAGAAAATTCAACATTTTCACCTGCATTTCCTGCCAGGCGGTGTACATAAAGTTCATCGTTTTTAGCTACTCTGAACTGCTGTCCTGCTATTGTTACAACTGCAAACATGCTCCAAAAATTTTGCGCAAAATTAAAGACTATTTATTAAACAGACAAATTATTTTTTAATATTTTTCTTCAGCTCTTGTTGCCAAAAACTGTCCAAATCCTTAATTATTGCTTGATTATCAATATCCTGCATACATTTAAAATGTTTTTTGGGACAGGTTTTGTACCCAATTTTACTGCAGGGCCTGCAAGATAAGGAATTTACTTCAACTATGGTAAATTTTGGGCTGATGGTATCCTTTAAATTATTGGCGCCGTAGTAAGGGAACATGCCCAGCCAGGGCGTAGTATTGCCCCAAAGACTGATCAGGGTTTTCTGAAACGCCGCCGCTATGTGCATCAGCCCGGTATCATTACTCACCACAACCTTTGCTTTGCGCACCAGGTCGGCCGACTCCATCAGGCTGAACTTGCCACAGGCATTATAAACTTTATTAGGATCTGTAGCGGCTATTGCTTCTGCAAGTGGCCGGTCTTCCGGGCCACCCAGCAATATTACCGGGTAACTGCATTGCTCCACGAAAGTCTTCCACTTGCTTTCAGGAAATTGCTTCGTAGCATAAGAACCACCCACCACACAGGCCACATAGCCCATCCAGTGTCCCATAGGAATATCGTCTTTACTTGTTTCTTTATCTTCGGGGATAAAAAAGTCAAGCCCGAGCCCGTCATTGACCACGCCAAGTGGCGCTACCGTTTCAAAATAACGTTCCACAATACTTACCGGCGGCATCAGGTTCCATTTAAAGTTAACATAAAGCCACTTTTTCACGTTCAGTTTATCAAAGCTATACGTACGCCTTACCTTGAGTGCCTTTTTTACCCTAAGCGTGCGCAGGTTATGATGCAGGTCAATGACCACATCAAAATCCAGGGCTTTAAGCTCGGTAATGTTCTGTTGCAAATCTTCAGCCAGCAGGTGTACCTTATCAATATAAGGATTGGCTTCCACTACGCTGTAAAATGATTTTTTAGTAAAAAAATGCAGCTCCGCGTCAGGATATTTGCGCTTCACACAGCGGATCACCGGTGTAGTAAGGACAATATCACCTATCGAAGAAAAGCGGATAATAAGAATCTTATGTATCGGCCTGGGCCTGGAAACCTTCATATGTATATAATAAAGAAAACAAAAGAAGCATAAAAAAACAGAATCGCCAAAAGACGCTCCTGTTCATTTATGCTTAATCGCTTACTTACAAGCGACTCAATGTCGCTTTTTCTGTTTCTTTTTCCTTCCTATATAAATCATTACCCCTGTTACAGGCAAAGTAGCTACCAGCAGGCTCATCAGGAATGCCAGCATCTTCCCCGGCAATCCCCAGATACCGCCGGTATGGATATCATAATTCATACGCATTACGTGATCCGCAAACTTCATTTCTTTATGCCTGCCGTAAATATGATTTACAGAAAGCTCTTTAGCCGTATACTGGTCGAAAAACCGGTAATCGGTTTTCCAGTAAGTACCGCTTTCGGTATTGGTTGCAACCTCTATACTCGCGCTGTCTGTAGCCGGGGGATGAAAGTCTGCCGAAACGATACCTTTTTGACCCAGGAATACGGATTGATACAACTGGTCTATTACTATTGTTGCAACGGTATCCGGCCTGCCCGGAGCGGACAAAGGTTCTTCATAAACCAGGCTCTTTTCACCACCCATTATTTTATAATACCCTTTGGCAAACCATTGAAAGCCCCATACCAGGCCGGTGATCACAAATATGATCGCAACAAATGAGGCATAAAAACCGACAATATTGTGCAGGTCGTAATTCTTACGACGCCATTTGGTGCCCGGTTTCCACCGGAACCATCGCCGCTGCTTCCAGGCAGCCTTGTTTTTGGGAAACCATAATACGATCCCGGAAATGACCATTACAAAGAATATAAGCGTAAATACAGCGACTACCGGCTGCCCGATCTCAGGTGGCAGCCACAGGTAAAAGTGCCCGTTCAGTATAAAACGAAAGAAACCCGCATCCCGGTCTACCACCTGCAGCGTATTACCTGTATAAGGATCCAGGTACACTGAATAGTAGTAGGTAGGTTCATAATGATAGAATGTTGCCTCTACAGCACGGTCGGCTGCAAAGTACTTCAGGGAATGCAATTCCTTGCCGGGCAATTGCTGTTGTGCCAGCGGCACTAACTGTGAAGGCAACAGGTAAGGCTTATCCTGCTTTTCCACAAAACGATAAGGCTGCACGGCATCCTGTATCTCTTCCTGGAAGGCATAAATACAGCCGGTGATGGCTATGATGAAAACAATAATTCCCGACAATAACCCAAACCATAAATGGACCTTACCAATACGCTTCTTCAACCTGCTCATGCCTAGAATTTAAAGCTTAAACCTAAAGATAAAGCCCGCAGTCTTTGTGGCGTAATGGTAGACCAACCGGAAAAGTAATGTTCATTGGTCAGGTTGTCCACTTTCAGGTTCAGGGTATATCTTGGCGCATTGTAGGCTAAAGCAGCATTCATTACCATATAGGCAGGCAAGCTGAATGTACCGATATTGGCACGGTTCAGGGTTTTATATTCACTGGCATAGTTAAGGCCAAACCCAAGCGAAAAGTTCTTTAATAGCCCTTCCTGCACAATATAATTTCCCCAGAAATTGACCAGGTTTTGAGGGCCTGCTTCTTCGGGGCGCAGTCCCAGGTAGCCTGCCCCTTCTGTTTCCCGGGTTACCTTACTGTCATTGTAGCTATAGCCGGCTATGATATTCAACCCGGCTACCGGGTGTGCCAGTAAGCTTAATTCAGCACCCCGGCTTTGTACTTTACCGCCCTGGATGGAATTGTTGATATTGTTTGGATCGGTCATGACTTTATTACGGACCTGGATATCATAGTAGCTTGCGGTCAGGGATAACCTGTTATGCAGTATATTTGTCTTTACCCCGACTTCCAACTGGTTGGCCTGTTCCGGGCTGAATATTTTCATTCTTGGATTACTGCCGTCTACATCGGCCACCTGTACCGGGTCTAAGTTGACGAACCCATTCATATAGTTAGCGAAGACGGACACTTTATCCAATACCGGCTGGTACACCAGGCCAAATTTAGGAGAAACAGTGGTTTGGTTCTTCACTTCTTCAGCACTATAAGCCGTAGGGCTCCCGTTGAAGTTATCTACACGCACACTAAGCATTGCAGACAGGTTAGGCGTGAAATTGATCACATCAGAAAGATAGGCGCTCAGGATACGGGTATTAACTACCGAAACACCTTCATTACTATTTAGCAAAGCATTGTCTACGGCCTGTGGGGTAAGTATAGCACTATCAATTTGGTTTTTCAAGGACACTATCCCATATTCTACCCAACCGGCGCTGCTGTTACGGATCTGCTTTTGCATCAGATCGACCCCGATTACCAGGCGGTTCCGGATGCTGCCCAAATTCAAATCGCCGGTAAAGTTTTGCTGGATGCCGGTAGCATTAGTTGCCCCGTTACGTTTGGAGATAAAACGGGTAAATTCATCCCCGTTTGCAGCATCCCACAGGTATTGGTAATAACCGCTGCTTTGGGTATTGCTTCTAGAGATTACAGTCTGAGAGTGCCATTTTTCGGAAAAATCATACAGCATTTGCGCCTGCATACCGAAAGTGGGCGTCCTGATGGTCAATTCATTGCTGGTATAGGATTTTTTATAATTGTCTTCAAAAATGCTCATCTCAGAGAAAGACAAAGGGCTGTAGCGGCTCAAAAAGATCATCGGCGCATTAGCCGCTGTACCATTCCGGAATTCGGTATTGACCAGGAAACTCAGCTTGTCATTAGCCACCACTTTTAATGAAGGTGCGATGAAAAAAGACTGCTGGAATCCGGCATCCTGGAAAGTATGCTCATATTGGTAAGCGGTATTGAGCCGGAAAAATACATTTTCGCCTAAAGGAGTATTCACGTCTGCAGTAAAGCGGCTCAACCCGTAGCTACCGGTAATAAAAGACAGTTCACCGCCAAGACGTTCATAAGGTTTTTTAGTAATCAGGTTGATCAACCCGCCGTAGGACACAAGGTTACCGCCATACAAAGTACCGGAGGGCCCTTTCACCACTTCGATTCTTTCGATATTAGCAGGATCAAGACCGCCATTGCTCAGGCTGGGCATACCATTGACCAGCGTAGGCTGCAGGGCAAAACCACGCATGCTGTAATATTCAGCACCGTCCCCGCCCCTTCCGGTAGACTCCCAAAGCCGGGTAATACCGGTAGCGTTTTTCAACGCATCATTCATGTTGGTAACCAACTGATCTTTTAATAAAGACTTGGGAATCGTATTATATACCTGTGGATTTTCCAAATCCTTCAGGTATAGCTTACCCACGCTGCGACTCTCGGTGTTTTTATACCGGTCTTCCAGTACCTGTATGCCATCAAGTGCAGTATTTTGTACCGTATCCCGGGATTCAGAAGATGCCTGCTGCTGCGCATGCAGGGCAACAAAGGATGTAAGCAAGCCTAATGTGAGTGTGCCTTTTTTCATATACTACTTCCTGTTAATTTTTTCAGGGCACAAAAGTATCCAGCAGGCACTTTTCCAGTATACAAAATCAGGAATTTAAACTTATTGATTCAGGAATAATGTATTAAGTCCCCTGTAATAGCTGAATCAAACAGAGCGCTTTAAAAAACAAAACGACCCTGAACATACAGGGCCGTTATTAAAGAAATAGTGTGTTTATTTTAAGCTTCATCTACAAGCTCATAGACAATGGCCGCTCCCTGCCCTACGCCAATGCACATGGTAGCCAGGCCGTACTTCACTTTACGACGCTTCATCTCGTGCAACAGGGTCGCTGAAATCCGCGCGCCACTACAACCTAAAGGATGGCCCAAAGCGATGGCGCCGCCATTTACGTTTACGATTTCGGGATTGATCTTTAAATCACGGATCACAGCCAGCGATTGGGAAGCAAAGGCTTCGTTCAACTCTGCCAGGCCAAGATCCGCTACCGTAATACCGGCACGTTGCAATGCTTTTTGTGTTGCCGGAACCGGGCCTATGCCCATGATCGCGGGGTCTACACCGGCTACTGCACGCCCGATCACTTTCGCAATGGGCTTCAGTCCATATTTTGCTACTGCAGCTTCTGAGGCTAATAATAGAGCTGCAGCGCCATCATTGATACCGGAGCTGTTACCTGCGGTCACTGTGCCGTCTTTTATAAAAGCAGGCTTTAATGCCGCCAGCTTATCCAAAGGCGACAAACGCGGGTGTTCATCGGTATCAAAAACGCTTGTTTTTCCTTTACCCAGGTCAACAGTAAGCGGGATAATCTCTTCTTTGAATTTACCGGCTTCCAGGGCTTTCTGATACTTCTCCTGGCTTTCAAAAGCGAATTGATCCTGTTCTTCGCGGCTTAAGTTCCATTGGCTGGCCACATTCTCCGCGGTCTCACCCATTGTATAAGGATGATAGGAATCTTTCCATTTTTTATTGATAAAGCGCCAGCCCATAGTGGTGTCAAACATTTCCTGGGCACGGCCAAAAGCGCCATCTGCTTTACCCATTACATAAGGGGCCCGGGTCATGCTTTCCACGCCACCTGCGATAAACAGATCACCATCGCCGGCCATGATGGCCCTGCTGGCATCCATAATGGATTGCAAACCCGAAGCGCACAGGCGATTTACCGTGTTACCGGCGACCGTTACCGGCAAGCCGGCCAGCAAAGCGGACATACGCGCCACGTTGCGATTGTCTTCACCGGCCTGGTTAGCCGCACCGGCGATCACATCTTCGATAGCATTGACGTCCACGTCCGGGTTACGGGCGATCAATCCTTTGATCACCTCGGCCAGTAAATCATCGGGGCGAACGGTTGCCAGCGCGCCGCCATATTTTCCAATTGCCGAACGAACGGCATCTATTACATATACGTTTTGAGACATTTTATATACAATTCAAAAGTCAAAGGTAAAAATCACATAGCTATATGGATTTTATGCCTTTTCAATAATTATTTAATTACACCTAATTCTTTACCCACTTTAGTAAATGCGGCGATAGCGGTATCCAGGTGTTCGCGCTCATGACCGGCAGAGATCTGCACCCGGATACGGGCCAGGCCTTTAGGCACTACCGGGTAGAAGAACCCTATGACATAAATACCTTCCTCTAATAGTTTTGCGGCAAATTGCTGCGCTACTACTGCATCATAAAGCATCAGCGGGCAGATCGGGTGTGTCCCCGGCTTGATATCGAAACCGGCAGCCGTCATTTGCTCGCGGAAGTAAGTGGTATTCGCTTCCAGCTTATCTCTCAAAGCCGTGGTTTCGCTCAGCATATCCAGTACGGCTATAGAAGCACCTACTACCGATGGCGCTACCGTGTTGGAGAACAGATACGGGCGGGAACGCTGGCGCAACATTTCGATCACTTCTTTTTTACCCGAAGTAAAACCACCGGAGGCACCGCCTAAAGCTTTACCTAAAGTACCGGTGATAATGTCCACACGGCCCATTACTCCTTTCAATTCATGTACGCCACGACCTGTCTTACCCATAAAGCCGGACGAGTGACTTTCATCGATCATAACGATCGCGTCATATTTATCCGCCAGGTCACAGATCTCGTCCAAAGGAGCTAAGGTACCGTCCATTGAAAATACAGAGTCGGTAACAATGAAACGCGTACGCGCATCTTTATGATCGATCAGGCACTGTTCCAGTTCCTGCATATTACAGTTTTTATAACGTGCTCTTTTCGCTTTACATAAACGTACCCCGTCAATGATAGAAGCATGGTTCAGTTCATCAGAAATGATGACATCTTCTTCGCCCAGCAAAGGCTCAAATACCCCGCCGTTCGCATCGAAACAGGCTACATATAATATTGTATCTTCCGTACCTAAAAATTGAGCCAGTTTAGCTTCCAGCTCTTTATGGATATCCTGGGTACCGCAAATAAAACGTACAGAGCTCATCCCGTAACCGCGCTCATCAATGGTCTGCTTGGCCGCTTCCAGCACCGCAGGATGAGAAGAAAGGCCTAAATAGTTGTTGGCACAAAAGTTCAATACTTTTTTACCGTTTACGAGAATTTCGGCACCTTGCTCCGAATCTATTCTTCTTTCCTTTTTAAATAAGCCAGAAGCTTCAATCTCGTTAAGCTCATTCTGGATCCGCTCATAAAACGCGTTACTTGCCATAGTTTATGTTTAAAATATTTAGATCTGTAAAAATAGAAGGCAACCGGGGTTGCTCAATCAAAAGGCAAAGCTAGCAAATATTACACATTATTTGCAGCAATAAAGCAGAAGCCATTTAACATTTATTAACTTTATATTTAATCTAAAGGCTTTCCTATTAGAACTATTTACTTTTCCTTTGTACTATTAATTTCACACAAAACAAACAAATATGAATTTACTTAACATCGTAAAAAATTATCTGCCGGCAAGCCTGGTGCAACAAACAGCCCAGCAGACCGGCGAATCGGAAAGCAGTATCTCCAATTTATTGAGCGCGGCCATACCTTCAATTGTGGGTGGCCTGATCGCTAAATCTCAAACAGATAGCGAAGGACTTTTTTCCCTGGTAAAAAGCGCCTCGAATGCCGGAATTTTGACCAAGCTCGGCAGCATCGTGGATGTTAACCAAACCTCCAATGCTGGGAGCTTTAATATCTGGACCATTCTCCAGCAATTATTCGGCGACAAGCTGCAAAGCTTAATCAGTTCGCTTTCCGCTTTTGCCGGCGTTAAAGAATCTTCGGCGCAAACCGTTTTAGGATTGTCCGGAGCTGCGACCCTGGGAACTGTAGGCAGCCAGGTGGAACAAAACAATTTAGATGCAAATGGCCTGAACACTTTCCTGCAAAGCCAGAAGAGTAACCTGGCCTCCTGGGTGCCCGCCGGTTTTGACTTTTCAAAAATTGCCGGGGTCCTGGGCCTGGGCAGTTTGTTTGCCTCCGGCCCGCTCAGTGAAGGAAACAATATCAGCAGCACTCCGCCACCACCGCCTTCATATTCCAGTCATCCCGAGCCCCCTCAAAAAGGAAACGGCTGGCTGGTACCCCTGATCATTTTAGCCGCTTTGGGCGGCCTGATCTGGTACCTGATGAAAAGCTGCGATAAAGAAGATACCAATACCGGCAACGCTACGGTTGAAACGCCAATAGCCCCCACAGGCGATACCGCCAATCCTCAACCACAAACACCGCCGGCAACTGCCGGTACCATGGATGCTTCCGGCAACTGGGTTGCTGACTGGGGTGCAGAGCAAACCATCAAACTGGCGGACGGTACTGAATTAAAAGTAGGACAAAACTCTACAGAATATAAATTATACCAATTCATCACAGATGCCGGCATGCAGATCGACACGGTAGATAAAACCAAGAACTGGATTTCCTTTGACCGTGTTTATTTTGAAACCGGGAAATCTGTACTGACCCAGGAATCTCAAAACCAGATCAAAAATATTGCACTGATCCTGAAAAACTACCCGCAGGCGGCTATTAAGATCGGTGGCTATACTGATAATACCGGCGATGCGGCTATCAATAAAAAGATCTCTGATGAAAGAGCAAAAATCGTAGGTAAGGAGCTTGTAAAATCAGGTGCTGCGGCGAAACAGGTAGTAGAGTCTGTTGGCTACGGGCCCGAACACCCTATTGCTACAAATGAAACGGAAGAAGGTAAAGCGCAAAACAGGAGAGTAGACCTGAAAGTCGCGTCTAAATAGGATTACTGATTGATTAGTATAAAGGAGGCCGGCAGCCTCCTTTTATTTTTTTAATTACTTTTGAAGCCAAGACCTTAAGTAACATGAACCGATACCTGCTCATCCTTTCCGTTTTTTGTTTATTCACTGGTAATACCTTCGCGCAAAGACAATTTCCACAGGACCTTTTTCGCAACCCGCTGGATATCCCGATCACACTTGCCGGCAGCTTTGCCGAATGCCGCCCCAACCATTTCCATACCGGCATTGATCTCAAAACCAACAATAAAGAAAATCTAAAAGTATTTGCGGCTGCAGAAGGTTATATCAGTAGAATATCCATTTCACATTCCGGCTATGGCAATTGCGTTTACCTGGCACATCCTAATGGCTACACCACGGTTTACGGGCACCTCAACGATTTTGTACCGGAGCTCATGGCTTACCTGAAACAACAACAGTATGCCCAAAAGAAATGGAATGTAGATATCAAGGTACCGGCGGGCGCCTTCAATTTCAAACAGGGCGAACAGATCGCCTTTAGCGGGAATACCGGCGGGTCTACAGCCCCGCATTTACATTTCGAAATCAGGGACAGCAAAACGGAAGAAGTATTTAACCCGCTGCTTTTTGGCTTCGCTGTGAAAGATGATATAGCGCCTAAAGCAAAACAGCTCGCTTATTACAATGCTGAAGACTTTTACGGCACAAAGCCTATATTTGTAAACCTGCCGGCTGCCACTTCCGGCAAATATCTTCCCACGCATACCAAACTCCCTTTTGCAAAAGTTTTTGCCGGTGTTGATGTATTGGATTATATCAATGGGAGCCAGAACTGGCTGGGAGTAAGGAACCTGAAATTATATGACGGCGAGCAGTTGCTTACTGAAGTATCGCTTGAAGGTTTATTCTTCAGCCAGAACAGAGCCATCAATGCCTATGCCGACTACCGTACATATAAAACCAGAAATATATGGTTCCAGGGTTTATACCGGCTGAAGAATAATCCCCTGGACATTTATAGCCATATCCGCAACAATGGGACCATAGACCTGAGTGACGGGAAGGTACACCAGGTCCGTATCGTCATGGAGGATGCGTTCCACAATAGAGCTACCATTAGCCATAGCCTGCAATATGGCGCGCCCGTTAAAGCTGTAGCCCCCTGCAAAGGCAGGTGGTCAGCCGGCACAGATAATCACTACCGGCATTTTAGCAACCAGCTATTCCTGGACCTCCCGGCAACCTGTCTTTATGATGATGTTTGCGTAGCGGTAAAGGCCAGGCTGAACCCTAAAGGACTGTCTGGTATTTTTGATATCCTTTCTGAACAAATTCCCTGCCATGATTATTTCAAATTAGGCATAAAACTGCACCGGGAACTCCCCGCTCATTTAGCTTCCAAACTTATTTTTATTCATAAAATTCCCAATGCCAGCCTGCCGGGCAGCAATAGCCAGCAGGCACAGGCAGCGGAACTGGAGAGCGGTTACGCGGTCGCCAGGGTACGCAGCTTCGGCCAGTATGCAGTAGGTATTGATACTATTCCACCGGTAATAAAAAAAGTTAATAACAGCAATCCTAAAAAAATACAAATTACGGCTACCGATCAGCTGACCGGCATCAAAACATTTACTGCCTCTATTAATGGCGCATGGGCCTGCTTCCGCCGCGTGGGTAACCAGTTTTATTATACCCTTTCGGCTGAAGATCCAAAAGGCACCTTACAGTTCGAAATCGTTGCTACAGATGAAAGTAATAATGAAAGAAAATTAAAATTCTCTGTAAAGCATTAAGCTGGCTGAATACACCTTATTTGTGAATGACAGCCGCGGAATCCTGCTGCGGCACCAATAGTGGTGCGCCCATAATTTGGACTTGCGGCTCTGGCACTGCTACTTCCGGTGAATCTTCTACAATAGCCGGCTCGCCCATTAGAACAGGTTCGGGATTTTTAACAGGTATTTTAAAAGGCTTTGGCGGGACCGGCGGTATAATAGTATCCCCGATTATTTCCCGATCTCCCGGAGCAGCATTGGCAGGGCCTGCAGCAGCAATAATAGGTGCTCCTGTAGTGGTTTCTAACGTTGTCTTATTTTCTGTCACCTGATCTGCTGTACCACAAGAGGCCAGGTGAAAGCACAGCATTACCGCTGCCGCGATCTTGCCCATATGCGACAAACCGGATCCCATAATTGATTGCCACCAGGAAAAGTCTTTGATCACCGGAGCTGCTGGTTCCTGCACTTGTAATTGATCTGCCGTAAAACGGCCACAGGTTTGCTTATTGGTTTGCAGGTAGCTTAGGATAGCATCGGCTTCCCAACCGGTAAAATCAACCACCGTCTTCTGGCAGGCAAAACAGTGACGGCCATTATCGCGCGCCTGCATATTGTCCCATTGCTCATGGCAGGGCTCGGGAATTACAACCGGTAACTTCATAAAAAAGATTTTATGTAAAGATGCTTACCAGGTTATTTTTCCACAAATTTAGCGGGTAAAAACGTATTGAATGATGTTGGCGCCCATTTGCAAAGCCTGCTGGCGCTTTTCGGGGCTGTCTTTATGTACTTCAGGGTCCTCCCAGCCATCGCCAAGGTCACAATCATAGGTATAAAAGCAGACCAGGCGGCCTTTGTAGATCAGGCCATAACCCTTCGGCTGTTTGCCATCATGTTCGTGTATTTTAGGCAAGCCGTTGGGAAAGTTGTATTTCTGATGATATACCGGGTGCGAAAATGGCAATTCCACGAAACTAAGCTCGGGGAATACTTTCTTCATTTCCGGCCTCAGGTAAGGGTCCATACCGTAGTTGTCATCTATATGCAGGAAACCACCGGCTTCCAGGTACAGGCGCAGGTTTTTAGCCTCCGCGTCGGTAAAACTGATCCGGCCATGCCCTGTAGCATGCACGATGGCGTAATTGAACAGTTGGGCACTACCTACTTCCACCTGCACTTCTTTGGTATCAATTTTCGTACCCAGGTTCTGGTTGCAGAAAGCGGCCAGGTTCTTGATCGATGTAGGGTTGGCATACCAATCACCGCCGCCGCCATATACAAGCAATCCAATGCGCAGCTGCTGTGCAAAGCCCGTAAAGCTGCCTAAAACCAATAACAAACTACACAGTATTCTAACCATAATTTTTCGCATTAAAAACGGTACAGGCATATAATCCGGCGGTTTCGGTCCTTAACCGGTTATTGCCGAAACTGACTGCCTTAAACCCGGCGGCTAAACTCATAGTGATCTCTTCGCCTGTAAAATCGCCTTCAGGGCCTACGAGTACCAAAGTACTCTTACCCGTTTCCAGGGCATTCCAATAGGGATTACGCTCCTGTTCTGATTCACAATGCGCTATAAATTTCTGCGGAAATATTGTATCAGAAGCGACCAGCAATTTAGCTAAAGGTTGTGCTTCATGCAATTGCGGCAGGTATACCTGCTGGGATTGCAACATTGCCGATACCAGTATATTATTCAAGCGCTCCGGGTTGATCTTATCTTTTTCTCCTCTTTTGGTAAAAACCGGGAAAATATGGCTGATGCCCATCTCCGTAGATTTTTCCAGCAGCCATTCGTTACGGCTTTTGTTTTTAGTAAAGGCGATGGCCAGGCCGAATTGCGCAGCAGTTGCCGCTACTTTTTCAATAGTCTGCACCTCAACCTGTGTACGCTTTCTTGACGCACTAATAATTCTTGCAGTTGCACTCAAACCGCTTCCATTTGTCAATAGCAGCTCTGCCCCTTCTTTCATGCGCAATACCTGCGTACAATGATGAGAAGCTTCCTCGTCAAGCTGGAAAGCCCCTGTCTTTTCTTCTAATTGTTGCTGATAAAAATAAGGTAACATTAAATTGCTTTAGCTAACGAAATTCATACGTGACGGTGAGGTTTTTCTCTTTTGAAAAAATACCCTTTTCCGTTTCCTGCACTATAACTTTCTTCCCGACATAGTAAGATAACTTTTGTTGCTTCTGCCGCAACAGGCCATCATCATTCGTTTCGGCATACACGACATCTATCTTCCCGGAAATATTATCGTAATTGATATCCAGCCGCTGTACAAACAGGTTTGGATCTTTAGCGGTATAGGTCATTGTAGACATCTCTAAAAAGTTGTCATCAAAATTTTTATACTCATATTGGTTATAGAAAGACGGATTGCTGATATCCGCGGCCCCGAATACTTTGTAAACCGTTGCCCAGTCTATATCTGCTATCGGTATAAATGCAGAATCTATCTTACCGTTCAAATCGACGGTCTTTTTGATTACAACCGGGTCCAGCTTCCTGACATTATATTGATCAATCAGGAATTGGTTCATGGACCAGTAAGAGGTGTCCGGGTCATATTCTTTATCCGGTTTCGGATTACAAGCTGCCAGGAGCAGCATACCTATAATGAATGAGGTGAAATAAGTGCTAAAATTCATGTCGTTTATTAAAACAATGAAGCGAATTTAGCAAAATTTCCAGCTATTGATGTAACTTTTGCAGGTTTAGACCGTCTAATTGCAAAAATTTCTTAAGATGAAGCCCTTTTTTCTTTTTTTACTTTGTTCGCTTATAACATTTGGTGCTTTCGCACAAAGATCAAACCGCAGCACTTTACATTTCCGGCTTAGCGACGGGCAGCCACTTGTCGTCACGATTAACGACCGGGATTATAAAAAGGTGAATACACGGATCACGATTGCCGATATACCCGGGAGAAGGCAATATGTAAAAGTTTACCGGTTTCGGCCTTACGCGGACGGTAATGGCGGCAAAGCAGAGCTGATCTACAGCGGTACCATTAAAATAGCACCGGGCTCTGTATATGATTGTATTGTAGACCTGAAAAGCAGGAAACTATTGGTTAAAGACCTGGGCGCTGGCGGCAGCCCGGCACAGCCCGCTTATATGCCACCACCGCCACCACCTGTACCTGATGCCAGTAATGATGTAGCGATTGACCACAGCTCCGATAATTTAAATATGGATGCCCGCCTGCTCCGGTTGCAGCAAAACATTAGCAATACCAAAGAGGACAGTAAAAAGCTGGCGGCCGCTAAAAATTATGTTGCTACAAACGGTACCAGTACTGCAGAGCTCAAAACTATTGCTTCCTGGATTATGTTTGATGATAACAAAATGGAACTGTTAAAATCTTCTTATAACAGTATAAGGGATAAACAAAACTTTGCTAACCTCAAAGAAGTATTTACTATGCCTGAAGCACAAAAGGAGTTTACACAATATGCAGCGGGCTTGAGTGAGAAGTAAAAAGTGAGAAGTGAGAAGTGAGAAGTGAGAAGTGAGAAGTAAAAAGTGAGATGTGAGAAGTAAAAAGTAAAAAGTGAGATGTGAGAAGTGAGAAGTGATGATTAATTGTAAATTGTTAATGATGAATGGTTAATGGATGCTGGAAGTGAATGATTGTTCGGTCTAACTAATAATTTACAATTAACCATACGATTAATGATCAACCATTATATTTAACATTATCCCGTAAAAGAATTGATTAATTTTAGGGATAAACAAAACAAAATCATGTCATTTAAAGAAACATTTAATATCAACGGGGAACAGTTATTGCAAAAGATCAAGGAACTGATCAAAGATGGCAATGTAACCAAGATCAGCATTGCGGACAAAAACGATAAAGAGTTTATGAGCTTCCCGGTAAACGTTGGGTTACTTGGTCTTGTATTCGCCCCCATCCTGGCTGCAGTAGGTGCATTGGCCGCACTTGTCACCGATTGTAAAATAACAGTAGAACGCAGCGCTCCGGCGGGTGAGGCTACCGAAAATAGAGAACCGGCACAGGAAGAACCCGGTGCCGGTGTTTAAGCTAAAATAAATGTATAAATACAGTGCAAAAATATATCCCTTATATTTTTGCACTGATTGTTTTTGCGGCTATCCAGGCCGTGGTCCAGGCATTCTGGAAATTGAAACCGCCGGTGACCCCGTCAATATTCAATAATTCCCCTGCAAAGTATAGGCCTTCGTGGTATTTGCTCTGCATGGTCTGGCTATCTACCCCGGACAATTCTATACCGCCCGCAGTAACAAACTCTTCTTTAAAAGTTGTTTTGCCACTTACCTTCATTTCCAGCGCAGTCACGTTTTTCGCCAGCTTATTAAGCTGTTTGGCAGGCAAATCTACCCATTTCTGCGTTTCTTCTATCTGGGAGAAAAGCAATAAGAGATTCCATAAGCGCTGTGGGATCGGCAAGCCGGTTATGTTACTCAATTTCTGATGCGGATGCTCCTGCTTATAGGTCATCAGGTGCTGCCGGAAACTCTCTTCATTATAATTGGCCAGCCAGTTTACCTGCACCTGGAAATTGTAGTTCATCGCTGCCAGTTGCAATGCGCCATAGGCGCTGGTTTTTAAAATACCCGGGCCGCTTAATCCCCAATGGGTAATCAATACCGGGCCTGACTCCTGTAATTTAGTGCCTGATATCTTCACGGTACCTTCGGGAACGGATAAACCCATCAAATCGGTTATCGGGTTACGGGGAATATTAAAGGTAAATAGTGAGGGCACAGGTGCGGCAATCTCATGACCCAGGTGCTGCAACCAGTCGAACATCTCTAATTTTGGGAAACCGCCGGAGGCAATCACCAATTGATCGGCATGGATATCCTGGTGTCCTTTGATATGGAGGGTAAAGCCCTGCTCTTTGGGAACAATATCATATACATGCTGCCCCAGCCTTATGTCAACCCCATTTCTCGCCACCGCCCGGGTCAATACATCGATCACCGACTGGCTATCATCCGTAACCGGGAACATCCGGTTATCGGCTTCGACTTTCAGCTTCAAGCCGCGCTCTGCAAACCAGGCTATCGTATCGGGTACAAAAAAACGGTGGAAGGTTTTTTTTACAAATTTCTCTCCGCGGGGATATTTTTTGGACATAGCAGCGATGCTGTCGGAGTTATGCGTCACATTGCAACGCCCGCCGCCGCTGATGCGCACTTTACTCAGGCATTTCTGGCTGCGCTCCAGCAGGATAATTTTTGTGCCGCCCGTCTTGACAATATTGGCCGCACAAAAGAACCCGGCCGCGCCGCCCCCTACTATAACTATTGTTTGTCCCATATTTTCAGCTTATCGTCCTCCTGTAATGGCTTCCAGGCTTGATTTTGCTGCAGCTATAGTTTCATCCAGGTCTGTATAAGTCAGGGCATTGTTCAGGAACCAGGATTCAAAAGCTGATGGCGGCAGGTAAATACCCCGTTTCAGCATTTCATGGAAAAACCGGTTGAAGCGGGACAGGTCCGCAGCAGCCGCACTGGCAAAGTCGGTAACGGCTTGTGCCGAGAAATGAACACTGATCATACTGCCTCGCTGGTTGATCACATAAGGAACACCGGATTCAGACAGTACTTTATCCAATCCATCTCTTAAATAAATAGTTTTTGCCTCCAGTTCTTTATAGATACCGGGATCGGCCTTTAATTCTTTCAATAAAGCGATACCGGCTGCCATTGCCAGCGGGTTACCGCTTAATGTACCCGCCTGGTACACATTTCCCAGGGGAGCGATATGCTCCATAATTTCTTTTTTACCGCCAAAAGCACCAACAGGCATACCGGCACCGATCACTTTACCGTAACAAACCAGGTCGGCATCAATGTCCAGGATTTCCTGTGCGCCGCCGGAAGCCATGCGGAAACCGGTCATTACCTCATCAAAGATCAATACGATACCATTTTCGGTACAGATTTTTCTTAAACCTTCAATAAAGCCTTCCTTTGGCAGGATACAGCCCATGTTACCGGCAATAGGTTCTATAATGATAGCCGCTATCTCCTCTTTATGATCGGCTACCAGTTGTTCTACTGCAGCCAGGTCATTATACGGAGCCGTTAAGGTATCCTGCGCATTGGCAGCCGTTACGCCCGGCACTGCCTGGATATTGAAAGTAGCCAGGCCAGAACCCGCTTTTACCAGGAACATATCGGCATGTCCGTGATAGCAACCTTCGAACTTAATGAATTTATTACGCCCGGTATAGCCGCGGGCCAGGCGGATCGCCGACATACAGGCTTCGGTACCGCTGTTGACCATCCTTACCAGGTCTACATTGCGGGTCATGGATTTGATCAGCTCTGCCATTTCTATTTCCAGCAAAGTAGGAGCGCCAAAGGAAGTAGAATCTTCCGCTTTTTGCTGGATCGCTGAGATTACCGGCTGGTGGGCATGCCCCAGGATCATAGGGCCCCAGGAAGCGATATAATCAATATACTTTTGCCCGTCTTCATCATAGAGGTAAGCGCCTTTTGCTTTCGCGACAAAAACCGGCGTACCGCCAACTGATTTAAATGCCCGTACCGGGGAGTTCACACCGCCGGGGATACTTTGTTGCGCACGTTCAAACAGGGATTTAGAGGACGTATATTCGTACATTTTTTATGATTTTTTTATTGCCGACAAAAGTACATATAAAAAAATCACCTTTCCCAGGTGATTTTTTTATTATAAGTCCGGGACTACCGGACGCTGTTGCTACATCTTTTTAACTAACATTCCGGCAATGCCAACGATACGTTGGTAGCCAGGCCTCCGTCAGCGGTTTCCTTATATTTATGATTCATGTCCAGGGCGGTTTCCCACATCGTCTTTACAACATTATCGAGCGATACTTTAGCATTATCAGGATTACTTTGTAATGCCAGTTGGGAGGCGGTGATCGCTTTGATCGCACCCATAGTATTCCGTTCAATACAAGGCACCTGTACCAGCCCCGCAACAGGGTCGCAGGTAAGGCCCAGGTGATGCTCCATGGCGATTTCCGCAGCCATCATACACTGGCGGGCGCTACCGCCCAGCATTTCGGTCAATGCCGCCGCCGCCATAGCGGAAGATACGCCGATCTCGGCCTGGCAGCCGCCCATAGCTGCCGAAATGGTAGCTCCTTTTTTGAAAATCGAGCCTATCTCTGAAGCACATAACAGGAAATGATAGATCTTATCTTCATCATCCCCGTTGCAAAAAGTAATATAGTACATCAATACTGCCGGGATCACTCCCGCGGCACCATTAGTAGGAGCGGTCACTACCCTGCTGAACGAAGCATTTTCTTCGTTAACTGCCAGGGCGAAGCAGCTTACCCAGTCTAAAATATAAAGAAAGGTTGAAGGTTGCGCTTTGATATGCTCCAACCATTGTTCGTAATTATCGTAGGCTTTATCTTTTAACAAACGCTTATTTAACCGAGCTGCCCTACGGCTCACATTCAGCCCGCCGGGTAAGGTACCTTCGATATGACAACCCCGGTAAATACAATTGCGCATAGTGTCCCAGATGCGCATAACGCCGGCCTTTGTTTCAGCTTCAGTACGCCAGGCATGTTCATTTTCCTGTACTATTTCAGAAATGCTCAACCCGGTTTTGATACACCAGTGTAACAGATCATTGGCGTTATCAACCGGGAAAGCCAGTTCTACCTCCCGGCTACCATTATTGCTTTGTCCTTCCTGTACAACGAAACCGCCGCCTATAGAATAATAGGTATCCGCGATCTGCTCTCCGTTCTTAAAAGTACACAAAAAGGTCATGCCGTTAGGATGGAAAGGAAGACTTTCCTCCATCATAAAAATGACATCTTCTTTGGGTTGAAAAGGAACGATATGCTCTTGTCCTAATAGTATCTGTCCTTTAACCGCAATGTCGTCAATGGTGGAATAGATAAGGTTGACATCAAAAGTGACCGGGTCTGCCCCGAAAAGGCCGAGAATTACCGCTACATCAGTACCATGGCCTACCCCGGTCTTTGCTAAAGAGCCATACAGGAGGCATTGCACTTTTTCCACCAGCTCCAGGCCCGGGCTTGTCCTCAATTTATCTAAAAATTGTAAAGCCGCTCTCCAGGGGCCTAAAGTATGTGAAGAACTGGGACCTACCCCAATCTTAAACATATCAAATACTGAAATATTCTCTCTGCTGCTCAAAATTTTATATTTACAGAGCCAAAAATAGGTAAAGTTAGGGACAATAAACAATCAGGAACAGCCCAGATCTATTAAGCTTATGATAAAAACCGGCCATTCTTTTTGGGGAGAATGGCCGGTGCATTAACAGATAGGGAAAACCCAACACTGGTTTACTTCTTTACAAATGGATAAGTGCCTATACGGGTACCTTTTTTATCGGTAAAATGAATCATGTAAGTACTGGCAGGTAAAGACTCAATGTTTATTTTATTACTACCCCTATCAAGCGCCGCCTGCTGTAGCATCCTGCCCTCTAAAGAAATGACCTGGATTTTTACGGCAGCAGGTACTTCTATATTCAGCTGCTCCGCAGCCGGGTTAGGAAATACTTTAACCTGGTTTATAAATGCCGCATGCTCTTTAACACTTACCAGCTGTGACAGATTATAGTCTGCTGAGCTTACAGTACAATCACCACCGGTAACCGTTACCGAGTAAATAGCCAGGATAGTGGTTTCATAAGTAGCATCGGTGGCCCCGGCAATTGCCGTACCATTACGGAACCATTGATAGGTAGCAAAAGGTCCGCCGCTTACCGATAAAATATAGTTACCATTATTAGCCTGGTGGGTCACAACAGGCTCCAGGTGATTAACATCAATGGTTATGCTTTCGCAGCTGCTGGAGCAACCGTTCACCGCTTTTACATAATAGGTCGTTGTAGCCGCAGGTATTACCTCCATTGAGGTACCGGTACCTATAGCGGTGCCATTGCAAGCTCCTGTTGTCCATTCCCATTCTGTTGCCGTACCCAGGCTGCCGGCTACGGTAAGCATAACAGTATCTCCGAAACAAACGGTATTAGCAGAAGCGGTCACACTTTCCAGCTTTTCACAAAGATCATATTTAATGGTATAGTTGGGCCAGGGACCGGAATTTCCCGTTGGCGCGGCAGTATAAGAGCCATAAACAGTATTGGTCTTATCTATAGCCAAACCAACACATTTTGCCCGGTGTTGTGCTGCGGGCTGTACGCCCAATACCGACCAGGCGGCACCATCGTAGCGCATTACCGTCATATAATAGCTGCTGTCCAGATCAGTGTAGGCGACAATTGGTTGATCATCCTTACCTAATGCCATTACCCCGTACCGGTATTGGTTAGCATAACTGGACTCACCCACCTGGCTTACCGTAAAGCCGGCCGGGCCTATATTTACCCAATCGGTACCATTAAATTCTTTTACAGACATTTTTTGAATGGAGCTCGCGTCAGAATAGCCTGTTACCGGTGTGCCATCGGACTTCAGTTCCAGGGAGAGATTTTTAGTACTGGAAGTGGTAACATTACTACCCACCAGCGCCCAGCTATTATTGATAAATTTCTTAACGTTTACCCAGCCGCCCAAACTTGCATCCGTATAAGCGCAATAAACATTGCCGGCAGCATCGACTTCCACCTGGGTGATTCCTGCTTCGCCGGTGGACATGGGCGTCCCTACCATCTGCCAGGCAGTACCGTCAAATTTCATTACACTCGCTTTGCCATTGACTCCTGTAGCATAGTTGACAAAAGATACATAAGGCAGGTTATCCGGTCCGAAAGCGAGATCAGGCAAAGCGCTGTTACCCGGTGTAAACTTGGCAACACCTACATTCACCCAGGCAGTTCCGTCAAACTTCTTCAGGGTAAGCTTGGTGGAACCGGCCGATCCATCCCGAAACAGGACATGCGGCACATTAGCCCTGTCGACCTTCATAACGATATATAATGAACTCCCGTCAGAAGGGTTTGTTCCAACGGGTTCCCAATTGGTGCCATTAAATTTTTTGACCTTAAGTTTGGAACCATCAGTAATATCTGAATATGCCACGAAAGGTACGTTGTTAGTATCAACCGCTATAGAAGAATAGTCACTGCTACTGTTTACCAGACCATCATTAGGGCCCAAGCCCTGCCAGGGCGCCTGGGCATACAAGACGCTTCCCGTACTGCATAAAATCGCGGACAAAAGTCCCTGGAATAAAATTTTGTTCATTTTCATTTTGTTTAAATTATTTAGGGTTAATCATTACATTTCATAAGTGCCAACAAAAAAAGCAGCAATCATTTTCATTTTTGCTGGTTCGAAATAATTAAATATGCTACTTAATTTAAAATCTATTTTAAAATAATTGTCAATTACGAAATTGTTATTATTTTCACCCATATCACTAAAGGAATTCTCCCATGTATAAAAAGAAAGATGATGTCAGTGAACTGGTAAAAGCACTCAGTAATGGTGAACAACGGCACTTCCACCATTTATACAATATAGCCAACAAAGGCGAAAGAACTGCTAATTTCTGGGTATTGTATGAATCAATAAGGTCCGGCAAAAGTCAATTGCCAAACCTGGAAATGGATGCCCGGGCACAGACTTCCGGCAAACGGCTTTTATACGAAAACCTGCTTAAAAGCCTCAGGTCGCTTCATGATAATGCATCAATCGACATTAGTATACAGAATTTACTCACGAATGTAGAGCTGCTTTACAACCATGGCCTTGCGAACCAGGCTAAGCTGATGTTACACAAAGCTTACACCCTTGCCCTGAAATATGAAAAATTCGGCTTACACATACAGGTCCTGGACTGGGAAAAAAGATTGAATATCGTACTCACTCAAAACACCCGAACCATTGAAGTGCTGATGGAAGAAGAGCGCGCTGTGCTCGAAAAGATGATGCAGATGAAAAACCTGGAAAATATTTACAGCCATATCCTTAGCCTGAAAAGACAGTATGGCTATGCGCGCGGAGCTGTAAAAAACATCCTGGACCGCGAAACCATACACTCCAGTCTTATGCCGGAGCCGGCCGCCTGCCTGAGTAAAAAAGCAGTATATTACTACAACCTCATCCTGGCGGTTTATTATTGGATGACTTTTGAGCATGACCTGGCCTTCCAGCACAGCAAGCAATTGACCAGGACTAATGAATGCAATGTTTTACCTAACGATTACATAAGCGGGCTGCTTCAGCATATTACATCTTCAGTATGTGTGATCCGCTTTGATGAAGCCATAGTCACTATTGAGCAATGCGGGCAATACATCAGTGATAACAAGCTCAACCAATCGCTTTCCTTTACCCATTTGATGCTCACCTATCACTCTATCTACAAGATGATTGTATATAATTATATGGGAAACCTCATTAAACTCAGGGAAATTGTTACTGAAACAGAGCGTTTATTACAGGTCCACCAGCAATCGCTGCCTTTTACCAACCGGCAGGTAATACTGGCCAATTTAATGAACAGCTACCTGGGATTGAATGAAATGGATAAATGTGAAAATGCCTGGGACCAATTATTCAACAAGCAATCCAAAACCATAAGGCTGGATATTTACGGGGACCTTTACCTGTTTCGTTTATTCCTTTTACTCCAGGATCAGAATTTTTCTGTGTTCCATTCTGCCGCGCATTCCGCGTTTAAGTTTTTTAAAAAGCATTTTGACGAGAGTCATCAATTTGAGCTGGAACTTTCGCTGTCCAACACATTAAAAAAAGATTTAAACCTGGAAAAACCTAAAGTTTTAAATATTACATTACTGGAAATCAAATCCATGCTATTGAAATATATAGCGAAGCTGAAGGCACCTTATGGTTTCCAGGAGCATTATACCCGGTACGTTATCTGGGCAGACGCTTTGATGGAAAACAAGCCTTATGCAACAATTGCTCAAAGATGGTATGGGAATGTAAAAAAGTAATCCGGGATTAACTGTTGGTAAAATTCTACTCGCTATACAGTTAAGGGCTAATATAATCCAAATTTTATTTTGAATATGTATTTTTTTATTCCAAATTCACTACCTTTGCAGCCTAAAATTATAAATATTTAATAAAACCGTTATGGCAGATTTACGCTTACAGCGCAACTTTGGTATTGCCGCTCACATTGATGCCGGTAAAACTACGACTACTGAACGTATCCTTTACTACACTGGTGTTAATCACAAAATCGGTGAGGTACACGAAGGTGGAGCAACAATGGACTGGATGGCTCAGGAGCAAGAGCGTGGTATTACAATTACTTCAGCAGCAACAACTTGTTTCTGGAAATTCCCAACAGTTCAGGGTAAAGCAACTCCTGACGCTAAACAATATAAATTTAACATTATCGATACTCCCGGTCACGTTGACTTTACTGTAGAAGTAGAGCGTTCTATGCGTGTATTGGATGGTCTTGTAGCTTTATTCTCTGCGGTTGACGGTGTTGAGCCTCAATCTGAAACTGTATGGCGCCAGGCTAACCGTTACCGTGTACCACGTGTAGGTTTTGTCAATAAAATGGACCGTATCGGTGCTGACTTCCTGATGGTAGTACAGCAGGTACGTGATATGTTAGGTGCAAAAGCGGTTCCTTTACAATTACCAATCGGTGCTGAAGATAACTTCAAAGGCGTTGTCGACCTGGTTACGATGAAATCTATCGTATGGGATGACGCTACACAAGGTATGACTTATACTGAAGGTGAAGTTCCTGCCGATATGCTTGAAGAAGCTAATAAATACCGCGCGGAATTAGTTGAGGCTGTTGCAGAGTATGACGATGCTTTAATGGAGAAATTCTTTGAAGATCCTAATTCAATTTCTGAAGCTGAAATCCACGAAGCTATCCGTAAAGCAACTATCGACCTGAGCATTATCCCGATGTTGTGTGGTTCTTCTTACAAAAATAAAGGTGTACAAAAAATGCTGGATTGCGTAATCCGCTACCTGCCTTCACCTGTTGATGTTGAAGCGATCGAAGGTACTGATCCTGATGATCCGGAGAAAAAATTATTCCGTAAACCAGATGCAAAAGAACCATTCGCTGCATTGGCGTTTAAAATCATGACTGACCCGTTCGTAGGTCGTCTGGCGTTCTTCCGTGCTTACTCTGGTCACTTAGACGCGGGTTCTTATGTATTGAACGTACGTTCCGGTAAAAACGAGCGTATCTCCCGTATCATGCAGATGCATGCTAACAAGCAAAACCCGCTTGATTTTATCGAAGCTGGTGATATCGGAGCGGCAGTTGGTTTTAAAGATATCAAAACCGGTGATACCCTGTGTGATGAGAAACACCCGATCGTACTGGAGAACATGTTTATTCCGGAGCCGGTAATCTCTATCGCTATCGAGCCTAAAACTCAGGCGGATGTGGATAAAATGGGTATGGCTATCGCTAAATTGATCGAAGAGGATCCTACTTTACGTGTAAAAACTGATGAAGATACCATGCAAACGGTATTAAGTGGTATGGGTGAATTACACTTAGAGATCATCCTGGATCGTATGAAGCGTGAGTTCAAAGTTGAAGTTAACCAGGGTGCGCCTCAGGTTGCTTATAAAGAAGCGTTCACAGCTCAGATCTCTCACCGTGAGGTGTTCAAAAAACAATCTGGTGGTCGTGGTAAATTCGCGGATATCCAGTTTGAGATCGGACCTGCAGATGAGGCTTTCTTAGCTGAAGGAAAAGGTACTTACCAATTTATCAATGATTTATTTGGTGGATCTATCCCGAAAGAGTTTGTTCCTGCTATCATCAAAGGTTTTGAATCTTGTATGAATTCAGGTGTATTGGCAGGTTTCCCTGTAGAGCACATGAAAGTACGCGTATTTGATGGTTCTTTCCACCAGGTCGATTCTGACTCTATGTCTTTCGAATTGTGTGCTAAACAAGGTTTCCGTACTGCAGGCCGTATGGCTAAGCCGGTTATCCTTGAGCCGATCATGAAAGTTGAAGTATTGACTCCGGACCAGTACATGGGTGATGTAACCGGTGACTTGAACCGTCGTCGCGCTATGCTGGAAGGTATGGATACCCGTAACAACTTACAGGTAATCAAAGCAAAAGTTCCATTGAGCGAAATGTTTGGTTATGTAACTCAGTTACGTTCATTATCTTCTGGTCGTGCCTCTTCTACCATGGAGTTTAGCCACTATGCACAAGCGCCTAGAAATATCGAGGACGAAGTAGTAGCTAAATCTAAAGGTCGCAAACAAGAATCTGAAGATTAATTTGTTGCAATCTTTTCAAGATAATCATTACAAGAAAGCTACCTTAACCGGTAGCTTTCTTTTTTTGGGCGCTAGCCCTTATCATAACCATAAACACAAAGAGCGCAGCATGTATATCCTGATACAATCTAATCTTAACAACAACAATTCGGACTTTGATAAGATATACGCTATCCTTGATGAACTGAAAATTCCTTTTGAAAAAATAGCATTGACGGACGAGCATGCCCGGGTGAGCATTGCTGCCAACAGGAATGACGTATTTGTATATGGTTCGGTAAAACTGGCTATGCTAGGCAAAGAAAATACCAAGTGGTATCCCGGCTCCTTTTACGGCGGCAATCATTTGTTCGAAGTGTACGCGCCCTATTATAAAGAGCATTTATTGAATTACCATACAGAAATTAAAGCATTCGGAGAGCTATTGAACTGGGAAGCAGAAGAGCAAAAATTTATAAAACCTTACCGGTTTGCCAAGCTTTTCACCGGAAAAGTTTTCAGCCGGATAAAATGGGAAGACTTTGTCGATAACAGTTTAAAAAAGCGGTCTAATGACCTCTTTAATGCCCAATCGCTGGTGCAGGTATCGATACCCAGGACCATAACCAAGGAAGCAAGACTTTGGATAGTTGACGGTCAAATAGTTGATGCTGTTTATTATAAAATTTTAAAAGATATCCCGTTTGAAGCTACGGTGGCCCCGGAAGGGATCCGGTTCGCGGAACAGATGATTTCTATTTTCAATGTTGCACCTGCATTCGTCATGGATATTTGCCTTACTGATATCGGTTGGAAAATCGTAGAGATCAACTGCATCAATAGTGCCGGTTTTTACCCAAATACGGATATAAAAAAAGTCTTCCTGTCACTCAGGGATCACTTCAAGCCTACTATCACACCATCAGCTGAATAATATTTTAGCGATTAAGGCTATCCTTAATGGGTAGCTTTAGTTATTTTTGTTTCGATTTTTACGAGCTCACCTTATGAAGTATTACCAGATGTTTATAGATACCGATGGCACCCAAACTCACTATGATGCGGTATCCTGTATTTTAGGGCTTAAACCTTATTCTGACCATGATTCAGAACACGAAGATTTTAAGACCTGGATGTATCTGGTTCAACAAGGAGAAGATGATCCATACTATGATTTTATCAATAATTTTTTAGATCTACTTGAACCTAGATTAAATGCACTTGCTGCTATTGGTATTACCAACAAGGATATCTTATTCTGGCTGGTCTATGAATACGAACATCAATGCGCGATGTTCTTTGAACCCCAACAAATGCAACGCCTGGGCCAACAAGGCATTTACTTAAATATTGATTGCCGCGAAATACTTAGAAGCGAACCTAAATCAATTGAACAAGCTGTTATATAGAACCTATGACTAAAAAACACGTTTATACGTTCCTCCAGATCATTATCTTCATGGGCTTAGGCCTGGGTCTTATTTACTGGCGCTATACCGAAATGAGCCCGGAGAATAAATCAGCGATGGCCGATGCTTTTAAGAACATAAAATGGTGGGTACTGGCGCCCATAGCCGTGGTTGGCTTCCTATCCCATTACTTCAGGGCATTGAGGTGGAAGATTCTTTTAAAAACTGTAGACATAGCACCCAGTACGGCGAATACTACTTTCGCGGTATTGATCGGTTACCTGGCCAATACTGTTGTACCGCGCCTGGGCGAAGTGGCTAAGTGTACAGTTCTGACCAAATATGAAAATACGGCACCGGATAAGGCTATAGGTACCATAATCGGCGAACGCGCTTTTGATATGATCTCCCTCTTGATCGTGATGCTGCTCGTATTATTATTTGAAAGGAATATCGCTTTTACGCTATTAAATGATTACTTCGGAAAATACTTCCACGATGGAACCGCCATCATCTGGAAACCTGTGATCATAGCGGTAATTGTCATCCTTGCAGGTATAGCCGCATTCATTTTCCTGCTCAAGAAATTGAAAAATACCAAAGTCGGTAATATCATCAAAAGTCTTGGTGACGGTATCGCTTCCGTATGGCGTATGAAGGCCCGTGGCGCATTTTTGGGCTATACTTTCCTCATCTGGCTGATGTACACCCTGATGGTTTATATCGGCTACTTTTCCCTGGAGCCTACTACCGGGCTGGGCATGGCCTCGGCGTTGGCGATCATCGCCTTCGGCAGTATCGGCATGATCGTTACTCCCGGCGGCATCGGCACTTACCCCTTGATCGTAGCCGGTGTATTGCTTTTATTTGGCATCAACGAGGGCGTGGGCATGGCCTTCGGCTGGATCTGCTGGGGGGTACAAACAATTTTAGTACTTATTTTAGGATTAGCTTCTTTAATTTTATTACCTATTGTAAATGGAAAACGTAACGCACAACAAGCTGGATAATATAAAATCCAAGATCGTATCGGCTACACAGCTCACCCGCCTGGTAGCCGGCTGGAAAGTAAAAAGCTACACCATAGTGTTTACCAATGGTGTCTTTGATCTTATCCACCAGGGCCATATCGCAAGTATCGCTTTAGCAGCACAGGAAGGCAATAAACTCGTTGTAGGCATTAATTCCGATGCTTCGGTGAAAAGATTGAAAGGTGACGACCGCCCGGTTAATGATGCAATGAGCAGGGCCCTCGTCCTGGCGGCTATGCAATATGTAGATGCCGTATGCATTTTTGACGAAGATACACCTTTGGAGTTGATCAAAGCCGTTAAGCCGGATGTGATCGCCAAAGGTGGGGACTACACACCGGAAACCGTGGTGGGTAATGATTTCGTGAGCAGCTATGGCGGTAAAACGATTATTATTCCTTTGGTAGACGGATTTTCAACTACAGATACGATCAATAAACTGAATAATAAGTAAATAAAAAATGGCCTGCGATTTAATCGCAGGCCATTTTTACCAAAGCTACTTTTTCTTTTCGCTTTTTTGCTCTTTCTTATTATGCGTTTCATCATTCCCTTTAGATAGTTGTTCTTCGTTAGCCCTGCTATCCAGGTCATCCTTATTCTGGGGACGTTTGTTCGACTGTTCGTTTACTTTTTTGGCTTTATCCGCCTGGTTTCTATTCGCTTCCATAAAATTAATTTTTTGATTAATAATATACCTGCGTTAGTTCATTCAGCTTTGTAAATTTAATCAATAGGAACGGAAGCCATTTATCTTTAAAGAAACTTTAGGAGTTATAGGAACCAGGGTGCTAATACAAAATGAAACAAAAGATTCTGTTACCTGATTTTATTTAACAGGTATTCCATACCCAAAAACTCTGAGGCGGTTACGATCGAGGTCATGGCAACGCCCAATACACCGTGCAGATTAACATTTTGCCCCGTAAGGTATAAATTGGGAATACGTGTTTTAGTAGAGAAAGTCGTTGCCGCAAAATGATTAACATCTTTCAGGATGCCATATAAACTACCGCTACCAGATCCCTGGTAATCCCTGTAAGTCAATGGCGTCGCTATTTTAACGCTCTTTTTAAATTGTATCAGCTCGGGAAACCTTTCAGCTATTTTGTCCAATAATAATCCTGCTCTTGCTTCCTTATAGCGCTCATAAGCTTTGCTTCGCACAGCCGGGGCGATGGTATTATTAAAAGTAGCGGCCCAGGTATCAAAGTCAGCGGCATTAATATAAGTCAATATGGATACCGATTCCGCATATCCCCTGTTAGCTTGATCTTCCGTGTAGTAAATAGAGTAGTTCACAGGAAAACTTTCTTGTAGCCTCTCTATGGTCGCAAGCGGATCCCCATTGTTCCAATTGACATTATAGTTTTTATAAGCCACTTTCCCTGGTTGCAAAACAATATTTACCATCAGGCAGGCAATACTTTCCCGGGCATTATTGACCCGGCTCCTGTAAACTTTTTTAAAGGCCGCTTCCTCCTGCACAATAGCCAGTGTTTCTTTGGGATGGATATTGGAAATAAACTGATTGGCATAGAATATATTGCCCGAAACGCAATGGGCCGCCGTGATCTTACCGTTTTCATAGCACAGCTTATTTACTTTTTCATGCCGGTAGATTGTGCCGCCATGCACCTGCAGCTCTTTCCACAGGTATTTCGAGATCTGCGAAGCGCCACCCTCGCAGCGCCAGGAGCTGTCTATATAGCTTTTAGACACGAGCACATGCGCAGCCCAGGAAGTAAAACGCCGGTCGCCGGCATAAAGGATGCTGTTACCTGTGATTACCGATTGCAGCAACGGGCTGGCACCGGTATCCGCAAGCACCGCAGATAAATGCAGTTGCTCATACGGTAATTTTTCTGCACCATCCCCTAACCTTAAATTATACAAAGGATAAGCTTGCGCGGTCTTTTCTAGAAAGTCACAATACTTAGTGATCGCTACTGTTTCTTCCGGGAATTGCGCCACCAGGCTTTCTTTATAACCTGCTGTCCCTTGCCCTAAGCGGAATGTGCGGTCTTCCTGCTCCAGCAGTACCTGATCAAAGCAATCGGCGTCCAGTTGCTTTAATTTAAGCCGAGACATGATGCCCGCATAATCAAATATGCGGTTCAAGACTTCGCCTTCACCCAGCGCACCGATATAATGTACCGCGCTGTCAAATACTTTTTTATCAAAAGAAAAAGTCTGGAGGCAACCTCCCACCTGCTTATTCTGCTCCAGGACGGCTACATCGTACCCTTCCTTTGCCAGGAACACCGCCGTTAAAAGGCCGCCTAAACCGGAACCGACAATTACAATTTGATGTTGCACCAATACTTAAAATTCTGAACCGCTAACTTACATTAAAGATTTAAGGTAATGAAGACTATTTAGACGCTTTTGCCGCAAATAAATCATGCGTATAGTCCAGCAAAGCTTTTCCGCCTATAGCGCCATGCCCCGGAATCACCAATTTGACATTGGGATAAGCCTGCTTCAGTATATTGATGGTGGCCGGCCAGCTAAGTGTATCTGCATCTCCCAGGTAACCCTTGTCAGCTTCCAGCTCTTTGACCAGGCAACCGCCAAACAAAACCGCATCTTTGGCAAAATAACCAACGGTATTATCAGGGGTATGCCCTGCTCCACAGTAACGGGCCTCAACTTTTTCGCCATTAAGATCGAATTGGTATAAGCTATCAAATCCATGTTCCGGGATGAACAGTTGTTTTTCTTTTGTTGCCGCGACGGTTTTATGACTGGCATAGGTAGGAATAGCATCCGCCCTGAAAGCCGCTGCTCCACCCAGGCAGTCTTCATGAAAATGGGTGATTACCAGCCCTACCGGCTTTGCCTTCAACTTCTCTTTTATCCAGCGGATCAATACAGCTGATGTGGAATCAGTCGTCGTCGCGTCAAAGATGATAGCCTTGTCGCCATTAACGGCGATCATCCCGTTACAGGGCACATTTCCAAAGTCATTAGTAGCCAGGTAGCTGATATGCACGTAAGTATTCGGGCTGATCTGCCGCACCAGCAATGCTTCGCTCTTAAATACTTCTTTAGGATATTGCTCTTTAGCAGGTACTTCCTGTTTAGCGACATTGGGCTTAGTGCTGTCCGCATTGCCACAGGCAATTACAAGCGGGCATAAGAGTAAGCCTAAAATTTTTCTAAGTTTCATGCTGCAGTTATTTTTTATAAAAATTAGATTCCCCATGAATATCGATATTACCACCGTGGTATTTAGGTTTACGATTGCGCGATACGTCCACAAAAGATTTTACTAAGGCCAGTTGTTCCCTGAGTTTATTCTTTTTAGCCAAATAGTAGCTGCCTTTATCAGCAGCAAAGCCGACACAGGATATACCCATTTTTTCCCCTATAAAGATAGCCCGCTCCAAGTGATAAGCTTGTGTAACCATGATCGCTTCATCTACTTTAAACAGGTCCCTGGCCCGATAAACGGTCGAATAGGTATCAAATCCCGCATAGTCTACAAAAATATCTGTGGCAGGGACACCCGCATCAGCACAGTACTCTTTCATCACTTTCAACTCATCATAACGGTTACTGCCATTGTCTCCCGAAAGTAAAAGCCGCTTCACCTTTCCATGCTTATATAACAGCACACCCGCGTCCAGTCGGTCTTTCAGGTATTTGCTGGGCCTACCACCCGGCCCTATACCAGCGCCAAAAACGATAGCAACGTACTTATCGGGAACGGTTTCCAGGTCTTTATAAATATCGGCATCAGATACCGATTTTACATAGGCCCAGATAGCCGCGACACCTACGATACCTGCTATTCCCGTAGTTATCACTATTTTCCTTATTTTCTTGAATTTTGCCATAGCATGGAAGGTGTATTGATAATCCAGAGCCAAGATACAAATCGTTCCGAACAGCTTTTCTACAAAAAAAGTTAATTTGCGGCAAAGAATCCCAATTAAAAGATGAAAAAGATAAGCAAGCCTGATTTTACGGAATTCGCAATGTATTACGAGCCCTATATTGAAAAGGTAGACCCAACTGTAAGTATTTTAGACCAGCTCAAATCTTCTGCTAAAGAAATCACCGCTTTGTATAAGTCGCTAAGCGAAGAGCAGCTGCGTTTCCGCTATGCGGAGGGTAAATGGTCTATGAAAGACATCCTGATGCACCTGGTCGATGTAGAACGCGTGTTTGCTTACCGGGCTATGCGCTTTTCAAGGCTGGACAAAACGCCCCTGCCCTTTTTCGATGAAAATGAATTTGCCAAAAACGCGCATGCCGACAATATCTCCACCACCAGACTTTTAAAAGAATTCAATGCCTGCCGCAACCTGAGCCTTGCTTTTTTTAATAACCTTACGGCAAAGCAAATGCTGCTGACCGGTATTGCCAGCAACTATTCCATGAGTGTGCGGGCCTGTGCCTGGATCATACTCGGGCATCAAATGCACCACCGGACTGTGATCAATGAAAGATATTTAAATAGTTAAGTACTTTTCAAAAAACTAAAATTCCTGGTGCATTGAATAGTTCAATTTACCAGGAATTTAATCTCATAAACCCAGCCTTCGATAGGCTCAGGATGATAATAAGGAAAATCTCAGGATACCACCAGCTAATGGTTATTAAAACAGTGCCCTGAATTGCAGGTAGCCCTGGTCTTCTTCTGCAGCGGGGATCGTAGCCACACAATTGTTCGCTGCCGCATGTTCCTGGATATTCTGTACCCTGTTGTCCGGGTTAGGATGCGTGCTCAGGAAAGCCGGAACACCGGAACCGCCATGGCTGTTCAGTTTAATAAAAAAGTCAGCCGCACCATCTGCACGGTATTTTGTAGGGCATAAATAGTTTACGGAATAGGTATCCGCATCTTTCTCATCACTGCGGCTAAAGCTTAAACTAATCAGTTCTGCTCCTATCTGCGTCAGCATGTTCTGATCATTTCCCAAAACAATGTCCAACAAAGTTTGCACCCCATATTTTTTGGTTAATTGATTGGTAGAATGCCTGCGGTCGGCGTGTGCCATTTCATGACCCATTACCCCGGCGAGAGAAGATTTATTCTCCAGGTACTTAATCAGGCCGGTATAGATATAAATGTATCCACCGGGTGTACAGAACGCGTTTACGGTATTATCATCATCAATAATGTAAATTTCCCAGGCAAACTGGCTCTTATAAGTGATCTTACCACTATTCAGTATATCATCCCGCATAGCGTAGAGATAGCTATAGGCCGCCTGGTGCGTTGCAGGATTCAAAATAGGAAATTGAGCCGGGTCGGCCTCTATCTGCGCCTTTGTCTGCAGCCCTAATTCTATATCATTATCAATAGAAAAAATGTTGATCCCGTTTTTACCACAGCCACTGTAAAAAACAGTACTGGCGCTTAATAAGGCGCCTATACCTAATAAGTATATTTTCTTCATAAACAGTTCTTTTGGAACAAAGTTAAAAAAATTACCTGCAAATGACCTGCACTCTTTAGTTTTCCACTTGTTATCGTACTAAACGCCTATTCCATCACCACGGGAAAACCAAAACTCAGGCCTTTTTCCCTTAAGCGGGCGATCAGTTCAGGCAGCATCGCGACGGTAATATCACAACGGTCGTGCAGCAGGATGATATTATTGCTGCGCACGCTATTAAGTATCTTGTTCAATAAGGCTTCAGGGTCTTTGGCAATAGTATCCATACTTCTTAGGGTCCAACCTACCGATTGCAGCCCAAGCTTTGCCAATGCCTTCGCCAGGTTGGGGTTCGTTACCCCAAAGGGCGGCCTGAAAATATCAGGACTTACCCCTGTAGCCGCATGGATCAATTCATTACATTTGGTAATATCTTCTGCCATGAGTTGTGCAGATTGCCAGTAAAAAGCGGCATTATGGGCATAGGTATGATTCCCGAGTAAATGTCCCTCGTCTTTGATTCTTTGCAGAATAGGTTCTTTCCCGGCGATTTCCTTCCCGATAACAAAAAATGTTGCGCGTACTCCTTCCGCTTTCAATATGTCCAGGACCTTTAAAGTATTTTCATGCGGGCCGTCGTCAAATGTAAGCGCTACAGGTTTTGTACCTGCTCTTAACTGCTGCAGGCTCAGGGGCACCCTGTTGACAGACTTCAGGAAGAAATTCCATTGTATATTCCTGCAACCCTGCACCAAAACAGCCAGCAACACCAGTATCGTCACTAAGATCCACCACCAGGCATACCCGCTGTAGACCACGCCCGCAATCACATGGGCCAGCAACAGCAAAGCAAATACCAAATAATATTTAAATTTCATCGGCTATTTTTTGCTTAAATAATCGGCATAATACGCACAGGTCCCTTTCACCAACTGCATATACCTGGTGCCGGAGAAGGTAGTGCTTAGCTTTTCAAAATATGGATTTTTAAGAGCATTGGTATAATAGGCTTCGTCATAGTAATAAGCTTTGCCCCCGTCACTGGTCGGGCTGCGCTTGGTCCAGCATTTAGCCGCACCCCATAGCGCTTTGGCCTTAAGCTCGGGATCCACAGCAGCAGCAGCGGCTTTATTAAAATATTGTTCTGCGGAAAACACCCGGTAATATTCCAGTAGATGACGGGGTAATTTAGCATCATTCGGGTCTTTAAAATAACCGTTATCATCTGTGGCGATACGGTTGTAGGCCACTATATCAGCCGCTTTACCGTAATAGGATATATTATAAAGCGCTACCGCATAGCCGTATAAAGCGCCGGCATCATTGGGATTTTTGGCGATGATATCCTGCAATTCCGCCATGCGTTTACTAAAACTTAATTTAGTGTAGGTTCTTGCGGTATCCTGTGCATAAATTTCTATATAGTCGTTGATTTGCGGCATGAACGGGTTCGGGAAACTGCTCGCAGGCACGTCTTTTTGCTCAAAAATTTTGATAGCCGATTTAAAGTCCCCGCTACGCACATACATGGTACCTTCCAGCTCTTTCAATACTGGCAATGTATAATAAGTCGGGGCTACCAGCCATTCTTCAAAGGCCGATTTTTTAGCATCTGCCCTGAAAGCCTGCACTTTTCTAAGGCTGGCTACGGAAAGGTTGCTCAAAACATCGCCCTGGATATCCTGGAAGTCCTTGTCTGCGTCGAAGCTGGCACGGCTGCTGTCCCAGGTATTGGCATGCGCCATGGCATAAACACCTTTTATCGTATCTCCCTGCTGGAAATATTTCCCGGCTACCAGGTGGTTCATTACATCCCGGAACTGGTAGGAGGCCAGGTCTGATTTTTTCGCTACTTCATTCAGCGCTTTAAGCTTAGGCAGCAAATCGGTCTCTATCTGGGTGGTGATGGTTTTTGATTTATATAAGGTATACAACAGGTCTATGACCTGGTACAATCCTTTTTCACTTTCTTTCATCCCGCTGGCCACAGCTTTATCCATGCCGGCCTGCATTTCCGGCGCATTATTCTGCATACAGGCCAGGTAAGCCTTGGTCAGGTACCATAACGCCGGTGTTCCCGCTTTCTTATCCGCGATAAGCTGGTCAATAAATGCATTCAGCGACTTAATATAATCTTTATACCTTTTATCCGCTGTAGCATCCGCCTTATTGTCACCATAATCCATACTACGGATGCTGTAATACCAGATCCTGGCATCCGGCAATTGATTTTCCGCGTAAATCAGTTTCTGGAAATAGTCTTCTTCCAGTTTATTGATTTCCCGGTTCATCAGGACATCTATACCTTCCACCTTCGGGTCTAAAGCATAAGCTTTCTTAATATCTTCCAGGGCAAAGTCGGGGTAAGCCCGCAAGCCTTTCATCACCAGCACTACTGCACGTTCATGATCGGTTTTACACAGATCGTAGATTTCCTGTATACGGTCTTTTTTCAATTCACTGGTTTCTGAATCGTACCATTTACGCGACCATTCAAAGCTGATCATCGCTTCATATTTATACGCATCACTATTGTCAAACATTTTGGCGTAGTAGTATCCGGCCAGTGGTTTATCGCCGTTCCGGTAATGTGCCCCGGCCTTGAAGCCAATGATCCGTGTATAGGCCACACTTCGATCTGCTTTATTCGCCAGGTATTGATCGTACAGGCTCAGCACTTCATCATTCTGGTTGGCATAAAACGCCATTCTTAATACCTGGAAGGCATATTTCATTTTCAGGAAATCATTCTTCTCTTTTTTAAAGGCCGTAAGACCTTCGTCCTTCAGGCTATTATTGGATTGAATGGGTTTCTTTTTATTATCGTTCCAGTCTGTATTGGCCTGGCTGGCATTGATCTCGCATTTTTTAGCATAAATCAGGTAGTCCAGGTATTCTTTATTTTTCTTTTGGGCAAGAAACTGGTAAAATTCATTGCCTGCAAGGCTGTCATTACTGCCTTTCGCAATCCCATCCGCCTTTAAAGCAAACAAACTGTTCAGCCCTGCATCATAGACGATCGCTTTTAGGGTATTAATACTGAACTTGTTGTCCAGAGCGGTTTTCCACTCTTCCAGGATCAATTGTTTATTGATCTTTTCTGCCGAGGTGCCGGAATAATTTTCATCCCAATAGCGATAATCGCTGTAGTACAGGTCTCCGCTCACGAAGTTGAAAGGCATATAAGCCGGTTTCCCAGGTGCTTCATTACCAAAAAACTGCGGGTAGGTATCATAATTATTATAATCGGCACAAGCACTAATAACCTGTTCTGAAGACACTAAACCAAATACACTAATCGAAACTGCTAAAAACTTTTTCCAGTTCATTTGTTTTATAATTTTTGAAATTCAGACTATCACAATGGTAAAGCAGCAAATTTAAAGAATCCCCTTTGATTCTTTGGGCCAGATATTTTGATATTTCTTTTACGCGCTCTATATGGCTTTCTTCCAGGCGCAACAGTTGTCCTTTTTTAAGGGTATACCCTTTTAATGAATGATCGTCTTTCACTTTATAGGTAAATTCACCTGTTTTTTCTATCTGCAGGTCATTTTGCAGGTCTGTGCTACTCACATCCCTTAAAATCCCTTTTAATTGATCCGATTCGAAGAGCAAAGTCCATTGGAAGATCGGCAAAGCGATGTCCAGGGGTAAAGGGTAGGACCCTACCGTTTCCAGGTAAGATTTGGCCGATTGCGTGTTCAGAATAGAGTTTTCCACCTTTACATTCCTGAGATTGTCTATATTATAGACCATTAAAAGTCCTTTATCTGCCGGTGGTATGCCGGCGGCGGCAAGATATTTTACCTGATGCAACCTTATGGTAACACTTAACAATTTATCTTTAAAGTAAGCTTGCTGCTTAAGTTTGTTGAGGAGCTCAAAATAAAGGTCTTTATTCTTTTGCGTCCAGTCACAATCTATCTGGAGCTCTGCAGGAACTATACCGGCCTCTTTAGCCTTTTGCTCGACCAGGGTGGCAATATTACGCGCATAAAACTCCAGTTCTTTCCAGGACATGGCGTTAAGTCCTGCAGGGGTGATAAACACAACCGGTACTATAGGCTGCCGGGGTAATCCCTTTCCGAGATTAATGATCGCTTTGGGGCTCACTTTTTTACCCTCGGCATCCACATCAAAAAAACGCAGGTAAAACCGGTCTGTCTTAAGGCTGTCCATATAGCGGTTTTCATATTCACTTATGGTCACATTCGTTTTCCAGTAATAAAAACCACGGCCCACAAAGCGGTCCGGGCTGCTTTTACAGGCAGTCCAGAATAGCGAAGAAAGCAGGAGCAGTATTACATTCCGGGGCAATCGCAAATTCATTTTATCTTTTCTATTACACCGCAAAAGTATATTTTTGTCCCCTTTAATCGGGCACTAATAATAATATTATAATTTCCAGATGAGCAATAAATCGATATTCCTGTTCCTCCTAAGTATCCTGTTGTTACCGAAAAAGTCCGATGCCCAGCAGTTGCGGCCCGCCCCATCCGCCGGCATTTATAAATCACTACAGCAGCTGCAGCGCATGGGTACCGTAATGTATATCGCCGCACACCCGGACGATGAAAATACCCGGCTGATCACTTACCTGGTACATCATGACCATATTAATACGATCTATCTTTCGCTGACCCGCGGTGATGGCGGTCAGAACATTATTGGCAATGAACAGGGCGCCGCGCTGGGTCTTATCCGTACCAATGAAATGATGATGGCCCGTAAAATTGACGGCGGTAAGCAATTATTTACCCGGTTCATTGATTTCGGGTTTACCAAATCGCCAGTAGAAACATTTAACTTCTGGGATAAACAGCAGGTTGTTGATGATATCAAAACAGCGATCCAGCAATATAAACCGGACGTACTGATCTGCCGCTTCCCGACTACCGGTGAAGGGGGGCATGGCCAGCATACCGCCTCGGCAATTGCCGCCTTGGAAGCCTTCAAACAATTAGAACAATCTAAAGATAAAACTGCCTGGAAGCCAAAGCGCATCCTCTTTAACGCGTTCCGGTTTGGCTCTGCCAGTACTATCAGAGCGGGACAGTTTGAAGTGCCTATCAACCAGTTTGATCCTATATTAGGAGAGGCTTATGGTGAGGTGGCCGGCAGAAGCCGCTCTGAGCATAAAAGCCAGGGCGCCGGTACCCCGCAGAGCTACGGCATCAGCAATGAGCATTTTGAGCTGATGGCCGGCTCCGAAATGAAAACTTCCATTTATGATGGCGTAGATACTACCTGGAACAGGATAGGCTTAAAAACCATCGGGCAGGAAATCAATAAGATCATCGGCCAGTTCCAGTTCCAGGCGCCCCAGAAAAGTGTTCCGGCACTGATCAGCTTAAGAAAAAAACTAAAGTCCGCTAAAACGGACAACAATTTCTGGCTAACCACTAAACTGAATGAGCTGGACCAAGTCATCCTGGATTGTACCGGTTTTCAAATGGAGGTATTGAGCAAAACGCCTACTACGATTGCAAACGCATCCTTACCGGTCGAAATCAAAGCCATAAGCCGTTACCCGGGTTTGCAAATAAAGTCTATTAATGAGGTGGAAGGCAGGGCGCTTGCCGCTGACATCAAACCGGAAACCGACAAAATATGGGAAACACAAACGGAAACAACTGTTTTCAACGCCTTTGGCATCACCCAGGCCTACTGGTTACAGGATGCGGGCAAAGACAACAAGTTCGCCTACCCTGCCCCCTACCAGAACGAGCCTTTGAGCTATAATCCTTTTGTACTGAAAACTACACTCCTTATTGAAGGGGAAACTTTCATTGCAGAAACGCCCGTTTCTTATAAAAAACTGGACCCGACCAGGGGTGATGTGATCGAAGCAGTACGCATAATGCCTGATTTTGATATAACACCTGCAGTGTCGAGTATTGTGCTCCAGAAAGATAAGGATTTTGAATTAGCGGCCCTCGTATTTTCAAGAGTAGATGCTGCGAATGCGACCCTGGAAATCTATAACGATGCCGGGACACTTATTGCCGCGCAACAGGATATTTCTTTAAAGAAAAATGAAAGTAAAAAGATCAGCGTTCCTGTAAAAGGCAATGCCACGGCCGGTTTACCGGGTGAATCAAAATTAAACTATGTCCTGGTGGTTGATGGTAAAAAATATAAAAAGCAATTACATACGATCCAATATCCGCATATCCCTACCCTTCAATATTTCACCGATGCCAGTGCTAACGTTATTATTGAAAACTGGAGTACAAAAGTAACCAACATCGGTTACATTACCGGTGCGGGAGATAAAGTTGCGGAAAGTCTTTCCGACTTGGGCCTTAATGTGACAATATTAAGCAATAATGAGCTCAGCGATGTAAACAATTTAAAAAAATACGATGCCATCGTCTGTGGTGTAAGACTGGCTAATACCCGTAAGGATATAGAGCAATATTTACCGGAACTTTGGAAATACATCAACCAGGGGGGTACCGTAGTCATGCAGTACAACACCAGCATGGGCCTGGAGCTGAATAACTTCAGCCCGCTACCTATAAAGCTTTCGCGCAGCCGGGTGACCGATGAGAAGGCAGCAGTAGCAGTCCTGGATCCCACCGATAAACTTTTAAACAGTCCCAATAAAATAGAAGTCGGAGATTTTGATCACTGGGTACAGGAAAGAGGTATCTACTACCCCGAGTCCTGGGACAAAAATTACAAAGCCTTATTATCCATGCATGACCCGGAAGAGGAAGCACTAAAAGGAGGTATTATTTATGCCCCTTATGGAAAAGGCCATTTTGTCTATACCTCACTGGTATTTTTCAGGCAATTACCTGCGGGCAACAGGGGGGCTATAAGGCTGTTCCTGAACCTAATAAATATTGGTAAATCGTAAGTATAATAAATTATCCTGAATGCAGGCATCTAACAGCCCTGCTTGCATTCAGGCCGTATCCCGCATATAGTCACTAATATGTGAACATAAAAAAATCTGGTAAAAGGTTCAGGCATTTCAATGTTTTTATTATTAAAAGAGTTTTTAAGTAATCTTATGTACCTTTATCTCTTAAACCCTTTAATTGTTTTAATTAATAAGGCTCCCTTTAGTCTTTGCTTGTTTAGATGAATATATTAAAACCCCAGGATATTTTAAAACAAACAGCGCATCGCAATGCTCCTTTACCCGATTCCGACTGGGTGGTATACAGCGAATGGAAAAATGTGCTGATGCTTCATTGGAAGGTGGACGCGAGTGTGATCAAGCACCTGTTACCCCCCAGTTTATCCGTAGATACTTTTGAAGGCGGCGCCTGGGTGACCATGTGTGTAGCTTCCATTGAAAATTTCAGGAATAAATTACTTAACCTGATCAAACAAGGCTTTAAATTCAAGCAGGTGTTGATGCAGACCTATGTGATCCACAACGGGAAACCCGGGCTTTTTGTATTCAACCAGGAGCTGGAAAAGTCTTTCACCAAAAACCTGTACCAAAGGCTTTTTAAACTGAAGCAGGGCGAAACTGACTTCCAGCGCGAAGATGAGGGCGATATCCACAAATTCTTTGCCAGCAATGAGGCCACCGGTTTTAAGCTCGGCCTGCACTACAACTATGGCGAACCTATAGCCCCTTCTGCCCTGGAACAATGGCTCTCTAACCGTTTTAAGTATTTTTACGAAAAAGACAACCAATTGTTTGAATACGGCGTACACCATGCGGAATGGCTGTTCCGGGATGTTAAGGTAGAAAAGTTTAAAACTAAATTTAATTACGGCGGCCTTTCTATTGAAGGGCAACCAGACTTTATACATTTTTCAAGAGGGATCCAGAAATTATTCTGGCCAAAAACATTAATTAAATAGTAAGCATGAAAATAGCTTTGTTGGGTTATGGCAAAATGGGACAGGCCATTGAAAAGATCGCCCTGGAACGCGGACACGAGATCGTACTTAAAATAGGATCTAAGAATAAAGCAGAAGCCAGCAGCGAAAATTTAAGCAATGCCGATGTTGTCATCGAGTTTACTAACCCGGAGAGTGCCTTTGAAAACGTAAGTAAAAGCCTCCGCGCAGGCGTACCTGTAGTATGCGGCAGCACCGGCTGGAATGACCAGGTAGCTGAAGCACAAAGAATCTGTACCGAAAACAATACGGCATTCCTTCAGGCCTCTAATTTCAGTATCGGCGTCAACCTGTTTTTCGAGCTGAATAAGATGGCCGCGAAGCTGATGCAACCGCATTCCGCTTATACCGTATCGGTATCGGAAACCCATCATACCCAGAAGCTGGATGCCCCTAGTGGCACCGCGATCACGATCGCAGAACAAATTATAGAAGCTTACCCACAACTGGATAGCTGGTCCTTGGAGCCCGACAATAAACAATTGAATATCTCGGCGTTCAGGGTAGATGAAGTTCCGGGTACGCACGTCGTAAAATATGCTTCGGAAATAGATGACATAGAGTTGACCCATACAGCGCATTCCCGCGCGGGCTTTGCTATGGGCGCGGTAGTGGCGGCAGAATATATCCAGCATAAAAAAGGAATCTTCTCCATGCACGACGTATTATTTTCAAATCACTAAATTTGCGAAAATTTTCTAATTATAATCATGGAAAAAATTAAATTTGGCACAGACGGTTGGAGAGCCATTATTGCGAAAGAATTCACCGTAGCTAATGTGGCCCGCGTTTCTAAAGGACTTGCCGACTGGCTGAATGCCAAACATCAAAACCCGAAAGTAGTTATTGGGCACGATTGCCGATTTGCCGGTGAACTGTTTAGTGAAACCGCGGCGCTTATCCTTTGTGCCAACGGCGTAAAAGTGCTGATGGCAAAAGATTTTGTGAGTACCCCAATGGTTTCTTATGGTGTTTTAAACCTGGGTGCACAGCAGGGCGTGGTCATTACTGCCTCTCACAACCCGCCGGCCTATAACGGGTATAAACTGAAAGGCGCTCATGGCGGCCCTACCAATCCCGAAGATATTGCTGAAGTGGAAGCACTGATCCCGGAGATCGCCGAACTGCCGCAACAATCCCTGGCAGATTATGCCGCCCAGGGCCTGTTTGAGTGGATAGACCTGGAAGAAATGTATTTAACTTACTTAAATACAAAATTTGATTTTGAAAAACTGAATAATTCCGCTTTCAAAATGGCTTATGACGCCATGTATGGCGCAGGACAGAATGTTATCCGGAAACTGATGCCTTCTGCCGTGCTCCTGCATTGCGAGCATAACCCTACCTTTGGCGGCACTCCCCCGGAGCCTTTGTATAAAAATACCAGGGAACTATCGGAGCTGATGAAAAACACTCCGGAATTAAAAATCGGCCTGGTTACCGATGGTGATGCCGACCGTATTGGCTTGTATGACGAGGACGGTAACTTCGTAGACGCGCATCATATCTTATTGCTGCTGGTGCATTACCTGTCCCAATATAAGGATATGAACGGTAAAGTGATCATCGCGTTCTCGGTAACCGACCGTGTAAAACGCATGTGCGAGTTATACGAGCTTCCGGTAGAAGTAACCCCGATCGGCTTTAAATACATCAGCGAGAAGATCGTAAAAGAGGACGTACTGGTAGGTGGCGAGGAGAGCGGCGGTATCGCGGTAAAAGGCCATATACCGGAAAGAGACGGCATCTATGATGGCCTGGTATTACTGGAATTCATGGTAGAAACCGGTAAATCGCTTAAAGAACTGATCAATGAGATCTATAGCGTGATCGGCTCTTTCAATTACCAGAGAGATGATCTTACCCTCCCCAATGAGCAAAAAGAAACCATTATTAATAATGCGCAAAATGATGTGTATAACGAAGGTTTTGGTAAATACAAAGCAAATAAGGTAGAGAAGATCGATGGCGTAAAATACCACCTCGAAAACGGTGGCTGGGTAATGCTGCGCGCATCAGGTACCGAACCCCTGCTGCGTATTTATGCCGAGGGCGACAATGAAGCGGAAACATTTGATATACTGAAAGCAGTAAAAGCAACGATCCTCTAAAAGCACTAATCAGCTATAAAAAAAGCGCGGTATCCTGTTGAGTGATACCGCGCTTTTTTATGAAATTTCTCTTATCATTTGGCTTTAACCTAACCACTCTTCTGTCAGGTAGCCCATCACCACCATATGTGATTTGAGGCCGTGGTGCAACATATGATTTCTCAATACGCCTTCTACTTTAAAACCGGTATTTTCGAGCAATTTGTGTGCCTTCAGGTTCGAGATCGGGAAGGTAGCGGTTACTTTTTGCAATTGCATATCCCTGAACCCGAATTGTAATAAACGTTTTACCGCCTTCCTCATGATACCTTTACCCAGGTGTCTCCTGGATATCCAGAAGCCAAGTTCTGCCATACCCAGTTGATGATCCCAGTCCTGCAGGCCAGCCATACCTATCAGCACCTCGTCCTGGTACAAGCCCAGCATAAGGCCTTCCTGGTGCTCCAGGTCTCTTAATTGCATATGAATAAAGTCCTGCAACTGTACCAAGTGACTTTGCGGGTTGATCCAGGGGATCCAGGTCTGCAAATGTTCGGTATTCTCGCGGATGCATTCCAGCAAAGGTTCCGCGTCATCAATATTCATACTTTTCAGGATCAATCCTGCCTCAATTTCTAACAACAACATTACTTCTTTCATTTAAACATTTTCATTAGGGCGCCGAGTAAAGTCCTGGTCACGGTACGCTGTGCCTGTTTACCGGCAGCGCTATTTAGCATTTTTTCAAAGAAACCAGGCTCCTCTTTCTTCGGGCGTCCGGCCTTTGAAGCGTTAGCAGTAGTATTCACATTTTCCTCCTGCCTTACATTAGCCTCAATTTTTGCAGCCAGTAATTCATAAGCACTCTCGCTGTCAACGGCCTCATTATATTTACCGGCTATCTGCGAGCGGCCAACCACATCGGTAATTTCCTGCTCACTCAGTATATTCATCCTGGAAGCCGGGGAGCCCAGGTAGGCATGTACCAGGGGAGACGGAATCCCTTTTTCATTCAACAAAGTTACGAAAGCTTCCGCAATACCTAAATGAGTGATCGCTTCATCTACTTTATAAAATTCACTGGTCGGGTAGTTTTCCGAAGCCGTTTTGATCGCTTTACGATCGTTCGCGGTAAAGGCCCTTAAGGCATGCTGTATCTTCAAGCCAAGCTGTCCCAGGACAGAAGCCGGTATATCCTGGGGATTTTGCGTACAGAAGATCACCCCGACCCCTTTGGAGCGGATCAGCTTAACTACATTTTCTATCTGCTGCAACAATTCTTTGCTGGCCTCGTTGAAGATCAGGTGCGCTTCATCAATGAACATCACCAGCTTGGGCTGGTCCATATCGCCCACCTCCGGCAAGGTAGCATAAAGTTCTGCCAATAACTGCAGCATAAAGGTGGAGAACAATTTGGGCTTATCCTGGATATCCGTTACACGAAGTATAGAGATCATACCCCTGCCATCGCCGGAAATCCGCATCAGGTCATTTACGTCGAAACTGCGTTCGCCGAAAATATGGTCCGCACCCTGGTTCTGCAATTCGATCACTTTGCGCAAAATAGTACCAACCGAGGCTTTGGAGATATTACCATAGAGCTGGCTGATCTCATCATTGCCCTGGTCGGATGCATATTGCAGCAGTTTCACCAGGTCCTTCAGGTCCAGGATCGGCAGTTGGTTATCATCTGCGTATTTGAACAGCATGGCCAAAAGGCCCGACTGGTTATCGTTCAGGTCCAGCACTTTGGATAATAACGTAGCGCCATATTCCGTCACAGTAGCTTTCAGGCGCGTGCCTTTTTCTTCGCTAAGACTAAGAAACTCTACCGGGTAAGCATTCGGTTTCCAGGTGGCCTGCATCTTGGCATAACGCTCTTCTATGATTTTATTCAGTTCGCCCGGGGCAGCAATACCGCTGAGGTCGCCCTTAACGTCCATCATCAGTACGCCAACACTGGCATCGCTCAGGCCCTCGGCCAGGAGCTGTAAAGTCTTTGTTTTACCCGTCCCGGTGGCCCCGGCGATCAGGCCGTGGCGGTTCATTGTTTTCAGGGGTATACTTATTGTAGCTTCGGGGATCACCTCACCCGCCAGCATACCGCTGCCTATAAAAAAAGAAGCTCCTTTAAAGGCATAGCCATCCTGCATTTGCGCTATAAACTGCTCTTTTCCGGCCATATGATTAAGTTTTAAGTCTTGAAAAATTAATAGCGTAAATTAGTGTATTTTGCCAATCTGCATTAAATTACAGCGTGAAATTTTCAAATCTTTTAGAAAAATATAAGGTCCCTAATTTTTTAGTGCCGAACCACTTCCGGCCGGTCGAGGTATACGATCCCGACGAGGCTACTGAGATCGAGCAGGACCCCGAGGCCGAGAAAAAGAATGTCTATTACACGGTATATACTTTTGATGAAACCTCGGCCGAGATTTTCAAGACCAAAAGTGTTAAGGATTGTTTTATTGATTACCAGAACCTGGACAAGGTTATCTGGATCAATGTAGACGGGATCCGCAGGAAAGATGTGCGCCGTTTGTGCAGTCATTTTAATGTGCACAACCTGCTGGTGAATGATATCGTCAGCGTAGGCCAGCGTTCCAAGACCGACGAGATCGACGAGCACTATTTCAGCCTGCTGCCCATGCTGACCTATGACGAAACCCTCCAATTAGTAGAAAAAGAACAATTGAGCATCCTGCTGGGTAAGAACTATGTTATTTCTTTCCAGACGGAGCATAAAAAAGATCCATTCGGAGAGATCCGGAAAAAACTAAAGAACCGCCTGGACGCGGTTCGCAAAAAAAGCGCCGATTACCTGTATTATCAATTGGTGGATGCCGTTGTGGATGATTATTTCCAGGTTTTGGAATCTTTGGCGACACGGCTGGAAGTGCTGGAGCATAAAGCGATGGCGGTTTCTACACAGAACAGTATTTTACTGGAGATCTCGGCCCTTCGCAACGAGATCATGGTGATGCGCCGGGCGATGACCCCTGTAAAAGATGTGGTTTATTCCCTCTGGAAAGCCAATTCGCCTTTGATGGACAACCGTAATGCGCGCTTCTTTAAAGACGTGTATGACCATATACAGCTGGCTATAGAGTACAATGAGGGATACCGGGAGATGACGATCAACCTGCAGGATTTATACATGAACCAGGTGAATACGCGGATGAACGAGGTAATGAAGATCCTGACCATGGTGACGGTGCTATTGGCGCCGGCTACGGTGATCGGGGGTATCTTTGGCATGAACTTTGACCGTATTCCACTAATGCATAACCAGGTGGGCTTTTTCCTGACTATTTTCCTGATGTTTGGCATTTCCATCCTGATGATTTTGTATTTTAAGAAAAAAGGATGGTTTTAATCCTTAAATGTATTAGATTTGCACTCCCAATAAAGGGCTCTGTAGTTTAATGGATAGAACGAAGGTTTCCGGTACCTTTGGTCGGGGTTCGATTCCCTGCGGAGCTACTAAATATTATGTAAAAGGCTGATTTTCAGCCTTTTTTTGTGCCCGGTGGTTTTATTTGCATACAAACCTACATATGCACTAATCTATATCGTTACAAGCTGACTTTTCAAATTAAACATTTTACAAAAATAGATCGTTTAGTACTTTACAATATCACACCTTGTAAAAATTAATTCAATATATTTGAAAAAACTGATAAAATGGAAGAAAAAAAGGAGGTCCATAACCCAAGATCCATAATATTAATAACTATTCTGGCAGGATGCTTTGTAGTCGGAGCATGGTTGCTAACTCTCTATTGTATAGGTGAGCCCAAAGGCACGAGTAATAATAAATTTGATGCACTTGGAACGTTGTTCTCTGGATTAGCTTTTGTTGGACTTATAGTTACGTTACTTCTTCAAAGAAGCGATCTTAAGATGCAACGAGAAGAATTGGAACTGTCGCGCGCAGAAATGAAAAGACAGGGTGATGAATTTGAACGGCAAGGTCAGGAATTCGAAAGACAAAGACAGGAAATGGAATCCCAAAATAAAACGTTGATGATACAGCGATTTGAAGGTACATTTTTTAAAATGTTTGAATTTTATAATAATTTCAAAAAGGAAAAAAACTTTCTCACAAGAAGGAATGGTGAAATAATTAAAGAAGGTGATATGAAAAATTTATTTCAATCCCTCGCTTCGCATATATATAATATGCACAGTAAAATTATAACGCCGGCAGTAATGGAGAAAGACATCAATTTAGCAATTATTAATTCATTGAAGGCTCACCAGGAAAGTATATTAAAATACTTATCTTTTATAAAATCAATTCTAGGGTTTGTCAATCAGACTGTAATGTCTAATAAACCAGACGAGGATTATGATATAAAAGAAAACTATATTAATCTATTCAGGTTGCAATTAAGCCCGGCTGAAAAAGTTGGAATATTTTACGGTATTTTAGTCTACCATCTCACCGATCATGAAATGGTAGAATTAATTGAACGTTTCTCTATTTTCAAAGATTTCCCATTTGATCTTATAAGATACCGTAAACATTTAAGTACGTTTAAGAAGAAAGCGTATCAAATAAGCGAAAGAGAAATGGAAGAAATTTTAAATTTTGATTTTAAATCAGACTAACGTCTTTCTTTTATCTCAGATGAAATCTGGCAAGAACTTTGCCCTTGGGATATTTTATCGGCATTATCCTTATAGCATCCCTTTGAAGTTGACTGGCAAATCAGTAATATAATCCACTGGTGGTGACCTTCTGACCGAATTTTAAAAAATCAGAAGCAACACCTTTTATCTAGAACGTGATTATAGTTTAATGGTCAGATAAAGAATTCAGATTTGTCAGATAATGACATTATTGTTTAGCAGATACATAAACTCATTAGCCATATCATTATATTTGCATCTAAACTTTAAAGGATGCCTGAAGAAAAAATACTTGACAAAATCACCGACGCTTTTACATCTCGTCTGAAGGTGCCTATAATCTCAACTTATGTATCGGTACTGGTAATTTACAACTGGGATGTAATTTTTTATTTGTGCTTTCAAAAGGGAGAAGCCTTAAAAAAGATTGACTATGTAAAGGCTACTTATGGCCCGGTTTATTGGGAGCGCTTGGTTTGGTGCATAGTATTAGCGCTTATTGTCTTATGCGCTTTTACAGTGCTTAATACACTGATAAACTTCCTGATGTCGTGGTTCTATAAAAAGGATAAAGAAATAACATCAAGAATCGAACAAGCAGAATTAATCAAAAGCTTACAGCATTCCTTAGCTGAAGAGATAAATAAAAATGAACTGAAATTAAAAAACATTAAAGATTTAGAAACAATACAATCAAATCTAAAAGAACGTTTAGATGAAATTAAATTATCAGAAGATGATAAAAAGGTTTTTGAAGGGATAAATACTTTTATAAATAGCACCTCACAGCCAAGTCTTTATTACGCTGCTTTGGATGATTTATTTGAATTTTTGGTTCTTACTCAATCATTAAGTTATTTCAGTATGATAAACCATTCAAAAAATCAATCTGTCACTGAAGTTTTAATCAGTAACCTTGAAACTCTTGAATTTGTGCAGGTTATTGGTAGAACAAAAGAATCAAATTATAATGCCGTAATAGTGCCTATTTATTCTTTGGTAAGGGTTGCTTTCTATAATTATATCAATTTAAACTATAAAACTCCACGAGTATCCATTAGAACATTGTGACGTTAATCCTTTTTATAAAATGGGGTTTCGTAAAGCATTACCGATCCTGCCTTCTTTAAAAATCTAGAGAAGCGAATGGAAGAAGTACGCAGGGAATACGATTTACCGGATTATATTTGGAGTCCTTTTTAAAGCAGTAAAAGCAAGATATCATTATCTATGATAAAGTATATTTCGAAACCCACAAAGCACGAAAAATGGAGATACTTCTGCAGCATTTTATCTATTATTGCTTGGGGGACATTTTACTTGTATTCTGGATTCAATAAATCCATGAATGCAAATCTATTTTTTGGAGGAATTCTCTTTTTGCTTTTACGACCACTATATAGGGCATTTGAAACCATGTTTTCAAGGGAATTGACACTTATTGATGATGAAACATTAGTTTTAAAAACAGGATGGTACCCATTCAAGATAAATCGGCAAAGATGTTTTATTACTTTAAATGATGCTCCGCTTATGGTTTATGGTCCTTCTTCACTTGATATGGGGGTTAATATTTGTATTGTCCGAAATGACAGATCATTTGTAAACAGGATTTTTAAAAACAGAATAACACTCGTTCATAGAGATACTTTGGAGGAAGCCGAAATAGTAATGAAAGAACTAAAAGAATTGTTTAGCATTAACGATTTCTGGGACATACAAAGGATCAAATATGAAAAGCGTCAAAATAAAAATGCCCGGGAAAATACGAATTAATCGTTCCACTTGACGGTTTGATAAAATATGATTGAAGAAGGAAAAATGAATCATGTAGATGCATGCTGAATTTGATTTCGAAAGGATTTGCATAGAGGTGCTCATGAAATTTAATTGCAACCTGAGGGCTAAATCGTATTTGAGGTAATAAACCTGAAAGGAAAACACCTAAAAGAGCTACCACTTCTTAGTTGATAAACACCAATTGGATAACCCGAAAACAATATGCTCATCAACAAGCTGTTCTCTGCACAGACGGAAACTATTACCGGTATTGAGTACATCATAAAAAAGCCGGCAAATCATGCCGGTTTCGCTATTAATTAGATTGCTCGAGTAATTCCTCCTCAAAAGTCTCATACTCCCACCGTTGCTTTATCGTGTTAAACCATTTACATTGAACTACCGGCACGCCCAAATAGGTGTGATTTGTTCTTACCACGGACATGTCCTGTAGTTTGTAAGGACTGTTTATAAATTGTACCGGTCTCCCATCTTAAATTTCAAAGGTTCTGTTAACATAGTTATTTATTTAAAACCATTAATAAATCGATACTTACCCAATTTCCACGCATAAAATCCACTATCATAAGGGATTTTGCCCCAACACATAATTGGAAAGCCTGGTCACGACCAATACACAAAACATCCGGGACAGACTTACACTGAATTGCCAGGCTATTGTACATTTTATATACAACAATCAGGCCAAAATAAAAACCGGCCCCGCAATAATGCTGAGCCGGTATATCCCTGACAGTTCCTTATATACTAAACACACAAACAAACAAATCGTACACCATAAGGCACGCCAGGTAGTTGTATAAAGTTACGAAAGTTGTACCGGGATGATTTACAATGGAGTGTTAAAAGAAAACGCCTACTCAAACGAAAAATAAGTTAATTTTAGTTCCATAAGGCGGTACTGAAGCATTTGCAGTCTTTTACAAGAAATGTATAAATAAATAAAAAGCAATCAACCGGCTCAATTGCCAGGATAAATAAACAAGAAGGTCTTTAATTACTAATATATTAAATTTTAAACAATACCACTAACCTGTAAGATAAATGTTTTGATACCGTCTTGAAAAGCAGGCTAAAATCTGATTTTCTTTTTCCTGATTTGTAGAAAATACCCCACCTTTGCACACCTGCACCACTCTCTGTAGCTATTGCAGGCCATTATGGTTATGCATAACCTATTTTCCTTTTACTGATCTCTTTGTTTCATACTATGGGTCCTCCTTTTAGCCTGTTCTCAAGCACAAAAAGGCTGGATCCTTTTTTTTCACCTGCCTACACGACAACTATAAAGCTGGCTCCGGGATAGAGCTATTACACCTGGTTTATAGAGGAATTACTTAAGCTTTAGACCTAAGCAAAAGAAAATTTTCACATTAATTGAATTCTTATAATTTTAGCTTTTTATATCTGGAATAATAAGAGTTCATAACTCCCAACAAGCACAGATAATTTATTAATTGATCATTAAATGCATCACAACATCCTCCTCATCCTGGCCCTATTGTTTGCCGTAATGCTGCTCGTGTTACTGGCCAAAAGAATAAAAGTCGCCTATCCCATTTTCCTGGTGATCGCGGGCCTGGGCATCAGCTTTATTCCCGGTGTACCTGTTTTACACCTGGACCCTAACCTTATCTTTTTGATCTTCCTCCCACCCTTATTGTATGAAGCCGCCTGGTATACCTCATGGAACGACTTCTGGAAATGGAAACGCCCGATCTCCTTGTTAGCCTTCGGACTGGTATTCTTTACCTCAACTATTGTCGCCTATGCGACTACCGCTATCATACCCGGCTTCACACTTGCCCTGGGCTTTCTTTTAGGCGGTATCGTCTCCCCGCCTGATGCGGTTGCCGCGGCCACCGTACTTAAAGGGATGAGCGTACCTAAAAGAATACTGACCATACTTGAAGGCGAAAGCCTGGTCAACGACGCTTCCTCGCTTATTGTCTTTAAATTTGCGCTCCTGGCCATACTCACCGGCACCTTTTCCATGCAGCAGGCTACCGGCCAGTTCTTCCAGGTGGCCGGTATGGGAATTGTTATCGGTCTTGCCGGCGCGCATATTATGTATGCCATACACCGTTTCTTACCCACCACTCCCGCTATTGATGCGGCGCTTACCGTAATGACGCCCTATTTATTATACCTGGCTGCCGAGCAGTTTCATTACTCAGGCGTAATGGCCGTAGTCAGCGGCGGCTTATTCATGTCTTACCGTTCCCACGAGGTATTCCGTACCGGCAGCACGCGCATCAATATGCTGGGCGTCTGGAACACTATGATCTTCGTCATGAACGCCCTGGTATTTGTACTGATCGGCCTGGTGCTTCCCGATATCATCGCCGGCTTAGGCGACTACTCGGTAGCCGATGGGATCAAATATGGCCTTATCGTCAGCGGGATCATCATAGCATTACGTTTTCTCTGGGTATACCCTGCCGCGCATATTCCCCGCTGGCTCAGCGCCAAAGTAAGGCAAGACCCTTCGCCGGGCTGGAAAGGCCCCCTGATCATCAGCTGGGCCGGTATGAGAGGGGTGGTTTCCCTTGCCACAGCCTTATCGATACCTGTATTAATGTACGACAAGGTGACCCCATTCCCGCAACGCAACCTTATTATCTTTATCACCTTTGTAGTGATCTTTATCACACTGGTTTTCCAGGGCCTTTCATTGCCATTAATTATAAAATGGCTGAAGGTAAAAGAGATCGACAATATTGTGCCTGAAGAAGAGCAGCTGGCCGGTATACAGCTACGCCTGGACCAGGTTGCCCTAAAAACTCTGGGCGAAAAATACGATAACGCGATGCAACACAACGAGCTCATTCGTATCTACAAGTCAAATATGGAAAATGAGATTCTCAATGTTACCCAAAGGCTGGCCTCTATGGAATGCGATGCTTCCCAGGCTAAAGAGATAAAAGCTTATCATAAAATGCTACTGGAAATCTATGCCCGTCAACGCAAAGAATTATTCCTGCTACGTAAGGAAAAGTTTTTTAGCGACGAAGAGATCCGGAAAGCGGAAATGCAACTGGACCTCAACGAGCTTAAAATTACGAATAGCATGCACCTTTAAGCTACAACCAGAAAGAACACATTACAGCTCAGAATAATATAGTAGGTATTCAAATTAAGTATGCCTTAATTATGCCCGGTATTTTACCGGGCATAATTTTTAACCATTTGTTTTACCAAAGGCCAACAAATTAAATCAGCGCAGAAAATATTATCGCGCAAAAATTCCTATTTTTACGTCCAAACCAACAAAACAAAAAAACTTTGTCTAACACTTCTTACAGAAACCTTTTGGATGAGGAGCTGTTCTACCGGATCGCACAACGCAAAGATCAGGAAGCGATGAACATGCTCTATAAACGCTACGCCCATCTGGCCATGGGTGTGGGTTTAAAATATCTGCCACATGAAGACGCTAAGGATATTGTACAGCTCGTATTTGTAAAAATCTGGACCGATGCGGCACAATACAAAGTTAAAAGTTTCAAACCCTGGCTGTACACCGTAGTTAAAAACCAGTGTTTAATGGAATTAAGGAAGACGAACCATACCGTTGATCTGCCCGATAATGGCTTCGACTTTATGGAATATGAAGACCTGTCGCATCATAAAATGGAACAGGAACAAATTCTGAGGATATTGGAATCTTGTCTGGAAAAACTACAGGCGCCGCAAAAAAATTGTATAGAATTATTCTATAGGGGGATGAAAACCTATAGCGAAATCGCAGGCCTGCAAAATTTATCCGACAAACAAGTAAAAACGTACCTGCAAAACGGGCGCAGAAACCTGAAAATTTGTTTTAGTCAACATAAAAACACCTTATAGCAGCCATGTACAGTAGAGATAGATTGATAAAAGCTATAGATAATAGTGCCTGTCTTACCCGCAGACAGATTGATGACTATTTGCAAAATAAATTGTTCCCCGAAGAGCTCTACGTGGTAGAAATGCATTTAAATGAATGCCCTTTCTGCAACGATGCGGTCGAGGGCTATACCAAGTCCGGGAATGCCAACCAGCTCTTGAGTACTGTTGAAGAATTTTCTTTTACGGCAATACCCCCAAAAGAAACTGTGGCGGAACCCACAATAACAGCGCCTAAAGCACCGGAAGTAAAAGCGCCTGAACAGAAAGCGGCCGCTGCCCCTCCTCCTGTTCGGGAAAAAGCAAAAGAAGTCAAAACAGCACCACCGGAACCGGTAAGGAACGTTACTTTTGAAAATGAACCTAAACGTTCCCGCAAACTTGTTCCAATCGGCATTGCTGCAGCATTGGCCCTGGGCCTGGGTATCTGGGGCATTTCAAAGATAGGCGGCGATAAAGATACCAATACCATGCTTGCTGAAAATGGCAGCGCAACCTCCGGTCAACAAGTAGAAGATGGCATGTTCAATGAATCCTCGATCAACCGGGAAGAAGATTCTGTGATGAATGCCAAATATGGCTTCCAGAACCAGCAGCCTATGAGTGGCGGTCATTACGCAACACGCCATTCCGGCTATGCAGGCGATAGCCAGATGAGCGATTCCACTTCTATGGCTATGATGGCTGATGCGGCTACAGAACAGGCCAGCCCGGCAATAGCCAGGGCGGAAGAACGATCCAGCGGATTCGTAGGACCGGTATTGCCCCGGGAAGAAGAGCAGAGAAGAACAGCCGCCAGTGCGCCGGCAAGTGCTGATAAGTCTAAAGTAACCACAATGGCATCAGCTGCAAAAGCCAAAGCAGAGCCTGCAAAGTCTGATAATAAAACAGTAGCGGCGAATAGTAAAGACGCAAAAACCAAAACTGCTGCAGCCCCGGCAAATACCCGTACAACAGCGGCTAAAGAAACAGCCAAACCTGCTGAAACTAAGGCCCCTGCTACCGGGCAGGCTTTAGCACAGGCAGACAAGGATTATAAAAAAGGCCTGGAATTATACAATAAGAAGCAATATTCGGCATCCATCATGTATTTCCAGTCTGCCGCTAAAGTAAAGGATTACCCCAACAGGACTAAAGCCGAAAGCTATATAAAACTGGCCAAAAGTGAAGTAGTCAACGCGGAACGCAAGAAAAACAGCGAGAAGAACAATGATAAATAAAAGGAAACCTATCCTTTTTTGAAAGAATAAACAACAGTATGCTGCAACCATACATTACCGATATTGACCAATATATACGCACAAATTTCCCTGCCGAAATCAGGGAAATTTCTGTTTTAGCCTATAAGGCCATCAGCTTATTCATCCTCTTCATTACCCTGGCTTATCTGCTGAAAAAATTGTTACTGCCGGTAATCCGCTGGACGGTGCATAAACTGGACCGGCCCCTGTATAAATCGCTTTACGAGCGCAAAGTCTTCCGGGCTTTCCTGAACTTCATCCCCCTGATGTTCTGCTATTTCCTGATCGAAGAAGTCTTTTACCGGAGCAAGAGATACCTGCCTTATGTGGACATGTTCTTCAACTGGTTCATCGTTACCATCATCGGCCAGATCCTTTACCGGACCACGAAAGCGATTGAAGACTATACCACTTACCAAACCGCAGATTACAATACTACCAGCTTTAAGGCCGTAGGACAATCCATAAGAATTGCCGGGTCTTTTATCTATGTCATCATTTCTTTATCCATTTTCTTAAGCGTATCGCCGGGCAGTATCCTCGCCGGGCTGGGTGCGATGACCGCCCTGGTTTTACTGGTATTCCGCGATAGTATCCTGGGCTTTATCTCCGGTATCCATGTGGCCACTTCCAAGCTCTTTAAAGTAGGCGACTGGATCAACCTGACCAAGTATAAACTGGAAGGAACGGTAGTAGAGATCAACCTGCTCACCACCAAAATAAAGAATTTTGACAATACCATTTCCTCCGTACCCACCTACGACCTCATTTCCAGCGAGGTACGTAACGCACAGGTCCTCATCGACAGGAATTCACGACGGATCAAAAGATCAGTATACTTCAATATCAAATCCTTCCGCTTCATAGATTATACGCTCTTCCAGCGTTTACAAAAAATAGACCTGCTGAAAGACTATTTCGGGACCGTAAAAAACGAGATCCGAAGGCTGGAAAACATGGAACAGGGCGCTGTGGAAGAAGACCTTATCAATGGCAAGCAATTAACCAATATAGGCACGTTCAGGATGTACGTACTGGAATACCTGAAACATCATGAAAAGATAGATGAAACACAAACGATCATGGTGCGCCAGCTGGAGATCACACCGCAAGGCATGCCTTTAGAGATATATTGTTTTACCAAACTGGGCATATGGGGCGATTTTGAAAACCTGCAATCCGATATATTTGACCATATCCTGGTCGCGGCCAAAGAGTTCAGCCTGGAGATAACACAATCCGTTATTGCACCGGTTAACCCCAACAGTCACTAATAGCCATACTTGTCCTTCCATCTTTGTTTTAAGAATGCCCTGATCTTTTCTTCTGAAGGGTTGTCCCCCGGATTATAAAAGGTAGTACCGGAAAGCATGTCCGGTAAAAATTCCTGGTCCACGAAATTGTTTTGAAAATCATGGGCGTACTGGTAATTATTGCCATAGCCCAGCTCTTTCATCAGCTTGGTAGGCGCGTTCCTGATGTGGAGCGGCACCGACAGATCGCCGGTTTGCCTTACCACGGCCTGTGCTTTATTGATGGCCATATAAGCCGCGTTGCTTTTTAAAGAAGTGGCCAGGTAAGTTACCGCCTGGCTCAGCACGATCCTACATTCGGGGTAGCCGATATTTTCTACGGCCTGGAAGCAGGCATTGGCCAGCAGCAAGGCATTGGGATTGGCATTACCGATATCCTCACTGGCAAAAATGACCATCCTCCGGGCTATAAACTTAGGGTCTTCTCCGCCCTCTATCATACGCGCCAGGTAGTAAACGGCGGCATTGGGATCACTTCCCCGCATCGACTTTATAAACGCGGAAATAATATCATAATGCTGCTCCCCGGATTTATCATACAATGCCATTTTTTGCTGTACAATATGTTGCACAAAAGCATTGTTAATATGATGCTCGCCTTCAGGGAGCGCTTCCGCAAGCAATTCAAGTAAATTAAGCAGCTTGCGGCCATCCCCGCCGCTGCGCAAGAGCAGGAGCTCCCACTCATCGATCACCAGTTGTTTGGATTGCAGGTAAGCATCTTGCGCCATCGCCCGCTCCGCCATCTTTTTCAGGTCTTCCGCCGTAAATGGATGCAATGTGTACACCTGTGAGCGGCTCAGCAAGGCGCTGATCACTTCAAAGGAAGGGTTTTCCGTAGTGGCCCCGATCAGCACAATGTATCCCTTTTCTACCGCAGCGAGCAGGCTATCCTGCTGTGATTTATTGAAGCGATGAATCTCATCGATGAACAATACCGCTTTCCCGGCTTTGCGGGAGAGCTCGATCACCTGCCGCACCTCTTTTACGCCCGACTCTACCGCGCTCAGGCTGAAAAAAGGCAAGCCGGATTCTGATGCGATGATCTGCGCCAGCGTAGTTTTACCGATACCCGGCGGGCCCCAAAAGATCATAGAGTGCAGCCGGCCGCTTTCCACCATCTGTCTTAACACACCATGCGCACCTACGAGGTGTTCCTGTCCCACCACATCATTCAATGTTTCCGGGCGCATCCTTTCTGCTAGAGGTTTATTGTTCATCCTGATTGAAGCTTATTTTTTCCTTAACTTAGCACAAATTTAAGTGTTTATGCGCGGTTTTTACCTGATTACCACCCTGGTCCTGTTTTTCGCGGGCAGTGTATCGGCCCAGAAAAAGGACCTGAGTAAAGAATATAATTATAAAATGCCCGGGGCCGATATACCGCCTTTTGAAGTCAAAACGACTGAAGGAAAAATGATCAGCAATAAAGACTTTGAAGGTTATGACAAGCTGATGCTGGTATTATTCAACCCTGGTTGCGACCACTGCCAGCACCTGGCTAAAGATGTCGTGGCCCATTATAATGCTTTCAAGGATGTAGCTATTATTTATATCGGAGCGAAAGGTGTAGAAGAGTATATCCCCGCTTTTCTAAAAGAAACAGGCTTAGCAACGATAATGGATAAAAAGAATATTTATGTGGGTACCGATCAGACTAAAAAATCGGATACGCAATACGAGCTATCCGAATTTTTATATAACTTATATGAATTCCGGTTACCACAGGTCAATATATATGATAAAAAAAGAACGATGATTCACCGTAGCCTGGGAGAAGTAGATATAAATACCATCATCGATAAGGTCAGTACTCAATCATCCAATTAAGGCCTGTGAAACAGATGCTATCATTTTTAGCCCTGCTAAGTATCCTTGCCTTTACGGCAAACGCGCAGCTTAAACAGGCGGATATCAGCGTAACGGTAACCAGCCCCGCTAATAGTGCAATCATTGCGCCTAACGATACCTTTTGGCTATCATTTGCCTTTACCAATAACGGGCCGGACCTACTCCCTGCCGGCGATTCCCTGTTTTTTGTCACTACCGGGAACCTCATCGTATTTTCCAGGCTGAACACTAACCTTCCGGCAGGCGGAACAATTATGATGGACAGCATCCTGAAGCTCTGGAACAACACCCATAATACTGTAGTAAGAGATTTTTGCGTTTTCCATATTCCCCAATCCCTGGCTACCTATGTGAACGGCGGCCATCCGGCTACCACATACCAGGATGCCAACACCTTAAACGATACGAGCTGTGTAACGGTTACCATGGCCGCGCCAGGCGGTACGCACACCAATAACAAAATTGTACATCATCAATTTGAGATATTCCCGAACCCGGCAAAAGATCAGTTATTCGTGACGCCTCTTGAAGCCAATAAACAAATCGAATTAAGTATTGTGAACATGCTGGGCCAAACCATATGGCAAAGTTCCCTTAATTCCGGGACGGAAAAATATATAAAGGTAGATATCACGGCACTGCCTGCCGGCATCTTCTACATCCGGCAGCACCTGGATGGGAAAAAGGCAAGTGTAAAATTTACTAAATAATTGCATCTGCTAGTTGCCAATAAAATAAACGGGCCATCTGCGATGGCCCGTTTATTTTGTTAATCTTCTTTCTTACCTGCGGGTTTCTGCTCCGGCTTCGGCAAACGTCCCTGCTCTTTAAGCGCATTATTCAGCAAATATTCGATCTGGCCATTCACGCTCCGGAAATCATCAGCAGCCCACTTCTCCAGCGCTTTATACATCGCCGCGTTCAACCGTAACACAAAATTTTTCTTATCTGCCATAATTTTACTCCTTATTGATACAAAGTTCCGGTATTGAGTACAGGAGCCGCTGCTTTTTCACCACATAAAACTACCATCAGGTTACTTACCATAGCCGCTTTCTTTTCATTATCCAGCTCCACGATATCTTTTTCTGATAATTTATGCAAAGCCATTTCTACCATACCCACGGCTCCTTCCACTATCTTGGCACGCGCTGCAACAATGGCTGTAGCCTGCTGGCGTTGCAGCATAGCGCCTGCGATCTCTGAAGCATAAGCAAGGTGGCTGATACGGGCTTCTTTGATCACTACACCGGCCGGTGCCAGGCGATCTGACAATTCTTTCTCCAGGATCTGGTTTACCGCTTCACCACCCTCTCTTAAGGTAATGTTAGCCCCTTCATCTTCCAGGTTGTCATACGGGAAACTACCCGCCAGGTGACGCACAGCCGCCTCGCTTTGTGTTTTTACATAAGAAACATAATTACTCACATCATAGGCCGCTTTATAGGTATCGCCTACCTGCCACACGATCACCGCCCCGATCTCGATAGGATTCCCCATTTTATCATTCACTTTCAACGTTTGCCCCTGAAGGTTATCGGCACGCAGGCTCACTCTTAAAGAAGTATACAAAGGATTCACAAAGAACAGGCCATTATCTTTAACAGTACCTACATATTTACCAAAAAAGTTCAGGACGCGGGAGTGATTAGGATTAATGATCATCAAACCTTTCAACAGGAAAATAAAAGCCAGGACAAGGATAATCCCTCCAATAATTGCCAAAGGGTTGTTTGTCCCGTCGGCTGATTCGAAATTCATAAAACAAAACACCGATAAAACGGCACAGGCTAGGGCAATCACAAGCGCGAGATAACCGGACATAGGTTTAATGATCTTTTCCATACGATAAAAATTAATTGTTATTGTTATGATATCAAAATTATATCATTTTAACTACATGACCAAATAAACTTGCCGCAAGACAAAGGATAAGTAATTTCCCATTTTTTTTGCTTTTTCAATTTAAAATATACCTTTGCCAACTACATTAGTGTATATATGGCGAAAAATTTGTTGATTGTAGAGTCGCCCGCGAAGGCTAAAACAATTGAAAAAATACTGGGAAAGGACTTCGAGGTGAAGTCAAGCTTTGGTCATATCCGCGACCTCGAAAAAGAGGGCATGGGTATTGATATAGACAATGGCTTTGTTCCTAAATATATAGTATCGGAAGATAAGATCAGAGTAGTAAAAGAACTAAAATCACTGGCGAAAAAAGCACAGGAAGTATGGTTAGCAACGGATGAGGACCGCGAAGGAGAAGCCATTTCCTGGCACCTTTGCGAAGAATTAGGTTTAAACCCCGCGACAACGAAAAGGATCGTATTTCATGAGATCACAAAGCCGGCGATTCAAAAAGCGGTGCAAAGCCCGAGAACGGTGAATATGGACCTGGTGAACGCGCAACAGGCCCGCCGCGTGCTGGACCGGATCGTAGGTTTTGAAATTTCTCCCGTATTATGGCGTAAGCTAAGTGGCAAAAGTCTTTCAGCCGGCCGGGTACAGTCTGTAGCCGTTAAACTGATCGTAGAGCGGGAAAGAGAGATCAACAAGTTCAATACCGAAAGCAGCTATAAAGTTGAAGCGCTTTTTGCGGCAAAGGATATCAATAACCGCGCGGTTACCTTTAAAGCAGAGGGCAGGAAGATCAAACAACTGGCGGATGCCCGTACCTTCTTACAGCAATGTATCGGCGCCAGCTATACCGTGGATAATGTTGAAGTAAAGCCGGGCAAGAAAACCCCTTCTGCTCCTTTCACCACCTCTACCTTACAACAGGAGGCCAGCCGTAAACTGGGCTATTCGGTGAGCCGCACCATGCGGGTAGCGCAGACCCTGTACGAAAACGGGTATATTACCTATATGCGTACCGACAGCGTCAACCTGAGTGAAACGGCTTTACATAACGCAGAAGACGCCATTAAACAACAATGGGGCGCCAACTATCATAAAAGAAGACAATACCAGACCAAAAACCAATCGGCACAGGAAGCCCACGAAGCCATCCGGCCGACGAATATGATGGTAAGCCATATCGATTTCCCGGATGGACAAAGACTATACGACCTGATCTGGAAACGTACGATTGCCAGCCAGATGGCTGATGCCGTTACCGAAAAGACCATAGCCACCATCAACATTTCCACCCAACCGGACAATCAATTAACGGCCAGTGGCGAAGTCATCAAATTTGACGGTTTCTTAAAAGTATACCTGGAAGGCAAGGATGATGAAGACGAGGATGACCAGGAAGGCTTGTTGCCACCTCTACAAAGAGGGCAGGTATTACCTTTAGTACAAATGCAGGCAATAGAACGGTTTACCCGCCCTGCGCCAAGATATACCGAGGCCAGCCTCGTAAAAAAACTGGAAGAGCTGGGCATTGGCCGCCCTTCTACTTATGCACCTACCATCAGTACGGTACAGCAGAGAAATTATGTAGAGAAAGCGAATAAAGATGGTGTGAGCAGGAGCTACCAGGTACTCACTTTAACAAATGACCAGATCGCTCAAAAGCAGGAAGCGGAAATAACAGGTGCCGAAAAGAATAAATTGTTCCCTACAGACCTGGGTATGGTAGTGACTGATTTCTTATCAGAACACTTCCCGGATATCATGAACTACAGCTTTACGGCTAATATCGAAAACGAGTTTGACGAAATCGCGGCCGGGAAAAAGAAATGGAACCAGATGATCGGCAGCTTCTACACTCCTTTCCATTCTAAAGTGAACGACACTTTAGAAAACGCGGAGCGCGCCGTAGGCGAAAGAATACTGGGCGTAGACCCGGAAAGCGGTAAAAATGTGATCGCGAGACTGGGCCGCTTCGGGCCTATGGTTCAGATCGGCAGCTCGGATGATGAGACTGAAAAACCAAGATTCGCCTCCCTGAAACGCGATCAAAGTATTGAGACCATCAACCTGGAGCAGGCATTAGACCTGTTTAAACTACCGTTCAACCTGGAAGATTATGAAGGCAAAGAGGTACTGATAGGTATCGGACGCTTCGGGCCTTATGTAAAATGGGGCGAAGCATTTATTTCTGTACCCAAAAATATTGACCCTTTAACGATTGATATTGATAAAGCGATTGAGATCATTAAAGAAAAACAGGCCGCCGATGCACCTATAGGTACCTATAAGGGCACACCTGTTACTAAAGGTACCGGCCGTTTTGGCCCGTTTATCAAATACAATGACCTTTACATCAATGTGCCCAGGGCTTATAATTTTGAGCAACTAAGCCAGAAAGATATTGAAGAGCTGGTAAGTAAAAAACTTGAAAAAGAAGCCAACCGCTATATACAGCAATGGCCGGAGGAGAAAATAGCGATTGAGAACGGCCGCTGGGGGCCTTTTATCCGTTTCGGTAAAGAAATGCTGAAATTGGGCCGAAAAGCTGATGGCAGTAAATATGAAGCAGAAGATCTTGCAGGTGTATCGCTGGAAGAAGTAAAGCAAATGATCATCAGCATTAACCCGCAGGCATTCGAAAAGAAGACCAAGAAAGCTGCGACCAAAAAAACGGCCACGAAAAAAGCTGCCGTTAAAAAAACAGCTACCAAGAAAACCGCGGCAAAGAAAGCTGCAGCCCCCAAAAAGGCTGCGACAAAAAAAACAACGCCGAAAAAATAATGCAACGGTTTAAATGATAAATAAAATCAAAATAGCAGCAGATACGATTGCCTGATTAACCGGCAATCGTATCTTTGTTTTTGACCAGAATTACCATTACCAGAGGAATCAAGATGCGTGTATTTAAACTACTACTGTTACTCTTTGCTTTCGTATCAAGCGGCTTCCAGTCTGACAAAAAAGCCAGGCTGGACAAGGAGGAAGCTCAACGCGCCTTTCAATATCTCAACCAGATCAGGACCAACCCGTTAAAATTCCAGGATAAGTTCCCCTTCCTTGCTAAACATAAAATCACTAAAACAGCATTGGTTTGGAATAACCAGCTGGCCAAAGTAGCGGAAACAAAGGCATTGGATATGGCTAAGCGGAAATATTTTGCCCATGTCGACCCGGAGGGCTTTGGGATGAATTACTATATCAATAAGGGAGGCTACAGGCTGAGCAAAGACTGGCTGCGGCATAAAAGCAGCAACAACTTTGAATCTCTGGCCTATGGTTTACAAGACGGGCCGGCCACTATTAATACACTTATAATTGACAGGGGCGTATCCGGTCTCGGGCACCGTAAACATCTGCTTGGTATAGGCGACTGGAACAGTTCGCTGACCGATATCGGTATCGGGTTTGCCAGTATAGAAAGGGAAACCGGGTACCTGGAGACCTACGTTTGTATCATTATAGCAAAACACGACTGGTAAAGACATTATGGAAAACAGCATCATAAAAGTAGAACAGCTGGTAAAAAAATACGAAAATTTCACCGCGGTTAACGGTATAAGCTTCGAAGTAGCGCAAGGCGAAATCTTTGGCCTGCTAGGGCCCAATGGCGCCGGTAAAACCACGACCTTAGAGATCATTGAAACCCTGCGGCCCAAAACCTCCGGCAAGGTCTGGGTGGATCAATTAGACCTGGACAGGCAGGCCCAGGAGATAAAAAAAATTATCGGGGTACAATTGCAGGCAGCCGGCTTCTACCCTAACCTGAACCTCAAGGAGATCATCGAACTGTTTGCCGGCCTTTATAATGTCGCTACAGACCCTTTAGCCCTGTTACAAAGCGTACAGCTGGAAGATAAGGCAAAAAGCAAATTCAAACACTTATCCGGCGGGCAGAAGCAGCGTTTTTCGATTGCCACGACCCTGATCAACCAACCTAAAATTATTTTTCTGGATGAGCCCACTACCGGCCTGGACCCACAGGCAAGGCGCAACCTGTGGGAACTCATCAAAAGCCTTAAAGAAAAAGGCACCACTGTAGTGATTACCACTCACTATATGGACGAAGCCGAAATCCTCTGCGACAGGGTCGCCATCGTGGATAGTGGTACGATCATCAGGCAGGGCAGCCCCGACCAGTTAATTGACGAGCTGCTCGCCGGCGGCTTTAGCCGCAGCAAAAAAGTAAAGGATGCCAACCTGGAAGACGTTTTCTTAATCCTCACCGGTAAAGCATTAAGAGAGCTATAAAACAACCTTTCCATTCAATTTTGCTAAGCTTATGGAAGTTGCGATCATCGGTGCGGGTATAGGTGGCCTCACACTCGCCCTGTACCTCAAAAGGCAGGGGATTATCCCCGTCATTTATGAAAGTGCAACGGCCATTGAGCCGGCAGGCGCAGGTATCATGCTGGCCTATAATGCCATGCAGGTATTTGAAGACCTGGGACTTGCCGAAAGTATCATCGCTGCAGGCAATAAGATTAAAGGCTTTGAAGTATCGGATCAAAAAGAACGGCTGATCATGGCGACTTCACTGGACCATTCCCATATTAAAAAAGGAATTTATAACGTAGCGATTCACCGGGCAGATTTACAAAGGATCCTGGCAGCAGCCGTTGGCGATGAACATATCCTATTATCCAGGCGCTTAAAGTCAATAGAAAAAGGATCAAAAATAAAATTGTTGTTTGAAGATGACCACCAGGCTACCTGCGATCTCTTATTTGGTGCAGACGGCATAAAATCCGTAGTAAGAACTCATTTAGCACCACAAAGTACCCTGCGCGATACCGGGCAGGTTTGCTGGCGGGGCATCTGCACAACGATATTACCTGATCTGAAAAGCGATATAGCCATAGAACAATGGGGACTCGGGCAGCGTTTCGGGTACGTTCTTTTAAATCCCGGGCAGATCTACTGGTTTGCGGTAAGCAATGAAAAATATGTGGTGGACGGCAAGCTCCCGGAACGCCTCCAATCATTTAACCCTGTTGTGCAGCAACTGGTCACAGCTACACCGGCCACAAAAATAATTTACAGTAAAATTGCCGATCTCTCCCCTTTGCCCTACTGGTATCAGGCAAACATTTGCCTGATCGGCGATGCCGCACATGCCACTACGCCCAATATGGGCCAGGGTGGTTGCCAGGCTATAGAGGATGCCTATACGATCGGCAAGCTCCTGGAACAGGGATATGCGCTTAAAGATACTTTCCCATTATTACAACAGCTAAGGAGAAAAAGAGTTAAGAAAATAGTGCAACAAAGCCGTTTATTAGGGCATATATCACAACTCGAGAATAAATATGCGGCAGCTTTCCGTAATTTTGCGCTGCGCCTTACTGCCCCTTCGGCAGGCAAAAAGCAATTAAACTTTATCATCAACCTGGATTATATCTGATCTACTGGCTGAAAATCAACAAGACCATGGCTTTAATTTTTGAAACTGAATTTGAACTAAACGAAATCACTTTAGCAGCAAAACAATTTTTAGCAGTTGCCGGGAAATTTGGAGTTTGGGCTTTAAGCGGCAATCTTGGAGCCGGCAAAACCACATTTACGGCCGCTTTATTGCAAGCCATGGGCAGCAGGAACAGTGTCAGTAGTCCCACGTTCTCTATTATCAACCAATACGAGGTCTCCGGCGCGCCCCTGTACCATAGCGACTGGTACCGGATCGGGGATGAAGAAGAGGCCATTGCCAGTGGCCTGGAAGATATGCTACAGCAACAGGGTATCAAAATAATAGAATGGTGGGAAAGAGCACCGGACCTGTTACCGCCAGGGACACTTTACTGTTACCTGGAAGCTGTAAGCCCGTCCCGGCGCAGCTTAAAATGCTATGACCGGCCAAATCTTTAAAAATAATTTGTTCAGGAAAAATAAAACCCTATCTTTGCAATCCTGTCAACGGGGAAATGATGGTCCAGGGACGCCTTGATCATTTATTTTGAAATACTAATACGGGCATGGTGCAATGGTAGCATGCGGGTCTCCAAAACCTTCGATCTGGGTTCGAATCCTAGTGCCCGTGCAAAACATAGCCCCCAAAAGGGCTTTTTTATTTTTTAAAACACAGTAAGTTATTATGGCTAAATTCGGCACTTACGTTCAGGAAGCATATGATGAGTTAGTTCATAAAGTGAGCTGGCCTTCATGGACAGAGCTTCAAAAAACTACCTGGGTGGTTTTATTGGGTATCCTTTTCATTACTTTTGTAGTTTTAGGAATGGATGCTGCATGTGAAGCTTTGATGAAATTGATCTACAGTTTTGCTTCCTAATTAAATTAATCCGACACAACAACAATGAGTGATACTTTGCAAACACAACCGGTACAGGATACTAAATGGTATGTATTACGTGTGGTTAGTGGAAAAGAAAGAAAAGTAAAAGAACATTTGGATAAAGAGATCCGCATCAGCGGATGGAGTAATGCGATTATACAGATTCTTTGCCCGATGGAGAAAGTTTTCAAGGTACAGAATGGTAAGAAAGCATTGAGAGAAAAAATTCTTTTCCCGGGCTACCTGATGATCGAAGCTGTAGATGGTAAATTCAATGATACCATGTTGCAAACGATCGTTGCCGTAACCGGTGTGATCCACTTTTTAGGTAAAGAAAACCCTACTCCTTTGCGCAAAGCAGAAGTAAACAAAATGTTCGGTAATCTTGATGAGGTTATGGAGCAAGGTGTTACTATGGCAGAGCCGTTTATCCTGGGTGAAACCATTAAAGTTATTGACGGTCCGTTCAACGATTTCAATGGTACTATTGAAGAAGTAAGTGAAGAAAAACGTAAGCTGAAAGTAAGTGTTAAGATCTTTGGCCGTGCGCAGATTGTTGAGCTTAACTTCACACAGGTAGAAAAAATTTCCTAGCAGAAAAAATTTAATTGATATAAAAAATAAGCAGCGATATTTTATCGCTGCTTATTTTTTATTGTTAGTACTTCTTAAGGGTTTAAAGAAATATTGATTCCTAAGCCTGCAGAAGAGTTCTCTATTTTAGTCCCATCTTCGTTCGCTATATAGTCTACCAGGCCATAACGTCCCTGGGCCAGCAAAGTCACATGATCAGATAACCGGTACCTTATCTGCGCCTTAGCCCCCGCATCCCAAACATTGATCCATTTTACCGGGTTAATGGTACTTTTCAGGGAGGTAGATTCCACCAGCGGATTATTGGCGTCCAGCGTCAGTTTATTATTAAAATTACGGTACATATCAGCGCCTACAGCAACCGACAGGTTTTTGGTCACATTGTAGCCCCCAAGCACCGCAAGCCCCACCCCGATCACATGGTTACCATAAGTGTAGGCGCTTGCGTTACCTCCTGAAACTGCCATAGCCTGGTCTGCATTACCCAGGTCACCCAAATTGGTGAAGGAACCATTGTCATTACGCTTATAGTAAAGCGCTTTCTGGTATCGAACATCAGTATAGGAAACATCTAAATTAGCCTCCGTGTAGACCCGTTTGCTCCAATCGCGTTTTACGGTCATACCGGCATTAAATTGCATTAAACCGACCCTGGGCAAACCTCCTTTAACCGAGACCCCATAAATAAAAGGATCTTCAAAAGCGGCAATATGCTCCGGATTATCGGACCAGTCAGCAGCGCTGTAAAGTTTAGAACCCATATCTTCCGCTATTGTAAAGCGCTCATATCTTTCCGTTGTCTTACTTACGGGGTTTAAAACATTACGCATTTCCGTAGCAACGCTTATGCCTGCACTATACACCTGGCCTGGTCTTGCCGCATCAAATACCCCTCCTATCGAGGCAATAGCAGGATGCCCGGATTCAGCAATCATACCGCCGCCCGAACTTGTTTGTGCAGTAAATCCCTGTAGCCCCGGCACAGCGGCTGTTACTGCCTGTAAAACATCGGTGTCCTTATTCCCTCCTCCAGGCGTATTTAACTGTTCAGCTATTGGCTTCCTGCCGTAGTTGATAGCTCCCGCTAATTCCTGTCCCGGAGTAACGACCTTATTGCTGTTTACATAAAACAAGATCGCCCCTGTAGCCAGTACTCCAAAGCAAGCCGCGGCCACCGCGCGACTGAAAGACCATAAGGGTTTCTTTTTAACAATATGTGCACTCATACCTGTAGCAAATCCTGCATTCCGGCTCTCAGAGAGGGCTTGCTGCATTTTTTGCCAGGATTCTTCAGATGGCCTGTACTCAACCTCCTCTAAGACTTTTCTTATATCTCTTTCAAACGCATCCGGTTTCATAATTCTATTTTTGAATTTGTGGTAATTATTGATTTTAACTGCTTTTTTGCCTGGTGCAGTAACCAGTGGGAATGATTTTCTGTTATGTTCAGTTCCTGCGCGATCTCTTTATGGTTATATTCTTCAAAGACGTATAAATTGAAAACAGTCCTTTGCTTATCGGGCAATTTTCGCATAATATTAAGGACTTCATCCGCCGAAATACGTTCCTGGGCATGATTTAAAACGCCCAGGCTGTTCGCCGCAGTATTATCTTCAATGTTAAAATAAGTATTCTTCTCTACTTCGTTCTTTTTGGCGTTCAGGCTTCTCAGGTTATCCAGGCAGACCCTGGTGGTCACCTTTTTTACCCAACCTTCAAAAGAGCCCTGGAAGCCGAACTGTGCCAGGTTAGTATATACTTTCATAAAACCGTCATGTACCCATTGCTCCGCATCTTCCGCATTCGGGGCATAACGCACGCATACTTTCATCATTACCGGATAAAAAGTAAAATAAAACTCCTTTTGCCTGAGCGGATCTCCCGCCAGGCAGCCCTCAACTAAGCCCTGAAGTTTATCTAAACTAATATCCATTAATTGATTCCGCTATACTTACCTATTTTATTTTTTACAGGCACAGGCGTTACATTCCGCTTCAGTTTTAAATCCGAAATCGGAACAACCGCTGTAAGATACCAATTCACACTGATTGGAGCCGGCGTCGTAAAACCACCGTTCAAAAGATTGCTGGCAAGCCTCGTTTACCGGAGGTTGTTGCAGGCATTTCGCATCAACAGCCTGGCAGTCTGATAGTTTGGCACAAGAGCCTGAACCAATTGCCAAAACAGTTGCTGCAAAGAGTAAAATACACTTCATTAATTACTTTGTTTTATTATATAAAGTTAATTCAAAATATAAACACATCAAAGATGTATCACAGTTCCTGCAATACACCCGATCACTACTATCATTTAAAAAGATAGACGTAAAAACTATTTACTTACTTAGAAAAAAGGTCAGCAAAATGCCGACCTTTTTTCTCCGTTAAAACAGTGTGTATCTTTTATTAATAATTTATTCTTAGGAATACGTCATCATAAGGGCTTTTCGGGAAGTCCTGGTACCTGAGATGTAATGTTTTTGTGGTTTTTTCAATCACCATCCAGTTTTTATTCAAACTATTAAATGGCCTTTCATTACCAAATTGCAATTTCAGACTTGCGGTAGTAGTCAGGGTGTCTGTATAAGTCGTATCCTTCCAGGTACCTACAAACTCTTTGCCATCACGGATGGCACGTACCGTACCATCAGCATTAAAAGTGAAAGAGTAACCGGTGAAATTTACCAGCCTGTCATTACCATCGTCATAATAACCTGTCATGCGCCAATTCTTTTGCTGCAGGATTTCGCCCGCTTTTTTATCGGTGGATTCTCCATCTACTTTTTGGCAGCTTACCGCCATAAAAGCAGCTCCAAGCGCCAGGATAATGAGTTTTTTCATGAACTAAAGGGTTATTTGACAATAATTTAAGGATGTAATATAATACTTTTATTTTATTCCGAAAGACTTTTTCACTTTAGATACAAAATCCAGCTTTTCCCAGGTAAACAATTCTACCTTCATCTTTTTAGGCTTTTTAGTAGTATAATCCATAAAGCTTAATTCTTTCACCTCTGATTCTCGTCCCATATGACCATAAGCCGCTGTAGGCCCGTAAATAGGATTTCTTAATTTAAGTCTCGTTTCGATCGCATAAGGTCTCATATCAAAAAGCTCGCTTACCTTTTGCGCGATTTCGCCATCGGTCATATCAACCTTCGCAGTGCCTTTAGTATCTACAAATATACCCATAGGTTGTGCTACACCGATCGCGTAAGACACTTGTACCAGGATCTCATCACAAACACCGGCAGCAACCATATTCTTGGCAATATGCCTGGTCGCATAAGCAGCGCTACGGTCTACTTTGCTCGGGTCTTTTCCACTGAAAGCGCCACCACCATGCGCACCTTTACCCCCATAAGTATCTACGATGATCTTTCTGCCGGTAAGACCGGTATCGCCGTGCGGCCCACCGATAACAAACTTGCCTGTAGGATTGATATGGTATTTGATATCGCTGTTGAAATATTTTTTATATTCAGGATATTTCTTGATCACACGCGGGATCAGGATATCCCTGATGTCTTTGTCGATCTTTTTCAGCATTGCGGCTTCTTCGCCGAAGTCATCATGCTGGGTAGAAATAACGATCGCGTCAATGCGCATTGGCTTATGATCATCGCTGTACTCCAGGGTTACCTGGCTTTTAGCATCCGGTCTCAGGTATTTAATTTGCTTATTTTCCCGGCGCAGTTCTGCCAGTTCGATCAGTAATTTATTGGAAAGATCCAATGCCAGTGGCATATAGTTAGTGGTTTCATTGGTTGCATAGCCAAACATCATACCCTGGTCACCAGCTCCCTGGTCTTCTTTGTTTTTACGCTCAACGCCCTGGTTAATGTCCGGGGATTGTTCATGAATAGCGGATAAAATCCCACAGCTATTCGCTTCAAACATATACTCACTTTTCGTGTAGCCGATCTTGCGGATCACCGCGCGTGCGATTTCCTGAACATCCAGGTAGGCGCTTGATTTTACTTCACCGGCTAAAATAACCTGCCCGGTAGTAACGAGCGTTTCACAAGCAACTTTACTGTCTTTATCAAAAGCAAGAAAATTATCAATAAGGGCATCGGAAATCTGGTCGGCAATTTTATCAGGATGTCCTTCAGAAACTGACTCGGACGTAAAATAATATGGCATTAAAATTTATATTACTTGGGTTAAAAATTAAACAGGTTCAAAAGTACAAAAAGATCTTAATAATCATATAGCAAATTACTGGCTCAGGGAGGAATCTACCATGACTTGCTCATTAGGTTCTTCTCCCGGTGCCATGATCTCATGAATAGTAGAATCAGACTGCATATATTCAAAGCTATTGAAGTCTATTTTCCAGCGGATATTGCCTTCCAGGTTCTTTTCGGCAACCAGGTTTAACTGCGTGAAAGGGAAAAGTTCGGGAGTAGTGGTAAAGTCTACCGTATACATGGTATCGTTCACTTTTTTTTCCCCGATGATCTTTACCTTAAAATTACTCACATAAGCTTCCTTTTGCTCATCAGTCAGTTCCTTGGTCTCTCTTTCCAGTACTTTCAGGAAACTCCAGGTCTGCCGGGTGGAATAATTCCTGGCCGTATGCATGTCCAGGCGGGCCACACTTACGAGGAAGGTTTCGGTAACCGCCTTGGGGGAGTTGGTACTTTTACAAGCGATCAGTAATAGGGAAAAGATAAAAAGTAAAACTACTTTACTATTGTTCATCGAAGTACGAAATTTGGCACAAAAATACAAAAATGCAGCTCATATTATCACAAAAGTATACCGGCCATTAATGCCTGCCGGCTTTCATTTTACGGATCGGTTCCAATAAGTAGCTAAGGCCGTTCAACTTGATCTCGTACATCGTCTGGAGCAGTAAGCCTATCTTCCCCGCAGGAAAACCGGTTCTTGAAAACCATAGGATATAATGCTCCGGTAAGTCACCGATGAGGGTGCCGCTGTATTTACCAAATGGCATTTTAACTTCAAACAATTCAGTAAGCAGCCGGGAGTCAGGTTCCATAATAAGATTAATTTAAGAATTAGGGGTTAAAATTATGGCAAATAAAATTCTATTTTTGTGCTATGACTATAATATATTGTTATGATGCTTACTGTAGCTGGTGTTATGGCTTCAGTAATGTTATAAAAAGAATCGCAGAAGAATATAAAGATAAATTCCGGTTTGAGGTATTGAGCGGTGGTATGATATTACCGGAAACACCGCAACCGATAAGTCTTATCGCTCCTTATATGCAGGAAACTTATAAAACAGTAGAAGAGCGTACCGGTGTAAAGTTTGGTGAAGATTTCCTGTTCCACATTAACCGGCCTGAAGAAAGCGACTGGTTCCCTAGCTCAGAAAAACCGGCGATCGCTTTATGCATTTTTAAAGAGCTCTATCCCGAAAGCGCCATCGAATTCGCGTCTGACCTGCAGTATGCTTTAAATTTTGAGGGTCGCGATCTTACAGATAATGAAGCGTACCGCCATTTATTAGAAAAATACGAGATCGAGCCTGATGAATTTTATGCCAAACTGAAAGACCCTGCCTATAAAGAAAAGGCCAATTACGAGTTTCAACTGGTAAAGCAGTTAAAAGTAGACAGTTTCCCCCAGGTATTGCTGCAAATTTCGGATTCAAAGTTTTACCTGCTTGCCAAAGGCTATACGGAATATGAAACGCTGAAAACAACCCTGGAAAGTATCCTGATCCAGATCCAGTCGGTGCAGAATTAATTTATACATATAAAACAGATCAGCCGTTCACTTTGTGAACGGCTGATCTGTTTTATATAGCTCTTTTACATTTTAGCATTTTTTGAGCGCAGCGATCATCGCTACCGGGTCGGGGGCGCTAAACACCGTGTTACCGGCTACCAGCACATCCGCGCCTGCTGCAATGATTTCAGCGGCATTTTCATAGGTTACCCCGCCATCGATCTCGATCAAAGCGGAACTACCTTTTTCCTGAATCATTTGCTTCAGTTGCTTAATTTTATTTAAAGTATTGGGAATGAACTTTTGTCCGCCAAACCCGGGATTTACACTCATCATACACACGAGGTCAATATCATTGATCACCTCTTCCAGCTGCTGCACAGAAGTATGCGGGTTGATCGCCACCCCGGCTTTCATACCTTCCCCTTTTATCATTTGAATGGTACGATGCAGGTGTGTGGAAGCCTCGATGTGCACACTTAAGTTATGGGCACCGGCACGGGCAAACTCTGTGACATATTTTTCGGGTTCCAGGATCATCAGGTGTACATCCAAAGTTTTTTTAGCTTCTTTAGCAATAGCCTGGATAACCCCCATCCCGAAACTGATATTCGGAACAAAACGACCGTCCATAACATCTAAATGGAACCAATCCGCTTCAGATCGGTTGATCATTTGAATATCATCAGACAGTTTTAAAAAATTAGCGGAAAGTACGGAAGGAGCGATAAGCGCCATGAAATTATAATTTTTTGATTGGTGTACAAAGATATTTAAAATGTATGGATTATCAGGAATGAATTCGTCGTGTCCGCCGACATTATCCACAAGGTATTGTTAATAATATTAGCGAGATGTGTAAAAATCTGTAAATGTTAATACTAATGTGTATGAGTGTTGAAAAAGGTAATATTTCGTGAAAAAACCGGTTTTCTTTGTGAATAAGTGTAGTTTACATGTTTATAAGCCCCTGATTAGTTTTAATAATTTAGGTAAAGCAAAAGACCTTTTTCTTGAATCTTTAGGCTTAACTTCGCTCTCCCACTTCAGTTTTAGCGGGAAAATAACTTAAAATTAATATGGATCTCAATACGAAAAAGACTACATCAACCAGGAAACCTAAAGTAAGCGACCTCAGTTCTAATATCTATGGCAAAGTACCGCCACAGGCCCGGGAAATTGAAGAGGCGGTACTCGGCGCCATCCTGCTGGAGAAAGACAAACTTTCTGATGTAATGGAGATCCTGCCCAAACCGGAGTGTTTTTATGTAAACGCGCACCAGGTGATTTATGGCGCTATCCAGCGCCTCCAGGACCGTAAAATGGAGATTGACCTGCTCACCGTTATGGAAGAGCTGCGCAAGACAGATGAGCTGGAACAGGTCGGCGGTGCCTACGCGCTTACAAAAATCACGCAATCTGTAATTACTTCAGCCCACGTGATCACCCACTCCAGGGTAGTCATGCAGAAATACATACAGAGAGAGCTGATCCGGATCGGTGGCGAGATCGTATCTGACTCGTTCGAAGACAAGACAGATGTATTCGAATTATTGGACAAAGCGGAGCAGGACCTTTTCGAAATCGGCAACAGTTACCTGAAAAAAGACTCCGAATCTATTAAAGATATCCTTGTACGTACCCTGGATGAAATTGAAGAAGCCCGTAAGCAAAAAGATGACCTCACCGGCGTACCTTCCGGCTTCCCGGCACTGGATGCCATTACCGGTGGCTGGCAGAAAACGGATCTGATCATCCTGGCAGCACGCCCGGCGGTGGGTAAAACGGCCTTTGCCCTCAACCTGGCGGTAAACGCGGCGCTTAACCCTACTAAACCCATGGGTGTAGCTGTGTTCTCCCTAGAGATGGGTAGCACGCAGTTGGTAAAACGTCTGTTGAGTATGGTAACCGAGGTAAAACTGGAAGGCATCAGCCGCGGTAAGATGGAAGACCATGAAATGATCCAGCTCACAGAAAGAATGGATAAACTGGTAAACGCTCCTATCTACCTGGATGACCAGGCTGGCCTGAACATTTTTGAATTAAGAGCAAAATGCCGCAGGCTTAAGGTAAAATATGATATCCAGATGGTCATCATCGATTACCTGCAGTTAATGCACGGCGGCCCCGACAGTAAAAACGGGAACCGGGAACAGGAGATCTCCAAGATCTCAAGGGAGCTTAAAGGGCTCGCAAAAGAGCTCAGCATTCCTATCCTGGCGCTGTCCCAATTGAGCCGTGCGGTAGAAACGCGTTCAGGGGACAAGGGAAAAATCCCGCAATTGAGCGATCTGAGGGAATCCGGAGCCATCGAGCAGGATGCGGACATGGTAATGTTTATCTACCGCCCGGAATACCACGGCATTACCAACGACGAAAATGGCGAAAGTGTAAAAGGGGAAACCCATATTAATATCGCGAAACACCGGAATGGTAGATTGGATACGGTAAAGCTGCAGGCCAAGCTGGAAATTCAAAAATTCGTAGAGCTGGAACCGGAAGACAACTGGAATTTCTCGGGAGGCAGCAGTTTCGGCAGCATTAATCCTGCAGACAATTTTGGTGGCGGTAATAGCGGCATTTATCTCCAGGATGGTGCAGATGCACCTTTCAAAACATTAGGCTCAAAAATGAATGACTTTAAAGATTTTGATGATGATGATTTTAATCCTTCAAAAGGATTCCCAAAAATGCCGGATGATGATGTGCCTTTCTAATTAACTCAATGAGGCTCTGACTCAAAATACAAATATAACAAATGCTTTAAATATTAATTATTATCTTTTTTTAATATTTAAAGCATTTATCATATCCGGTAAAATAAGGAACAAAGGATATAAAAAATCTTTCCCGAATTAAAATTCCCATCAATTTTAGTTATTTTATCTAACTATGATTCACATATCGACAAAACTACCTATATGCAATTTCTTACAATTCGTTTACCTTTGTAAACAGAACGATTCGCTATTGTATTGAGTTGTTTATTGATGCTTAAAGTATAGTTCCTATAATGAAGATTGGACTGATAAAAGAAGGAAAAATTCCTACAGATACTCGTGTGGCTCTTACACCAGAGCAGTGCTTAAGTTTACGTGAAAATTTCAATCAGGTGGAGCTGGTCGTTCAGCCTTCTCCTAATCGTAGCTATAGTAATAACGAATACCTGCAGGCGGGCATCCCGATGAGTGAGGCTATTAATGATTGCGATGTCTTACTCGGTATCAAAGAAGTGCCGATTAAAGACCTGATCCCTAACAAAACTTACTTTTTCTTTTCACATACCAAGAAGAAACAAAGCTATAATCAACAATTGATGAAGGCCTTAATCGACCGGAAAATAAGGATGATTGATTATGAAGCGCTGACTTATGACAATGGGAAACGCATTATAGGTTTTGGCTTTTTCGCGGGAGTCGTAGGCGCCCATAACGCCCTGCTTACCTTTGGTAAAAAGTACCACCAGTTTGACCTGAAGCCTGCTTATCAATGTAAGGATATGCTGCAGATGGTCGCTCAATATCAAAATATCGAGATCCCTCCGGTTAAAATAGTCGTTACCGGGGACGGTCGCGTGGCACATGGTATCGTTCATATCATGAACGCTATGAATATCATGGAAGTAAGTCCGGAAGCATTTCTGAATACCACTTACGATGTTCCGGTATTTACAAAATTAAAAAACGAACATTTATACATTAACAAACGTACGCATGATTACTCCCGTGAAGAATTTCATGCGCATCCTGAGCTGTATGAATGCTTATTTACACCTTATTGCAGTGCGGATATACTAATCAACGGCATTTACTGGGACACCAACATTCCCCGTCTTTTCGAGAAATACGAGGTCAATAACCCTGATTTTAATCTTTCCGTTATAGCGGATGTTACCTGCGACAAAGATGGTTCAGTACCTATCAACCTGGGTGCTTCCTCTATCCCCGACCCTGTTTATGGCTATAATAAACAAACCGGCGAAAGGGACCTGCCATTTAAAAACAACCCTGATATCATTGATATTATGGCGGTAGATAACCTTCCTAATGAATTACCAAGAGACGCCTCAAGGGTTTTCGGAGAACATATTTTAGAATTTATTTTACCTGAATTGCTGAAACCAGAAAGCCCTATCCTGGAAAGGGCTACTATTTGTGCCAATGGAGCATTGGGGGCCAACTTCCAATACCTTGAAGATTACGCTTTCCCGGAAAAACACAAATCATTAAGTTAATTACATACTGTTAAGAGCATCACAGCTTATTAAAATCGAATACTTATTCCTGTTTTTGCGGGTTGTAGTATTCGATTTTTAATACCACCTTACCGGGCGCTGCAGTATGCGGCGCTGCAGGATCATTTCCGGATAACGCTTCGGATGCCTTATAGGTAAATTGTACATAATCCTCGCCAATACCCATTTTATAGAAGCATTGCATTAGCAATGTATTAAACGCTTTTAATTGTGCAGAATCGGCCAGGCTGTAATAAGCATCTACCTGTATGCCCACCATTTTTCCCGAAAATGGCTGCAAAACCTGGTTCAGGTCCAGGCAAATACTGTCTTCCTGCTCGCGGCCAAACTGAGTGAAATCATAAGTATTTACAATCGCCTCCTGCCGCACCGGTTCATAACCGTTAATATATAATGCATATTGTAGCGTATCTATCTCCCGGGCACCGACCACTAAAGTATCGCTAAAAGGCTGATAATAAGTGTGCTCAATATTCACTAGGTATCTGGTATTCCGCGGCATGGCAATGTAAAAGCTGCCGTCCCCTTTATTGCTCCACAAATGGGCATCTTTACCATCCAAGGTAAGCGCGTCTATCTGGATAGAAGCATTGGTCACTACACTTTTTGTTTCGAAATCAGACAGCCGGCCATAAACAATACTCATTGGCCTGGGCTGGAAAGGTTTAGGTAATTCCGCTTTATAAATATCCATTCCGCCATAGCCTCCCGGCTGATCTGAAGAGAAATACAGTTCCCTGCCGTTGAGACTTACCGAGCCAGCGATTTCATCAAAGCCCGAATTTATAGGGCTACCCAGGTTAGCCGCCATGGTCCAGCTGCTATCCGCGAGCAGTTTACTGGAAAAAATATCAAATCCGCCCATTCCCGGCCGGCCATTTGAAGAAAAGAAAAGCGTTTTCCCATCCGCGGCAATGCCGGGAGCGGTTTCATCCTTTTCTGTATTCACATTAGGGCCAAGGTTTTTAGGCACCTGCCATTTCCCGTTTACAAAATAACTGACCCAGATATCTTTGCCACCATAACCGCCGGGGCGGTCGCTCACAAAGTATAAGGCGCTTTCATCAGCACTCAGGCTTGGCATACCTTCAAAGGCAACTGTATTAATAGTGTAACCGAAAGGGCGCGGCTCTGACCAGCCCTGCTTTGTAGCATAAGACAAATAAAGATCGCAACCGCCCCGCTCCCAACCGTTCACACTGCGGTTATCGCACTTCTGGTAAATCATGTATTTATCATTGTAAGCCCGATTTTGAAAGCTTTCCGGGCTGGCCGAATTCAGGGGGAAGCCCATATCTTCCGCTACCGACCAGAAACCACAGGTATCCAGCCGGGAGGAAAAGAAATTTTCATCAATTCCATTTACTTTGCGGGTAAAAACAAGGTCCCGGTTAAGCGGGGAAAAAGAGGGCGCGTAATCGTCATAGGATGAATTTATGGCCATGCCGAGATTCGTTACACTTACGTTATGGGTATTGTAGGTTACCAGGCGGGAAAATTCAATAGATTTTTGCAATTGCTGCACTTCTTCCAGCAAAAAAGGCGGAGTGGCCGCGTTGCTCCGGAATTCGCGGAGTGCCGCCGCCGCACGCTCCTGGGCACCGGCCCGGTAATAAGCTTTTGCTAATGGCAATGCGAAACTCTGCCGGCCGTTGACAGTAGACTTGCTGCCCATTTCAAAATAGTAAGCAGCATCCTGGAAGCGGTTATTATCGTAGTAGTACTTTCCTATATTACTATAAATCCGGGCATCCCTGGGAGATAAACGAACAATCTCTTTAAAGAGCTCATCTGCTTTTTTAACCTGTCCTTTCTGGTAAAGCTGCGTCGCCCGCCGGTATTTCCGGTCCGCCGCACTTTCATTGAACTGTGCATGGCTATAGGTAATAGCCAATAGAAAGCATAATGAGGTAAAAAAGATTCTAAACAAAACGGGCTATAATTTTCTTCTTTTAAGCTCTTTTTTTATTAAAGACAACTCCCTTCCGGTTTGGCCTTTAACAGAGGTATTTTCCCTTGCCCTGCGCATCAGGTAAGGAATTACATCTTTTACCGGGCCGTAGGGCAAATACTTGGAAGCGTGATAACCTTCATTCGCCAGGTTGAAGGTCATATTGTCGCTCATACCATATAGCTGAGCAAAATACACTTTTTCAACGTCATTTGCAAGTCCCTGCTCTTTCATTAAGTTAGCGGCAATATAACAACTGTCCTCGTTATGGGTACCGATAAATGTAGTGATCACGTCGTTATGTCCTAAACAAAATTTAACGGCCTCGTTGTAGTCATCGTCACAGGCTTTTTTATCCGGCTGGATCGGGCTGGGATAGCCCATTTCTGCAGCCCTTGCCCTTTCTTTTTCCATATAAGCGCCACGTACCAGTTTTGCACCAAGGATATACCCGCGGGATTTGGCTTTTTCGTAAGATGTTTTTAAGAATGCCAGTTTTGCATGACAATACATCTGGAATGTATTGAACACAACAACCTTGCCTCTATTATATTTCTCCATCATTTCATCAGCCAGGTCATCTATAGGCTGCTGTACCCAGGTTTCTTCCGCATCGACCAGGATCATCAGCTTACAATCATTGGCCACACTACAGATCGCGTCTATACGGTCTTTCACGCGCGCGTACTCCTTTTGTTCCGCCTCTGTCAATCCGGCCCCGGAATGTAGCTTTTCCAGCAATCCAAAGCGGGCAAAACCAGTTAGTTTAATAGGAATAAACGGAATATTTTTTTGAGAAGCGGCATATTGTATCGCCTTTATAAATTCAGGTACAGCGGCATCAAAATCAGCTTCTTCACTTTTGCCTTCTACCCCGTAATCCAGGCATACGTCCACATTATATTTGGCCAGCATTGCCGCTGTTTTAGCGACCTCCTGTAAGGTTTCCCCACCACAGAACTGCTCGAAAATGGTTCTTTTGATGATTCCTTCAACCGGCAATTTCAATTTCAGGGCCACACTGGTAAAGCTAATGCCCAGGCTCGTAAGCATCGAAGAAGACATAGAGGAAAACAGGAAATTGGCTTGCTTTAACTGTTTATTGCTTTTATACTGGAAAGCAACCTGGGTATTATCAAAAGATAGTGACATGAAAATGAATACTTAATTTTTTATGGAGCAAAGGTAAAAAAAGATATACCAGCTGCGCAATTTTTAAAGCAAGTTTTTAATTCGGATATTCCCGGCATCTGCTTTACCTTTGTGAGCTTAATTATTTATCGCACCCAAACAAGCAGGGATGAATATTTTCAAGAGAATACTAGGCCATGTTTACTTTTTTTACGGCATGTTACTATTTATTAGTACCATGTTGGTGGCCCTGATTCCAGCCGGTATCGCATTAATGTTTCCCGAACCCAGGAGAGCAAGGATCCTGCACCCGAGCTATAAAATATGGATGAGTATCTTCCTGCCACTGGTATTCATAAGGGTAAAAAGAAAAGGAAAAGAGAAATTTGTAAAAGGACAAAACTACGTTGTGGTAGTCAATCATAATTCACTGGTAGATATCCCGGTATCCATGCCCTGGGTCCCCGGCCCCAATAAAACGCTTGCGAAAGTAGAAATGGCAAAGATCCCTTTATTCGGCATTATTTATAAAGCCGGCTCCATACTGCTGGACCGCAGCAGCGTTGAAAACCGGCAGCAAAGCTCTCATGCCATGCAGGAAACCCTGCAGATGGGCCTGCACCTTACCTTGTATCCGGAAGGTACCCGGAACAAGACCCACAAACCTTTGCAGAATTTTCATGTCGGGGCATTCGCCAATGCCATCATGGCCCAGAAACCGGTCATGCCGGGCATTATTTTTAACACGAAAAAGATCCTGCCTTCCCGGCCTAAATTGTGGGCCTGGCCTTATACCATCCGGTTTGACTTCCTGGACCCCATCAGTACTTCAGGAATGGCAATGAGCGACAAAAACCAGCTCAGGGACCGCGTTTATTCCCTCATGGAGCAGTATATCATTAAAAACCAGTAAGCCATGAACATTGTCGTAATTGGCGCCGGTAACCTCGCACACTATTTTTGTACTGCGTTAACCGGTAACCAGCAATTCAGTATCATACAGGTCTATGCCCGTAACCCGGTACAAGCCCAATATTTTGAAAAAAAGTTCCGGCTCTCGGTGACCGGCACCCCTGAAAATATCATCCAGGATGCCGATATCTATCTTTTTGCCGTAAATGATGGCGCCATTGAAGAGCTGGCGGCTTTAATACAAAGGCCTAAAGCGCTCAATATACATTGTGCCGGATCGCAGGCAACAGAGCTCACCGCCGCTTCGGGTAAAAATAACGCGGTGATATGGCCCATCTATTCCATTACAAAGAGCACACACCCGGCTAAAGAGAATATCCCGCTAATCGTTGATGGCAATAACGCGGCAGCGGTTAAAACGGCTTTGGAACTGGCTTCTGAAATTTCTGAGAATGTACGGGTCTTAAATTTTGAACAACGCAGGTACCTGCACCTGAATGCAGTGCTGGTCAATAATTTCACCAATCATTTGATGGCGATTGCGGAACAGATCAGTAAGGAGCAGCAGATTGACTATGATATCCTGATGCCTATCATAGAGCAGACGGCTCAAAGAGTAAAAAAGCAATCGCCGGGCGAAAACCAAACCGGGCCAGCCAAAAGAAACGATACCGCTACGATGCGGGCACAACTGGAACTGCTGGCGCAACACCCCAAATGGCAGGAAGTTTACCGTAGCCTAAGTACGTCCATAATTGAAATGTACACTGAAGAGCCAACTTAATGGCTGCTATTTTTGTACATTTGCTGATATAGCTATTTAATATTACTCCAAAAAAGCGGATTTATTCATGAATGTACTCTCCTTATTTGAAAAAGTAAAAGTTTTTGTTTTTGATATTGACGGTGTCCTGACGGATAGTATGCTGCATGTGCAGGAAACCGGGGAATTGCTGAGAAGAATGAATATTAAAGACGGCTATGCCTTACAGCTCGCCGTAAAAAAGGGATATAAGGTATGGGTTATCTCGGGCGGGCATTCTAATGCTTCGAAAAGAAGGCTGAATAACCTTGGGGTAATGGATGTATTTATTGGGGTAGAGAACAAATTAGCAAAGCTGCAGGAAATGTTGAATATGCATGGCCTAACTACAGAGCAGGTCTTATTTATGGGCGACGATATGCCGGATATAGCGAGCATGAAATTATGCGGCCTGGCTACCTGCCCGAACGATGCCGCGGTTGAGGTCTGCAATATAGCCCATTATATCAGCCCGATAAAAGGAGGTATGGGTTGCGCAAGGGATGTGATCGAAAAGGTTCTTAAAATCAATAACGATTGGGAATAAGCAAATAGAAGCGGCGCTTCTGCGCCGCTTTTATTTGCTTATTCCGGAATGTATCAGTTTTTCCATTACATAGTGCATGGCCGGGCAAATAGTTGCATTGACCAGGGTAAGATTAGGTTGCTTGATCAGCACATCTTCATCCGTATAAGGATAGCGGGCACAATCCCTCGGCCGGTCTTCATAAATAGAACATTTATTATCATCCCCTAAAAAAGGACACGGACTGGACTTCACTACATAATCGCCATCACTGTCCAGGTTCAGGTAAGTATCGATAAACTGGCTTTCTTTCATCCGGAACAGCTTCGCGATCCGCTTAATATCAGGCATTTTAAAGCGCGGGGAATAGTTGCGGCAGCAATTAGCGCATTCCAGGCAATCAATCCTGGCAAATGCTTCTTCATGCAGCGCCGGCAGCTTTTCCAGCACTTTATTTTTATTGGCTTTCTTCAGAAAATTCCGGTATTTACCCTGGTTTTCTTTGGCCTCCTTCACAAATTCTGTATACAACACAAGCCTCTGTTTTATTTACTTTATGCTTTCAAAAAAACCTGTTTTCTTATTCTTACGCACATTATCCCAGGTATAATAACGGCCGTTCATCACCACATATACGCCTGCAGGCAGGGTTTGTAAAAACGCCAACGCAGAACCGAGATTGAAAAAGCCATCTGAACTACCGAATTTATAAGGGATCATTGCACCGGTCAGTACAATAGTTTTTCCTAAATCTTTTGCCGCCAGGTAGGCCGCCGTTTCGGGCATGGTATCGGTACCATGAGTGATCAGGATACGGTCTTCTTCCGCTTTCTGGCAATTCAGGGCGATCACTTCCCTTTCCGTGTCGGTCATTTCCAGGCTATCGATCATCATCAGGGTACGCACCTCGGTATCGACCGTGCATCTTCCCAGGGCCAGCATCTCCGGTACATGCGTTTCTTCAAAGTCGAGCTTCCCATTGATCATATCGTACTCTTTATCGAAAGTACCCCCGGTAATTAATATCCTGATAGACATGCTGATTAAATTTTTTGCAAAGTAAAGCAATTGCCCTGAATATTGAGAATCAGAATCATTGATTAACTTTGTTTATAAAGGACCCACAGAGCGGTATGAACAGAACAGACACCCTTCCATATAAAATTTGCCAGGCCGCCATGGCTTTGTTTAAAACCCGTGAATTTGAGTCGGTAACCATGCCGGAAATAGCCAATGCCGCATCAGTAAGTGAAGCTACCCTATTCCGTTATTTTGGCCATAAACAAGATCTTGTATTATTCCTGTATTATTGTATCAATTCAGACTGGCAGCATTATGTAGCGGAGCTGTCTAAAGGCAGGTTGGCGGACCGTTTCCGACAGGCCTCGCTGCGCAAGATCGAATTAATACAGCCCTATGCCTCATTTCTAAGCAGCATATTACCGGCTTTGCTGCAGGATAAGACCGTAGTAGCGGTACAGGGAGTCCATACCAGTCATATCCGGGCTATGGGTTTACAAACTTTTGAAACGCTTATACAAGGCGCTACCGATGCTAAAAGGCTGCAAAAAAGGGTCGCTGATCTCCCCTCCCTCCTGTTTATAATGCACTGGGGCCTTATGTTTTTAGACTTACAGGCCCGTGATGCCGCAAAAACAAATGATACGATCGACATGATGTCAAAGATGATCCAAAGGGTTAATGATCTTTCCATCCTGGTACGGTTTTTACCATTTATAAATGAGTTAAGCACCTGGTCGGGGAAAATTGTCACTGATGATGCCCTGCCTGCCCGGCAGATCAATACCGATATTTTACACCTCATTTTTAAGAACAGGAAGCTTATAAACGCAGCGCCTCCATGTATAGAAAACAAATGCGCAGACTGCATCCGGCAACACGAGTTAAGCGTGGATTTTTTTACCCGTCAGCAATTGCCTTTACAATTCGTCCTCCCGGCCTTTCCCGCAAAATCACCGAATGCTTCAAAAGTTTTAGGGCAACTCCCGGACCTGGGTGAGGAAATAGCCTTACATACACTGCAATCGATCTGTGACGAGATTAAAAGTATTTATGCACCCGGCGCGCAGGTGATCATCTGCTCTGACGGTCGCATTTTTGCAGAACTGGTTGGCGTAAGCGATGAAGCGATCAGTAATTATGTTGCCGGGATCCGATCAATGATCGATGAACATGGTTTAAATAGCCTAAGTATCGTCAACCTGGAAGACCTTGTAGCAAACCTGTCTTTTGACGCAGCAAGAAGTAAAGTGCTGGAACAATTTTCTGACCCGCTGGAGCAATTGCAGGAAAGTTTAAAAACCAGCGATTCCTTTAAATCTTTATTTAATGGCATTCACCGGTTTATTGTGGAGGACCGTAAATTCATGGAGCCGGAATTATCGGTGAGCAAAGCAAAAGAAGCCGCTAAACCTATCGCTTTAAAAGTGATCCAACATAGTAATGCCTGGACGCGTTTCCTGAATTATGTGTACCCCAATGCCATCCGTTTTTCGATACATCCTTATGCAGCGCATACCGATAAGATAGGTATCAGGATCACGAAAGCGACAGATAATTGGCTTACTCCCTGGCATGGCGTCATTGTACTGCAGGACAACGAGTATATCCTGATGAAAAAGCAGGATGCGGAACAAGCCGGCGCTCGATTAATGTACAACAATGGCCGGCCTTATTATTATGCGCTTACCGGCAAACAGGCAGAGACACCTTTAATTTAAAAACCGTATAAAGCTGACCGCCAACATGAACTACACTATTGAAAGCTTACAGCCTTTTGGCGCCATCATTCAAAACAAAGGTACAGATTCCTCGATCGGGCAATTTTCAAGGCAGCAGATCCTGGACTGGGTGCGGGAATATAAAATTATTGTTTTCAGGGGCTACCAGCCGATGCCCAAGCAGGAGCTGGCACTATACGGCCAAAAACTTGGCAAGCCTTTGCAATGGGAGTTTGGCGCGATCAACGAGCTCAAAGTAAAGCCGGGTACCGAAAACTATATCTTTACCGATCACGCGGTGCCTATGCACTGGGACGGCGCGTTTGTGGGCACCATACCGCATATCATCTTGTTTCAATGCCTGGTAGCCCCGAAGCCGGAAGACCTGGGCGGCACTACCTTCTGTGACAGCTCGGCCATAGTGAAGCAATTAAGCCCGGAACAAAAAGAGCGCTGGAAAAATATTACCATCAGCTATACGACCAAAAAAGTCGTTCACTATGGCGGTACAATCCGGCAAAAGCTGATCCAAAAACACGAAGTAGATGATATCAAGGTATTGCGCTATGCGGAACCTGTAGATGATCTAAACCCCGTAAGTCTGTCCATTGAAGGTTTGAACGGGCAAAGCGAAACGGAATTTATCGCCGAGATGGAGTCTTTGTTGTATCATCCTGATTATTTATATACCCATCGCTGGCAGCAAAATGACATTGTACTGGCCGATAATCATAATTTATTACATGGCCGGGAGGCCTTTAAAAATCCCAATGAACGTTATATCCAGCGCATCAACATTCTTCACCGGCCGGAAGGATTTTCTTTGAAAAGATTTATTGAGAATAGCTTTACCATAAGGCGAAAAGAGTTTTTTGTGGCGGAGCTGCCTATTTTTCTCATTCCCTTATTGATGAATATTTCCGGGGCCGGCGATTTTAGCAACCCTTTGCTTTACCTGGGCTTACTGGCCATTATTTTACTGTTCAATATCGGGGACATGATTAACTGCTATGCGGATTATAAACTGGACGCTATTTTCAAAAGCCATTTGTCCAACGCGGTTTATGAACTGGGCCGGGATAATGTAAAATGGCAGATCATTCTATCCGGTGTTTTTGCCATGATATTGACGGCTATTGTCGCGGTACAATCGGATCAGCGCTACCTGATCCCATTGACTTTCGCAGGTACGATCATCGGTTTACAATATTCTGCAAAACCTTTTAAATTCAAATCCAGGGGGCTTTGGCAGATCCTGTGCCTGTGGGGCATTATTTTCTTCGGCCCGATGTTATATACCGCCATTATCACCGCTGGATTCCCATCACTGCTACAGCTGATCATCTTCAGCCTGTATGGTTTCCACCAGATGGGTATTATTTTGTTGAATACCGCAGAAGACTATACCGAAGATAAAGCCGATGGTTTAAACACTATAGTGATCCGCTTAGGCCTGCATCGCGCGATGCGCTTTGCCTGGGGCCTTGTGATTGCCTGTGGTATAGCTATGCAGCTTACATTGGCGTTGTGGCATTACCAGAAACAAGTCCCGCTCTATCTATATTTCTCTTTAGCCGTATTTACGATCGGCTGGCTGGTGATCGTAGCCGAGTTTTGGAAAGTGGTCGCCAAAATCAATAAAGAAAGTGAAACAGAAGCGATCAAAACGATTAAAAAGAATGGGATGAAAGTGCCGCGCTGGCTAAAAATAGGCGCTTATAGCTTTCTCTTTCCCATTGCCGTTTATTTTACCTGGAACCTGCTGTTATGATGAGCTATGATTGCGTTATTATAGGCGGCGGCATTTCGGGGCTTTCATTAGCAGTTTACCTCGCGCAATCTGGTGCGCAGGTCGCTGTCATTGAGAAGAAGCATTACCCGCAACATAAAGTCTGCGGCGAATATATTTCTACAGAGAGCCTTGGCTTCCTGGAACGCCTGGGACTTGATTTGCGGGACCTCTGTTTGCCTTACATGTCTGGATTAAAAGTCAGCTCGCCTTTGGGTATTACCGTTAAAGGACCTTTAAGTATTGGCGGGATGGGGCTTTCCCGCTACGCACTGGACCATAAGCTGTACCAGTTAGCGCTTGAAAATGGTGTGCTGCTCTATACGGATACTACAGCCAGGGCGATAGATTTTAAAGAAGAACTGTTTACCATACAGCTGCCTCAGGATACCCTCTCTGCGAAAACACTGGTAGGTGCTTATGGCAAGAATTCAAATATCGATACGGTACTGGACAATCAGCAGCTCGCCAGCGAATATATAGCCTTGAAGTACCATATCCGGCATGCAGGTTTTGACCCTACCACTGTGGAATTACATAGTTTCCCCGGCGGGTACTGTGGTATGTCTGCCATAGAAGAGGGCCTGGTTAATATGAGTTGCATCTGTAAAAAAAGCGTTTTCAAAAAGTACAACTCGATCCCGGCTTTGGAAAGTAAGGTGTTAGCACAGAACCCATACCTAAAGCGCTATTTCGAGGAGGCCGAATTTGTATTGGATAAACCGCTGACTATTTCAAAACTACATTTCCGGATCAACACACCCGTGAAAGACCATGTATTGCTGATTGGTGATGCCGCCGGTAATATCGCCCCACTTAGTGGCAACGGGATGAGCATAGGGCTTAGCAGCGCCTTGCTTGCAGGCACAGCGCTCCTGGATTACCTGGCCGGAAAAACAGACCGGCCGGCTATGGAACAAAAGTACCGGCAACAGTATTACCAACATTTTTCAAAACGTATCCGCGTGGCCAGATGGGTGCATTCGCTTTTAGGCAAAAAGTACCTGACCGACGCCGGTATTGCGCTTACCAGGCTGTTCCCATTTTTATTGAAGCTGTTTAGCAAGCCCATCCACGGCAAGCCCTTTTAAAGAAAAAAGGAAATGCATGTAGTACATTTCCTTTTCAAAATCTATTTATTTTTCTTGCCCCTTATTGTCACCTGGTATATTATCCGATTGGGGGTAAATCTAATTTAGGACTAACTATACAGGTACATAATAAAAAATAGTACAACCGGAAACAGAATAGCAATAGCCCATGTATTTTCAATCCGTTTCTTACTTATTTCAAAAGCGTTAAGCAGCAACTTCTTGTTAAGCACGAATACTGTATATATTCCAAGAGGGATCATCACAAAATAGATAGTAAGATTGTAATAACTCGCTTCAAATCCCGGGGCGCTTATTTTATAGAGTGTGAACAGATAATTTCCAATATAATAAATGGTGTATATCAGCATTGCAGACCAAGCATTCTTTTTGCGTTTTACGAAGGAAATCGCAATGAATATGACAAGGCACAAAGAGAGCAACATAAGTGGCAGACTGAACGTTAAAATCGCCTCTAACATCTGGTACTCTATTGCGATCAACACGACAGAGCAGATACCTACAACAATAACGATCGCCTGTAAAAGGGGGGCTAACAAAATCCACAACAAGTAATGAATGATACTTTTGTTTTCTTCTTCTGTAAATCCCAAAACCGGCTCCTCTTCATCAAAATCCCAATTTTGTGACCGGGCGAAAAAAGTCTTTTCCAGGTAGTCGAAAATCTTTGTTTTTTTCCGCGATCTCTGTACTTCCTCTTCAGCAATAACAGCAGCCTGATGTAACGATTTGCGTTCACTGATCTCCTGCTCCGTAACCGCTCTTTCAGCAAGTACTTTAAGTGCAGCTTCCATTGCCGCTGCCTGTATTTTTTCCGGTGTAGCTACCAGGGATAATAGATGCTCAGTGTCTAATTGCTGGTATTTTGTGTAAAAATCAAATTCCATCTCTGAAAATATGGCTAAGAATTATCATTAAAAAAAGGCTGAACAATAATTTTGTTCAGCCTTTAAAATACGTTTAATTTTAAGAAAAAGATTACTTGCCGGCAAACTGTTGTTTTATGGCATCAATCAATCCTGTCCTGATCACTTTTGCTGCACTCTCAATCATAGCGACATAAGCTTTTGCAGAGGAGATACCATGACCGATGATCACCGGAGCGTTTACCCCGAGTACCGGGACGCCACCATACAATTCATAATTCAGTTTTTCAAGAATAGGATCGTCCTGGATCTTCTGATGGAACAGGTCATAAATAGATTCCGCCATCTTCAATACTACATTACCGGTAAAGCCATCTGTAACGATAACACGGGCTTTGCCGTTAAACAGGTCGCGCCCTTCCACATTCCCGATAAAATTGATGTGCGGATTTGCTTTAAGTAAAGGATAAGTACTTTGGGTCAGGATATTCCCCTTTCCTTCTTCTTCTCCCAGATTCAACAAGCCTACTTCAGGATGGTTGTTACCCAGGATATATTCGGCATACAAAGCACCTAATTGTCCGAACTGTGCCAGGTGCTCCGGTTTACAGTCCGCGTTAGCGCCTACATCCAGCAGTATACCTACATCACCATCCATCCTGGGTACCAGGGTGGCTATAGTGGGACGGGAAACGCCCTGGATAGCGCCTACAGAGTACATAGAGCCTACCAGCATGGCCCCGGTGTTACCGGCGCTGATAAAGGCATCTATTTTACCCATTTTCAGCATCCCGAAACCGATCGCTATGCTGGAACCCGGCTTTTCTTTCAATGCTTTGGTAGCATGTTCATGCATCGTGATAACCTCATCTGCATGAACAAAAGTATACCGTTCTTTAAATTTTTCTAAAATAGTAAGGTGCTCAACACATGCGGAATCTTTACCGATCAGCACCAGGTTACCGGCAGCATTTTGCTCAAAATAAGCCAAAGCACCTTTGATAGCCTCCTGGGGTCCGAGATCTCCGCCCATTAAGTCAAATCCAATATTCATATTCAGCTTTAAACTATTGGGAATTAGGAAAGCGTAAAAGTAAAAAATGTTGGTAATTTCCTTATTAACTTACCAACATTTTTTGAATATTATTCAGCAGTTTCTGTAGATTCTGTAGCTGTAGTATTATCGATTAATACTTTACCACGGTAGTACATTTTGCCTTCGCTCCAGTGAGCACGGTGGCGTAAATGTGTTTCTCCAGTAACTGCATCTGTACTTAATGTTGCTGCTACAGCTTTGTAGTGCGTACGACGCTTAGCACCTCTTTGCGCAGAATGACGACGTTTAGGATTTGGCATGACTGATTAGTTTTTACTATTATTATTAATTATTATTTTTATCGCGGAAGGCATCTAAACCTTTCCAAATACTCTTTGTTTCTTCTTCTTTGGCTTTTTCTTCAGCTTCTAAAGCTTGCTGTGTCAGCTTTTCCAGTAAAGCCAGGTTTTCTTTGTTACAGGTTGAATTTCCGTCGGCATCTACCGGGTGAATTTTCTGCATCGGCATGCTCAGCAATAAAAATTCATAGATCCATTCGGATAAATCAATGACTGTTTCATTTTTTGAAAGGAAAACGATGTCGCCATCATCTTCTGTATCATCTCCCTCTTCTTCCCCGGTAGGCTCTTTTAACTTGATGACCAGGTTAAATTCATCCCAGAGCGGAAGGTTAAAGACATCGCCGCAACGGTCGCAGGGAACTGCTACAGCCCCATTGATCTCGAATTTAAGTTCAAAAAAATCCGGGTGTTTATCAAAATGCACCACTACCTGCACCTCTACAGCTTCAAACTCTGAACTATCGGCTTCTACTAAGTCAAAAAACGGTTTCCCGATATTGTATGTGTATGTATGAGTACCATTCTTCAATCCAACATACGCTATCTCAAATTCTCTACGGTATTTCATCTTTAATAAGTTTTAAACGATAACCTACTATTCAACTATCACCTGATAATGAAGCTTTTACACCTCTTCTCAACGCATACGATAAAATTCGGCTTGCAAAGGTATGGATTTTTTTTTATTCTACATCAATTTATTTCTTCTTATTAAATATGATTGTAAAATATGGGCCATATCCGTGTGTATATCACAGCGTACCAGGTCGATACCAAATTTTAAACATTGCTGTTCCAGTCTTTTATGATAAGCATTCAGGGCTTCCAGGTACTGCGCCTTCACTTCTGCCGGCTTCAGCCTGACCCTTGCCTGTGTTTCCAGGTCGATAAATTCATAAGGCCTGTTCTCAAATTCAAAGTCCCACTCTTTCTTCCCATCGCCCACCTGGAATATGATCACTTCCTGCTTGCTGAACTTAAGATGCTGCAAAGCCGTATAAAACTCCTGCTCCCGGCTTATATCATCCATAAAATCACTAAAGACGACTACAAGAGAACGCTGCGGCGCCGTTTCTGCTATCTCGTGCAGCACTTTGGGCAAATTAGTGGCCGTATGCGTCAATGGCTGCGCCAATAAGCGCTCCAACTCGACCACCAGGCTTTTATAGTGTCTTTCGCTGGATTTTACCGGCGATGACCAGTAAACCTGCTCCGCAAAAAGGTTCAGGCCCGCCGCGTCCAGCTGCTTTCTCAATAATTGCATGATGGATGCCGCTCCAAGACAGGCAAACTGTATCTTGCTTAAGCCTGTTTCCGGGAAACTCATGGACCTGGAAGTATCTATCGCGATACAGCATCTCAGATTAGTTTCCTCTTCAAACTTCTTTACAAACATCTTATCCCGCCGGGCAAAAACTTTCCAGTCTATATGCCGCAAATTATCCCCGGCATTGTACACCCTGTGCTCGGCAAATTCTACAGAAAATCCATGGAACGGGCTTTTGTGAAGGCCTATAATAAACCCTTCCACCACCTGCCTGGCCAGTAATTCCAAATTCCCGGTATCAAACCGGAGCGTAGATAATTGCATGGCCTAAAGGTAATTGATCTCCCGGAAATAAAAAAGCATTCTGCCCGTAAGGAAGAATGCTTTTAGGTTTTTTCTGATTATTTAATGATAAGTGAAGGTTTAGCTTGTTTAGGTTACTTTTTCATCAACATTTAAAACACGAACTAAGAAAAAATTTCATTAAATAAATTACTTAAGTTTGTAAAGGATAAGGTTTTAGTTGGGTTACATACTTGTTTTTGAAGCAACAAAGGTGCAAAAATTGTAATTTAAAAATCCTGCCAATTCGTAGCCTGCAAGAAACAATAAATAAGTGTACCCTTTTTCTAAAAATCTGTATTTCTGCCTTTTATCCAGTTGAGCACATCATCTTTTTTCCTTACTGAAACACCGATGGCAGTATCATCAACGAGGATCAATTCCAGGTCTTTGGTAAATTTCTTCACATAATCCATATTTACAATGGAGGAGTTATGTACCCGGACAAAATTTTCCGCGGGCAGCAAGTTTTCATATTCTTTAAGTATTTTAGATATAACTACCTGGTTACCACCTGTTAAATAAAAGGTAGTATAGTTACCGCTGGCGGAACAATACAAGATATCTTTCAGCCAGATAATATGATAACCGTCATGTGCGTTCAACGCGATCCGGTCCATCTTTCGCTGGTTATAATGGTCTGCCATCAGCTCGGCCTGGCCGCTAAAAGTATGGCCTTCTGTAGCAAATACCTTTTCAACCATTTCATAAAACTCCTCTTCCGCGATCGGTTTCAAAAGGTACTCCATCGCCCCGGCTTTAATGGCACGCAAAGCAAACTGCTCATAAGCGGTGATGAACACGACTTTAAAGTTACGCTCCGGAAATTTAAGCAGGAGGTCAAAGCCATTCTGTTTGCCCAGCTGGATGTCGAGCAAAACCACGTCCGGGCTACAGGCCCTGATAAGCTCATAGGCCTGGTCTACGGTACTGGCCTCTCCTACGATCACCGCATTTTCCACCTCTTCGAGATACGATTTGCAAATGGAACGCACGGAGCTTTCATCATCTACCAATAAAAATCTTACTAATTTTTGTTTCATACTTAGTTTGTTGCACACTTTAGAATATTTCAATCACCGGTAATATAATTTTAGCTTCTACTCCATTCTCCCCGGCCCGGTCTTTTACTTCAAGGCGGGCATTCATTTTATGTTTTTTTGCCAGGTAGACCAGGCGTTTCCGGATCAGGCCCATACTTACAGAAACCTTATCAGAACGCTTTTCCTGCACTCCTAAGCCCGGTCCGGTATTGGTCACGATACAGGTTAAAATATCACCTTCTTTTTGCAGGGATAAGGTAACCACTCCTTCGCCGGCCGCTTTCCAGCCATGTTCTACCGCATTTTCCAGTAAAGGCTGCACCAGCATAGGCGGCACCAGGTCTTCGTCCCCGCTGATACCTTCATAAGCTTCTACCACGTAATTAAAATGCTCAAAACGTAGTTGCTGCAGTTCTAAATAATTAACCAGGTTCCTGTACTCGCTGGCAACTGACACATACTCCTGGGTGGTAGCGGTAAGAATGCTTTGCATCAGCCGGCCAAAACGGGCCAGGTAACGGTTGGCCTTCTTGGTATTCTGGTTTAACACTTCAGCCTGGATAGCAGAAAGCGCATTAAATATAAAATGAGGGTTCATCTGCGCGCCAAAGAGCTTTTGCTCTACCTCTATCCTTTGTGTATACTCTTTTTGCTTGAGTAATTGTAAATGCTGGTAAATACCATAGGCCACCATAATACCAATCAGGAATACTACTACAGCAAATGAAGTACGGAAGGTTAACTTAGAGCGGGTCATTTCATTTTTAAGGTTCAGTTCATTGATCTTGCTGCTCTGCTCTTTGATCAGGAAATTTTCTTCCAGCTCTTTACTCTTGCGTACCTGCTCTTTACTAATTATGGCCTCTTTAATCCCATCTAGTGTATCATAAATTGCAGCGACCTTCCTGTAGTCTCCCTCCGCTTTATAAAGCTCCAGGTAATTGACATACACTTCTTTCCTTTCTTCATTACTGTTTTCCCTATTGGCAAATATTAAGGCGGTATCGAGGTAAGCGCCAGCCGCTTTAAGTGCTCCCAGGTCTATAAGCCCCTGCGCCATCAGCGAATAAGCAAAGGCTTTAGGCATATCCGTCTCCCGCAACATATCAATATCCTCTTTCAGCAGGCTCACTGCTTCACGGGCTTTCCCCATATCATAGTAAGCGCCTACCAGATTCAGGTCGGCCCAGCTGGCCTCAAGGGTATCGCCCAGCTCCAGGTATATCTTTTTAGCCGCAGAAATATAGCTTACCGCAGAATCCAGGGCCTGCCGGTAAATGAAGTAGTCGGAATAGCCATGATAAACCATAGCCTTCATTTGCCGGTCATTGGGATTGCTGTACTTCAAGGCGCTGTCCAGGCTGGCTTTATACTGCGGCCAGGCTTCATTCATGCGGTAGGCCTTTGCGAGATTGTACAAACTATTGTCCAGGTTACTGGAATCGTTTCCTGACATTGCCGCTAATGTCCTGGAAACCTTTACGGCCTGCAACACAGCCTCCATCGCTTCTTCCCGGTTATTTACTTTCAGGTATTGGTTGAATAAGCGGTTGTATAATACAGAAAGCGCCTTGGTCGGGTAGTTGGCAAAACTATCCGGGGCCTGCAACAGGTCTTTATAAAAAACGATCGCGCTACCGGGGCTTTCTATTTTCTGGGCTTCGGTCAAATGGATTCTTAATGCGGCATTTTTCGCTGCCAGTACTTTTTCCCTTTGCTCCCGGCGATCAGTACAGGCACTCAGGCCCATGGCAAGTCCCCAAAGCAAAAGCCACACTATAGTGTTGGCTATAGTATGGCTTTTGAATTTATTCACTGATAGTTGGTACATTGTCGTTTTTATCTTTTTCAAAAATAGAGGCATCTGATCAAGCACCGTCTTTACTGCGCTCTTTCTGCCATTCAGAACGGTGTTTTCTTAAAGGGTGATCTTTAGACTTGTTAAATATTTTGATACCGTTTTCCCGGCCGGCCCTGCGCGCTCTTTGTTCCTCCAAAGGTAAATGATATTCGGTAGTACATTCCTCGCTGCAACAACCGTCATATTTTTCTTTACAGGCAGTGCATTGAATGAACAGCAAATGACAGCCGTCATTGTTACAGTTGGTATGCGTATCACAGGGTGCGCCGCATTGATGACATTCCGCGATAACATCTTCTGTAATGCGCTCGCCCAGCCTCTCGTCAAAGACAAAGTTCTTACCGATGAATTTAGAAGGTAAACCCTGCTCTTTCGCTTTGCGCGCGTATTCAATAATACCGCCTTCTACGTGGAACACGTTTTTAAATCCCTGGTGTAACATATAAGCACTGGCTTTCTCACAACGAATACCGCCGGTACAGTACATTACTATATTTTTATCCTTAGCGTCTTTGAGCATTTCAGCAGCCATAGGTAATTGTTCCCTGAAGGTATCAGAAGGAACTTCCAGCGCGTTTTCAAAATGGCCCACTTCATATTCATAGTGATTACGCATATCCACAAAGATGGTTTCTTTATCCCCGGCAAGCTCGTTAACTTCATCGGCTTTCAGGTATTTACCAACCTTTTCCAGGCTGAAGGTCGGGTCTTCGATGCCATCAGCTACGATCTTCTCCCGGGTTTTCATACGCAATACCCAAAATGATTTCCCGTCATCATCTACCGCGATATTTAAGCGGATACCGTCCAGTGCCGGGTGAAATTGATACAAGGTTGCTTTAAACGCCTCAAAATCCGGTGCAGGCACCGAGATCTGGGCATTGATCCCCTCCCGGGCAATATAAATACGCCCGAAAACTTTTAAAGCTTCGAATTTCACATACAATTCATCGCGGAATTGCTGCGGGTCTTCAATCGTAAAATATTTGTAAAAGGAGATAGTGGTACGAGGAGTCGTTTCGGCAAGCATACGCGCCTTTAATTCCTCATTAGAAACTTTGTTGTGTAACACTGGCATGGTGAACGCTTTTAAGCTTAATGAATTGATAAATTATGCGTGCAAAGATAAGTATAAATTATCAATTGTTTATTGGCGCTCCGGTGCAGACCGGTTGATGGCAAACTTAAATAAAAAAATCGCATACAAATAATAATTATATCTTTAAATTTCAAAGCATATTTTATGACTATCCGTTTTTAAAGCTGCTCATAAAATCTTAAATTTGCGCCATCCCAAAAAAATAAAACAACCATTATTATATGAAGTTTGTAAGTCATTTACAAGAAGGAAAGGAAAAAGCGGCAGTACTCCACAACGGCAGATTGCTGAATACCGAGGCCCTGAATATTAAGCTCCCGGCTACCATGGCAGAAATGCTGCAGGACTGGGATACTAACCTGGCCATAGCTAAAGATGCTTTAGGTGCCGTCATTTCCGGCGACCTGAAAATTGAGGGCATTGCTTTTGAGGCCGCTCAACTGCTTGCCCCGGTTCCCCGCCCTACTTCCTGCCGCGATGGCTATGCCTTCCGTCAACACGTGGCCGCTGCCCGTCGCAACCGTGGCGTAGAAATGATCGCTGAATTCGACCAATACCCTATTTTCTATTTTACTAATCATAATGCGATCCAGGGACCAGGCGAGATTGAATGTATGCCGGACCATTTCGACAAACTGGACTTCGAACTGGAAGTGGCCGTAGTGGTAGGTAAAAAAGGCCGGAATATCAAAGCTGAAGAAGCCGATGATTATATCGCCGGCTATTGTATCATGAACGATATGAGTGCCCGTACCCTGCAAATGGAGGAGATGCTGCTGAACCTGGGCCCGGCTAAAGGTAAAGACTTTTCTACCGTGATCGGACCATGGATGATCACCCCGGATGAGCTGGAAGCTTTTAAGATTCCGGCCAAACCTAATCATGTAGGCAATAACTACAACCTGAGAATGACCTGCACCGTAAATGGCGTAAAAGTCAGTGAAGGTAATGTAGGCGATATGGACTGGACCTTTGCAGAAATCCTGGAGCGTTGCGCTTATGGAGTGGATATCCTGCCGGGTGATGTCATTGGTAGCGGAACAGTTGGTACAGGATGTTTCCTGGAACTGAACGGAACCGCTAAATTAAACAACCCGGATGCGGTACCACAATGGTTGCAGCCTAACGATGTAGTGGTACTGGAGGTTGAGCAGATGGGTGTTTTAAGCAATACGATCAAGGCAGTGGACACCGACTTCTCGATCCTGAAGTTGAAGAAAAAATAATCAATTAGTTATTGTAAAAATCCTGCCCTGTGCAGGATTTTTCATTATAGGCCTGTGTATTCATCATCGTTCAGGGCCTTACTATTGGTAAGATGGCCCAGAGGTCAAAGCTGGAATAAACACTTTATGCTCCATTTAATTAAAACAAATGCCACAACAATTAAAGCAACTGTTGTGGCATTTTTATTATTAAAAAGTAATCTGCTCAGTCCAAACCCATTTGGATGGCGACTTTGATAAGTCCGACCAAATTATTTACTTTTAATTTTTGCTGTAAATTAAACCGGTGGTTTTCAACCGTACGAAGACTCAAAAATAATTCATCAGCGATTTGCTGATTCGTGTTTTCCTGAATGATTAATTTCAATATTTCTTTCTCTCTGCGTGTAAGCGAAGGCGCGCTTTCGTTAGCAGTTTTATGCTGGTCTTTAAAACGCAGCATGCTGCTCACCAACTGTTCCTTAATCTTTTCCTCAATATATTCTTCTCCCTGGTACACTTTTTCGATCGCTTCCAACAATACCTGCTGATCGGTATTTTTAAGCAAATAACCGGAACAACCGCTTTTCATCATTTGCCTTACATGACCGGGTGTGTTTAAGCTGGTAACCGCCAGCAGCTTAATAAATCTCCGCTTCGACTTTATAAGCTTCGTAAGATCGGCACCATTGTGGTCGGGCAGCATAATATCAACCAGGACCACATCAGGTTCAATTTCATCTAACGCAGTTAAGAATGCAGTTCCGTTCAGGTAAGTACCCACTATATGAATATGTGTAAACGGCTTGAGCATATTACTCAAACCCGACAACACCATTGGATGATCATCAATTATCGCCACTCTTATATCCATAGCAAATTCAAAATTTCGTTTACAATATTATCCGGCTTCCAGGATACTCAACTTATCAAACTGCAAATGTATAGATGTGCCAATGCCAACTTTTGAGTCTATCTCTATTGATCCGGCGAAACTATTAACCCTGTTAGCGATACTCTTCAAGCCCATTCCTGAATTCAATTCCTTTCTCTGCATACCGATCCCGTTGTCCTCTACAGTAATACCGAACATAGCTTCATCATAACTCAGCTGCACCAGGACTTCTGTAGCCCGGGCGTGCTTAATGACGTTTTGCAGTAACTCCTGTATTATCCTGTATACACTCAGTTCAAATCCCGCTTCAAATCTTGGAATAATGCCCAAAGGCTGGAAATCAAACCGTAGCGGGACCGATTTTTGTAAATTATCGCAAAAGAAGTACAGCGCATCTACCAAACCTTCCTCCCAAAGCACATCCGGCATAAGGTTGTGCACTGTTCTTCTCAGGTTTTCGGTAGCATGATCCAATTGGGTCATTGTGCTGTTAATCTCTTCAGTTTTGCGCTCTGCTTCTGCTTGTCCCAGCCAGGTACTCAGGCCCATTTTTATCACTGAAAACTGGACCATAATATCATCATGTATTTCCCTGGAAAGCCTTACTCTTTCTTTTTCTTCCCCCTCCAGCAATGCCTTCATCTCAAGAATGGTTTGCTGTTGCAAAACCTCTTTCATCTCCTGGCTTTTGATTTTCTGCTTGTGTTGAAATACTCTTCTTTGATAAAAAATAAAAACACCTAATAATCCTACCGCAAATAAGCTCATAAAAATCCAGCTGTTCCGGCGGCTCAATGCCACTTGCTGTTGTGCGATCGTAAGCTGACTCTCCGTTAACTTTACTCCTTTTAAGGCAGCATTGTGCTGGTTTTCTATTTCGGCAAGCGCGAGGGTCGTTTCATTTTTTTTAAAACTATCTGTCAATTGCATTTCAAATGTCCGGTGGTAAAACGCGGAGTCGAACCTGTCGAAATGCTGATAAACTCCCGCCAATAGTGCATGTGCCGTTATCTGGTCTTTAATATTTTCAATTGCCTGCGCCTGCGCCAGGATCGTTTGCAAAAGTGGTTTGGCATCCTTATAGTTTTCAAGCCGGATCAATACTTTAGCAAAACCAATCATCATCGTATTCCGTCTAAACCCGGTAATACCGGCGCCGGCCACCTCTGCCTGCCTGAAGCTCTTCAAAGCATCGTTCACTTTATCTCTTTCCAGATAAGCATTACCCTGGCTGGTGTAAGCCGAAAAAAGCGAATGAGTAAACCCTCGCTTACTGGCAATATGTATCGCCTGTTCAAAATAATGGTCGCTCTTTTCATAATCTTTTAGTTCGGTGTAGGACAGTCCCTTAAAAGTATATATCTCTGCCAATAGTAAATAGTTGTTAGCACTAAGTGCCATACGTTCTGCCTTGTTCAGCATCATTATTGCTTTGTCATACTTCTTCAGTACGTGATAAGCAACAGAAAGATTCGCGTACAGTATAGGCGTATAAGTAGTGCTGCCGGCCTGATCGGCAGCCTGGATCGCCAATTCGTAAAACTTGGCGCTGGCAGCATAATCTCCCCGGAGTGCACAAATGTTGCCGATATTGGCATAGACCGTGGGCTGCACATCTTTAGCATGAGCAAATGCATTACTCTCTAGCGCTCTGTTGTAAATTTCCAGGGCTTTCCCGAATTCGGCTTTATGCACTGCGACATTGCCCAAGCCTACTAAACTCTTAAGTATTCCATAATGAAATTTTGTATTGGAACAATCATCCAGCAACCGCCGGCAAACGGCCTCTGCTGTTGATAAGTTCCCTTGCTCCACATGCTCTTTAACGCTATTGATCTGTGCATCTACATAGCTGCTATCAACAACATGAAGGACACGCGCATCTTGCCCGGCAACCGTTCCAGGGAGCAGCCAACAGAAAAAAGCGACTATAGCAATATATACATTAAACAGCCGGCTCACGTCATTGAATTTTGAAGCAATTTTATAAAAGTCTGCCATAATATAATGCTACATCACATTTTTTTTTGAGTAATTGAGTAGTACTACTCAATTATTGTAATTGAGTAGTACTAAAATGAAAATTAGGAAACAATGTATATATTTTTGATCACTATTTTATAAACAATTATTTAAAATCACCATTATGCAATTCAAATTTTCGCATTTAAACCTCCCGGCCATCGGCTTGATAGCGGCGCTTTTAGGAGCACCAGACACCCAGGCACAAAACTGGACTTCTGTGGGTGCTGAAGGTTTCTCACCGGGTGCAAGCGGCAGCGCTTCCTGGCAAAAAATAAAAATTAACCGGAACAATGTACCATATGTTTCATTTACAGATGCCGGGATAGGAACCAACGGTAGCGGAGCGGTAATGAAATTCAACGGCACTAACTGGGAGCATCTGGGAGCCAGCGGCTTCACTTCCGGGGAAGCGACGAACTCTAATTTTATTTTTGGCAATGGCGATACGGTTTATTTTTCCTACGCGAATGCTGGTCAATCTTCCACAGCGAGCGTAATGATGTATGATGGAAACAGCTGGAGCAGTATCGGCAACAATCTATCTCAAGGCGCTGCAGTATACACCTGTATGGCATTTACACCGGATGGTAAGTTGTATTTAGGCATGATAGATATGGGACAAAATGATGGAGCTTTGGTGGTAAAACAATATACAGGCGGCAGTACCTGGCAGAATGTAGGAACCGGACCTTTAAGCAGCGCCACGGCAGGACATGCAGATATGACGACGGACAACAATGGAATAGTGCATGTAGCCTACCGGGATGATAGTGAAGCCCCGGGCAAATTAAGGGTAAAAAAGCTTACAGGAACTACATGGACAAACGTAGGTCAGCCCACACTTGCTATTACCGGTATGGGAGCTGGCTCTATAATGTACAGCTCTTTAGCTTTTGACAGCCACAATACGCCTTATGTTTCCTATTGTCATACATTTATGGGGCCTCCTAAGGTCTCTGTAGAAAAGTTCGACGGCACCAGCTGGACAGTAGTAGGCACGCCACAATTTTCCAACCCCGGGACCGGCATGGCCCTGTTCAGTGCCTTAGCTATCCATGATACGATCCCATATGTGGTATTTCAAAACGGCGACCAAAACAATAAAGCTACTGTAAAGAAGTATGATGCCGCCAGCAACAGTTGGAGCGATGTGCAGGGAACTGCGGTTTCTACTGCGGGTACTGCTTACTCTTCTATTACTACAGATGCTAATGGAAATGTTTTTGTGGCTTATCTTGATGAGGCCAATAACAATAAAAACACAGTAAGAAGATTGACGCTCTGCGCAGCTCCTGAGGCAAATGCAATTGTTGCAACAGATACACCGATCTGCAACGGTCCGGCTACATTAAGCATCAATGGCAATTTAAATGATGCCACTGCCTGGAATTGGTATACGGGTAATTGCGATAATGGTACGGTTGTAGGAACAGGCACCAGCCTCCAGGTGGACCCGACAGTAGCGACCACTTACTTTGTAAAAGGCGTAGGCGGTTGCGTGGCAGTGAGCAATTGTAATACTATTACTGTAAATGTAAACCTTACCAAACCTACGGCTACTGCATCAGGAAATGTTTTAACTTCTTCTGCCAATACCGGCAATCAGTGGTACAGAAATGGAAGCGCTATTAGCGGTGCAACAGGAAGTACTTATACTGCCGATAATAGCGGATGGTATTACACAACCGTTACTAATGGCAACTGCAGCAGGTCTTCAGACTCTGTATATGTTGCACCCACATCGATCGGAGCTGCCAACCTGGACAAATTTATCAATATCTATCCGACACATTTCCGGAATACGATCAATATTGAACTGGACGCGCAATTAGCATTGAACGAAGGATGGGAAGTTGTCGTGGTGGATTACATGGGCAGAACCCTTGTTCAGCAAGCGATTGAACAGCACCAATCCACATTAAACCTCGGCAATGTCGCTGCAGGCATGTATTTAGTAAAAGTCTGCAATGCTAAAAACAGCAGCGCGCATTTCAAAATTGTGAAGCAATAAGCGCAAAGCAATAGCCTTAAAAAGTAGTAGCGATCAGCGACATTTCTTCGGAAATTTGTCACTGATCGCTATTTTTATTGTAGCTACTCAATGTAACCTCGCATATTAAACTGCTTTTCAATATTTTTGAAACTATTATTTATTTATGTAACATAAAAATAAGCCAATGTATATACACCCCGTGTACTCCTGGTCTTTTGTGGCCATTAGTATATTGCTTACCTATTTCTTTGTCAAAAGAATGAACAGAAAAGGATGTGCTACCTTCGCTTACGTAGGTGCGGCAATTTTTTGCATTAACCTCTTTGCCCTATTTTCCTGGATGTTCATGATAGGTAGTTGCAGGGATATCTATAAAGTAATCAGTTCTGGCCGCCAATATACAGCAACAGTGATCAGCTACACAACAGAGGAGCATTATGACTCCGAAGATCACCGTTACTATACCATGCATACCCCAACAGTACAATTCAGGACAACCTCCGGGGAGCTGATCACCAAACAACTGAAATTCTCTACTTCTCATATTGAAGTCGGAGACACCTACAAGGTCAATTACGATGCTGCAAGCGGCGAGGTGATCACTCTTGGCTTTACAATGGTCATAAAATTCATAGGCTCCTTTATTTTCTGCTTTATACTTACTTTCCTGCTCGCAGGCATGATCCGTTATGTCCTGGGCTGGCCTATGGAACCTTACTTCGCGCTTATGGCTAAAATTGGCTTCCACTTTTTTATACCCTTCCTGATGATCGGTTTTGATGCCTTACTCATCTATGCCATATTTTATGGGAATGAGGTCCCGGGCTGGGCTACTGCTATACTTGTATTTTTCATCATCGTATTGAGCCTCTCCGTCTGGGGCTATATAAAAATGATGATCAGCAAAGGAACACCAGTCATGCGCCGCACAGGACCGGGCCAATGGAGCGGAGACTGGGTAGAAAAGAAAAGCCTGGTAAAAGAAAGAAACGTTCAGGAGCAACCAACCCGGACAGCCAATAAAAAAATTGTGCCCTTTACGGGCACAATTGCAAACATCATTATCAACAACAATTTATTGGTATTTTAAAAGCTGAACTGGGCACGGCAGGTAAAATTATCATCTTTAAGGTCCTTATCCAGGCCGTTTAAAGTCGTTTTTTCATTCATAGGGTGCTCATACCAGAAGGTCATTTTAAAGTTGGGGGAAACGTAGTAAACATAACCCGCGCCAAATGTATTGTAACGGATGTCCGCAGCCGTTATATTTTTCTTTGTTCCGATATCCGTTCCGGCAACTTTCGTATTGGGATCATACCAGTCATATTTTAATACTGCCTGGTGCTTAGGCGAGCCTAAATGCTGGAGCAAATAAAAATAAGCGCCATTAAAATTCCTCACCGCCAGGGGGCCCGGAATTCCGGCAGCTGTCACCGGGTAAGTACCTGGTGTTACCGAGCTGCTTAAAGTAGAGGTCTGCTGCCCCATGATATATTCCGCTCTGAATTCGGTAACTCCTTTCCTGTTCGGGATCTGCAATTGCGCGTCCGCGCCGTAATAACGCCTGGGTAGCACTTTACCGTTTACAGAAGCTGTACTGTCCGGTTCCATGTAATCATTGGCATAATGATAATAAGTATTATTCTGGCTCTCTAAACCACCGTGCAGGTAACTGATACCTGCAGAGAAAAGCATCCTGGTGCCCGGGATACCGATTTTCCGGAAAGATAATTTAGAAACCAGGTCTTTGTAACTGTCAAACTCCTGTGTACCGGTTAAACCCTGCCCGTTATACAGGCCCACATCCAGGCCCAGCCATTTAAGCTTAGACTCCTTCTTCCTCGGCGCGAAGGAGATCATCGCTCCCAAATCCCGCTCCGTATTCATTAAAATCTGCGACATCCTGCCGCGTTCCGGAGTTTCCCGGTTTACAGATGAATACAATAGTTCGAAACCGAAAGGTCTTGCCATTATCCCTGCTGAAAAGTGAAATAACTCCAATTTATTTTCATAAAAACGCCCCCAGCAATCCCTTACATTCATACCTCTTTCCGTACCGTCAAACTGCACCACGAAATAAGTCATCGGTTTCCCCGAAGCTGTATAACCTGTATAATCCATACGGATACGACCGCGGCGCATCCGGAACCGGCTGTTGGAATTGGCCGCGAAATCCCCGCCATTATAGCTGGCTGCCCCTCTTTCCTGTATCCATTGATATTGGGGTTGTATATAACCGGAGAAACTGATATTACCGAATTTTGTAGCAACGGAGAGCATGCGCTTACCCATTGCGGTTGAAGTATCGATCATATCGGTCAACAATTCGGTACTCATATTGCGTTTAGGTAAGGGATCCAGTTTAGTTTCCTGTGCATAGGCCCCGGAAAAAGCAAGCACGGCCACAGCAACCGTAAGGAACATTTTGTTCATAAAAACTTAACTATTTTTTAAAATAAAACGCAAATGTATCATTGCCATTTATCTCCGCCCTCATCTCCATATTAATTATTAATTATAAGGATTTTTAGTTTAGCAGCTATAAAGTATCTTCGCAGGATGAAAAAAGTATTTCTCTTAGATGCCTTTGCATTAATATTCCGGGCTTATTACGCCCTGATCAGAAATCCTAGAATTACTTCTACCGGAAAAAATACCAATGCTCAATTCGGGTTTACCAATACCCTGCTTGACCTTATCAATAAACATAAACCTACGCATATCGCGGTCTGCTTCGACACACCCGGTGATACTGAGCGGCATGTGGACTTCGCGGAGTATAAAGCAAACCGCCAGGAAGCCCCAGAAGACCTGCTGGCAGCCATCCCAGATATCAAAAAGATCATAGAAGGTTTTAATATCCCCATTATTGAAAGTAAGGGTTATGAAGCGGATGATGTGATCGGCACCCTGGCCTGGCAGGCTGCCGCCGAGGGCTTTGAGGTGTACATGGTAACGCCGGATAAGGATTACGGGCAACTGGTATGCAAAGAGAATGTTTTCATTTTCAAACCACCTGCATTTGGTAATAAAGAAGAAATCATGGACGGTGAGAAAGTATGTGCCAAATGGGACATTAAACGTTGCGAGCAGGTAATCGATATCTTAGGGCTCATGGGCGATGCGGTAGACAATATCCCGGGTATTGCCGGGGTAGGAGAAAAAACGGCGGCCAAACTCCTTAAAGAATATGACACTTTAGAAAACGTACTGGCCAATGCCGACCAGATCAAAGGCGCTTTGGGCGAAAAGATCAGGGCCGGCCGTGAAAGCGCTATCCTTTCTAAAAAACTGGCGACCATTATAACTGATGTACCCGGGGTACAATTTCATGAAGGCGATTTTGAATTAAGCCCTATTGACGAAGCCAAACTGAGCGAGATCTTCAACGAACTGGAGTTCCGTACCATCGGTAGAAGACTTTTAGGCGAAAATTTCAAAGTAAATAATAACGAACCGGTACAAAAAGACCTGTTTGGTAATGAAGTAAGTACAGACAAAAAGGAAAGTTCGGGCATTACTGCCACCCTGGAATTCCCCGAATACCAGACTGCCGCGAATACCCCTCATGAGTATAAGATCGTATCTGCGCTAGAGGAAATAGCGCAATTACTGGAGGACCTTTCTCAACATAAAGAGATCTGCTTCGACACAGAAACCACCGGTATTGATCCCAATGAAGCAGAACTGGTGGGTATGAGTTTCAGCGTTGAAAAAGGCAAGGCTTATTATGTACCGGTACCGGAAGAAAAAGAAGCGGCTTACAAACTGGTACATGCCTTTGCGCCGCTGTTTGAAAACCCCGAGATTACCTGGATCGGGCAGAACATCAAATATGACATCATTGTACTCAAATGGTACAACCAGCAGCTCACAGGACCTATATTCGACACTATGGTCGCGCACTATGTAGTGGAGCCGGAAGGCCGCCGTAATATGGACCTGCTGGCGCAGCAATACCTGAACTATGATCCTATTTCCATCACTACTTTAATTGGCAAGAAAGGAAAGGGACAGATCACTATGCGGGAAGCCCCGCTAAACGAGGTAGCGGAATATGCAGCCGAAGATGCGGATATAACGCTGCAGCTAAAACATAAATTCGAACCGATGCTCAAGGAAAAATCGGTAGAAAATGTTTTTTATAAAGCCGACAATCCCCTGGTGAAAGTATTGGCCAATATGGAATTCGAAGGCGTACGCATTGATGAAAATTTCCTGAATGAATATTCTAAAGTCCTGGAAGCGGATGCCAAAGTCTTTGAAGAAAATGTTTATGAAGCGGCCGGCGTTCGTTTTAACCTGGCCTCTCCGAAACAATTAGGAGAGGTGCTTTTTGAAAAATTAAAACTGGACCCTAAAGCCAAGAAAACAAAAACCGGTCAATATGCCACCGGCGAAGAAGTGCTTGCCAAGCTGGCTGCTGAGCATAAGATCGTGGATGATATACTGGGGTTCCGCGAGCTGACCAAACTAAGGAATACCTACCTGGATGCTTTACCCAATATGGTCAATCCTAAAACAGGCCGGGTACATACTTCTTACAGCCAAACCACGGCGATTACCGGCAGGCTGGCCAGTAATAATCCTAACCTTCAGAATATTCCGGTACGCTCCGACAGGGGCCGGGAAATAAGGAAGGCCTTTATCCCCAGAGATGAAAACCACATCCTGCTGAGTGCCGACTATTCCCAGATCGAACTGCGGATCGTAGCAGCCATCAGCGGCGATAAAAACATGTGCGAAGCCTTTCAAAACGGGCATGATATCCATACCGCCACCGCTGCCAAAGTATATGGTGTAGAACTTGCTGACGTTACAAAGGAGCAACGCTATAAAGCTAAAAGTGTCAACTTTGGTATTATTTACGGACAGGGTGCCTTTGGCCTTGCAGGCAATTTAGGGATCAGCAGAACAGAAGCAAAAGATATTATCGACAGCTACAAGACCGAGTTTGCCGGCATTACCGATTATATGACCGAGCGCGTAAAAATGGCACAGGACAATGGTTTCGCGGAAACAATCCTGGGCCGTAAAATATGGCTGAAAGATATCAAATCGGCTAACGCCGTGGTGCGCGGCTATGCCGAACGTGCCGCCATTAATGCGCCCATACAGGGTTCTGCCGCAGACATGATCAAACTGGCCATGATCAATATTGACCGGGCCATGAAAGAACAAAACTTCAAATCCCGTATGATCCTCCAGGTGCATGATGAATTGATCTTTGATGTCTATAAGGAAGAGCAGGAAGCCGTAAAAGCGCTGATCATTGAGCTGATGAGCAATGCCTTGCCTTTACCTAATAATGTACCGGTAATAGCCGAAGCCGGCTTTGGCCAAAACTGGCTGGAAGCCCACTAATTATAATCTTAGCACTGCGCTTCGTTAAAAGAATTTAACGAAGCGCAGTGTCATTATATAAACATTTCTAAAATTTAAAGAATGACAATCTCCGCATCTCCTTAATCTTTACCTTTGCCCTCTCTTAATTGCACATTAGTATATTTTAATAGATACAGCATACAGGTTATGACACAGACAAAAATTAACCGCCCTGAAGACATAGACCGGATCAATACTTTCTATGCCCGTTTGAATAGCTATGACAACCATACCCTTATTGACGCGTACAATACAGAGAAGCGTGTCGTGGGTGTACACGCGCAAACACTATATTTGATAGCTATGAATGAAGCTTTCCTGGATCGCTTTGGCAAAAGCCCGGTTAGCATTAACGAGGAAAGCCAGGTAAGTATAAGTGGCCCTATCTATTACATAGACCACCTGCAAACCTTTGACTGGTTTAATAAGAACTAAATAAATGACGGTACTGGTGTCACATTGAGCCTGTCGAAATGCGGCACCAATTTATACTTATCATTTTCACTTAATACCTTTTCCTACCCATGCACCACTGGCAAAACAGGCCTGCAAGAGATACCCGCCCGTAGGAGCATCCCAGTCCAGCATCTCTCCGCAGCAATAAATACCGGGGAATTGTTTCAATGACAAATCATGGTTTACGGCTTCAAAAGGTACCCCCCCTACTGTCGAGATCGCCTCTTCAACCGGCCGCAAAGCCTTAAGCTCAAAAGGAATTTCCTTAAGGAAACGACTCAGAACATTTAAATCCAGGAACTCTTCTTTCTTCAATTTGTATTTGATATAAGCGATTAGTGGTTTTGCTATCTTCAATTGCTTTAAGCCTTCTGTAGGATTTCTTGCCTGCTTTAACAGGGCGATTATTTTTTCCGCTTCGAAACCCGGCTTGGCATCTATCCGTAATTGATGATTACCTTTTCTGAATGCGCCGTTCAGGTAAAAAACCGGGGCACCTTCAAACCCATATTCTGTAAGTACTATTTCCCCATACTTTTCTTGCGCTCCCAAATAGCATTTGATATGTTTGATAGGCTGCCCCTGGAATAACGTAACCGTTTCCGGCAGATCGATCTCAAAACCGGCATTACTGGCTGCAAATGGAAGGGTGTCAATTCCTTTCTCCCTAAATAATGCGGACCATGCGCCGGTCGCGCCGGTCTTTGCCCAGGAAGCGCCCCCTAATGCCAGTACCAGCTTATCATATCGGATCACTTCTATATTGTCCCGCGATGATATGTGTACCGCATTGGCGTCAAAATCAACCATACGGCGCTCAAAATGAAAAGTAGCGCCCAGCTTTTTAAGATAATCCAGCCAGGCATTCAACACATCAATAGGTTTGATATGTGGCTGTGGAAATATTTTCCCGGAGGAACCTATATAAGTAGGGATACCTATTTTAGCAAGAAAGCGCACCAGTTCATCAACACCAAAAGCCTGCACCATTTCCCTGATCTCCTCCCGGTCATACATGGCCAGGAAAGCCTCCTGATCTATGCTATTGGAAAGATTAAAACCACCATGCCCGGCCACCAGGAACTTTCTTCCTGCTGCTTTTTTCTGCTCATAAAACGTCACCTTATGGCCGGCTTCCAGCAAAAAGGTCCCGGCCATCAAAGCGGCCGGGCCGGTGCCGATAATCAATATACTTTTGGGCGATTTCACTATCTGGCAGAATTTAGCAATTACAGTAAACGACTATCCCAAACAAACAGTTCCGTTTCTTTGATCTTAACTTTTGAAGCAAAATCTGGGTGGCGCGTATTAATGATATAATTAGCCTCCCTTGGCAATACGGCCGATGGTACTTTGAGCAGCAGTGTTTTCTGCGATTGATACCATGCCGAACCCAATGCCTGTAGCTCGGGGTAGCTTTGTATCGACTTCCAGTTGGCCGGCAATTGATCCAGGTCGATCGTGGTAATATCTTTAGGCCCGGCTTTAACTTCTATAATGAGCAATTTATAGGTCTGGTCTACCCTTATACCCGAGCGATGCACGACCAACTCTAAGGTCGCCAGGGAGGCTGTACTACCGGTATAGATCACGAACTCATCGGTCCGGTTCCAGCGGTTAGCCGCACCGGATGCCACTAGAGCATTGGCATACTGTGCTTTCCTGATATTATATAAAAGCATAGCCACTAAACGTTTTCACCATATTCCATGGCCGTAAGCCGGTTGTCAATTAGGCGGATACCAGAAATAGTATCCATAAAATCCATAGGGGCCTTTTCGTCCAGGAAATAATTGGGGGTGGACAGCCATTGCTCGAAAACAGCAGTAGCGCCAAAAACACTTATACCATGCTTAAATAATGATAAAATAGAAATGATGTGCTCTTTGGTATTGTCTTTTAAACCGGCATCTTTAGAACGATAATTGCGGAGGGTACGCGGTGTAATATTCAGCCAATTGGAAATAATAGTGTCATTCAGCGTTACCAGCTCATCCATTAATTCAATGTAAGTATTGTCCACCTTGTTTTTGGAAAGATAAAAGTATACACTGCCCGGCTCATTCACCGTAGGTAAATCTTTCATGATTTTATTATATCCTTTATCGGGAGCTGCACTTTTCATAACACCATCTTTATTACAAATATAGCATTTTTTCCGAACAAAAACGGAACTTTTTCCCAAAATAAATACAAAGTAATGCCGGCTAATTCAATTTAACACGGGGATCCAGGCGGGTATATAATAGATCGGTCAGGGTACTGATGACGACAAATATAGTAGCGGAAATCAATACAGCTCCCATCACGACCGGGAAATCGAATTTATCCAATGCATCGACCGTTAATTTACCCAGGCCTTTCCAGCTGAAGATAAACTCTACAAAGAAAGAACCGGCCAGGAGCTCGGCGAACCAACCCGAAATAGCCGTAACTACCGGATTAAGGGCATTAGGCAAAGCATGCCGGAACACTACCCTGCTTTTGCTCAATCCTTTGGCATAAGCCGTTCGGATATAGTCCTGGGAAAGCACATCCAGCATGGCACTGCGGGTGAGTTGCGCGATAATGGCCAAAGGCCGGATCCCTAAAGTAATAGCAGGCAGTACCAGGTGACTGATCGCCAAACGCCTGCCGCCAAAAGGATCATACTCCCAAAGGCTACCCACCATTTGCAGGCCGGTAATATCAGCCAGCAGGTATCCAAACACATAAGCGATAATAAGGCCGGCAAAGAAACTCGGGGCAGATATACCTATAACGCTGGAAAAGATTGCCCCGAAATCCCAGAAAGTATCCTGTTTTAAAGCGGCCAGTATACCCAGCAATATTCCGAATACCGTAGCGATAATCATAGCCGCTGTAGCCAGTACAAAAGTACCGGGCAGCGAATCGGACAAAATATCCCAAACCAGCCTTTTACTTTGGTAAGAACGGCCGAAATAAGGTTTTTTTGCCACCAGGTCATACTGGTCTCCCAAAGACAATAAGGAAGTATACTGGTATTTTTTCTGGCTGATACTATCTGAAGCATGAACCGTAAGCGGCAGGAGATCATTCAGATAATAGCCATAACGGGTCAGCAAGGGTTTGTCCAGGTTCAGCTCCTTACGTACATTCTCCAGCGAAGCTACATCAGACCTTTGCCCCATCGTCAGGCGTGCCGGATCTCCCGGCAAGGCGTTAAATAGCACAAACACCAGGGTGACCACACCCCACAATACCGAAAGGGAATAAAAAATACGTTTTAAAACAAAGCTTAATGTCATGTATAAGAAACCGGTACTTGAAAATACGTTTAAAATTAAAACAAATGATTCAATAAGCGCTGAGTGCTCCTGAAATTAAAATCCCGTTTAAAGGGAATAAATATACTGTACCAGGGTTTGCCCGACAGCCTTTAACGTTGCAGGGTCAATTTTACTCATATCATCAGCGGTCGTGTGCCAGTAATCCACAAAACCGGTAGCTGAATTTTCCGGCAGATCAATAATATCAATGCAGGGAATACGGGCTATGCCATTGATAAACACATGGTCATCTGTAATAAAGCCTTCTTTTTCCGGAACAAAATAAGCGGAATAACCGGCAGTTGCGGCCGCCTCCCAAACTACTGCCTGCAGTTGCGGCGCGTACTTTTGCGAATAAGCTTCCAAAGCAAACCTTGCATTCTTTCCCCCGACCATATCCAACAAGATACCCCCGAAAGCCTGGTAGCCCTTTACATGCGGCTGATGTGCCCAATACTGGGCGCCCAAACCGTAAGACTCCGCCCCCCATTTTACTTTGCCATAGTCTTCCACATCCGTAAACAAGATATCTATGCCCAAAGTACTGTCCACCCTATGCTGCTGCAGCAAAGCCGCCAGTTCTAAAAGCACCCCAACCCCACTGGCCCCGTCATTAGCGGCAGGTACCGGTTCTTTCTTTTTGTTGCGATCTGCCCAGGGCCTGCTGTCCCAATGTGCCAGCAGTAATAAGCGCCTTTGTGCACGTGGGTTAAAAGAACCGACCAGGTTAATACAACGTAACTTTTTCCGGTCTTTTGCTTTTATGATGGTTTCCTGCCGGAAGACTGTATCTGTAAAAGATTGCAGCAACTGCTCCAGGTAATGGGCACATGCTTCCTGCGCTGCGCTATTAGGCACCCTGGGGCCAAAAGCGACTTGCCGCTCTATATATTGATAAGCGTTCTGCTCATTAAAATCCGGGAGCGCAGTCTTATAAATTTGTGGCTGCGCCATTCCTGTCCCGTAGCCCCAAAGCACTGCAACTATAAAAACAATATATTTAATATATTTCATTTTAATTCAATACCAAGGCTATTTAAGGAATTTTCCAATGACCGGCATGGATTTTAGTTCCGTCCTTTCCAGGCGTAATACTAACAAACCGAAGAGCACAAACAGCACACTTCCGGAAGCCAGGCGCAATAAAAGATAACCTGCTCCCGGGAAAGCGGCCCCTACTTTATGCTGTACAAAGTATAAAACAATAATGGCAAGCAGGTAAAGGGCGATTCTCTTTACGGGATAAGGTACCGGGAAATACTTTTGTCCTACCAGGTAGCACAGCACGACCATAGAAGCATAACAAGTTAAAGTGGTCCATGCGGCCGCCCACATTTCATATTTTGGGATAAAGAAATAATTGCCTGCCAGGGTAATCAAAGCGCCGAACATGGTAATGGCAACACCGATCCTCATTTTATTGGTCACCTTATACCAGGTAGATAAATTGTAATAAATACCGCTTAACACGTTGGCGAAAAGCAACACGGGCACGATGTACAGCCCTGAATGATACGCTTTACCCAAATAGTTGATCCAGATGTCTTCCAGGAATAAGGCAGTAGTTAAAAAGGCAATACAAACTGTGATCACAAACCATTTCATCACCCTGGCATACAGGTCTGGCGCGCTCTTGTCCTGTGCCCTGCTGAAAAAGAAAGGTTCCGCGGCCATCCGGAACGCGGTAATAAACATGGTTACTACAATAGATACTTTATAACTAGCAGAGTAAATACTCTGCACCGTCTTGGCATACTCCTCGGTATTATCAATATACCAGATCAGCATTTGCCGGTCGATCACTTCATTAGCAACACCCGCCAGGCCTATAAAGATCATCGGAGAGGCATAACGGAACATACGTTGCCAGAGACCGGGCTCTAACTTAAACCGGAACTGCCGCCACTCGGCAAACAAGGCTAAAAAGGTAAAGATGCTTTGCAGCAAATTAGCAAACAAGACCAGGCTCACAATATCATACTTCCGGCTGATACCTGCCCAGAATCCACCCGGGCTCATGGCCACAAGCTTAGGCATAATTACCAGGAAAAAGAACACGCCCAGGATATTGATGACGATACCAAACACTTTGATAAAAGCATACTTTCTCGGTTTCTGCTCCTGGCGCAACCTCGCGAAAGGAATGGTTTGTAACGTATCAAAAAACAAGATCCCTATAGCCAGGTTAATATAGTTAACATGATCGCTTAACACGATAAAGTCGGCAATGGGTTGCCGGCAGAAATACATGGTAGCGCATAGCAGCAAAGTACTGATAATCAAAGATCCGAATGCCGTATTGTAAATATTCCGGGTATTTTCCCTTTCCAGGGAGCAAAAACGGAAATAGGCCGTTTCCATCCCATAGGTAAAAATTACGTTCAGTAAAGCGAAATAAGAGTAAATAAGACCGATACTACCATATTGAATTACTTCCCCCGGATTAACAAGAAAGTAAGTCAGCAATGGGGTAAGCAATGCATTCAGCATCTTGGCGGCCACTGCACTGGTACCGTACCAGATCGTTTGTCCGGCTAATTTTTTAACTTCTGACAAGGCGGTATTAATTTAAACAGCAAACTTAGGGCAATTTACAATAAGAGCGTATGAAATGATCGGTAATCATAGTATCTAAAGTCTGAATTTGCTGAAATTAGCCAAGGCGGATCGCGTAAAAATTCGTAAACTTGCGCATCTCAAAACCAACAAAAAATGTCCAGGACCCCAAACATACTTATTGTAAACGATGACGGCATTACTGCTCCGGGTATTGCCCGCCTGATAGAAGCTGTACACCATTTAGGAACGATTACAGTAGTTGCTCCCGACAGCCCGCAGTCGGGCATGGGGCATGCGGTAACCATCGGCAATACTTTACGCCTGGAACCTGTAGATATTTTTCATGAATTAGGGGTGGAAGCTTATCAATGCAGCGGTACACCGGTAGACTGTGTCAAGATCGCCCAGGACATCATATTGAAGCGCAAGCCGGACCTTTGCTTAAGTGGCATTAACCACGGCTCTAATGCTTCTATTAACGTTATTTATTCCGGAACCATGTCGGCAGCCATGGAAGCGGCTATTGACGGCATTCCCGCAGCGGGTTTTTCCCTGATGGACTTTAAATGGGATGCCGATTTTACGGTAGCTCAACAGGTAGTAAAAGAAGTGGCAGAGCGCATGCTCAGCTCCAGGCTCCCTGAAAATTTCCTGTTGAATGTAAACATACCGCGTGTTGCCGCCGAAGACTATAAAGGTATAAAGGTGGCCCGACAGGCTATGGCGCAATGGAAAGAGAATTTCGAAAAACGGGTTGACCCGAGAGGTAAGGATTACTACTGGATGACCGGCAAATTTGTCAATTACGATGTAGGCCAGGATACCGATCTTGAAGTTTTAAAAGAAGGCTATGCCTCTGTCGTACCGGTCAAGTTTGACCTAACCGACCAGGAAGTCAAATCATGGCTTAAAAGCAGCTGGAAAATATAACCTTTTTCATAGATAGGCTAAACCTATAAGGTTTCTGAAACCTTATAGGTTTTTGCACCATTTCTCTAAATTATAACAAAAGAGCCACCGGTCAGGTGGCTCTTTTGTTATAATTAGTTTATTTAAATTAGAACTTAGGACAAGAGAAATTGTAGCGCTTTCTAACGATCTTATCAATTACACCGTTATAGACAGCTGACATTTCCAATGCGCCCTGGCCATTATTGATCTGGTTCATACCGGAAAGGGTAACATCATAAGCAAAGCCTAACTGCCATTTACCGAATTCAAAACCTACATAAGGAGCGATCGCATCACCATATCTGTACCAGGCACCCAGGTATAAAGTAGTATTATTATGATCCTCATCATTGTAAGGGTTTAATACGAATCCTACGGCACCGCCAATCAACAATTCATAAGCAGAACCTTGTTGCTGGTACATTGTGCTCAGGTAGGCTACTGTGTTCGGGTTCAGGTTTAACTGGCCACCGATATAACCGTTAATACGGGAATGGATACGTACATCCGCGGAAACGTTCTGCCCGGTGAACTTCTCTACCGGCCTCGTTAAGTGGAAGTAAGAAACACCGGCATATACCATCGCGTTTTCAGAAGCTTTACCGGAGTACAAAAGTCCTGCATTAAAATCAGGGTAAGTCAGGTCTGCATTTTGCAGGTTCTCCTGTGTAGGCAGATAAGCATCCGGTTGGCTCAGATCGATCTGGTCGCCAAACACTAATTTAGAGAAATTCACTGATTTCTGAACCAAAGCAGCCTGAACACCTAATGAGATATGATGTTGTTTTTCAAGACCTAATGCTTTGTGATAAGCCAGGGAAACCGCACCGTTAATCGTAGTTAATGCACCAGTACCCGCCCGGTCGTACAAGAGGTTTAATCCGAAACCAAACCCATCACCTTCCGGTAATTTATCTCTGAGAATCTGTCTGTCATAAGAGATAGACCCTGTCATATATGGATTATTAGACACATTATACCATTGCGTTCTGGCAATAGCGGTCATCCTAAAATCGGTATTAATAAGACCCGTATGCGCTGGGTTAAGGTTTAATGGTGAAGAGAAATATTGAGTAAAATGCGGGTCTTGAGCAATAGCATCAGAACCAACACCCATCAAAGCGACTGTAGCACCGAGTAAAATTTTCTTCATTGATCTTGAATAAATTTTGATGATTGTTCAGGGTAATATTCTTGTCAAATATACTCTAAATATTCACATTCCTATAACTTTCTTGTTTTTTTTTCTAAAATTTACTGAAACACTTCATTCTAGAACTGTAATTTGCTGCCAAACGCCAAATCACCTGCATCACCCAATCCGGGAACGATATATCCTTTAGCGGTAAGCTCCTCATCAATATCCCCGGCCCAGATGTGTACTTCCGGATATTTGCGCAATACGGTTTCCAACCCTTCTGTACAGGAAATAACAGTAACAATATGCATTTGCTTAGGCTTTCCAAACTCCAGTAAGCCCTGGATCGCTAATAACAAAGATGCGCCTGTGGCCAACATCGGGTCCGCGATAATCAGGGTACGCCCTTCAAGGTCCGGGCAGGTTACATAATTTTGCTCAATCTCGAAGGTCCCGTCATTCTTGTTATGCTTCCGGTAAGCGGCGATAAAAGCGGCGTCCGCATGATCGAAATAATTCAATAATCCCTGGTGCAGCGGAAGCCCTGCCCTTAAAATGGTGGCCAAAACAGGCTTTTCGGCTAAAACCTGTTGCTTTTTTATGCCAAGTGGTGTCGTTACTTCCAGCTCCTCAAAAGACAACACTTTACTGATCTCATAAGCAGCAATTTCGCCGATACGTTCCGTATTTCTCCTGAAACGCATTTTATCCTTCTGGATATCAATACTTCTTATTTCCTGCATCCAGTTGGATACCAACGAATTTTGTGTGCTTAAATTTGTTATCATCTTGTAAATAGCGTTCAATTGATATGCAAAATAGAACATTCTTTAATCCTATACAAAATTAAGTACTGTCAATATCCCGGCGCTTTAATTTACATTTACAAAGCATTATCTTTGAAACAATCATGCAACTGCATGGCCAAATGACAAACTTTACTTGCAGTGTGCATTAAACTTAACAGATTGTCAAATATCCAAGTACTGCATTAAATACTATAAATTAAAATTAATTTTGTATTACCTAGTTAAACAAAACATGAAAAGATCCATACTGAATCCCTGTAACCTCCTACTGGCTGTACTGTTCCTTGCCTGCTCTTTTAAGGCCGGGGCACAGAATGGTGTATACGATATCGGCCAGGCCAACATAGGGCCCAATGACACCATACTGGCTTACGGGAAAATATTCGAAGGCGATACGCTGCCGCACTGGTATCTGCAGGAATTTGCCGTGGTAGAAAACTACCTGGACAAAAACCGGAGCTCGCAAATGGCCCGCCTGCGCCGCAATGTCTACCTGGTATACCCTTATGCCGTAGAAGCCGCCCGGATTTTAAACGAACTGGATGTAGAGCTCAAAAAAGCAGATGGCAGAAGAGACCGCAAAAAATACCTGAAAGCCGTAGAAGCCCAGCTGAACGAGAAATTTAAAGAACCCCTTAAGAACCTGAGTACTACCCAGGGCAGCATACTGGTTAAGCTGATCAACAGGCAAAGCGGCCGCGATGTCTATTCCATCATCAAGGAGCTGAAAGGCGGGCTGAACGCCAGGATCTCCCAAACAGCTTTCTACTTCTTTGACAATGATTTAAAAGCCAATTATGACCCTTTTAACGCGGATAAAGATATTGAAATGGTCGTACGCGAAATAGAATCCAAAGCTTATTATAACTACCAGGTACAAAATACCCCCGTGCTAAAAATGACAGACAAACGCAGATAACCTATAAAAACACCTTAAATAATGGATATCCGTCCTGCCTTATCAAAATAGAGCTCATTAAAAAAATAATTTTCAATCTGGGGCTAATTAACTGCAGTACTTGTTCTATACACGACTTCAGCTATTTAGCCTTTCTCTTGTCCTCTTTTTAGCATATTCTTTAATTTAAATTGGGCTACTTTTGTGGCCAAATTTATCATAAATGAAGGTATCTTTAATGGCAATAGGCGCCCATCCCGACGATGTAGAGTTAGGTTGCGCGGGTACTATTTACAATCATATACGCAAAGGGCAAAAAGTAGCTATAGTAGATTTAACGGAGGGAGAACTGGGCTCAAGAGGCAGTGTAAGCACCCGTTATGCGGAAGCAGAAGCAGCAAGACAGATTTTACAGGTCGGCTATCGCTATAACCTGCAGATGGAGGATGGTTTTTTTGAGCACAACAGGGAAAATGTCCTTAAACTGGTCCGGGTCATCCGGAAGCATAAACCTGACGTGCTGCTGGCCAATGCCCCTTCCGACCGGCACCCCGACCATGGCCGGGCCGGGCAGCTGATCCGCGATGCCGCCTTCCTGAGCGGCTTGAGAAAAATTGAAACCGAACTGGACGGGGAAGCACAGGAAGCCTGGCGCCCCAAAAGAGTGTTCCATTACATACAAGATAAATTCATAGAACCTACTTTCATCGTGGATATCAGCGAAAGCATGGACATCAAAATGCAGTCTGTAGAAGCCTATGGCAGCCAGTTCTTCAGCAAAGAAAATGAAAGCGAACCGGTAACTTATATCTCGACAGATGCTTATTTGAACAAAGTACGTAACCGGGCGGCACAACTGGGCAGCCGTATAGGTACCGCTTACGGGGAAGGGTTTATTTCAGAATTTTCTATAGGTGTAAAGGATTTAGACCAGTTTACCTACCCGGAAATGTCTTAGCCGGGTGAAAGAATTAAAGATAAAAAACAATTAATTCTATAAAATATTTGGCTGATTAAAATAAAAGTTGCACCTTTGCAGTCCTAAAAAATTAAAAAAATAGTAAGATATGGCACGTGTATGTCAGGTAACCGGAAAAAAGCCTATTACAGGTCACAAAGTATCTTTTTCTAACAAGAAATCTAAGCGTCGCTTTTTGCCAAATTTGCAAACTAAGCGTTTCTATTTAGTTGAAGAAGATCGTTGGGTGACTTTAAAAGTATCATCTGATGCAATCCGCACAATCAACAAGAAAGGACTTTTAGCAGTCGTGAAAGATTTACGCGCTAAAGGAGTAACCGTTTAATTTAGTTTAAAAATTTAAAAATATCATCTGAGATGGCTAAGAAAGGCAATCGTGTTCAGGTTATTTTAGAGTGCACAGAGCACAAAGATTCTGGAATGCCGGGAACAAGTCGTTATATCACAGTTAAGAATAAGAAAAATACGCCTGAGCGTATCGAGTTGAAAAAATACAACTCTATTCTTAAGAAAGTAACGCTTCACAAAGAAATCAAATAATTTTAATTAATTGTCTGACCCTTTCTCTATGCGAGAAAGCTTAAGACCAAAACGTATTAACAATGGCAAAAGCAGCAAAAACCGCGATCAAGAAAGATCCTAATGCTAACTTAGACGCGAAAAACTTTACTAAAGTTGTAAAAACCGTACGTAGCCCTAAAACTGGCGCTTACACGTTTAAAGAAGCTATTATCCACAAAGATAAAGTAGCTGAGTATTTCGCTAAGAAATAAGATCGACATACACAATCAATCGTTACCATATTTAGTGCAGCATGGATGTAAATTCGTGCTGCATTTCTATATTGTGTTCCGGCCCGCCCTTTAATATTTTGCCAATTTAATATAGCCGGCACCCTCCACGTGTCATTCAGGTTTATATATTCTGTAAATTCAGTGTCAAATTGATCCGCAAGATGACACCGACTCCCCCCTCCTACTCTTTTGGCGCATCCGCCACCGCTTTATTAGGCCAAACTATAGGTCAAAACCTCAGGCAAACCGTATTAGCTTACCCGCATCAGACAGCCATCATCAGCGCAGGGCAAAATATACAACTGGACTATACGGAATTCTGGCAGGCCACCACCCAGATCGCAAAATCTTTGATCGCTTTAGGACTGCAAGCCGGCGACCGCCTGGGCATCTGGTCACCCAACCGTTATGAATGGACCTTGCTGCAATATGCCACGGCAAGGATCGGCATCATTTTAGTCAATATCAATCCCGCGTACCGGGTATCGGAACTGGAGTACGTGCTCCGGCAATCGACGATCAAAACAATAGTCGCCTGTGTACGGTTCAAATCCAGCGAGTATAAAAACATGATCGAAACGGTCAGGAATAACTGCCCCTCCCTCGAACATGAAATTTATTTTGAAACCAACTGGGATGAATTCCTGGATAAAGGAAAGACGATTGATGATACCCTTTTGGCCTCGTGGGAAGAAAAAGTACAGATCGATGACCCGGTAAATATTCAATACACTTCCGGCACCACCGGTTTCCCAAAAGGTGTAACCTTATCCCATCACAATATTCTGAATAATGGTTTCTTTATCGGGGAGCGCTTGAAATACAGCGCTTCGGATAAAGTATGTATCCCCGTCCCCTTTTATCATTGCTTTGGTATGGTCATCGGCAATCTTGCCTGCAGCACCCATGCCGCTACTATGGTGATTCCGTCTGAGGCCTTTGACCCCATCAAATCGCTGGAAGCGGTGGAGAAATATCAATGTACCTCGCTCTATGGCGTACCCACTATGTTTATCGCCATGCTGGTCGTGGAACAATTCGACCAGTTTAATCTAAGTAGTCTAAGAACCGGTGTAATGGCCGGTGCTACCTGCCCGGTGGCCGTGATGCAACAGGTAAAATCCAGGATGCATATGGAAGAGATATCTGTTTGTTACGGTATGACGGAAACGTCCCCGGTATCTTTACAGACAAAAATCGGCGTACCTCTGGAAAAACAGGTGAGTACAGTAGGCACGGTTATGGACCATTTAGAAGTCAAGATCATTGATCCTGCAACGGGGCGGACTGTACCACAAGGTGTGAAAGGAGAGCTGTGTACCCGCGGTTACTCTGTCATGCTTAAATACTGGAATAATCCCATCGCTACAGAAGCGGTAAAAGATGAAAGCGGCTGGATGCATACCGGCGATGAAGGTATGATGGACGCGGAAGGCTACATTACGATCACCGGCCGTATTAAAGACCTGATCATCCGCGGAGGCGAAAATATATCCCCAAAAGAAGTAGAAGATTTTCTTTATACTCATGAAAGCATTGAAGACGTCCAGGTAATCGGTGTGCCCGATGAAAAGTTTGGAGAGCAAATTATGGCCTGGATCAAATTAAAAGCGCATAAAACCGCTACGGAACAGGAATTGAACGACTATTGCCGGCAAAACATAGCCCATTACAAAGTGCCCAAATACTGGAAATTTGTAGATAGCTTCCCAATGACCATCACGGGAAAAGTAAAAAAGAATGAAATGCGGGCAATGGCCACGGCAGAGCTGGGGCTAGGCCCATCACAATAACTTTAAGCCAGCAAGGCTTTTACATCGGCTACCAGTTGCTTGGTACTGAAAGGTTTGGTCACATACTTTTCCGCACCGAGGGCCAGGCCTTTTTGTATTGAGTCTTCTGTGGTTTTCGCGCTCAGGAAGATGACCTTAATGTCTTTAAGCGATTCCGTATTTTTTATGGTTTTACAGATCTCGTAGCCATCTACATCGGGCATCATAATGTCCAGCAGCACCAGGTGCGGATGCTCGGTGCGGATATGTTCCAGCGCTTCTGTACCATTACGGGCGATCAATACCTCGTAACCGCTTTTCTTCATCAGGAATTCAAGCGACATCAAAATATACGGGTCATCATCCACTACTAATACTTTATAAGCCATACCTCTGTTTATTCGTTGTTTTCAAAATGTGCGGGCAAACTGAATGCTATATGTGCGCCGGAGGCATAACTGGTATCGGCCCAGATCCTGCCATTATGCAAATCTATAATTTTTTTACTAATTGCCAGTCCGAGGCCACTGCCTTCCGGTTTCCTGAGGCTTTGGTGCTGTGCCTGGAAGAATTTATCAAAGATCAGTTCTTTCTCTGCCGGATCAATTCCTTTCCCGTCATCGCTTACCCATACCTGCCATTCATCTTCGGTAAAATGGGTATGTACCGTGATCTTTGTTTTGGCATATTTAAGCGCATTGCCCAGGAGATTCACCAATACCTGTTTGATCAGGTCGCGGTCACAGCTCAGCAGCATCATGGCATTGGTCAGTTGTAATTCCAGTTGCAAGTCTTTCAGTTGTACCGAGCCTTCCAGGGTTATAGCCACTTCTTTAATCAATTCCCGCAGATCTACCTGGCTCAGGTTCAGCCTTTGTTTTCCGGCTTCAAACTTTTCTATCCTCAATACCTGGTTAATGAGTTGCGCTAAACGGTTAGCCTCATTAATCGCGGATTGTAAATACATTTCCTTTGTCGCCTCGTCCAGCTCGGGATTATCAAGCACGATCTCGCTCAGGGCAATAATTGAGGTCAATGGTGTTTTCAGCTCATGCGTTACGGTATACAGGAATTCGTTTTTGACCTGGTCGGCCTTATTCAATTCATCGTTTGCCTTTTTAAGGGCCAGACCTGCTTTCTGTAATTCAGCGGATTTCTTCATCAGCTCGCGGTTGAATTCGCGCACTTTCTGGTTTTCCTGGATAATCGCATACATTTCCCGGTAAGAAATTTCCTCTTCTAATGTAGAACGCTTGATCAGCGAGCGTGCTGCAGTAGCGCCGATCACGCCACCCAGAAGTCTTTCGGTAAAAGCCACCAGGCGGTTATGCGCGGGTTCATGCGGGTTGATGTCAAGCTCATTTTTTTCCGCGTATTTATTGATCAGCCCTTCCGCTTTATGCAGGCCGATAAAGCTTCCCAGTACCTGGTACAGGTCTTTAAGCTGCGCCCTTCCTTTCCAGGCCATATCAATATTCAGTTCCTGATCGTATTTATCATTGGCCACATACAATTCACTGAAATAAGATTCCTGCGAAGTTTTTTTAGTAAACATAGACACTAGTACAAGGGTGAGTATATTCAGCCCCAGGCTCCAGAAAAGGCTATGTGCCAGTGGCGGCAAGGCCTGCAGCCCGAAAAGGGCATTAGGTTTCAGGAACGGAATCCCGAATAAACCAGTTTCCAGGATACTTTTCGGGATCAGGAAAGACCCTGCCAATTGAGGTACTAAAGCGGTATACATCCACACGGTAAAGCCAATGCACAAACCGGCAATTACCCCTTTTTTATTAGCATCTTTAAAGTACAGGCCGGCAAATAAAGCAGGGGCAAAATTAGCAACCGCGGCAAAAGACAACAGGCCGATTGATATCAGCGAGGTACGGGGCGCAAAGAATACATAGAAGATCAGCGCAGATAAAAGAATTGCGATGATAGACAAACGGCGGATCAATAGAATGCGTTTCAGGTTGTTTTGGGCTTCTCCTTTCCTGACGGTGTACGAGGTCAAAAACAATGGAATTACGATATTATTACTCACCATGATGCTTAATGCGATCGTTTCCATGATGATCATCCCCGTAGCTGCGCTAAGGCCGCCAAGCCAGGTAAAAACCGCGAGGGCATAGGATTTGAGCTTAATAGGTATGGCCAGCACATAGGTATCCGGCAATACCTCTGTTCCTTTAAAAAGGTACATACCACACAGCGCTATAGGCAGTACCACTATATTCATCAACAGGAGATAGGTAGGAAAAGACCAGGCTGAATGTTTCAGGTTGGCGCTGCTATCGTTCTCTACAAAATTAATATGGAATTGCCGGGGCAGGAGAATGATCGCGAAAGCAGCCAGGCAAAGCATCGTCATCCAGTTCATATAACCACCACTACCTTTTAAGGTAAAGAGCCTCGCAATATCCTGCGTAGCACCGACTTTTTGCACCATGTCGCCCAGGCCGTCAAAGACCCCAAAAATAATAAAGCCGCCAACGACCAGTAAAACCAGGAGCTTAAATACAGATTCAAATGCAATCACCGCCATCAGGCCGGGATGTTTTTCGGAAGTATCCAGTTTACGGGCACCGTACAGAATTGAAAAGACCGCGATCACGATGGTTGTGATCAAAGCAATGGAATTCAGGTTAGATGCCGGCTTGATCTCTTCGATCAGATCTGCATGGTTAAATACTTCCAGGCTGGACACAATGGCTTTTAGCTGTAAAGCAATATAAGGTACCAGGCCAAAAATACAACAGACCGTCACCAGCGCGCCCAGCGTAGAACTTTTGCCAAAGCGTACACTGATAAAATCGGCAATAGAAGCGATGTGCAGTTGCTTACTGATCTTAAAGATCTTCTGCATCATACCATAGCTCATGGCCAGCATAATAGTAGGACCTATATAAATGGTCAGAAAATCGAGCCCGCTTTGGGAAGCGCTGCCCACCCCGCCGTAATAGGTCCAGGTGGTGCAATAAACAGCCATGGCAAAAGTGTGCAGCCAGGGATGCCGGATCCATTTATTATCTTTTTTCAGCCGCTCGGCCCTGTTGGCAATCAAAAATAAAAGCAACAGGTAAAGTAATCCGAAAGCAACGACCCAGGTATTCATTTCTTTCTCAATTTTTTATTCGTTACCACTAATGCGATCGCCAGCACGGAAATGATCCAGATACCGAAAATATAAATAGCCTGTACCGGAATGCCCCATACCAGCTTATAGGTATCAAATACCGTTATCAAAGGAAAAACCATAAACAGCATCAATAAAAAGCCTATCAATACCACTATTTGCTGTTTCATTGTAAAGGATTTAATGATGCTATAAAAGTATAAAACCTCAGGCAGAAACCTAAGGTTTTATAATGAAATATTGCATGGTATTTAGGGCCGGTCATCCCCATACTCTCCCTGCAGGGCATACATACCGAAGATGACCAGGCCACCGACAATGATCGGCAACAAGACAAAAAGTATAATGATACCAAATACCAGGTCTTCCTGCTTGTCGCTGGTAATTTTCGGGAAACCGAATTCCGTGATGCCAAAGTAGGCCACCGCTAAGGCCATCGCTATCCAAACGACGCCTAAAATTCTTTTGATTGCATTCATATCCAGATAATTTAATCGTTTAAAATTTTATTCACTTAAGTTCCGAGGCTTATTACTTACATAGATAACGCCTATCACGAAGCAGACCGCGGCTACGATAATCGGGTACCAAAGGCCTTCCAGGTACCATTGCTGATGCCCGCCGGCTTTGGCATTAGCCACAAGATAAGTGCCTACTGCCGGTAATAGTCCGCCGAACACCCCGTTACCAATATGATAAGGCAAACTCATCGAAGTGTAACGGATATTAGTGGGGAAGAGTTCTACCAGGAAAGCCGCGATGGGTCCGTATACCATGGTCACAAACACTACTTGCACAAACACCAGCAAAATCAGGGTCCAGCGGTCACTGTCGTTAATATGTACTTCTACCGCTTCTTTTGCTTTAGCATTAATTTGCACACCGGCTTCATCCAATGGCGTAGTTACGGTTTTCTTGTGTATGGTACCATCCGTATAAGTTGTAGTCGTTACTTCCTTAGCAACAGTTATGCCATGATCATTTTCTGTTACGGTTTTTACATCAGGCGTTGCGGCAGCTGTTTTATTGGCCACATTTGTAGTCTGGAACATTTTATCATAGATCGGTCTATAAGAGCATAGTGCTATCAGCATTCCTCCAAGCATAATCCATTTACGCCCCACTTTATCACTCAGCCAACCGAATAAAAGAAATAATGGCGTGCCCATTACCAGGGCAATGAACATGAGGTTATCCACCTGCCCTTTATCCACTTTCATCGTATTTTCCAGGAAGCTCATGGCATAAAACTGGCCGGTATACCAAACCACGCCCTGCCCCATGACCATACCGAATAAGGCCAATAATACATATTTAAAGTTCAGCTTATTCCCGAAGCTTTCCTTAAGCGGGTTTTTCACGATCTTGCCCGTTTCTTTGGCTTTAGCAAACATCGGCGACTCATCCATGTTTTTACGGATGAGGTAAGACACCAATACCATCAGGATGGACACCCAGAAAGGTACCCGCCAGCCCCATTCGCTAAAGGCCTCTTTGCTTAAAGTCACCCGGGTGCCCATGATCACGAGTAGCGAAATGAACAGGCCAAGGGTTGCCGTGGCCTGTATCCAGGAGGTCATATAACCACGTTTACTGGTATCAGAGTGTTCGGCAACATAAGTTGCAGCACCACCATATTCGCCACCGAGCGCCAGGCCCTGCAATAATCTTAATACCAACACCAGGAAAGGCGCAAGAAAACCGATCGTTTCATAAGAGGGGATACAACCGATCAGGAAAGTGGCACCTCCCATGATCAATAAGGTTACCATAAACGTATATTTCCGGCCGATCAGATCACCCAGGCGGCCGAAGAACAATGCGCCGAAAGGGCGCACGACGAAACCTGCCGCGAACGTGGCCAGTGTACTGAGGAAGGCCGCTGTAGGGTTATCCTGCGGGAAAAATTTTGAAGAAATGATGGTAGCCAGGCTACCAAAAATAAAGAAGTCGTACCACTCGATCATGGTGCCCACCGAGGAGGCTCCGATCACCTTGAGTAAGGTCTTATTATTGCTTGGACTGCTCATAGTTCTGATTACTTTTGAAGGGTTAAATAATTTTAGTGTCTGTTGTTTTTATTTAAAAGAGGGCTTAGAGGAACACATGGAATTGCACGATAAACTCGCCTTTGCTATCGCTCACCACATATTCATTGTTTTCCCTGAAGTACAAAGGGCGGTGGCTGTACTGTGCCGTAATCTTGGCATTGTGCCCGTTCAGGAAGAAGTTGGAACCGATATCCCAGGAGTTGGAATTCTGGCTGGTCACTTCCAGGGCTTTATAAGTATTGGCTACATAAGGCATGATCCTTACTTTTTGATTATTGCTCCATTTGGGCAACAAATAGCCAAGATGCGTGTAAATCATTTGCCCGGTACCGAACATCAGCCGGCTGTTACCCGCACCACTGATGCTGGAAGGCGTGGTAGCCGCAGGATTTAAGCCGCCGGCCACATTCATGATACCAAGGCTCCTGTTATAATTTGGCCCGAAATTGTAGTTGTAATAGGCTCCATAGAAACTGATGGCCGCTTTTTTTGCAGGATCACCTACCGGCATGTCTCCATAAACATCGGCACCAAACATATTGATATCGTGCTTTTCAAGACTACCGGCACTGCTCATACTTTTAGTACCATCACTGTTATGATAAAAACCCGCACCTACATTAAGCACTTTCTTCGCACCCAGGTAGGTCCCTACCCTGTAACCCAGGAAGTTAGACTCTTTATCAAAAAACTGGTAATCGACATAACCCTGGATCGCAGGTTTACTGTCCCCGTTATTATCAACGGCTACACTACCCATCAGGGAATCATATACGGGAACAAGGTTAGTAGCGAAAGGCTTGTTGAGCGAGAAGTTATAACTAAATTTTTTGAAATTACCTTTGAGGTACATCCCCATCTGGCGGGCAAACTGGTCTGAATTATCGATCAGTGCCCAGTTAACGATAGGTGCGTCCATCGTCATCATATTCAGGGTACTGGCGCTGGTAATGCGGCTTACACCGTTAAATAGATGTATCCCGGCACCGAAGTATAAAGAGAAGTCATTCTTCTTATTTTTCAGTTTATCAAATTCAGGAATGATCGCGTATTCCGCATAAGCATCATGAATAAAGAGACCCGGCTTTTTTCCCGCGCCATAGCCCCCGGTACCCGAAGAACCACTGGCACCACCGCTGGAAAAGGACTGATTGTTGATCCCGAAATGGGTAAGAATGAGAAAACGGTCAGATATCTGCGCATAAAAGATCAAACGCGACCTGCGCAGGCCTATATCGAAAGTATTATCTTTTGCCTCACCGTTTACCATGGTATTCGGGTTGTTCTGGTTAGACCGTACCCATACCTGGTTCATAAAAAGGAAACGAAGATATTTTGAACCACTTTGATCTATATTGATCTTAAGGCCGGCGCCATAGTTATCCGTAAGCGCTTTTGCCTGTGTGGTATCCGTCTGTGCCAATGCAGCAGGGCCAAGCATTACAGCAGCGATCAATACCGCGAAGAAGGAACTTTTGTTAAGCATAAGATTGTGATTTTTTCTTATGCTAATTTTGGATTAAAGAATTTGGAATACAAATTTTTACTATTTCCCTGCTAAATGTATAGCTAATGCTTAAACCGGTCCCAGCGGATCACCATATATTTATCCCCCAGCTCTGTGATCAAAACACCGGCTCCTTTCAATCCCTGGCGGTCTTTAGAGAATTCGATCAGCTCATCGTGAGACAAAACCTGGTAAGTAGGTTTATACTCCAGATTTTCAGGCCGGGAGATCCCGAACTTCTTCACCCAGTTCATCACGCTTACATGACTGATCCCTAAAATCCGTTCAATTTCCCTAAAAGTGACGCCTTCAATGTATAGCTGAAGTGCTTTGATCACGTAATAGGAATCAATATTCTTACCTTCTTTGGTGACGGTATAAAAATAGCCACAGTCCTTGCATTTATAACGTTGGCGCCCTTTCACCACGCCGCTTTTAGTATACTCTTGTGACTTGCATTTGGGGCAATAGATCTTTTCCATGACCTAAAATTAACTATTGCTTCCGATAAATTATATACCTTTTTACCATAAATATACCTTTTTACCAACATACACTTTATCATTCTTACAATATGATTCTAATTTAGAGCTTGAAAATAACACGCTAAATTCTGCTCATGTCCTACCCATATCAAATCAAATCCTACGAAGATTATTATCGCGCTTATGCCGCCAGTATCAACGATCCCGAAGCCTTCTGGGCCGACATTGCCACACATTTCAAATGGCACAAAAAATGGGATAAAGTACTGGAATGGGACTTTAAACCCGGGCATATTGAATGGTTCAAAGGCGGGCTTTTAAATGTTTCAGAAAACTGCCTGGACCGGCACCTGGCAACAATAGGGGACCAACCTGCATTGATCTGGGAGCCCAATGACCCGGAAGATGCAGCCCGGACCTTTACTTACCAGGAGCTACATGAAAGGGTCATGCAATTTGCCCATGTGCTCAGGAATAACGGGGTGCAGAAAGGCGACCGCGTATGTATTTATATGGGCATGATCCCGGAACTGGTGATCGCTATGCTCGCCTGTACCCGCATCGGGGCCGTTCATTCCGTTATCTTCGGAGGCTTCAGTGCCCAGAGCATTGCAGACCGTATACAGGATGCCCGGGCCAATACCGTGATTACCTGTGACGGCGCATATCGTGGCAATAAAGTGATCCCGCTTAAAATGATTATTGACGACGCATTGCCGTTCTGCCCTTCTGTAAAAAAAGTAATTGTTCATACCCATACCCGTACGCCGGTGAGTATGCGCAAAGGGCGGGATACCTGGTGGGAAGATGAAATAGCAGTAGTATTGGCGCAGGGCGATACTTACCTGGCTCCGGAGCATATGGATGCTGAAGACACTTTGTTTTTACTATACACATCCGGTTCTACGGGAAAACCTAAAGGCGTGGTACATACCACCGCCGGCTACCTGATCTGGGCCAATTATACGTTTGTCAATGTATTCCAATACCAGCCCGGGGAGGTCCACTTTTGTACGGCAGATATAGGCTGGATCACCGGTCACACATGTGTGGTATACGGACCACTTTCTGCCGGAGCTACTACGCTGATGTATGAAGGCATACCGACCTGGCCGGATGCAGGCCGTTTGTGGGAAATCGTTGACAAACATAAAGCTACTAACCTGTTTACGGCACCCACCGTGATCCGTAGCCTGATGGGATTTAGCAGCGAGTTTTTAAAAGACAAAGACTTGTCTACGCTTAAAACATTGGGCACTGCGGGGGAACCCATCAATACGGAAGCCTGGCACTGGTTTCATAAAAACGCGGGTAAAGGCAGGCTGCCCCTGGTAGATACCTGGTGGCAGACCGAGACCGGCGGCCCCATGATAGGGAGCCTTTCCGGTGTTACCCCTACTAAAGTGTCCTGTGCTACTCTACCAATGCCTGGTGTACAACCGGTACTCGTAGATGAGCAGGGCAAGGTTTTGGAGGGCAATGACGTCAGTGGCAATTTATGCATTAAATTCCCCTGGCCGGGCATGCTACGCAGTACTTATGGCGATCATGAACGGTTCCGGCAAACCTATTTCAACACTTACGAAAACCTTTACTTCACCGGTGACGGATGCCTGCGGGATGAAGAAGGTTTTTACAAAATCACCGGCCGGGTAGACGATGTATTGAATGTGAGCGGGCACCGGCTGGGTACTGCCGAAGTAGAAAATGCCATCAATATGCATTTAGGTGTAGTCGAAAGCGCTATTGTAGGCTACCCGCATGATGTAAAGGGCGAAGGTATCTATGCCTATATTGTTTATAAGGGCCACGAGGAGGAGGATAACCTGACGCGCCAGGATATTGCCTTAACGGTTGCCAAGATCATCGGCCCGATTGCCAGGCCGGATAAAATACAATTTGTAAGGGACCTGCCCAAAACCAGAAGCGGGAAGATCATGCGCCGGATATTGCGTAAAATAGCGGAAGGGGCATTAGATCAACTCGGAGATACTTCCACTTTACTCGACCCTTCGGTTGTTGAAGAGATCAAATCAGGACGTTTATAAAATAAAATGGTTAGCAATGCTGCTAACCATTTTGTTTATTCTTTTTGACCTGCCAACACCTATCGTTTATTCTGGTTCATAAAGTTGGACAATTCATTACGCTCACTGCTGAAGCTTAATTCTTTCAATGTGGTATAATACAGCTGCGGGTCTAATACGGTCCGGTAGGCTTCTTTAAAGAAGCTCAGCTTATTAGAGCTGAAAGAGAAGAGCTGGGACAGTGTCACCACCTGGTCTGTTGTAAAGCAGCGCTCTTTTGTCATCATTTGCAGGAAAGTCAGCTTTTCTTTATCCATTGCAATACCATTGGCCTGGCTCCTGATGGCGTTAAACTCGGTTGGTGAAACCATAGGACAGGGAGGAACTCCTTCGTGCCCGTGTCCGCCATGCCCGCCCGGCCCGTCATGACCGCCTGGTCTTCCGCCACCTCTTCCACCTCTCGGGCCTCCCGCTGTTCCTCCGGGACGAAACCCGCCCTGGTAGTTAGGCTGGTACCCTACTCTTGGATTGCCATAACGGAATGTTTGCGCCGCGTTCTGGTTAATCTGGATGGGTTCCATCGGGATCACCTGGTATACTACTAATGCATTGGTACCTCTTCTGGACGAGGATAAGGCATAAGTGATATCCTGCATATAACCTTGTTCATCGGCAATAGCAAGACTGTTGACCAATACAGGGGCACGCCTGCTTACAAATTCTATTCTGCAATTGATATCGGGCACATTAAGGTCTTCTACCCGCACCATTAAACTGGCCTGGCTGTTGTACTTAATGCCATTAATATACAAATAAAACGGTTCGTTATCTTCCGATACTATAGATAAGTGTCCCAATCTTGCCTGTGCCTGTGCTTTGCCTAAAAAACAGGATAAAATCAATACTGCAATTGTAAAAATGTGCTTCATAAAAATAATTTCTAAATAGACTGGTTAAAATCGAAAAAGTAAAAATAGAACAAGCAATTTATTTTCTGAAAAGAAAAACAAGAATAAAATACTGTAGCTCAAAAAATTAAGTCTTCACCGAGTGAAGACTTAATTTTATATGTTCAGGTAATTCATCAGTAATTTGTAACGATCGTCGAGGTCGTTCTGGGCCGGCACATCCCCATAGATCTCCTTGACATAATAGTCATACCGTTCTAAGGCAGATACGACGCGCTGCAGCTCCACCTTACTCATTTTCAGGGTCACTTCAAGCATTTCGGTTTTCGGGTTCAAATAAACCCTGCTATTGAGGATCTTTACATCTTCATTCTCCGCTATTTTGGCGATCTGGCTTAATACATAATCCTGGGGCTTGATCTCCAGCACTATAATACCTCCCTGCTCGCTTAAACTCCCGCTCTCGCCCAGATAATAAAATAAGGCATCCCGGGAAACACAACCCAGGTATTCCTGTCTTTCATTCAGCACCGGCACCATAGGCAATTTAAACTGCAAGGCTACTTTCACCGCATCAAAAGGGTGTGCCGTGACAATGCAGGCCGGGCGTATAATTTCATATGGAAATTTAGCAAGTGCCGTATCCGGGTCTTCCCAGTCCAGTAAAGCCGCCTCTTTTATAATACTGACATAAACCCCTTTATCGATCAATGGCAGCCGGTCAAAGTGCGCATCTGACATCATGCGCAAAGCATCGTCCACCGTATCGCCCGGTTTTAAAACAGGAATGGTTGGTTCTATCAGATCAAGTAATGACATGTTTTCGAAATTAGAATTTAAAGGCGGCAATACCAAATGGTATTGCCTCTCCTAAAATTATCGTTTTAATAGTAAGAACTATTCAGGTTTATATTCTGTTTTTCCGCAGCTTCAATCGGCGCATAGTCAGAGAGGATCTCTGCCTTACCCTGGCGTACGCAAACATCGTGCTCAAAGTGCACTGAGGGTTTTCCGTCGCGGGTGACTACCGTCCAGCCATCATCCCAGAAATCCACCTGGCGTGTACCTAAATTGATCATGGGCTCAATGGCCAGTACCATATTTTCCTGCAGTTTTTTAAGCGTGCCTCTTCTGCCGTAATTCGGTATTTGCGGGTCTTCGTGCATTTGCTTACCCACTCCATGACCTACTAGCTCACGCACTACACCATAGCCATGCTTGCCATTAGTATGATGTTCGATCGCGTAAGCGATATCCCCGGCCCTGTTGCCTACTATAGCCTGCTCGGCCCCCAGGTAAACCGCTTCTTTGGTTACCCGCACCAGGTCTAAAACAGCCTGGTCTACTTCTCCAAGTATAAAAGTATAGGCATGATCGCCATGGAAACCATTCATATAAACACCACAATCTACAGATACAATATCCCCTTCTTTCAACTCGTAACTACTTGGAAAGCCATGTACTACCTGCTCATTTACAGAAATACACAAAGAATAAGGGAAACCGTGATACCCTTTAAAGGAAGGATAACCGCCATTATCTTTAATGAACTCAAAAGCAAAATCATCCAGCTTCAGGGTCTGGATACCCGGTTTTATCATCTTCGCGATCTCTGTAAGGGTCTTGCTGACCATTAAACAGCTTTTCCTTTGTATCTCTACGTCCTCGTTACTCTTATATAAACTCATTGTTTAAAAAAATTATTGTTCAATTAAAATATTTCCTGTCATTTCCTGTGGAACAGGCAGGCCCATATAAGTTAAAATGGTCGGTGCTATATCGCCCAGCTTACCGTTTTTCAGCTCCCCTTTATAATCATTACTGATCAGGAATAGAGGAACAGGGTTCAGGGTATGCGCGGTATTGGGTGAGCCATCTTCATTCATCAGGTAATCGGAATTACCATGATCAGCGGTCAGGAAAACCGCATAGTCATGCTCCAATGCCTTCGGTACAATGGCACTTACACATTGATCGACCGTTTCCGCCGCTTTAATAGCGGCTTCCCAGACACCTGTATGACCTACCATATCAGTATTGGCAAAATTCAGGCAGATAAAATCGGCGGATTCCGCTTCTATTTCAGGAATAATGGCATCTCTTAATTCAAAAGCGCTCATTTCCGGTTTCAGGTCATAGGTAGGCACATCCTGTGGCGATGCTTTCAGTATCCGGGATTCACCTGCAAAAGGAAGCTCCCGCCCACCCGAAAAGAAAAAGGTCACGTGCGGGTATTTCTCCGTTTCCGCGATCCGGATCTGTTTTTTACCGTTTGCCGACAGTACCTCGCCCAATGTGTTACTCAGGTCATCTTTCCTGAAAATGACATCCACATTTTTAAAGGTAGCATCGTACTCAGTAGCGGTAAGCATTTCTATATTCAGCGGGTGCATATCATACTGCGGGAAGGCGTTCTGCGAAAGCGTTTCCACGATCTCGCGGCAACGGTCAGTTCTGAAGTTGAAACAAACCACGACATCGCCGTCTTCAATTTTTGCCAAAGGCTGACCTTCGCTGTCCGTTTTTAATAAAGGCAATAAAAACTCGTCGGTAATACCAGCCTGGTAGGAAGCCTCGATGCTATGTACGAAATCATCGGTCACTGTACCAGTACCGTTAACCAGCAAGTGGTAAGCTTTTGCTACACGCTCCCAGCGTTTATCCCGGTCCATTGCATAATAACGGCCAATAACTGTAGCCAGCAGGCCACGGGAATCTGCCAGGTGATGCTCCATATCGTGAATGAAGCCTACCCCGCTTTTGGGATCGGTATCTCTGCCATCGGTAAAGGCATGTACAAAATAACGCTCTACGCCTGCCTGCTCGGCATAAGTACACAAAGCTTTTACATGGTCTATATGCGCGTGTACACCACCATTGCTGAGCAAGCCCATAAAATGGAGTTTGGTATTCCGCATTTTCACTTTATCGAATGCCGCGATCAAAGCCAGGTTTTGTTGTAAACTGGAATCTTTAATGGAAACATTTACTCTTTGTAATTCCTGATAAACTATCCTGCCTGCTCCTAAATTCAAATGCCCCACTTCTGAATTACCCATTTGTCCATCCGGTAATCCTACTGCTTCCCCACATGTAATCAATTCTGAATTCGGGTATTTTTCGTACAAACTGTTTACGAAAGGTGTATTGGCCGCCCTGATGGCATCGGAAGCCGGCACCTGGCCTTTTCCCCATCCATCCATTATGATCAACATCGTTTTTTTACTCATAGCCTGCAAAGTTAATTATTCCTAAGCCTTTTTCCGGTTCTTTCGGACAAATTTTGACAATAGGAATATCAATACTTTTATATTGATTTTTACAGGTATACAAATAAAAAAAGACACGGGAATATCGTGTCTTTCACTTAAATTTTATATCCACCGGATTTTAATCCGCGAAAAAGGCTCTCACTTCCTCTTCAGATACATTTCCTTCAATTTTTTTCACCGCTTCACCCTTTACATATTTAACCACGTAAGGGATACCCTGGATTTGCAGGCTCTTGGCTACTTCAGGAGACTCATCCACATCTATTTTTTGCAACTTCACTTTACCGCCGAGTTCGGCCGCTACCTTTTCCAGTTTTGGCGCCAGCATTTTGCAGGGTCCGCACCAGTCGGCTTTAAAATCCACGACCACCACATCATTTTCTTTGATCAGCTTCTGGAAGCTTTCCGGAGTAAAAGTCTCCGTAGCTGCTACGGCTTCAGTCCCCTGTTCCGGTTTTCCGTTACTGCAGGAAGCAGCGAACAAAGACAAAACTGAAAATAACGGACCTAATAGCAATATTTTTCTCATAGTACAATAATAAACATAATAATAACCTGTGTTCAAAATTAGCAAAATAAATATTAGTTAAGACTAATCGTACACCGATCTTTCATAAAATAAAATATGCCTAACTTTATACTTCCTTTCTCCTAAATCGTTTGAATTATGTTGCAATCCATCAACCCCTACACCGGTATTGTCATTGAAAATTACAAAACGGATACCGCGAAGGTTATACAGGAAAAGATAGACTCAAGCCACGCTGCGGCATCTTCATGGTCCCAATTAAGTATAAAACAAAGAGCCGCTTACTTGAGTAAGCTGGCTGAGTATCTAGATGCTCATAAAGAAGCTATGGGCCAAATGGCGACAGAGGAAATGGGGAAACCCATCAGCCAAAGTATTGCCGAGCTTGAAAAATGTGCTTATACTTTACATTATTACGCGGAAAACGGGGAAGCTTTTTTAAAAGAAGAGAAGATCAAAACCGATGCCAGCGAGAGCTTCGTTACCTTTGAGCCTTTAGGTACCGTATTGGCGGTTATGCCCTGGAATTTCCCGTACTGGCAGGTATTCCGAGCTATGGGTCCTATACTTATTTCCGGGAATACGATGTTGCTTAAGCATGCTTCCAACGTTACGGGATGCGGGCGGGCTATTCAAAAAGCAATGGACGAATGCGGTTTTCCTAAAGGTGTTTTCCAGTTACTGCAGATCAAATCTGATGCGGTAGCCAACGTAATCGCGGACCCCAGGGTACATGCCGTAACCTTTACCGGCAGCACAGACGCGGGCAGAAAAGTAGCCGCTACGGCAGCCGGGCATTTAAAAAAGCAGGTGTTGGAGCTGGGCGGCAGTGATGCTTATATCATCCTGAAAGATGCCGACCTGAAGGCCGCTGCCTCAGTTTGTGCCGCATCCAGGTTAAACAATACCGGCCAAAGCTGTATTGCAGCCAAAAGAATGATCGTAGAAGAGCCTGTTGCCGCGCAATTTGAGCGGCTGTTACTGGAGGCTTTTGAAGAAAGGCCTTTCGGCGACCCGGCCGACAAGACTACCAAGGTAGGGACTATGGCTCGCACGGATTTAAGGGATGAATTGCATAAACAGGTAGAGCAAAGCATTGCCGCGGGTGCCCAGGTGGTATGCGGAGGCTATATTCCTGCGGGCGAAGCCGCTTTTTATCCGCCCACGATCTTAACAAAAGTAACGAAAGGCATGCCGGCTTACGAAGAGGAGCTCTTCGGGCCTGTAGCCAGTATTATTATTGCCAAAGACGAAGAAGAAGCTATAGCGATTGCCAATGACACAGAATTTGGCTTAGGAGGCGCCATATTCACTACCGACCTGAAAAAGGGCAAACGCCTGGCCAGCAAATCGGTAGCTGCCGGCTCTGTTTTCGTTAATACTATGGTGAGCTCTAATGCTAAATTACCTTTTGGAGGGATTAAGCAAAGCGGTTATGGCCGGGAGCTAAGCGCTTACGGGATTAAAGAATTTGTCAACATAAAGACAGTTTATATAAAATAACAAACTATATAACCTGAACCAAAAGATGTTTTCTATTACAGAAAACACCTTTTCACATTTTTAATTATTACACAATTTCTTATTTATGAATCATCAGCTTTTTTGTAGTAAAGCCTGTTGTACCGGCAATCTTCACCATGTACATACCATTGGCAAGCGACTGCATATTTAAAGATTGCACGCCAAATAAAGCATTAATGATCGTATGTTTAAAAACAATTTTTCCATTCAGATCAATAACCGATATCTGCAATTGCCCTACTTTTTTCAGATTGTATCGTAAAGATATGAGACCATCAATGCTCGGGTTGGGAAAAACGGACAGGGCTGCACCAAATTCATCATTACCCTTTTCTATATTGCTGGGTGCGCCGGTAGATGTAGAGATACAGCCGGAAAGCGCACCAAGCTGTGTTACACCCGTATTTAAAGGGTCCAGCCAAGGCTTTAAGCGCCTGTTAGCTGCTGTTTCCTGCGGCATATATTCCCAGGAATAAGACAGTTTTTGATATAAAATTCCATTTGTGGTCCAAACCTCTTCATTGAGCGCATTAAACCTGCACGAATCCTGTACAGGACCTCCTGCAAAAGACGCAATACCGATCAATAAGCCATCCCCGTCAAACAAGCCGCTACCTGAAGATCCCCCGGATGCATAGCCTTCTTCAAAATTGACATTCCAGAATCCTCCTGATCCGGAGATCTGCTGGCTGGTGCTGAGCTTTTTATTATCCCCGGCAGGATGGTGAAAGCCTATGAACTTTTCAGGAAGTACCACCGACTGCTGTACTGTATCTGACTTGTTCCAACCGGAAAGTACCACATCATATGAAGCAGGTATCGCCTGCCGCAACTCATAAACCATAAAGTCATTAATTGGGAAAGAGCCGTTGAACACAGAACGCGCCCTGATATATACACCCGTCATTGTAACTCCGTTAGTAGCGCCTGAATAATCACAGGTAGATCGTTCAAAATTAAAGCGTACCATTACCTGGGCAAAATCATCACTATTCATGGAGCCTGTTCCTTCGCAATGCCCGGCCGTCAATAAAAGAGGTTTACAGCTTTCCAAGGTATTTGCTGTATTGTTGACCAAGGTTCCGGAACAAAGTTCTACCAGATTACCGACAGGTTGTACCGTTTGCACGGTAGCCTTCCTGTTAGCGGCATATCCTGCTCCCTGGGGACAGATGGCATTGATTGTGCATACCGATGATTGACCATTTAAGTCATCATCCATCTGGTCTATAGGCTGATACCCTGAATATTGTGCTAGGTGCTCAATACCCCTGTGCATTACCATGGCCCTGTCTATATGCAGAAAAATATCATCAGGGACCACTCCCGGAGCTATATTCAGCTCTATCCATACATCTGATCCCTGGACAACATCAATAGCGAATTTACCGGAAATGTCATTATTCTGACTATCAAAAGCACCGGCTACCTGCTTTTTACTCCCATTAGCAAGGTACAGTTTTACACCTTTAGGTAAGTGAAACTGATCAAATAATAAACCAATAGCAGGAGCATTATCAATATGGATGATGCCCTGCCAGACCATTGAGCCATCCTTAGCGCTACTAAAGCTTCCTGATTGCGGAAATCCAAAATCAGTTGCTACAATCAAACCGCCGACAAGTGACCGGAAAAAAGTTGTTTCTGCCGGCAGGCTATGCTCTTTGGCCAGCTGCGCTTCCCAATCCGGTGCAAGATAATAGCTTACCGGAATAGATATCCCATCTATACTTTCCTGTAGAGAAAGCGGTAGTCCGCCCTGGCTGACCTGGGCATTGCCCCGGAGCATGGTCAGGTGCAGGATAAGTCCAAATAAAGAACATAAAATTTGCTGCTTCATATTTGTATTATATTAAGCATTACAACGCAAAATAAACATATTTATTTTACAGCCATAACAGTATTGTCGCTTTGCTTTTTCCCGAAAAAACAAAAGCGACAGTAGTTATACACTGTCGCTTTCCCAATCTATTAATAACGCTCTAAGACATTTTCATTTTTAATTCCTGCTCCCATTGTTTACGGCCATAGCCCGGGATCACGTGTTTTTCGCTATGATAAGAAGAACGTACCAAAGGGCCGCTTTCCACGTAATCAATACCCATTTTGTACCCTTCTTCTCTATAAAAAGCAAACTCATCCGGGTGTACAAATCTCACTACAGGAAGGTGTTTTGGCGTAGGCTGTAAATACTGGCCTATGGTCACTACATCACAACCATTATCTTTAAGGTCCTGCAGCGTTTGCAATACTTCCTCTTTTTCTTCACCGATACCCAGCATGATACCGCTTTTGGTACGCACTCCGGCATCGTGTAATCTCCTGATCACCTCCAGGCTTCTGTGATATTTAGCCTGTATCCGTACTTTACGGGTCATCCGCTCTACTGTTTCCACGTTATGTGAAATTACTTCCGGGGCGACATCAATTACGTTTTGCAAATTATCCCATTTACCCTGGAAATCCGGGATCAATGTTTCTAAAGTTGTTTCGGGGTTCAAAGCTTTTACGGCTTTGATGGTATTAGCCCAGATAATAGAGCCGCCATCTTTTAATTCGTCCCTGTCTACTGAAGTAATTACGGCATGCTTGACTTTCATCAGGTGAATTGCTTCAGCAACTCTTTGCGGTTCGTCCCAATCCACGGCTTCCGGCCTGCCTGTAGCTACTGCACAAAAGCCGCAGCTACGGGTACAGATATTGCCCAGGATCATAAATGTGGCGGTACCTTCTCCCCAGCATTCACCCATATTCGGGCAATTGCCGCTTTCGCATATGGTATGCAGCTTATGGTTGTCTACCAATCCCCGCACATGCTTATATCCTTCACCTGTAGGCAATTTTACCCTGAGCCAGTTAGGCTTTTTAGGCTTGCCGTTCACATAAGTGACCTCTGTTTCTTTATTTTGTTGCGCCGCTACAGACGATATTACTGGTAACTCTATCATTATACTTGTGTATCCTATATTCTACATTAACGATTTGGCAAAGGTACAAGCTTAATTTGTAAAAGCTTTGTTTAACTATTTCTTCCAGCCCAGCTCAAAGCTGACAAAGGCATTAACAAATAAGCTTTTTGATTCCTGCAGGGCCATTTGATGAATGCCATTCACATACATCTCTGCGCCTAAACCCACTTCAAAACCGGCTACTCTTTTTTTCCTGTTGGCATAATCAAATTTCAGACCTGTCCTCAGATATCCCCCCGGCGTTACTTTAAGTTCGTCCCAACCTTTCCGGTAACCAAGCCCGCCGGTAAACTGGGTATTAGCCAGGGTGTTTATCAGGTTTTCATCATTAGGGTCCAATTTTATCTGGCCGCCCGCATTTACATTAAAATAATAGGGTTTTAGCAGGGCCAGGGCTAAACCGACATTTGTATTCCAGTGAATCGAAATGGTATTGGCTTCCGGCTTACCTGCGAGCAAATAGCGATAACCGACGCCTAACTTACCGGTATAAAAATTATTGACTTTACCAAACTTAAACATATCCGTGGAAAAAATGCTCAGGAAGTAACTACGATAAGGTTGCGCCGTCACGGCAAAATCCCGGAACTCCTTGGGGTGGTAACGCTCCCCTACTTCTACCTGGAAGTAAAGTACGTTATAAAAGCGGTCAATTTCTGTTTTACGGCCTTCATTTTTCCTGATGAGCCCATAGTTAAAATATAAGCCCCAGCCGTCAGTATTGATCCTCGCACCAACCGAATGCTCCCGGGTTAATGGTTTCGGTCCTTTTACCCTTTGCTCTGCCTCCTGCGTATTTACCAGCTTAACGGAATCCGCGATCCTGTTACGGTAAGTCATCTTTTTGGGCTGGGAGAAGGTTTGAGGTGCTATCGCCAGGACTAAAACAAAACTTAAAAAGAGTTTAAAAAGGAGTTTCATGCATTTAGAAAATTATCTTTGTAAATTTATAAGAAATTTACCAGAATGACCTCAAAAATAATTTATACGGGCAATTTAAGAACCGAAGCTACCCACCTGAGTTCAAATGCCGTAATACAAACGGATGCGCCGGTTGATAATCACGGTAAAGGTGAAAATTTTTCGCCGACAGACCTTGTCGCTACTGCGCTGGCCTCCTGCATGCTTACCATCATGGGGATCACTTCTAACGCACATGGTATCAATATCGTAAATACCCATGCTGAGGTGACCAAAATAATGGTGGCTGATCCAAGAAGGATCGGTCGTATAGAAGTAACTATTTATGTAGAAGGCCAGGAAGTATTTTCCGCTAAAGAAAAAATGATCCTGCAACACGCGGCCATGACCTGCCCGGTTTTTGAAAGTTTACATACAGATATCGAAAAAGTAGTTACCTTCCTGTTTAACGGTGTAGAAGAAAATTAAAGAAAATAGTCTTGCACAGTATTGTAGAAAAAAGATATAGCCTTTTAAAAAAGAGACTGGATAACGAGATCATTGAACCCGCCTGGGGCTGGGGCTTCAGGGTCGCGATCTCTGTAATTTTACCTACAATATTGAGCATATATACCGGGAATCATGAGTATTTCTGGATGATCATAGCAGCGGAAACGGTATCGATCGTAGAGCTGAAAGGCTCTGCCGGACTGCGCTCCCGGCTTTTGATCGCCGCCCTGTCCTTTTCCGTCCTGTTCACCATCATTGGCAGCCTTGTAGGGTTGAGCCCTTATCTTGCAGTACTGCTCCTGTTCCCGGTCGCTTTTGCTACCGGCCTGATGAAAAACCTGGGCGACTGGGGCCTGGCCCTGGCCTTAAATATTTACCTTTTTTACCTGATCGCCTCTAATCATCCAACTCACAGCTGGCCTGAGCTAATGGAGCGAACGGCTTATGTAGCAATGGGAGGAGTTTGGGCTATGGCTGTAGGTATTTTCAGTTTTTCTTTTCTGCCGCAAGGCAAACCTTACCGGAGGACAATCGCACATATCTGGCTGGCGGTGGAGCAACTGGTGGCCCTGGTGGCCAATAGCTGGGATACGAAAGCAAAACGCAGCTCAGTAAGAGCGATCTATTTAAAAGAAAAGGATATACGGAAGGCCATAGATGAGTCTATAGCCCAGTTCAGCATACTTTATGGCAATAAGCAAAACGGGAATAAAACGGACCAGCAGCTCAGCTATGCCCGCAGATGCGCCTCCCTGGCCAGCCTGCAGATCATAAGTGTGGCCGAGCTGTCCGAAAAGCTGTTCAAAGGTAACCTGGACCCGCTGTTTAAAGCGCAGATATTTTCTATTTTAAAGGTATTGGAACAAATGGCCAACAGGATGGGCTTTTTCTTTTATACCACTAAAGACGAAGAACTGCTCCTGCTCCAATCCCGGCTGAAACGACTGGAGCAATTCCTGGAGCAATTAAAAAAGATGCCTGATGCCAGCAAGCAAAACAGCCAGGACTTATTGCTACATATAAGCCGCTTCAGCAGGCTGGTGCAACTATCCATTCAAACGATTTCAGGGAACAAAGAGGACCGTATTTACCAGCAATATTCTTTATTACAAACCCTCAACATCCTGCATCCCAAACACCTGATCTATAATCTCAGGCAGTTTATCAATTTTGACAACCTTACGCTGAAATATGCCTTAAGAATGGCTATCGCGGCAATGTTCAGCTATCTTATCGGTGTATTGTACCTTCCCGAGCATAGCTACTGGCTGCCGCTGACAACGATCATTGTTACCCAGCCTTTCTTTGGCGCTACACTTAAGCGGGGTATTGAACGGAGCATAGGCACCGTGGCGGGTGTTGTGGCGGGCGGCCTTTTACTGATGTTACCTTTTGCATTCGCCATCCGCTATTTCCTTATCTTCTTCGGGGCCATCCTTATGATCTATAACCTGAGGAAAAATTATGCCTGGGCGGCCTTTTTCATCAGTTTGTTTCTTATCGGTCTGATGTCTACAGGGGATGAAGTGGCCAGCTCACTGATCCTGGAACGTATCGTCGCTACGATCATTGGCGGGGCTATTTCTATCATTTCCGGGTTTATTTTATTCCCTGCCTGGGATAAAAAGCTATTACCGAATTACCTGACACAGGCTATCGCCGCTAATTATAAATATTTCATCCACCTGTTTTATGATCTAAAAGAAGAACCCGATAGCAAGAACTGGGTCCAATATAAAATTGCCGCGGAGTCCAGTAATAGTAATGCATATGACTCGCTGAACCGCTACCTTACAGAACCGAAGTATAGGGAGAAAAACCTGGTACCGGCTTATTTTACCGCCATTACCTATAATATAAGGATTACCCGGGAGTTGAATTTCTACCAGGATGATAAGGAAGCCGAGGATACGCAAAAACGTATTGAAAGCAGGCACGACGATTCTGTGATTCCCATGCTGACCAATATTCATTATTTATTCCAGCAGTCGATCACGCTCCTGGAACACAGGTATAAACTGGACATGGGTATTAACTGGGCCGCCGAAAAAACAATAAAAAGCACCCTGGAGCCTTCTGAACATCAATGGCAATGTGTAGAAAGACTCTATATAGAGCTTAAAGCGCTCAATTCAGGTTTGATACATTGATTCCTTTTTGAAAAAGGGACCGGCCGGTCAGACGTCCAGTTCTTTTAAGGCCTTTTGATTATTTTCAATCAATTGCATTAATCGCTTGCGGTCACTGTCCGTAAGCATCACGGATTCATCTGCCAATAATGCTTTCAATTCTTCCAGTTCTTTTTCTTTGCTGCCAAACCATTTTTTTAAGGTAGCGTTTACCTTACCGGCAGCGCTGGCAACAGTTGCCCTGCTTCTGCGTCCCTGAGCGGGTGCAAAAAACACACCGATTATTACTCCTAAAGATAAGCCTGCTGTGAATTTCGTAAGTTTCATATTGAGTTCCTTAGTTTTTGTAAATATACACCAAAAGCGGGTTTGCAGATTCTAAACAAATCATAAAAGGAATGCAGGGCACGGTTAAGGAAGCATTTAAGATGATTTTACAAGTATTTTATTTAGGTTTGCAATACGTTTTAAAAACAAAGCAATAATGACCAATACAACTATAAGCCAGGTAAAAGAAAGGCTGGATAAAGGTGAAGCCCTCCATATTATTGATGTAAGGGAAGCTAATGAGTATGCTGAAGATAATATCGGCGCAACCCTGCTCCCTTTAAGCACATTAAGAAATTTTGATGCAGAAGCTATCGAAGACTTTAAAGACCAGGAACTGATTATTCACTGCAGAAGCGGCAAGAGAAGCATCGAAGCCTGCCTGTTGCTGGAGCAAATGGGCTTTACAAACGTGGTGAACCTGGAAGGTGGCATCCTGGAATGGCGGCAACAATTAGGCGAACGGAATTATAGATAATGCAACACCTGGAACCATTTTACCATTGGCGGCACCTCTACATGGCTGAAGAAGATCCTGCCTCGCCGTTTTATGGAAAAATATACAGCGAGTTTGAATTCAGTGATACGATTTATAATTACTACATTCATCCGCAATGGGATAATTTTGATTCCCCTACGCTCTACCTGAAAATCCTTTTCGTAGACTATGAAGAAGGATTTGCTATCATTGAGTTCCTGGGAGAATGGAATGATGCCATCGGCAATGATATCATGCAATTGAAACGCAATATCATTGATGATATGATACGGAATGGCATCTGCAAATTCATTCTTATCGTGGAAAATGTATTAAATTTTCATAGTAGCGATGACAGCTATTATGAAGAATGGAACGAGGATATAGCGGATGAAGAGGGCTGGATCGTAATGCTGAACCTGCCGGAGCATTTGAAGCAGGAAGTAAAATCGGCGGGGATCAATTATTATGTTTTCCAGCAGGAATATGAAGAGTGGCGCACACACCTGCCGGCCATAGTTTTTCAGAAAGTAGAAGACCAGTTATTAAAAAGGATCGGCTAAACCGCTCCTCTCTTAATTGAAGAAAGAATGAATGTATCAGTTTTTATTCCTTGCTTTATAGACCAGCTTTACCCGCAGACGGGTATGAATATGGTCAAGGTACTGGAACGCCTGGGCTGTAATGTGGATTACCCCAAAGGGCAAACCTGCTGCGGGCAGCCTGCCTGCAATGCCGGTTTCCAGGATGAAGCCCGGGATATTGCCAAAAAGTTTTGCAGTGACTTCGCGCATAACGACCACTATATTGTTGCTCCCTCGGGTTCTTGCGTCGGTTATATTACCAACCAGTATAACCGCCTGCTGAAACATTCAAGCGCTTACAACCAGTTTAAAAACATTAAAGGACGGATATTCGAGTTCAGTGATTTCCTGGTGAATAAAATGGGCGTGTCCAAAATGAACGCTAGCCTTAATGTCAAAGCCAGCTACCATGACGGTTGCGGCTCTTTAAGAGAATGCGGCATCAAACAGGCGCCCCGGCAACTGCTGGAACATGTGAACGGGCTGGAGCTCCTGGAAATGAAAGAATGTGAAACCTGTTGTGGATTTGGCGGCACATTCGCGGTAAAATATGAGCCGATCTCAATAGGCATGGCTAAAAACAAAGTGGACAGCGCCGAGGCAACCGGTGCCCAGATGATCATCTCGGCGGACATGTCCTGCCTGATGCACATCGACGCCTATATCAAGAAGCAAAATAAAACCATAAAAACCATGCATATCGCAGATGTGCTGGCTTCCGGCTGGTAATTAAACATAACTGATAAGATGAAATTTTTAAAATCTTTATTCATAGCAGGTGTAGCGATAGCGGCAAGCAGCCAGGCAAATGCACAGGATCATCAGCATGCGCCCAAAGACAGCCTTTCGGCCAAGATGCGTAAGATATTCTATGGCATGCAGTTTCATGATGTATTCAACCATAATGCGCTGGTGGACATCAACAGCATGCCTGCCGACACACCGGTATTGATCATGTATTACAGTACGGAATGCGGCCATTGCCGGCTGGACGCGCAAAAGCTGCCGGAGCTGGTACCGCAGTATGAAATACCTTTCTGGATGGCCTCTTCGCATGAGCCGGCTTTACTGAATAAGTTCGCCGATGAGTTTAAATTGAGGAATGTACCCAAACTACATTTCCTGTACGATTTCTCTAAAGGCATGCACAACTGGTTTGAATTTCAGTATGTACCTTTCATTGTACTGGTAGATAAAAAAGGTAATTTCATTAAAGAATTTGACAAACTGCCCAGCCCGGAATTATTGAAAGATGTGATCAGGACGAATGAGTACCTGGAAATGTTTCATAAATAGAACGGGACAATATAATGATATGAAAGGAGCGATACTAAAATGTATCGCTCCTTTTTTCAACCGTAAACAGGCAGAAAAAAGCCATTCTAAAGAATTAGAACGGCTAAACTATAAAGGGTATATATGAAAAGACTTTTTTATCTGCCTCCGGCACCACCACCCATCTGGTTATTTTCCGCTTTTTTCAGGTCATCGTTTTTAACGGCTTTTTCCTGGGCGAACTGCATTTTACCGAAACTCCAGTTAAAGCTGAGGCGTACGCCACGGCCTACGTATACGGTATTAAAGTCCTGGGATGCATTGGTATAATTGAGCCTTGTAGGGATCTTCATTCTCGGGGTCAGGATATTTTCTGCAGCAAGCCCGATCTGGCCACGGCCTTTTAAAATATTCACCTGAGCGCCCATGAAGTAATAGTACCACCCTCCCTGTAAGCCCTGCAGCATAATCTGGTTACCGCTATACATCGCAAAACCATTGATGCTCCATTTCGGGTTTATCTGGAAATTGGCATACATATTACCACTATATTCCCAGCCGCTATTTTTCAGGTTCAAGGTTGGTGTATTGCTTTCCAGTTGTTTGTAATAGAGGTTACCGTTAAGGTTGAGCATCAGTTTTTTGAACAAGGTAGTGCTACCAAACAGGTCCAGCCCTGTAGCATTCACTTTGGCAATATTGCCGAATGTGGTCATACTTACCCCGTTGGAGGTATCTACCGTAGTCATCTGCTCAATTCCGTTTCCGGTGATGCGGTGAAATAAGCTGGCGTTGATACTGGATCTGCCGATATAAGTACTATAACCCAATTCAATGTTATGCGTTCTTTCGGGATCCAGGTTGATGTTACCCTGCTTTAAGTTCAATGGATCGCTATAATCAATGTAAGGGTTTACGAAATCAATAGACGGCCTGTTAATACGTTTGTTATAAGATAGTTTCAGTTTATTGAAATTACCCAGGTCGTACATGAAGACTAAATTCGGCAGGAAGTTGTGGTACATCGGCAAGGTAAATGCTCCGCCAATGTTATTCATTTTATTCTCTCCGCTAATGTGCGTCAGTTCATAACGCGCGCCCGCTACCATACTTAATTTTTCTGTAAGTGGAGAAGTAAACTGCCCGTACCCTGCACCTACCAATTGATTATAGGTTAAGGATCCTGAACGATTCGGATCAACGATATAATCTGCGGTCTGATTTTTCTTCCAGTTACGCAAAGTAAAATCACTGGCAATATCCCTGTTAATTGCTTTAAGACCGAATTCCAGTTTCTGCCCTTTTTTCTTTAAAGGCTCGGTATAATCTGCCTGGAAAGTCAATTCATTATTTTTTCTTTTATTATCATTGATCTCCCTGTAATCAACAATGTTATCAATATTATTAAAATTTGAGGTACTGTAACCCGCATCTGTGTTATTGATAGCATAAGCTCCCAGCAATTCTAAAGACCGGCCTGGTTTTGCTTTTGATTTGGTGGAATAAGCAGCGTTAATGCCATAGGTATTGCGTGGATTTCTCTGATCTGTTGTACGGGTAAATGCAGTGCCTAAAGCAGCATAGCTTCCGTTCAGGCTCATGTCCTGGTTCCATTCACCAGGATTGTAATTTACACTGGCCTGGAAAGATTGCAGGGAATCGATCTGGTAGTCCATACCTACCTTTGCCCAGCCAAAATTACCGTAGCCTTTCATACGCTGACTTGTACTGAATACAGACTCGTTTTCCTCACCGGGGGAGTCTGTACGGGTACCTTCGGTTTCCAGTACCATAGACCAGCGGCTTACGCCAAAGCTGGTATTCAGCCCGAATTTACCTTTTCTATAGTTCAGGTTGGCCCCCACATGTCCGTTCAACAGGTTCTGGTCAAAGTTATAGCTCGGTCCTGCGAATACAGTACCGCTAAAACCACCGATCATTTTTTTCTTGGTAATGATATTGATCACTCCGGAAGCGCCTTCGCCATCATATTTCGCACCCGGGCTGGTCAGTACTTCAATGCTCTTGATATTATCCGCCGGGATCTGGCGTAGCACATCTTTTACTGAAGAGGCCATTAATTCAGAAGGCTTGCCGTCAATCAGCACTTTAATATTACTATTGCCACGCAGCTTCACATTGCCTTCCATATCAACGGTTACCATAGGTACTTTACGCAATACGTCTGTAGCAGAACTACCCTGCGCCGATTTATCATTTTCTACATTATAATTGATGCCATCCGGTCTTTGTTCGATCACTTTTTTAAAGTCGGTCACTACCACTTCTTTCAATTGGGAACCATCAGCGATCATGACTACATCGCCCAGGTTTTTGGTACCCTCAGCAATCGTAATGTCCTGCTCATAATTTTGAAACCCTACGTAATAGATTACCAGCTTATAAGCTCCCGCAGGTACGTTTTCGATAGAAAAGTTTCCATTTTCTTCGGTGTAATTAAAATATTGTTTGCCTCCATTTGCTTTGGCTACCAGCACTACATTTGCCAGGTCCAGGCCTTTACCATCTACCTTATCCAGGATCCTTCCGGATACCGTATAACTTGCCACTTCGGCCGAAGTGGTTGATTGGGGCAGGACTGAATCAACCTGTGCCATTGCCGGGCTTAGCGCAGTGAGCCCTAAAAAGCTTAAAGTAAGTGGAAGTGTTCTCATTATTGACAAGTTTTATGGTACAAAAATAGAGAGTCGCTCTTTAAATTTCGTACCCCTAAAAGGGGGATTTTTAATTGTTTATGCAAAGATAGGCCTGCCCAGAGCCGCAGCACAACAGCCTTTCGGCGAATGTCATTGAGCGCTCGGTAAATAAAAAGGGCTGCTTCGGTCGAAGCAGCCCTTTAGGTTCATTTATAAACTATTGCTTATTTCACTACAGCTTTAACCGTACCGAAACCGTTTTCGCTGATCACGCGGATCACGTACATACCGGCATTCAGGTTAAGGCTTGTAAAGCTCAAGCGGTTAGCACCAGCTTGTACAGTAGCTTTTTGAGTAGCTACTTTACGGCCCAGTAAATCGAACAATTGCAGCTCGATATTTTCGTTAGCTTTCACTTCGACATTCAGGTTGATCTGGTTAGTAGTTGGCTCACCTAACACCTGGATACCCACAGTAGCGCCGTTTACCGTTTTAATGCTGGTTGCATTTTCAACTTTGATATCGTCATAAGCTAATTCATAAGTACCAGTAGTACCGCACTCATAAGTGAATGCCAGGTAGAAAGGAGTAGATTTGTAAGCCGTTAAGTTAACATTGCTGATTTGCGTCCATGTATCTTCAGCAGGAGCTGTTGCTAAACCCGGTACATTTACTTCAGTCCATGTAGCGTTAGCAGGATTTTCACCGGCAACATAATCAGTAGATACCATTAATTTTCTTGTAGCAGTTCCTGAAAATCTCCTTGTTTGCCAGAAGCTTAAAGTTGGATTAGCCATAGCAGAGAAATCAAAAGGTGCTTTAGAGATCAACCAGTCTTTATTATTTGTAGATACACCGGCACCTGTTCCGCCGTTAATATATACAGCGAATGAGTCAGCACCGGAAGTAGGTTTGTTTCTACCGAATCTGGAACATCTCCAGGTCGCAGTACCTTGCTCGCTATACTCAACAAAAACGCCCATTTCTGTATTGATACAGTTCATGAATTTCTCATCCAGGGAAGTTAAAGGAGTCGGAGGTGGAGGGGTTACGGTATCTTCAGTAGAGAAAACCCAGCTAGTAGCATTGTAGATACCCAGGCTTCTCATAGTACCTGATAAGTTAGTAGCTACAGTAGAATCGTATTCAACGTGATAGTCACTGTTATTTTCTAATGTAATACCAGTTACAATCACAGAGTCTTCCACAAATGTTACTGCGGCAGATGGAACGGTAAAGGTTTGTGTAGCACCACCGGTTTTAACCAGTTTGATATTACCAGTACCGGCCGCAACTGTAGAATCAAATACCATTGCTAACCTGTTAGTAGACAAAGCAACATTTGTTGCACCGTGTGCGGGAACTTTATTTTGTAATACGATATGAGTTGTTACAGGGGCAGAGCCTGTAGTGAAGGTAACATTTAAGTCATCAATACCTAACCCATCATCATTCCCTGCAATATTAATATCTCTCCATTTTAAAATGATAGAGCCGCCAACAGGAATGTTAACGGAGATAGTACCGGTTTTTGTAGTGCTATTAGCAGCAGCATTACCGTCTAAAGCACCAGCAGTAGTTGAAGATACCAGAGAATTAAAGTTTAAAGCAACTACATTAGTCCAGTTTGCCGATACAGTATCAGATACTGCAGCAGCTACTGTACTGTAAGCAAATGACAAAGTGTCTGGAGATGTATTACCACCAACTCTCCATTGTTCTCCTTTAAAAGAAATATTCAAACCAGTGATTGCAGCACCACTATTATTAACAAATTTAACACCGAACGTAGCTTGTAAACCGTTTGATGCAACACCGCCGATTCCTCTTTCTGTCGCACTATTAGTACCAAAGCTATATGTATCTCCGTTATTCACAGAACCATCGCCTGTTCTGTACTGACCATTTGCATTGCTTCCTAATTCTGCGATTGCCCAACCATTTGGTAAAGTCGTGAATGTACTTCCTGTTGCGCTTTCCAGTGTATTAAAATCCTGCGTGTAGTTAAGTGAACCAGCTGTAATGCTCACCTGTGCGTTTGACTTAGTTGCCAAACCTGCTAACAACATCGTCCCGATCGCTGCAGCACATACTTGTGTAATGTTTGTTTTCATAATTAAAATCAGAGTTTTTCCAATATCAAACGCAAAGTTAGCAAATGAATCTGATTTATATTGATTCAAAATATTGATAATAAAAGAATAACAAATATCACTGTTCTATACAAATAAATATCCGGCAACCAGGTGATTGCCGGATATTTTAATTACCGTTCATGGATATTATGGAGTAAGTTTGTATTGATTTTGTACAACTTTTTACCTCTAAAAAATAGTATTCCAATTCCTGAGTTTATTTCCGGATATTTTAATATTTGCTCCCGATTTTATGGTCCGGGCTCAACTAATCTACATACTTTTATCGCTGACGCTATTTTGGTATAGGGAACCCAGGCCCGACAGCTCTTTGCTTTCCATAAAATACAGCAGTTTGGGCTTTAACAGCTCTTTAAAATCATTATTGAATTTTTTGGGTGCTTTAGGATAAGGCGGAACCATCTTCCAGTCCAGGATCGTATCCCTGCTTTTTATGGTTCCCTCAAAGTGAGCGATAAATTTTTTTAACCGCATCCCCCATACATATAGCTCGACCGGAAGACTGGCTTTTATTTTTTCTTCCTGTATACTGAATGTTCCAACAATGTTTTGAAATGATTTCAAGTTTTGAAAATATGTTATAGAGCTTAATGAGGTCCCCATATCTCCTCCTCCAGATAAATAAACAGCATTACTATCGTTTAATATATATATTGGGGAGAATATTTTATAGTGTTCCATTCTTCTTTCTCCGCATGGCATACGCGAAGTATCGTAGGTACTATATAAGCCATCGGTTCTAAGTTTTAATGGCCGGATATCTGGACTACTCCCGTTTAAAGGATAATTATCACCTGTTTGCGCACAAACACTTAGTGCACCAAACAAACAAATAGTAAGTATAGATTTCATAGTGAGCATTTTCATTATTTACCACTAAAAAAACTTCATTAATCACCTTGAGCTAAGAAAGGAAATATAACATTTTCCTTAATAAAACTGAATGTGTTTTAAATAGCTGCTTAATAGCGGATCAATTTATCCAGGCCTCCTTAGCCTCGATTAGCCGGACTCCCTGACTAGGTGAAAATTTTAAATCTTTTCCTGTTTTCAATGTGTCAAAGTTTTCATTTAGTTTTTTATTGACTTTGGGATAAGGACTAACCAATTTCCAGTTTGTAATCATAGTGGTATCAACAATTATTCCTTCAAAACAGGTTTTATAGTATTTAAATCTTAATCCCCTGGTGAAAAACTGGAACCAAAATTCGGCTTTAATTAAATTATTTTCGATTTTATATTTCCCCCAACTTATTCCATAGAAATCTTTCAATACCATCCGCTTTGTTATATCAATAAAATTCAAACTATCGGTATCTTTAATGCCAAGGTTACAATACATAACATTTCCATTATTAAAGAAAATAAGAGTACCTGTTTTCAAAAAATTCATATCGCTGCTTCCTTGGTATTGACCAGACAATTGACTGTCTATGAAATATCCGTACTCAAATACAGCTTTTTCTAACGGTATACTTTTATTGGCATGCTGCGCATTACTCTTACCCGGGCAGCATACAATGAAAGTAATCCAAATAATAGCATTTTTCATTAGTACTAAAAATAGCAGATGACAGAAAGTAACATAAACTGGAAAAGCTTTTATCTAAAAGATACTTCAATAGAACTTACTTTGGCAAAATTTACCAGCAGGACTCAGGCCGGATATGTGCTCCTACTGCTGCCCGTCCAGGTAGCCCTGCAGTAATATTCTTGCGCTCATTTCATCGATCAGCGCTTTATTTTGGCGGTCCTTTTTCTTAAGGCCGCTATCGATCATGGCCTGGAAAGCCATCTTGGAAGTATAACGCTCATCCCAAAGCAGTACCTGCTTATCAGCAAAGAGTTTTTGCAATTGCCCCTGTACTTTTTCTACTTTCTCTGTAATATCGGTAGCGGTACCATCCAGGTTCCGGGGATGGCCCAATAATATGGTATCAACCTCATGCTCCAGGAAAATCTGTTTCAGTTCCCAGACCAGCTTTTCGGTATCCACGGTTTTAATGCCTGTAGCCAGCATGCGTAAAGGATCACTGATCGCCAAACCTGTACGCTTCTTGCCATAATCTATCGCTATGATCCTTTTCATTACTTTAATTTAAATGCAAATGTAACACCCGGCACTATGCCGTAGGGTGTGGGCATGCCTGTAGGCCGCACCTGTAAACTAATATCGTCTGAAACATCAAAACCCTTGAGGTGCGCAGCGGCATTAGCCTCGATAACCTGCAGGCCGTAGCCGGCCACGGAAAGTAAAACGGTCATATCCAGGAAGCGTTTATAGTAGTCACGGTCGCTCTGTACATCGGCCAGGCTGAAGTTTTCGTATTTAGGCAGCAGGAAAGTTCCTTTATCCAGCCGGTAGGCATACTCCCGCCGGGCATCATTATAATTGGTTGAATTATCAATAAAAAAATAAACGCCTACCCCTAACAGCCCGTAAATGATCGGTAATTTAATATAAAGATGATCACGGTTATTGATCTGGCCCAGGCCCGGGAAAATAAGCGAATAAAATGCAGAACGTTTAGGAATCACCACCGAGTCCCGCCAGGCAAAAATGCCCTTTCGCCGCTCTTGTGGCACTACAATAATATGACTGCTGCTGTCAAATTCAACAGGCCGCGCAGCGCTTACAGTATCCTTCTTCACCTTAAGGGAATCGGCAGTCAGGTCATTACTGATCTTATCCCTGAAAGACGGCTTCGACGTGCCGGTCCGCAAGGAGTCCTGAGCAAAACTGCTTAAGCCGGTAAACAATAAAACAACAAAAGTGAATAATTTAAAACCACGCATATGCTTCCTTGCTTATCTGTCAAAATTATACTGTCTGGTATCCGGGTTTTTAAGCCGCTCCTGCCATAGTTTAAAGTCTTTAACCGTATCCTTGATATAAGAATAATATTGGTATTCGTTCATCCCTCTTATCAGCTCATAAGGCGGGCGATACCTTTGTTTATAAAGTTCCAGGCTTTCTTCATCCAGGCCGGATAGTTGCACGATAAGGCGGTCATTAAACACATAGTCCACAAATTTATCCCGCTCCCAGATCTCGTAGTTTTTCTGGAAGGCCCAGATCATACGGTTGCGTTTACTCATCGCGTCAAAAGGATGCTGGATAATATCAAGGCCGGTGAGTTTATAATGATCCAGGGCCTGCTGGTATAATTCGCGGCGCTTGATGCTGTCGATCTTGGCCCCCATAAAATAATCCTGGGCAGTCAATTGGTTTTCAATCAGGGTAGCGGCTTCTTTCAGCTGGATTTTATAGAAAGGCAGGTATTGTTCCGATTTTATGCGCACTCTGGCTACATCATATCCCGCCATCCTGAATTCAACAAGTTCGCCCTTAGCCACCTCCAATTCAAAGTTGCCATTTTTATCCGTATACACTTCCTTACTGCTATGCACATTGGTAATGCTCACCCCCGGCAAAGGAAGTTCTGTAAGCAGGTCAAGAACAATACCTTTTATAGGCACGGCAAGCGCATGCAGGTGCAGCAGGACCAAAAGCCCTGAAACAAAAAACATCTTTTGCAAAAAAGAAAGTGGTCTGTTACTATCAGTAAAAACGGTCAATCGAGAAAAATTTATCGGACAAAAATAGTAAAATATAGGGACAAGGATTAATAAAAAACCTCATTACACTTCGCATTAAACGGGTATAACGAGGTTTTTGGTATGTTAGAATTACAATACTATTTAACCATACTGGTCAATACGGACGTATTGATCTTTAAAGGATATTTCTGTTTCAATTTAGCTTCCCATTGTTTTTCCAGCTCTTTCTGGTATTCATCCACTACCTGGTCTCTGGCTTCGGCAAAGGTCTTTTTCACCGGGGCATTATATACTTCATCGGCTAATATAACAACTTCACCATCCTTACCGTCCGGGTAAATACCCAGTGGCTTTTGTGCTACGATCAGTTTTTTATCCACTTTGGGCACATGTTCAAAATCGAAACGACCGGTTTGCTGGTAAACTTTTTCGGCGTTTGAAGGAGTTTGCATTTTAGCCAAGGCGTCTTCTACACTCGCCCCGGCCTGTAAGGCAGCCAGGATCTGTTGTAAAGCCTCGTGGTTTTTACTCTGGAAAACTACCCCGGTAAAGCCCGGGTTCCAGGTATACTTATTAGCGTTTTTCTCATAATAAGTCCTTAAGCCCAGGGTATCTTTATTAGCTTTTGACCAGATATTCTTGTCCATCATATCAAAGATTAGCACGCCATTGCGGTATTCACCGGCAAGCTTTTTAAATTCCGGGCTGGTTTTTTCCAGGTTTTTCATTTGCGCGTCCAGGATCTGCTTTTCACTATAGATACGGTACAATTCCCTGAAAGCGTCTTCTTTGCGGCCGTTCAGCCTGCCCTGTGTAAGTGTCTTTACATAAGACAAAAAATCCTGCTGGTTATACTTCTGGGCGCCGATCTCGAACATTACCGCTTTCAGTTGCGGGTAATCGCCCAGTTTTTTATCTTTTCCGAAGTCTCCCTGGTCTACCGTTTCAATCAACTGGCCCAGGGCCGCGCTATGCTCTTTAAAGCCTACTTCTTTCCTCGCTACGGCAATATTCTGCGCTTTAAGCACCTCAGCTCTTGATTGCTCCAATTTAGCCTGCAAGGCCGGTTTTTGTACCTCAAAAGATTCCAGATCCTTTTTAGCGACCAGTTTAAAAAGGTGTACGCCGAAATTAGTAACCAGTGGTTCAGAGATATCGCCCGGCTTTTTCAGGCTAAGTACTGTTTGCTCCACCAATTCGTCTGTAGAGCCGGACGTGATAGGCGCTATAAGCCCACCCTTGTCCTTACTGAATTCGTCGTCTGAATATTGTTGCACCAGGCTTTCAAAAGCAGTACCGGATTGTGCCTCCTGCCTGATTTTTTTAGCCAGTTCTATTTTCTGTAATAATTCATCGTTATCCTTACCATCTGTAGCCAACAAGATCTGCGCTACTTCCAGTGTACCTATAGAAGGCCGCTCGGCGATCACCTTTAGTAAGTGATAACCATAAGGAGATTTGAACGGTTTGGAGATGGAGCCTACTGCAGTCGTGTAAGCTACATTTTCAAAATCATAAGGGGTCTGGAAAGCATTGATGTAACCCAGGCTGCCACCATGTACCGCGGTACCTTTATCAACAGAGTATTGTTTTGCAGCGGCTTCAAAAGTGATTTTACCGGAGTTGATCGCGGTAGCCAGCGAATCCAGTTTTTTATGGTTTGCTTCATCCGCCGCATCCCCATAGCCATTCAACATAATATGCGCTACCTTACGTTCCAGTTTTTTCCGCTCATAAGCTTCTTTCACCAGTTTATCCAGGATAGATTTATCGGCAATATAGTTCTTAGCCAGCTGTGCCCGGTACATATCAATATCCGAACGCATCTCCGGGATCGTATCCAATTGAAGCGCGTCGGCCTCCATTACCTTCATCTTATATAAAGCATAGAGATTGGCAAAATTCTCTAAAGAAGTTTTATCATATTTCAGATCCTGGCTGTTGTTTTTTTGATACCAGCTCAGAAATTCCGCTTTACTCACCGCTTCTTTTCCTACCGTGAACACGGTTTGCGCGGAACCCGAACCTATACTTAAACCCAGGCTCAGGCTTAAAGCCAAAAGATATTTCGTTTGCATCATGATAGTTTATGATCTATTTTTTCAAAATAAAGATGCTAAGTTATAAAAATACTGCTTTAACTGGCAAGAAAATAATCGTTAAACAATGGGCTTATATTTATTAATGGCGCTTATAGTACATTTGCTTTACGAATAAATATGGAAAAAGGAAATAAAAGCATATTGATCATAGCCGCCACGATGCCGGAAATAAATCCCCTGGTCCGGCACCTGCAGGAAGCATATACCCGGCTTAATGAACACGGACTGTTGTTTGCCGGTAATGGCTTACTCATCCGGGTCGAAATATGTGGCATTGGCCTGTTGGCAACCGCTTTTAACCTGGGACAGGTATTAAATACCGGCACATTTGACTGCGTGGTCCAGCTGGGTATTGGCGGAGCCTACCCTGGCGCGCAAATTGACCTGGGTGGAATCGTTTATGTAGAGGCAGAGCGGATCGGCGACCTGGGCGCCAGCACAAAAGAGGGCGATTTTTTAACCCTGCAGCAAATAGGACTGGAAGAACCCAGCGCAGGCGTCCTGCCCGGTAACCCACCGGCTGATTTAGCCGGATTTTTACAGCAATTGCAGGCGGCAGAAGGGATCAGCATCAATCATAACACCGGCGACCCTGCCGGACGTAACCGCTTCGCTATAGCACCGGGATCTATCGTTGTAGAAAGTATGGAGGGAGCTGCGCTTCATTATGTTTGCTCGGCGCTTAAAGTGCCGTTTGTGCAGCTCAGGAGTATTTCCAACTGGGTGGAGCCCAGGGATAAAAGCCGCTGGCAGATGGGCCCTGCCCTGCAAAATCTTAACAAAACTGCTATAGCCCTGCTTCAATATTTATAGCGACATCTTAGTATCTTTGATCGAATTAATAAGCTGAACAATGGATAAATTAGTAACCGTAGGCACCTACTCTGATTATTTTTCTGCCAATACCATGCTACAGGTGTTACAGGAATCAGGCATCCAGGCCCGCCTGTTGAATGAAAACTCCGGTACCATGCTGCCTTCAATGGCAGTAGGCGGCATCAAATTGCAGGTGCTACAGTCGGATGAAGCAAAGGCACGGGAGCTGATTACCAGGCTGGAAGCCGAAGCGGATGAGGCCAGGGATACAGACGCGTTTTGAAGCGAAGATAAATCCGCCTTCGATCCCAATAACAGGATTTGCATTTACTGCGGCAGCAGGAATACCAGTATTACAGACGCCAGCAGGAAAACTTTCTTCGGCAAAACACTTTACCGGAAATTCCCGAAACTATTTGATAAAGAAACCTGGCATTGTTTTCACTGTGGCAAAGATTTCTAACGGAGTTACAGGCCGTTCCCCACAACCGGAAGGTGCATACTGGTGAGCCGAATGATAAAGCTACGTATTAAGCCCGGCTTCCCTTAACTTTGCAGGCAACAGATGATCACAAACGACAGCATACAGAAAGTACTAACACACGCGGACATTGTAGAAGTAATAGGCCATTTTATGCAGCTGAAAAAGCGCGGCTCCAATTACATCGGCAACTGTCCTTTTCATAATGAAAAAACGCCTTCCTTTAATGTTAACCCGGCCAAAAATATCTTTAAATGTTTTGGTTGCGGTAAAGGCGGCGACTCCGTTACCTTTTTAGAAGAGCATGAGAAATTCTCTTTTGTAGAAGCTATTCGCTGGCTGGCCGATTTTTACAAGATCGAACTGGAAGAGTCCGCACCTTCTGAAGCCTATGTGGCCCATCTGCAGGTAGAAGAAAGCCTCCGGATCATCAATGATTTTGCGGCGCAATACTTCAAAAACAACCTACTGAATACCGAAGAAGGGCAAAACATAGGTCTGAGCTATTTCCGGGAGAGAGGCTTTAGTAACGCGACCATTGAAAAATTCATGCTGGGCTATAGCCTGGAGCAATGGGACGCCTTTTTGGTATCCGCGCTGGCCAAAGGTTTTGACAAAAACCTGCTGGAAAAAGCCGGCCTGATCAAAGTAAGGCCCGACCGGGTTTATGACAGCTACCGGGGCCGGGTAATCTTCCCTATCTTCAGTAATACCGGCAAAATACTGGGTTTCGGCGCCCGTATCTTAAAAAAGACAGAGAAAGCCCCGAAATATGTAAACAGCCCCGAGAACGAACTTTATGTAAAGAACCGGGTACTTTACGGCCTATACCAATCCAGGAAAGCTATTAATGACAAACAGGAATGCTTCCTGGTAGAGGGCTATACCGATGTAATTTCTTTGCACCAGGCGGGTATCGAGAATGTCGTTTCCTCGAGCGGGACCTCCCTCACCACCGGTCAGCTGAAGCAGATCGGCAATCTTACCAAAAACCTGACCATTCTTTATGATGGCGATGCTGCCGGTATCAAAGCGGCCTTAAGAGGGCTGGATATGGCGATCGAAGAAAACTTCATCGTCAAGCTCGTTTTGCTGCCCGAAGGGGAAGACCCCGACAGCTTTGTGCAGAAGAACGGCAGTGCCGCTTTTGAAACTTATGTAGCCGGCAATAAAGTAGACATTATCGACTTTATGATGGAGCAGGGCCTGAAAGAGGCCCAGAACGACCCATTCAAAAAGTCTGCCGTGGCCAATGAGATAGCCGCAACAGTAGCTAAAATCGACAAAGGTAAAAACCTGGGCTTGCACCTGCATTACATCAAAGAGGCGTCTACAAAGCTGAATATTGACGAAGAAGCTTTTGTAGGCATTGTCAATAACTTCATCCGGGAACGACTCAAGAAGCCGGTCAAAGAAGAGCTAGCTCCTGTGTCACAAACCTTTGATGAACCTATCCTGGATGAATACGGGCAGATCGTCAGTATGCCCGAAGAAGCTTCTTTAAACCTTTACAAGAAAGAGCACAAAGAAGAATGGCAGCTCATCAAAATGCTGATTGAGCATGGCGATAAAATGTACGAAGCAGGTAAAACAGTAGCTACCCACTTTTTCGAAGAAATCGACATCAGTATCTTTGAGGAGCCTATGGCCCACGATATCGCGATGATCTATTATAAATACTGGCAGGACAACAAAGCGTTCCCTCCATTGAGCTTTTTCACCAATTATGCGATGAAATCGATCAAGGAGAAAGTGATCGACCTGATCCAGGTAGAGTTTACCCCCAGCGAGAACTGGCAGTTAAAGTATAATATAGAGATCCCCGACACGGAAGCCAATTACCTGGACGATGTGATCAGCTCTTTTGCTTATTTTAAACTGAAATTACTGCGAAAATATATTGCGGAAAACCTGGAGGAACTGAAACTCTGTAAAGACCCGGCAAAAGTAGAACAGCTGGTAAAGACCAATTTACTATTGAAGCAGCAGGAAAAACAATTAATGGCCGTTGTTATTGTGAAGTAGTAAGTAAAAAGTGAGAAGTTAAAAGTAAAAGTATTAAAAAGTAGTTTCCAGGTAGTAAAATAAAGCTTTTAATTCAGCATCTGTCAGGGTAAAGCTATGCCTGTAAGTCTGGCCGCCCCACTTTTCATTCAATTCAAGCGTATAAGGATCCCCTGCTTTCAACAAACTATCCTGGTTACGGACAAACTTTTGCAATTCAGCAAAATCACCCTGTACCTCATGTATCCTGTCCGCTAACCTATTATCATCACTTCTTGCATCGGCATGACAATGTTCGCAATGCCTCAAATATAAAACCTTTCCGATCTCCGGAACAGTCCGTGGATCGGAAAGGTCTAAATGGTCAGCGCCCTTTTCTTCTGGCGGACTGCCACAGGCAAAAACGCCACAGACTAAGCAGAAAAGTAGTACCGCCTTGCGCATAGCTTATTGATTAACTCTTTTGCACGGTACTTAAAGCGCCGATTAAGGTGAAGAGCCACCCCAGGATCATAAACAGCCCGCCGACTGGTGTCAGGATACCGAAACCTTTCAGGCCTACAGATCCTGCATGTTTCATAGCCACTAAAGCATAAATGGAGCCGCTGAACAATACAATCCCGATCACGAACATCCAGGTCGCTCTCACCATCCAGGCAGAAGGATTATGGGCAAACAACAGGCCAACCCCAAGCAGGACAATCGCATGGTACATCTGGTACTTTACGCCCGTTTCAAAAGTATTCAGCAATTCCGGTTCTAATTTTTCTTTTAAGGCATGAGCGCCAAAAGCGCCTAAGATAACGGCCAGCATACCAAAAAGAGTCGCGGCTACTATTGCTTGTTTGTACATGAGGGAAAAATTTTATAGCGTTCAAAAAATTCCGCAAAGTTACTTATTCTAAGTGTTACTGCATCAAGACTTAAATGACTTTGTGTATAATAAGGTTCCCGCTGCTGCAGCAATTCCTGCAAATAAGCCAAACGGTCCTTTTCCGCCACATTTTGTATCAACGGGCGCACTACTCTGGCCTGCTCCAGCCTGCTTTTAATAAACTCCGGCCTTGCCTTAAGGTAGATCACCAGGCCGTTTTCGAGCATGTACTGCATATTATCATGAAAACAGGGTGTACCGCCACCGGTGGAGATGATGTGCAAAGATTGGCCCGATCCTTTTTCCACGCACTGACGCAGTGCACGCGCTTCTTCTTCCCGGAAATTAGCCTCTCCTTTTTCGAATAACTGCACGATGCGGGATTGGGTCTTAATTTCGATGAACAGGTCCAGGTCTGTGGTCGTACAATCATATTTCGCTCTTAGCTTTTTGAGCCAAAATGACTTCCCTACTCCGGGCATACCTACGAGAAATACATTCATGATGCGGTGCTAAAAGGATTATGATTAAATTTGCCTGCTGCACAAAAGTAATCAAATTGATATGAAACCAAAACTATCTGTATGTATCATCTCCAACATGATCGACGAAAGGCTTTACCAGGTCATTGATAGCTTTAGGCACTCTTCGTTTGAAATTTGTGTGGGTTTTAACGGTTTAGCAGCAGGAAAAATAAATGCGTTCCAGCAAATCGCAGGAGCAATAAAGGTATTCGGCCTGCCCTGGGAGGGTTATGGCGCGACAAAAAATAGTTTAGCACAAAAGGCGGCGGCAGACTGGATCTTATCCATCGACAGTGATGAGATCGCCGAGGCAACATTAATAGACAGTTTAACGCGACTTGACCTGGAAGTACCCGATAAAGTGTACGCGGTCAAACGCATTCAAAAAATCGGTGCTCATAAAATACGCTTTGGCAGCTTCGGCGCCCCGGAATGGAAAATACGCTTATACAACAAGCATACTGCTTCCTGGGACCTGGAAAAAGTACATGAAGACCTGCAAATACCTCCCGGCAATAAGGTAGAAAGACTAGCCGGCACACTCTGGCACCTGACCGCTGAAAACCTGGCTGAAGTAAAGGCCAAAAACGATCATTATGCCCGCCTGAGCGCCGAAAATATGCTGCGGCGTGGTAAAAAAGCAGGTATTTTAAAACCCGGTCTATCCGCGTTTATGGCTTTTATGAAACAATATTTCTTTAAGAAAGGTTTACTGGACGGTAGTATAGGCTGGCAGCTTGCCCGCGAAAGCGCAAGATACACCTACCTGAAATATAGTAATTTAAGAACGATGCAATCCTCAGCTGTTTAGAAACTCCAGGATATCTTCCACGAACTTCCTTTCATTAGAAAGCCTGGGTACTTTGTTTTGCCCACCTAGTTTACCCTTAGACTTCAGCCAGGCGTTAAAAGTGCCCTTTTCGACCTTATGAGCGAGTGGCATACGTAAAGCGATGTCCTTGTGCCGCTTAGCCTCATAATCTGAGTTGACCGCCTGCAATGCTTTATCCATTTCTTTTACAAATACATCCAAAGGAACAGGTAAATGCTCAAACTCAATGATCCATTCATGCGCGCCATTACTATCCCCGGACATGTATACCGGTGCTGCCGTATAATCGTTTACTACCGCCCCGGTAATGCGGGATGCTTCCGCGATGGCAAAATCACTGTTATCGATAATTACTTCTTCTCCAAAAGCATTGATAAAGTGCTTGATCCGACCGGAAACTTTAATCCGGAAAGGATTCAGGGAAGTAAATTTGATCGTATCCCCTAAATTATAACGCCACAGGCCGCTGTTGGTACTGATGATCAAAGCATAATTGGTATCCAGTTCTACTTCCCGCAGGCTTAAGGTCTCAGGGAACTGCTTCCCGGCCTCTTCCATGGGCATAAATTCGAAGAAGATCCCGTGATTCAGGAACAAGAGCATACCATCTTCACAATTAACGGTATCCTGCGCGGCAAAAAAGCCTTCCGAGGCATTATAGGTTTCCACATAATGCATATCCTCGTGCGGTATCAGCTGCCGGAACTGGTTATGATAAGGTTTAAAGCTTACGCCACCATGGATATAGAGCTCCAGGTTGGGCCATACTTCCCGGATATCCTGCTTACCGGTTTTTTCCAGTATTCGCTTTAATAAAACCAGGGTCCAGGTCGGCACACCGGCTATATAGGTAATGTTCTCCGTGAGCGTAGCGTCTATGATACTCTCGATCTTGGCCTCCCACTCGTCCATAAGGGCTACCTTAAGGTCGGGAGAACGCATTACCTGCCCGATAAAAGGCATATTTTGCAGCATTACGGCAGAGAGGTCTCCATAAAAACTTTCCGCATTCATTTGATTGATCTGGTGACTGCCGCCTATTGTAAGGCATTTGCCGCCAAACAGTTTCGTATCATTATACATCCGCACGTACAGGCCTAATACGTCTTTACCCGCGCGATAATGAGTTTCATCAAGGGTTTCTTTACTTACCGGGATGAATTTGCTTTTATCGCTGGTCGTGCCGCTACTTTTGGCAAACCAGGTTATTGGGGTATTCCATAGCACATTCTGCTCACCGTCCAATATTCTTTGAATATAGGGCTTAAGGTCATCATAGTCGCTTACGGGTACCGTATTTTTAAAATCCCGGATGGAACTTAAATTGTCAAAATTGTATTGTTTGCCGAATTCTGTAAACCTTGCCGAGCCTATTAAATCATTAAATACCGTTTTTTGTGTATCAATCGGGTTTAACATGAAATTATCCACCGCATTGAGGCGCATTTTCATGATTTGTTTAATAGCAGGACTTAGTATGGCCATATTTATTGCTTGGTATATTCGACAAAAGTAACGAAATAGATTTTAAAACTAAGGATTTGCACCTGCATTGTATCATTTGCTGTTGTCCTGGCATATCTTTTACCACCGGTCTTGTTTAAATAAACTATTTAAATCATATTTTGAGGTTAAAGCGTACTTAGATAAATTTGCGCTGTTGCTACCCACAATCCATCTTCATGAAGCATAAGTATCCCTACCTGATTATCGGCCTTGCTTTGCTGGTATTTTGCTGGCTTTCCTTTCCCCGGTTTTTTGCGAATGGGTTTGACGGCTCGTTCAACAATATTGGTGACGGCATGAAGAATAGTTTTACGCTGCTCCGCTTCGTCACAGAGCCAGTTGGCCCTAAAGGAATTTTCCATTTTTATTTTTTCCAATATCCCTACGGAGATTATGTATATACGGCAGACAATACGCCGCTGTACGCACTCACTATGCGCTGGATTCACAATTATGTAATGCCGGTAGACGCCTATGTCATCCCCGGTTTTAATTTCATAATAATCAGCAATATCATTGTTTGCGGGCTGCTTTTATATTATTTATGCACCCGGATTTTACCTTCCAAATCCTGGGCTATGGGCCTGGCCATTATTTTACCGGCCACTTTTGAACAAATAGTACGAATACCTATAGGAATCGGGAATTTGTCGCTCTCCTCTATTTTTGCATTTTCGTTCATCCTCTGCTATTGGTATACAAGAGTGGCGCAGTCCCGCGGCAAATCAATGCTCGTCCTGCTGCTCATGTTGCTAACAAGCATTTTTGGCTTTCTTATCCACGGTTATTACCTGCCGATTCTTTGTGTCGTGTTCTTCACCTTCCTGGTCATTTATCATGTCAGACAACTGGATATCCCTTTGAAGCCGCTGCCCCTGCTCCGGCCTTTCCTGCTGATTACTTTGATAGGGCTCAGCTCATTTGCACTGATGCAGGCTACGGACGGCTATTTTTCCATACGACAAAAATTTGCCCAGGGATATGATGCCAACAACCAGAAATTAGCCATTTCCCATTTATTCCAGTCATTTTCTTTCAGCAGTATCAATTTTCCTGTTCGCATAAACACTTACGGGGCTTTTGGCGAGCCACATATGTACATGGGGCATTTCTTCTGGGCTTTATTATTGCTTACGATAATCATCGCGCTATTAAATACGCTTTTCCGCAGGAAATTTTTCCGGGGGCTTTACATGGTCTCTAAAGATAAATACCTGGCCCCGATGTGCGGGGTGCTTTTCTTTTCCCTGGTGATCTCCCAGGGCAGGCGCCTGTTCACCCAAGGTACTATTTTAAGCCCGGTACGCTTTTTTAATATTGACTTTTCCCAGCTTTATTTCATCCATTATGTTGCCCTCTCAATGGTCCTGCTGGCAGGCCTGGCATTTTTAACTTTACTGTTCAACCTGCTGCGACAAGCTTTTCCAATAAAGAGGCCGGTGTTCAAAACAGATAAGAAAACCTTTGTAATCCTCCTGTTGCTGACCGCCGTCTCGATCATTTTCTTATTTACCAATTGGATAAAGTTCGAAAACCTGAATAACCGTTTAAGCCCTTTTTATTATATCGGTAAGTGGACGCGCATTGTAGAGCAATTCCGCTCCATAGGCCGCTTCGCCTGGCCGTTTTTGCTATTCAGTCCTATTCTGCTGGTTTACCTGTACACTAATGCGGCAAATGTTTTAAAACCTGTTGCCCGCTTAAGTGTACTGGTCATCGTACTTGCGTTCGCTACTACACAAATTGTAGACACCATTTTCTTCCTGCGAAAAGAGGCTAATTTACCCAACCTCTTCAGTTCCCGGGAAATGGTCGCTGTACCCGAAATACCGGAAAAAGAAAAGTACGCGGCTATATTACCTATCCCGCTTTTTATGGTAGGCTCTGAAGATTATAATGTTACGATCGATGATCATGACAATTTCAGCCGCTGGCTTTACCAGCTCTGTTACAAAAATACGATGCCGATGATGGCGGTAAAACTGAGCCGTACACCGGTTGCTTTTTCCGACCAGATGATGGACGTGCTGCTGGAACAAAAGATTAAAGATCCGCTATTGGCGCATTTACCCTCCAAACCAATTTTAGTGGCCGTCTCCCGGTCGCTGATGTACTCAGACTCGGCCGGGGTCGTAGGAAAAGTCGGGCATAATGATATCCGGCCTAAAGCGACTGCAGCCAATAATGCCCAGTTTGCATTTATTAAAAACAAAGCGTTGCGCTACCTGTATACCAAAGCCGGTGTCGACTTTTATGAATGGCAGGTCAAATAGCGCTTTAGTGCTTTAAATAACGGGCTACGGCATTCGCTACATTCTCACCGTCCATAGCGGCAGAAATAATACCGCCGGCATACCCGGCGCCTTCAGCGCAAGGGAACAATCCTTTGATCTGTGTGTGCTGTAAGGTTTCATTGTCCCGGGGAATACGCACCGGGCTTGAGGTCCTGGATTCTGTGGCTAATACGATCGCGTCCCTGGTGTAATAACCAGGCATCTTTTTACCAAATGTGACAAATGCCTGCGCCATGGCCACATAGATTTCCATAGGCAGGATCTCGTTCATTTTTGCGGCATTGGTGCCGGGCAAGTAACTGCAGTCAGGGAGTGAGCCAGACAGTTTTTGTTGTACAAAATCGGTCATGCGCTGTGCCGGGGCCACTAGTTTACCGCCACCGGCATCCCAGGCTTTACGCTCCACCATTTGCTGGAATTGCATACCGGCAAGGGGGCCTGTAAAACCATATTTAGCAAAATCCTTTTCATCTACCGTCACCACCATACCTGAGTTGGCAAATTCGCCATCCCGTTTGGAAGGCGACCAGCCGTTCACTACTAATTCGCCTTCATCGGTGCTTGCCGGGGCTATGATGCCACCGGGACACATACAAAAAGAGAACACCCCTCTACCTACTTCCTGGCTCACGATACCATAAGAGGCAGCGGGTAGATACGGATCCCTGGGCTGATCTAACGGGCAGTGATACTGGGTAGCATCTATAAGACGCTGCGGATGCTCAATACGTACGCCTAAGGCAAATGGTTTACTCTCCAATAATATATTCCTACGGTCCAGCAGGTGAAATATATCACGTGCCGAGTGTCCTGTGGCTAAAATCAGGGTCTTGGTCGCCATACGTTCTTTACCATTCAGCTCCACCGCAGCCACGCTATCGCCTTCTAAAATAATATCGGTCAGTTTGGTATCAAACAGTACCTTACCACCACATTCTTCTATTGCTTCCCGCATAGCTGTAATAATATGCGGCAACTTATTGGTGCCTATGTGCGGGTGCGCCTCATACAAAATACGCTCTGTAGCCCCGAAATAATGGAATAGCTGTAAACTTTTCAGGATGCTGCCGCGTTTATTTGAACGGGTATACAATTTGCCGTCACTATAAGTACCGGCCCCGCCCTCTCCAAAACAATAATTGGATTCGGGGTTTACGATCCCTTCTTTATTCATCGCGGCAAGGTCCCTGCGCCTGTTACGCACGTCCTTACCTCTTTCTATAATAATGGGGCAATAACCCAGTTCTATCAGCTGCAATGCTGCGAACAGGCCTGCCGGTCCGGCACCGGCAATGATTACCTCCTGGGCCCGGGCCACATTTTTCAATTTAGGTTCAAAAGCAAACGCATCCTCAAACACTTCATTGATGAAAACATTTACCTGCATTTGCACCACAATATTCTTGCTGCGGGCATCTAAGGATTTCCGCAACACCTGGAAAGCATTGATTTGCCCGGCTTTTATTCCTAACTTCTGCGCAAGGTGCTGCTTTAAAATTTTATCATCCGCAGCATCCCGCGGCGAGATCCTGATCTCTGTTTTTTGTGGCATAGCGCAAAAATAACCAATTAGCTAAATTCCGAAATAGCTAATTTTGCCGCATGAGATCAAAAAAGGATTTAAGAATAGTTTTCCTGGGCACGCCCGACTTCGCGGTAGCCTCTTTAAAGGCGCTGGTCGAAACCGGCTACCAGGTAGTAGCCGTAGTCACCGCGCCGGATAAACCAGCAGGCAGGGGCCGCCAGCTAAAAGCTTCAGCGGTTAAAGAATATGCCCTTAGCCAGCAATTGCCGGTGCTGCAGCCTGAAAAACTCAAAAATCCTGATTTCCTGGCCGAATTAAAAAGCTACAATGCTGACTTGCAGATCGTAGTGGCTTTCAGAATGCTGCCGGTAGCCGTCTGGGATATGCCACCTATGGGTACGGTAAACGTCCACGGCTCCCTGCTGCCTTATTATCGTGGCGCGGCGCCCATTAACTGGGCGATCATCAACGGTGAAAAAGAAACCGGTGTTACGACCTTTAAATTACAGCATGAGATAGATACCGGCGACATCCTGCTCCAACATAAAGAAGCGATTCTTGAAACCGATGACTTCGGGTCAATGTACCAAAAACTCATGCAGGCCGGCGCGGCATTATTGCTGGAGACCGTAGACGGATTGATACATGATCAACTAAAACCTGTTCCCCAGGCTGATATTGATAAAGAAACGCATGCGCCCAAGATCTTTAAAGAAACCTGCCAGATCGACTGGGAACAGGATGTATTAAGCATTCATAACCTGATCCGCGGCCTGGCGCCTGTGCCAACAGCATTCACCAGCCTGGAGGATAAACAGTTAAAAATATTCAGGTCATCAATCAGCCCGGGTAACACCGGCTTTGCCCCGGGTACCGTTGATTCTGATGGCAAAACCTACCTCCGCTTCGCAGGTAAAGATGGCTGGATCAATGTTTTAGAGCTGCAGTATGAAGGAAAAAAAAGAATGCCGGTTGAAGATTTCCTGAGAGGTTACCGGTTTTCCGCCCAAACATAATTTAAAACCCTAAATTTGCGTTCTAGCAATATATAAACAATATATTTAAATTAACATCTTAAAATCCATGCATAAGGCAAAACAGTTTGGTGCTTATATAGCTTTGGCGGCATTGATCGCTTTTATAATAGCTACAGCATCCTGCAGAAAACTTTCCAATACTTCCGATAACGGGAACCTGGCCTTCTCTGCAGATACCCTTTTATTTGATACTGTTTTTACCGCGCGAGGTACCTCTACCAGGTCGGTAAAGATCATCAATAAGGAAAAAAGCCGGTTGAACATTTCTTCTATACGGCTGCAAAGAGGCGCGTCTTCACCCTATTTTATCAATGTGAACGGCGAAAGTGGTAAGTCAATCAGTAATATTCCTATTGAAGCCAATGACAGCCTCTACGTTTTTGCCTCTGTAAATATAGAACCCGGCAATGTAAACGATCCCTTTATTGTAGAAGACCGCCTTATCGCTACAGTTGGCGACCGTGAATTTGTACTACCGGTACTGGGCTATGGCCAGGACGCTATTTATATTACCGATAGCCTGCTGCAATCGCAAACCTGGACCCGGGACAAGCCTTATGTTATCGTCAAAAACGCTTATGTAGCTGAAGGACAGACTTTAAATATAGAGGCCGGTACACGTGTGTATGTACATGCAGACTCCCGTCTTTTTGTACTGGGCAGCTTAAATATCGATGGCACCCGTGCGGACAGCGTCGTCTTCCAGGGTGATCGTATAGACAGGCGGATCTATTTTGACGATGAAGATTTCGTAAATGGTGTAGGTGGAGAATGGGGTGGTATTTACATCGCGCAAACCAGTTATAACAATCATATCAATTACGCGCTGCTTAAAAACGGCGGTGCTACCACTAACCTGGGTGAAAGTGCGATTATTGACGCCACACTGCAGGTGGACCCGGATACCCTTAACCTGGGTAACGGGAATTTCAAGCTGGATATCAGGAATAGTATTATCCGTAATTCCGGGGGGTATGGCATTTTCGGCTACGGGGGCAGTATCCGGGCAGAAAACTGTCTTGTTTTTGCCAGTGCCAAAGAAAATGTGGCCCTGGTGCGCGGAGGCTGGTACCAATTCTATGGCTGCACCATTGCCGGATATGCCTCCAGGATCAGTACCGCAACGGAAAAATATTACGGGGTAGCCGCGGTTAACTTTTTTGACATCGGCAATAACCAGTATGATGTGGCCCCGCTTGTAGCTGATTTTAAAAACTGTATTATCTATGGTAACGCGGCAGATGAATTTTTTGCTAACAAACTGGATGCCGCTAGTGCTGCCATTACATTAGCGCACTGCCTGATCAAAGGTACCGAACCTGTAGCCGCCTGGGTGCAACAATCGAACAATATCTTTAATGAAAATCCGCTATTTTTGGAAACCAATCCTAATGATCTGCATTTCAATGATTATCATGTGGAGGATGCTTCACCTGCCAAAGGCAGTGGTGTTATGTTTACCGGCATGTCTGCAGTAGATATGGAAGGAACAGCGCGCAGCAACCCTCCGACGATCGGATGCTATCAATAGGGATTTGTTTATTTTTAAGCGATAATCATGAAAAAACTCCTGTTCCCTTTACTGATTGCCGGCGCCTCTATGACGGCCACGGCACAAAACCCTAAAATAACGGTGGGCACAACAGCCCCGGAACTTGTATTCAACAATCCTGAAGGCAAAGCTATCAGCTTAAGAAAGATCAATAGCAAGAAATACCTATTGGTAGACTTCTGGGCCAGCTGGTGTGGCCCCTGCCGCAGGGCCAATCCCGGGCTGGTTAAATTTTACAAAACCTATTCCCATAAAAAGTTCACAGGAGCTAAAAAAGGCTTTGATATCCTCAGCGTTTCTTTAGATAAGGAAAAAGAAGCCTGGGTCGCCGCGATACAGAAAGACAGTCTTTACTGGAGTAATCATATGAGCGACCTTAAAGGCTGGCACTCTGAAGCCGCTAAGGAATACGCGGTACAGTATATACCACAGGCATTTTTACTGGATCCTAACGGCAAAGTTATTGGAGCCTACCTGACTGCCGACCAGGCAATACCAGACATAGAAAAGCTGGTAGACAACAAAAAACGTAAAAAGTTCCTCGGCATTTTCTAATTTTGGCAAAAACAGTCCGGCTTTGAATAAAATACTGATCATTACCGCGCCTTCAGGCGCGGGAAAATCGACCATAACCAAAAGATTATTACAACAATTTCCCAAGATCAGGTTTTCCATCTCTGCCTGTACCCGTGCGCCAAGAGGAGAAGAACAAAACGGGGTTGACTATTACTTCATTTCGGTAGCCGATTTCCAAAACAAGATCCACAATAATGATTTCGTGGAATGGGAGATGGTTTACGAAGGTAAATATTATGGCACCTTAAAGTCGGAGCTGGAACGCATCTGGCACAATGATGAGCTCCCCCTCTTCGACATAGACGTAAAAGGCGCGCTGAAAGTAAAAAAACAATATGGAGCGGATGCCGTTTCCATATTCATTAAGGCGCCCAGCATAGCAGTATTAAGAGCAAGACTGGAAGCCCGGGATACAGACAGCCCGGAAGCTATAGAAGAAAGAATCAATAAGGCCAGTTTCGAGACCTCATTTGCCGATCAATTTGACCATATCGTGGTTAATGATGATCTGGACGAAGCGGTACATAAAATAAGCACTATAGTCCAATCAATATTTGCAAATACCTGAATCATATGAACCTCGAAGAGAGTATTGCCCATTTGAATTTTGCTGATCCCCAGGTGTGGATCAGCCTTTTAACCTTAACGTTTTTAGAGATCGTGTTAGGGGTAGACAATATTATTTTCATCTCTATTATTTCTGATAAACTCCCCGGGCATCAGCAACGTATGGCCCGTAATATAGGCCTGGGCGCTGCCATGCTGTTCCGGGTATGCCTGCTTTTAATGATCAACTGGATCATTGGCCTTAAAGACCCCGTAGTTACGATAGACTGGTTTACAGATGATACAGGAGCAGCCCTGGCACTATCCTGGAAGGACATTATTTTATTATGCGGTGGTATATTCCTGGTAGGAAAAAGTACCCTGGAGATTCACCACAAAATGCAGCATGCGGCAAATCCGGCAGCGGAGACTCAATCTACAGCAGGTGTGGCCGGCAAGGCGCTTATGCTCGTAATTTTACAGATCATACTGGTAGACGCGATCTTTTCCCTGGACTCTATTTTAACCGCGGTAGGCCTGGTAGACAATGTAGCTATTATGATTATTGCCGTTATTATTTCTATGGTGATCATGATGATATTTGCCGGTGCAGTGGCCCGTATTATCAACAGGCACCCTACCCTGCAAATGCTGGCCTTAAGTTTCCTGGTCGTGATCGGCGTGATCCTGGTAGCAGAAGGTATTCACCAGCATGTGAGCAAAAACATCATTTACTCCTGCCTGGCATTCAGCTTAGTGGTGGAGCTATTAAATATCAATCTCCGGAAGAAACAGGAAGCTGCTACTAAAAAGCAATCCGAAAGTTAAGCCAAAGGGCTTGTGGTGAATACCGCAAGCCCTTTGTTAATTATTAGCAGGTAGAATATAAATACTGTTCTGTTCTTTTTCCAGGCGGTCAAAAACGGAGAATTCATCTGTAAGTACCTGCTCAAAATCCTCTTGCTGGTCTTCATCTTCAAACATTACATTCATCACCACAGAAGAACTGTCATTCAGTACCTGCTTTATGCCATGCACAAATTTTTCACTTAATATTTCCTGAGGCACCCGGTCTTCATTAAATACATCTATACAGACCAGGTCATATTTTTTCCCCGGTTTATTTTTTATAAACTCAAAGGCATCTGCCTGGGTATATTCCCCGTTTACATTAGGGAACCAATCCATCACAGAAGAGCAGGTTTCCAGGATAGGCTTACTGATGTCTACGAAATGCATCTGCCATTGTTTCCCCGGGAATTTATCATGCAGCATCATCCCTACGCTACCGATACCGGCTCCCAGTACCAGCACATTTTCAGCCTCCGACAAACGGGTCTTCATTTTACTAAAAGCCATTTTAAACGGGAAATATTCGGTACCATCTGAGTAAAGTACCCGGCCGTATTGAAGTTTGAGTTGCCGCTTATAAAGGTATAATTTTATGCTGCGCTTTTTATCGACCTTTACTTTCTTTAATCTTAAAGGTACAATTTTACTTAGCTGGCATAATAATTTTCGGGATCCAAAAACACGCTTTCTCATTCAATCTAAATTACCGGTAACGGAACAAAGGAAACAAAATTAAGCTTATATCAACGCAGATAAACTTAATAAAAACACAAAAACCGGAAGCGATAAACAATTTGCTTTATTAAGCTGCATGTGAACTTTTTGCTTTAATTTGCTAGCTCAATCAGTCTTCATTTTTAGCATCCTATAATGGTGTACAACAAGATAAGAAACAGCATAGCGATAGCCCTGATCAGTACAGGCGCACTTTATTTTATGGCTTGTGGCCTGGGCAATAACGTAGCCAGGGAAGGTAAATTACATATCCCTACCAACGCTCAATTCGAGCAGATCATCGACTCCATACAGCCCCTGCTAAAGGATACAGAAAGCTTCAGGAAATATGCACAAGGTAAAGACCTGGCAAAACGTTTTTATTCCGGGCGCTATTCCATCAAAAAAGGCATGAGCAATAAAGAGATCGTACAAATGATCCAGGAAGGCAAACAAGATGAGATCGCGATCCGGATAGGTAATTATGCCAGCATTATAGAGCTCGCCGGCAAACTGGGCAATATCCTGGAGGCCGATTCCGCGCAGATCCTTGAGGCAATAGTACAGGCCGATTTCACGAAAGAGGTGGATACCGCCAAAAAGCTTTATTTCTTTTTGCCCAATACCTATAATTTCCACTGGAATACATCCGGGAAGCTTTTTGTAGAAAAGATGTATAAAGAATACCAGAAATTCTGGACCACAGAACGCCTTGCTTTAGCCCGGGCGGCCAATATGTCGCCCCTGGAAGTGACCACCCTGGCCTCTATCGTACAACTGGAATCGGCCAAAGCAGATGAGCAGGCCAGAGTGGCCGCCCTGTACCTGAACCGTTTAAAAATAGGCATGAAACTGGACGCGGACCCTACTATTGTGTTCATCAAAAAAATGCAGCAGGGCTTCACGCAAAAGGTATCCCGGGTATACTATAAAGACCTGGCGATCGTATCGCCTTACAACACTTATACCAATAAAGGCCTACCTCCAGGCCCGATCTGCATGCCCAATCCTTCCGCGATTGATGCCGTTTTAAAACCGGAAAAACATGATTATATCTATTTCGTGGCCGATACGGCCAGGCCGGGTTACCATCTTTTCGCCAAAACACTCAAAGAGCAGGAAATAAATGCGGCAGCCTACAGGGCCTGGGCCGATAAAAACAATGTAAAGTAGTGTCTATTATGAAGCAATACAGCAAAAGAGAGTTCTTAAAAATAATGGGCCTGGGAATTGCTTTCGCCCCGTTCATATCCCTTTATTCCGCTTGCAGCAGTGAGGGCAAGCCTGAAAATAAAACTAAAGCAAATGAACCTGCAGCAGAAGGAAGTACCCCTGTACAGCCCCAAACCGATGAGCTGGATATCAGCAAGGCCGACCCTGACGATATCATTTTATTAAAGCGGACCGATGCGCAATTTGCCGGTTTAAATAAAGCCTTCAATGGCCGCATTAAAAAACTACCGCTTTATATCGCGCTCTGCAAAACCACCCTGGGCGTTCAATATGCCATAGCGCATGCGCGAAAAGAAAAATTACCGGTCGCCGTAAAAAGCGGCGGGCACAGCTTCGAAGGTTTTTCCAGTAATGATGGCGGCCTGGTCATCAACCTGTCCCAGATGAAAGGGATCAGTTGGAAAGAAAATGAACAGGTAAGCCTGCAACCCGGGTGTTTACTGCAAGAGATCCAGGATGCCATTTTCGCCCGGAAAAGACTGATCCCTACCGGGAGCTGCGGTACCGTTGGTATTGCCGGTCTTACTCTTGGCGGCGGCTATGGCTTTTTCAGCCGCAAATACGGCCTAACCTGCGACAACCTGGTGGATGTTGAATTTGTAGATGGTAAGGGCCAGGTACAACATGCTGCTGCAAACAAAGAGCTGTTCTGGGCATTAAGGGGCGGTGGCAACGGCAACTTCGGCGTGGCAACGAACTTTGTTTTTAAAACCGAGGATATGCCGGCGACCTTTCATGCGCATGTACTTAAATGCAGGCAACTGGATACCGAACGGTTTACAGCAGCGCTACAAACCTGGTTTTCGGTAAGTGAAACACTCCTTGAAGAAGATTTTTGTGCTTTTGTATTGAACGGCAGTACACTCACTATCCTGGCCACTACTTTTGGCAATCAAAATAAGCTAGCGCAAAACATAGGGCCGCTGCTCAGCATAGCGGACAGCGCTACCAACAGCAGTACTGAGCTGCCCAAGGCCATGAAGCGGTATTACGGCAGGAAAGGCCCGATCCTCTTTAAAAACGCTTCCGCAGGGCTTTATCAATCCTATGAGGATATCGCGGCTATTGCCCCGCAGATCTTCGAAAAAGTTGTTGCTGCCAAAGGCATGATCTACCAGATCAATACACTGGGTGCCGCTATTAATACTTCCGCATTTGAAGCACAATCCTGCTATCCCCACCGGTCTTTACCTTACCTGAGCGAACTCCAGGCTTACTGGGACAAGCCTTCGCAGGAAGCCGGGCTGCTAAAAGCGTTTGAAGAGATACAGGCGCTGGTCCGCAAGCAGGGCATTACCGCACAATACCGCAATTACCCGGACATTAATTTCCCGGACTGGCAGCATGCCTATTACGGCAAGCATTATGAAAAACTACAGCAAATAAAACTAGATTTTGACCCCCACAACCTGTTTCAATACCCGCAAAGCATTGCCGGCAAAGATGCCTAAAGTTCTGCTTTACCTTACCCTGCTTTTATTTTGTTGCTTACCGGCACAAGAGGTGATCGCCCGGCAGGAACAACAAGCGGTAGTTGCACTAAAGATCAACAAGCGCTATAAAGGCAAAAGTATTAAAGTAGATGACGGCGATACATTTACTTTCCTGAGCAGTGACAAAAACACTTACCGCATCCGGCTGGACGGTATTGACGCCCCCGAAAAAGGGATGCCTTATGCTAAAAAATCGAAAGAATTCCTGGCCGCATTATTACTGGACCAGGCGATTGAGTTACGCGTGGTATCAATAGACCGCTATGGTCGTTACGTATGTAAAGTATATTGCAAAGGGGCTAATGTAAACCTGCTTATGGTGCAGGCCGGTTATGCCTGGCATTATAAGCGGTACAGCCGGGAATATGCCCTGGCACAGGCCGAGTCCAAAGCCCGGGACCAGAAAAAAGGTTTATGGCAAAATAAAGACCCCCTTGCGCCCTGGACGGTAAGAGCCTATCGGAGGGCCGGCTATTCAGATACCCGCTTTAGCGAGCTCAGGAAGCAAAACAGCCCCGAAATTAAAAAGTTCCTGCAGGCTATTTAGCCTTTAATTTTGCCAATTCGGCTTTTGCCTGCTCATGATTGCCGTTGAAGACCAGCGCTTGTTCAAAAAAGTTACGCGCCAGGTCTTTATTCCCTTTCCGGATGTAGATCAAGCCCTTGCTGTAGTAAGCTTCTGCATTGGCCGGCGCCACTTCGGTAGCGATCTGGAACTGGCGGTCCGCTTTTTCAACACTATCCTCGGCTAAAAGCAGTTTACCGTAATCCAGGTAAGCCTTTTCAAAATCCTTATCCACCCATATAGCTTTTACAAAATACTGCTTGGCCATCTTTACATCACCTACAGACTGGTAATATTTAGCCATATCAAAATAAGGATTGGCATTCAGGGTATCCAGCCGGTACAGTTTTTCATACCAGGTCAGCGCCTCTTTTTGCTTGGCCGCGCTGTACAGGTCGGCCAGTTGGTACAAGCCATCATAAAATGTCGGGGCGACTTCTGCCAGAGTTTTCGCGTAGCTTATAGCCGCCTGGGTATCCTGCTCTGCCGCCTTGATCTTAGAGGCATTCAGTAATATATAAGGATTTCTGGGCTTAGCCGCCAAAAGCTGCTGGATGATCTGGTCCGCCTCTTTTGTCTTTCCACCTGCCAGGTAAGCCTCAGATTCCATCAGGATATAATTGGTGTCAGCCGGGGCCTGCTCTTTTAATATACGTATATGGGTCAATGCCTGTTCAGAAAGCTTACGCTCGATCAATAAAGTTGCCAGGGATGCGCGGAACTCGGTATTCTTAGCGGCCAGCCTTACTGCCGTTTCCAGGTCTTTTTGCGTCAGTTCCGGTAGTTCTAGCTTATTCAGCATACCCGCTCTTTGATAATAGAGCTCCGCGTTTGCCGTATCCTGGGCAATAGCTTCGGTATAAGGCCTTACAACCGGGTTTAATAAAGCAGGATGGACTTCCTTAGCCTCCTCAGCCTGCTCCGCATTGTTACAGGCCATTAAAGCAAACAGGGGTATAATAAAAAAGAATTTGCTATTCATCTATCAGGATTGAAAGACAAAAAAACAAATTCTATTTTTCCTAAAAAAATAAATTAGTCGCCGGCTATACCAATTGCTTTTTGATAAAGCTTTTTATATTACCGATATAACCATAATAACCGGATTGTAATCTCATTCTGAAAATAATGAAGGCCAGTAAAGCCAGGGCCAGGATCCCAATAGCCACCAGGGGCGACTGCTCGGGGTAAGTCAGCCTTAAATAAACACCTATCAGTCCCAACAAAATAATAGAGCCGATGGCGAGATAAAGCCCGCCCACATCTATTCTCCGGGGTTTGGCGCTAATCTGGATATGGGTACCATTTCCATTGTTTTCCGTAGTAATGTGTGTAATGGGAACCAGCCTGGAGCGTTCGTCATTCTCGGTATGAGGAATAACTTTTATGATCCCCTCTGATTCTCTGAATTCGAAATCTAATTCTTTTATCTGAACATGTTTACCTACCAAAGCCTCTTTCACTTGCCCAGTATTCATTTTACTCGAAAGTCGCGAAGTTGTATTAAAGAGCATACTGACATTTTTTTTTAAGGGTTAAAGGATCTGTGATTTCTCATTCAAATTTAATATTAAAAAATATCAATTGCAAGTAACCATAAACTTTTATTTTAATACATGCCTATTATTTGTATTAAAATCACAAACTAGATATCTTTACTCTATCAAACTGAATGGTTAAGATGAAAACACTTTCTACTTCTTTTTATATAAAGACCCTGATGAGCCTGCTACTGGTTGGTTTTGCTCAAAAAAGCCATAGCCAGCAGCACACCCTGACTTTAAAAAACCGGGTAGCTGTCCTGGAGACCCCGGATAGCAGATTTGTAGCCATGAGCACAAAGGCAAGTAACGCTAAACCCTTTCAATGCTACATCACCTTCAATACTGCCCCGGACAAAAAACGCCTTGCCGGCCAGGGCATTGAGTTACAGGATTATGTAGCAGCCAATACTTTTATCGCTTTGGTAAGCAGGCCCCTGGAGCCGGGATTCAGGGACAATAGCATTACAGGCTGGACCACGGTGCAGGCCAGGGATAAGCTCAGCAATTATTTCTCGGACCTTAACCAGGACAATAGGCTTACCATATTTTTAAGCCTCTGTACTTCCTGCGACACGGCAGCGATCAGCAGCACACTGTCCGCGGCAAAAGCAAGCTTTGACAGCGACCAACCCTGGAAAAGCCAGAATAAATGGATCGTCACTGCTTCTGTTGCAAGCCTGGAGCAGATTGCGGCCCACCCTAGCATATTAAGCATTAGCCCTAAATTTGAAGACCAGCGCTTAAATTACGAAGCCATAGGTTATACCAATGCGGAGTTGGTAAGGAAGCAGGAAGGTTATGGTCTTTCCGGGAAAGATGTAGTAGTTGGTGTAGGAGATGATACCTACCCTACCCATATAGATTTTGACAAGCGGGTAACCAACTTCAACCCGAATTTGTTCACCGATCATGGTATCCATACAGCCGGAACCACAGCCGGGGCCGGGAACCGCCTGGAACAATTTGCAGGTTATGCACCAAAGGCCCGCCTGGTAACGGATTATTTCAGTCGGGTGGTAGCCAACGCCCAGACTTACGAGCAAGCTTTCAACATGAAGCTGACGAATAATTCCTACGCTTCGATCGTAGGCAATTGTGCCTATGCCGGTACCTATGATGCCACTTCTCAATATATGGACCAGCTGGCCATCAACAGCCCCGAACTGCTCAATGTATTCGCGGCAGGAAATGACGGCTGGATGACTTGTGGCGCTTACCCTTTAAGATATGGCACTGTAGTAGGCTCCTTCCAGGCGGCAAAAAACACGCTGGTGGTAGCGCTTACCGGGAAGTATGAAGACCATATTAATAACGGAGGCAGTAGCGGACCGGTGAAAGACGGGCGCCTGAAACCTGAAATGACCTCCCCGGGTCACCAGATCATCTCGGCAACTTTTGGTAATAATTACCAGATCATGAGCGGTACGAGTATGGCCTGCCCTACAGTTTCCGGGGCTGCGGCCCTGTTACAGGAACGCTATAAGCAGCTTAATGGTAACCAATATCCCTCCAATGCCCTGCTGAAAACTATTCTGATGAATAGCGCTACAGACCTGGGCAATCCCGGGCCTGACTATATCAACGGCTTTGGCAGGCTGAATGTAGGCAAAGCGGTAGAGATCATCAATAATAATCGTTTTATTGCAGGCAACATTAATCACCTGGGGCAACAGTCCCATTCTATACCCGTGCCCGCCAATACGGCACAGGTAAAGATAATGCTCTACTGGAACGATGCCCCGACCTCTCCTAACAGTATTAAAGCCCTGGTCAATGACCTGGATCTAACAGTAAATACCCCCGCTGGTGTTACAAATTTCCCCCTTGTATTAAACCCCGACCCGGCACATGTCGCCGATACCGCGGTACCCGGCGCAGACCATCTGAATAATGTAGAGCAAGTAGTGATTAATAACCCTGCAGCCGGAAATTATATGGTTAACATCAATGGATTTAATATTCCTACCGGCAACCAGCAATACGTAATCGTTTACACTTATATCCCGAACGAGATCGAGATCAGCTACCCTACCGCCGGCACCAAAATGGAAGCCAACGCGGCAACCCTGATCCAATGGGAAGCCCCGGGCAATACGGGAGACTTCACCATAGCTTATTCTATTGATAATGGTACCAACTGGCAAAATATAGGTACGGCAGCAGCGCAGAAAAGATATACACTCTGGACCCCGGTGGGCATTGCAACAGAGAACGCGCTTATTCGGGTGAGCAGAACCGGGAATACTGCTACGACCGGCAGGTTTAATATTTTGAGCATGCCGGCCGCACAGCTGTCAGCAGATCAGTGCCCGGGCAGCATCAGCATCGACTGGCCGGCGGTAAACGGCAGTACAAAATATTACCTCTACAGGCTCATCGGTGCAGAGATGGCAATTGTAGACTCTACTACTGCAACCAATTATACCTTCAGCGGCCTTAATGCAGATAGCACTTACTGGGTTTCGGTTGCCGCCTCGGTGAACAATTCAAAAGGCCTGAGAGCTACGGCGCTCAACAGGAAACCGGATAACGGGAACTGTAGCAGCGCAGCTTTCGATGGCGACCTGGCCATCCGTAATGTGACTGCACCTGTAAGCGGGCGCCAGTTTACACTTAGCGCATTGAGCAATAATACAGCGCTTACTTTAAATATAGACAACAAGGACAACAACCCTTGTAATAGCTTTGAATTAAGCTACCGCATCAACAATGGCCCCTGGGTAACCTCGGTGCACAACATTACCATACCCGCGCTGGGACAGGTACCGGTAACCCTTAACGGCTTAAACTTAAGTGCCCTGGGTGTATACACTATTGAGGCGGCAGTGAACAACCTGAGTATGACTGACCCGATTCACCAGAATGATTCCATAAAATTCAGTATTAAACATATCTCCAATGCCCCTGTTGACCTCAGCAACGATTACCTGGAGACTTTTGAAAATACCAATGTTGCCAGTTATGAAAATAATACCATAGGTATTGACCAGGCAGAGCAATTCGATTTTTCGCTGTCTAAGCCAATGGGGCGTTTACGCACCTTTGTAAATGCTCCGGTGCTCATCAGCGGTAACCGTTCTCTGAGCCTGGATATGAGCGCCAATCAAAAAAATGATACTTCTGCCAGCAGCCTGAACCAGTTGATCGGAACGTTTAATTTAAGCAATTACAACACCGCCCAGGATGAGATCAGGTTTGAGTTTGACTATCGCCTGCACAAAAAGCCCCTTTTTGACACCATGAACCGGGTTAAAGTACGCGGTACAGAAACTGATCCCTGGATCGCCCTGGCCCCCTTTGATACGAATATAGTAGGCACCGTAAACCAATACAGCCAGGTAATGCTGCGAGATATCCTGGCAGCCAATGGCCAGCAATACAGTACCGCTACACAGATCGCGATACAGCAAAGGGACATTACCTTAATTTCAAGTGTTAACTATGGGACTGGCCTGACCGTAGATAACTTCAGGATGTTTATCGCTCAAAATGACCTCGGCTTAATCAAGGCAATTGACCTTAGAAAGTTCAATTGCGGGCTCAGCAATGCCGTGCCATTGCAGGTAGAGGTAGCCAATACCATGGTAAGCCAAAGGACCAATATCCCTATATTCTATCAGGTAGACAACCAGACCGTAGTCAGCGAAACCATACCTGTAATCGCAGGAAAAGATACAATCACTTATACCTTTAATACTTTAATGGACCTTGCTGCGCCGGGACAACACAATATTATGGTCTGGATCGCATTTCCGGGAGATAATTACAGCGCCAATGATACTCTTAAAGATATCGTGGTACATAACCAGCCGCTCGTTCAGACATTTCCATACCTGGAAAATTTTGAAACCAATGACGGTTACTACTTTACAGACGGGGTAAACAGTTCCTGGGCGTATGGTACCCCCAATTCTATAAGACTGGACCATGCCGCCAGCGGCCAAAAAGCATGGAAGACCGGTCTTACCACTACCCACAACCCGGAAGAATTATCCTATTTGTACAGCCCCTGCTTTAACTTAAGCAGTCTTGCACAACCTATGCTCAGCTTCAGCCTGTTTTCAGAGATTGAGACACCGTCCAGTAATGAAGTCTTTGACAGTGCCTATGTAGAATATTCAACAGATGGCGGGCTTAGCTGGTCGCTTTTAGGACAGCATGGTGCAGGCTACAACTGGTACAATGAGTTGAATAATTCCTGGACGGGCACTAACACCAATTACTGGCAGGTAGCCAGTATTCCCTTACCCACCGTGGCCAGCCTGTCTTTAAGATGGGTATTCAGCTCAGATGTAGGGGCGCAATTTGAAGGTATCGCCTTAGACGATATTCATATATTCGATTATATCAAACCGATTTCAGATGAGGATAGTTTCCCGGTACCTATCACGCATAATGTATCGGCTAACACTGAATTTATAAAAGATGGTAATATTTCAGGTATTATTGATCCCTTAAGCCAAAACCTGGGTACCCTAAACTTCCAATCGTACCTGCATGCCTCTCACGTAAGCGAGGACAGTCAGCAGCTTTTCCTGCCCCGTAATTTTGCGGTGACACGGAATAGTAGCGGCGCCCTGGATAGTGTACGGGTAAGCTTGTACGTCAAAGATTCTTTAATGAAGGTCGTAAGGTCTTCAACCGCCTGCAGCACCTGCCCTACCCATCCGAACGAAGTGTACCGGATGGGTGTAACTACCTACACGGATAATAACCCTGCAGTAATCAATAATTCTTTAGAAGATGATACCAATGGCTTATTCTTGTTTATCCCGGGTGAAAAAGTAAGTTGGGTACCTTATTTCGATGGCTATTATGCACAATTCAAAACCAACCAGATAGGGGAATACTGGTTTAACGACGGTGGCTTAACCCAAAGCAATCCATTACCATTAAATACATTAAATTTCATTGCAGAGAAACTGGGCGAGAGAAACGCCCGTTTACGCTGGATTAATACCATCGATGATAAAGTAGCCAGCTACCAATTGCAACATGACGAAGGCCAGGGCTTCCAGGCTTTATGGCAGACCGCTTCGGTTCAAGATCCGCTACACGAATACATTTATATTGATACGCCGCGCCTGCCGGTAAGGCCCTATGTAGCATACCGGCTAAAATACATGAGCCTGGACGGCAAAATATTCTATAGCCCTATACGCAAGCTGCAGTGGGAAAACCTTCCTTCACAATTCGAGGTATTCCCTAACCCTACCCATGACGGAACAGTTTACTTCAGGTGGTATAACAACAAGCAGGAAAGCTTTAACTGGGCCGTTTACTCCATGGCCGGCCACAAAATCGCTTCCGGCTGGGTCGACCAGAACAGGTTTAGCGGCACAGAAAAGATTTCTTTAAAAGGAGCCGCCCATATAGGCGATATGTATATCCTCAAAGTACAATTCAAAAATTCATCAGAAGAGTATAAGATTATTTACCAGCCTCAATAAAACAATAAATTGACAGGCAGTGAACAATGGTTGATCTTTTTGCAGGTATCTTTGCAGGAAGATCAACCATTCACATTTTTATGGCGTTCAATTATGTTTCTGCTGCCGAGGCGCTGGCCTTAATAGAAAGCAATACCCGGGTCTTTTTACACGGGAGTGCCTGTACCCCGCTTTACCTGCTGGAAGCACTTACCAAAGAAGCGCACCGCTTAAAGCATGTAGAGTTTGTTTCTATCTCGCTACAAGGGCAGGACCTGGCATTTACGCGGCCGGAATATAATGAGTCTTTTTATATCAACAGCCTTTTCGTAAGTGCACCGGTACGCACATTGGTCAATAACGGGCATGCCGATTTCGTACCTATATTCCTGAGCGACATCCCTGATCTTTTTAATAATAAAATCTATGAGCTGGACGTTGCCATCATCCATGTATCTCCCCCGGACAGGCATGGCTATTGCTCCCTGGGCGCCTCTATAGACATCGCCCGCTCCGCCATCAACAATGCAAAAAAAATAATTGCCCTGGTCAATCCGAAAATGCCGCGCACCCATGGAGACGGCCTGATCCATCACTCCCAGATCGACAAAATGGTGTTTCATGAAGCGGAGCTGCCCGAAGTGGACTATGGAGCTAAAATCAGTGAAGCAGATCGCATGATCGGTCAGCACATCGCCGGCCTCATAGAAGACAAATCAACGCTGCAAATGGGCATTGGTACCATTCCCGACGCGGTCTTAAACTACCTGAACAACCATAAGCACCTGGGTATACATACGGAAATGCTGAGCGATGGCGTCATTGACCTGTTCCTGAACGATGTGATTGATAACCGCTACAAGCAACTGCACCCGAACCGGATCGTGACCAGCTTTGTATTGGGCACCCGCAGGCTGTATGATTTTGTTGACGATAACCCGGGGCTGACCTTCCTGGACATTGATTATGTCAACAATCCTTCTATTATCGCAAAAAATGACCGGGTAGTGGCCATCAATTCCTGTATAGAGCTGGACCTTACCGGCCAGGTTTGCTCAGATAGTATCGGTTATTACCAGTACAGTGGTATTGGCGGCCAGATGGACTTCATGCGGGGCGCGGCCTTGAGTAAGGGCGGCAAACCGATCATCGCGATCAATAGCAGAACGAAAAAAGGGCTCCCCCGTATTGTGCCAAGCCTCAAGCCCGGTGCCGGCGTGGTGACTACCCGGGGCCATGTGCAATACGTGGTTACAGAATATGGTGTGGTGAACCTATTTGGCCTTAACCTGCGCCAACGCGCGAAAGCGCTTATAGACATCGCCCATCCCGATGACCGGGAAATGCTGCACCAATCGGCTTATGAGCGGTTTAAAGTATTTTTATAAGGCAGCAGTCACGTTCCGCTAAACCAGGTTAAATGCCTGGGCGAAGTAAACCAGGTTCACTTCTTTTTTGATCTGTAATTTGCGCTTTATATTACGCCTGTGGGTACGTACCGTTTTTTCAGAGGTGGTCAGTTGTGCTGCAATTTCTTTAGGTGTCATGCCCAGGGCCATCAGGCGAAGCAGTTCTCTTTCTCTTTTTGTGAGCGTGGTATAAAGATCGAGATTTTCTTTTAAAAAGGTATGTTCACTTACCAGGCGTTCCAGTTTGGGGACAATAGGCATGTACTGATGCATCCTTAAAGCCAGGGTTAAGGAGCATAAAGGCAAGTGGGTTAGCTCGTCATAAGCGATTATCGTAGAGGCGCTCAAAAACCAAACCGGCTTTACCGTGTTCCGGATATTCACTTGTTGAAAGAATGTGAACCAGACGCCTTTATTGCCAGGATCAGCAATAAATCTATTCCAGTTGGCTAAATAGTTTACCGTATCTTCCGGGTTAAAAAACAGCGCGTAGTATTCTGCACCCATATTTCTTACCGCCTCCAGGCTGATGCCCAAACTTTCCAGCCCTTTCGGCGACATATAGACTACCCCGTTATTACCGCTGCTCAGTTCATGAATGATGTAAACCGGGAGGTCTTCTGAAAGCATTGCAAAGGCTTTAACCTTTGCTTCAATCAATTGCTTCGTTGCTACATCACCTACAAAATTTTCCGGTAAAATATCAATTACATCCATATCTAATTCCCTAAAAATCATAATAAAAATACTCAAAATTGAGTATTTTACAAGAAGATGTTAAATTATATTTTTGTTAGATATAATTTATAACCTTAAACTAACGATTATGAAAGTAAATTTCCTTCTACTCTATTTATTAATAAGCTGCATACAGCTATCGGCAAAAGATAATACACCAGAAAATGTACTCAATATTGAATTTAAAATTACGGATACAAGTTTTACCAGGAAGGATCATTCATTTACTTACCCCATTCTCATTGCTAATAATGATAAAGAAAAAATAGGGAGTGTTGAAAACCTATCTGATTATCAAGTTAAAATATCTGTTGAACAGGAAAGTAGCACCCTTGTATTATCTTCTATTATGTTAGACAATACCGTTTTTTCACTTGAAGCATTTAAAACAAAAGAGGAGCATAAAGTGTTTTTAACTGTTTTAGGGGATTCGCTTGCCGACAGAACAAGAAATATTATCCTTAAAATGGAAATCATTAGTTTAAATGATAGTGCCCCAAAACTTTACTTAAGCAAGCCGGATCAAAAAATGAAGATTTTATTAAAAGGGAAACCTGAACAAATAAAGGAATACAATGTATTGGCTTATTTGGGGAGCAATTTCAATATGGCAGAAGGAAAAACACAGCTGCAAAACTTATTCTTCGCCACAAATGTTTTCATTCCACCCCTTAAGTCAGAAAATAATAAGGTTGGCTTCTATTTAAGTTTATATGGCAACCGGACCATGTCTACTGTTGATTCTACAGGAAATACAAGCGCTGTTTATAAAAGAGTCAAAGTTTCTGATAGCACTTATTGGGAACATCGCGCGCAGCATAAATTGAAAACTACCCGGGTATCCGATAACTTCGGCGCCTATATAAGCCCTCTTTTCCGCCTCCCTGCAACTAAATTAAAGTCAAGTTTAAATATATATTATGCCCCCTCATTAGAATTCGTTTGGAGAAAAACCCTAATATCCTATGAATTCCTGGACCGAAGCAATTTTGACTCTGTCCTTATTGCAGCCACAATACCAAGTACTATGGACTTAGATAATAATTTCAACAAGACCGTAAATGAGTTTGCTTTTAACGCAGGGCTTATCGGCTTATTCCTTGCTTATGAAACCTCATCAATCAGCGTGAGAGTTCATGGATCGGTCGGCTACTCTTCCATCTATTATCCAAACGAGCTTAGTTATCTTACCCCAGAAAACTCTACGGTTAAAATGACGAGAAAATCAGACATTTTTTTCACCGGAAGGGCATGGATTACGGAACCCATAACCGGGATAACGCTACAAGCCGAGGTAACCAATACTGCCTGTCATCCGCGGCCCTTTTTTGGTGCAACGCTTTCCAAAGCCTTCAAATTGGAAAGTCTGGGCGGAATATTAGCACCAATTACAGCAAGAAATTAAACGCTCCGGATAATCAATGATTAAGTACTTCCCCCAATTTATCCACAGCTTTCTCGACTATTAAAATTCAATATTGTATATTTGTGCCGTATATTTTAGAGATAATATGGCGTCAAAAAATAACCTGAAAGAAACCGAAGCTCAGATTTCATTTGAGGAATTAAAAGCGGAAGTATTAAAAGACTATGAACTGGCCGTTGCCAGCCGTGAAGCCAGCTTGATTGGCAGAAAAGAAGTGTTGACCGGTAAAGCTAAGTTCGGCATCTTTGGTGATGGTAAAGAATTGGCCCAGATCGCGCTGGCGAAGACCTTTAAACCGGGCGATATCCGCTCCGGCTACTACCGTGACCAAACCCTGATGTTTGCTACCGGCATGTCCAATATGGAGCAATTCTTTTCCCAGCTCTATGCCAACCCGAATGTAGAAAAAGAACCCGCTACTGCCGGCCGGATGATGAATGGTCACTTCGGCACGCGCTGGATCGATGAAAAAGGCGAATGGAAAGACCTGATGGCCCAAGCTAACTCTACCAGCGACATCTCCCCTACTGCAGGGCAAATGGTACGCTCTTTAGGCGTAGCTTATGCCTCGAAATTATACCGCAATTGCGACAACTTAAAAGAGGGTTTCGAAAAATTTACCAATAACGGTAATGAAGTAAGCTTTGTTACGATCGGGGATGCCTCGACCTCTGAAGGCCTTTTCTGGGAGACTTTAAACGCAGCTGCAGTACTTAAAGTACCTTTAGCAGTATGTGTGTGGGATGATGGCTATGGCATCTCGGTACCCAGGAAGTACCAGACCGCTAAAAATTCTATTTCCGAAGCTACAGCTGGCTTCCAGTATGACGAAAAACTGGAAAGCGGTATCGAGATCTATAAAGTAAAAGGATGGGACTATGCCTCATTGGTAAAGACCTTTGAAGAAGGCGTAGCCCGTGTAAGAGAAACACAGATCCCTGCCCTCTTCCACGTCCAGGAAGTCACCCAGCCACAGGGCCACTCTACCTCCGGCTCTCATGAGCGGTACAAATCCAAAGAGCGCCTGGAATGGGAAAAAGAAATGGATTGTGTGGTAAAATTAAAAGCATTTATCCTGGATAATAATATCGCATCTGAAGAGGAACTGGACGCGATAGCTGAACAGGCTAAAGATAGTGCCCGTACCGCTAAACAAACTGCCTGGAACAATTTCCTGGCCCCGATCAAAGCGCAGATCGAAAAATCTACGCAGCTGATCCAGCAACTGGTTATGGAAGGGCATCCCAAAGGCCATGAAATGGCCGCCATTGCACAGGAGTTACTCGGCTTAAAAGAGCCAATCCGTAAAGATGTGTTCCGTACGGTACAAAGAGTACTGAAATTAGCCGGGAGCCACAGCGGGCAGGCGCTTAACCAGTTACGTAACTATTACGATAGCCTGGTGACCGAAGCGGCAGATACCTTTAACTCCCACTTATATTCCCAATCCGCCAAGGCTGTAGGTAATATAAAGGAGGTAAAAGCGGTTTATTCTGACAACAGCCAGATGATGAATGGCTTCGAAGTATTAAATAAATTCTTCGACCAGACTTTAGCTACTAATCCTGCGGTATTCGCCTTCGGTGAAGATGTAGGTAAGATCGGTGATGTGAACCAGGCTTTTGCCGGTTTACAGGAAAAACATGGTAAATTAAGGGTTTCCGATACCGGTATCCGGGAAGCCACTATCGTAGGCCAGGGCCTGGGTATGGCATTAAGAGGCCTGCGGCCTATCGCCGAGATCCAATACCTGGATTATTTATTATACGGGCTTGAAACGCTGAGTGATGATGTAGCTACCTTACAATATCGTACAAAAGGCGGACAGAAGTGCCCTTTGATCATCCGTACAAGAGGTCATCGCCTGGAAGGTATCTGGCACAGCGGCTCTCCTATGGGTATGATGATCCACGCTTTGAGAGGCATGCACATTTGCGTACCGAGAAATATGGTACAGGCGGCAGGTATGTATAATACTTTATTAAAAAGCGATGAACCTGCAGTTGTGGTAGAATGCCTGAACGGCTACCGCTTAAAAGAAAAAATGCCGGATAACCTGATGGAATTTACCGTTCCTTTAGGTATGCCGGAAGTGATCCGGGAAGGAGAAGACATCACTGTCGTTTCTTATGGTTCTACTTTACGCGTGATCCAGGAAGCGATTGACCTGTACCTGGCACCGCAAGGCATCAGCGTGGAAGTGGTAGATGTACAAACTTTACTGCCTTTTGATGTGAACCACAGCATTGTCAAATCACTTGAAAAAACCAGCCGTATCATTTTCATTGATGAAGACGTGCCGGGAGGAGCTGCAGCCTATATGTTCCAGCAGGTAATGGAGATACAGGGCGGCTATAAACTATTGGATGTAGCGCCAAGGACATTAACCGCAAAAGCGCACCGTCCGGCATACGCTACCGACGGCGATTATTTCTCCAAGCCCAATGCTGAAGAGATAGCCAATGTTATCGAACAAATGATGGCAGAATAAACATTGAAAAGCAGATTATTAAAATAAAAAATGGAAGCGTTAAAACTAAAATTAAAAGAACAGATCATCGAGGCCTTAAACCTACAGGACATGCAACCGGCAGACATCGTGGATGATGCCCCTTTGTTTGGTGATGGTCTTGGTTTAGACAGTATTGACTCCCTGGAGTTGATCGTATTGTTAGAGAGAAATTATGGCATTAAATTAGAAGATCCTAAAGAAAGCCGCAATATCCTTAGCTCTGTAAATTCAATGGCTGAATATATTCACAATAACCAGAAAGCCTGATCAGACTTTTAGGGTTTCCATAGCCATTTAATCAATTATAAAAAGGTTACAGTTAATGACTGTAACCTTTTTCGCGTGTAGCAATAACAACTTGGAACATTGATAATAAAAGCTGCCACGAAAATTTCGTGGCAGCTTTTATTATTAAATTATAAATCAGTGATTATAAAACAGTCACTTTATGTACATATTGTCTTCCTTCTACATTGAAGCTTATATTATAAATTCCTGCAGATAATCCGCCTATATTTACAATATTGCTGCCATTTTTGATACTAACCACTTTCACCGCTTGTCCCAGCGCGTTAAAGACCGTTGCTTCTACCGTTTTACCCAGTTTAGACTGGATCGTGAAGCTGGCATTAGCCGCTACCGGGTTAGGATAGATATCAATATCCGGATTAGTTGATTTCACCTCTTTCACGGCAACCGGGATAGAACCCTCGCCCAAACCTACCGCATACCAGGCGTTTTTAACCGCAACATATTGAGCGGCTGTAGTATCTGCTCCGAACAAGTCAATTGTTGCCTGTAAACTACCGGCGAAAGCGTCTTCAAAAGTAGCATTAAAAGTCAGGTATTCTGTCAATGTTCTGTAAGCGATTTTCTCGGCATTTTCCAGGCCGATACCCGTAAAGTTGTAGCTATAGCCATTATCATTGGTCCCGGATCCACCTTCTGCAAGCAGGTAGTACCAATAGTTCGGTACACCACTGTTAGTATGCACCCCGCCATTATCCTCGTTGGAAGAAGTATTTACCCAGTATTGCCCCCTGTAAGTATTTGGATTATTTACGATCTTAGGATTAGACATGGAACGCATGTAACCATTGCCTATATAAACCTCTTCTCCTATTCTCCAGTTAGCGATATCGGGTTTGGCATAAAAGACGATACTGGCGCCAAACATATCAGCAAATGACTCGTTTAAAGCGCCGGATTCGCCACGGTACCTTAAGCCGCCATTTCCGTTATTGGAAATAACCAGGTGGGTATACTCATGACCGGTAACATCCAGCGCAGAGAATGGATTCGTATTAATGCCGTCCCCTAAACCATATACCATCGAATTATAAGGAGCCTGTAATGCCGCGGCATTATTCTGGCTGTTGACCATCGGGAAAACACCATTCATATAATTAATGATCCTGCCGCCCTGGCCATCATAGCTACTGCGGTTAAATTTATCAACATAATAATCGTAAGAACGGGTAATCCCCCAGTGCGCATCTAAAGCCGGGTCTGCTACAGAATCTATGGTATAACGGGCCGAATTACCGGCAGTATCTGACCATAAAATATTACCCGTAGCTGAGATATCAATCGGGAAATGTACGGTATCAGTCACATTGCCATTACCCAGGTTCGCCTTAGCAAATGCCCCTACATAATTATTGCCCGGGTTAACAAAATAAAACCAGCCATAAGCTCTGAAGGGCGCGGTAGTAGTAAAAAGAATCTGAGGCCAGGAAGGATTAAGAATATCTCCGCCGGTACCTTCAACGCCAACCATAGCAACCGGCAAAATGCCGGTAGTCATGCTAAGTCCCGAAAAAATATTGTTGGAAGCTGAATATAACAGCGTTGATTTGATCGCTTTCTTAGGCAGCCAGACAGTCGAGTTATTCGTTATCTCTTTAGCATTAGTATAAAAGTCAGTACCGAAATTACCCAAATCCGCGCCGGTTGCGTCCAATGTCTGGATTTTGCGGGCATTGTCGTAAAGCCTGTAGGTGCTTGTTCCGTCAAAGTCTGTAGTTATAGTACGCTCCCCGCTGTGGAAAGTATGCGCTGTGGCATCCACATCAGTATGAGCGATCAGCTCTTCTATATCCTCTACCCGGCCACTCTGTGCATCCAGGTATGCTTTTTTCATTAACAGGTTACCTTTTTCACCCTTACCGTCTATACGTAAGGCATAGGTCATCACCGGTTCCCCGCTTTCAGATTTTATAATCTGCAATTCAGGAGCGTAATTGCGCGTCACGGTTTTGATACCGATAGCCTCCTGAGCAATGCTCATCGCTTTCGCATCATCCAGTGTTACATTTACAGCAAGCTCGCTCACCTCAAGATAATGGCCATTGATGCTTTGGATCAGGCCGCCTTTGGCATGCACCATAATTACAGCACCGTTTACCGGTATACCTTTATAATACTGTTGAAAACTAGTGTGTGTAATATTCAATTTATCAGTAGTGGTCTTCACAATGCTGAACGCATTACCATCAGCAAGCCCCAGGGCCTTTACCAGCATATTTCCATCAACACTTGCCGAGACTTTCTGCCCTCTTAAATTCTGGGCAACCCTTCCGTCCTTAAAGTTTAATGTTTGAAGAGATTCCTGCGCATTTGCAAGAGAAAATGTCAGTGCTGTGGTAGCTACCAACATTGAGATAGACTTAAAATTCATTTCTCCTATTAGATTTATAAAAAAATATCTTTCGAAGATAAGGAATCTCTAATTTTATTTATTAATAAAAAAATAGAAAGTATATTAATCTAGCAATTAAATTAACATTTAAATAAGCTTATCCTATAAAATTCTCCAGCAAAGAAGGAGTATGCTCTGCGGCCCGGGCTTCCTGTTCGAAGCGGTTATTGTAGTATCCATGCCTTATTGACTCCCATAGATAAAGCAAAAGAAACCATAAGCAGCCGTACCGGAGCTGCTGTTCCACATGCTTTAACTCGTGCCGGAGCCAGCTTTTGTTATTTAACAAATCAGCCCTGCCGGCACCGCTTAAGTATATGGTATTGCCCAAAACCATGGCTACATGGTCCGATTTAAGCCTGCGAGCCGCTATCTTTGCCACAAAACTCTTTTCTTTGATACTGATCCTCACCGGATAAAGATTAGTGATATAGTTACAATAATAAAGAACTTATGCAAATAAAAGAAATCATCCAGGCAATAGAAACCTTTGCCCCACCCTGCTACCAGGAATCTTACGACAATAGCGGCGTCCAGGTAGGCACTACCGAGATAGCCTGCAGCGGCGCTTTACTCACCCTCGACATCACAGAAAAGGTAATACTGGAAGCAAAAGAAAAAGGTTGTAACCTGGTCATTGCTCATCACCCGCTTATCTTCAGCGGTATAAAAAAGATCTCGGGCAGAAATGCCATTGAGCGCTGTATCATATTGGCCATTCAAAACAATATTACACTTTATGCGGCGCATACCAACCTGGACAATATGCGTAAAGGAGTGAATGATAAAATCGCGGAAAAGCTGGGCCTGGGCGAGCGATCTGTACTCAGTCCCATGCCGGGCTCCCTCTATAAACTATATACCTATGTTCCTGAAACACATATAGAACAAGTGCGGCAGGCGCTTTTTGATGCCGGGGCCGGGGCCATAGGGAATTATGAGCATTGCAGCTTTAATACCCCGGGTACAGGTACCTTTAAGGGTAATGACCAGGCCCGGCCTTATATAGGCCAGGCTGGCGGCACCATGGAAAGCGTCGCGGAGATCAGGCTGGAGGTGATCGTTCCCGAACATTTAAAAGGAACGATCCTGAATGTATTAAAAGCAAGCCACCCTTATGAAGAAGTAGCCTTCGAGCTTGTTGCACTGCTTAATAAAAACCAGGACCTGGGCGCGGGCATGATCGGTTCTTTTGAGGAGGCCCTGCCTGTAGCTGAAGTGCTGGCCCTGATCAGTTCCCGGCTCAAAGCCCCGGTTATCAGGCATACCGCGTTGGTAAAGGAGCGTATTAAAACCATCGCGCTCTGTGGCGGAAGCGGCAGTTTTTTACTCAATCAGGCTAAAGCGGCCCGGGCAGACCTCTTTTTAACCGCGGATTACAAATACCACCAGTTTTTTGAAGCGGAAGACCAGCTCATTATCGCCGATATCGGGCATTATGAGTCGGAGCAATTTACCGTTGAAATATTTAATGAAATAATAAATAAAAAATTTCCTAATTTTGCGGTCTATTTGTCACAGACAAAAACAAACCCAATAAATTATTATTTCTAATATGGCTACAGTAGCAAAAGACTTTTCTATTGAAGAAAAACTGGCAGCAGTACTTTCTCTACAAAAGATCGACTCCAAAATTGATGAATTACAAACATTAAAAGGGGAACTTCCGATGGAAGTAAGCGACCTGGAGGATGATGTAGAAGGCCTACAAACGCGCATCAGCAATGTTGAGCAGGAAATCAAAACGATCAATGAATACATCACTTCGCGCAAAGATGCGAAAAAAGATGCGGAAGCGTTGATCGCCAAATATGAAAAACAGCAAGACAACGTAAAGAATAGCCGTGAATTTGAAGCATTGACCAAAGAAATTGAAATGCAGCACCTGGAAATGCGTCTTTGCGATAAAAATGTAAAAGATGCACTGGTAGAGCTTCAGGAGCGTGAAAATATCAAATTACAGAATGTAAACCTGATTGAAGCCAAGCGTGAAATGCTGGAGCAGAAAAAAACGGAGCTGGACAAGATCATCAAAGAAACAGAAGCAGAAGAAAAAGTGCTGGAAGCCCGTTCCGAAGAAGCTAAGGAAAAAGTGGATATCCGCCTGTTTGAAGGTTACGAGCGTATCCGCAAAAGCTACAAAAACGGTTTAGCCGTAGTTCCGGTATTACGCGATAGCTGTGGCGGATGTTTTAACGTAATCCCTCCCCAGCGCCAGACAGAGATCATGCAACGTAAAAAGATCATCGTTTGTGAACACTGCGGCCGTATTCTGGTCGATTCAGATCTGAATGATTCTGTAACGGTTTAATACAACAGTACAATATTAAATATAAGGCTTCGAAGGTTTTAACACTTTCGAAGCCTTTTTAATTAAGTATCTTTGCCGGATTAAAAAACGGCCACATTAAGGCGCATCAACAATTGGAAGCACAGCAAAAAAAGTTTGACCGGAATTTATTCTTAAGAATCCTCTCGTTTGCCAGGCCCTACCAGTCCAGGCTTTGGCTAAGTATTAGCCTGAGTCTTGTACTTGCCGTTGTGGCCCCCTTAAGGCCCTACCTGATCCAGTACTCTATTGACCATTACATTGAAAGCCGCTTATTCCAGGGACTGATCTACATTACGATCGTCCAACTGCTCCTGCTACTACTGGAAACCGGCCTCCGTTTTGTTTTCATGTTCATTACCAGCTGGCTGGGGCAAACCGTGGTTAATGATATCCGGAAAAAAGTACATAAAAAAATCCTGTTTCAAAACCTGAGCTATTTCGATCAGCATGCCATAGGTACCCTCACCACCAGGACCATAAATGATATTGAAGCGCTTAACGACACCTTCTCTGAAGGATTTATAGCCATCCTGGCAGATATATTGACCATCCTGGCCCTGATCGGCATTATGTTGTATACCGACTGGCGGCTTACCTTAGTCAGCCTTGCCGTCTTCCCTTTGCTATTGCTGGCTACCTATTGGTTTAAAGAGGCGGTCAACAAATCGTTCAAAAGAGTGCGCAATGCCGTTGCCGCGCTTAATGCCTTTGTCCAGGAGCACATAAGCGGTATGTATATCGTGCAGGTATTCGCGGCAGAAGACCGGGAAAAGAAAAAATTTGATGCCATCAACCGGGAACACCGGGATGCCAATATCAAGTCGATCTTTGCCTATTCCGTATTCTTTCCTATTGTCGAGATCATCCTGGCCATCTCTATGGGCTTACTGGTATGGTATGGCGCGTCTAAAATGCTTAACTATGAAGTGACCCCCGGTATTATTATCGCTTTCAATATGTACCTGACCTTACTCTTCAGGCCGTTGAGAATGCTGGCGGATAAATTCAACACCCTGCAAATGGGACTGATCGCCGGTGGCAGAGTGATGCAGGTACTGGACAGTGAAGAATATATGCACCGCAATGGAGCGCTGGAAGCCACTACTTTAAAAGGCGCTGTAAAGTTCGACCAGGTTAATTTCTCTTATAAAGAAGGTATTCCCGTACTCCGGGATATTAGCTTTGAGGCCCGGCCCGGAGCAACGCTGGCTTTGGTAGGCCATACCGGTGCGGGAAAAAGTTCCATTATTTCTATTCTTACCAGGCTTTATCCCATCAGTTCAGGGCACATATTCATCGATGATATTGAGCTGCACGAATATGATATTTACAGCCTGCGCAAACATATAGGTATCGTATTGCAGGATGTCTTCCTGTTTTCAGGTACTATACTCGACAACCTTACGCTGAAAGACCCGGAGGTGAGCGAAGAACAGGCGATAGCGGTATGCCGCTCGCTGGGTATCCATGAATTTATCGCACAATTGCCCGATGGCTACAACCACCGGGTTACCGAACGTGGAAGCACCCTCTCTCAGGGTCAACGACAGTTACTCTCATTCGCCCGTACCCTGTTGTTCAACCCCTCGATCCTGGTGCTGGATGAAGCTACCTCTTCGGTGGATAGTGAATCGGAAATTTTGATCCAGAAAGCGATCGATAAAATGATCAAGGGCAGGACCGCCATCGTGATCGCCCACCGGCTTTCCACTATTCGTAAGGCCGACCAGATCATCGTTCTGGAGCGCGGCCGGATCATCGAGAAAGGAGACCATAACTCCCTGCTACAGATCAGGGAAGGGGTATACACAAAAATGTATGAAGCTTCTTTAGATAAGAAAGAAATTTAAAAACCCGTTTGTCCAAGTATTCTGGGCAACTTATTCCGGCATGAAATATTGCTTTTCCGCTTCAAAGTCGATATAAGGATATTGCTGTTCGTACTGCTCTATTTTAGCATAAAAATTTTCCCTGAACTTAGCATAAGCCTGCGTTTCGGGAAACCGGACCCTGTGCTGCCGGGCTGTACTTAAAGCCTGCAGGTCGGCTGCTGTTTTCTGGCAATCAGCGGAAAGAAAGTGTTGCGCGAACTGCTCCCAGACTACCTGGGTAGCCGCAAAGTTAGGATGCACCAGGTCTACATCATAATAACGGTAATCCCTGAGCACATCAATCAGTAATTCATAGGCCGGGAAATAAAAACAATGCGGGAAAAGCGCTACCAGCTCATGGACGGCTTCTATGAGGCGCGCTTTACTGCGGTTGTTTTCCACTACTCCATCTCTTATGTGCCGCACCGGGCTGATGGTAAATATGATTTTCAGCTTTGGATTAAAGTCTTGCAGTACTTCTATCGTTTCTTTTAAAGCATTACTGATCTCTGGGATACCAAGCAGTTTTTTATCAAACCATTGCCCCGGTGCACGATGGCAATTGGCAACCGGTACCGCCCCCTCCTTTAAAAAATACTGGAAGCCGGAACCCAATGTGATCATCAGCCAGTCTGCCTCCTGCAGGAAATCATGCCCCTGGCGAATGGAAGCGCTCATTAGCGTTTGCGCGTCTTCCCGGCTCAGGCCTGAGAACCGGGAGTGAAAGTCCCAGTGATTCCAGGTTTCGTTGAGGTAAACGAAGCGTGGCTCTTCCGGTACACTGTTCGTTATATATTGCCGGATACTGTGGCATACGCTTAAGGGGTTAAATAAAATACCATGCGGGTTTTCCAATACCCTGAATTTCGCATCAGCCAGGCGCTTGCCCATATGCTCGCTAAAACAGGAGCCGATCAGCATCAGCTTATCGGCATGCGCTATCTGCGGTTGTGGCGCTTGTATCGTTATTGGTAAAGAAGAGATCAGGCTATTCATCTTTAAAAATCATTAATTGCTTCGCCGCTTTAGCGGCCGGGTACCAACCCGCCGCCAGGCCTACGATCAATACGGTAATGCAGACCACCAGGAAATCAGGCCATTGCATTTCTACCGGGTAAGCATCCAGGAAACCCTCGCCCATTTTTATCCAGCCCCACTGGATCTGGCTAAGCACAATGAGCAGTCCCAGTACCAGGCCTGCCGCAGCACCCGCGCCGGCGATCAGCATTCCCAGGTTCAGGAACACTTTTTTAATCGTCTTTGCTTCCGCGCCCATAGACTTTAAGACCGATACATCGATCTTCTTCTCTATGGCCAGCATAGACAAAGCGCCCACCATATTAAACGAAGCGATCACTAATACCAGGGATAAAATACCATAGATCATCCACTTTTCCATCTCCGTAGCCATGAACAGGGTGCGGTTCTGCTCCAGCCGGCTCTGCACCTCGAAATCGGGGCCAAACAGGGTTTTTACCTGCTCCATAATCCGGGAAACATTGCCGGAGCTCGAAGGTGCTATTTCTATAGCACTGATCTGGCTGCCGGCATTAAAAAAATTCTGTGCCGCTTTTAAAGGCACCAGGAAATACTGCCCGTCCAGCTCAGGTTGCACCCTGAAGCTTGCATATGGAGCTACCGCCATACCGTTCAGCGCGGCTGCAGCATCCATACCGGCGAAAGAAGCATTCGCTTTCGGGTAATAAAGTTGAATTTTCTGGAAATTATTATCCAGTTCGATACCCATCTCGGCTACAATATCGACACCAATATTGGACGGGATATCAAGGCCCTCCTGAGGCCATGAGGCTGTACCGGTATTAATAAACCGGTCCATTTCATTCGCTTTGAACCATTCATTGTCCACCCCTTTCAGGCGTACCACTTTCTGGTGATCGTGCCCCTCCAGCAAAGCCATATCTTCGATAGAGATACCTATATGGCTGATCCCTTCAATTTGGGTCAATTGCGTTCTTTTTTGTTCATCAAGGCTGAAAAATTTACCCTTTTTCACACTCACCTTTACCTCCGGATAGAAAGCGGTGTACATATTCTTGACATAAGACTCCAGGCCATTATACACAGAGAAAAGTACTACCATGGCGGTAGTAGATAAGGCGACCGCACCCATGCTGATCCAGCTGACGATATTGATCGCCTGGGTACTGTTTCTGCCTTTAAAATACCTGAGGGCAATTTTTAAAGCTAGGCTCATTAAGACTCTTTTGCTTCCGGTCCTTTTTCTTCATTGATTTTTTTGAACAGCTCCTCCATTTTAAATACATAGTCCAATGTATCGTCCAGGAAGAATTGCAGGTCCGGGATCCTTCTTAAGTGATGCCTTAAACGGTTACCTAACTCTTTTCTCAATTCCCCGGTCTTTGCCTTGATCTCTTCCAGCAAAACATCTGGATGCTCTATTTTGAACAAACTAAGATAGATCCTGGCTTCCAGTAAATCAGGGGTTACACTAACTTTCGAGATAGACACCATGCCTCCTTTGATCATATTAATCCCTTCTTTCTGGAAAATAGAAGCCATCTCCTCTTCTATCAACTGCCCTACCTGGCGCTGCCGCTTGCTCTCTTGCATATCTTTTATTTTGAAGGCTAAAATTACAGCTAATTTCCAGCCTAAAAAAATCGTTTGCTTACAGCAGCCGATTGTGCCGGCCTCCCGGGAACATTTTTTTAAATGAATTTTACAATATTTCATTAACTTCGGGACTTAATATATCTTCTATATTCAAACAACCGGTAATATAAAAATGACAAAAACTATCACTGGCCTTTCCTTTGCAGGCCTGGCTTCCCTGTTTTTATTCTCTTGTAAAGAGCAACCTGTAGGCGTGGATTTCGGTGAAGGAAAGAAGTCAGATACGACTTATGTAGCAACTGTAGAGCCAGTGCAGGACAAAAATTACTATATTGAAGAATTTTCAGGGGTACGCTGTGTAAACTGCCCGCAGGGAGCTGCTAAACTGGAAGAGTTGAGTAATATGACCGCCAATAAAGGCAGGTTAAAAATTGTAACGATCCATGCTGCCAGCTTTACAGCGCCTGATTATACCAAAGGAAGCAAACAAGACCTGAGTTCAAAACAGGGAGAACAGTTAATGAACCTGATCTATGGTGGCGACATGTCAAAACCACAGGCCTCCATTGACCGCCTGAACCTTTTTACTGGTACCAACCCCCTCATTGGCCCCCGGGGCGAATGGGAAAATAAATTGAATACGGCAAAATCCACCTACCCTACGACCCCTGTAAATATCCACATTAGCAGTGATTATAACCAGGAAACAGACGCTTACAATATAAAAGTGAAGCTGGCCTATACCGCGAATGTTTCTGAACCCCAATACCTGAGTATCCTGCTGATCGAAGATAGCATTATCGATAACCAGATTGACCCTTTAATAGAAAATTATACTTACAGGCACGTGTACCGGCAGATGATCACACCGATCAATGGTGCGGTGATCCTGGACAGCCTGCCTACAAAAGTGGCCGGCCGGGTATATGAAACCAATTACAGCTTCAAGCTGGACCTGAGTGAAAGTAACGAGTTCCGTCATAAAAACTGGAACCTGGACAATGTACACATTATTGCTTTTGTACATAATGCCACCAGCGGTGAAAATAAACGGGTTTACCACGCTGTGGATACACATCTGAAGTAAACATTGCAGCATAAAAAAGCAGGAAAGGTATAAGTATATAGTATTTGCTTATACCTTTTTTATATAAAAATTAATAACTAAATTTGCAGTCACATAAATCAAACAACAATGCAATCTGTACTACTTAATTCTTTCTACAAGATCGGAGATACAATCGGCGAATATTCGGCTTACGGCCTGACCATTTTCGGAGTTATTTTGCTGATCTGGGTAATGTATAAGTATCTGGACACTTCAGACCTGAAATAATTATTCCGAAAATTCGAGCAAGCGAAAATAATAATGGATAGTTTTTCCAAAAATATTGCTGCAATAAGACAGGATTATAGCCTATCCTCATTGAATGAGCAGGAGACCGGCGATGACCCTGTCCTTTTTTTTGCCAAATGGTTTAAAGAGGCAGAACATGCCGCCTGTACCGAGGTCAACGCGATGACCCTGGCCACGGTTGATGCACAGTCCCGGCCCCATGCCCGCATTGTACTCCTTAAGGGACTGGAAAACGGCCAGTTCGTTTTTTATACCAATTACAAAAGTAATAAAGGCATGGAATTGGCAGCCAATAATAACGCCGCCTTGCTATTCTTCTGGCCAGAATTACAAAGACAGGTACGTGTGGAAGGCCTTATTACCAAAGTAAGCCCTGCATTGTCGGATGAATATTTTTATTCCAGGCCTGTAAGCAGCCAGATCGGCGCTATGGCCTCGGCCCAAAGCAGTAAAATTGCCTCCAGAACTATATTGGAACAAAAGGTTGAGGAGCTATCCCGGGCCGGGAACATTAGCAGGCCAGAAAACTGGGGTGGTTATGCATTGACCCCTGTAGCTATAGAATTCTGGCAGGGAAGAAGCAGCAGGCTCCACGACCGGATCTTATTTGAAAAAGATGACCTGCTTTGGCAGAAATCCAGGTTAGCACCTTAAACGTATACGAAAAATGAAACCCCTTTTTATTCAAAAAGAACTGGATATTACCCTTACCCGGCTGGCTTACCAGCTGGTGGAAAATCATTTGGATTTCGACAACACGGTCATTATCGGGCTGCAACCCAGAGGCATCTATCTTTCAGACCGGATTCATCAAAAAGTACAGTCTTTCTTACCGGACACTAAAATTGAATACGGGAAGCTGGATATCACCTTTTACCGCGACGATTTCAATGAAAAGGGACAATTACTCCAGGTTTCCGAAACACAATTGGATTTCAACATAGAAGGCAAGCACGTTATTCTAGTAGACGATGTACTCTACACCGGTCGCAGCATTCGCTCCGGCCTGGACGCTTTACTGGATTACGGTCGTCCCGCTCATGTAGAACTACTGGTATTGATCGACCGCAGGTTCAACAGGGAGGTGCCTATTCAACCCGATTATGTAGGCATGGCCGTTGACGTGATCGACAACCAGAAGGTAAAAGTCCTGTGGAAAGAACGGGACGGTAAAGATGAAGTTATCTTATTATAACATAAAAAAGCGCTGAAAATATACATATGTCACTATCTGTAAAACATCTTTTAGGTATTAAAGATTTACTTCCTTCAGACATTGAGCTGATCCTGAAAACGGCAGCCCAGTTTAAAGAAGTATTACAAAGACCGATCAAAAAGGTACCCACCCTAAGAGACACTTCAGTTGTGAACCTGTTTTTCGAAAACTCAACCCGGACGCGTATTTCCTTTGAACTCGCGGAGAAAAGACTGAGTGCCGATACCATAAATTTTGCGGCTTCCAGCAGCTCGGTATCCAAGGGCGAAACCCTGATCGATACCGCGAAAAATATTTTGTCTATGAAGGTAGACATGGTGGTCATGCGCCACTCCGCCAGCGGTGCGCCGCACTTTCTGGCACAGCATATCAACGCGAGCATTATCAATGCCGGTGACGGTATCAATGAGCACCCTACCCAGGCCTTACTGGACAGCTTTTCTATCCAGGAAAAAACCGGGGGCCTGAAAGGTAAAAAAATAGCGATTATAGGGGATATCATGCACAGCCGTGTAGCCCTCAGCAATATTTACTGCCTGACCAAAATGGGCGCGCAGGTAGTGGTTTGCGGACCGCCAACCCTGATCCCTAAGCATATAGAAAGCCTGGGCGTTGGCGTAATGTATGACATTAAAGAAGCGCTGAAATGGTGTGATGTGGCTAATGTACTGCGTATCCAGCTGGAACGCCAGAGCAAGCCTTTATTCTCTTCTCTTAGAGAATATGCCATGTACTACGGCGTCAATAAAAATTTACTGCAAAGCATAGATAAAGAAATTGTGATCATGCACCCGGGACCGATCAACCGTGGCGTGGAGCTGAGCTCGGATGTAGCGGACAGCAAGAACGCGATCATACTGGACCAGGTCGAAAATGGGGTGGCCGTCCGTATGGCAGCCCTCTATTTGCTTGCCGGAAAAAAAGACCAGATGTTATAAACATCTGGTCTTTTTTTAATATATCCGTGATACAAGCTATCTTCTTGCCATTACATAAGTATAGGTTTCATTACCCATATACTCGCTGGCCCTTAATCGTTTGGCGGTTATGGACCCGATGTTCCATACATACGTTTCTTCTCTTCCCCGGCTATCCCTAAGGTAAAAACGGAGTACATATTCAGAAGTAGAAGTACTGGTACCGTCTTCGTCATAATAAGTATCTATGTACTCTTCCATTTGCCAGCTGCCGGCTTTGGTTTCGCGGTTAGTTATATTATAGGCTTCAGCGTTCCCATTGTCCCGGAAGGTAAACTCCCAGTTGGAAAAGTTTTTGGTCACATCCATACTTCCTTTTAAAAAACCTGGACGGTGCTTTACTTTTTCAAAGCTCCAGGTACCTACAACTTTGCGGTGCATAGGTTGAAAAGAATACTTGGTACAGCTGCTCAACGCGACTACTAAACATAAAACAATCGAAGTGTAAATTAGCTTTCTCATCTTTAAAACGTTTTCAGGTCATACAATATCATTCAGACTAAAGCCTGGGAAATAGGTTTAAAATATGCTTAAAGAATTCAGAAAAAAACATCAAATTTGAAGAATGATTCCATCTTTAAACCTCGGCGGTACCTTACTGGACTTCGACAGCCCTAAAATTATGGGTATCGTAAATCTTACCCCCGACTCTTTTTATACCAAAGGAATTAACAATAGTGTGACCGGCGCACTCTTTCTGGCCGAAAAAATGCTTGCGGAAGGTGCCCATGTTTTAGACCTGGGCGGACAGAGCAGCAGGCCCGGCGCCGCTTTAACGGGACCCGAAACGGAAATTCAAAGAGTTGTGCCTGCGATTGAAGCGATTATTAAAAGATTTCCGGGAGCACTCGTTTCGGTGGATACCTTTCATGCTCCTGTAGCCAAAGCTGCTGTTGAGGCAGGCGCATGTATTGTTAATGACATTAGCGCGGGCATTATGGATGAAAAAATGTTTCAAACCGTTTCTGATTTAAAGGTGTCTTATATATTGATGCATATGAAAGGGACGCCCAAAACCATGCAACAAAACCCGGTTTATGAAGATATTGTCGCGGAAGTTTTTGATTTTCTGAATCAAAGAGTGCAGGAAGCCAGGACATATGGCATAAATGAGCTGATGCTGGACCCTGGATTCGGTTTCGGGAAAACCATTGAGCAGAATTACAGCCTGCTCAGGCACCTTAAGAGCTTCGAAATGCTCCAATTACCCTTGCTAGCCGGGGTATCCAGGAAGTCGATGATCTATAAGGTATTGGAAGCGGGACCGGAAGAGGCACTCAATGGCACAACGGCTTTACATATGCTGGCCCTGAACAATGGCGCACATATGCTGCGGGTGCACGATGTAAAAGAAGCGGCAGAGGCGGTCAGGCTCTTTAAGTGCTATCAACAGGCATTATAATACATTATAAAAGTTAACAATTAAACCTCTGTTGAGGAATTTAATAATAAAAAAGGTATATTTGATTTTTAAAAACCCGTTCAATATGTATATGATTAAATCTTTAGTAGTAGCATTAATGCTTTCCGGTACTGTAGCTGTTTTACCACAGGTAGCTACGGCACAGACCCAGGGTACCAGAGCACAGAGTGTTCCTAAAAGCGATTTCGTAGCACTTCAAAAAGCTTACAATCAAACGAAAAACACGAAAGATGGTGTGCCTTCCTATGAGCGTTTTAATGCTTTAATGCGCCAGATGATTGCTTACCAAAAAGAGAAAGTGGTATCCAGCAACGAAGCCCCGGCTGAAGTTGAAAAATACAATAAGATGACTGACGTGTTTGGAAAAATAGTCAAAGCAAACCGTAGTGAAAACAGGGCAGAGATTACTAGTAACATGACTGCCTTTATCAATCTGCTGTAAAATAATTACGGAGAAAGCTTTGCAGGTTGCGGCAAATTCTATTAAATTTGCAAGCAATTAAATTTGCTTTAACAATCAAGAGATGGCACACAACGAAAATTTAGAGATGAAAGAACTGAATAACGAGCTGGATATTAAATTAAGCAAACCCCGTTCTTCCAGGTTCTTCTTTCTTTTAGGCTTTTTTGGTATTTTCATTTTTGCCTGGTCCGGATGTTACAATCTTTATACCCATAAGTTTGTAGATCAAAAAGAGAAGGTCCCTGTAAATGAAAGCTCTTTGTACGAACCTAAGTATAAGTAGTTTTTAAGTGATAGTTTGTAATACGCTGACCGCTGTTGTAATTTTAAGTTACAATAGTCTGGAATGGCACAAGCTGTTCTTACCTAAAATAGTTGAGCAGGCTGCATCAGGTTATGATGTAGTACTTGTAGATCATGCTTCACCGGACAATACGGCTGATTATATTCAGGCGCATTTTCCTTCGGTGAAGCTGATTCGTTTAAAGAAAAACCTGGGCTTTGCCGGTGGCTATGCCGCTGCGCTTGAGCAGGTCAGCGCCAAGTATTTTGTACTTTTAAGTTCCGACTTCCAGGTAACGGACAACTGGTTTCCCCCCCTCCTCGCGGCTATGGAGAAAGATCCGCAGCTTGGGGCCGTACAACCCAAAGTGCGTTACTGGAAAGAACCCGAATTGTTTGAATACGCGGGCGCCGCCGGCGGCTATATGGACAAATGGGGCTATATGTTCTGCAGGGGCCGCGTTTTTGACCGTTTAGAAAAAGATTCGGGTCAGTATAACGATGATGTTAAGGTCTTCTGGGCTTCAGGTGGCTGTTTTATGGTGCGTGCGGCAGCTTATACAGCAGCCGGCGGATTAGACACCGCGCTTTTTGCCCATATGGAAGAGATTGACCTTTGCTGGCGTTTGCAAAACAGGGGCTATACGATTGGCGCTATCGGCAATTCGACCGTATTCCATGTTGGCGGAAGCGTTATTTCTTACGGAAGCCCTCAAAAAACTTTTTATAATTACCGGAACAACTTAGCCATTCTTGTGAAAAACGAGCATGCGGGTAAGCTCTTATGGCTGATACCCTGGCGGCTGGTTTTAGATGGCGTATCCTGTCTTCCTTTTCTCATGAAAGGGAATTTCAAAAACATCCTGGCCGTGCTTAAAGCACATTTCAGCTTTTATGCCACCTTGCCTTATTGGCTCCGGCAGCGTAAATCCGCAAGGGCAGCGCTAAAAAAGGGCCATCACATTTCAGGGGTGTTTCATAAAAGTGTCATTGTTAAATATTTTATTAAAAAGCAGTCGACCTTTACTCAATTAGGCATAAAGCCAGAAACATTAAGTTAACATTTACAGGGTTTTTAGAATTATTTGTTTACTTTTGGTCGAATTTTATCGTAGTGTTTTTAATGATGAATGAAGTATTCCTATTGGCGATCGCATATTTGATTGGATCTATTCCTACCGCAGTTTGGGTAAGTCAGAAATATTTTGGACTGGACATCCGTGAGCACGGAAGCGGCAATGCCGGTGCTACCAATACCTTTAGAATCCTGGGTAAAAAAGCAGGGATTGCGGTAATGATCATTGATATGCTGAAAGGTTTCACCGCCGTTAAACTGGCCTATCTTTCGGTATATGCGATTAACGATACCAATGATGCCTTTACCAATTTACAGGTCGCCTTAGGCCTCCTGGCAGTAATAGGCCATATATTCCCTTTATTTGCCGGATTTAAGGGCGGCAAAGGTATCGCTACCTTGTTTGGTATGATCCTGGGTATTCAATGGATCGTGGCCTTGTGCCTGGTAGCCGTTTTCCTGATCATGCTTTTGCTGACCCGTTACGTTTCTTTAAGTTCCATTACCGCAAGTATTGCTTTCCCGGTCTTACTATTATTCATTTTTAAAGGACAGGAAACGGCTTATACCTTATTTGCCATTTCTACAGCTTTACTGGTTATCCTTACCCATCATAAAAATATTAACCGCCTCATTCATGGTAATGAAAGTAAGGTGGATCTGAAAAAACTTAAAAAGAAAAAAAACAGTTAATCATCACTGATACCAAATGTTAAAAACGCTGTTGAAAAAACGATTCAACAGCGTTTTTAACGTTTATAATTTGAAAAGCAACTCAATACACTATAGATTTGCTTGAATTAGAAAACTCAACAGACAGCTTTTGACTTGTAACAGCACATGAAACGGAAAATTGCCTTATTATTATTTATATCACCCTTTTTTAGTTTCAAAGGCCAGAGCCAAATTCTAAAAAATCTTTTAGGAACATCCAACAACGGCCCGATCCCGGCTAATGAAGTGTTGATCCAGAACTTCAGGACCGATCTCCAGGAACTGGTTCAGGCCCGTTATAATAATCGTCTTTTGGGTACTACAGGTTACAAAAACCTGTCTGGGCACCTGGAAAAAAGAATGCAACAACTGGGCCTCATCCGCTATGGAACAGTAGGCTACCGCAGCAGCTTTAAATTCCCGGTAGGCCGGCAGCTTTCGGTAGAGTCTAAATTCTATGTGGAAGGAAAAGCCCTGCACCTGAATAAAGATGTACTACCGATGCCCTTTGCGCCGGTAGAGGATAATACCGCTTACCTCATTCCCAAAGTAAATGAAGCGCATGCCCCCTGGACCCTGGCATTGCCTAACGATAATATTACAGAAAAAAACATTGCCCGTATCCTGAAGCCAACCATATTAAATGCCCAGGAGCGCGGTGCCAACGCGATCTATTTCTATGACGACCGGAGTGCCAGCACCCTGGACCTGAAAGATTTTGAATTCAAAGGAGTAGATATCGACCCGGATATCCGTATCCCCGTATGGCTGATCTCCAGGAAAGCCTGGACAGAGCATTTTAAAGATATCTATAGCGTTATACCCGTTAATACGATTCAACGTTATAAAATAACTTATGAAGAAGGTTACAATATCGTAGGGCTTATTGATAATAAAGCGGAAAAGACGGTATTGGTCATGGCAGACTATGACCAGGTTCTTTTTAACACCGAGAATAACCCGGGCGCTAATGCTACGGCGAGCGGTGTAGCCGCCATGCTGCAGCTCAGCCAGGTCCTGAAAGCACCTGAATTTAAAACTTACAATTATGCCTTTGCCGCTTTCTCCGGCAGTACAAAAGGGCAATTAGGGGCCAAATCATTCCTGAACATCCCGGAAATGAAATCGAAAATCGCTTACGTCGTAGACCTCAACGCGATCGGTAAACTGAGCCCTGATAATGAAATTTTCATCAACGGGGTTGCCAGCGCCACACGTTTCCGCACGGCTATTAAAGAAGTATCGGAAGGGTATACACCGAGAGTAGGCGCCCCGTACCCCTATAATGCTTCTTTCAATGCGTTTATAGCCAGTGAAATCCCTACCCTGTCTTTTTCTACAGGATACGCGGCCAAACAGCAGCTTGAAGACAACATCGCTTCGATCAACTTTAACGGCATGGCCCAAACCCTGAGATTTGTAGTAGCCGTGATGACAAAACTCAACCAAAGCGGTAATATCTACTTTGCTAAAAATAATATCGAAGTAAGTGATGAAGACCTGGTGATCCGTAAAACGCCAACGCCACCACCGGTAGCCAAAACGACTACAGCCAAAGGCCCCTCTACTGCGCAAAAGCTGACACAGGCAAAAAACAACCTGAAAAACAACCAGCAGACCGGAGGAAAACCACGTAGTAACAGTCCTGTAGTTACCGCGAAGCTACCTGTAGAGACTCCTTATACCGGCGCATCAAATATTATTATCGACTTCCTGGGCATCGGTATCAATGAACTGGATAAAAGAGAAGGCGGCGCCGTGATTCACTCAGTAGCCAGTGACAGTAAAGGGGCCCAGCTGGGCTTCCAGAGCGGCGATGTCTTGCTACAGATCGGCAGCTTCCCTATTTTTAACGCGAAAAGCTACCTGATGACCCTCGAGAAGTTCAAAACGGGGGAACGCGCTTACTATAAGGTAAAGAAAGCAGACGGCAAGACGGTAATGGTCGATGTAAATTTCTAAAAAAGGCGCAAATTATTTCCTGAACCCACATAACCTGGTACAACAAAAAGGCTGAATGCTTATCCCATTGAACTTGTCAAAATGTGGTATAGCATTCAGCCTTTTCTTATTCACTTTTCACTTTTTACTTTTCACTCCTTTAAATTACATACATACATGCCCGGGCTGACCATGCGGCGGGTTCACTTTACCATCCGGTAGCAATTGCTGGCCCTGGGGCGCTGCTGCCGGGGAGGCCGGTGCCATCTGGACCGCTTGCGGTGCAGCGGCAGGTGCTGTAGCCGCGGCTGTTAATGGCGCGCCTACAGGAACGCTACAGCTATGTCCGGGTTGACCATGTGCGGGGTTTAGCTTTACCTCGCCGGCAGCCTTATTATTAGCAGGGGCTTCTACAGCCGCGTTTTGCGGTGTTGCCGCTCCGTCTTTAGCCTGGACCGCTTCTGTCAATGCATTACCCGGGCTATCTGCGCCGGCAGCAGCCGGGGCATTCTGTGTGGCAGGAACTGTTGCTGGCCCCTCTTTTGCTGAATTATCTTCACTACCACAAGACCACAATAAGGTGGAAGTAGCTGCAAATAATAAGATTCTTTTGATCATTATATTTTAATTTTTTAACGGTTTACAAGATGATATCAAGGCCGGGTTACGCTGCGCAGAGCAGTACCGGCTATTGCGAAGATAATTGAAATAAATTTATTTCTATCCCCCCGCGGTTATCCCTTCCATCTTTTTCCAAAACCTACGCCTACGAAGAATGAGGCCTGTACCGGGAGGGGCTTATGTAGGGCCATGATCTCCACAGCGCGCAAATGCCAGGCTACATTACCACCGATATAAACTTTTTGTATAAAAGCCTTATTTTTTGCCGGTACAAAGACCAGGGCCGGCTCCAGGAAAAGGCCCGGAATAATCCTTGCTTCGCCCAGACCTTTGCTCCATTTATCAGCGCCCAGGATACGGCTGTTATTCAAAAACAATGCTTCGTTTTGGGTACTGTAACGTTCTGATTGTATGAAATAAGTACCTCCTGTATCTGTATGGATCAGGTTCAGGTAAACCGGTTTTTGCAGGATTATAGCAGCGCCACCCACCAGGCTGCCATAGATAGCAATATTTTCATTGATAATGGAAGGCAATAAAACCTGCTCTTTACCGTAGCCCAGCTGCAGGTTCAGAATGCTGTTTACTTTACCGAAATTGTAGGGCCTGAAAGGACCCAGTTCGCGGAAAGAGGTTCCTTTGCGTTGCTGCCTGATCTCTTTTTCGTGCTGTACTGAACGCACCTGTAGCAGCCAAATGTCCTGGCTCGTGTTCTTCGTATTCCTGGCATACCGCAGGTGTCCTCCTACTCCATTGGTATGCAGGTTCAAGCCTAAAGACAGTTCATGTTTATAAGTATTATCAAGCCCCCATTCCCTTGCCTGCTTCACCCAGCCTTTCAGCTGCCTTGTCTTCTTTTCTTTTTGCTTCAGCGCTTGCTCCTGCTTTTCGTTCAGGCTTTTCCATACCTCTTTAGGTTGTGCATATACGGGCGTTATTCCGGCGAGCAGCATCGCGGTAAGCAGGCATTTACCCAGCCGGTAATTGATAAATTGTAAAAAACACGACGCGACACCTTGTATATACACAGGAACAGGAATTGAATACCCTACAATATTATGAAAATTATATTACTTTGCGCTACGCGTCATCATAGCTTTGCCCGGTTCCTATGCAGTTAAAATCGATCTACACCATCTTATTATTTTGTTGCCTGCCTTTTTCCCCTGCTTTTGCACAATATAATGCCCCGGCATTAAACCCGGGCAACCGGGTACAGTCGCCACAAGAACTGCGCTGGCAAAGGTATAGCACAACCTTTGCTCATTTTTATTTTGCTACGGCATCCGACAGTCTTTGCCGGTATGCATTAGAAAATTACCAGCCTTTGCTGAAACGCCTGGAAAAAGAAAGCGGGCTTAAGTCCAGGGGTCTTAATAACCTCATTATTTATCCTTCTGTTTATAAATTCTTCGAAACCAATATCGGCAGCCATGATCCCCGTAAATACAGTTATCCCACCATCAGTTTTGATGCCGGTAACCGCGTCCTGGTCGCCTATAAAGGGAGTTATGAAGCCTATGAACGCGACCTGGGTCTAGCCCTGGCAAGGCAATTATGGGAACAAAATATCAGCCGGGCAGGATTACTTAATACACCCGCCGGCGGCAGCCCCGGGCAGGAGTGGTTCGGCGAAGGACTGATCCATTACCTGGCAGAAGGATTTAGCCTGGCGGATAATGACAGCCTGTACCAATTGCTGCAGCGCAGCAACGCGCCTGATATGGCTGCCCTGATACGTGACGCGGACGCGGAGCAGCAAATACTCCTGGCCCGCGGCTTCTGTCGCTTTCTCACCCGCCATTACCGTAAAGATGCGCTCAGGCAGATCTTATTCCAGTTAAAACACAGAAAGTCTTTTACGACAGCGGTACGCCTGGTGACCAAGAGAAACTGGGAGGAGCTGATGGTCGTTTATACAGCCTACCTGAAACATATTTATGGCCTGCCCGACACCCTACTTAATGGGGTTGCCGATCCTTTAAGATCAAAGGTTCCTGTTACCGGGATCGACACCCTTTTCCCGGCCTCCGCTCACCGGGGAGCTGTATGGGCGCAGCTGAGTAATAACCGGAAAAGGATTTACCTGGAATTACAAAAAGGAAGTAAACGCCTGGGTACTTTCTCAGCACCTTTATGGCTGGAAACCATTAAGGTGGATTACCCGCTGGTAGATATGTACCAGGATAAGCTCTACCTGCTGAACCTGAAAAACGGGGTACATACGGTGAAGATCTATAACCCAGCGGGCACATTGATCCGTAGCACAGAGTTGCCGCAAATCATTGAAGGCGTACGCGACTTTAAAGTACAGGATGAAAACACCTGGCTGATGGCTGCCTATACCCAGGGGCGCAGTGATATTATCAGCTTTAATCCTAAAAGATATAGCCTGAAAAGTGTAACGAATGACCTGGCGGACAATACCGGCTTAAGCATACGAACGGATGTGGCGGAAACGATCCATTACCGTTCAGGCTTCCCGCGATCCACCAACCCCGATACAACAATTGGGATCAGCCCAAAAACTTATGGCACCTACCAAATGGGGCTGCAAGCCATTGGTCAGCGAGAAGTTTTATTGCGCAGTGACAGCACTGATTTAGCTACATTACTTCGATCCTATAAAACTGATAAAGGGTCTGTACCCGGGCATCAACAGTATTGGCTCCAGGATTACGTAAGGCAGCAAACGGAAGCCGATAGCCTGCTGCGCGTGGAGCAGGCGCGCAGGGAGGAAAGCAATACTTCCTTTCTTTCCGGTGTATTAGCCCATGCCCAGGGCACCGATACCGCAGAGACAGAACAGGAAGCCATCTATGAAGCCCGGAAAGCCCGGCCTTACCTGCTCCAGCTGAGCAATCTCTGGTTTAACGCTTCGGTCAACAATGATTATTTTATTAACCGCCTGCAGCCTTACCTGGCCCAGCTCGGTATTTATAAATTCCCCGAAGTGGGCGCTATGCTTACCGGTGGCTATGCCGACCTGTTCGACAACCATGAGTTCAATATCGGCTACAAAATGCCGGCAGGTACCGAGGGCAGTGATTTTTTCTTCCGTTATAAAAACAAGAAAAAGCGCACGGACTGGTGGGTGATGTATTACCGGAAAGTAGAAAGTCTCAGGCCTACCGCAGCCAACCAATGGCTGGATGCACAGGGAAGACCTTACCCACCAAGCGCGAAAGTAAAGAGCTTTTATTACGAGGCGGGGATCGACCACCCGTTTAATTATCATGCCGCGCTTAGCTTTAGTGTTGCCCTGCGCCAGAGCCGTACCGTATTCCTGTCGACCGATAAATACAGCCTGCAATACCCGCCGCTGAAAGAATTATGGAATATTAATACACTAAAGTATACTTATAATAACATCAGGCCTGCCCATGGAAATGACCTGCTATTAAAAGGTATTCAATACAAAGCGATACTGGACGCGATATTGGGTATGGAGCGAAAAACGAGGTTTAGCTATGGCATTACGCAAAGCCTGGACTGGTACCAACCACTTAATGCCTGGCTCAACTGGCACCAGCATATAGCGGCCGGCTATAGTGGCGGTACAGAGCATATCTTGTACAATTTTGGCGGGATGGACAATAATGTGATCGTGCGTATCGATTCCAGCGCTGTATTTGCCCAGGACGCGCCTTATATCTTCCAGCAATTGGTTACGCCTCTAAGAGGCTTCCGGCAAAATACCATGTGGGGTAATGCTTATGGGTTGATGAACGCGGAAGTTTTTGCGCAGGTGTTTGGCGGGATGCTGCCGGGCAAAACGAAGTTTAGCTTTCTTAACCTGTTACAGCTGGGCGCGTTTGCAGACCTGGCTTACAGCAAGGCTACCTGGCAGCCTGCGGCGGAATGGCAGAGACGGAACAGCTTCGGATTGAGCCTGAAGACGATCCTGGCCAGCTATCCTATCCGGGTGGATTTGGCTTTTCCCTATAACCTGGGGCATAAGCCAATGGTGCATTTGTCGCTGAAGCTGTAGTATTGCTGCTTAACGATCAGTACTGCTTATAACAACAAGGTTTTGCATCAGGTAATGGTACATTTTCCGGACCTTAGTTTTTATTTTTTCGAAATCTATATGTTTCAGCTGATCCGTTAATGCCGCCAGGTAAGCGGCATCAGGCTTCCAAAGATATCGGGCATGTACCCAATCAATAAAAACATGCAGGTCTTTATCCTGGTATAACCGGACCCATTCTTGTTGATTGAGCTGGTAAGCATAATCTGAAAACAAATGACAAAAATCAGTGAGCTCCACTGCTGTTCCTTTAGTATAATTTTCAGGCAGTTTATCACTAACTTCCATAAGGCCAATCAATAATTCTATATCATAGCTAACATAAGCCCTGTTGGCCTTATAGGCGCTTACCCACTCTTTTGTAGCGGGCTCATCTATAAGAGCATGCTTCGTCGTTTTTACATAATGCAAAAAGGTTTTGATGGTTGAAAAGCCCAATAAGCGATTGGCCGGGTCCAACATTAAATAGTCCGAATCTTCATTACCGTATCCGTTCCCCAAATGAGGTACAATGATCGCTTTGCAGGAAGTTTTAATTGTATAATGTACTTCCGGTATCGTTCCGATATTTCATCAGTAAAAATTTTCATGCTGTGTAATTTTTATAAAACAATCAACTAATATACTTAGGGGTTTATACATTAAGACAGTTTACACTTCAGAATAAAGCAGGCAACCCAAAGATTGCCTGCCTTTGCATTTTCTAAAAAATAAAAACCATTATTTTACCGTGTGTTAACTCGCTGTTATAAAAAAACAACAATTGAGCACATTATCATCTTAACATTCGTTTGATTGCTGAATGTTTCTTTATTATAACTTAAAACTAACATATCTATAAAGCAGGGAAATATTCTGCTTTATAAGGAATTGTCATGGAATCAGTATGAATTTTCACTGTAGTACTTTTTGTGTTTCCTACAATATCTCTATAGACTATATGAAAATAAACTTTCCTATTATATTTTGTGTCTGAAAGAATATTCTCAATTACATTATCCCAGTGCCCTTTTTGTTTAAATGGAAAACCTAAGAACTGACCTGGCAAAATTTTCAAATCCATCAAGGTATATTGATGTCTTTCGAGATCTGGAAGAATAAAATCATTGATAGCAATTCTTTTACATCTTTTAATGAAATAAATGGTTAAGACAATAGCCATTAAGATAAAACAAAAAAACACTATAAATATAACAAGCATAAATCTTTACTTTTATTCAGGGATAAAAATGTATCCATCTTTAGAAGTAATAGAACCTCCAAAGATTAAACCTCCATTAGCACTAAAGTATCTTCCTATAAAAGTTGTTCCAACATTCCAATCTCTGTCAAATTGCATTTCTACACCAAATCCCATAATATTTGCACTCAAAATCCTATTATAAATTGGACCACCTTCATCATAGCCTGTTTGATAAAGCTTATATTGAACTCCGGTAAAATTATTTACTCCGCCTCCAATATCGACAAGTTTAGTTTTGGGCTTACTAAAGTCCATCCCATTTGTAATTTGGCTTCCTTGATTACTTACAGAAAAATCAAAAAGAACATGATTGTAACCACCAACAGTAATTGTATTGTTCGAAAAATATAAACCTGTAGTAACTTCCCCTTCAACTCCGACATATCTTTGAATACGTCCATTTGATTGTTGTACTCCCTGATTTCTATTCAGTAGGTTATTTATATTTAAAGCAAAACTAAATCCTGTTACATTAGCACCTTGTGCACCCTTGCCGCTAAAATTTTTACCGTCCCAAGAAAATGCTCCATACTCCCCCGGCGTAACTGTTGAGTAATATATTTTCATTGTACCATTTCTAAAGGTTACATTTTCATAATTTGCTCCCCAGTACTGGAAGACCCTGTTTAGATACAGACCTAATGTTCCTGCTATCATTCTTTCAGCAATACCATCTGTAACTTTTGACGGATTAAAGTTATAATATTGGGATTCTTGAAGTAAAGTTGGAGGAATCATCAATGCAATATCCATTTGGGTTGGTGAACCTCCTCCCCATGAGCCTGGCGGTGAATATGCCAATCCCAGTGGGTCCACCATACTTACCGGGTTACAAGCCATTGCATGGTAAGGGCTCAACACCTGTTGCCCACCCGCACCGGCCAAAGGATCTACACTTAAGAACCTGCCTAATTGCGGATCATACTGCCGGTTATGAAAATCCATCCACTCCAGTCCAAGCTCCTCTATATACTCATTGCCCTGGTAGCGCTGCCGGTTCTTTGTAGCTGTAGCTGCCTGGCTGCCCAGCCCCGCTATCGGTAAACCATAGGCATAATAATGCCGCTCCTCCAGCAAGATGCCCGGGCTTACTACCAGGCTCATATTGTCAAACCAGGCCTCCTGCCCCGACTGGTTACTCAAATAAGCCACAATATAGCCATTTTGAGGCACTTCCAGCGGCACATATTCCGCTGAGCCTATCTTGCTCCAGCTACTCTCCCCATCCGCCTGCCAGATGCGGCTATGCTCCGGCACCAGGTTCAGCTCCTCGTCAAAGAACAAATAGTTAAGGAAAGCCTTAGGCCGGGTACTATCCGTCTCCGCTGCCAGCAGGTCTTCATAAGCAGTTACTGCCTCCGGGTTGCTCAGTATACGCTCGGCCAGCACATTGGCGTTGCTGCCCTCCGCGCTGCTTAACGCGCCACTGCCGCCAGCCAGGCTACCGATCACCTGCTCAAAAAGCTGGCCGGCCGGCGCCTCGTTATTACTATTGCCCTGTTGCAGGGATTCATAAAAGTTTTCCGCGTTAATGTCTACTTTATCACCCGCCATCACTTTAAGCATGATAGAGGTACCCAGGCGCTGGTTATCCTGCAGCAAGGCCGCTTTCTGGTCGGCAGCGCTCAGGCTGCCCGGTTTAGCTGCGCTTAATTCGCTCACTTGCTCAAACAAGGCGGTCTCGGTAGCAGCATCGGCCGGCTCATAGCCCGCTGTATAGGCCAGCGATTGCGGTCCGGGACTTACACCTCCCGTTGTGGCAGAGGCCACCGAACTGCGGATATTACCCAGGTGGTCTTTCACAAAGTATTCCTGCCGCGGCGGCGACTTGGTCATATCTGTCCGACCCTGCCCGGTACTCATATAGCTCAGGGTTCCGTTTTTATAAACACCCCCGGAGCTATAATTGGTAGTGTTGTTCTGCCCGCTGGCCTGCACCACTTCCTGTAATTTGCTACCGCCTGCGTCATAGGTATAATAGATACTGCTGCCGTCGCCAAAGCTTACTTTTTCCGGCTTGTTGAACCAGGTATAAGTGACGGAGCTGATGTTTTTGCTCTTGTCTTCAGTAAGGTTATGGGCGCCACTTCCGGCTGTTCGCTTGTAGTCCTCGCAATAAAAATTCCTGTTACATACTCTTTGCTGATTAAAATCTAAATGCCGGGTTCTATAGTTTTGCTGCGGGCTACCGCTGCCATCCGGGGCGCAAATGGTTTCAGCACAACAGAATGGCGTGTTAGGTCAGCTTTGTTAACCCTATTTATATGCAAAAGACTACAATAGGATAACATTTGTTTATTTTAGTTTTCTTTTTTTACTGCAAAAAAAACAAAAAAGGCAGCCAAAAACCAATCGCTCCGCGGGTTTTTGGAGGCTAAGCTGCACCTGCTTTTGCCCCTGATTCAGCTGCTTAATGCCTTGCCCAGGCTGTCGTAAATAAATTAGCCCCAGAAATAAATCATTAAGCAGCCATGCAACATAGCTATGCTACGGCTAAAACAAATAGTGCGCCTGCTCAATCTTTTCAAATGAGTTCTTAAAGTAAGGTTCTTTCTTTCAATATGATTCGTGCCACTGTATTTTGTTGAGTGAATGGTTGAAGGTAATAAGTACTTGTAGTTCGGGAGTTTGTCTGTAAACACTTTTGCGGCTTCATACAATATCAATGTTTCATCGGTTACTTTTCTTAAGGTGCTGTTGTGTTCTAGCTGCCAATCGCAAAATCTACTATTTCTTTTGTATCTTTCATTATGGCGTATACAATCCAACGCTTTTGAGCCTTACGTTTTACATAAGTACACAGCTCGTCCAATTCATACTCTTTGCCAAAGAACAATACCGGTTTCCCGAGGCGCTTGGCTATATGTCGGATTCTTCTCAAAACAGTACTAACTGCGATCTTCAATAACCTGGATATGCTGCGAATACCGCAGCCTTCTTTCGTCAACCGAGTAATGCTTTCGTTCGTTAATGGCCGATAAGCGTTATAGGTATAATAGTCTATTGTCCTTTTACCACAACTCCGGCAAACATACTGTTGCTTGCCGGTACCTGTCTTTCTATTTTTTGACTATAGCAATGAGGACATATGTCACTATCACTATCTTTGATACATATAAATGCAGTATTGTGCATTTGACGGAAGTTTTAGACAATAAAAATACGAGGAACAAGTAGACATACCCATTCCTCGCATCTAATCTAAAGTGATTTTTCATTAATAATCAATCCATTAAAAAGATAAAACAAATCCATCACTATTTGATACACTACCCATCAAACTTGTCACCATGAAATCCTAATAGGCTACCATAGTTTACCAGCGTTCTAATCAAAGAGTCGTACTCTTTATTGTGCTCCGAAATTCTAAGATATTTTATAAATTTCCTAATATAGTTAATGGCCTTTTCTTTTTGAAAAACAAAATTTACTTCGTCCCCATTTCCATCGTACAAATAAACAATAACAGCCATCACTTGGGGATCTATTTCTGAACTAGTAAACTGTTCTGACGAATGCTCCAAAATAAATTTCAACATATACCTTAATGCATCCTTACTAAGATATAATTTGTCTGAAAATAATAAAACTTCATTGCTCTGTACTATGTTTTCCTGCACCAAATTATTGTCTACACCAATTAAAAGATTTTCACTACGGTCCCAGCTATTTAATTGAATATTTATTAGTTCGGTTGTTTTAATAAAGCTGGAACTATTGAGTGTTTGGGTGTTTGATTCCGTACAACCGATTAACAATATCAAAACTATCGCAATTAGAATTTTATTGATTTTCATTTGCTAGATTTATAAAGCCGCTTTGTTCACATAATACATTTCATAAAACAACAATCAGGAAATCCTTAGCGCTAAATTATGCATTTCAAAACCACTGTAGCGCCTATCGTCAGTTTTATTCTTACAGGCTTAATAGGTATAATGTTCAATAAAAACCTTTCGGCACTATTTACATTGATAACGTTGCTTACCACAATTACTTTTTCCATATTTGACAGTATAAAGCTCCTTACAATTAGAGCAAATAACACTACCAACTCTTTTGATACACTTCGAGGCGGTTTGGCTCATTCTGAGGCTATTTTAGGCCCACAAAATACTAAGGATGAGCAAATACTCATCCTTAGTTAATAATACTAAAATTGATAACCAATTAACTATCAATTCATTAGACCTAACAAAACATATTACCAACTCTTTTGACACACTACTCCTTACCTAATCTGCTGGAACAGTAATACCTACAATTTTTCTATCTCTATTGCTTAAAAGATAATTAAAAATATAAGTTTGAGCCTTACCTTTATAGTAATAAGCATTTACATACAAACCTGCAATATTGCCATCTATTTTAAAAGCTATCAATTTAGTATCTTTTATCCCTTCATCAAGGAAAATACCTGATAGTGCTTTTTTTAGCATTTCAACAGTAGGGAACTCCCTCGACAAGTCACTAGACAAATATGACTTTGAGATATCAAACTTTTTATTTCCCCAAGCTTTCAAGAAATTTCTACTTATATCAACATAACTAACTATCTTACTTAATTGTTCTAGACTATAACTATAACATTCCTTCTTTTTATTATGTTCAATGCAAATAGAAATAGAGTCTATATCCTTATTTGAAGGTAATTTTGTTGATGTAATAAGAGCTCCAATCGACGCAAATGCTTCTAAATCTTCCCATTGAATTTCATTTCCTGATTGCTGTTTTTTAATAAATTCAGAATTGGATATTGAAATATTTAGAACACGACCTTGCAACTTATTTTCTATTGCTGTTGTTTCAAAATAATCTTGTAATTCTTCAATGTCAACTTTCATAGAGTTATCAGTACATCCAGCAATAATAAACATTAAAGAAAAAACGAGCAATAAAACTTTATTTTTCATATTGAAGCTGTTTTAAAAAATCTGATATAAATTTTTTGAATCGGTATCGCTCTCTTAATAAAAAGAAAACGGCTAGTATCATTAAAAAAAGAAATGGAAACGAAAAATCATTTTTATAATATGAATAAAAACAAATTAACATACAAAAAATATACCACCCTATTAAAAAATATAAGATAAAACGTTTTAGTCTAATATCAACTAAAACACTTTCTTTATCATTTATTTTTATAATTGCCTTATAGTTTGATAATGTTTTTATTGCGTAATCAATAAGCGGTCTATCTTTAAAAATGATAAAGGCAGTTCCTGATTGCTCAACAACTATATCTGTATCCCTAAATTTTTCTGACTCGTTTGCTAATAAAGTCAACTTGGTTTTGATAATATTCGTTTCTAATTGCCTTATAGTATACATAACTTACTTTTTTCTATTAAAGCCGATCTTTGTTGTAATACTAATCCCAAACAATAGTCTTACATTAACTCCTGCATCAAGATATATTCCGCTTGAGTTGACTCCTTTTATTGTATTAGGACTATATTCAGACGAAAAAGGGCCTACCGAACCTTTAAAAGTATTTTTAATTTCAGGATCATCCCCGCCTGCGTAAAACTCTCTTTCTGCAGATCCTCCAACTATTCCTACACCTCCACTCACACTTTGCTTCCATTTTACTTTGCCATCTTTACCGTAATAATCTCCGGTTGGCTTTCCAGAGACACTATTATCATTAACGTCTACTTCAACTTTTCCTGAAGCAAGTTCAAAGCTAGCTGCATTGATATCTCCTCCTGCTGGTGCTAACCTTTTACTTCCTAGGCTAACATCTCCCGAAATACCTACCTGAGCTCCAAAAGATAAATCTATACCAAATTCAAAATGAAAATTTAAACGTTTGAACCAATTTAATACTCTTCCAAAAATTCCACATTTTTTTTTGCCTACTACAACAATAGTTCCATCTGTATCTACATAATTTCTATTCCCCCTGACCTTTGTTTGACCATAACCACTCTTCATTTCTCCATAACCACTCCCCTCACTGCTTGCTTTCTCATATTCACCTGCCTGCTCTTTAATAAATGCAGCATGCCATGCCTGGTGACTGGCATAATCTCCTTCAAAGTTAAATGTTTTTGTGCCACCCAACACTACCATTTGCCCTTCTATATAAGCCACCCCCGCATTTGGAGCACCATAATTG
>JAEUVV010000012.1 GCA_016786705.1 Taibaiella sp.
ACGAAAACCACTGTCTGAGTGCGCGAGTTTGGTTTTCGGCCGGCCGGCACGATGATTTTTAGCCAGTGATTTATACCGCCTTGATCTTTTGGCGCTACCTTTTGCATCAAGGCAAAACGGTAGCAAAGTATAAAGGAATCACCATATTTTATTCGCTCCTGGGGTCGGGCTTTAGCGGCATACGCGCACATTTTTCCACTTCGATGGCCGGGCAGCCAAAATCGCTGACCACCTTTCCCTGTATGAGATAAATACCCTCGCCTTGCAAAGGGTATTCTTTAAGCTGCGGCGGAAAATGTACCGTATCGATAAATTCCCCGGCTTCATCCTTGAAGGTGCCGAATTTCATCAATTGCCCGTTCCGGGTATGCACTTTTTTATCACAGACAAAATCGGCCACGACCCGCACGGTTTCGCCTTCCAGGGCCGGCAGGTCCTTAGCCGTGGCAGTACCCCTGTACTCACTTTTAAGTAAGTCAAAAGCTGAAGCCGATACCGGGAAACCCAGCAACTCTATTTCATCGTATATATCTTCCAGCAGGCAGCTGTCCAGGCGCGGCAATACCGGCCGCCTGAAAGGCGCTTCAAAAAGGCTGGCCCTTTCCCCCGCCCGGTGCGCATTACAGAGTAAATGGGCTTCCCATAATAATTCTTTTTTACCTATACCGGTAAACCGAAAAGCGCCGCAACGGATGAGCAGGATCAATTGCTCCAGTCCCGCGCCTGTCCTTAAAAGGAAATTTTCCAGGCTGGTATAGTCCCCGTTCTGCTGTTGTTCTAAAGGAATCAGCTGCGCCAACTGTTGTTCCAGGTTCAGGATGCCATCATAACCCAGGTAAATATCAATACCCCGGATACTGGTATTGTACCGGCTTTTATTCACACAGGGCAGGCAGATATTGGCACCTGATTTTTTCGCCTCGCCTACATATACCTTGCGCCGGTAAAAGCCCCCGTAATTGTTCAGCACCGCCACCATAAACTCCAAAGGATAATAGGTCTTCAGGAAAAGGCTCTGGTAGCTTTCCACCGCGAAGCTGGCGCTGTGGGCTTTATTAAAGCTAAAACCCGCAAAAGATTCCATCTGCCGCCAGATCTCCCGGGATACCGCTTCGGGGTAGCCGCTGGTCCGGCAATGATCAAAGAAACGTTGCTCAATAAGCCGCATTGCTTTGTCATCACGGGATTTCCCCGACATCATACGCCGCAGCACATCCGCATCGGCCAGGTCCAGGCCGCCGTAATAGTGCCCGATCTTCATCACATCTTCCTGGTAAACCATGATCCCATAGGTTTCTTCCAGTTGCTCTTTAAATACCGGGTGCGGGTAAACGGCCATAGCCGGGTCATGATGCCTTTCAATATACGCTTTCATCATACCCGAAGAAGCTACACCCGGCCTGATGATGGAAGAGGCGGCTACCAGGGTGGCATAATTATCGCATTGCAGCTTGCCCAGTAATTGCCGCATCGCGGGGCTTTCAATATAAAAGCAACCTATAGAATTGGCCGAACGCAGCTGGGCGGCTATGTTTTCGTCCCGGAACAGGCGTTCCGGCTCATCGGTACGCACCATCTCGCCCCTGTTGAGCCGGATGAGCTCCCGGCAATCCCGGATATGGCCGATGCCCCGCTGGGAAAGGATATCGAACTTCTCAAAACAGATATCTTCTGCCGTATACATATCGAACTGGGTCGTGGGTAAAGCTTTAGGCGGGTAATCCAGGGCGCAGTAATGCGTCAGCGGCAATTCCGAGATCAACACACCCGAAGCATGTATGCTGCGCTGGTTGGGCAGGTCTTCCATCTGGTTGTATACCGAGTAGATCAGCTCCGTCACTTCATTTTTATTCAGGGCATGATGCGGGTCATGCACCAGCCGGTCGATATCCGCCTTGGGCAGGCCGTAGATCTTACCCAACTCGCGGATAATGGAGCGGGAGCGGAAGGTACTCATCGTACCCATTAAAGCGACATTGCCTTTCGGGTATTTATTAAAAATATATTCATAGATCGTATCCCTTTCGTTCCAGCTGAAATCTATATCAAAGTCGGGCGGCGTTTTACGTTTGGGATTCAAAAAGCGTTCAAAGTAAAGGCTCAGTGCTACCGGGTCCACATCGGTAATGCCCAGGCTATAAGCAACTATGGAATTGGCTCCGCTGCCCCGGCCTACATAATGAAACCGGTTAGACCGGGCAAAGCGGCAGATATCATCTGTGATGAGGAAATAGGCATTAAACTGCAGGTCATTAATGATCTGCAATTCCTTTTGCACTCTTTGCAGGGCTTCTGTATTGTTGTGCCCATATCTTCTATAAAAACCTTCCATCGTATACTGCAGTAGCAATTCTTTATCGGCATAGCGCTCACCGGTAAAAGTCTGTTTATTTTTAACCGCTTTAAAATCGAAGTTAAAACTGCATTGGGCGAATAATTGCCGCGTATTACGGATCAGCTCGGGTACCCGCTCATAGCGTTCCAGTAAATCAGGCAGCGGAACCATGATCTCATCGCCGCCTGCCATCTGCTGTGGCTCCAGCTGGGAGATCAGCAGGTTATGGTCAATAGCCCGGAGCTGTATATGCAGCTTATAGGCATCCGGGTGAAAGGTCACCGGGTGCAGGATGACATAGCGCGCTTTAGCCGTCGCCGGGTCAAGCAGGATCTTATTGACCTGGCTGGCCTTAACGCCTATATATTCATTATCCTGTAACTCCCGCACCGCTTTCTTTCCATAAGGATAAACGATCAGCACATCATTCATAGGCGGTGGCGCTACCGGGTAAGGCCGGTTGTCGCGGTGCGCGGCAGTGAGCAGCTCGTTCAGTTCCCGGAAGCCCGCCGGATTTTTGGCAATACCGATATATAAAAGTTCATCCGCATTACGGAACTCCACACCGGCAAGGCCATTCAATCCCCTTGCCTGCGCTTTATGAATAAAGTCCAGCACGGCGCTGCTGTTATTGATATCTGTGAGTACAGCGGATTCATAACCGTTGGCAATAAGGCTGTCGATCAGCCGTTCGGGGCTCAGCGTGCCGTAGCGCAGGCTGTAGTGACTATGTACATTAAGCAACATGATTATCTGTTTTTCCGGGTAACAAAATGCCTTTTTTGATCATATCTTTTCCGTAGCGCAGGCGGATCTGGTCCATGGCCTGCATCAGGGAAAGGTCCTCGGCCACATCATTGAAGAGATCAACCTGGTAAGCTCCGGTAACCAGTTCACTAAACTTGATACCTATGAGCCGGATCAGCATGCGGCGGGAATATAATTTTGTAAATAAACTTTTGGCCTGCTCCAGCAACACTTTTTCAGAACAGGTAAAACTGATCTTTTGCTGCCGGGTAACGGTTTCAAAATTGGAATAGCGGATCTTCAGGGTGATGCAACCCGTCAGTTTCCGTTCTTTACGCAGGTCAAAGGCCAGCTCATCGATCATTTGCGCGATAGTCCGGTTCAGGTCTCCCATATCAATCGTATCTTTTTCAAAAGTATTTTCCTTACTCATGCTTTTCTGCTCATGAAAAGGAAGAACCGGAGCATTATCGATGCCATTAGCCTTACGCCAGATAGAGACCCCGTTTTCACCCAATACTCTTTGTAAGGTATCCGCTTCCATTTCCTGCAGGGTTTGTATCCGGGAGATGCCCATATTGCGGAGTTTCATATAAGTCTTATCCCCTACCATCGGGATTTTACGGATAGACAGGGGCGCCAGGAAATGTTTCTCCGTACCCTGGTCTACCTTTCTTTCATTGCAGGGCTTGGCCTCGCCCGTGGCGATCTTGGACACGGTTTTGTTAGCAGAAAGACCAAAAGAGATCGGCAGGTGGGTTTCTTTAATGATGCGCTGCCTTAATTCCCGGGCCCATTTCCAGCAGCCGAAATATTTATCCATGCCCGTCAGGTCCAGGTAATGCTCATCAATACTGGCCTTTTCTACCAAAGGGGTATAGGCCTCAATGATCTCGGTCACCATCCGGGAGAACTTACTATATTGGTCATGATCGCCCCGCACGACTATGGCCTGCGGGCATAATTGCCGGGCCAGGCGCATGGGCATGGCCGAGTGGACGCCAAACTGCCGGGCTTCATAAGAACAGGAGGCCACGACTGCCCGGTCGGAAAACCCGCCTACCAGGATCGGCTTGCCCACCAGCTCATTGTTCAGCAGCCGTTCTACCGAAACAAAAAAAGTGTCCAGGTCGCAATGTACAATATGTCTTTCCATAAAAAATACTACCTTTGTTACAAATTGTAACATTATGTTGTTTGTAATGGTAACATATAAATATGGAACAACAAAAAATATTTTTTAAAGAAAATCTTAAACTGCTCCGCGAAAGGAAGCAATACAGCCAGGAAACACTGGCCGGCAAGCTGGGCTATTCAAGGGCTAAAATAGCCGCATTGGAAAGCGGGCATACCAAGGCGCCGCAACCCGAGGACTACCTGGCGCTTTCCCAGTTTTTTAAAATAAGCATGGACAGTTTATTAAAAATCAACCTCGCCCGGCTGTCGGAATTGCAATTGCGGGAGCTGGAAGCGGGTAATGACGTTTATATGACGGGGAGCAAGGTAAGGGTACTGGCCATCAGTGTAGACAAGGACAATAAAGAGAACAGCGAATTTGTACCGGTAAAAGCCAAAGCCGGTTACCGGGACGGCTATGCCAATCCTGAATATATCGCGGCGCTGCCTAAGTTTAACATACCGGAGCTGCCGGGGCATTTCAGCTATCGTACTTTCCCGATCACGGGAGATTCCATGCTGCCTATTACACCGGGCAGCATGGTAACCGGTAAATACGTGGAGAACTGGCAAAACCTGAAGCCGGATACGCCCTGTATCCTGATCCTGAAAGGCGATGCGGATTTCGTGTTTAAGCTGGTGACCGTAAATAAGGACGGCACGCTCTTGCTTCGCTCCCTGAATAAGGAATTCGAGCCCTATACTTTAGCGGCTGGCGAGGTGATCGAGATCTGGGCCTTTGCCATGTATCATTCCAGGGATTTTCCGCAGGCGGCGACGGAACTGGAGGAAATCAAGGCCATGCTCGTCTCAATGAACCAACGGCTGCGGTGATGAATTATTAATTGTTAATGGTTAATTATAAATGAAGATGAGCTTGCCGCGACTAGGTGTATCCAGTTACTAGACCTCTACCTTCATTCGATGGAATTCAGGGTGACAGGAGATTGTGGTACTCATTACTAAAGTCAATTTATCACTATCTAGTGAATTAATTCCGTAAATATAAGCTTTGTTATACTTTTGCTTAAGGCCTTTCTACAGGAAAGGCTCCTTTATTTAAACTTATATTTATAGATGAAGACCCTGTTTACTTTTTTATTGCTGGCACCATTATCGGTTTGTTTCTCCCAGCAAAGACTCCCGATAATAAAATCCAATACCACTGCGGTTAAAATTATCGAAAACAAAGTGCTGATCACAGATTGGCACCTGGACCCTGGCGTAAAGCCTGATATTTACCAGACGGGAAAAAATATAAACACCAGGAATATAAAGCTCTTAACCGGTACTGATTCGCTGGAAGTCAACCTGGCAGCCGGGAAATCATTTGATTTCGTAGTATTGCTGAATGGTAAAGACTCCTGCTATACCCGGTTTCAAAGCCCTGCAGTAAAAGATTACAGCCCTATAAAACCGGCAAGACAAGATACGATCCCTTTTGTACTGACGAAAGACAATAACCTGGAAGTGCAGTCGGTGTTGAATCAAAAAGATAGTGTAAAACTGTTTTTTGACAGTGGGGCCTTTGGTTTTTATCTTTTGAAAACCGCGATCAAAAAGTACCTGAACCCGGACGGTCAACCACTAACGATGAAGGACATTAGTGATAATGATTTTTCTATCGGAAGCATGAACTGGGCGCATGAACAGGTATACCCGCTTACGATTACAGCCGGTTGCTGTGAAGGCATGTTTGGCTGGGATGCTTTTGACGGCAAGGTGGTGGAAATAGATTATGAACAAAACCGGATGATCGTGCACACAAAGCGCCCGAAGATCTGCAAAGACTATGAAAAATTCGCTATTGAATACATGAAAGAGCATTTCTGTATCCACCTACCGGTAGAAGTGAACCGGAAAAGATATACCGGCAGGTTTTTACTGGACCTGGGTTACCAGAGAGCGGTCATGCTGGACCAGGATATGATGCAGCAAAAAGGATTGCCCGTAAAAGCGCTTCCGGTGATCAAAGCGTCGGAGGTACGCAATTCACGCAATGAAGTCATCCCTTTAGTTACTGTAGCTATGGAAAAGCTTATCTTCGGAAAATATGTCCTGGAGCAGGTCCCGGCCCAGGTGAACAGTGCGACACAACCCGCGGGTTATGCTACGAACTTTCTCGGGGGCGAAGTGCTCAAACGCTTTAATATCATCCTGGATTTCCAAAAGCATGTAGTCTACATGAAGCCTAATCATTTGTTTAAGGTACCCTACGCAGAAAGCGATAAAAAGAGTTAATTACAATACCCTATTAAATGGCCGGAACAAAAAAGTTCCGGCCGTTTCTTTTATACGCTGTAAGCTATTACAAGATATAGTAATGAATTAAATCCTGTTTTATTATAGGAACAATGCTAATTTAGGGTTAATGTTTTGGGCAGGCAATGCCATTAGCTTAACTTTGCAACAGTTATCATAAAGGTATTTTCAGACCCCTCATCTATTTGGTCTAACCTTTATACCGCTTCAAGATTAAATTCTTTTGGCCCCAGGCAGCATTTCACTGTCATTATTTTTTAATTGATCATTAAACATTCGCATAAGGCATAGCAAGTCTTATGATTCTTTATTATGATGCAATACAACGTTTATAAAACCCCTGATCTTTTCCCGGCAACGGAAGAAGCACAGGTACTGGAATTTTTATTCAAACATTTAGAACAATATGGTGATGCCAAAGCCGATATCCGGAAATGCCTGGATTACGCGCGGGGCCGCAACTGGAAACCGGGCGGCATTATCATTACTGCAAAAGAGGGGCTCCAACTTACCGGCGCCGTTATCATCAATTTTACCGGCATGCAGGATTATATCCCGGAAAACATCCTGGTCTATATCGCTACCCATAACGCTTACCGGGGCCGCGGTATCGGCAAGGAGCTCATGCAACTCGCCATAGCCCATACCGAAGGTAATATAGCCCTGCATGTAGAACCGGATAACCCGGCAAAAAAATTATATGAAAAGGCAGGATTTACGAATAAATATCTCGAAATGAGATTGAACAAACAATAGCATGGCATATACGGTACTCAACAGGAAAAAATTAAAAGACAATTATCAATATTTAAACCGGCTCTTCACCGAGCGGCAAATTGAATGGGGCGTCGTATCTAAAGTATTTTGCGGCTCCAGGACTTACCTTAAAGAGTTGATCGACCTGGGCGTGCAGCAAATCTGCGACAGCCGTATCACTAACCTAAAGATCATCAAATCCCTGAACCCGGATATCGAAACGGTTTTTATCAAACCTCCGGCAAAACGTTATATCTCCAGTGTAGTGAAATATGCCGACGCCAGCTTTAATACCGAATTTGAAACCATCAAAATGCTGTCGGATGAAGCGGTAAAGCAATGTAAAATTCATAAGATCATTATCATGATCGAACTGGGAGAATTGCGGGAAGGCGTGATGCGCAACGAGTTCATCGATTTCTACGCGCGGGTATTTCAATTGCCCAACATCGAAGTAGCAGGCCTGGGCACCAACCTGACCTGCATGTACGGCGTACTGCCCAGCCAGGACAAGCTCTTACAGCTCTGTCTTTATGAGCAATTGATCGAAGCAAAATTCAATAAAGTGATCCCTTATATTACGGGAGGGACTTCGGTAACGATCCCGCTGATCTCAAAAGGGCTACTGCCTAAAGATGTCAATCACTTCAGAGTTGGCGAGACCTTGTTCCTGGGTACTGATGTGTATAACAGCGCTCCTAACCCGGAGATGCACCAGGATGTATTTAAATTGTATGCCGAGATCATTGAATTGCGCGAAAAACCAATGATACCGGATGGAGACCTGGGGCATAATGTTTCCGGCGACCTACTGGAGTTCGACCAGGAGCGCGATCATACGCATGCTTATCGCGCGATCATTGACATCGGGCTGCTGGACGTGGAAGCCAGCCATATTAAGCCGAAAGACACGGCTTTAAAGATCGTAGGCTCCAGTTCAGACATGATGGTGATCGACCTGGGTGAAAACGAAGCGGGATATAAAGTGGGCAGCCAGGTAGAATTTGACCTGGACTATATGGGTATCCTGCGCCTGATGAGTTGCGATTATGTGGACAAGCTGGTGACATAAATATAAACCGCGAAATAAAGGCAGGTGCAGCTTTAGGAGCAGTATACCGATGTTTATATAGTAATAATTATATACATCATCTCCCCTATCCTTTTTAAAAAAGCAACCGTCTTTATATCATAGCAACGCAAACCCTATCGCATGAACAAGCAATACTTTATCGAGGAGTCTTTGAGGTCTTGCCTCTTGTTCGCCGGCGAGCCATAGCGAAGCTCCCGTACTTGTACATAAGAACGGTTAATGTTTTAACCCGCATCTTTCCAGGTGCGGGTTTTTCTTTGCCTTAGATAACCATAAAGGCCCAGGATCAAGCATAGGCGTTGATATACAAAAATTATATACCTTCATGCGCCTATCATTTTAGTAAAAGCCGCTGTCTTATCAAATATAACAACCTTCTTGTCGCATGAACATAAGCAACCAGTCTTCGTTACCGGCGGGTATCTATATCCTAAGTATTACTGCAGGCAATAATCAAGCCTACAGTACTAAAATAATCAAGTACTAAAATTTTTACTATCATAATTTAATGTTTAGCCCGTGCCTTTCCAGGTTCGGGTTTTTTATTACGGTATAAAGCTAAGAGCGTAGTTAATAAAAATTAAAATTATTGCAACAAAGTTGCAATTAAACAAAAGGTCTTATATTTGCAACACAATTGCATTATCATGAATGCCATGTACTACTTCTAATCAATCAATATATGCGACAAAAACTATCCTTTACCCTCTTGCTCCTCTATTGCTGTACCCTTAATAATACCTGCGGACAACGGCATCACAATGCGGCTACCCCGGAAAATACATCCATACCCGGCTCTTCTTCATCTACCTTTAAAATCATAAACTCCCATCAACATGCCCATTAAATATAAAACAAAATATTTCGATTTCCTGGGCTTGTCCGCGGCCCTGCTGTGCCTGGTCCATTGCCTGGTATTCCCATTGCTCATTTTCATACCCCTGGGTATAAGCCATAACCCCTATATAGACCTCATCTTCCTCACCCTGGGCATATGGAGCGTTTATAAAACCAGCAAAGGCAGTAAATCCACCAGCGTAAAATACCTGCTTGGGACCGGCATCTTACTCATCAGCATTTCGGTAGGTATGGATATTTTTTTACACCGGCATAGCCCGCTCATGTATGCCGGTGCTGTGGCATTAATAGCCGGTCACCTGATCAACCTGAAAGCGCATCACAGGCCAAAGCCAAATGCAGCAGCGAAAAAAATACAGGAGGAAGCCCCCTATGAACAAAAATATTAACAGGAATACATTTATTAAAATCAGTAGCTTAGCCATAGCCGCTATGGCTGTGCCGCTTAGCCTGAAAACATTTGCTACTATGCATACGACAACAGAAAAAAATCAATTCGACGTAATTATTATCGGTGGCAGCTATGCCGGCCTTTCTGCAGCCATGGCCCTGGGCCGCTCTTTAAGGAAAGTACTGGTTATTGATCATGGTCAGGCCTGCAATCGCTATACCCCCCACTCCCATAATTTCATCACACACGATGGGGCCGAGCCGGCAGCGATAGCACAAAAAGCCAGGGCAGAGGTATTGCAATATGATACGGTTACGTTCCTGGAAGCTGAAGCTGTTTCGGCCAGGGCACTGGAACGTGGTTTTGAGATCGGCACGCGGGAGGGCACCTGGCTGAGCGCTAAAAAACTCATTTTTGCGACCGGAATTAAGGATATTTTCCCCGACCCGGAAGGGTTCGAAGCCTGCTGGGGCAAAACGATCATTCACTGTCCTTACTGTCATGGTTACGAGTTCCGGGGCAAGAAAACTGCGATCTGGGCAGATGGCGACCGTGCACTTCATCTTGCAGGACTGGTCCACAACCTGAGTAAAGACATCAGTATCATCAGTCAAAACAAGGCAGGGTTTAAGCAGGAGCAGCTGGAAAAATTACAGCAGCACCGGATACCCTTTATGGATAAAACAGTAAAATCAATCATCCACGAAAACGGATCGGTCCGCAAACTGGTCTTTGAGGATGGCCATGAGGAACATTTTGATGCGGTTTATGCCGCTCTCCCCTTCCGGCAACAGAGCGCAGTCCCCGAAGCGCTGGGCTGTGAACTTACAGAATCAGGGCATATTAAAGTAGATGCTTTCCAGAAAACAGCAGTACCGGGCATTTACGCCTGTGGCGATAACAGCAGTATGATGCGTTCTGTAGCCAATGCCGTTTATACCGGCAACCTGAGTGGCGCTATGGTGAACCATGAGCTAAGCCAGGAGTCATTTTAATATTTAAAATTCAGCCTATAAAAATCCCTCTGCCGGTACTGGCAGAGGGATTTTTCATACTGTCTCTAGAAAAGGAACATTACCGGATCACTAAAGTCGCAGTTTGTTGCTTTCCGGCTACAGCTTGTAAAACAGTAAAATAAGTACCGGCAACTAAATGAGCGGGTAATTGCAAAACGGCCTGCTTTCCTACATATTGTGTATGTACCAAAGTGCCTTGCGCATTAAAAAGCTTTAAGGTACCCTCGCTACGGTTGTTCAAAGATAAAGCTTGTGCTTTGGTCACCGGGTTCGGGTAAACGGACCAAACCTTTTGATGCGTAGCACTCGCTTGCTTCATGACCACTACATTAGAATAGCTTTCCATCCCGTCATGGTCGACCTGGCGATAGCGATAATAGACTACCGGTTGTGCCGTGTTTTTATCGGGAAAAGTGTAATCTAATGCAGTTTTTGAATGACCTGTTGCTGAATGTGAAGGTACAAAACCTATAGGGGTGAAGGTACGCGCGTCAAAAGATCTTTGTATTTCGAAGCCTTTGTTGTTATCCTCCATATAGGTTGTCCAATGCAATACATTAGTTATCCCGGCAGCTTTAATATTCAAAGCTGTACCGCTTACCGGTAATGGCGTAGCTGTTACAGAGAAGTTAGATATCGTAGCGATAACAGGTCCCAGCTGGTCATCATTTGCCGAAACGCCGATCACCAGAAGATCTCCTGCATTAACAGGAAAACTTGCCGTGCCGGATCCTGTTGCAGATACAGAGTCTATCATTGTCGCATTTCTGCCCCAGAAGAGGTTATCAAAATCAAATCCATCCTGGTCTGTATTGTTAATGGTGTAATTAAAACTTACCATGCTGGCCTGGTTGACAACAATAGAATACTTAATACTGGCATAGGCCATGGTACCGCTGTTCGGCCCGTTGATTAGTATACTATTCGGAGCACCGGAAACATTAACCGTTCCGGAAGCTGCGGCTGTTGAATTATTGATATTTAAATAGGTAATCGTCCAGTTCGCCGGGGCATAGGTACCCGAAAACTGGGCATGGGCCATAGAGGATAGGGCCATGCAAAAGAACAATAAATTGCGTTTCATACTTGCGTTAAGATTAAAAATAAAGGGTTAAAAGGTTAAAAAATACTGCTGTTTTAAGTACAACCTAGGACTTATAGCACTTATTTACAAGCAGTTAATATTGAAATTTCGGGCGCAAACATATAAAAGATAATGATCAAACTATAACATTTTTACTTTTTTTTGTACACATATTCCTGGCTAAAACTTATCGTTCATTACACCTACCCACTACTTTGCAGCCATTTCTGCTACAGCATCTAAGCGTTCCAACCATTTTATCTGAAATTGCATCTATGGAATCTGGTAGATTTCGCATCTATTAACAATAGATACCCAAATAATAGCATCATGAAGCTTGCCTTAACGAAATATGTACTATTCCTACACCTGTTTCTTTCGTTTTTTAATGCCCTGGCACAAAATCCCCCTGCGGGGCGAGCTGAAGCGGACAAACTTAAATTCGGATCAGATTTTGCCTATATCTTTAAAGTCCCAGGTGATTCTGTGCTGGATTATTGCTACAAAGGCAAATTACCCCAACCCGGCAGTAACTGGCTGCAAACGCCTGCTCACGTGGTCATCGCCAATAAAACGGACTCCTTACTTAATAGTCCCGGTACACAGGTAGGGCACTATGTAATAGCGCAGGTAATGGAAGGAAGCCTGACATTTAGAACCGTCAACACATCTCCCCTATCCTGTAACCTGGTGAATATGGAGCGGGATAAGCTCTTAATCATCAGGGATAAAACGGGTAAACTAATAGAGGACGCTGCTGTTAAGGTAAAAGGCAAAACGATACCCTTCAACCGGCAGCTGATGGCCTTTATTATAGAACCGGGCCAAAATGATACCCTGGAGGTCCGAAGCGGTTCCTCCCTGCACTATTTTATTACCGGCAATTACAATTATAGCAACAATAGCTATAGGAACAGCTATTATGATAACCAGGTATATTATCAAAGCCCCGGATATAAAGGCTACCTGGTAACCAACCAGCCCAGTTATAAACCGGGCGATACACTGAAATATAAAGCACACCTGTTAAATCAGGCCGGGAAGCCCGCCACCGACACTTTCGAGCTGCAATTGCAGGATCACTCCCGGTACCAAAAAATGCGTTTGCATAAAATCACGCCTCAGGCGCCGGGCGTATACTTCGGTGAATTTGTACTGGGCGATACCGTGCTACCGGACCGTCAATATGCTCTAGAATTGTTTCATACTAAAAAAGGCACGGCGATCAGCCAGCAGTTTAAAGTAGAAGATTACCTCCCGGACGATACCTACCTGAAAGTGAAAAGCGAAAACCTGAAACAATACCAGCATGGCGATAGTGTTATCCTCTATGCTTTTGCACACAATGCTAACGGCTTACCCCTGACTGATGGTGAAATTGACCTGTGGGTGCTGCGCCAATCATTTAGTGCGAAACCCGGTATACCCCAGGTTTTTGTTCCTGATACCTTGTACCAGGTAAAACTAATGGCTAACCCGGAAGGAGATACCAGGATCGCGTTCTCTACCGGTATTTTCCCGGAAGTCAGTAACATGAATTTTACTGTAAAACTCCGTTTACGGAATACACAAGGTGAGCAAAAAGATACGATGTTCACGTTGAATTATGTACCCGAGGTCAATTATTTCAAGATCGAAGAGCGGGAAAATAAGCTGAGCGTGCAATTGATCAAAAACAAGCAATCGATCTCCGGGAAAGGCTATTTATACAACCAGAAAGACAGTATTCCGGTCCAATACCCTTTAACCATAAACATCAAACCTAACGATTCTTATTATCAGTTTACAGAAATTAATAACAGTGGCAAGGTATTAAACCGGGACCAGTTTATACTGAACGCCCGGGAGCCTTTTGTCGAAGAGCAGTATATGGAGGATACCGCGATATTCCGCCTGGTCAATCCTAAACAGAAATTAATCCGGTATGCGCTTTTTAAAGGCAATGACTTGCTGGCAAAAGGGACTGTGGCACAGGATACCTTGATAAAGATCCATACTGATCATGATGAAACGGTCACCTTCCAGTATGTTTATGAAAGCAATAATGTCTTTGAAAAAAAGAATAGTATAGCCTTTAAATTAAAATCGCACATTAATTTTAAATTAAAGAAAAAAGATATTATCTATCCCGGGCAGACGGACACTCTTGAATTATCGGTACAGGATGCGGAAAAGCGGGGAATAGCCGGGCTTAATATGACCGTATTGGCATTTAACAGCAATTTCAGGGAAGACTTCGTACCCCGCCTGAGCAGCGCGGGCCTGATCGAACCGGGTCTAAAAGCGGCAACTACGACCAGTCATTTTACGCCATTACAGCTCAGCTCGCGCACCTTTATTATTAACCAGGCCTGGGCGAAAAACCTTTCCCTGGATACCGCCTACTTCTACAAAAACATTTTCCTGAATAAGGCTCCTTATACCAGGCATGTTTATCCGACAAAAAGGACTGATATCGCGCAACTGGCTGTATACATCAAAACGGGTAATACCTATATACTCCCCGAGTATATCATGAATGAAAACAACACGCCGCTCTATGTAAAAAAAGCGACGATCACCACTAATCCCAACGCGGTACTTGCCTTTAAAGGCCGGCATAATATCTGGGTACGTAGCGGGCGGCAGTTGTTCCGGCTGTATAATATAGACCTGGAGGAAGGCAAAAAGACCCTGTTGTTTGTTAACCCCGACACTTTAGCACACCGGGATAAAACAATATCCGCTATAGAGCAAATGCCGGATACCTTACTGCAGTGGGAGAAAGAAGCGATTATAGCCCGTACTTTACAGATTAATAATGAAAGGGGGACTGATTATACTATCCGGCAATTCGGCTATGACTTCAGGCTGCAGGAATCCCGGAACGGCTCCGGTTATAATTATTATGACTACGAGGATGACTATGGATACGGCTACAATGGTTATCATCGTTACAATTACCAAACGATCGCTCCTGTTCTGTTAAACCATGATGTCGATTATTTCCAGCAGGGTAACCTTAAGATCACCTTTGCTCCTGAAGCCAATTACCTGTACGCGATCCGGCCTGGCATGTTCCGGCTGGAGAAGATGCGACCGGATGCTTATTTGAAAGGCGGCATCAACGATTACGGGGAACGCTATAATTTTACGGAAGAATTAAAACTATTGCAGGATTGGGATTCGTTTATTGTAAATCCTGTTCCTAAAAAGCCGGAACGTCAAAGGAGCCGCTACGTTACTTTTAAAACCGAAAATTCGGTCCCAAATGCCAGTGTATATGCTACATTGCGGGTTAACGCTTCGCGTCCTGGTATAGGTATGGCCACTATATTTATACCCAAGGACAAAAGCCAGCAACCTATTGTTATCGCTACCAGCTATTCCTCACAGTTAACGGTTAATCTGCCCGCCGGGACTTATGATATATACCACTATTGGAACGACAGCACCTTTAGCACCAGCAGAGATATCACTTTAAAAACCTACGGTACCCATTCAATATGGATACCGGAAGCGGCACTTAGCCGGCAGGTCCCCAAAGCCATCATTCCTTATGTTACGATCAATTATTATGTTTCAAAAGGGGTGGCCAGGCATCGCCGGCAGGCAGCTGATGCTACAGAAACGTTACAGCTGAATGGCTGGATCACCGATGAGAATGACCGTAAGCTAAAAAAGGTAAAAGTTGAATGGTTACAGGGCGCGCAGGTTTTCGCTAAAACAATCAGCGACGGGAAAGGGCGTTTTAGTCTTAAAAATGTGGATGGCCGTGGGGCATTGCTTAAATTCAGCGCTAAAGGGTTTAAAGGCCAGATAGTAAATATAGAACAAAGAGATCTCGGCGCTTATGGTCTTGATTTCAAGATTGTGATGGAAAAAAGAAGCAGCGTATTCCCGGAAACCATCCAGGAATACGCGGCGCAGATGCTGGAAACCTTTATAGATAACAATACAGGGCTTGTCCAGAATTATAGTGATATACCTGAAGATAATGAAGCGGCATTACGGGTAAGTGTTTATGGAAAGAAAATAGACAAAAGGACCTATACAGGTGCTTTAAATAGCGTTTCTGAAAAAGAAATGCACCAGCCTATGCGTAATTATAGCGTGACCCAAGCCCTGGAAGGCGCTGCTCCCGGGATCAATGCAACTTCCTCAAATGACGCTCCACCTATGGCTATGCCGGGTGTCAGTATCCGGGGCAATAGCAGTATGGCCGCCGAAACGCAGGTCTTAAAGGATAACGGTTCCGTATTTGGCGCTGAAGCGTTATTAAATACAGAGAAAGCCAATAACTTTATCGCGGACTTCCTGGGCAATATGCAATCCGCTTCCGGTATGCGGCGCCATTTCAGGGACTGGGCCATCTGGGAACCCAACCTATGGACCGACGCCGATGGTAAGACTTCCTTTTCGGTACAATACCCGGATAACAGCACCGCCTGGAAAACCTATGTATTGACCATGGATAAAAAGGGCATCTCGGCCAGCAACTTTAGCCTGACCAGGGCCTTCAAGCCTTTAAGCGCAAGCCTGAGTATGCCAGCTTTCTTAAGATATGGCGACTCTGTAGAGCTTATCGGCAAAGTGATCAACCATACCGGGAAAGCATTTAAACTGGTTACTAATTTCAAAAGCAAGGACCTGGATACCAGTTTTGCTGCTGCTGAAATACAAAATGGAAAGATCGAAAGGCAGATCATCGCGGCCTCCTTTGCCAATTCAGCTAAGGATACCAGCATTACCGCCAGTTACCAGTTAAACACTGAAGATAAATACGAGGATGGAGAGCAAAAAACAATACCGGTTTATCCCGTCGGGCTGGTAGAGCGTAAAGGTTTCTTCACCGCGGTCCTGGGCGACACCACGATACATACTAAAGCCAGCGACCTCGACCTGCCCTTCACCGGAAATGCTTACCTAAGTATTGAAGGTAACCTGCTGGAAGTAATGCTAAGTGAAATGGAAAATTTAAAAGTCTACCCGCACGGCTGTACCGAGCAGCTTACGAGCAAGCTACTTTCAGTGTACTATGAAGAAAAAGTAAAAAGAACAATGGGCAGCAAAGAATTTAATAATACAAAAGAGAAAAAGGAAATCCTGGCTAAACTTATAGCAGCGCAAAACCCTGATGGCTCCTTTGGCTGGTTTGGCGGTAACAGTGCGGATTTCCGGGTGACGAATTATGTACTAAGCACCTTACAAAAGTTAGCAGACAATAGCCTTAGCCCGATAATAAACAAAGGCTTATCCTTCCTGAATTATAATTTATCCCGGATGAACGCGCAGGACCTGATTAGTTCGCTCAGTACCCTTTCTGCAGCGGGATATTCGAGTAATTATGAAAAAGAACTGGAACGGGTAGAAAAGGAAGAGCTAAGTATCTACAACCGGCTTGCGGTGATTAAGATCAGTAAAGAGCGTAAGCTACCTTATCGTACCGCGCTGGATAGCATTATGCTGGAAGGAGAAATGAGCAGGGCGGGCCTGAAATGGGGAGAACGAAGCTATGACTGGTACCGGAATGAACTGGCCGCTACCCTGCTCGCTTACGAGATCATTAAAGCGGATAGCATCTATGCTAACAGGAAAAACGACATAGTAAAATACCTGCTCTCTAAACGTACCAACGGCTATTATGAGAATACGGCGGAAAGCGGCCTGATCTTAAGTACGCTTTTACCGGATATGATCGTTGGTGATCCAGAACGGTATGCTAAACGGGAACCGACCATTGTTGTTTTATCCGGCTCTAAAAATGATACCATAAAAAGCTTCCCCGCTTACCTGAAGCTCAATGACAAAAACGCGCAGCTGGATATCCGGAAACAAGGTTTGTCCCCGGTTTATATTTCTGTAGCTTATGAATACTTCAACCAGGTTCCTGAAGTCAAAAAAGGCTCCTTTACGGTCCATACAAGCTTCCTGGACAAAAAAGATCAATCACAGCTAGTGCAAGGCGAGCAGGTCACTCTACGCGTTGCTGTTGAGGTGAAAGAAGCGTCAGAATATGTAATGATAGAAGCACCATTACCTGCGGGCTGCGTGGTCCTGAATAAGCGTAAAACCAATATTTACGAGTCCGGAAGGGCTAATTTTAAGGAAAAAACAAGCATCTATTGCGGTCAGTTGCCCAAAGGGACCCACTACTTTGACATTGAGTTACAGGCCAGGTATAAAGGCAGCTTTACCATCAACCCGGCATCTGCCTCACTGATGTATTATGCCGATCAGCAGGGTAATAACGAGGTGAAGAAAGTAAGCATTAAGTAATTGAATTTAATTTTAAAAAAGCTTCAAACACAATGCTGTTAGCCTTCAAGCTTCAGGCGCTCTGTTTGAAGCTTTTTCATGACCTGCATACTAGGCAGTAAATATAGCCATTAATATTATGAGCCACCCCCAACCTTAAGTATTTCAGTTGCATCTATTAGCTGTTATCCAACAAAAGATGAACATGAAAAATCCTGTTACAGTGCTTACGTTTACGATCTTTTTATTACTCCTGTTCAATAACCGGGCCATAGCCCAGCCCAGGCATTACCATTTTGAGCAGGCTAAAGATATGGTTTGGGGCAGCCGCCTGGTGCAGGTCTATCAGATTCCCTGCGATTCCGTATACCAGCTTGTAATAGGCAATAAACCGCTCTCTCCCGATGCGGATTGGCTGCAACAACCCTTATTCCGGGTTGAGGTCACACAATTTGATTCTCTTTTGAATACTTCAATACCAGAACCGGGTTATTATGTAATGGTTACGGCTGTCCAAAACGAGCTCCGCTATCAATTCCGCCGGAAAGCAGGCTTACAAGCCGAATTGATCCGCTTGCACGATAAAGATTTTATACAGGTTAAAGATGCAACAGGTAAGCTTATCGCGGATGCGACTATAAACATTGCAGGTAAGACTGTCGCGTACGATCCAGGCCTTAAGGCATACCCCCTCAGGATGAAAAGAAAAAAACGAATCACTGTACAACGGGGAAACGACATTATGTTCTTCCACGGCAACGCCGGCAGGATTTATAATGACGCACCTTACCGGGGCTCCGATAATTACGGTAGTTACTACAATGACTATTCCGGTTATCATGCCGCCACAGTTGCTTATAAAGGTTACCTGGTCACCAATAAACCCAATTATCTCCCCGGGGATACGGTTAAATACAAAGCTTATCTTTTAGATGCCGCTACCAATGAACCCATCAAAGAAGCTCTGGATGTTTATGTTGAAGGCGCGCAGAAAACAGCCTACATACATCCTGTGCTCACACAGGGCGATGGGGTCTATTTTAGCGAATTTGTACTGGGCGACTCCATCCTGCCCGATCAAAAGTATTCCCTGATGGTTAAAGGAAAAGAAAGCCAGGCCGTATTCCGGCAGACCTTCAAAGTAGAAGATTACCTGCTGGACGACACTTACCTGCGCGTGACTACAGAAAACCGGGACACTTATCAGAAAGGCGACAGCATCCATATGTATGCTTATGCTTATAATGCCAATGGCCTGCCCCTAATAGATGCTACCGTGGAGCTTTTCATCAGGTCCGGCCAGGTAAAACTGAAAAAGAACAATGCGAATACCTTCATTCCGGATACACTTTTACACCAACATTTTGATGTGGTGCCGGATGGGGATACCCATATGAGCTTTGCTACAGCCTCGCTACCCGAGCTGGAAGCTATGGAACTGCTCGCAACCGTAAGATTAAAAAATGCCAATAACGAAATAAGAGATACCACCTTTAGCTTACAATACAGCAGTAACCGTACCTACCTTAAAGTATCGGAGCTCAGGGACTGCCTAAACGTAAATCTTATCAGTAATAAAAAAGCTATCAGTGGCAAAGGCTTTTATAAACGCAACGGGGCTTTCGCGGATAGCATCAGCTATCCTTATACCCTGCCGCTTCATTACACCGATATGAATTATACCTTCTTTGAAACAGACGATACCGGCGGCATTCTATCAAATTTCCATTACAATATAGCTAGTGACCAGATCCAGATCAGGGAAGATTATTTTAAAGATACCGCCTATTTCCATATCCTTAACCCGCAAAAGATCTGGATGCGCTATGCGGTCTATGAAGGCGACAAACTATTGTATTATGGGCATACCGACAAAGATACCAGCATCAGGCAACTGAGTAAGAAGGACCGTACCTTTACGCTGATCGCGGGTTATAACTGGCGCAACCAGGCGATGAGCAAGCAGGCCACAGCTTATAAGATCAAGTCAAAAATGCTGATAGACCTGCGCAAAAGCGATATCGTTTATCCCGGCCAGAAAGACTCTGTACACATTTCATTAAAAGACCTGGATGATAAGGGGATTGCTAATACAAATGTTACGGTACTCGCTTTTAATGCAAAATTTAAAGAAGACTTCACAGCCCGGTTGGAATCATCCGGCTATATACAACCAGGCCTGAACAAGGTAAAACGCTATAGCAGCCTGGATAATGCATCAGGATTTATAAGCTACCATTCTGAAAAGATCAGTAACAAGTGGTCGGCACTGCTGGGCTTGGATACTAATTTCTTTTATCGCAATATTTACAGAGACACTTCAGATTTCGTGCTGTATTCCTTTAATACACAAGATACGGCCCGTGCCCAGGTAGCCATATATGTCAAAGAAGAAGGGCAATATGTGCAGCCGGATCTCGTTTACGCGGACAGCCGGCTTGCCTATGCACGTGCGGCTAACCTGGGTACCGATCCTAATGCGCTACGGGTAAAGGGAACAACACAGTCCCTGAGTTTTCGCTCGGCCCGCGCTTTATATCATATCAGCAAACTGCAGCTCAAAGCAGGTACTAAAACCAATATCTTTATCAACGGAGACAGTATAGGCTACAATACCCCATATGGTAAAGAGATGCAGGTGAGTAAAAGCAGTAGCCCGGACAGTTTAAACCGATATGAAAGAGAAGCCCTGGCCAATGCTTTGTTTTATTATAAAAGTGAATACAATATTCCCTTTCTGATCCGGCAAAAAGAACGCCTTTTCCTATCCGCCCCCGGATCTGCTTTTGTCAACTCATTTAACCCCTATGTCTGGCAAAGCAACAACCAGCTCTATGCTATCGGGCCCATAGATGCCGGGGACTCCCTGCTTTTTTTCCAGCAAGGCAATGTAAAGACCTCCATTATTCATGAGCTTAACTTTACTTACAGCTTAAGACCTGGCATGATGCGCATGCTGCAGGATACCCGCAGCCCACATCAGCGCTATAATTATAAAATTCCGCGGAGCAGCATTAGCCCCGGGTTTAACACTGTGTACCAGGCCGCTGTTGACCCGGACTCCTTGAAGCTGATTACTTATGATAGCCTTTTCCCGCAACCAGATTATACGGTAAGCTATATTCTTAATAAAGATTCAGGGAAAGCGCTATTCATTTATCCGGATGGTAACCTTACTTTGTTGGCGCAGGCTGAAAAACCGGTAAAGTCTTTCCTCCTTACTGCTGAGAACAGTAGTAAACCACCCCAAATCTTTAATGGACTCTTTAATAGCAATGTCTCTTTTAAAGTAGATACCGGTAAGTATACTTTATGGATCATCTGGGCTGATTCAGGCATATCCCAACTCCCTGGACTGGTAATAAAGGCTAAGGGCCGTAATATATATCACCTGGATGTTAAGCGGAAAAAACTTGACCCGCAGTATTTTCCGGAAGAATTAAGCCCTTTCTATAAGGTCATCAATACAAATGCCAGCCGCGGACATGCTGGTCCACACAGAAGAATTAAGGGAATGGTCATGGATAATCAGGGTGATTTACTTATTGGTGCTACCATTACTGTATCGGGTACAGATATAGGGGTGGCCGCAGACGAAAACGGTTTATTTTCACTGGATGTGCCATTGAATAACCAAAGTATAAGTGTAGAATATTACGGGTGCATCACTCAAAAAATTGAATTGGATAGCCGTTCCGCTTATCATATCGCGTTGCAGGTAGATAACAACCAGGATGCACTGGAAAGTGTGGCAGTGTATGGTATAAAAATTGATAGACGTACTTATATCGGAAGTCTTATGAGTGTAAATGCAGAAGAGATTGAACGGCGCCCGGTAACCAATGCCGCTTATGCATTATCAGGCAGTGTACCTGGTGTGACCATAACCACAGGTAGCGGACAACCGGGCAGCACGCCGGATATTATGTTACGCGGTATGGGTAGTCTAAGCGCGGATGCAAAACCGTTGATCATAGTGGACGGTGCACCCTATTCCGGTGATATAAACAGCATTAATCCCGAAGATATAGCTTCAATGGAATCGCTGAAAGATGCCACCAGTAAAGCCGTGTACGGTGCCAGAGCTGCTAATGGCGTAATTCTTATTCAAACAAAAACCGGGGAAAAGCAGCCGGGGAAAGGCAGCTTTTTAAAATCGCAGCAGGCACAAAATTTTATTGCCGGTTTTATGGACGATATGCAGGCCGCATCCGGTATTCGCAGCGACTTCCGTGACTGGGCAATCTGGGAGCCCAATCTCTGGACCGATAAAGAAGGTAAAGCGAGCTTTGAAGTGACCTATCCCGGAACGGCTACCGCCTGGAAGACCTATGTACTTGCCATGAACCCGCAGGGCTTTGCCGCAAGCCAGGTAGCTATGACCAAGTCCTTTAAACCTCTAGGCGCTACCTTGTCCCTACCCCGGTTTTTAAGATATGGTGATAGTGTGGAAGCAGTGGGCAATGTAGTCAATTATACCGGTACGCCTTTCCAGCTCAAAACAAGATTCAGCAGCCCGGATACATTGTTAACTTCAACACTACAGGAAGTGAATGCCGGTAAAACAGAAAAATTGCTGCTTGCGGCACCGGCAAACAATAAGATAGATACGGCCTCTTTGACGGCAAGCTTTAGTATGGAAACTCAAAACGGCTACCAGGATGGGGAAGAAAAAACAATCCCGGTGCTGCCGGTTGGTGTGATCGAGCGGAAAGGGATCTTTACCGCTTTGCCAGGCGATACCAGCTTCAGTACTATGCCGGACACTTATGGGAAGGCATATTTTACCGGGAAAACGACCATCAGCATTGAAGGTAGCCTGATCGATGTGATGCTGCAGGAAATCGAGAGCCTGAAAGAGTATCCACATGGCTGTACCGAACAGATCACCAGCAAATTATTATCTATTCACTACGAAGAAGTGTTGAAACAACTGATGGGCAGGAAGGATTTTAATAATACCCGTACAAAAAAAATCATCCTCAACAAACTGGCTGCTGCACAAAACCGGGATGGTTCCTTTGGCTGGTTTGCCAACAACAGCGGCGATATCCGGGTAAGCAATTATGTATTGAACGTGTTAGCTAAAGTCAATACGGATGGTAGCCTCGACCCGCTCATCCGGGAAGGGTATAAATTCCTGCAAAATCACCTGCCCGATATGGATACCCTTAACCGGATTGCAAGCCTGGTAACCCTTTCTAATGCCGGTCAGAAAGCGGAATATGCCTTTTATATTGATGCCATCAAGGCCGATAGCCTCGATTATTACAACCAGTTTGCAATACTTAAAGTTAAAAAAGCGCTGGGCATGGAGTATAAGACGCGACTGGATACTTTACTCAAAAAAGCAAACGTGGATGAGCAGGGATTAAGCTGGGGTAAAGATTCCTACGACTGGTACCGCAACCAGATGGCCACTACCTTACTGGCTTACCAATTGATAGAAAATGATACCGCTTATACAAAGATCAAAACACAGATAGTGGATTATCTTTTGTTCAAAAGAAATAAAGGCTATTACCGGAATACGGCGGAAAGCGGGCTGGTATTGAGCACACTATTACCTGCATTAATCAAAGAACAAAAACTAAATCCCGGAAAGGGTATTAAAACCAAAGTGAATATCTCCGGCAGCTATACCGCAATGATCGATAGCTTCCCGAAACGCATTGTACTCAACGACAAAGCCGTCCACCTGGATATTCAAAAAAATGGTATGGCCCCGGCATATATTTTCGTGAATTATGAGTTCTTCAATCCCGAAGCGGCCGAAAAAGAAGGCACCTTTATCGTGAGCAGCACTTTTAAAGACAATGGCGGTACCACCCGGGAAGTCTTAAAACAAGGCGAATCTTTAAAACTGATCATTAAAGTGGAAGCGACCAAAGACGCGGAATATGTATTGATCGATGTACCGCTACCTGCCGGGTGTATCCCCTTACCCAAATCAAAAACGAATCCCTTTGAAGCCAGCAGGGCCAACTTTAAAGACAAAACCAGTATTTACTGTAACACTTTACCTAAAGGCACTCATTATTTTGAAATTGAGGTACAGGCCCGCTTTAAAGGTACCTTCCAGCTGAGCCCGGCCAGCGCTGCCATGATGTATTTCCCGGATGAGCAAGGAAATACCGCGGTGAAAAAAGTGCGGATCCGTTAAAGCAAAAACAGCATTGAACGATAAAGATTCAATGCTGTTTTTTATTTTAAGCTCAACAATTATTTTTTGACTAATGCCACTCCTTTCTTTATTGCGGTAATGACCAGTACCGCAATAGAACCGGCAATAAGGCCAAATAAAAATTCTTTCAGCATATCCGGTAAAGCGGTCCAGGTATGATGTAAAGCATCGATCTGGTGCGCGAAAATACCGCCCGATACCAGGAGTAATGCGATAGTTCCCACAACTGCCAGAATTTTAATAATAATCGGTAAAGCCTTAACCAGCACATGGCCGACCTTAGCCACAAAACCTTTATCTTTAGAGTGCTTGATCAATTTAAAACCTGCATCATCCATACGCACGATCAGGGCCACAATACCATATACACCTACAGTAGCCAGCAATGCGACAATGGATACTACGATTATTTGTTCTACTAAAGGTTCTGTGAGTACCGTAGACAAGGCAATAATAACGATCTCTACAGAGAGAATAAAGTCCGTAGAAATAGCAGACTTCACTTTCGTTTTTTCCATTTCCGCATCATTTTCCGTGGCTTCTTCCACAACTTCATGCCCTTTCTTTTCACGATGAAAAAGAAACTCAACAATCTTTTCTACGCCTTCATAAGCCAGGTAAAAGCCCCCTATGACAAGAATCACCTTAATCGCAACCGGTAAAAAAAACTGGAGCAAAAATACCACGGGAATAATGATCAGTTTATTGAGCAAAGAGCCTTTGGTAATTTTCCAGAGGACCGGTAATTCCCGGGAGGATAAGAAGCCCGTAGCTTTCTCAGCGTTTACCGCGAGGTCATCACCTAAAATACCTGCTGTTTTTTGTGTGGCGACCTTACTGGCCACTGCTACATCATCCATCAATGCCGCAATATCATCCAATATCGCAAAAAAACCTGAAGCCATTCTATTGTTTTGTTTTTAGAGCGCAAAAATATTACTAATATTTGAATTTCTGGCTGCAAAAACAGGCTATTGAACATCATTTTTCTGTTGTTGCATGATCTTTCGCCAATTAAAATAACCGATCACCGCCACAATAAATAAAAAAACGCTTAATACGGCATACAGGTAGAGCTCTTTGTGGATCATTAAGGGCACCGCAAGCAGGTTAGACACATTCAGCAGTATCCAGTTTTCCAGCTTACGCCGGGCCATCAGCCACATACCTGCCCAGGCAAAAGCACTTACCAAGGCATCCGCTACCGGTACATCGGAATCTGTAAATTGGGTAAGTGCAAACAGGAACAGCACAAAGCTGATGAGCACAATACTTACCGACATGATCCAGTCTTTATAGTTGCTTTTAGTAATCGGCATCTGTGCAGATTCGTTCCCCCGCAACCAGTAAATCCAGCCGTAAATGCTCATCACCAGGTAATAGAGATTTAAAGTAAACTCAGCATAAAGCCCGGAGAGCGCCATTACATACAAGGTCAGTAACACCCCCGCGATACCGAAAAGGTAATTCAGAGCATTGTTCCTGCTGGCCAATACGACCTGCAACATGGAGAAAAGTACCCCCAACCACTCCTGCCAGCTGATTCGTTGTAAAAAATCCTGTATCATCGTTTAATTATAGATCAGGAGATGAGAAGAGAACAGCAGCAATCCCTACGGCGGCATTACCCGCATCAGGTATCGAACAAAAATTCCTGGGTATCATCTCAGCCTGCGTTTCCAAACGTAAGCACCCCATTGCAGAACCAAAATTGCATTTTTTTTGGCAGTCACCCAAATACAATTACAACATTTCTTTACAACCCGCCGGTCTGAATAAGCCATACCTTTGCAAGTCAAATAAAAAAGAATACCATGCAAATTCAGAATGAACTGGACTTTATCATTGCTATAGACGCGCTTAAAAATGTAGAAAGACGCAATTTTAACGCGGATGATCAGCGAAGAGAGAATACGGCGGAACATAGCTGGCAGATCATCATTTTTGCACAGATACTATACCCTTACGCGCGACAAAAAGACGCGATTGACCTGCTGCGGGTGATCCGTATGCTTTCGATCCATGACCTGGTAGAGATAGCGGTTGGTGACACTTTTATATTTGATGATAATGGTATGGAGGGCAAGTTTGAGCGCGAAAAGCAGGCTGCTGAAAAACTTTTTGGCAGTTTGGATAATGAAACCGGTAAATTATTCCTGGAATTATGGCTGGAGTTTGAAGACCGCAAGACCCCGGACGCTGTTTTTGCCAATGCTATTGACCGGCTTATTCCTTTTGTATTGAATTCACATACAAGCGGTAAAAGCTGGCGGGAAGCTTTGGTGACGGAAACCCAGGTAAGAAAGAGGTTGGAAGAAGCTATATCGGAAGCCGGTACCGCGTTTGAAGAAGTCTTTACCACCCTATTGGCCAGGAACATAGCGGATGGAAAAATTCTTGCCGCCAATGTATTGAATTAATGATTAATTACTATTACCATCCCCCCCTTCTGTCACCCTGAGTTTATCGAAGAATGAAACTGTCAAAAAACAAGATGCTTCGACAGGCTCAGCAGGACACCTATTTACTTTAATCGGGCGCAATGTAACGAAACAGGGAAGTCTTATTGAGCTCCATCGGCAATACATAATGGTTAATTACTATCATTAACAATCAACAATTCATAATTAACCATTAAAGCGGGTATTTCCGGAAGATCCCCTTATAAAAAGCCGTCCATTTACAGGCCTTAAGCCCGGCCGCTTTCAACGCGTTATTGGCCCAGGTATTACAGGTATGCAACATACTATAGCTACCCTTGGCATCATAAAAAGCATCATTCGCCCCATACTGTTTATCGGTAGCGACATATTTATACTTCCCGGTTTCATCCGTTTGAAATGAGTTTTGAATATAAGCAACCAGGTTCCGGTATTGCTCCCGGCTGATGTCAATTTTACGGCTCCGCTCCCCTTCCTGCATACTTTTATAATAAGTAGCATGTATGGCGGTAGTACTCAGGCCAAAGGCCGCATTGATCGCTACACTGGCCTTCAGGTCTGCCCAGGTTTCTGTTTCCAGGTAAAAGCCTTTGTCCCCCCAGCCCATGGCAATCCACTCGAGAGAACTATCTTTACCCAAAGTGTTTTCAAAAGGTATCCATGCGCTCCAGTCTATTACAGAAGTGTGTACCGGCATCACGATATCCGTATGCGCACCATTGTTTATGATATAGATAGAAAGTTCTTTTTCCTTCGTCGCTACACCCTCCACCGTCATCCTGGACAATACCGCTTCTATACCCAGGTACAATAAGATACCGCCGCTAAAGCAGAGCACAAACAGTAATATTCCTTTTAATATACGCCTGAATAAGGACTTTCTTTTCTTCATAGGATGCTAAGATAAACTTTAATTGTGTGCGTTTCCGTTTTTGCCTATTAAGAACTCAATAGCCGTTTTATAACCCTCCAACCCTTTACCCGCAATGGTTACAGCAGCTAAAGGTTGTACAAAGCTATGCTGGCGGAAGGGTTCCCGTTCATAAATATTAGAAATATGCACCTCCGCTATCGGTACAGACAGCATGGCCAAAGCATCTGCTATAGCGATACTGGTATGCGTATAAGCCGCAGGATTTATGACCAGGCCATCATAAGTGCCGTTCATCATATCCTGGATCTCATCAATAATAGCGCCTTCATGATTACTCTGGAAATAGCTTAATTCATGCCCGCTGAAAGTAGTTGCCAGGATGGAGAAATAAGCCTCAAAGCTAATACTGCCATAGATTTCCGGCTGTCTTTTTCCGAGCATATTAAGATTGGGACCATTAATTATTTTGATGCGCATAACTATACCGTTTTATCAACAGGAAGACAAAGAAAAGAAAATCCCCCGATTTTTACCCCTGTCTACAGGATAAGATATAAGTTGAATTTCCTAATTTTACCACAAACATAAAGTTATTAAAAAAATAAACTATGAGATTTAATCACTTATTATTGATGGGAGGATTGGCTATTACCATTGCTGCCAGCGCTTGCGGAGATCAGAAAAATGCGGGAACAGCCAATAGTATGACGTCTAAAACCGATTTTAAATTTATTGACCCAGCCAATATGGACACCACTGTGCGTCCAGGTGATGATTTTTTTGAATATGCAAACGGCGGTTGGTTAAAAACTGCGGTTATACCGGGTGATAAAACCCGCTGGGGCAGTTTTGATGAGCTGGCTGACCGTACTAATAGAGCAGTAAGAGAGCTGCTGGAAGGTGTTTCCGCTAAAAATAATGCACAAAAAGGTACTAAAGAATACAATGTTGCCAACTTCTATAAAAGTGGTATGGATTCTGCCAATATCAATAAGATCGGCATCAACGCGATCAAGCCGGAGCTGGACCAGATCAAAGCGATCACCAATCATGAGCAATTACTGGATGTGATCGTTTCCCTGACTAAAAAAGGCGTACCTACCGTATTCGGCGCTTATGTGGGACCGGATGACCGCGAGGTAACCAAGATCATTGCCCAGTTTGGACAAGCAGGTTTAGGACTGCCTTCTAAAGATTATTATACCGATAAAGATGAAAAATCTGCTGCCAACAGGGAAGCTTATAAAAAACTGATCCAGGATTATTTAAAAATGTCCGGGCAGGATGAAGCTACAGCCGCTAAAAATGCCGCTGCCGTTTTCAACATAGAAAACAAACTTGCTGCCGCTTCTATGTACCCGGCAGAAATGCGTGATCCTCAAAAATTATATAACAAATTCTCCCTGGCAGATATCAACAAAAAAACACCAAATATTGACTGGGTAAAATTGTTTGATAAATTAAGCTTTAAAGGCCAGGACAGCTTGCTGGTAAGTAACCCTAAATACTACAGCGTACTTTCGGCTGAATTGAAAGCAACCCCTATCGAAGACTGGAAGCAATATTTAAGCTTCCACTTGCTAAGCGATATGTCTGCTTATATTGGTGATGCAGCAGAGCAATTAAGCTTTAAATTCTACGGCCAGACCTTAAGCGGTCAAAAAGAGATGAAACCGAGATGGGAACGTGTGATGGGCATTATCAATCACAGTGTGGGTGACCAGTTAGGAGAACTCTATGTAGAGAAAAACTTTAAACCTGAAGCTAAAGAGAAAATGAAAACTTTAGTAAAAAATCTCCAGGAAGCATTTGGTGAACGTATCAAAGGGCTGGACTGGATGAGCGATGTTACTAAAGAAAAAGCGCTGATCAAGTTAAAAAGCTTTGTAGAGAAAATCGGTTACCCGGATAAATGGAAAAACTACTCCGGCCTGGAAATCGTTCCGGATAACTATGCGCAAAATGTATTGAAAGCAAATGAATTCGCTTACAATACCGAGATCGCTAAATTCGGCAAACCGGTAGACCGTACAGAATGGTTTATGACCCCGAATACAGTTAATGCCTACTATAACCCGGCATTCAACGAAATCGTTTTCCCGGCAGCCATCCTGCAATTCCCGTTCTTCGACTTCAATGCGGATGACGCGATCAACTATGGCGGTATAGGCGCGGTGATCGGCCACGAAATGACGCACGGCTTTGATGACCAGGGCGCGCAATATGCCGCTGACGGCAACCTGAAAAACTGGTGGACCCCGGAAGATGAAAAGAAATTTAAAGAAAAAACCGCTGTATTGGTCAAACAATTCAACGCTTATACGGTATTAGATTCAGTACATGTAAATGGTGAATTAACATTGGGCGAAAACATTGCTGACCTTGGTGGCCTGGCCATCGCTTACCAGGCGTTTAAGAAAACCAAGCAGGGACAAAGTGAAGAAAAAATTGACGGTTTCACACCGGACCAGAGATTCTTTATGAGCTGGGCCCAGATATGGAGAGGTAAGGCAACCAAAGAGCGTAGTTTGCAATTGATCAAGATCGATCCGCACTCTCCCGGTGTATGGAGAGCCAATGGTCCTTTAAGTAACTTTGAACCCTTCTATAAAGCATTTAATGTAAAAGAAGGCGATAAAATGTATCGCCCGGATGCTGAAAGAGCAAAGATCTGGTAATCCGGAGCTTTGAACTGAAATAAACAAATATAGGCCGTAGCTATTGCTGCGGCCTATATTTATGAGAATAATAAAATGTAATAAGAATAGTTCAAAGACAATAGTACCATTGGAAGCTGTAAGGAACTACATCAGCCGGTCTATCGATAATGTCAACTTCCCTGTAGTGCAATTAAACAAGAAATAGTTATTCCACCTTTACTTTAGTCTTAAATAAATATGCTTTACATGCTTATGGCCCCCGGCCTCTCTTTCATCAATTTGAAACTTATCCATATAGCGGATCATATCATATAGTTTATTGAACCCATAGTTACGGGGATCAAAATCGGGTTTCTTTTTAGAAATAAAATTACCTAATGAGCCCAAAAAGGCCCAGCCGGTCTCATCGGCTAAGGCATCCACACTGTTAACGATCATTTTAACGGTTTGTTTATCTACTTTGTCAACAGTCTTTTGTACGGTGGCCTGGTTGCCCTTTACAGCGGCTTTACCGCTGACCTTAGCTTCTTCCGTTTTTTCTGCCGGTTTTAAGATCTCTATATAAATAAACTTATTACAGGCCGCGATAAAAGGTGGTGGTGTTTTACGTTCCCCGATACCGATCACCAGCATGCCCGCTTCCCGCAAGCGGGTAGCCAGGCGGGTAAAATCGCTGTCACTGGAAACGATACAGAATCCTGTTACTTTTTCGGAATATAAAATATCCATAGCATCAATGATCAGGGCGCTGTCGGAAGAGTTCTTTCCTGTCGTGTAGCTATACTGCTGAACGGGTGTAATAGCATTTTCGAGCAATACGTTTTTCCAGCCGGAAAGATGCGGCTTGGTCCAATCGCCATAGATACGTTTTACAGTCGGTGTACCACTCTTTGAAACTTCTTCGAGCATTTCTTTTACATTGGCATAAGGTACATTATCGGCATCAATCAATACGGCGAGTTTATGGTCTTGCATGGAATATTTGTTTTATGGTATAAAGGTAAGGAGTATTTGATAAGGAGTGATAGGTGATTAATGGTTAGTGAAAAGTGAATAGTGAATAGTAAGAAGTGGTGGATAGTGGTTGTTTAGTGATAAACTGTGCGTAAAAGCGAGGAATAGATGGGAATAAATTATGAACGGGTTTATTATTATAAGGTTAACAGGCTTTTTGTATATTTTTTTGCTACAAAGCACATAATTTAGTGGCCTGATGGAATTATTGATTATTATCGGTTCAATATTACTTATCCTGCTTAGTGCTTTGCCGTTTATACAGCATCAGCATTGGGTTTTCCGTGTGGCCGAGTTTATAAAACTGCAACTGCTGTTTATACAGCTGTTTGTTTTTATAGTGGCTTTTTTTGTACTGGAACATTCCTTATTGTTTTGGATACTCCAGGCATTACAAATCGGGTTTATTATATTCCACGTATATATATTAATGCGTTATACCAAATTCTGGCGCACACAAGCCCGGCAACTATCGGATAAAGCATCGGATAAAATCAAGATCATCTCCTGTAACGTTTTCCAGTTTAACACCGAATATGAGCGTTTTATTGAACTGATCCGGGAAGAGCAGCCCGACGCCTTCCTTACCGCGGAAAGCAATAAGGATTGGGAAATGGCTATGGAGACGCTGGAAAAAGATTACCCGCATCACGTTAAAGTTGGCCTGGAGAATACCTATGGCATGCACTTTTATACCCGGCTAAAGGTACACAAATTACAGGTGCATTATTTCGTTGCCGATGACCTCCCCAGTATAGAGGCCGAGCTGGAAACTAAAGACGGGCATCGTTTTGTCTTCTTCGGGGTGCATCCGCCGCCGCCGAGCCCGACGGAGGAAGAGAATTCAAAAGAAAGAGACGGCGACCTGTTAAGCGTGGCTAAGAAAGTAAGGGATTACACACTACCGGTTCTGGTGACGGGGGACTTTAATAATGTCGCCTGGGCAAGGTCATCTATTTTGTTTAAAAAAACCAGTAAACTCATTGATGCACGTATAGGCCGTGGTATTTTATCCACTTTCCATGCCAGGTACTGGTTCTTCAGGGTTCCCCTGGACCTATTGTTTCATAGCCCCAGTATATTTATCGATAAACTATTTATTTATCCCTCTGTAGGATCGGACCATTTTCCCATAGGTTGCACCTTCCATATCGACCAGGGCAACCCGGAGCAAAAAGCGGAAGTGAAGCATTTAGCAGCCGCAGAACTGGCCGAAGTGAACGAATTGATCGAAGAAGGACGCCGGGAAGAGAGTGAAAATAGGGAAAACCAGTAATCTTTGCGTAAAAAAGAAAAAACAAGTCACTATATTTTAGTTGCAATTATTAATTTTACTATCTTTAATCCAGAAAAATACCAATTTAATAAACACAATGAACAAAGCAGATCTTATTACCCACGTTGCAGAAGAAACAGGATTAACCAAAGCCTTGGCAGAACATGCTATCAACAGCTTTACTGGTGCAATCTCTCAATCTTTATCTAATGGAGAACCAGTTACACTGGTAGGTTTCGGTACTTTCTCTGTAGCCGAGCGCGCAGCACGTACCGGCCGTAATCCACAAACAGGAGCTGCCCTTAAAATTGCAGCAAAAAAATTACCTAAATTCTCTGCTGGTAAAGCATTGAAAGAAATGGTGGATAAGCCAAAGAAAAAAGGTAAAAAGAAATAGAAAAATGGAACCATATGGTTCCATTTTCTTTTTTATCCGGTTGCATAATCCAGGGTCTTTTATAAAATTCCGGTTAGCAATACTTAAAGGTTCACTAGCCACCTTTAATAACAGATAAATAGGTCCATACAATAAAAAAGACCTGCAAGGGTATCCTGAACCACAGGTACATCAATCCATTTCCATCCGCAGTCCCTTTCTGGTAGTCTATATGCTTTATCGCTGCATGAATGTTTGCAGGCAATATCAATATAAAAAAGAGTATCAAAAGCCAGGCTACAGCGGTTCTTAAAACAGGAATGAAAAGCCCGATCGCGGCGACAATTTCTATTATCCCGGTAAAGTATACCATCGCCGTTTTGTAAGGAATAAAACCGGGTAGCATAAGGCTCATCCCTACCGGAAACATGAAGTGCGCTATTGCTGTAAACAGGAGCATTACGGACATGCCTATTCTTCCGGCAAAAGCCAGGTCATAAGTTCCCGACAATACCCTGATCGAAAAAAGCGAGATCAAAAATGCCAGCAGTAGTACGATTAAAGGTTTCATTTTTATTCTTTTGAACAAAGGTCCTGCAATTCCGGCATTGAAAAAATGAACCTCGGTTAAGAAATACGTTTACGGATCCTGCTAAGGGCCTGCGGGGTGATCCCGATATAGGAAGCAATATACTTTAGGGGAATTTCTTTAATCAACTGCGGCTGCTCTGTAAATAAGTTCAGGTAGCGCTGCTCCGCAGTTTCATTCAGCAATGCTAATTCTCTTTCAGATTTTTTAAGAAACAACGCTTCACCGGCATGCCGGCCTATCGTATTGCCAACGCTTGTTTCCCGGTAGACAGTTTGCAGGTCGCTGTGTCTTATGCGCCAGAGCTTTGTTTTCGTCAGGGCTTGTATATTATAGCCAGAAGGCGTACGGGTAAGGAATGAATTGTAGGCGCTTACAAAACTGTGCTTAAAAGAAAAAGCAAAGGTGCGTTCCTGCTCTTCTTTTTCTATATAGTAACGGGTAATGCCGTGCTCTATAAACGAAAGATAGTTTTCCGTTTGTCCTGCGACCAATAACAGCTCATTCTTTGACAACTCCTGCTCTATAAGCCTTGAGGCAAAAAACTGCCAGTCTTCCTCACTTATCGTAACGGTTTGTTCAAAATATTGACGTATTACTTCCATATTTTTTACGGTTTCATTGCCTGGGGATTTACAGATCCTAAATCACTCTTTACTCCCTCTGTTTATGTATTTTTTAAAAATAAGTTTTCCCGCATCACTATACAAACCATCTTCTTTCATAAGATATTGTAGAGTGCCTAAATTTTTCTGCTTAAGTTCCCTGTCATAAGCCGCCTGGCCGAATTCGCTGTGGAACTTTATTGCTATTAATTTTTCCTCATTCTCAAAATAATATCCGATCACCTCACCCATTTTCAGATTGTACCTATACCTGTCATATTCCATCATAAAACCATAATAGTCTTTTTTAGAGAGCGTAGTTTTTCCTTGTTGATCCAATTGAATACGTTCCTCATAAAATGCAGTACCATCACGGAAAAAGGCTATTACTGTAGCCTCTATTGGTTTATTAAAATAGTCTGTAAAATAAATCGTGACACTATCCGTTTCAGTTTTGCTATACACATACTCCACTTTCGGATATACGGAATAAGCAGAGTCGGGTAAACAGGTTACATTCAGATAGCCCTTCTTTATGCTCCATTTCGCTTTGGTAAAGGTTTCGTCCCCGCATTCACAACTACTATAGATAAAACAGGAGCTATCACTGTTAAGGTATAAAGAATTATAAATAAACCTGTCCTCTTTACTCTCGTAACACAACATGATGTCTGCTGCAGGCTGACCACGGAGGGTCAATGCAGCTGGGATAAAGAATAAAAAAGATAAATATTTCATGTTTTTATGCTTGGGAAATTATATTTGATTTTTACGCGGATAAAAGATGCTTCATTAATGATTAGTTCGTTTTTTACAGGATTTAATTAATTGTATAACTAAATAGACTCCGGCAATGATAACTTGGAGTATGCTCAAAAAAATCAAATAGAATAACCATAGTAAGGAGGAACCGCCTTCGCTGTTAAACAACAAATTATAATACAATACTATGCTATAGATAAAATATAAAAGAAGGTTGATTAGTCCAAATAGCCTTCCATATTTAAAAGTACAGAGTATTATGACCAAACAGATCAGGCTACCCAGATATACATAACATTCTTCGCTCATTTACAATGCAATTTAAGAAATACTAAAATATCTTATTTTTTTGTAAAACGCCCAACAACATATCTTGCCTGTCTAGCTTAATAACAGCGCGATCAAATTGCAGTTATGGATAATCAAAACCAAAGGAAACCCCTTTACCTCACTCTCAAGATCCTAAGCTTCAACCTATACCCAGCCATACTATATTGTTGTAAAAACCCTGACTTTAGATCATTGATGGGAAACATCAATAAAGTATAAGTTATAAGAACAATTATAGTTAAATACATTAAACCGGTATATCCTGCCTCTTTAGTTGCAGCATATGCTCAAAAGCTTTTGCCGCCCGGTGTACCTGTACGTTCCAGTCTTCCGCGGCCTGGTCATCAGCCCCATCTGAAATATACTTTAAGCACAGGAAAGGAATATTTTCTTTCATCGCGATCATAGCCAATGCATAGGCTTCCATATCCACCACATCATAAATAGTGGGCTCATGCCCCATCTCGAAACTATCCCCGGTACCACATATACCTGCAGCCAGTTTATCCATCTTTAAACCGTATTCAAGAACGATTGGCATTCCAGACAGGGGCGTTTCATAACGGGCATAGCCCAGTCCCCTTACGTCCATGTCTCTTTGTACAAACCGGGTGCAGCAAACCACTTCACCCTTGCTAAATACATTGCTGCCGGCAGAGCCGAGATTGACAATCAATGCCGGTCTTTTCTCCCCGATGGCTTTCGTCAGCTCATAGGCGGCATTTACCTTGCCTATACCGGTAATCAAAGTGTTGCAATGATTGAATACATCGGCCGCTTCTGCATCTAAGGCAAAGGTAAACAGGATGTCAGGGCTCAGGAAATCCTGAGTTTCGGGATTTATGGTCATCACGGTATAATAATATTGAGGCTGCAAAGATGCTACATTTTTAGTAATTTGGATTGGCTTCAAGCATCCGGAACCTCCAAACTCATCAGCTATGCGCCCAACTTTTGCCGATAAAGTCATTGATTTCAACCGGAACCTGCATTATACCGGCCCGTTACCGGCAGGTTTCTACGTAATGAACCCTTACCTGGGCAACCCGGAAACACTGGTCGTAATGCAACAGTTCTACCATAAATATTACAATGACCACAATCAGCGCCGGTTCATAGTAGGGATCAATCCGAGCAGGCATGGAGCCGGTGTAACGGGAGTACCTTTTACCGATACCAAAAGGCTGGAAAACGTTTGTGGCATCCGCATGCAATCGGCATACACGCATGAAATTTCCTCGGTATTCTTATATGATATGATCGCTGCTTACGGCGGAGCCGAAAAATTTTACAAGCATTTTTATATCAATTCGCCCTTCCCGCTGGCGCTTACCCGCAAGGTGAACGGCAAAATGCTTAATGCGAATTACTAAGATGATCCGCAACTGTTTGCTATGGTCAAGCCTTTCATGATCCGCTCCCTGGAGCAGCATATCAGTCTTGCCCTGGATACTTCAGAAGTATTTGTGCTGGGAAAGAAAAATGCGGTCTTCATCAATAAATTAAACCAGGAAGCCCGGCTTTTCGACCGCTTAACGATCCTGGAACATCCGCGCTTTATACAGCAATATAAATCCCGGGAACGACAAGCTTATATAGACAAATACTTGCTCGCATTAAACGGTAATCAATAAATTACCCCTTTTACAACCGGGCGGCTGCCTCCACCAGGAAACAACATGTTGAAAATAAATAGTTTATAAACATATTGCTACTAAAATCTCGCAAAGCTTCATCTTTTTGTATCGTTCAGACATTCCCGGCCAATCGCCGGGCCGAAAATTGTATCGTTCAGGCATTTTTTGGGTTCGTTCACACAATTTCTATCCTGATTGCTTGTATCCTGTTTCCGGGAAAGATTATTTTGTACTGAAAATCTAAATCATAATGATGGTTTCCAATGTATTAAATATCTATAAAGTTATTATCACATAAAAGCAATGCTTCAAATTATTCCCTCACTTTTAAACCCGTTTGCTTCGCACCCGGGATCTTCTATGCAAATTTTCACATAAAAAACATTTTAAAACATGAAAAAACTATTTTTATCTTTAATGATTATGCTGGCTTCCCTTGCCACTTTTGCACAAGCGCCTTCCGCTTACAGCCTGGTAGTTTACAACCAGACAAAATGTACCCAATATTTTGTGGTTTTCGGTGATGAGTTCTGTGTCTGCGGCTCTACCTATTCAAGCACGATTATCGCCATTCCTCCTTCAGCTACCTTTACTTATCCTAATAGTGTACCTTTATTCGGTGGTACACCTAAAGGTATTGTAGGCGCCAAGATACTGGACGGCACACCCGGCTGTACGCCCAACGGGGGCACTGTAGGACAAAATGTTTGCGGCCTGCCACTGTCTTACGGGTTTATGAATATTAGCGGTAACTGCACTCCATGTGCACAAACCAAAGCGACCTGGTACCCTGCGGTACAAAGCTGCCAGGAAACTGCCAAACTGGTCTTTACCCCATAAGGTATTCGCTAGCCGGTACAAGCTAAGTTTAGAAACAGTAGCAATTAAAATTGCTACTGTTTTTTTTATCTCTATGGCAGATTGCCTGCTGTAAGCTATTATCAACGATGCTACTACAGCAGCTCTAAAAGGAATGTTTTTATTACTTTTTGTAAAGTATTTTTTACATTATGGAATATATTCTTTACTTTTACAGCAATAAAATAAATCTGAATTATGGAAACAAAACTCTTATTACCTAATTATTACAAAAAGATCGGCCTGGCTGTGCTCCTCTTCAGCACGACCTTATGGATTTACATTGCCTTTTCAGGTAACGATCAGCTGGTCCCGGAAACCAGTTTTTTCGCAGTAGTCAATGGCGATGCGGTAGGGAAAAGCAAATACTTCAAAATTGACCAGCTCAATTTAACCTACACGCTAGTCGGTTCCCTGTTTATTACCGGCAGCCTACTGATCGCGTTTGCCCGGGAAAAAACAGAGGATGAATACATCATGAAACTCCGGCTCTCTTCTTTTCAATGGGCAGTATTGGTAAATTACCTTTTACTGTTGCTCCTGTTCCTCTTTGTTTACGGCCTGGATTTCATTACCGTGATGGTCTACAATATGTTTACCACGATCATCCTGTTTATAGTCCGGTTTAATTATTTACTCTTAAAGAATAAGCTGGCTGATGCAAAATAATATAAAAGTAGAACGGGCCATAATGAATATAACCCAGGAAGAACTGGCTAAAGCGGTATCAGTCACCCGGCAAACCATTAATGCCATGGAGAAAAACAAGTATGTGCCCTCAACAGTGCTCGCTTTAAAGATAGCCCGGCTATTCGGTAAGCCGGTAGAAGCTATCTTTATCCTTGAAGATTCGGACTAGGCTTAGCACTTACCTAAGTATTGAAGTCCTGCTAAATGGACTAAAGAGCTTATCCCGGCAGGTAATCCCGGATCGCGATAAGTTCTTTTCTTTATTAAATAACAAATTAAAACTCCGTAGCTCAATAGGTTTAACAGTAGAGCCACTTTAACTGCTTTTTACTACTGCTTAATTAATAATATCTCCTTCATTAGCCGCCAGCTTCTCCCGCCATTGCTGCAATGCTTCCGGGGTGATCTTTTCCCAATCGCTCACCACTCCTACTATTTTTAGGGGGTCCTGGCTGCGATAGGAGCGGGATGGATTGCCGGGAAATTTTTTATCGGTCACGTTAGGGTCATTTTCAAAACTGCCTGTAGGCACCACCACATAAACCCGATCGGCGCCATCGCCTTTAGCCAGGGCGGCGGCAAGTCCGGCACCATTGACGAGGGCCGTAAAATAGATATGGTTCATTTGAAGACCATCCTTATAATTGGAGCTCCCGCCCGGTGTCAGTAATGCCCCCACCGGCAGGTCTACTTTCGTACCATGGTAAAAAGGACCTTTATCGGAGGGCTGCTTCCGGCTCTTCAGCGCTAAAGCCTGGTGTTTTTGGGCATTATCCGCATCGCCCAGCGCAGTATAGCAATCGGCGATATGGGAGTGAAGAGCAGGCAATGCACCATTAACGGAATCATTATTAACTTTGAGCCCAAACTGTAAAGCCGTTTCAAACCACCGCAACCTTTGCGCCATCTCTTTTTCATGCCGGGCTACAAAATAGGCGGCTATATATTTTTCAAAGTCATGGGTAGCTTCCTGCCAGGCCTGCCGGAACAGGCTGTTCGCGGCATCGGGGTTATCCTTTTCCTCCTGGACCATGCCCATGACGCAGAGCCTGATGACAGGGTTTCCGGGGTTGAATTCCATTTATTATCTATTTATTGTTTAGTCAGAAAATATATAACTCTTTTATTTTCCCGGCTCCAGCGGCTCCGCCAGTCCGATCAGCAGTCCTTCTACACCACGGATATAGCAAAGCTTATAAGCATTTTCATACCGCACTACTTCACCTACCAATTCAGCACCATATTTAAGGAGCCTGGATAATAATTCATCTAAATCAGTCACCGCGAACATTACCCGTAAATACCCTAAAGCATTGACCGGAGCCATACGGTGATCGGCGATAACTGGAGGATCAATGAACCGGGAAAGCTCAAGCCGGCTATGCCCGTCCGGGGTGATCATCATCGCGATCTCCACTTGCTGTCCAGCTAAACCCGTTACCCGGCCCGCCCAATCCCCTTCAATTACAGCACGGCCTTCCAGCTTAAGGCCGATCTCAGTAAAGAAAGTGATCGCATCGTCCAGGGAGCTGACCACGATACCTACATTGTCCATCCGGAGTAATTGATTCTTTACCATAGCATTTCATTGATGTCATAAAGATCGTGATTTCCGCGACAACTATTTTAAGCTTTTTGTGTTTTTAACAGGAGGCAATAATGGAGAGCTCATACTCTACAAACAAGCTACCGGGAAAACATACAGGGCAAAGCGATCCCTTATCTAAAAAATGAAAGAATAAGTTTGAAAGAATCAACAAAAGAAGTGTAAGTTTATCTTTTAAAACCATACGCCATAAGCCTCCTGATACTGTTATAATAAAAAGTATTAAAAAATGAAAAAAACAGCATTTACGATCCTCTTGCTTTCCGGTACACTATTATCTGTACAGGCCCAAACCCTTGAGTCCGGCAGCCGCAGCACCATAGGCTATATCAAAGCCGATGGCACGGTTGAAAACAGCAGCCGCTCCACCCGGGGCTATATTAAAAACGATGGTACCGTTGAAAACAGCAGTCGCAGCACCATAGGTTATATCAAACCGGACGGTACTATTGAAAACAGCAGTCGTTCCACAATAGGTTATGTAAAACCCGATGGCACCATTGAAAACAGCAGCCGTAGTACGATCGGCTATGTTAAACCGGATGGCACTGTAGAGAATTCAAGCAGGAGCACGATCGGCTATGCCAAAGGCGTTAAAAAAGAATGGGCGGCCGTTTTCTTTTTCTTTTTTAATTTTTAAGTCTGCCCTTTAAACCAACCGGGTTAATCAAAATTAAAAAGCAAATAATATAGAAACGATTTATAAAATGCATTTAGAGCAGAAAATAACCGGGATACTCCTTTCCCTCCTGCTGTTTCAAAGCTGTAGCTCTTTCAGCTCCAGGGATAACCAGGTATTGGACAATGCTTTTAAACAGGAGCAACTTACTGATGGTCCCCTGTCTGCTTACTACCATGTAAGCCCGTATAAAAATGGTTTTGCTGAAGTGGTGATAGACAATAAAAGAGGCTTTATTAACAAAAGAGGCAATTACGTGATCCCTTGTAAGTATGACTTTACCGTTGATTTCAAAAACGGCTTTTGCGTAGTAGAAACCAACAAGAAATATGGTTTTATAGATACTACCGGTAAAGCAATCACTCCTTTAAAGTATGATTTCGCCATGAGCTTTGAAAATGGCAGGGCTATGGTAAAGCTGGATGGGAAATGGGGGTATATTGACGAGAATGGTAAAGAAATTATACCCATACAATACGATAATGCCAATGACTTTACCGAAGAGCTCAGCACCGTAGAGCAAAATAACCGGTGGTATATCATTGATAAAATGGGTCGTAAAACACCGGTGCCTAATAACTGTACCAGCCTCAGCTCCTTTAACGATGGCCTGGCCTCTATTGAAATAGACGGGAAGAGCGGCTGTATGAATAAACAGGGTAAAATTGTTGTTGAGCCTAAATATGACCAGATATATTTCTTCGAAGATGGTTTAGCAGCAGTAGCGCTCAATGACAAGCACGGCGTTATCAATACAAAAGGTGAGGTCGTGGTACCGCTGCTATACGAGGGCAGCATGAACTTCAAAGAGGGATTAGCTGCGGTGAACCTGGATGACCAATACGGTTTTATTGACAAGACAGGAAAGATGGTTATTCCCACGCAATACAGGAGTGTATTCGATTTTCAAAACGGCCTGGCAGGAGTTTATGTCGGCAGCAAAATAGGTTTTATCAATAAGAAAGGCGAAATGATCATCCCTGCGGTTTACGAACAAATACAAACCGGAGAAGGCATATTTGGCGTTATTGCTGAAGGCAAAGCAAGGTTCCTGGATGTGCAGGGCAAAGAGCTGTTCCCGGAAGTTTATGAAGACTTATACGGCTTTAGTGATGGTGTAGCATTAGTAAAACAAAACGGGAACTGGTTTTACATCGACAAAAAAGGGAAGCGATTATTTTAAATCCGGAAATACAAGCTTATTCGTTTTAAAAATTAAGCATACTTACGCGCGTATTTAAACCTTTAAAAAAACAGATGCGATAAGAAAGAAGTCTGCTTAGCAGCAACCCGAAAGACTACAGGGTTCTGATCAATGAAATTATTTCAATAAGTAACACAATGGGCATTCAAACAATAGTATACGGAAGAATCGCGTTGAAAGGCGACTTCGAAAAAAGCAGGCAATACCTCAAAAGCCTGGTCAATGATGGCGATTTTCCCTGGCTAAGAACAGAATTCTTTAGCACCGGCGCCACGGAAAGCCCCTACTACTATCAACAACCGGTAATTGGTTTCGCAGCTGATTATAAAGCTATAGAATATGACTGAAATGATTTTATTCTTAAGTTTGAACACCTGCTGCGGCACATTGAATTTGATACGGCCAAAATCGAGATGGAAACCGAATTTTATGGCAATTACAATTTCTTTTGGAAATCTAAAACCGGAACAGAATCATTCAAAGAAGAAGATGCCTTAATCGAAACAGAAGATTGGTTTTCGGATTCGGGCATAGAAATGCCTGGGGACGTTTAAGAGCACCACTCAAACCAACACATATTTTCAATATCGACTTTAGCTACCCGGTTAAGCGGCGGGGTGAAAAGGACGATCTTATATCCTAAAAAAAAACAAGTCAAAGGAAAAACAAACCGTTAATACCCGGTTATTAAACAGCAAAAAAGATGACCTATATTGATAAAAGTATAGTCCCCCATTGCTTTGTCACTGAAAAGAAATTTGAATGGGGCGAACCCTATGATGACATCAGGCCTATATTTAATCTATATACCGATCCGGAACTATCTGATATAGCCTTTACCATTGAGATACTGGGACAGAATAATTTCAAGGAGCATTTGGCAAAACTGTACAATATTCTGCTTAACCGGGAAGAACATGAGCGTATCAGTGCAACTATGGAACCGGTCAGCAACCGGCAACAGCTATTGGAAAGGATCAATCACTTCCTGGAAGAACAGGCCCAAAACAGCGCCCCCTGGGAAGACGCGTTCAGTGCATTAGATGAAGCTTTTTATCTTAGAGCGATCGAAGGAGAGCTGGGAAGACGCTTAGTTTATGAACGGTAATATAATAGTCCTGCTTGCCGCGAAATTATGGCGATGCGGTATACAACCAAGAAACTTGCCTTTGAACAATCTATATATTGTGCCTGAATAAGAATATCCTAAACACGTTACTCTTTCATTTTTAAATATATATTCAAATTATATATCGAAAGAATATTTTAAATAAATAGATTAAACATTATATTTAATCTCAATTTAAAATTAGTGTACTGTAAAAACCTGTAAGGAGGCAGGCCAGATTGTCCCGGTACACCACCACACCGTCCATATCCTCTGAAAAAATTCCGATAGCTATCCGATAAGTTTAGCAAAGCTTCTGCTTTACCCTCATTTTCTTACTTCAAAAACAAAAACTTTTAGTATGTTTAACTCTTTAAGAAAAGCAGCAGTTCTTTTACCCTTTTTGTCCATAGGTTTAGCGCCTGTAATGGCTCAATCTTTTACCACCCCGGTAGCCAATGAATATGTTTACGGCAGTACGCCCGATGTTACCAAACCGCAGGTGACCGCCAATTATTCCCGTGGCAATTTCCCGTCCGGCTTCGGTAATACCGACCTTTACTTGTCTTCCTGGAGTAGTAATGACCCGGGTGGCTATAGTGAATTTATTTACACCTTCACAAGCCCTTCCGCTCCTACCTCGATCATGTCTCAGGGATCAAACATCTATAAGTATGTTGCCGATCTTGAAGTAGGCATTGTCAACGACGGTTTTGGCAGTCACCAGATACTTGTGGCTTATTATGATTATGTTGGTAGCCACAGCCCTACCGGCAGTCCCGGCCATGTCCTCGACGTTTATAAATTGACCGGGTCCCCGCTTAGCCCTATGGTATTAGTCAACCAGATCCAGCTTTCTTACTCCCCTAATTATGGCCGTATACGTATGGATAGTCATAAAGACTACGCAGTGGCTATTGTATGGGACTATCCCGGTGTAGGTATACAGACCTCGGTATGCGACCTGGGCAACTGGAGCGGAGTGACCACGCTTAATGGTACCTGGAGCGAAGAAGGACCTGATGTAGCCTTCAGCCATAGCAGCAGTAATCTTAATGTACATTTTGTTTATAAAAACCCGGGTGCCGGCCTCGTAACTGAGTCTATGCTGGACTGGCCACTGCTTTTAAGCATCCCCTTTGGTAGTACTGCAACTATTGCCCCGATCATAGAAGACATCGACGGCGTTCCATTCCAGGTCTCCAACCTGGTACTGGACTGCCCGGATCATTACGATGTAGAAAACTGGGCCTATACCTATACGGATGGAAAATATGTGTTTGTAAGGCATATAGATTATCACAGTATAGGATCTCCCGTGACTACTATCGTTAATGACGGTACATTCTCCAATTATCCTTTGGCCAAAAAATATTATGCCAGTACGCCTACCCTGCATTACGGCGATGGCGCCCTGAGCGGCGGCAGTACCGGGCAAATATCAGTAGGTTGGTATAACTACGTACCTAATGGCGGCTTTTCTAACTATGTCGGTCTGGAAATGACGGAAGATGGCCTGTCTATGATCAGCTTACCGGATTATATGGAACTGCCCAATTCCAATCTTCCGTATGTTTCAGGATTTTCCGGCATCGCCTATAGTAAAATGAGCGATGGCGCAGGTTCCCTGGCTCCTGAATTCATGTATGCTACTTATTTTACCGAGCAAAGCCCCGGAAGCGGCTATTATGAATTGCATCACGCCTTCCATAAATGGAACGATCCTGTTTTCAAAGGGGCCGGATCAACAAAACATGATGTAAACTGCGAAAGTCCATCCAGGAAAGCGCAGGCTGATGTGCTGCTTACCACTACTTCTCCGAATCCGTTCAAAAACAGATTCATGCACAACATTACACTTAAAGAAGAGGCTGAAATACAGCTGACTCTTTTGAATGTTAGCGGCCATGTTATTGCCCGCAAAGCGGAAAAACTGGCCAGGGGTAACCATTCAATGGAAATGGCCGGGCTGGATAAAGTGCCTGCCGGCAACTACATCCTGACCACAAATGTTAATGGCAAAACCGTAGGTACTAAAGTGATGGTTAAACATTAAAAGTATAAGGCAATCCTTATTGCCGTCTTAAAGCAATAAGGCAGCCATAATATAAAAGTATATGGGCCGCTTCCTCCGGGAACGGCCCTGTTTTTTTGGGAATAGCCAGCTACATTTCCACAGACTGGCTCTTCAAAAACTGTTGTCCATACCCGCTACAGCAATACCCATTTTGAGCAATAATTTCCACACATTAAGCTATCTATCCTGCATAAATGACTAATAAATACACACCATTAAGGTTTGGCCCGTTTTTAGCTTTAATCATAATGAAATACCTAGCGAAACAAATCACACAAAAGTCAATATATGAGCACAGAAAATCTTTATAACCAGGAAGCAATAGAAAAATTAAAAGAGCTGGTCAACAAAATAGACATAGGTATGGTATGTTCCTACCCCGCTACCGGTACCTATGTGCATGCAGTGCCGATGAGCCGCCAGGAAGTCGATGAGCAGGGCAATATATGGTACCTGTTTTCGGCTGAAAGCGAAATGTATAAAAACCTGCAGGCAAGCGATAAAGTAAGCGTACTGTTTTCGCATGTTGGCGATTATAATTTTTTAAGTATTAACGGGGTGGCAGAGATCTCTTCTGATAAAGCGCGTATCGAAAAATATTGGAACAAGTTTGTGGAAGTATGGTTTGAAAAAGGGAAAGAAGACCCCAATATCAGGGTACTGAAAGTAAAAGTAGCGGATGCCCACTATTGGGACAATAAGACAAATAAACTGGTCACTTTCTTTAAACTGGCTACCAGTGCGCTAACAGGGCAAACGCTGGATATAGGCCGGGAAGGGGCGCTGAACCCGTAGCGCTAAAATGATACCTCAATTTACAATTATGGAAAAGCGAATATTAGCACATGTTCAAAAGATAAGGTCCAATCTTTTTGACGATCATTATACCTTGTTTAATGATGGCTCTATTTTACATGAATACGGGAAAAACATACAGGGTTTCGATTTTATAGAACAGCTGAATACGCATGAATTAAGTCCCGAAGTAAAAGTACGCCTTTATGAAGCGGCCCGGGAAGAAGATAAGGAAGAAGTCAAAAAGGTACTTATCATGTGGGTCGTATAAACAATAGCATTTTACTGGTATAGCCAGTCCATATACCCACCAATTACGAAGCAGCGATATAATTTTACCGCTGCTTTAATATATTACATTGCCTGTATGGCCATTTTATGCTCAGCAATCTTAAAAATCTATCCTATGCAGCTTAGCTGAGTTTGATGCTCATCCTGATCTGGTACCCCTGCGGGTAATCATTCTCAATATTTATATCACCATTTAATTTACCGGTCCGGTCCTGCATATTTTGTAAGCCGATACCCTGTACCGGTTGATTGGCCGGCCATCCTTGCCCATCATCTTTGTAAACGATATATAGTATATTGACCTTAGTTTCAAAACTGAGGTATACTTCTTTAAACTCGGCATGCTTTATAGAATTAGATAAGCACTCCTGCAAGATGGCCTTGAGGTTGGTGTATTGATAGTGACTCAGGAAACGTTTCCCGTCTGCGGAAACCTGCAGGGTATATTTAAAGTCAGAAAGGCGGCTGATCTTCGCTATCATCTCCCGTACTTCCCGGATCAGGTCACTTAACAAAAGCTGTTGCTCCGACTTCAGGTCTTTAGACAGGCTCCGGATAAGTTCCATAGTATGATCAATATGCTGCTCGAGGGCCCCTTTTTCAGTTATGGACTGTCCCATCCGCTGCTCTTTGGCCAGCATTTTAGCATATAATAAAGCCGGGTTCGTTTCATCATGAATATTGCGGGCCAGGTTGAGCTTGAAGTTCAGGAAACGCGCCATCTGTCGGCGCCGGATGAGCAGGAACACCAATATACTGCCGCTTAACAGTAGAATAGACCCCGACACCAGGAGCAAAAACCGCTGATCCGATCTTTTCTGTTTCTTCGCCGCGTCGGCCAGCAGGAATTGCTGCTCTTCTACTTTTGTGAGCGCATACATGACCTCATCAATTTCACTTGTATTATTAGCGACAGCATCTTCAAGAATTATCAGGGACTTTATCAGGGTATCCTCGCTTGCTTTATAAAACCCGCGGTTGTATAATAGCCTGGACTCGTACTTCTTTACCATATAGGCGTTCATCGGCACATCGATCTTCTCTCCATACATAGCGTAGAGTACCTTTATATAATGCTCCGCGCTATCATTTATTTTCTGGTCCAGAAAATAAAGCGCCTTTTTATCCGCTATAGTAAAGCCCGCATAGCTTTTTAAATATTCCGGCATATTTTTATCATACAACAGAGAGTCGAACTGTACGATATTCTTCCATATATCAGCAGCAGTACCCATTATCCTGGCTTTTTGATGTTCTGCCATTAATATAGTATACCGCGCCCGTACCAGTACTTCCATATCGTTGGGATATACCTTTTGAATGGCAATCATCAACCGGTCCCTAAGGCTGCTCATTTCCGCTGCCAGTGCCTTATCTTTTGCATTATAAGCTCCCATCAGGAAGGTGGAAATTAATTCTCCGGAACGCATCACTTCTTTTTTATCGAATTGCTGTTGCATTACTAGCTGCGGTAGCTTTTCGAGAAATTTCCGGTGTTTGCTATATAATGCCGTTATTTTAGGATAGGCCATATTACTATAATAATAACCGGCAATAAGCGACAAGGAAGTAACCGAAGGCGTCTGCTCAATACTTTCCTGCAGTTCACTCAATCGCTCCGCGTAATAAAGCATTTCTCCATTACGTCCATCCATTTTTGCCTGGTTGCTCAGCATAGCGTAATAGGCCTTCCTGAGCTTCCCGCCGTCCTTCTTATCCCAGATAAGCTGCCGGTAAAGCGTAAGTAGCTTAAGTAACTCTTCATTGGAAAAGTGCAACCCTTCCGAATGGAAAAGCTGTACGGTTTTATCTATAGTATCCAGGTATTTTTTTTCGGTCAAAACCTTTTTCTGGTATAAAGAAGACAGGGTCTGAACAAGCTGTACTGCAGAATCTTTGGCGGGATCTGCCAGGGCAGGTCCTATCTTGAAAAGGAATAAAATAATAACAAATAGCAGCTTCAACCTGCAGCTTTGTCTCCAATAAACATTAACCATAGAAAATTATCCTTATTTAATGGATCATAATTATAATGATTTCCCATTAAGGTGCTTTGTCATTATTTATTAGATAGGTTAAAAGGTTTAGTAAATTCAGAATGTAAATATAATAGACAGATCATTAATATATCAAATAAATCTCTGCCGGGAGAAAAGATTTATGACCGCAAAGAAGGAATACGGAAGCATTATCAAAGATTACTGTACCATTTCGTCGTTTGATTTCCGGCAGCCCCTATGTTCCCCGCATACCTCATCCTGCTGGACTAGTATAAATATAAAATTTGGACCACCTTAGCAGTCCAAAGCCTGGATACCTTTGCGGCATTCACTAAACTATTTAAAGCAATGCACTACCGTATTGAAAAAGCAGGCCTGAAGGACCTGGACACTACAGCGGCCCTGTTTAACCTGTACCGGGTCTTTTACCGCCAGGAAGACGACTATGAACGCTGCAAACAGTTCATAGCGGAAAGACTGGACCACGACCAGTCGCATATCTTCGTCCTGTATGTGGGAGAAAAAGCGGTCGGCTTTGTACAATTGTACAAGCTGTACCATTACATCCGGCTCAAAAAGCAATGGTTGCTAAGCGACCTGTATGTACACCCCGACTACAGGGGGCAGGGATTCTCTGTGGCATTGATCGACCGGGCCAAAGAATGGTGCGCGGAAACGGGAGCCTGTGGCCTGATGCTGGAAACAGAAAAAACAAACGATATTGGTAACAGTTTGTATCCGCGTTGCGGCTTTGAGTATGATGGCGGCCACAACTATTACTATTGGTGGCAATAGTTAAAAAGCGGGCTTTAAGGCCCGCCTTTTTAACTATTATCAGGATCAGCATTTAATCCTAAACATTTTCAATCCGCTAGCAATCTGCGTAAGTGCCACGGCGATGATTGTTCCCAGGGAAAGAAATTGACTTCAAACGGTTGTATAAAGTTTTGCGGTCTATACCCAGCAAGCGCGCGGCCTTTGTTTTATTATAATTAACCATGCGTAATATTTCTTTTATTTTATTGAGAGTCACTTCTCTTGCTTTTACCGGGGTCACCGGCACCGGTAACTCTACTCCTGTAGAAAAGTTAAGCTTCCGTTCATTCATGTAGTTAAGTATTTTCACCGGTAAATGCTCACTTTTAAGCGCCTGCCCATCCCGGCACAGCAGGCAGGCCCGGCGAATAATATTCCGGAGCTCACGGATATTGCCCGGCCAGTTATAGCATTGCAGCATCAGCAAAGCTTCAGTGTCTGGTGATAGTACCTGTTTGCCTAATTCTTTATTGGTTTCATTAATAAAATAATCGATAAAAAGCGGCAGGTCCGTGGCCCTCGCCCGTAACGGCGGCACTACAATTTCAAATTCATTAAGCCGGTGATAGAGATCTTCTCTAAAGGTACCTTTCTGCACCGCTTCCGCGAGATTTTCATTGGAGGCTACTATAATCCTGGTTTGTATGGCAATTTCCTGTGTGCCCCCTACCCGCCTGATTTTCTTTTCCTGTATAGCGCGCAGCAGGTAGCCCTGCACTTCATAGTCTAAATTACCGATCTCATCCAGGAAAAGTGTACCATTATTGGCCAGCTCAAATGCACCTGTCTTCTGCCCTACAGCACCGGTAAAACTACCTTTTTCATGCCCAAACAATTCGCTTAAAGCCAGCTCTTTAGACAGGCAGCCGCAGTCTACTGCAATATTCCGTTCCTTATTACCCTGATCACCGGCATTAGCCAGCATATAAGCGACAGACTCTTTACCGGTACCTGTTTCACCATAGATGATCACATTGAAATTTGTAGGTCCTACCAGTTCGATTTGCCTGTACATCTTAAGGGCTTCTTTGCTATTGCCTATGACATGTTTAGCCGGTGCGATATTTACCCGGTTTTCAGCCACGCTTGTTTTACGGGATTCATCTATCGCAGGCGCCTCCTTTTTAAGTTTTTGAATAACTTCCTGCAGTTTTTCCAGCGGGAAAGGCCGGTTAAAGCAACAAAATGCGCCTTGCCGCATCAGGCTCATGGCCAGGTGCACTTCGAGCTGGTCCGCGATAAAAATGATCCCGGTATTTATAGCAGCGTTTTGCAAGTCAGCCAGGATACTGAAAGGGCAGGATTGATCACAGAGGGGCAGACAACAAATTACACCATCAAAATTATTTTGTTTTAGTTGTCCTAAAGCAGCGTCCAGGTTATCACACTGTAGACAATCAACAGTTGCCGAACTGAGCTTTTTACTTAGAAAATTCCTGTAATTAACATCCTTACAGATCATTAATAAACGCATCGTAATCAGTTTTCAGGTTAAACGCCAGCAATTCAAAAAAATCAATAAGTGATTTCAAATTTACAGAAAATCACTACTTTAATTTTTGACAAAAATGTTAAAATGTAAATCTAAAAATCACATCATCAGTGCATTACATGTTATTGGAACCGAAGCAAAACTATAATTGAGGTATTTTTTGAAAGGTGGCAGTTGAGGCAAAAGATAATTTATTAATGCAATGGTTTAGGGTTGAGCTATAAGGCTCGTCAATAGTACGCGCAAAACGCTCCGGGTCAATTTTCCAGATCCCGGAGTCGTGCCAGCGCTCCGGGAAATCCCAGTCCGGGCGGTTAAGTACCGGGTAAATACATACCCCGAATAGTTCCAGCCCCATCCGCAACATCTGCGCGCATTCTTCAGTAATAAAATGTATCCATTCACCTTTCAACGCTCCTTCATAACTGGTTTCGCTAATTACTATAGGCCTTTTGTACCGCTCAAATACTTCCCGGCACAGGTCAGACAGTTTCCGGTAGCCCGTGATCGCGGCGCCATTGCGCCAGTCTAATTGTCGCTCTGAAGGGTAATACCATTGATTATTGTGGTAATAATTGCAACCAATGATATCCGCAAGATCGTCGTTGCCACCCAGCTCCCGGCACATATAACCGCACAGGATGTCCAACATCTGGAATTGCTCTTCGTTCTTTTGTTTGGCTTTGTTTACCAGATCGCTGTCTCCGAAATCCTCGGGGACAATATTGATGAGCGGTTCGGTAACCAGTATGCGGAGCTGGCAGTCCCGGGCTTTCAACGCTTTTACACATTGGATGTAAGCCTGCATTAAATGGTATTTTACCTCCCATCCACATTTTTTGGTATAAGGCGAGGTTGCCCCGACCTCCCCTCCAAGCCAGGCTATAAAATTAACCTCGTTTATCGGGGTGACGATCAATAAACCTTCGGGCTGCAGGCTACGGTAGAGTTCTAAAAAAGCAAGCGCGAATGCAACGAAGCGTTTGGTAAAATGGGGATGCAGCGGTGTAAGATCTGAAGGATAACCGAAATGGCAGAGGTCCCAGATGACCTGGACCTGCTGCTGGCGGGCAGCGCTTATAAGCTGTCTTACCTTTGTCCAGTCATAAACATAGGGACTGGTTTCTACACAGCTCCATTGCAGGCCTTCCCGTACGGTGCTGATCGAAAATTCCCGTAGCCTGTTATAATCCTGCTCAATATGTTCCAGGTGCCCGGTCGCTTCCAGCAAATTCACCCGGTCTCCAAAACAATTCAACTGATCGCTGCATTCGTAGCCGGCAATCCAAAAAGAAGAAAACGGATTTTGCATAATTATAGTTTTGAAGATTATAGTTTTGAAGCCACCGCTTTTTTAACCGCACCGTTCAACGGCCGGTCCGAAGCGCTAAGTTTTTTAAATAAGGCCAGGGACTGCGCGACTACCTGGTCCATGTTATAATACCTGTAGGTGCCTAACCTGCCGGTAAAATGCACATCCGGAAACTTTTCTGCCAGGGCTTTATATTGGTTATAAAGCGACTGGTTTTCCTTACGTGGAATGGGATAATACGGATCTCCTTCTGCAGTCGGGTATTCCATAACAATAGTTGTCTTGGGATGCGATTGCCCGGTGAGCCGCTTAAATTCTGTAATACGGGTATACAGTTGACTCATGGGGTAATTTATGGTCCCGCAGGGCTGGAAGTTTTCCTGCTCCAGGGTCTGGAACTTAAAGTCTATTGAGCGGTAAGGCAGTTTGCCAAACCGGTAGTTAAAAAAGGCATCTATAGGGCCGGTATAAATGGTTTGTTTACAGATAAATGATTGCTTTACCGCTTCATAATCCGCGTTGAGCATGATATGGATATTGGGATGAGCCAGCATACGCTCAAACATATGCGTATAGCCCCTGAGCGGCATGGCCTGGTAGGTATCTGTAAAATAACGGTCATCTTTATTAATCCGGGTAGGCACGCGCGCGGTTACCGAGGCATCCAGGTCCGCAGGAGCAATGCCCCACTGCTTGATCGTATAGCCTTTAAAAAATTTCTCGTACAGTTCTTTGCCGACGCTGCCCAATACCACATCTTCTGAAGTGAGCACCTGCTGAACAGGTTCCCGTTTCGCAGCCAGGAAAACCTCCATTTCCTCCGAAGATAAATTAAGGCCATACAGTTTGTTGATCGTATTCAGGTTGATGGGTACCGGCACCAGTTGCCCGTCGATGCTTGCCAGTACCCGGTGTTCATAAGGTCGCCATTCTGTGAAGCGGCCCAGGTATTCAAAGATCTCTTTTGAGTTGGTATGAAAAATATGCGGGCCATATTTATGCACCAGTATACCGTGCTCATCATAATAATCATAGGCGTTACCGCCAATATGGTTTCTCTTGTCAATGATCAGGACTTTCTTGTTCCCTGCCGAAGCCAGGCGTTCCGCCAACACGGCGCCGGCAAATCCACATCCTACTATTAAATAATCATACATAAGCTTATACCTTTTCTTTTTTAAGCGTTAAAACAGCCCGCAGCTGTGTTTCCATTTGCATCACCAGGTCGTCCCAGGACATCGCAGCCAGGAATTGATCTGCTTTTAGCAGCCATTCCCGGTCGTTTTGTTGCAAGAGCTTTTCTCCCTCTGTGATGAACTCCTTTGCGGTAGCCACTATAGTTGCCAGCCCGTTTTTCCCGTAAGTACGTACTACGTCTCTTACCGGTGTCGACAAGACCGGTTTCCCGGCAGCCAGGTATTCCGGTGTTTTTGTCGGGCTGATAAATCTTGTGGCTTCATTTATAGCAAAAGGCAGCATGGCGATCTGCCAGCTCCTGATGTAGGAAGGGAGCTCTTCATAGCTTTTACTACCCAGGTAATGTATATTGGACATCCGGGGCAGCCCGCCCGGGTCTATTTTCACCACGGGCCCGATGAGCACGAAGTGCCAGTCCGGCTTCCGTTCCGCGGCTTCCCGCAGCAGGCCGGTATCAAAACGTTCATCGATCACCCCGAAAAAACCTATACGAGGCATCGGTATACCTGCCTGGTCTTCAGGCTCTGTACCTGTTTGCCTTGCTTTACCAAAATGATCTTTATCAATACTGCTTGGCATACAGTACACTGCGGGATGTTTATCTTTTTTAGCCTCGTACAGGCTATACCCACCGGTAAATACAAGGTCGGCCACTTGTAACAGGGCAGCTTCGTTCTCCAGCAGGTCCGGAGGTGAAAATAAAAACGCGGACAATTCATCCATACAATCATAAATAACAAGAGCAGGAGCTAAGTGCCGGGTAAAGGGATAAGCCATCGGAGTATAATACCAGGCAATAAAATCGCGGATAGCTAAAGCTTTCATAATACGATGAACAATAGCTCCCTTCCTTGCGGTAATATCCTGGTCATTATCCATTTGAAGATGGGGCCGGAACACGCGGATGCCAGGTGCTGCGGGATAATCTGTATAGCCATCCGGTTCTTCCGTGTAAACTTCTTCCTCTATGAAGGTAACTCTATAAGCATTGGCTAGCCTGGACATAATGTGCTGTGGTCTCTGGAATACAAAGTCCCAGCGGAGATGAGAAAATACGACAAGGTCTTTCATGAGCATTTAGTTTTAAAGTAAGCTTTACACTACTGATTAGTAGCGTTTCCCCTTTACGTAATTAAAAGATTAATGAATATTTACTGGTAGTGTGTTATACGAGTCAATGTTTCAGGAACAATTTGAAAGAATAAATAGTTCACCTGCAACACCTATATAATCACATACAACTAAGACAGGTGCAAATTGTTTGCCATTGCCGGTTTGCACCTATTGCCGGTTACGAAAAGTCAATTGTATCAGGAGATCATAACTCGTTTTATACCGCAGAGCTATACCGTACGGGGGGCTAAAAGGTAAAAAACTATTATACTTTTTTATTTGAAGTATACTGGAAAACAGTTGCTTTTATTCTACAATTTTTAAAGGCATTGGGTAATATCCACACAACAAATTGTAAGTACTGATCATTAAAAGAAGGCAAGTCTATATCTGTCAGAAGAGGAAATACCCGTTAAAAAAAATAACCGGCCGTCACAGATATTAATGAATGAGCAGTGCTGCATGCATATTCATTTTACCTATTACCCTCAATGTGAATTTCTATACTCATATTGAGTAAGCAATTCCACACATGCCAAAAACAAAAACTATATATAACATTAAAATACAAGAACATTTTCCTTTGGCCTGTTTTTGGCGTCAATAGCTTTATTCATCAACCCCTTAAATCAATTAATTATGACACAACCATTTAAGAAAGACTGCCGGCCGGTAATACTACTTTACGATCATCTATTCAACGAAATTCCTAAGCTGCGAAGTAAAGGGAGCTATCAGGATGAAGAAATATGGCATTGTACCGAATTAAACACCCAACCTACAACATAATATTTATCCAACAATAATATAAATTCAACCGATTATTTAAAAACAAAAAAATAGATTATGAAAGCTGTAAAATATGTTATGCTGTTAGTCGCATTCTTTGCTCTTAACGCCTGTGATAATAACCAGGGGCAAAACGGTTTTGACACCCAGGACAAGAATGACAATGATTATGAAACCCCGGCAACTACCCCGCCCAACCCGGATAATACGATGCCGCCACCTACTCCACCCGCAACCAGTGATACTTCGCTTACCGACACCAGTAACACTAATCCATAAAATATAAATATCCCTAAACAGCAGCCGGTCATCGCCGGCTGCTGTTTAGGGTTTTAATAACTGCCACATTCGAGGCAACATATTTAAGTACCTTAACGCGGAAACTCTTTACTCTTAACCTAAAGGGTGCTTTTATGTTTCCTTTGGTAAGTGCTCAAAAATATATTAATCCACCATAGCAGGAATATGGTTTCTATTATCGCGTCCCAGAAATAAACCTGCGCAATGATACCCTTGAAATAGTAAACAAGCTCCACAATGATGAGGCCGGCAGTAGCACTTATAGCAGAGGCCGAAAGTGTTAAGGAGATTGGTTTGTTCTTTATAGCGGAGCGGTATAACAGGATCATTAAAGCGAATAATAATACGGATACGGTTTTTACCAACCATACATCAGTCTTATAGCCGGTTACACGCATAAAACTTTCTATATGTACCAGTGGCCAAATAGCGGTAACGCTTACATAAATAGCCTGTAGTAAAGGGATGGTTCTGAATGTATCTTTCTTTCTCATAACAATAATTTAGCGCACTTATTATTTAAGGCTAAGTGTATGCGCTTATTATTACCAAAGTTGTGCCACTGTATGATCCCATCGCTTACAGTGAATATTACCCGGTGGCTTTACCAGCAGGCTACCAGGACGCGATGAACAAACAATACTGGACCAATATTATAATAACCGGCATGTACAGAACACTGAGCAGTTAAAGTAAAATCATTAATCGCTGACGCGAAGATGTGCGGCTGTAGATATTCCACAAATCCCGCTATTAATCTACAAAGTGAGCATTACAAAGGGTGCTTGTCTATACGATTCTATTCCAGCCAGAAGTTGGTATAAAATTCGTTGTAAAGAAGCTATTAGCCGGTGGAAAAAAATAATGGGCGAATGGCCCCATTCATAGAACAATCATCACTTTTAAAATTCACTCACATTTAAATGCTATAAATTATGAACGAGAAAAATAAAACCACGGGAACAGAAGGTATGGTGGCCAAAAACATAGAAGCCGTAACCTCAAAAGTACCGTCTGACGTATACCTTTGGACGGCGATAGGAGCTATGTCTGCTTCTTTATGTTTAAAAATGATGCGCAAATCACATGCAGCCTTGTTTATAGGCCAGTGGGTAAGCCCCTTCCTGCTCATGGGCATTTACAACAAAATTGTAAAAACAGAAGGCCACGACAAAGAAGACGATAAATAATAAAAAGCTATGACGGGCCGGATACAGGGCCCGCATAGCTTTTAGACAACCTGTATTAGCAACTCCCTGAGTTCAAACATAAGAAGACATGTTAGGGTTACCACTAAATAATAAGGTTGGCGCTAACCATGCACCAACCTTTTAAAAACACAAGCAATTTTTATTTAAGCTTTATTATACCTACAAAGTTTAATAAACGCATACTTTGAAATCCCATGTCCCATTCAAACCATCTTGTAGCATTATTGGGACGTGTAGGATGTTTATGATGATTATTATGATAGGCCTCGCCCCAAAAGACCAGGTCTACCGGAAGAATATTCTTAGAGGTGTTACTTACCGAAAAATTCTCATACCCGAACTTATGCGCCCACCAGTTAACAACCACGCCCTGAAAGGAGCCCATTGCTAAGGTTACCGGGAACAATAGCCATTGCCACCAGGCATCAACCAGCCAGATATAAATAAAAGCATAGATCACTACCCAGCATAGCCGCGCGATACCGCTATGAGCGATACGGTCAAAAGCTTCCCAGCTTGGCAGGTTTTTCTTGTATTTATCGGCAGCTTCCGTTTTGCCAATATACAAATTAAAATAACTGTTTCTTGTCAGCCACATCATTAAAAACGGGTTAGGTTCATTATGCGGGGAATGCGGGTCCTCGGGCTGGTCCGTATGCGCATGATGCAGGCGATGCATGAGCCCATAGGTATAAGCACTTATGTAAGAAGAACCCTGTGTGATAAAACAGCCCAGGTAAAACATACGCTCCCAGAACCGGGACATAGTAAACATGTTGTGGGCAGCATAGCGATGATGGAATACAGATTGAAAAAATAAAGAAGTATACCAATGAATGGTAAAGAAAATCAATAAAGACATTAAACTGAATGTTGTTGTGAGATTACGATGCTAAAACAACATCCAAGTGTGAGGTGAGTGCTGAATATGGGTAAATATAGACCTATTTTCTGATACTACCAATTAAAATTCGATAATATGCCCGGTCGCTCCCCTAATGCTTACACAATATATCATCCTTAAAATGACCCGCCGGACACTATTTTAAGACACAATATAACGGAAAAAGTTTAACAGTAATGCGTTAAATAAAAAACACTCTAAGCTAATCCTTTATTTTCCCGGTGTAGCCCCTACTGTTTCCAAAGCGATCTTGTACAAAAGGGGATTACCTTTTGGGATCAACTTTAACAGGGCTTTTCCTTCTGACCGGAACTTCCTTCCAAATGCAGGATCATGGAACAGGATATCTAAACAGTTGTCGATGATATCGGCATACTTAATGGTTTGCGCATCCGCGCTTGCCTGTTCCAGCCGTTTCGCTTCGAGCTCTTTTCTTTGCTTCCGGTTCAGGTGCGGGTAAGCTTTTGAGGTATAGAGATCAGTGAGCTCAACGACCAGCTTGCCTATCTCTAAGGCTTGCGGCCGGGGCATAAGGGTTTGTAGAAAATCCACAATTGCCGCGTTGCTTACCGGTGTATCTTCTACAACATCATGCAATAATGCAGCAGCCAGCACTTCCAGCCTGTTTTCATATTTACGGCACATTTCCATAACACGTACCGGGTGCACGATATAGCGCTCGGGTGTATATTTCCTGGTCTGACCACCATGTGCCCGGTCCGCAAATTCCTTTATCGCTTCGAGTATAGTATCCATAAACTTAATTTTTGGCCATCAGTAACTATACTTATTTAAAAGGCTAAAATCATACCATCATGCCGGGAACAGTTGGAGCAGGATTTGCACATATAATAATATGGACAGGAAAAAATATTCATTCTTAAAAAGAAACGGCCTTAGTATCGTATTACTATCTTTAATGCTCCTGACGCTCATAGGCCAGTTTATAACCGGCTTCTTTGAAAACAACAAAGAATTGGCTGAAGACGGTTTACAGGAGATCGGCTTAATACAATACCTGCAAAGCGGGCATTTTATCCAGGCCACTTTTGAAAACTGGGAAAGCGAATTCCTGCAAATGGCCATATATGTATTGCTCACGATTAAATTATATCAGGCCGGCTCCTCAGAATCGAAAGACCCCGACAAGAAAGAAGAAGTAGACCGGAAGCCGGAGCCTAAGCCATGCGCCCCCTGGCCGGTACGGAAAGGTGGCACCTGGTTAAAGCTCTACAGCAATTCTTTGTCTATTGTATTTACGCTCTTATTCCTGGTTTCTTTTTGCCTCCATTTTCTGGGCAGTTTAAAAGATAATAATGAAAAATTATCCGCTAAAGGCGCCCCACCCGATACCTGGCAAAAATACCTTGGCTCATCAAGGTTTTGGTTTGAATCTTTCCAGAACTGGCAAAGCGAATTCCTGGCAGTGGCCGCCATCGTTATCTTATCCATATGGCTAAGGCAAAATGGTTCCCCGGAATCAAAACCTGTGGATGCGCCGCATTCGGCAACCGGGGGCTAATTTTTTTAGTCCAGGTAAGTCAACTCCTTGTTTAACTCTTCCCGGTACCGGTTAAAAATGGCATTTTTTGTAATAAAGCCCAGGAAGCAGTCCGCTTCATTTACAATAGGGATGGTCCGCAGGCTTTTACGCTCCATCTGCTGTATAATTTCATAGATTGGGGTAGACAAGGTAGCGGATTCAATGGCCGGCTGCATAATATCTTTAATAGTACCGCTACCATCAGAAGTGCCCTCTTTAATATGTAAAGCCTCGTCCAGCAGCAGCTCGCTGTACAGCAGGCCATGAAAATGCAGGTCCTTATCTACTACGGGGAAAATATTCTTCTTTGCATTAAGCACACTACTGAAACAATCCTGTACAGTAGCATTGATATCTATCGGGGTAAAATCGGTTTCCAGCAGCTCGGCAACGCTTACATTGGTAAGAATATTCTTTTCTTTATCCTCCAGGGAGATCAGCGCGCCTTGTTGCGCCAGCTGGCGGGTATATATAGAGTATTTATTATACCTGCGGTTTACGTAAAAAGAAATGGCCGATACGATCATCAGCGGTACCATAAGCTTGTAGCCACCTGTGATCTCCGCAATCAGGAAGATGCCGGTCAAAGGGGCGTGCATAATCCCGCTCAGGCAGGCGGCCATTCCCACCACGATAAAATTGGTAACATTCAACGAGGTGCCGAAAAGCACATTAGCGCCAAAAGCGAAAATAAAACCTAAAAAACCACCCATGACCAGGCTCGGGCCGAAACTGCCCCCATTACCACCGGCCTGGACCGTAATCAGCGCCGCGAAAGATTTGCCGAATAAAGTTAATAGGGCAAAGCCCAGTATCCACAGCTCATTGTGTGCATATTCCCGGAAAAAACTCCCTTCCAGCATATGACTATAATTCTTATTTAACAGGGCCTGTATCGTTACATAGCCTTCCCCGTACAAGGCAGGCAATACGGCAATCAGGCAGCCCAGTATAAGGCCCCCGGCTAATGCCTTCACAAAAATGCTTTTTATTTTTTTGAACCGGGCCGACATCCAGAAATTGAGCTTGGTAAAGTAATTACAAAAATAGCCCACCAGCAGACCCGCTAAAACATAGTAAGGTATCGCCTCAATTTTCCAATTTTCTGTTACGAGTACAAACAGGGGTTCAGAGCTGATCAATTGCGCCACTACAGTTGCCGAGGCGGAAGCGATCAATAAAGGGATGAACGCGGGAATACTGAACTGGGGCAATAACAGTTCTAAAGCCAGTACCATACCGGCAACAGGGCTATTAAATACCGAGGCGATACCGGCAGCAGTACCGCAAGCCAGCAAAAGGGTACGGTCCCTGTAATTCAGGCGAAAGCCTTTACTGGTATTGGCGCCTATTGCCGCCCCGGTCACGGCGATAGGCGCTTCAAGACCCGCAGAACCGCCAAAGCCTATGGTCAGGGCGCTGGTAATTATTTGAGAATAGGTATTATGCACGGGTATTTTACTGCCGCTTTTCGAGATGCTGTAAATAAGCTGGGATAAACCATGTTCAAACTTACTCTTACGGATAAAAGTTTTTACATAAACAACAGTCAATAATATACCGATCAAAGGAAATATAAGCAACACATAAAACTTCAGTCCCCAATCGGCCCTTTGAAGGTAGTTTTCTATGCTATGGGTCAATAGTTTCAATACCGAACCGGCAAGTCCGCCCAGGATACCTACAATTGCTGCTGCCAGCACCAGGAAATGGCTCCCGCTGATCTGTTTCTTTCGCCAATGGTTGAAGCTCCTGAGGTTAACCAGGAAACGGAGATAATAATGCCTGAATTTATTAGATTTCATAAGCTTATTCTATACAAAGTCTTGCATCCGGATTAATCCAATAAGATTTTCTGAAATTTATCCGGGAATGTGATGCATTAGTTGCCTTATGGTGTGTATCAGTAACAAAGTAACGTCAATTTTCACCCCGATAAAAATTTAAGCTCCATTAATTGAAAATTTTAATACGGCAATGCAATCCTATGGTATATTATTTGCAGCTTTTAAAAGGCGAGTGATTTAAATTAGAATTATCTATCTTTATTCAGCAGCAAAACATCCGGGGAGCATTGGAACAATATAAAAACAGGTATGGACCTGCCGCCACAATGATTGGTGGTAAAAAATGGAAAGGACTTTTTTATGGAATTATTTATGGCCTGGCAGCCAAAAGCATTTTTATCTTTGCGCTCACCAGCGATGTTTTAATCCCGGCATCCGGTATTACCACACTTTCGTTCCTGTTCCTCATTCCTTTTGTAATGGGACTTATCGTAGCCTGGCACCAGGACTCTGTAAAAGTCAGTGTCTTCATGGCCCTGCTTGCCGTAAGCGGGCTTTTTGGCGGATCCGTTTTGTGGCAACAGGAAAGTGTCCTGTATGCCCTGATGACCTTCCCGGCCTATATCGTAATGGCCACTATAGGGAGTATCACAGGCAGGTATATATTTTCAGGGAAAAAGAACCCTTCCTTACTCCTGGCCGTCGTGCTGGCACCTTTTGTTAGCGCATCCATCGAACCGTATTTCGGTACCAGTGAAACTATTTACGCCCAACATACCACAATCAACATCAATGCAAGCGAACAACGTGTTTGGGAGCATATTGTAAACGTGGAAGCAGTAGCCGGGACAGAAAATAAAGATGCCCTTTTCCGTATGGCCGGCTTTCCACAACCTCTAAAAGCCACGTTTGATACCGTTGCCGTTGGGGGCAGGAGAATGGCGGTTTTTGACCGGGGATTAACATTTACAGAAAAGATAACGGCAGCCGTTCCCGGTCAAACCTTATCTTTTAGCATAAAGGCGGATCCCGGATCAACTCCGCTGACCACTTTGGAAAAACATGTAATCGTAGACGGCAAATACTTCGAGGTACTGAAAGGAAAATATGAATTGGAAAAAGTAAATAATCAGCAGGTCCGGCTACACCTGACCGCTACCTATCGCATTTCCACTCATTTTAATTTTTACTGTGGCTGGTGGGCCAGGCTCATCATGGAGCATATTCAAAAAAGCATATTACAAGTAGTAAAGCAAAACAGCGAAACTACTAACCCGGTTCATTAACTTTCAGGAAACTGATTATAATGAACGGCAATAAATCTGAAGATAATGTAAACAAAAAATTTTTTGAGAACCGCCAACCTTTTTTCAAAACCTGATGTCTTAAGTTATTGAATCCCAAAGATATATATTCATGAAGGAACTGACACTCAAGTTTTCGACATTCGTTTTGTATTCAATTGGCAGCGCTTTTTCCTCTACCCTGCAGTATCTAAAATTGTTTATTACAACAGCAATCCCGGTCCTTCTTCCCGACCGCCCCGGTTTCTTTCTTAAGCCCGAAAAGCCCGTGAATAACATGGGTGCATTTTACAGCGCTTCAACTTTCAGGTTCTAGCAACTAAGGGCCATCCGGGATAAGCAAACCGCCCTGGCCCGCTCGCTTAAAGCAAGCATTCAAAAAATTAGCTCAAGATTTTTTACCCACATAACCTCCGGTTATTGGCTGGTAAAATAATTGCTGTTTGTACAGATCACTACCCGGCAAAAGTAGTCATTGCTTTAATCTTAATTATAGTGGCAGCATAATTTTGATTAAACCTATAATTATTAACCTGACATCCTGATTTCCATTTTTCAATTAGCCCTGGAGGAGGCGGGGTGCTACCCTACTGCCCAATATGCCGGTCTGTAAAAAATAGCAATTCAATACTTATAAGACCATGAACAGGAGTGCAAAGCAAGTTGAAACGTTAAACCATTTTTTTAACCAGAAAAAACATGCAATTAATTATGCGACAATCATTAAAATGTTTAATAGTACCTTTTGCGCTGGTTTTGGGAAGCGCTACAACGAACCGTTTGGCGGCACAGATGTTTACTGACCCCGTAGCAGATGACTTTATTTATAATAATGTAAAAGTCAAATCGCCTACCGTAACTTCCAACTATTCCAGGGACCTGCAAAATGGCACTACCCTTTACCTGTCCACATGGAATACACATAGTGTGGGCGGTGCAAGTGAATTTATTTATTTTATCTCTAATACCGGCACTCCGGCTTTGCCTATTGCACAAGGATCTTTTACTTATAAAGATGTTTCAGATTTGGAGGTAGGCCTGTATTATGACTATAGTGTCAATAACTATATAGTTCCTGTTGCCTATTATGAAAATGGTGTAGGACACAGGTTAGATCTTTACGAATTAGTCGGTTCAACATTAGTACTAACCAATTCAATGCAGTTGTCTTTTGCTGGTAATTACGGCCGTATACGCATGGACAGTCATAATGGTTATGGTATCGTTATTGCCTGGGAAAACCCCGGGATCGGTATAGAATTGATGGCGTGTAACACAGGTACCTGGAGTGGCGTAACACAATTGCAGGGTACTAATTCAGAAGTTGGTCCTGATGTTGCCTTTAATCATATTTCCTCAGGCCCTAACACGCTTAGGGTATGCCTTGCTTATAGAAATCCTTCAAACGATATCATTACAACCTCCTTTGTAGAGTATTCGGACATAATGGCCACACCTCAGGGAGGTATTAATATGATAGCTCCTCAGGTGGACGACCAGTATAATTTTCCAGGTAACATTTCAAACCTATCTTTAGATTGCCCGGACCATTATTATACGGAGGACTGGGCCTATACGTTTACAGACGGAGAACAGGTAGTTGTGCGCTTTGCGAATAAGGCGAGTATGAGTCCGGCACAAACCAGAATTGTCAATGATGGCTCTTTTGGCAATGTACCCACTTTTAATGGCCAAAATACGGCACATACTCCGACACTGCATTATGGCGATTCGGAATACGGTGCAGGCGGCTACACGGGCCAGATAAAGGTGGGCTGGTATAATGTGGATGATGTCCCAAATGGGTCGTTTATAGGTAACGGGCGCTATATAGGTGTTGAAATGCAAGAGGATGGTGGCGCATTGATGAGCGACCCTGACTATATGGGTATTTCACAAAATCCAACTCCTGTAATAGTAGATTTCAGATCAGGGATTTCCTTTAGTAAAATGGGAGAAGGTCACTGGGGCTCCGCACCACCGTTTTTGTACACTACTTACTTTATCGAAACAGATCCGGGTAGCGGTGATTATGAATTACACCATGCTTTCCACAGGTGGGACAATGTAAGATTCAGAGGAAGTGAACCTCCTGTGGCGGATGCAAGGCCCCATATTGAATGTGGCCCACATATTGCTCAATTACAGGCACAGGTGGGGCTTAACGTCTTTCCTAACCCGTTCAAAAATACATTGACCAATAATGTAACGATGACGGCAGCAGGCCTGCTGGAGCTTTCCCTGACAGACATAAGCGGTCGCCAGGTGGGCAAAAAGCAGGTACAACTTAACAAAGGCCGGCATATGGTGAAAATGAACAACCTGGGGCATTTACTTCCGGGCACTTATTTCCTGAGCAGTTTTGTAGACGGAAAAATTACCGGCACAAAGACTGTTGTTAAGCAATAAAAACGGCCAGGTACCGTTAAATACCTATATTAAAGCAGGGCCGGATGTAACATCCGGCCCTTCCTGTTTTGTATTGCATCTCATCTTAAGGCACAAACATATTTGCAAGGCCTGTATTCAACGACCTTGTCCCGCCTCTTGTTGCTGCTGAGCTGATCAATTAGTTGCGCCGGATACAATTATTCCCCACCACCTCTTTCATCACCCGGTCCAGGAACGGTTTGCCAATCGGCAGTTCTTCTTCCTTTATAAATAAAGTATCCAGCCCTATAGACGATATATGTTCTATATTTATAATAGCAGACCGGCTTATTCTAACAAAACGGTTAGAGGGCAACTGGGCCTCCATTTTTGCAAGGTTGGCCAAAACCAATTGCTTCGTTTGGTCGGTAAAATAAATAACGGAAAAATTGCCTGAAGATTCAATGTAAAGTACATCGGCATACTCTATCTTGATATGGACATTCTTATCTTTCACAAAAAAAGCGCTCCGCTCTATGCTGAAATCATCTGCATAACTAACGGGGACCGCTACCTGCTCTATCGTCATGATGGCTTTGTCGATAGTCCGCATCAGCCGCTCAGGCGCTACCGGTTTCACAATAAAATCTATCGCTTCCACATCAAAAGCATCCGCCGCGTAAGTGGGATGAGAGCTCACAAAAATTACACAGGGTGGATTATTCAGGCTTTTAATTAATTGAATGCCGGTAAGCCCGGGCATCTCTACATCAAGAATAACCAATTCCGGTTTTTGCTCGATAATCTTGTTTCTTGCTTCAAAAGCATTTGTATAAGTGGCCATACAATGCAAGCCGGCAATCTGTGATAAGTGCATTTGAAGGAAATCAATTTGCAGCTCATCATCGTCTACGATAATGTAGTTAATCATTTCAAACTTGTTTTTTTAGTTATTTTTTTCCAGGTATTATTTCAGGTGAAGATGGTAATGATGGTTTTTAATTTAGTTATTATCAGATTTAATGGGTTAACAAATACTCCGGCAGCAGACGGAAAAATTAACTTACAAAAGCAAAAGAAGCTATAGGCGTTTCTTCCTTTCCATCTGTAACTTATCCGCAACAGCAGGATTTAATACACTCAAATGATACTTTTATACATTATGTCGGTTTTCATACACAGCTACACCGATTGATGGTACATTACCCAAAAAAAACGGAAGCTGCCGGCACTAATTTCGGCCCTGCAAGTAACATAGCACTAAGGTTTATTCCATAAAGTACTTATGTATTGTATTAACCGCAGCAGATAAATTAAAGACTACAGGGGCCAGCACGATTACCGTGGACTAAAGCTGTTCCAATTGCGTAAACCCAAGTAATACAATCTATTCTACTCGCAAATATAAATAAATTCTAAATCGTTTAATCAAATCTCTCTCAAAAGATTAAGCTGTACGATAGTTTATATTATTAACAACAATTGAAACAAAAAACACATGAAAACAAATCTACTACTTACCGGAACACTGCTCTGTTATTCTATAGCAGGACAGGCCCAAAATGTTCAGGAAAAAATTACCAACCCAGGGTTTGAAACCAGTATTAACGACTGGACCAACAATAACGGGCTGGCCCGGATGAACAACGGGACCAATGATTACCGGAACTTTGCCCGCCTTAAAAAAAGCAGCAGTACCGGAACGGCAATGACCCTGACGGCTACGCTGAACGGAGTAAACCCTACCGAAGGTTATATCAAGGTACAATTCGACCTGAGATTGTACCGCAACTCATCTACCCCTTCTTTTTCCGTACAGTTAGGCTCCGGCAGCACTTATACCACTTACCTGACCATAAATAAAAGTTCAGGAGGTATGACCGCGACAACTGCCAATAGTGCCATTTTGAGCTATGGCCTCTTTTCCATGCCTAATGACACTTTCAGAACCATCACTTTACTCATCCCACGCACTACAGCTTATACGGGCAACCTGCGTTTTAGTTACACGTCCAACAATTCGGACAACTATGCCGACCTGGACAATATATCCGTTACCTCGTTGAATACAGCAACCGTGGCCTGCCCTGCCTGTTATTTTACTATAATCGAGGATGCAAATGGAGAAATAGACTATAGCGAATCTGCACCGGTACCGGTATGTAAACCGGAAGACCCAGCAGATAACATTTATTATTACTACCTGCCTGCCATCGCGGCCCAGCCTGCATCTTTAAACACCGATAATGGCAACCCGCCGGCACAGATACAGGTAACCACGGAATTAAACCAGGCGAACATTACTATAAAATCGACAAACGGCACCGTGATTACAACAGGCACCGTTAGTAATACCGCGAAATACTCATACACCACCCCTCTCGCCAATATCTTCACCAACACATTCAAAACACCTTTTACCGGTCCCGGGTATATTATCGAGTCCAATCAACCGGTAACCGTTCGCTGGCGTTTGAATAATAATGTGAACCGGATGCAGGTCGTCCTGCGCGGCCAGGCAGCGCTGGGGAATGCTTTCCGGCTGGCCAGCGTGCTGAATGCCACAGATTATGCCAGCCCTAATGGCGCGCACTACTATACGTTAATGGCAACAGAAAATAACACAAGGGTCCAGATCGGCAACCCGGCTGTACCGGCATCAATAAGTACTTTTACGCTGAATAAAGGCCAGCAATATACAGATACTTTTATGGTAAAAAGTGTTTCCGGGATGCTTGTTTTGACAGATAAGCCGGTAACAGTGGCTTCCGGCCAGCAACACCGGAGGATCTACAGCGGCACTACAAGCCTTGAAGGTACCGTTTTACAGGTAGCGCCATTCAGAACTCTGGGAAAAGAATATGTGACTGTAAATACAGAAGGCTTTTCCGGCTTCCAGGTGGTCGCGGTGGATAACGGCACTGCAGTATACCGGAACGGCGTTTTAGTAACCGTTTTAAACGGTGGCGAATCCCACCAGGTTTATAACAGGTTACCTTCGGATTCCTTATACGGTAAGCCGGTACGCATCTCTACGTCAAAACCAGCCTATGTATATGAATTGGGATCGAACAATATCGGTGAATTTGAGCTATACCCCGCCCCGCCTGTCGATCAGCCGGTAGGTAAAGCCGGGAAAATCATTTATGATAGCGATCATGGCGCAGACGGCTGGGTAATTGTGAATACAACCGATGCTTCAAAATTGAAAAGAAACGGATCGGCAACCCTGAATAATACGCATAGCTGGACCTTACCCGCATCGGGAGCACTGGCCGCCAAAACGGTTTATTACTGGAACAATAACTTCGCCCCGGTTGCCGTGAATGAGTTGACCTGTACCAATTGCGAAAGCATGTATGTAGGCCAGCTGAATGATGGTTCAGGATCAGGAGCACAGGTAGGTTATATCAACAGTTTCAGTGTTGATCCGATACAATTTTTCAATACAGAATTCCTGCCTGCCGAGCTATTGACCAACGGTTATATGTATGATTCCGTGAACTATTACACTTCCCCGCCGGCGACCCTAAACCATACGATAACCGTAGCCAGCTCCGGCGGCGGCACTGTATCCATTGACAGCATCCACCTCGCCCGCTCCAGCGGCAATGCCAATACAGGCAGCGTGCAGTCAATTAATGGCTTATCATTTATACTGAATATACCGCCTGCAGCCAGCGTATCCTATGGAGGACGAGATACTGTTAATACTAAGGTATATGTTACCGATGAATTTGGTAATAAAGCAGCCCTTTGTTTATCTTACCTGCTTCAAAACAATGTGCCTTTACCGGTAAACCTCAGCAGCTTCGAGGTGCGCAAATCAGGGAAAGAGGCCGTGCTGGAATGGGAGACAACTCAAGAACATAATAATAAAGGATTTGTGATCCAAAGAAGTGCGGACAGCAGGGATTGGCAGGACCTTGCCTGGGTAGATGCACAGTCTGTAGCAGGGCAACAGGAACTGTCTTTTGCTTACAGCCATGTGGACCGCAAACCGTTGACCGGGCAAAATTACTACCGCCTCAAGCAAGTAGATGTGGATATGAACTTTAGCCTGAGTAAGATCCGTTCCTTATTCTTCCATAAAGAAGCTCAAAGTATACAGGTGCACCCTAACCCGGCAAAAACTTATGCAAATATTGAAGGGCTGAGCGGTCATTACAAATTAAAACTGGTGGACATCATGGGCAGGGTGATCCTGGAAGAAAATATCAGCACCAGGGATACTTACCGTTTAGATATCAGCAAACTGTCCAACGGCGCTTATACAATAGGCTTGTTAGATGAGCACAATCAATGGCACTTCCTGAAACTCCAGGTCCTTAAATAAATTGTATTTTACCCCTAAGTAAAAATTTGTTTCATACTATTAATTCCAACCTTCGTCTTTTCTAAGATTTAGGTTGGATTAATTTTTGGCACTAATATACAATCTTACACTGAGTTAAAACTTCACTAAAAAACAAAGGTGTGAATTTTCACTCACACCTCTTACTTACTCCTACCTTACTTTTTGACGGTAAGGTTGATACTAAATTCAAAATTTACAGTAACATTTTTGATTGTTACCTTTTTACCTACATGCGGTAGTAGCATAAGTAGGATAGTAAACCAGAAGTTTTCTCTTTTCTTTTTCTGTTTCAGTTGTTTGGGTTTTTAATGTGAAAAATGTCGGATAAAAACCTTTTTAATTGATCAGTCGAGTTTGGAGATTTCACAAATATAAGATAATGAAGTGATTATAGTTAATCTTTTATTTCTTATACACTGAGTTAAATTTTTCGTTAAACAAATAAAGACTACCCAAACAATGAGTAGTCTTTTTTAATATAAAAATATGATTTCTATATCACTTTCAGATCAGTTCGGAAACACTATTGATTTATTAAATACTGTACATATTAATCTTGAGGTAAAAGGATTAGATAGAGATTTATTATTTCAGTATTCACGAAACGGGTTCCTTAGAGAACTTATAATGAATTTATCAATTCCTGAACCTTTTGGTACACGTCTTCAGGAAGAGATTTTAAAAAGTCTGGATGATATTTAGGTTTTTGTCCATCCTCCCAAGTTAATAAAGGTTCTCTACCTTGATAACGACTTTGATAGATAGATGTTAATTGATACATTTCTTCTGTAAATTCTTCTTTTGTCATAATATATGTATTTAAAGGTGAAAAATAGAATTTGGAATTACCATATTTTACGTATGACCATGATGATTAGGACTAACATAATGTAGATTATGAATTCTTTATAGTCAAAAGAGTTGAAAATCCCGCAAAAATGGGTTCTATAGATATTCTCGCCATCATATCTTCCCATAAATTCGTCATAAACAAAATCTGAAAAAGGCCAGAAATACTCAGAAGGATTTTGATAAGCGGAGGAAAAAAGGTAGACATTTTTCCGAACTTCCCCTCTTATTGGGATAATATTACATAAAAGAGCAAAAGTACATACAGCTACCCAAACCGCTAAGAAGCGATTTTCCTTTTTTGTGAAAGTAATAGGCTTCATATTATCTGTAATCTTTAATGTTCTTTTTAACTTGGTATATGTATGATTTGATTCCATTTGCAATCTGATTATAGGTGTTGGCATCACTTAAATCAGGTCGTCTACCAAATGTAGTTTTCATCCAATCATTTATATACTTTGTGTTAGTATTATAATTTGCTTCATTCAGATCTCTCAGTTCCAAAAGGTACTCATTCAATTCTTGAACAAGTTCATTTATTCGGTCAAGATTCCGGTCGTAACGTTCTTGATTTTCACGAATGACTTGTTCATAGAGTTTAACATCAACACTAGATTGATAAGGTGTGAATTCTCTGGTATTATTAGGTGCCAAAAAAGATTGAGCTTTTACAGCTAAGGTTGTGAGGATTAATCCAAAGGATAAGATTAATTTCTTCATTTTAGTCGCAGTTTTTATGAGTTTTTGTAAATAAAATAAGGTGTAACCTCGTACATTCACCACTCATGGACTGCGACATCCAACCAATGCGAAGACTTAGCTACACCCTTATCGGTGTATCAAAGTCATATCCAGCATTGGCTTTTTCTAAGGTCGCAGTTTAGAGTGATCAGCTATGATATGATACTAATAATGTATAATATGTATCGTTCTATTAATTAATCAAATTCAAAACATTTTAAAATGAAATACAAAGATATAGAAAAAACAAATAGAGAGGTGTAAAGCTCACCCCTCTATCACACGGTTAACTGCAATTGCAGAACGAACGTTTCACTATTACTGGGAATACCAAGTACTTAGCTACTTTGGGAAATACAAGTTTCCCGGTTCGCCAGTGCTTGATAGACTTTCTGAATAGTAGCTTAAAACAGCGTCCGTTTTTCATGAAATATTGTGTATTCATGGTAATATGTAGGGAGGGATTTTATAGTCCTCCTCTCCAATCAGGACTACCTTCCTTACTATTACTAACCGATATCACAAATATAAAGAAAAATATTTAAGTACATTTTTACACTTTGATGTATATTTCTACTTAACTTTGTAGTGGATAAAATCAAGTGATATGATCTCGGTTAAACCATACAAGAGCGTAAAACAGTTGTTGGATAGATTCCCAACAGAACAATCTTGTATAGATCATCTTGAACTACTCAGATGGCAAGGAAATGTTACTTCTCCATTTGACGCTGAATCCAGAGTTTACAAATGTGCCGGAAATAGATATCGGTGTGTCAACACCAAGAAGTACTTTACAGTAAGAACCGATAGTATATTTGAAGGTTCCAAAATTGATTTTCGCACATGGTTTGTCGCCATATACCTATTCATCATCAACAAGAGAGGTATAAGCTCCTACCAGTTAGCAGATGAGTTAGGAGTTACTCAGAAAACAGCATGGTTTATTCTTGCAAGACTTAGGTTTGGTATAGACCCAGAAGATGATGAATTTGATGGAGATATTGAATCAGATGAAACATTTGTAGGTGGCAAGAACAAGAATCGCCACTCAGACAAGAAAGTAAAGAATTCCCAAGGTAGAGCGTTTGTAGACAAAACACCAGTTCTAGGACTATTAAAACGAGGAGAATATAAGATAGTAAAAAGACCTCATAAAGTCATAGATGGTGAGTTTGTTTATGAAAAAGTATACTCACAGCATCCAAAAGTCAAAACATTTGTAGTTCCAGACACAAAAGCCAAAACAATACAACCTTTAGTATTGAAACATATAGAAAAAGGTAGTCGTTTACTTACAGATGAATGGATGGCATATCAAGGACTAAGCAAGTACTATACACACCAGTTTGTAGATCATGGTAAAGGGCAATATGTAGATGGTGATATCACCACAAACCGTATAGAGAACTACTGGAGTCACTTAAAAAGATCTATTATAGGTGTGTACTACAAAGTATCAAGAAAGCACTTACAAATGTACCTTAATGAGAGATCTTTCAGGTTTAACAATAGAATGAGTATAATAAGCGAGAAAATAGACTTATTTTTACAGGGTATAACAGGTAAGAGATTAACTTACCAAACCTTAGTATATGGATGAGAGATTAGCAAAAGAAGTTAAGAGGCTCAATGGCGATGAAAAATACCTAGCCAAATTCAAAACAGATGAAGAAGTCTATAAGGTATTAGGTGTTTTGGAAGTTTCAGAGTCATGGCAAGAATTCCTACAACTCAAGAAAAGGAAATTCTTCTACCCTACTGGAAGAGTTATGTACAGTATACCAGAACCTGATGGATACGATAAAGTACTGGTTAACATCTTCAAGAAGGGTAAGCCACCAACAACAAACAAAAGCAAAGGCAGTCAAAAATGACCGCCTTTTTTATTACTTAAATTTTTAGAAATGATTACTAAAAAGATTACTTTATTACATCAAGGGTCATACAACCCAAATCATCACAGAAGTTATAAGTGTGTGTGGTATTTCTTAGGCATACCGTTCTGGAAATTTACCGTTATGGCGTGGAAAACAGAATTCCGCCAAGAAGAGTATTAATTTGATCTATTGTTTGTTTGACTTTGAAAAACTCACCAGTAGAAATGTAAATATGACTTTGTATTGTTTCTTCTTTATTTAGAGATACATGTTTTATTGCAATAATCTCGGAAACTCTGATATAACATTGAGCGTTATTTTCTAAACTAAGTCTTACAAATTCTTTCATAGATTACAATTTTCAAACAAATATAATCATAAAAAACTAACAATCAATATCTTATGAACATATCAAAAATCAAAACTATTAGCAACTTTTTAAACCAGTGTAAGATTGTATATTAGTGCCTAATTTTTAAGGGATCAACAAGCGAATGAGATAAGTCTTAACCCTTTCTTGCCGGCTTCTACGCCCGATCATAGAATAAGATAAAATGGACAAAACAACAATAGGAGCTGACGGGCGACGACAACGATGGCCTGAACGATGATGATGCTATTACCAGCTTTCCAACGATTGCAGGGAGAATACAATTTCATTATCCAAGCTATAGTATCCAGGCTTCAGTCTTTAACAATACAGGAGCAAATGCTTACGTTTATGGCTGGATAGACTGGAATCTAAACGGAACATTTGATGTAGACGAGCGTGCCGCGGCAATAGTACCCGATGGTAATGCTCAGCAAACCGTTACTTTGACCTGGACTAATGTTACTTTAAGCCCTACAAATGGCGCTGTGGGTACCTATGCAAGAATCAGGGTTGGTAATGATGCTCCGGAATCTGGTATGGGCGCCAATAATCCTTCAGGGGTAGCTATTATAGGAGAGGTAGAAGATTACCGGATACTCTTCAGCAGCCCACTTCCCGTAAACCTCACTACATTCGAAGCCTACCGTAAAGGTGCTGTTATTCAATTGGATTGGAACACAGAAGGGGAGCGAAATAATCTGGGCTTTGCGGTAGAGCGGAGTGCTGACGGCAAAAATTGGGAGCAGATTGCCTGGGCAGCGAGTAAAGCTGAAACAGGAGCATCCCCGAAAAGCATTGCTTACAGTTTAACAGATTATTTTCCTTTAAACGGTAGCAACTTTTATAGATTAAAAATTGTTGGGACCGATGAAGCGTTTGAGTATAGCCCGGTTTGCCTGGTAAATATAAAGATAGAAGCTGTCGGCATCGCACCAAACCCTGCTTTTAAGCAAATCACTATCAGCCAACTCAAAGGAGGAGAAAATATCATAATTTATGACATGGCCGGACGCAAATTAGTTGAAAAGAAATCAGCGTCTACGAATATGGATATTGATTTGACCAACTTTCCGACGGGTGTCTATAACCTATTGATCAGCGAAAATGACGGTATTCAATCAGTACACCGATTTATTAAAAACTAAGCGCTAAAGCCCACCAGCACCTTTAGAGAAGAATAAGACCTACATCTGAATATCTGCTAGAGTTTGATAGGGTAAGCTGTCATCTTCTAGCAGATTATTTTTTAATTTTACAAATGGTGACAAGCTCATATTATCCTTTATAGGTCAAGTTGCCCTATAAAAAAAGTAAGTATGCATAAAAACTATAAGCTATTTTCTTATTTAAACCTTCAAAAACCGGGCCTTTTACCTGATAATCTTTACCAGAAGTAATTTTAGATAAAAGATCGACTACTAAAATATTACTAAGGGATTAGCCATCATGAAATATACATCAAGCCTTTGAAATCAATGAGAAATATATTTTGGACTGCTTACAGTATCGATGACCGTCCAGCTGCAATCTATAAAATCAGAGATTTGGTTGATTCATATGGCGATGTCGTGGATATTAACCTATACTCTGATATTTCGGTAAATTTCACCATCGAAATTCAGGAATGGAAAATTGATACATTATATAAAGAATTGAAGGGAATTGTCTCAATCGAAGAATTTAGATACCTGAATTCTACTTCGCAAAAAGAAAGAACAGTATATTTAAATACAACCTTCTTAAAAAGTACCGGCAACCTAAGTATTGAAATCCCTGCTGTTCCCGGTTGACCCTTACAGCTGTTCAGGCAATATTTGATAAAACCCTCAATCAGCAATGAAAACTATCAGATTAAAGGCCCGGAGTTTTAAGTATTATTTTTAGAAGGCAGGCCGGGCAACTTAAAAAATTAAAAGTAAACGATAATGACTGATGCTACTATAAGAAAAGTTCAGCTGCAGGACCTTGAAGGCCTGAAGGAAGTGCTGGAGTCAAGTGAACTCTTTCCTCCTGAATACCTTGACGATATGATTGCGGACTATTTTAACAGCAATGATCCGGCAGATATATGGTTTACCTGTATTGATAATGACCGGCCTGTTGCGCTTGGCTATTGCGCACCTGAAAAATTTACGAACGGCACATACAACCTGTATGCAATAGCCGTGCGCAAAGAATTGCAGGGAAAAGGTATAGGTGCAAAAATGATACGCTATATTGAGCAAGTACTGAAAGCAAAGGGAGCCAGGGTTTTAATCGTAGAGACGTCAGGCACTGACGATTATATACTAACCCGCAAATTTTACGATAAACTTGGCTACCATCGGGAAGCTGTTATCAAAGACTTCTGGAATGAAGGAGAGGATAAAATAATTTTCTGGAAAAAACTAAGCTAAATAGGTGAGCACAGATCTCGTTAGCAAAAAAGATAAGCCATATAATAACTTATTCAGCAAATTAAGAAACTTCCTGTCGATATTTGTATAATAATTGAATAGCATAAGGCCTAAAGGCTTTACGTTGCCAACAGTCCTAATCCTCATCAGTAAAATATTAATTAAGCCCACTTAAGCAAATGATAAAAGACAATAAAGAGACCTGGATAAAGGCAGGGTATGAACTTTTTTCAATTGCCGGGCAAAGCCTGCTTAAAATTGAACCGCTTGCAAAGATCGTAGGGAAAAGCAAATCTTCTTTCTATCATCATTTTGCAGACCTTGAACTCTTTACTGAGCAATTACTCAAATACCACATCGCACAGTCTAAAATCATTGCCGGGAAAGAGCAAAATTGTAAAAATATTGACCCGGAATTAATAGATATACTAGTGGAGCACCGTATAGACCTATTGTTCAACAGGCAATTGAGGATCAACCAAAATATTAAATCTTTTGCATTAACCTTGGCGCAATCCAACAGCATTCTTGGCGCTGCTTTTGTGAATGTATGGATAAAAGACCTGGACCTGCAGCTTTCGCGGCGACAAATTGAAGGTTTATTTTCTCTGGCACTTGAAAATTTCTTTCTCCAGATCAATTCAGTAAATCTCAACTATGAATGGTTGTCCGGCTATTTCGGCAATTTAAAAAAAATTGCAGGAAGCTTTATCTGACCTTTTATTGTACGGTAGCGACTACAAAACCATCCGCAACACTTTTACCTTTGTGGCAAAATTTAAAGTTTTACTAAAATGAAAACACAAAAGTTCCACAAATTCTGGCTGATGATCACTGCTATTGTCGTAGGCTCCTTTGGGCCCGTATTTTCTTTGGCTACTAATATTGAAACATCAGGATGGGCAAGCTGGACATTGGATCTGCTCAGTTGGTCCGAAAGCGGGACTCATAATTTTGAAGCGCCGACAACACGTTTTTTAACTGCGCTCACCGGAGGCTTTCTCTTTGGTTGGGGAATTTGCATTTTTTGTTTGCGTCAATGGGTTTTTGATAAGGCGCCGAATGAAACCCGCAAAGCAGTCGTTGCAGGATTATTAGCCTGGTTTGTATTAGACAGTACAGGTTCTGTAGCATCCGGAAATGCGATTAACGTTTTTTTTAATATTCTAGTCCTGCTAATTGCTGTGGGGCCTTTGTGGAAACCAGCGAGGGATTAAAACAGAAAGGTGTAAAAAATGAAAAACAAGCTTCTGAAGTTATTGCTCATAGCGCAAACCATTATCATACTGGTATACACAATAATGGCTTTCAAAAATGAAGGTGCCGGTTTATTGGCCATTTTCTTATCCGATATCCGCAGCTTTACCTGGAACGGTCAGTTCAACCTTGATTTTAGCGCTTATCTGCTGTTATCAGGATTATGGATAATGTGGCGTAATAAATGCAACCCATTTTCTATATTAGTCGGACTTACTGCCAGTATATTGGGCATCATTGTATTTGCGCCCTACCTGCTTTATTTATTATGGAAGGAGCAAGGTGATTTAAGAAAAGTAATGATCGGGTCCAGGTAAACGTGAAATGAATAAGGGCTATTCATAAGAACTATCTCTTGCAGGTATTATTATATAAACCTTAATTTTTTAAGAAAACACCTTAGCTGATAACCGATCGGTAGAATAGCGAAAATAAAGCAGCAATTTGACTAAGAAATTACTTGGAAATACTTTAAACGGCAACTGGTTTTATGACCAGCCTGCCAGGAGGTAAAGCGGTTAAGTGCAATTGGGAGACGCAAAATAGGTTCATACACACAATCGCTCACTCAATAATCTTACGCATCATTCCTTTAAATATAAACCCGTGGAAAGGCAATACCGCATACCAATACAGCCTGCCTAGCAAGCCTAAGGGGCGAAATGTAGCGGTCTGTATGAGTGTATTATTGCTGTCAATTTTAAATTCAAGCCAGGCTTCACCGGGTAATTTCATTTCTGCAAAAAGTAACAGTCGTTTTTCTGCTTTATCAGCTATTAATACGCGCCAGAAATCGAGCGCATCGCCGGAGGCTATTTCTGTATCACTCCTGCGGCCTCTGCGCATTCCTACCCCACCTGCCAATTGATCCAGGAAGCCCCGCAGCTTCCACAACCAGTTGCCATAATACCAGCCATTTTTACCCCCGATTGACCAGATTTTTGTTACCGACTGTTCGCTGTTCTTAACTATCGCCTTGCGGATATCTTTATAGCAACCATTCACCGGCACTTCTATATATTTTGAAATGCCCTTACTCAAGAGCTTACTGGTTTGAGCATCTTTCCAGCTGGATAGCACCTGGTTCTGCTCTATTTTATCAAAAGCCAATCGTATGGCCTTCGGGTACTCGATCAGGTCAATCTTCAATTTTCGGGCTAAATCATTTGGCATACAGATCACTTCATTCTTCATACTATTGACCAGGTTTTTAGCCAATGCAAATGATGTGGACGTTACAAAATATAACCAGTAAGAAGAAATGCGCGGGGTCATTACCGGTACGATCATAATGCGCCTTTTAAGGCCACGTACCCGGGCAAACTGCAGGAGCATTTCTTTATAACTTAATACATCCGGGCCACCAATATCAAAACTCTGATTGTAGCTAAAAGGCTGCTGTATGACCCCTACCAAAAACTCTACTACATTACGAATCGCAATAGGCTGGCTTTTGGTGTTTAGCCATTTAGGCGTAATCATTATGGGTAATTTTTCTACCAGGTCCCTGATGATCTCAAAAGAAGCGCTCCCCGAGCCTACTATAATGCCTGCTTTTAAGATAGTGAGGGCATAAGGCCCATCACTCAAGATACGGGCAACATTTTGTCTGCTGGAAAGATGCCTGGATAAATGTGTATCGTTAGTAATACCACTCAAGTAAATCACATGTCGGGCATTGGTACCGGATACATAGTTTTTAAAGTGCAAGGCACATTGCTCTTCCATTGTACCAAAATCTCCACTTTGAGTAGACATGGAATGGATTAGATAATAGGCCAGGTCAATATCTTTAGGGATAGCATGTAAGGTTTCGGGATGTAAAAAATCGGCTTCTACAACCTGCATGTTTTCTGTAGGAAATTTTTTGTGATTGAACCTGTTTTTATCCCGTACACAACAAATCACCTGATGACCATTATCCAATAACACGGGCAAAAGGCGCTGAGCAATATAACCTGTAACGCCGGTTAATAAAATTTTCATACAAGAAAGCATTTAGGTATCCTTAAAAAATATTGACAGCAAAGGCAATAAGTATACTAAACTTTTAAGCTCGACATTCCGCCATCTATATGTATTACTTGTCCGGTGATCCAGCTCGCTTTTTCCGATACCAAAAAAGCCACCATATGGGCCATATCATCGGCCTTACCGATTCTCTTTAAAGGATGCCGCAAGGCATTGGCCTCCCGTTTGGTATCGCTATTGAGCAGTGATGCGGCTAATGGTGTATCGGTAAGTGATGGTGCAATACAATTAACCCTGATTTTGGGCGCATATTCAGCCGCCAGCGCTTTGCAAAGTCCTTCTACTGCACCTTTAGAGGCAGCCACCTGGCTATGGAAAGGCAAACCGTTTTGTACCGCCACTGTAGAGAATAATATAACGCTGGCATTATTGCTGCGTTTTAAGCGAGGCAGTACTTGTTGTAAAACGTTAATGGCCCCCAGCACTTGTAATTGATAATCTTTCAGGAAATCACTGGCTGCAATGCGCTCAAAAGGCCGCAGGCTAATACTCCCGGGGCAATACACCACAGCATCTATAGTTTCCGGTAAAAAATCTAAAGCAATAGGGTCATCCAGCACATCTAGTGAATAATATTGAATCAATGGATGATCGGAATGAATAGGATGTTTGTTATAAGTAGCCCAAACCTGGTGGCCTTCGGCTGCCAGTTGCATGGCTACTGCTTTTCCTATACCTGAAGATGCCCCAACGACGAAATAATTTGCCATAAATGTGTTGCCATTTTCTGATTCAAATTTAGTACAATTAAATACTAAATAATTTATTTTTGTAATAAATTTCAAATAATTAGTATGGTATAGTATTTTAATAAAGCTTTGATAGATTGCAAGCACCAAAAGCAAGGCCTGTAATGAAAATCCGGCCACCATTAGCAGCTTATTGCATGCAGTAGGCCACTTTTCATTCTGTGGCATTTTGTAAGACAAAGCTACTGTTGATAAATCTATAGTTGAAATTATTTAATAATGAGTACTTGCAATGCCTAAGCAGATAAAAAAACAAGACCTTCCTGTTAAAGTGTGTATAGGCTGCAACAGGCCTTTTTCCTGGCGTAAAAAATGGGAAAAGGTTTGGGAAGCAGTAAAATACTGTAGTAAAAAATGCAGCAGTAAAAGATAAGTCACAATGAAGCCATCTATTCTTGTGCTATCCCGAAATCCTTCATCAAATCCAAGCCGTAATTTCTCAAAGCGGTAATGATAATCACGGCTTTTTTGCCACGTTCGGTGATGTTATATTCGGTTCTTGGCGGTACTTCCGGGAAAATTTCTTTGGAGATGAAGCCATCGTTTAGCAATTCTTTCAAACTTTTAGAAAGCATTCTGTCCGAAATATGCGGAATACTACTTGCCAATGCTGAGTACCGCCAGGCTTTGTCTTTTAACCGCCAAAGAATGGGCATTTTATAGCTGCCGCCAATTTTACTCAAGGCAAACTCTACAGGATTGTGAAAAAGGTGTTTATCAGCAAAGAAATCAGGCATACTTACATTTTTGTTCGTTACTTACAAAGATAACCACTATTGTTTTGAGTGACAAGCCGGAAGTAACTTTGCCTGATCCAATACTGATCCGGAGAATGAAACTATAACTATTGCATGGCCCATAGTAGCCATATCTACTAAGTGGTGCTGCAATGAAAGGGCTCGGCAGGAATAAAAATTATTACAAGAAAATAGATAATATGAAACTGGCATTTATAGGTATCGGCAACGTAGGTTTTGCCATTGCCAACCAATTACAAAAAAAAGGGTACGACATTATTGTAGCCAACAACAATGAAAACTCGGCAACCGTAAAAAAGGCCCTGGAAGAAAATCCCAATTTTTCAGTAAAGAACATTCAGCAAGCTATTGATGAAGCAGGAATTGTATTTTTAGCCACCCCATTCAATGCCAATAAGGAAATACTACAAGCGTTGAACCTGAACGGTAAAATCCTGGTTGATTGTACCAATCCTGTAGGGATGGGTATTGTGCACGGTTTAAAAAGTGAAGTCTCCGGGAGCGAAAAAGTACAGGAATGGGCTCCGGATGCTAAAGTAGTGAAGGCGTACACAATTTATGGGTTTGAAAATTTTATCAGCAGCGATTATCCCGACTATAATGTAAAGCCTGTAATGATGATTGCCGGAAACGATGCCCAAGCCAAATCAGCCGTGGCCAAAATCAATACCGATATGGGTTTTGATACTTTAGATACGGGTAAATTAGACCAGGCTTTGCATTTAGAACATATGACCTTGCTTTGGGTAAAAATGGTGCGCAGGGATGGGCACCACCCCAACTTAGTATGGGCGAAACTGGAAAAATAATTGCTAAAAATTATAAGCATCAATTTTGTTTGCTTGTGCCTCATCAACGCAGGTTGTGAAACGAAAGTAATTCAAGCTGCATTTACCTCAAAAAGTATTCAACTATCTTGAATTTGTATATACAAATTACTATCCGGTACACCGACATTTGCAGCATACATATTATAATAAATCAAAAAAAATGAACACTATATTAGTAACAGGTGCAAGCAGCGGTATAGGAAAAGCTACAGCAATACATTTTCATCAAAAGGGCTGGAATGTGATAGCTACAATGCGTAAGCCAGGTAATGAAAAGGATTTGAAAGAAGATGCCCGGCTGAAAATTCTGGCACTGGACGTTGAACATAAAGACAGTATCCATGCTGCAATTGAAACCGGTATAACTCATTTTGGAAGTATAGATGTGCTACTCAATAATGCGGGCTATGGAGCGTATGGTCCCCTTGAGGCCGGTACCGATGAAGAAATCAGGCGGCAATATGATGTGAATTTTTTTGGGGTGATCGATTGTATCAAAGCAATACTTCCACATTTCAAGGCGCGTAAAAGCGGCACTATCATAAATATTACCTCTATCGGCGGATTAATGACTCTGCCTTTGTTTGGGGTCTACAATTCTTCCAAATTTGCCCTGGAAGGTTTGTCTGAAGGACTTTGGTATGATTTGCAGCCTTTTGGTATCCGGGTAAAAGTAGTAGAGCCGGGCGGTATAAAAACCGATTTTGCGGGCAGATCGATGAACATGTTTGATATCGCTGAATTTCCGGAATACACTCAATTCAGCAAAACGGTAGTGGAAAAATTTGCCGATCCAAAATATGCTAAAAACTTCGGCACGCCCGAAATGGTTGCTTCAGTAATCTATACTGCCGCCACCGACGGGAAAAACACGCTGCGCTACCTTGCAGGGAAAGATGCCAAACAGTTTTGGTTTGCCCGCCGTTGGTTTGGCTACAAGTTTCAAATGAAACAGGTTAAAAAATATTTTGGCATTCAATAGAAGAAATCAATAAGTTTTCATAAAACAAAAAGGCATCTTTAAAATACAATATTTCTTAACAATGGCAGCAAACATTCATATAAAAACCATTTCCGAACTCTGCCGTGCCATGCAGCAACCTTCACCCGGCCATCCTTTGGTATCAGTCATTGATTTTACTAAAGTGAGTGAGCATTTTGAGAGTGGCACCAGGATCAGCACCGATTTTTACTCGGTAATGTTTAAAAACTATTGTACTAATAAGATCAAATATGGCAGAGAAAAATATGATTTTGAAGAAGGAAACTTAATTTGCATTGCCCCGAAACAAGTAGTGGTTTTTGATGAAGAGGTTGAGCCAAGGTCAGACCGGATTGGAATGGGCTTATTTTTTCATCCGGATTTGATACGAGGTAGCGCGCTGGCTGCAAAAATGAAAGAATATACATTTTTTTCGTACCAGACCAGCGAAGCCTTGCACCTCTCGGAAAAAGAAAAACAAACGCTGCTGGATTGTATCGGTAAGATACAAAGCGAGTTGCTGGAAAACATAGATCAGCACAGCCAGACCCTTATTATTTCTAATATTGAACTGTTTTTAAACTATTGTACCAGGTATTATGGCCGCCAATTTATTACCCGAAAACACATTAACAATGATGTAGTAACAACAATAGAAAGCCTTCTGCTGGCTCACTTTAATGCCGACGTAATACAGGCTTTACCTTCGGTAAAAAGCTTGGCCGAAAAAGTGCACCTTTCGCCCAGTTACCTAAGCGATTTATTGAAGAAGGAAACCGGGATGAATGCACAAGACCATATTCACTATTACCTCATTAATGAAGCCAAAAGCCGGCTCATTGGTACCCGGCAATCAGTAAGCGAAATAGCGTTTTCTTTAGGCTTCGAATATCCTCAATACTTCAGCAAACTCTTCAAACGCAAAACCGGGAAAACCCCGGTGGAATATAGAAACCTGAATTAATTGTGCCTTGAAAAATGCGCTCAGCTTTAAGACGTTAATAAACAAAATGATGGATTTTAACGGCATCTGGAAAGGGCAAATTATTAAGTTGAGGCTTAGGAAAACAGGCAACAAATAGTTACATTTGAATTAATTTTTTCATCAAATAAACACCAGAAAAATGACAACACAAGAAGTGGCGAATCGCTTATATGAGCTATGCCAGAAAGGACAATTTGAAACAGCACAGAACGAGCTTTACCACCCGGAAGCCACCAGCACAGAATCGGACCGGCAGGGCGAAAGACAAACTGTAAAAGGCATTGAGGCCATCAAGGCCAAAGGCAAAGCATTTATGGATTCCGTGGAAGAAATGCATGGTGGATACACCAACGAGCCTAAAGTTTTTGGCAATTACATTTTTATGGAATTGGGTATGGATGCCACTTTCAGAGGAGTAGGACAAATGGCCATCAACGAAATGTGCCATTATGAGGTAAAGGATGGCAAAATTGTTTCGGAAGCATTTTACTATTAATTTATCCATTTTTAAAAGGCGAAATGGAGTGGTTCATTTCGCCTTTTAGTGCCTGGAAGGTAAGATTAGCGAAAAATCTTTCAACTAGGATAAATAGTAAACGAGTAAGATTATGCCACAAAAAAACTGGATCGACAAGCTTAACGAAAATAAAACTTCGCAAATAAAGCGGATCGAAAAAAAATTTGCAGACATTCCCGCGGACAGCAATATGTTTATTGCTACACCAAATATCATTGAAGCCTATATTCAAAACATTGGATATGGGAAACAGGTTGATATAAAAACGATTCGAAAAGACCTCGCATTGGACCATAATGCCGACTATACCTGCCCTGTAACTACCGGCATTTTTTTACGAATTGTAGCAGAGGCTAATTATGAAAAATTGCAGCAAGGAAAAAGTATAACGGAAATTACACCCTTTTGGAGAGCAATAGCGCCCGATAGTGCATTAGCTCAGAAACTAAGTTTTGGACAAGAATTTTTAATACAGCAGATTGAAAATGAGCGCAAATCACTATAAGAGTCTTTAATGGTATAAATAAAAGTTCAGTTTTATAAAAATACCAAATGTAATGTGTAATTTTTTGCTTCACCGATGAAAAATTATAATAGCAATCAAACAATTGAACAGCTGGAAAAAAGAAAAGGCGGCTACTACTATTTAAAGGTAGATGCAAGCATCGCAGACCAGTTTGCGCACAAACGAAAAACAAGGCTGATCTGTAGATTGGATCATAAGCTATCCTTTCAGTGTGGATTGAACCATTTAGGCGATGGCAACTTTTTTATCATTATATCCACCAAAAATTTGAAATCCATTAATCGACAAGTTGGGGACTTAGTGCCGTTTCAACTTACGGAAGATCCCAATCCTTTGGGAATTGATATGCCGCCAACTATAGAAGCTCTGCTGCAACAAGACGCTGAAATCAAAAGCAAGTTTGACCAACTGACCAATGGTAAAAAGCGAAGCATTCTCGTACAGGTAAGTAAAATAAAAGACATGGACAAACAAATATCAAGAACAGCAGAACTGGTAAGCAATCTGGCATTACAACCATATATGAGGAGATAAAACGTCAAAGAATATCATTTAATCATCCGTTATAATATAAGATAAACATTTAGATAATTATGTACGTAGGAAAGGAATTTACCTTGAAAATACTGTGGCATTACGCCAGGAAAAACCTATTAAAAACACTACTCGTTTCTATAATAGCCGTTGTTTTATATAAAATTGCAGGGTGGCAATGGGTGGGCATTTCGTTTGTGCCGGTAGCTTCTGTGGGCACAGCGGTTGCATTTTACGTCGGGTTTAAAAACAACCAGGCCTACGACAGGCTTTGGGAAGCTAGAAAGCTTTGGGGACAAATTACCAATACCGGCAGAGCGTTTACTGCGGCATTTATTTCTATTGTTCCTGATAAGCAATTACAACGGGAATTTGTGTATCGGCATATAGCCTGGGTCAATATTTTGCGGTTACAATTGAGGCGTACTGTACCCTGGGCGACTACTAAGCTTGATTTGCATCGCACCTTTATCAGCGAAGAACACGAGCTCTTGGCATTTGAAGAAGGTCTCCGGCAAATATTTGAAAAAAACGGGGTGATGGAGTATTATGAAATGGCCAATAGCCGCATCAATACAGCAAACCATACCTTAAAAAAGCAAATACACGAACTGGGAAGATTGAAGAAAAACGGCCTTATAGACGAATATGAGCACAGCGATTTTGTACGGCATATGAATACCCTATTCGATTGTCAAGGGGGCTGTGAACGCATTAAGAATACACCCCTGTTTCGTCAATACAGTATTTTCTCCCGGGTGTTTGTTAGCTTATTTGTATTCCTTTTGCCATTTGGCATGCTGAAGGAAATGGATAAAATAGCGGATTGGGGAGTATGGTTAACGATACCCTTTTCATTACTCATCAGTTGGGTTTTTTACTCAATGGAACAAATAGGGGAATATAGTGAAAACCCTTTTGATAATAGTGTAAACGATATTCCAATGAACAGTATTTGCCGGAATATAGAAATAGAGCTCAAAGAGTTTGTGGGAGACACCGATTACCCGCCAAAAATCAATCCGATAGATGATATCTTAATGTAGATAAGATATTCAGCAATAAAAACAGCGCTCCTGGAAGGCAGGTAACACACTGCCTTCCAGGAGCGCTGTTTTATAGTTTTAAACCTTTATCATCAACCTTATTGACAGACTTAAAGCTGAACTTTAAACCTCCGAATACAACACATTTACCTGACTTTTTATATGGAACATGCACTTAATCAGTTTTGAATAATAAATATTCTATTTGAGCAGTCTATTGCCAATCATTCATCTGCACGCTAAACCTTATCCTATACAGCTCAGGCTATTATTAACAGTAATCTATTGAATGCGCTCTATTCATCCAAATGAATATTCTGTTGTAACCGCTTCCGCTAATTTCCCGGAGTTTTCAACTTAATCCTTCAAAATTACAGTCATGAAAAACCCCCTTGTACCGCGACCTGGGAACAGGTTATGGCAAGGGGGGAAGTATGAAACAAAAAGGTATGTTATTTTAGGGCAGCTATTACTGCCGCTTAATGATCTTTTCTACTTTAAGCTGATTGCCGGAATATATATTCAGGTAATAAACACCGTCGGCGAACATGCTGCAATCAATATGTATCTTGTCTTGCTCAGCATTGATCCGCAATAATATTTTGCCACTTACATCCACAAGGTTGATTACTTCCATTCCGGACAAACCGCTGATGTAAAAGGACTGCCTTGCCGGGTTAGGATAAACTGTAATATGGCTTTCCTGTATAAAGTTGGCTTTAACGACTGGGCTTAGCTCCTCTCTGCCATCTATATCTACTTGTTTTAAGCGGTAATAATTGGTGCCTGTCAGCGGTCTGTTATCAGTATAGTTATAGCTCAGTGTATTGATGCTATTGCCCTGCCGGCCTTTCGAGTCTACAAATCCTAACTCAATCCATTCCATCCCATCCCGGCTACGCTCTACTGCAAATCCCCTGTTCCCGCTCTCTTTTTGTGTACTCCATTCGAGTAAAACGGATGCGCCTGCTTTACGCGCCAGGAGTATCAGACCACTTACCGGTAGCGGCTGGCTCCAGCTGACCGTGTAGGTGGCAGGAGTAGGATCCGTTGCTCCGAAAGCATCTACATAAGTGTAGCCAAATGAAGTCTGACTATAACCACCACCAGTAAGTACGATGGAGAACAAAGACGGGTCGGTGAAAATGGTATTGTTAAGATCGGTCAACGTAACAATAGTGCCGTTATAATTCAATGTTCCGTTCACCGGCAGACTGCTTATTTTAATACCTGAAGGATTCCTGTTGGTGCCTGTATTACCTATATAAGAACCGTCTTCAGGGTCACTGCCACTCATAACCGGCGGGTTACCCGCGTTGCCGTTGAGGCTTATCACATCATTATTCGCAGGTTGTGTATTCAGAGTGAAATTTTTCGCATCGGTTTCTGGTAATCGCTGTATGCCAAAGTTTACTTCGGTCATATTTGCTGGACTGCTGGTAAAGCTAATGCTTCCGTCCGGGTTAAGATCATCTGTATTATTGAGCCCTTCTCCGGTAGTGGTCCAGCCGGCCGGTAGTTGATTATTTAATGTTGCCGCACTTCCATTGGGCAACAGGTCCTGGCTGCTTAGTTTGAGGGTATAACTGGTGCCGGGTGATGCGGGAAGGCTATAAGTACCGTCAGGGTTTACGTTAGTCTTCCCTACAATCTTGTTCGCCGCATCTACCAGGTAAACAAACAGCGGCCCACCAGCGTTGCTGCCTGTTTCGGAGCCATCGATAATGCTACTGCTATTGTTTACATCATGCACTACTGTACCGTTTATAAGTATGGCCGGATAGCTTAACGTAATAGCTGCCTGGTTACTGATCGCGCCGGCATTATCCCTTACGGTATAGTTTACCGGGGTTGGAGTGCCGCTAAATCCTGTTTCAGGTGAAAAGGTTACTGCCCCTGTACCGGGATCTACGGACCATATACCCTGACCGCTTATAGCAAACCCGGTAATATCTCCCTGGGCGTCGGTGCTTATGGCCGTAGCGCCGGGCGGTGGTACCAGGCTGACACGTGTGGGATCTAAAGTTCCCGGTGCCGGATCAGAGTCATTGCCAATAACGTTCAGCGTTACAGGCTGCCCGATTAATCCCGTAGCGTTATCAGCAACTGCAATGGGAGGCTGTTGAATGCCGAAATTCTGCCCGTTGATATCAGTAACACCTGTGGTAAGCTCAATTTGCCCCAAAGTAGCGGACTGAGCAGCCCCGTTGCCTGCAGTGGCAGGTTCCCCGGTATACTGGTAGCTTCCGGGTAGCGGGCCAGGCACTGTACTTGAGGCAGTATTGCTCACTACGAGCTTTAACCCGGAAGTTCCGGCAGGTGCTGTTATAGAATAGCTGCCGTTTGCAGCCACTGCTGCACTGCCAATAACTGTACCGCTGCTGTTAACCAGGTTTACAAAAAGTCCGCCCGCATTCGTGCCACTTTCCGGGCCGTCTAATAGCTGATTACCATTAACATCATTTATTACGGTTCCGGTAATCGTCACTACCGGGCAGGCCGGCAGCAGGTGAACTTTGACCGCAGCTGCTGACAGATCGGTATTATAGCAGCCGTTAACCGGATCATAGAAGAAAGCATAATAGTTTCCGGAAGCAGTCACGTTAGTGGGGTCAGGTACCTGGGTGCCTGACTGGCGGTCTTTAGTCGTAAACCAGACCAATTGAGTATTGGCAGGTGCGCTTCCGTTCAGCAATGTATTTAAATTAACGGTAGCCGGCGCAGCCGTGCAGCCCGAAGCCCCTGCAGTGTTATTGCCCGGGTTATTATCACGGTTTGCACCACTAATAGTAGCCTGGTTGTAATAATTGGCCTGAAGAGAATTGAGCGTGGCCGATATATTGAGCACTGGTGTACTGCCTGGTATTAAGAGCCCTATATTCCAGGTACCTGTAGCCGGGTTATAGATACCGCTGGTTACGGTATGGCTGTTATAAGTATACCCGGCAGGTAACAGGTCTTGCACAACAACTGCTGAATCGTTACTAGGACCATTATTTGCTGCCGTAATGGTGAAGTTAACGGTGATTATCGAATATATCGGTACGAAGGTCATGGAACTGAAAACAGGTGCAGCACTGATGGATCTTCAGCCCTACTCTACGATCTGGACCGGCAGCAAGGTTTCGTTGATAGAACTGGCTTACGCGCTACACTACTGCAAAATGATCAACCCATGGCATGGCCGATATCCGTCAGATCATCAGTGCCCTGGAGGGTATCTTTAAAATACAGCTGGGAGATTTCTACCGTGTATTCCTGAATATCCGAATCCGACAGAGCAGCCGGACGACGTTTATGGATGAGCTGAAGGAAAAACTGATCGAGCGAATGGATGAGACGGATTTAAACGGTAGGTGATAAGTATTTATGGCAAGAATTCTTGAAGTTAACTTCAATTTCAATAGCATAGATTAAACTAATAAAAATACTAAAATACGGGAATTCCCCCATTGCCTGAGATTCAATACTGGCCTATCTTTGCGGCAACTTATTACAAAGCAGTTTACAATTGCTAACACCGTTACAGTCATCTCGATCGATCTAATATATATATAGGCTGTAATAAACCTTTATCATTTTCCGCCATGACCATAATTTCTATTGCAACAGAAATTGTGCTTGAGAAAACATTACCTGTACGTACAGTTTTTTATTTTACTAAAAACCTAAAAATCTAGAATTATCAAATCTATTTAAAACAAAATTGATGAAAAAACTAATAATTCCGATTGCTCTAGTTTCCCTTACTATTGCTGCGATTTCATGTAAAAAACAACTGGATACAGATGGCAGACCAAGTGTCTCGCTGATGAACGATCAACGTGACATCAAAGAACTAACAGACAAATATTTCGACGGAATTTCCGAAAATGATATAAGATATATGCCGCAGAGCGATGAAGAAAAACGTCGCGCTGTAATGATTGATCAGATAACTGAGGTATTTAAGGTCATGTACGAAGACCAGAATAATGTAAAGCTTGTGAATGCTGCTATTAAATCTGAGTTATACACTGACGAAACCATATTGCTCAAAGACCTTATAGACAACAATAGTCTACTGAAGGACAATGCTCGATTCATGAGCCTGACCGAAGGTCTTTCAACGAATCTCGACGAGTTTGCGAACAGCTTTATGGATGCCGCCAATAATCTTGGCAATCCTGACTTAATTGAATACCTGAATGAGGTTGTTACCCAAACAGGAACATTGACCAGCGAAGTGTCGGTTTACTTCCCCTATTCAGAAGATTACGCACTATCTAATACAGATGTTACCCTTGTAGCAGCAGTAGCTGATGCGGATGCTATCTTAGGTTATTCCAGAGGTGTTGCTTCTGATGCAGGTGGTGGTTTTTATACTACGCTAACTACCGTAAATGATGATTACGCTGCGACAACAAAACCGGTGCACGTTATCGGTGTAAACGGTGTACGCCTTCGGGCCGGGGTTGCGATTCCTCTTGCTGATTTTCCTCCAGGTGGCGACATCACTACGCCGGGATTACCAAGGGAAGTGAAACAAGTATATAGCGGTGATGTAAAATGTAAAAAGCAATATGATGCTCTGGTAAGTCTCACCGGAAATGGCGGTGGCTCTGAAATCAGATTTGTTAAAGGTGACGGTTATCTAAAAACTACAGGTGGTCAGGTTGAAACCACTACACCAGAACAACCAAATGACATCAGCCGTAAAAATATCCGTAAAGAAAACTGGGTAAACTGGACGCGTGAACTAGATAGTGACTGGGAGGCAAATAACCATCAGATCTTTATCGGTATTTATGAAGAAGATAACAGAAATACAAATGAGCTTTCTTTCGCTGTAAGTACAACAACAAAGAAGGAGAATTCAAACCTGCAAGAAACGGGTACAGTAACGGTAAAATTCACTTACAAGTCTGACGATCCGGTAATTTTTCAGGATAATTTGAATAGGGACGTATTTTTTATACTGAATAGAAGTGCCAATACATCTACATGTGGCATGTATGAAGGATGGCCTAAACGTAACTGTAATGCAGACGTTGAGTTTACCCTGGCTGACAGAACTTTAGTACCTTAGCGGCTGCTTAACATTCGCTAATCAGATTACTAACTAATTATGGAGCTTGGATTATTGATTAATCTGAGCTCCATATAATTTGACAAAATATATTTTACATGCTTACAAAAAGATACTGCTTATCCATCCTGTCTTCTCTCCTGCTTTCGGGACTAAGCGTCATTCCTAATACAGCCCAGAGCCAAGAGAGACCAAAAAATGTTGTAAAAATTTCCGGTGGGTATGTAACATTTGGGACATGGGACATGTTGGGATATGGCATTTCTACTTCTTATCAAAAGAGCCTGGTTAAGAAGCCGCGGTTAGGATTAGGTGATTTCCAATTCGGCGGAGAGCTGTTTATGGAGACAGGTGCTACCGGCCAGCAATTGGTGGGGAGCAGCCGAGGCGATGTAGACAAAACATATGCTACAAACACGACAACAAGTCTGTGGGTCAAAGGAAGCTACTATCCATTTCACAAAATTGTTCCAGGTTTTTATATTGCTGCAGGTCCAACTGTAGGCTACAAAAGGCAGATCCATTCGTCACAGCTTAACATCGTGCACAACCCATCAGCGCAAATTTACAGGAAAGAGATATTGAACCTGGAAGAAGAAAGTGCACTTTATCTGGGTTACCGGCTATCTTTCGGTTATGATGTTTCTATCAAGAATTTCATAATCGGAGTTAAGGGAGACTTCAACAACAATACTTTTGGAAATGTAAATCTATATGTTGGTGGTCTGGTTGGGGTGAAATTTTAGCCTTAAGCGTCTGAAAAGTCTGAAAATTTATTCTAAACTTTTTAAAGACAACTTTAATGAAAAAAATTATAATTCCGATTGCTGTAGCAGCTTTGGCTACTGCATTCTATTCCTGTAAAAAAAATCCTACATCTTCTTTAGCAATTTTTTCGGATAAAGTCGAACTAGGCGATATTACCGGAAGATACCTCAGCGGGGTCCCGGATAACGCCATTAGATTTCTGCCTGAATCCGACGAAGAAAAACACCGGGTTGCTATGATAGATAAAATCACGGATATCTTCAAAGTACTTTATGAGGACGACAACAACATCAAGCTTGTCAATGCTGCTGTCAAATGCGGGCTCTATTCCGATGAGACCATACTATTGAAAGACCTTATCGATGGAAATAGCCTTCTTAAATCATACCCTGCATTTAATGCGCTGACAGAAGGCACTAGCCTAAATCTTGATGACTTCAGTACACAGTTCTGGGATATCGCACATAATCTTGGCGAACCAGAATTTATTGAGTTCCTTAATGAGATTGTTACGCAAACCAATACGGTAAACAGTCAGATCTCTGTTTACTTCCCCTACTCCGTAGATTACGCTGTAACAAATGCTGATGTAACGCTCGTTGCTGGAGTTGCAGACACAGATGAAATCCTTGGCTTTCAAAAAGGCATTCAATCAGACAACGGTGGTGGCATCTATGGCACCATGATTACGGTGAATGACGATTATGCAGCTACGACCAAACCCGTTCATATCATAGGGGTGAACGGAACCGTACTACGGGCGAATACTGTTTCACCCTTGGCAGATTTCTGGCCAGGTGGGGATATCTTAACGCCTGGACTTCCAAGAGAGGTAAAGCAGGTGTACACGGGTGATGTACGCTGCAAACGTCAATATGATGCTTTGGTTAGTTTTACCGGAAATGGAGGAGGCTCGGAAATTCGCTTTGTAAAAGGCGATGGCTACCTTGCAACAGACGGTGGGCATGTCAACGCTTCAGGGATGGTGCAGCCTAACGACATCTCCAGAAAAGATATCCGTCAGCAAAACTGGATCAACTGGACGCGAGAATTTGATCCAGATTGGGAGGTAGATAACTTTCAGATGTTTGTTGGCATCTATGAGGAGGACAATCGCAATGACGGGTCTGTAGCCGTATCTTTGAGTACAACTACGAAATCCGATAATGGTCAGAAAAAGACAGGAGAAGTCGGTATCAAATGGAACTATAAAACGGACGATGCCGTTATCTTTCAGGATATTCTGAACCGTGATGTATTTTTTGTACTAAACCGTTCGTCCACATTCTCTATATGTGGAAATCATCAGGGGTGGCCAAAGAGAAACTGTAATGCTGATGTAGAATTTACTTTAGCAGACCGTACACTTGCTCCTTAGTAAGGCTAGTTTATTTGAACTAAAGCAAGGACTGACTTTTGTCAGTCCTTGCTTGTTTTTCTTTCCTCTACATGAAATTTCTGTAATCGTAGGTCTTTGCTTCGAACCTACTTAATAGCCATCCAATACGAGCGATCTCATTTGATGTTTGAATTGTGGTTGGCAACTTTGAATATAGATCAAAGCTATTCCTATTCATTTTGGTCAAACCTAGGATCTCCGTAGCAATCATCCCTATATTACTTGTACCATAGTGCTTTTTGATTTTCAGTGGTATAGGACATTTTTACCCCCCCAGATAGAAACTCCGATTTTCTGTCCTCACCGAAGGAACAATACCGTGCGTCCACAATAGAGCTGTTGATGCATCTAACAGGAAACATGACCCTCTTGACAATGGAAAGTTGGCTGGTAATACATTCCCTTGATTGGCATATAGTGATAAAAACCGTGCTCCCCCTTCAAAATTAATTTCGATCAGATCAATCTGTTGAACACCAGATTTCTTTAAGCTGTTAACTATTCCTTTTATTTCGTCGGGTCTAAAATGGGTGCGCTTGTGAACTACAACACGTTTTGGCACGTCACCCATTGTATTGAAAAATAGTTCACGAACAAGGGTTCAAAATTTATACGCATCCTGAAAAGATAAATATGGGTTGTTCTGTTTATCGAAGTAACAATCCTCAACGCGAGAGAGGCGATACTTCAGCCCTTGTCCCATTGAATTATAAATGTGACTACATCCTAAAACAACCTTAGTTTTATCTTTGAGTTTTTTACACTGTAACCGATACCAACGAAAGCAGTGTTAGATTCAAGTCCGTTCAAAACCCACGGTGTACGTTGTGTCTTAACATAAAATGACAAGGATAGCCACCAATTCACCTGACATCTCAGAGGATCTATTAACGTACTTTCTTGGATAAATTGAGTAGCTATCTGCTTTTGGACAGCGTATGCTTTTATGTAGTCGTGCAGATCAAAGTTTTCATGATCATTATTGATGTCACTGACTCCATCGCTATCGACCGCTTAGATATTATGTATCTTTCTAAAATAGGTAGCACGACTACCTATTTTAGGAAAATACAGGACAGCTCATCGTTAGAAAGGCTTGTTTCATCTATGCTTAGATGTCTGCCGATATTTTCGGGATAAAGTATCCAGTCTGCCGCATGCTCCTGTTGGTTCCAGTCCCCGTAATGGCTGATGTGGTGTTTGTACTGTTCCTGCAACTGCTTACCGTCAAGCTGAAAGTATTTACCCAGCTGAAAGCAGCTGATAGGATTATTATCCAAGAGCTCCTTTTAAAAAAAGAGCAAAATCCTTTGTGATCCGCGTGCCCTGGCTCAGCAGGCTCCAGTCTCTCTGTATGATCTCCCCGGTAGCAATGTTTTCCCATCGGCGTTTTTTAATGCAAAGCAGCACTTTCTTTCCGCGTATCGGAAAATCAGTTACCCGCACCTCGGCGTGAAAACCTTTGGAATGTACACCGGAACCGCGATGTTCCATGGGGATAATATTTTTTTCTTCCAGGTAAAGACATAAAACACCTTCTTCTTTCTTAACCGAAACCAAATCAAAAAAATCTGGTAACCCTTCGGGCATGGTTAGGCTGATCAACTCTAAATATGGGTCTTGCAAAACTGTAGTTTTAAAATTGCAAAAAAACACTTTTTTTACAATCCCCCAGAATTTCTGATTGATCCCACTTTTCGAGGGATTACGGAATCAAAGTAAAATTTTCGGAAGAAAAATCCATAAAAAAAGAGACAACAGATTTGTTGTCTCTTTTTACTGAGTAGCGAGGGCTGGAATCGAACCAACGACCTTCGGGTTATGAGCCCGACGAGCTACCGCTGCTCTACCTCGCGCTGTTTGGATTGCAAAGGTATCCTCTTTATTTTATTCCACCAAATTATTTTATAGTTATTTGATTTTCAAAATAAAACATTGCGTCTTGAGGGCTTTAAACAAACGAACTCACAACTAAAAAACATTACCGCATTAATAGCACATCACCCTTAAATACCTTTACCTTCCCATCTCTCAGCGCCAGCCTGATCTCGTAAAAATAAGTACCCTGCGCCGCAGGTTGGCCTTTAAACATGCCATCCCAGCCACGGAGCGCATCCAGCGTTTCAAATACCAGCTGACCCCAGCGGTTATAGATCCGGAAACCATGCACCCCCTGGTAGCCCAAATTCTTCACCGCGAAAAAATCATTCAAACCATCTCCATTAGGGGTAAAAGCATTGGGCAAGGCCAGGACTTCATTAATGTCTATAAATACCTGAGCGGAATCCCTGCAATTATAATCGTTATAACCGACAACTGTATACTTTGTAGGCTCCCGCGGGCTGGCAACCGGTGCGGCGATAGCCGGATGGTCCAATCCTGCTACAGGAAACCATTCGTAATGCACGGCTCCTGTGGCCAGCAGCTGTACCGATTCCCTGGATTTTATCAAAGCATAATCCGTATTAAGCGTCACATTAGGTACCGGGTTCTTTGTCACCACAACAGTGTCGGCTCCTTTGCAGCCACTCGCCCGGTCCGTAGCAGTAAGCACAAATTGAGTGGTCCCGCTAATCCGGCCTTTACTCACACTGGTATCCGGGCGCTCCAGCATAGAAGCAGGGTTCCATTGAAAATCATAGGCACCGGCATAAAGCATTTCAGCACGCAGGAGAAAAGTATCCACACAAATCCCGAAATCCTGCAAAGGCGGGCTGATCACCACCGGTTTCTGGATCAACAAGAGCTTCGTCACACTCTGATTGGTTGCTGTTGTATAAGTCAGCTGGCATTGATAAGGGAATACCGTTATACCTTGCGTAGCTGTCACCGGGTTAAAATACCATTGGCCATTTATTTGTACCATACCGCAACCGCTGAAAATTCCCCCGGCCGGGCTACCGGTCAACAGGTAATCTGTATCCTGGTGGCAATAACGGGTCGTCAGTGCCGCACCGTCACCATTGGTGATGCTCACCTGAGCCATAGCCTGGAGGCATAGGAGTACCAGGCATATACTCCATATGATATGTTTCATAATCTTAGTTTTAAAAAAGCAAAATACCATTGTTCACAGGGTATTTTGCTTCAATCAATATTGTTTTTAATCCTTGCTATATACTATCCTTTCTGCTTTTACAAAATTCCCTTCCTGGTCCAGGATCTTCAGCAGGTATACCCCTTCAGCAAGATTTAAGAGATTAATGGTATGTGTTTTGCCCTTACCATTTTGCAACATTCTGCCATCTACACTTACGAGCTCCCAACGGACAGCAACCGGTGCTTTAATGTTTACTTTTCCATTACTTGGATTAGGATACACCTGTACCTGTGTTTTTAACAGGTTGGTGTTTTTAATGCTCACGCCATGATTCGTTACGGTGTAAATATCCGAAGTGTCTATACAGCCACTTGCACTCGTCACGATTACCTGGTAATCCGCATTCTCTGTTACCGTATATCTTGCCTGTGTCGCGCCGCTGATCTCTGCCCCGTTTTTCATCCATTGATAAGTGCTGTAGGACTGCGTAGTTCCTAAAGTATCTACATCTACCGTAATGATCGCTTCCGGAACAGGGTTCAGGGTCAGGTTCAGGATCACCGTGCTGTCACAACCCAGTAAACCCGGATAGCGGCGGGTATATATGCCGGAGGCATTTACTAATTGCCCATCGAAAGAATAGCTATCTCCACATTCCACTACAGCAAGATGCGTAGTGGAAGTATCGTTACAGAACAGTTTAATAATATAAGCATCTTCTACGCCATAAGCGCTTAAAGTGTCTGCCACCGTACCAGGTTCCATGGTAGCCGGCTTACTTCTGAAATCACCACAGAGATAAATATTACCACTGCCATCAACCCCTACCTTTCTCCCGAACTCATCATTACTGCCCCCTAAACGGCCCGCCTGCAGGTAGTTACCGGCCGGGTCATATTTTACCCAACAGGCATCTGCACTACCGGCAGCAACCAGGGTGTCAATACCTGTGCCGGGATTAAAATCCACTGTAAACCTAAATGTCCCGGTAATGATCACATTACCCGCGCGATCAAGGGCAATACCATCTGAACCTTCATTAGAAACAGAACCATAGCTGTTGGCCCAGATACAGTGACCATCCGAATTATATCTAGCGGTAAACCCATCATTGGCGTTTACGTTCAATAATACAATAGTACCGGAAGAGTCCATAGTAAGATCGCCGTTAAAATAACCTGTGATATAAAGATCATTATTAGCGTCAATAGCCAGGTACTGGCTTTGCGCACTCCGGTTCGCATTCATTTGCAGGCCACCCTGCACCCAGATATAATTACCGGCAGCGTCATATTTAGCCAGGAACGCATTACTCGCTCCCCCGGCAGATACCCAGTTCACCACGTTCCCGGACGGATCGAAGTCCACGGTATCGGCATAATTAAGCGCACCGGTAACGTATAAGTTTTCCTGGGTATCCAGCACCATACCAAGAGGGTTCAGTAAACCTTGTCCTTCCAGGTGTTTGCGCCATATAGTATTGCCATTAGCTCCATCAAATTTTTGCAATAGTATGCCATTGGTATCGGTAGCATACATCGGCGAAACCATAGCGCCGGCATAAACTGCAGCCCCGTCTTTGCTTACCGTAAGGGAGCCACCGACATCATATCCGCCACCACCAAATATTTTGGCCCATTGCAGCGTACCATTATTATCATATTTCGCGACAAAAGGCTCTGTATAATTAAATCCATTGGCATTTTTATTGATCGTGGGGGCATTGGCAGCCGTGTCTAAATAAATTGTAAATGACTCTTCACCTATAGTACCTACAACATACACATTCCCGGCATTGTCAAGATGCACCCGGGTTCCTTGCTCATCACCATTCCCCCCTACTGTCTTTACCCATAACAATGCGCCCTGCGGATCATATTTAGCGACATAGGCATCTGCCACATAAGTAGTAAAACCATCATTCCGGGCGGTGAGTAAAGCATTACCGGGACCAGGGTCGAAATCGGCGGTGTTGGTAAAGCTGCCCACGACATAAGTATTACCCGCGCTATCGGCTTTAATATCCCGCGCGTTCGTTAGCGAACCCAGTCCATTGGTACCGGAACCACCGTATTTCATTGCCCAATCCAGGTCCAGGTGCTGAGCTTTACTTTCTATTGAACAGAAAACCGTAGCACTAAGCAGGGCCAGGCAACCCAAAGTATACTTTCTCATCTTTTTCATTTTTTGTGTTTATAATATTTTTAATGATGTTTGCTGAATCAAATTTGCAACCGGGTATTTTAAGGGAGTATACCGACCGCTATTCTTTGTTCAGATGATGTTTAAAAAAATTCATTTTAACCAGACCAAAGCAACATCAAATAATTATCTTTTTTACGGAGCAAAGAATCTATATTAATTATTTTAAAACATAAAAAATTGATAAACAACAATAATACTTTTAAATCAATCCCTTTAAAAGCGCTTCTTATATGGGGGTTAAGTTTGCTCTTAACCCTCCCTGCCTATGCCCAAAGCCGGGCGGGCCAAGCATCTTTTGACCCAGACAGGAGTTTAGTGGCACAATACGGTGTTCAGAACGCGGATACCTCAAGAATCAGGCAATGGCTGGATACGGTTATTATTTTTTCCAAACGCCGACCCCTGGAAAGCATACCCTTCTTTAATGAGCTCTTACACCTTTCCATAAGCAGGCATTTTGACTACGGGGCATTCAATAGTTATAGCAATATCATCACGATCTACAACAATAAAGGCCAGTATGAAACTGCTTTTGCAAAGATGCAGCAGATGCATGCGATAGCTGCGAATACCGGGCTTCCACAGTTCCGGGCAGCCGTGCTCAACAGCCTGGGCAACTATTACCAGCGAAAGGGCCAATATGATTCCGCATCCCATTATTACTTTACTGCCCTGGAAGACCTGGAAGGCAAAGCAAACATCAGCCCAAGTATTATACCGGCCATATATGGCAACCTAAGCGGCATTTTTGAACATACCGGGGAATATGAAAAGGGCTTACAATACCTGCAAAAAGCGGAACCGGCCATACGCACTTCCGGGAACAATTACTACCTGGCCCTCATCCTGATCAATAAAGGGAACGCGCTTCTAAAGCTGGGACAAACGGACAGCAGTATCGGACCACTTAAAGAAGCGCTTCAGCTCGCCAGGAAATACGAATATACCCAATGGCAGCATTTAGCCCTGAGTGATATCGCCCAATCTTACTTCCGGCTTAACGATCATCAGACCGCGCTGCATTACCTGCAGGAAGCCCTGAAGCTAAAAGGAGACATAGATCCCGTCTATCAAACCAGCAATACGAGCATTCTCGGTGATATTTATTTCGCGGCCAAAGACTATAAGCAGGCTGAATATTACTGGCAAAAAACCCTGGCTTCCGCAACTGAGCTTAAGATTTCAAAAAGCATTTTACATGCCCACAAAATGCTGGGCGAACTCTACCGGGTCACCCGGCAATATGAGCTGGCTTATAAGCATGCCAATAGTTATAGTATACTGCGCGACAGCCTGCTGAAAACAGACATCCTTAACCGGACGAGTACGCTGGATAAGAAATACCAGACTGCGGAAAAAGATAAGGAAATAGCCGAAAACAAATTACTGATCAATAAAAAGCAACACGAGATCCAGAACCGGAACCTCTGGATCGGCATCGTAGCTACCGGTACCCTAGCCTTGGCCATGCTCACCGCTTTCCTCTACAGCCGCTTCCTGATCAGTAAAAGTAAACAACGCAGCCAGGAAGAACAGCTGAGCAATATTGAGCGGGAGCAGGAAATATTGCAGTTAAAAAGCATGATCAGTGGCGAGGAAAAAACAAGGATACAGATCTCCAGGAACCTGCATGATGGCATTGGGGGACAGATGGCCTCGCTCACTATGCTCCTGAGCATGATCAAGAATAAATACCAAACCGGTAAACAGGTGGAGCAGGATATGCAAAAATTAAGCATGATGCTGCAGGAAGCAGCTAAAGAATTAAGGCAGGCGGCACACAACCTGATGCCGGACATGCTCAACCGGCAGAGTCTGAAAGAAGTGCTCCTGCATTATTGTGAGCAAAACAGCCGGGAAAACCTGCGCCTCGACCTGCAGTATGACGATAATATCTTATTGACCAAAAATGCTGAGCTGTTTATTTACCGTATTGTACAGGAACTTGTGCAGAATGTGATCAAGCATGCCGAAGCGGACTTTACAGCCATCCAGCTGATGCAAACCGGCAATACATTGGCCATAACCATAGAAGACAATGGCAAGGGCTTTGACAGCTCCAGGGATATGGGCAACGGGCAAGGCCTGCAAAGCATCCGCTCGCGTGTGGAGCACCTTAACGGCTATATGTCTGCCGACGCTGCGCCACAACTGGGAGCCACGATACATATTGAACTTGATTTTAGTAAATTGCAACAACTTTAAGTATAAAAACAAAGTCCATGACCCCACCCTTAATCCGTGTAGCCATAGCCGATGATCATCCCATGATCATCGACGGGGTACAAAATATGCTGGAAGGCTGCGCGCATATACAGCTCATCAATAGTTTCAAATCGGGCGACCTGGTACTGGAAGGCCTTGAAGCGAAGCCCGCCGATGTGCTGCTGCTCGATATCCAGATGCCCAATATTACCGGCGACGAACTCTGCCCGGCCATCCTGAAAAAATTCCCGGGTATCAAAGTACTGGTCCTGACCAATTTTGACAGCGCCCTATATGCCAATAACATGTTCAAAAGAGGCGCGCATGGCTTCTTATTAAAGGCTGCGGAAAGAGACGTCCTTATAGCGGCCATTGAAACCGTCTACAAAGGAGAAAGCTTCCTGGACCGGGAAATGGAAGAAAAAGTACGCCAGATGAGCCTTATGGAGCGGAATGTGACCTTTTCCAAAACGTCTTTAACGCCCAGGGAGCTCAGCATCCTGCAGTTACTGGTGGATGGAAAATCGGCGCCTCAAATAGCTGATGAACTATTCCTGAGCCTGCGTACCGTGGTGAATTACCGTACCAGCATCATGCGTAAACTGGATTGTAACAATATAGCGGCATTGGTCAAAAAAGCCCTGCAATCGGGCCTTGCCAGGTAATTAATGAATTATTTAAGCAAATTGCAAATATCATCCTCATGTCTTTAAATCCCCTGTTGTCGCAAATTGAATTCATCAAAGAGATTGACAAGCTCAAATATATACAGAGAAGGACCAAACTCTTCAACAGCGACCGTAATGAGAACGACGCGGAACACAGCTGGCACCTGGCCCTGATGGCGATAGTGCTGGCAGAGCATGCCAATGAACCGGTAGACCTATTTAAAGTGGTCAAAATGCTCCTCGTTCATGACCTGGTAGAGATTGATGCCGGCGACACTTTTATTTATGATACTCAAAAAGACCATACAAACACCGATGAAGAAAGGCTTGCCGCACAAAGGATCTTCGGCATGCTACCCGAAGCCCAGGCAGAAGAGCTTACTAACATCTGGGAAGAATTTGAGGCGGGCAACACTGCAGAGGCTAAGTTCGCCCGGGCTATGGACCGCCTTGAGCCTTTATTACAGAACAGTTCCAACCAGGGCGGCACTTGGAAAGAATTTGATGTACCTTACAGCAAGGTGTATAATAAGAAAAAAGTAATTAAAGAGGGCGCTGCATCAATATGGGATTATGCTGAAAACCTGTTGAATGAAAATGTGGCTAAAGGTATTTTACGCAAAGACTAAACATTCTCCCTGTTTTCATTCCAGTAATAACTGTCCGGGTACTGCCTTTGGCCAAAAACAGCTGTTCCTACCCGGATCATCGTGGCTCCCTCTTCTATGGCGGTTTCGAAATCGCCGCTCATGCCCATCGACAATTCCTGCATCTGCACGCCCGGAATATTTGCTGCCCGGACCTGCTCCTGCAGGGATTTGAGCATGCGGAAACATTCCCGTACCTTTTCCGTATCCGAACTGAACAATCCTATGGTCATCAGACCGCGGATCTTCAAACGTTCTAAAGCTGCTACCTGCCTTACCAAAGTTATTGTTTCATCCGGCTCAATACCAAATTTACTGGACTCTCCCGAAGTATTTACCTGGATCAGCACGTCCATACTCCGGTTGGCCGCTTCCAGCTTCTGTTGCAGCTTTTCCGCGAGCGCAAAACGGTCTAACGATTGCAGGCAGCTCACCTCGCAGGCTAACAGGTCTTTGATCTTATTCGTTTGCAGGTGACCTATAAAGTGATTGACATGTGGCACCGAATGTAAAGCCTCATACTTATCTTTGAGCTCCTGTACTTTATTTTCGGCAATCAATGTATGACCGGCTGATAAAGCGGTTTTTATACGATCGGGGCTAACCGTCTTGGTCGCTAACAATAATTTCACTTCATCGGTCGACCGGCCACTCTTTGTACAGGCTGCATGTATACGCTCCTGCACTGCTTTCAAATTTTCCAGGATACTGCTATACATGTTCCGGGTCTTTAAGCCAGTCTTCTTTAAGGATTTCATATACAAAATTCAAGCGGTCAGGCTCGCCGAAATAAGCGACCTCCTCTTCGGCTACTTTGCGGGCGCCTAAACGGCTAATGGCAACCTGGGAGCGCACATTCTGCGCCCCTATATGAAAGTTCACTTTTGACACAAAACGGAAAATATAGTCCAGCATCATTTTCTTGACGCCCTGGTTAATACCTTTACCCCAGCAGGAACGGGTATAAAAAGTATAGCCGATAAATATACGGTCCGCAACAGTATCGTAATCGTAAAAGCGGGTGCTCCCGATAATGGACCCAGACACCTTATCAACAATCTTAAATGCGCCTTTACTTTCCATAGCGCCTTTAAAAAAAACGCTAAATACATCTCTCTTCCACCGGTCCTTATTAGGGTGCTGTGCCCAGACCTCCGGGTCGGAAGCTACGGCATACAAGGCTTCAAAATCATCCTCTTGTAAGGGTACCAGAATGACCTGCTCATTTTCCAGGCTGCGCTGTATACTTATGGGTTCCATGAATATTGTATTATACTATTGATCAATTCCTCCAGGATATCTGTAGTAGAAGCTTCGCTATAATCCTTATGCGACTGCCCGGCCCAGATACTTACAAAATCAGTGTTACTATTTGCTTTAGCCGCTTGTCTTAACGGACCGGTAAGCTTATTCTGGTAAGGATAAGGCAATGTAAGCGATACCTGTTCGAATGCTCTTGTAAAGAGGTTTTGCAATCCTCTTGCATAGCGCCCGGAAAAGCTTTTGGTCAATACAATATCGGCTTCCCCCGCGGCCCTTAAATGATCCTTTTCAAATTCTTTTAAATCACTTTCCAGGGACCCTAATAAGAGGCTGCCCACCTGGACGCCCTGCGCGCCCAACACATTTGCCGCAAAAGCTGTTTTCGCATCATAGATACCACCGGCATAGATCAGCGGCACTTTAACCCGGTCCGCGACCTGCGCCAATAAAGAGAATCCCCCGGTCTGTGGTACAGGTTCTTCCCTGAAGCTTCCCCTGTGCCCGCCGGCTTCCCAACCCTGCACGCAAATCACATCTATCCCTGAAGCTTCCAGTATCAAAGCTTCTTCCACCGAAGTACAGGTACCGATCAATACAGTACCCTGTGCTTTAAATTTCAGGATACTGTTAGTGTCCAGGCTGCCGAATATAAAACTGACCACCGGGCATTGCTCCGCTATCAGGAGATCAACCTGCTCCCGGTAATCGGTGAACACCAGCTCCTCTACATGAGGCAGGTTTACCGGCAACATATGCTGCCTGGCCAGCTCTTCTATAAAGATCCTGGTCTGGGTATATTTTGCCTTCAGCGCATCCGTAAGCTCCGGTATTTGATGAACAAATATATTTACCGCAAATGGCCGGCCTGTTAAGGTGCGGGTTTTGCGGATCAGCTCCCGGCACTGCCCGGCCGGCAGATCTCCTAATGCAAGACTACCCAGGGCGCCGGAAGCCGCTGCTGCAGCCACCATCTCGGGGCTGGTAACGCCATACATCGGCGCCTGTATAACCGGGTGCGTAATGTTCAGCAGCGCGCTTAAATTACCTGACCAATTCATAAACGCTTCTTTTTTTAGTTAATCATATTAAGGTAGCCTGTCTTCAAAATATCAGAATTTGATCTTCAGGCCGAATTCCTTTTTCATAGTCAGCAGGGCTTCCGCGTTGCCCCGGGCATCTTCTACGGGATGATGCGTATGCTTCGTCTTCCGCAAATGCTTAAACGTTTTGAAAGTATCTTTTTCAATCCCCTTAAACAGGCTGCCCAGGTTTTGTGAGCTGAAGCCAAAAGGGTTAGTACCGGTAAAATGATGAAAGTACCAGCAGATAAACATCCAGTCAAAGCCATTATTGTCGCTTATAAAAATAGGCCTGTCCTTACAATTATCCCTGATCCAGGCGGCAAATTCCCGCATTACCTTTTCCGGTTCCTCAAAAGTCATCGTTTCTTCTCTTGAATGTCCGGATACCGCAAGGGCTTCCGGTATATACTGATCGGATATGGGGCGAAGCTTTCCGTAAAAAGTCTGGTCCAGGGCTTCATTGACCAGCACCGCTCCAAAAGAGATCATGGAGTAGTCGCCGGGAATGGGGCCGTCACTTTCTATATCTACCATTATATAAGCCATAAGTTCTGTATACTTTTAATCCGGCATTACCTCAATGCGGGTAATACAAATCTACATAAATGGCCTTATCAGAAAACGAATCAGCTCATAAATTTAAAAACTGGACCATCAATCACTCTCCTTGATATATTGGCTTAGTAGTCAGCTTATTATTTAAAATAATAAAGCAATAGTTCTATGAAACACAATAGCTTTGGTTTACATTTGTAAAAACGAAAAGATATGAAATACCTTATTCTATTTTTTTTATCGCTTTTCAATTGCATGGCTTTCGCCCAGACGCTACAACCGGGCTTCAGTAAATCGGAATATTTAGAAACCATAAAAGCCAATGCCCGCGTGCATTACGACCTGGACAAATGGGACAGCCTGGATAAGATACCTCCTTCTCAACAATATGATTTCATCTACCGGTCACCTGTTGTCGGTTTTGAAAACATGTGGGACCTCTGGGTAGCCAAAAACAAGAGTACGGCCATTATTGCTGTCCGGGGAAGTGTGATGACCCAGGCAAGTTTTCTTGCGAATCTTTACGCGGCTATGGTTCCGGCTCAAGGCATGCTGGAGCTGGAAAAGAATAAACCATTCCATTATGAACTGGCCGATCATCCCAATGCCGCAGTGCATGTGGGCTGGCTGATCGCGATGGCGCACCTGGCCCCGGATATTGAAAACAAGATCGATTCCTGTTATAAAAAAGGCATCAAACAATTTATACTTACCGGGCACAGCCAGGGTGGCGGCATCACCTTTTTACTGAACGCTTATTTAAAACATAAACAAGTAAAAGCAGGGCTGCCAAAAGATATCGTTTTTAAAACCTACTGCAGCGCCGGCCCTAAGCCCGGCAACCTCTTCTTTGCCTATGACTATGAAAAGATCAATTACAGCGGCTGGGCCTATAATGTGGTCAATGCCGCTGACTGGGTGCCAGATGTACCTTTCTCTATTCAAACCGTTAATGACTTTACCAGCGTAAACCCTTTCAGGAACGCAAAACAGGCTATTAAAAAAATGAAATTCCCCAATAATCTTATTGTAAAGCATATGTACAATAAGATGGACCGGCCAACCCGGAGGGCACAGAAAAATTTTGAAAAATACCTGGGCCGTATGACGAGCAAGATCGTCAAGAAGACCTTACCGGACTTCCAGAGCCCGGCCTATTACAAAAGCAACTATTATGTACGCACCGGCAACATTATTTCTTTAGTTCCGGGCCCTGACTATGATCAGCAATTCAACAACACACCGGGAAATACCAATATCTGGGAACACCATCTTTTCGGCCCTTACCTGTACCTTACCCATCAATTACCGGATTAACCATTCAATAGAAGCAACGAATGGATCCTCTTACACGGGAGAGGATTTACTGTTGCTGTAATAGCATTGTTATATATTCGTAATACCATCGTGCAGGATGATATACAAAGGCGGACCTATCCATAACCTGTTTAAGCAACCTCTACCCTATAATCTTAACAATCCAAATCCTAAAAGTGGAATTAAAAGCAGCTGTAAAAAGTATTCAATGGACAAAAGTATTTTTATTTTATGGTATTACTTTACTGGGCACCTATGGCGTCAGGAAACTGCCCAATCTATTACAACTGGCCTTAGCACAGGTTACAGACCTGCATTTCGCGTTTAATTACAACCACGGTATTTTCATCGCTATTATAGCCTGGATATTTTATAAAATAAACAATTTCAAACAGGAGATAACCCTGCTCGGCAATCATAAGCTCAAAGCCCTGCTTTTCCCGGTCATTTTATTAACGGCTTACACCATAACGGGCATCAGCAATAATAATGGTGTAGACCCGCACAGCTGGGCATTCCTGTTTTGCAGCCTGGCATTGATCTATAATAGCCTGGAAGAATATGCCTGGCGGGGGTATCTGGTCGAAGCCACGGGCCCGCTTCCTTATGTATTCAGGAGCCTTGTTTCCGGTATCCTCTGGGCGATCTGGCACCTTGTGGTCTTTAAAGATTTCGATCAGTATGGCGGTTTTGGCCTGTTCCTGCTATTTTGTATTGTATTTTCTTTTATACTTACCTTCGCGGTGCAGCGCACCCAATCTATATTAGTAGCGGCCGCTATCCATGCTTTTATTATCCAGATGAATATAAGCGCGCTCATCTGCCTGGGTCTTTTCCTGGTATTATTATTCACCTGGAAAAGAAAGCCGGTCACTATTGAAGCAAACAGGCAAAACTAAATGTATATTTAGCTACAATAAAAAAGCTGTTTGAAATTAATTCAAACAGCTTTTTCATTACTGAAGCCCGGAACAATTACAAGCGGCTTAAAGTGCTGCTATACACCGCACCCGACTTAAACTGTACGCGTATAATATAATTTCCTGCAGGAAAAGCGCAATTGATGCGGGCCGTAGTAGCATTGAGGGAATTATGCTGCAGTACCAGCCGTCCACTCATATCTGTTATCTCTAAACGGGACATGGCTTCATCTGTTTCAAGCGTTAATACGCCCGATACCGGGTTGGGATAAAGCGCTATGCGTGGCAGCGCTGCATTATCTTTAATACCGGTGCCGCTATCCAGCTTGATTTTAGCGAGTGTCGCGTTAGCCTCCACGCCATTTTCGCGGGAAGAACCGGCCACGATAAGGTATTGATCATTAACTATACAAAGGTCCTGGGGATAATCATTGCCAGAGGCAATATCCAGGTCAAAAGACTGGCCGTTAGCGAATCCCGGGTCTATAGTGCCATCTGCATTTAAACGGGTAACAACCCATCCGGCATTATAATCAGTAAATACTTTAGCGCCGATCAGGATCAGCTTACCATCCTGCTGCACTACGAAATCCTTATTGGGATATTGATGGCTGAGTACCCCGTTCACCCCGAATGTCGAATCAACGCGGCCATCCATATGCACCCTTAACATGAGCTGCGAGGAGGCATGCCCGCTCATATAATACTTCCCGCCAGGTCCTTTCCTGATCTGCGTCAGAGTTTCGAAGCTTGCAGGTTGCCCCGAATACATGTCCAGTGTCTTATAGCCATTATCGCCAAAAGTTAAGTCATAAGCGCCCTGCGCCGTGATCTTGCAATAAGCCAATTTAGGATCATCAAAATTAGTAAATTCATGACCGGCCAGTACGATACTGCCATCTTCATTATATACCGCGCTCCATATACCGAAATTAAAAGCGGTGGTATTGAAGAAAAAATAGCCATTGCTCCCGAACTGGTTGTCCGGGGTGCCATTATCCTGTAATTGCAGCACGAAAGATTGATAATTGGTATTACCGCAAAGCACGATGGACCCGTTAGGACGGAAGAAAATATTGGTAAAGTGGCTGTCGGGCGACATAAAATGGAAGATACCACCCTGGGCAAAAGTCTGGTCCAAAGTACCGTTACTGTTCAGCCGCACCAGGAAACCCAGATGATCTCCGGGCGCACTGGGTGTATGGCCGGTATAGGCAGAGCCACTGACCAGGATTTTACCATCCGGGGCCAATACTACCTCCAGAGGAAATTCCGAAGCATCTACAGTGATCTCCGCGGCACCATTATTACCGAAGCTATTATCCAGCTGGCCGTTGGGTAGTGTTTTGGTTACCATCAGCCGGTAATAACCATTAGGCTGATCGAAAAGGACATAGCCGGCACTGAAAATATTGCCCTGTGCATCAGTAACGACACAGTTATACTCGGAGGTCGTCGCGCTTTGATACACGGCGATACCGGCATTACCGAACTGTGTATCTAAGGCCGCGGGCTGAGCCGTCGCCTTCAGGCCCAGTAAGGCAATAAAAGGAATTAAATAATGTTTCATGGATTCATGTGATTTAAAGGGTTAATTCCGGGATATTATCCAGGTAATAGATAATAAGACGAAAAGATTGTGGTGTTAATTAGAAAAATTAAAAATAAATTTCTACTGTACGGTACAACAAAGGTTGAGTTAAACGGGGGTAGTATTACAGTTTATGCGATCTGCACCGCCAAATTTCAATTATTGTGCGATTGAAAGAAATTCAAAAAATGACAATAGAACAATTAGTAACAGAATTTCAATTCAAGTATTGTACGATTGAAAGCCGGGGCTGCATTGTTCACTTAATTAGCACACACGAATTTCAATTCAAGCATTGTACGATTGAAAGTAACATTACCCGGCATGCGATCATTAATGATGAGGTATTTCAATTCAAGTATTGTACGATTAAAAGTGATCCTAAAACCGGAAAACTGATTACCGGGAGCTATATTTCAATTCAAGTATTGTACGATTAAAAGTTCATACACTCTAAAGGGCACGTCTGTAAAAGACGTATTTCAATTCAAGCATTGTACAATTGAAAGCAGTTAATTTATTTGCAGCAGGAAGATAGAATGTGTATTTCAATTCAAATGTTGTGCGATTGAAAGATATCTTCAAAGAAGCCTTGCAATGCCAGGGCATGATTTCAATTCAAGTATTGTCTGATTGCAAGACTACTTTGCTTACGGGTAAGACCTACTTGCTGGAATTTCAATTCAATTATTGTGCGATTGAAAAATTACTTTACCAGGTCCGTTACGGTTTTATTGCCCAGGACATCCAGTGTAGCGTCCCGCACCGCTACCATAGTATCATGCAGTCCGCAATGGTCCTGCGAGCAATCCTCACAAGCCTGGTAAAAGTTAAGGCTGACACAAGGTAATAGCGCGATAGGGCCATTGACCAATCGCATTATAGTAGCCAGGCTCACTTTACTACCTTCATCGCTCAGGTAGTAACCGCCGCCCTTCCCTCTTTTACTTTCCAGGACATTTGCTTTGCGCAGGTCAAGAAGTATATTCTCCAGGAATTTCAGGGGAATTCTTTTTGCTTCCGCGATCTCGGCAATCAATACCGGGCCACAATTCCTACGTTCCACTAAATAAGCAAGCGCCTTAAAGGCATATTGTGATTTTTTCGAAAGCATGCTGCAAATTTAAGTATAAATTAAAATATCCTGCAAAACGAAGTGTCCCTTATCTTTTAACAAAGCTTCAATAGACATAAGCATCCTCTTAAGCCGTTTCCCTGTATATTTGAACTCAAAAATAAACCGCTTATGCCCTGGAACCCCGAAGTATACAATCAATTTAAATCGATCCGCTTTCAGCCCTTTTTTGATCTTATTGACTTAATCGAACATAAGCGGGAGATGAAGGCAGTAGACCTGGGTTGCGGCACCGGGGAGCAGACGGCGATCCTCGCCAGGCGGTTTGAAGATGCCCGCTTCCTGGGTATCGACAGCTCCGCGTCCATGTTAGCGGCAGGGCCGGGAACAACAGAGCGCCTGAACTTCAGACAAAGCAGTACAGAGGAATGGCTGCAGGAAGCGCCAACCTGGGACCTGGTATTCAGCAATGCGGCATTACAATGGTCGGAGGACCATAAAAACCTTTTCCCGCAACTCATTGGCAAGCTCAACCCGGGCGGACAACTGGCGGTACAGATGCCTTATCAACCGGGGAATGTGCTTAATCAACTATTGGCGGAGTTGGCTGGTGAGGGACCTTACCAATCACAGTTAAAAAACTGGAACAGGCCTTCATCGGTCTTAACACTGGACGAATATGCCCAGATACTTTTTGAAAACGGCCTGAAGGATATGCAGCTGTTTCAAAAGATATATCCTATAATCGCGGAAGATAGCGATACCCTGTTCCGTTTTATTTCCGGTTCGGCGCTGATCCCTTACCTTGAACGATTGAGCGAGGAGCAGGGTGAGGTATTCCAGGCGGCATTCAAGAAAAAGATCGCTTTGGCATTTCCCAGGTTCCCGGCTATTTACGCGTTTAAGCGTTTGCTGATCTATGGCCGGCGGGCTGACTAAGTTTATTTCAATTCCAATATGGTTTGATTAAAAGTAGCCTACCCCGCACTTATTTTTGTGGCAAATATGATTTCAATTCATTATTGTACGATTGAAAGGAGATCCCCTGACGCGTCATGATGAGGGTGTATATAATTTCAATTCAAGTATTGTACCCCCATTTTTTTCTTCCTAAATTGAAAATATCCGCTCAATTAAAAACCCTTTCAAGCCAACTCAATAATATCTAAATTAATTTTCCCGCATCACCATCCGGTGATTTAATAAATTCTGTACATTTGAGTTCATTTAAAAAATATCGCTATTTGTATGAACAACAAAAAAATACTATTGCTAACGCTCACGTTATTATTGGGCTCCCTGTTTACGCTAAAAGGCTTTAGCCAGGAAGCCTATTTAAAGTACACAATAAATGAAACCAGCTATAGCTTTAAAGGAAAGCAGGTGCTTGGCGCTAAAAGAGCCGGAGATAAAACTGATGAAGACAAAGTAGACTTTCAACTGGTTAGCGGCTACCTTGATTTCAGCGTAAATACACCCGTAAAACTATCTTTCAAAATACGTATCGAAAAAGGAAAAAAGCTTCAAGTGGGTAAGTATAGCTACCAGGATCTGCTTTCACAAACAAAAATTTTACCCAATGTTTATATAACGATAGAAAGAGAAACCGCGGACGGATTGATTTTTTACAATACCGACGCCCCTGACAATGGTGTATTTGAAATCACTAAAGTAGCAGGCGATTGGATAGAAGGCACCTTCGAAGCCAATATTCCCAATGATCTTGAAGAGGATGCGCCCCCTATAAAAGTCACCAAGGGCTCATTTAAATTACATATAAAGGAATATAAATGGTAGCAACTGGCGAAACCCGGTTTAAAACATTGCCAATCGCTAACTATTTCAATAATTTCATTTCAAATCTCACTCATAATATTAATAAAAACAATGAAACACAAAGGATTATTACTAATTATTGCATTATCCCTTTTGGGATTATTATCTGGCATCAAAGTTTACAGCCAGGAGGCCTTTATCAAATATACCGTCAACGGCAAAGCCTATAGTTTTAAAGGGGATAAGACAGGTTGCTATCAAAAAAAAGGGGATAGAGATGAGGAAGATAAAGTTGATTTCATTGAAACAACCCTGTATGTAGACAGTGATGTAAAAACAGCCGAAAAGCTTGGCATAGTGATCCGCACGGAACAGGGTAAAAAGCTCGAGGCCGGTAACTACACTATTCAAAGCCTGGTCGATCAAACGGAAATTTTGCCCAATGCAAACTTGAGGATCAATAGGGAAATAAAAGGCGAATTAGAATTCTTCGGAACGGTATCACCCGCCAACGGAGTGTTTAAAATAACTAAAATAGACGGGGCATGGATTGAAGGCACCTTTGAAGCGGAATTACCCAGTGATTTTGAAGATGGCAACGCACCTTTGAATGTAACCAACGGCTCTTTCCGGGTACGCTTAAGAGGCTATATGAAATAGTCGTTTAACTTATCCTTTCCAATAAAAATGCCACTGGTAAAATCTCCCGGTGGCATTTTTGTATGCGTACAATGTTGAGTTACCTATATTCCTGGAAGTCTTACAGCGAATAATATAAGACCCCATACAGCTCCGGCAACAGCATTTTTTACGCACATTAAATTTATTTTCCTACCTTAGCGGCGAACTTTAGGGGTGTCTGCGATCAAAAGCAGGCTGAGATTTTACCCTTTGAACCTGATCCGGGTCATACCGGCGTAGGGAAAAGTAGACTGTCTTCACCGGTGCCTCGCGCACCATTGCAGCCATTCCTAAAGTTTTATTACAGCAATAAAATTACACAGGAATGGAACTGATTATCAACCATCAAACCAAGTTTTTCGACAAAGCCCCGGAATCTTTGGCCGAACTGATGCTTTTAGAAGCACCACAAAAAAACAAAGGCATCGCCGTAGCCCTCAACAACCAGGTCGTGCCCCGTGCACAATGGCCCGCTACGCCATTAAATGACCGGGATACCATTCTCATCATCTCTGCCACACAGGGCGGATAATTTCCTTTTTTCAAAAAATAAAATTATGCAGCATCAATCTATCACGCAAGCCCCTTTCCCGAATTCCAAAAAGGTTTACCTGCCCGGCTCCCTCTTCCCTATAAAGATCGCCATGCGCGAGATCGCTTTACATCCCACTAAGCGCAGCGATGGCAGCCTGGAGGTAAACCCGCCTGTAACGGTATATGATACCTCCGGCCCTTATACCGATGAAACGGTGCAGATCGATGTACGTAAAGGCTTACCCCGCATCCGGGAACAATGGATCCTGGACCGTGCCGATGTCGAAACCCTCGACAGCATCAGCTCTGAATATGGCAAAGCCCGCCTGGCAGACCAAAACCTGGACCACCTGCGGTTTGCCTATTGCCATAAACCTATGGTGGCAAAGCCCGGCAAAAACGTAACACAATTGTATTATGCCCGCCAAGGGATCATTACCCCGGAAATGGAATATGTAGCCATAAGGGAAAACCAGCGTATCGAACAGATAGCAGCAGCAACCGGAAGCCTGCAGGCACAGCATAAAGGTGAAAGCTTCGGTGCTCGTACCCCTAAGCAGGCGATTACCCCCGAGTTTGTACGGGAAGAGATCGCCGCGGGCAGAGCTATAATCCCCAATAATATCAATCACCCGGAAAGTGAGCCGATGATCATAGGCCGTAATTTCCTGGTAAAGATCAATGCCAATATAGGCAACAGCGCGGTTTCTTCCAGCATAGAAGAAGAAGTGGAAAAAGCTGTATGGGCCTGCCGCTGGGGCGCCGATACCATTATGGACCTGTCTACGGGTAAAAATATACACGAAACCCGGGAATGGATCATCCGCAATTCACCGGTTCCTATTGGTACTGTACCTATCTACCAGGCCCTGGAAAAGGTAAAAGGCATTCCCGAAAACCTGAGCTGGGAAATTTTCCGCGATACCCTGATCGAGCAGGCGGAACAAGGCGTTTCTTACTTCACTATTCATGCAGGCGTACTGTTACGCTATATCCATCTTACTGTAGACCGGGTAACCGGTATCGTTTCGCGCGGGGGCTCTATCATGGCCAAGTGGTGCTTATACCATCACAAAGAGAATTTTCTTTATACCCATTTCGAAGAGATCTGCGCCATCATGAAGCGCTATGATGTCGCCTTCTCCTTAGGCGATGGCCTGCGCCCCGGATCTATTGCAGATGCCAATGATGCCGCGCAGTTTGCCGAGCTGGAGACCCTGGGCGAGCTTACTAAAATCGCCTGGAAACATGACGTACAGGTCATGATAGAAGGTCCTGGTCATGTACCTATGCATATGATTAAAGAGAACATGGACAAACAACTGGAGGTCTGTGATGAAGCCCCCTTCTACACCTTGGGGCCTCTAACGACAGATATCGCGCCCGGCTACGACCACATCACTTCAGCGATAGGCGCGGCAATGATTGGCTGGTATGGCTGTGCTATGTTGTGCTACGTTACACCCAAAGAACACTTGGGCTTACCCAATAAGAAGGATGTAAAAGACGGCGTGATCACTTATAAGCTGGCGGCACACGCGGCCGACCTGGCCAAAGGGCATCCCGGCGCGCAATACCGGGACAATGCTTTGAGCAAAGCCCGCTTTGAATTCCGCTGGGCCGATCAGTTCAACCTTTCATTAGACCCGGACACGGCAAAAGAATTCCATGACGAAACCCTGCCCGCTGATGCCGCTAAGGTGGCACATTTCTGTTCCATGTGCGGTCCAAAATTCTGTTCTATGAAAATTACCCAGGAGATCAGGGATGCTGCGGAACAGGGCATGCTGGATAAATCCAAAGAATTCATTGAACAGGGAAAAGAGCTTTATTTATGATCATCGTTTTGACACCGGAACAACAGGTACCTAACGAGCAGGAGGTACTCCGGCAAATGTTTGAAGCGGGCTTACAGCGCTTTCACATCCGTAAATACTGGTGGACAGATAATGAAATGAAAGCATACCTGGATGCTATAGATCCAATATTTCATCAAAGACTCGTCCTGCATTCTCACTATAACCTGGCCAATGACTATGGGATCAACAGGCTGCACTTCCGGGAGGAAGACCGCCTGGCCAACCGGCATTCACCCTACAAAAACGAATATGAAATATCCACATCAGTACACGAGATCACTGCCTTCAACGATCTGGATAAAATATGGCGGTATGCTTTTCTATCGCCCATGTTCCCAAGTATATCCAAACAAGGATACGGTACTGACCTGGCCGTTTTAGCTACCCTTTCACAAAGGAATAATAAGCATTGCCAACTGATCGGCCTGGGCGGTATTGATGAAGGCAACTTCGAAGTGGTGATAAAACAGGGTGCGGACGGTATTGCCTTATTAGGGGGTATCTGGCAGGCACCGGACCCGGTAGCAGTATACACAAGCATTCAATCGGCTTATGGAAAATTATAACACAGCAAATACCGGGCAACAGGACCGACCTGTTGTATTAAGCATCGCCGGCTTTGATCCCAGTGCCGGCGCGGGCGTTCTGGCCGATATAAAAACCCTGGAACAATTAAAGGTTAAGGGCATGGCTGTGCTCACGGCAAATACCTTACAAACAGAGCAGCGCTTCTTTGAACTGGAATGGCAAGCCACCGCGACTATATGCAGGCATATCGAAATATTGATGCAATCCTACTCTATTCATGTAATAAAAATCGGGATTGTAGCAGATGCGGCTATGTTGCAACAAATCATCACAACGATACGCAAACAAAAGGATGATACTTTTATTATCTGGGACCCGGTGTTAAAAAGCACTTCAGGGTTCACCTTCTTTGAAGGAAAAGACAAAACTTTTTTAAAGGAAACTTTGCAACAGATTAACCTGCTCACTCCTAATCTCCCTGAATTCGAACAGCTCAAAGCACTGATTCCTGCTGAACAAGCCATCCTGCTCAAAGGTGGTCATCGAAAAGAACAAACCGGCCTGGACATTTTATACCTGCAAGGGCAACAGTTTGAGCTCTACCCGGGAACGCAAAACGCTTATCCCAAACATGGTTCCGGCTGTGTGCTTTCTGCTGCTATAGCGGCGCATATCGCTTTGGGCAATAGCATAGAAGCATCCTGCAGGCAGGGAAAAAAGTATGTGGAACGATTTTTAAACAGTCACCCTACCCTATCGGGTTATCATTATGCTGAATAAACTACAATACATATCGCAGGGCAAAACTGCGCCCGAACAAATACAAAATATCCTGAATGCACTGGATAACGGTGCCGGGTGGATACAGTTAAGATGGAAAGAAGGCGCTTATGAAGCTAAACTGGAACTAGCCATTGCTATACGCAAAATATGCCAGGCCTATAAGGCCACCTGTATCATCAACGACCACATAGCTATTGCAAAAGAGATAGCTGCCGATGGCGTACACCTGGGCCTGCAGGACGAGACCATCGCAAAAGCCAGGCACACTTTAGGGCCGGGTAAAATCATCGGCGGTACCGCCAATACCCTGGAAGATGTATTGCAAAGAACAGCAGAAGGATGCGATTACATTGGCCTGGGACCTTACCGGTTTACCCAAACGAAAGAGAAATTAAGTCCTGTATTGGGACTTGCCGGGTATCAAACCATAATTAACTATTTACGGGAACAGTCACTTGTAACACCTCCCATCTACGCGATCGGTGGTATTACAAGTACTGACATCCCCAAACTGCAACAAGCCGGGGTATACGGTATCGCCCTCTCGGGCCTGATCACCCGCCAACCGGCCATTATTCCACAAATAAATAATCTCTTACAATGAAACCCTTAATAATAGCCGGCAAAACATTCCATTCCCGCTTATTCCTGGGTACCGGGAAGTTCGGGCAGCAGGAGCTGATGAAAGCCGCTATACAGCAATCGGGAACCGAACTCGTTACCCTGGCCCTGAAACGTATAGACCTGGATGCAAAGCCTGAGGACGGGCTCTTGCAAGCCTTAGACCTCCCCGACATTTCCCTGCTTCCGAATACCTCCGGTGCAAGAAATGCGCAGGAAGCCATCCTTGCGGCGCAGCTGGCAAGAGAAGCGCTGGAAACCAACTGGCTCAAACTTGAGATCCATCCCGACCCGAGATATCTCCTACCCGATCCTGTAGAAACGCTTAAAGCAACCGAAGCGCTGGCAAAACTGGGATTCATTATTATGCCTTACATCCATGCCGACCCGGTGTTATGCAAAAGACTGGAGGACGCAGGTACCGCGGTGGTTATGCCCCTGGGCGCGCCTATTGGCAGCAATAAAGGTTTACGTACCCTGGACTTCCTGGAGATCATTATTGAACAAAGTAAAGTACCGGTGGTGGTAGATGCCGGTATCGGCGCGCCTTCCGACGCGGCTAAAGCTATGGAGATCGGCGCGGATGCGGTACTGGTCAATACAGCGATCGCGGTAGCCCAGGATCCTGTAGCGATGGCAGAGGCATTTAAAGAAGCCGTAATGGCTGGCAGGAAAGCTTACGAGGCCGGCCTGGGAGCCCAGCATTCAGGCGCTATCGCATCCAGCCCGCTCACCGGTTTTTTAATGGACCTGTAAATAACTTTTCTTATGCAATCATTCCAGGATACATTTGACACTTACAATTGGGCAACCATCAGTGCACGCATTGAGGCGACAACCATTGAGGAAGTCCGGCACTCTTTATCAAAGCCTAAAAAGACGATCGATGACTTCTTAAGATTAGTAGCGCCTGCAGCCCAGGCTTTACTGGAACCCATGGCACAGCTCAGCCAAAGGCTTACCCAGAAAAGATTCGGAAAGACGATACAATTGTATGCCCCACTTTATCTAAGTAACGAATGCCAGAACATCTGCACCTATTGCGGTTTCAGCCTGGATAACCCGATCAAAAGGAAAACACTCAACAATTTAGAACTCCTGCAGGAAGCCATGGCCTTAAAATCTATGGGAGTACATCATATCTTACTGGTAAGCGGTGAAGCCAATAATACAGTAGGCATCGATTATTTCTTAAACGCGATCAGGCTGTTAAAACCCCATTTCGTCCACATCTCCGTAGAAGTACAGCCTTTAAGTATAGAAGCCTACACACTACTGCATGAAGCGGGGGTACATTCCATTTTAGTTTACCAGGAAACTTATCACCGGGAAGTCTATAAGCAATATCACCCCAAAGGCAAAAAGTCAAACTTCCCTTACCGGTTGGCAACCCCCGACAGGATAGGTACCGCAGGTTTACATAAGATCGGACTGGGCGTTTTACTGGGCCTGGAAGACTGGCGGGTAGACAGCTTCTTCAACGCCCTGCATATAGATTATTTACAGAAAACCTATTGGCAAACCAAATACTCCGTATCCTTTCCCCGCTTAAGACCCGCGGAAGGTATTATCGAACCCAATTTCATTATGGAAGATAAACACCTGCTCCAGCTGATCTGTGCCTACCGCATCTGGAATGAAGACCTGGAGATTTCTATCTCTACCCGGGAAAGCGAGCAATTCAGAAATCATATCATTCCTGTTGGTGTAACCAGTATGAGCGCGGCCTCTAAAACCAATCCAGGCGGCTACGTGGTAGACCCGGCTTCACTCGAACAATTTGAAACCAGTGATGAACGCAGTATGGAAAGTATTAAATCCCTCATCCGGCAGGCGGGATATGAACCGGTGATGAAAGACTGGGATGTCGCATTTTAAAGTGAATGGTAAAATGGAAATAGACAATATCTTTGAGCGCTATAGCCGCCAGATCTTTATAGAAGAGATCGGCGTGAGCGGGCAGCGAAAAATAATGAACGCGAAAGTATTGATCATAGGGGCCGGCGGGCTCGGCAGCCCGGTGATCCAATACCTGGCTGCTGCCGGTGTGGACACCATTGCCGTCGCGGATTTTGATCAGGTGGAATTACATAATTTAAACCGGCAGGTGATCCATACAGAAAAAATGCTGCTGCAAGCTAAGGTAGAAAGTGCGCAGCAGTTTGTGCGGGAGCACAACAGCCTGGTTAATTTCATACCCTTACCCGTTAAGGTGGATCCTTCAAATGTGGCTACACTGCTCAATGACTATGATCTGGCAGTAGATAGTTCAGACAATTTTGCTACACGATATTTGCTGAATGATGCTTGCCTGAGCGCAGGCAAACCCCTGGTTTATGGCAGTATTCTCGGCTTTGAAGGGCAATGCGCCGTTTTCAATTACCAGGGGAGTAAGCAACTGCGGGATCTCTTTCCTGAACCACCTAATCCCGGAGACATTCCGGATTGTGACCGCAATGGAGTTTTAGGACCTTTGCCCGGCATTATAGGAGCTATGATGGCAATGCAGGCGCTTAAAATAATTACCGGTCTGCCGGTGGACACGAACCAGTTAACGATTATAGATACAATGAACTGGAACTTTATGAAAGTAAAGTTTTAAAAACAGGAAGGAAAGCTTCGCACCAGGCCCTTCCTGTAATATACTAATGGGACAGTTCCAGTATCATTTGAATATCGCTGCGCTGATAAGGAGAATGCACCATATCCAAAGTTTTAAAGCCCAGCTTATAATACAGCTTTATGGCCGCTTCCAATCTTTTATTACTGTCCAGCACAACGCGCTGTGCCCCTTTTTTCAGGGCCCATGCTATCGCCGCTTTCCCTAGCAGCAGCCCGGCACCTTTACCACGCGCCTGTTCTCCCACAGCCATTTTAGCCAACTCATATTCCGTATCATTTACCTTTATCATCGCACATACACCAATCACTTCATTTCCGGATAAAGCAACAAAAATTTCACCCCCTTTATCCAGAATATAATCCTGTGGATGGTCCAGGGCTTTATAGTCACCGGCTTCCATTCCAAAAAATTGTTCAATCCAGGCCACGTTTAAGGCTTTGAACGCGGCAGCATACTCCGGTTTAAATGTTTCAATGCTGATCATTGTTGTTGTAATTGTTAATGGTGATAAATGAAAAGTAAAAAGTTAAAAGTGATAAGTAATGAGTGAAAAATGATAAGTGATAGGAGGTAAACGATAATTGTTAGTGATGAATTATTGTTTTTGATTCACAACTCATAATTAATAATTAACAATTCACCATTAATAATTAATCATTAGCTTAAATACTATTTTTGACCATACGGCCCAGCTTCTTCAGGTCATTAGCCACCCGGTCGGTCCATTCCATACCATAATTCAGGCGCATACAGTTGGTATAACTTTCATGCTGTGAGAACATCCTGCCAGGTGCAAAATTGATTTTCTGCCTCAGGGCCAGGTCATAAAGATCCTCGGTACAAATGCGTTCATCCAGTTCCAGCCATAACATAAAACCGCCTTTAGGCTGCGACATCTTTGTATTATCCGGGAAATATTCCGAAACGGCCTTCTGGATCTGCATATAATTGGCATAAAGCTTATTCCGGAACATCCTTAAATGATGGTCATACCTGCCATAAGACAGGAAGTTGGCGATCACATCCGGGAACAGGGACGGGCCGCATACTGTCTGTACCAGCTTTTGCCGGATTATTTTTTCCTTAAAACGACCAGGAGCTACCCAACCCAATCTATAGCCGGGCGCCAGTGTTTTAGATACCGAACCGCACCACATCACGAGGCCGGCCTCATCATAATACTTACAGGGCTTAGGCCTTGAAGTCCCGAAATAAATATTCCCGTAAATATCATCTTCCAGCAAGGGTACGTTATAATGAGTGATTAGCTTTACCAATTCCTTTTTGTGCTCGTCCGGCATCTGGAAGCCCATAGGATTATTGTAATTGGTAATAAAGCAACAGGCCGCCACTTTCGGCAATTGCTTTTTAAGCGCATCCAGGTCGACGCCTAAGACAGGATGCGTCGGGATCTCGATCGTTCTTAAGCCCAATAGCTGTATAGCCTGCAACAATCCGAAATAAGCCGGGGTTTCTACAGCCACCGCGTCCCCGGGCTTGCATACCGCCATCAGGCAATTATAGATCGCGTTCATGGCCCCGGAAGTGATCACCAGGTCTTCTTCCGTGATCTTTCCTTCGAGTACCATGGCCCATTTAGCCACTTCCTTTCGCAAACGTACATTACCCTGTACCGGTTCATAACCGGTAGCAGCATCACTACGATCCTTTAAGGCATCAATAATACTTTTGTTCAGTTTGGCCACAGGCAGCAGGTTCCTGCCCGGTACACCAAGCGCAAACTGGGTCACATCATTATTGGCTATAGTACCGAATACTTTGTCGATAAGGTCCTCCGGCGTTTGCCTTGATGAATTAGCCCTGAAAGTACCTACACTCGGGAGGGCGAGTTGCCGCTTAGAGGTCTGGCTCACGAAATATCCTGACTTGGGCCTGGACTCTATCAGGGACCTGCTCTCCAGCTCCAGGTAGGCCTGCTTTATGGTATTCAGGCTCACATTATATAACTTTTGCGCACTGCGTACAGAGGGCAAGCGGTCCCCTAGTTGTAAGGTATCATTATGAATTTGCTCCATAATCGATTGCGCAATTTTCAGATAAAGCGCTTCCCTGTTCTTCATATTTTCTTTATTTGCTAAAGCCATATTCATGGCTTTTATTAGGATTGACCGATCCAGCGTAAAAATTTACTGATCCCGGAATTCAAGTGGCCCGCATCGCTAAATAACTGGCGCTGCCTGGCAAAAGCTGCAGCCATCTGGCTTTGCCATTCACTTCCTGAAAAATAAGCAATAAAATCATCACTATAACATTTATAATGTACTCCCCCGTTCATATCAGGGACCAGGCTTGCAAAACCTGCAATCTTACCTTCTTTTAAAGCGATAAGGAAAGGCAGGCCAAATGATCCGGTTAATACGGCTTCCTTGTCCTTCATTTTTAATTGTTCATAAAAAGAAACTATATCCCGTATATCCGTAGCATATACCTCCTGGATTTCCCAACCGGGTTTCAACATTACCTGTTCCATAATTTGAAATTTAATGTACCACAAAATTAGCCCGGCCACAGCAATAGTTACAGATACAGAAATCAACAATTTCATGGATACAGATATTCATTTTGTTAAAACAAGCTTAAGTACAAAGACAGTAAAACACTGCCTTTTGTAGAAATTCAACATTTTGAGTAAGACAAAAACCCCAAATCCCAATATAAATATTCTATCCCTATTGAAATTAAACGATAAAACGCACTGGTATGATTTTAGTATAAGAATGATAAACCAATTATTTAATTAAAAACCGAAATGATTATGGCACAGCAAAATCGCAGAGGGTACAATAATACCCAGAACAGGTCACGCAACGGACGCAACCAACAAGGCAATAATGATCAAAACTTCCAGGGCAGATCCTCCTATGAGCAAAACTGGGGCAGCCAGGACGACTGGGATCAGAATGAAGGAGATTACAACAACAGCTACCGCTCCTACGACCAGGAAGAATACGGCTTCAATGACCGCAACGATTACAACGGCAACCGAAGTAACTACAACAACCAATACAACCAGGGCTACGGCCAGTTTGACGATGAGTTTGATAACGACTACGACAACCAGGCCGGCTACCGGGAAGATATGGACGCTTACGGTAACCAATCTAACAGGAACATCCCGCTGCATTGCGAGTACCGCGGCGAGTATGGCCGTGGACAACAGGACAATTACAGGAACAATAATGGCCGTGGACAGGGTAACGCGCCTTTCACCGGTGATAACCAGGGCAGACGTAATGGCGGACAGCGCAATGACCCGGGCTATGGTCATCAAGGCAATTACGGTCAACAAGATGGCTATCAAGGTCAGCAAGGCCGTAATTACGGGCAACAACAGCACTTTGGGCAACAAGGCCATCAAAACTACGGACAACAGGGCAATCAAGGGTATGGCCAGCAAGGCCAGCATCGTCAGGGTAACCAGGATTTCAACGACAACCAGAACTACAATCGCCGTCACCTGGGATCCCGTACCGCGGACTTTAATAATGCCGACAATTATAGGGGCAGCCGTCGCAGGGGCGGATATGGCAGCAGATACGATCAATAATTCATTCAAAAGGATTTTCTAAAAAGCAAATACAATATATTATGAATAATGAAAATCAAGTCGCTACCGGGACTAATGCCGCTAAAAAAAATTCGGCGATCAGGCCCGGTAATGATACAGGTCCTTTAAAAACATTCTTCATCGACGGCCTAAAAGATATGCTGTGGGCGGAAAAAGCGATTATCCCGGGTTTGCAAAAGTTACAAAAACTATGCACTTGCGAGCAATTATGCGATGCCTTTGAGGCGCATGAGCAGCAAACGCAAAAACATATCGCCAGGCTCGAAAAGGTCTTCCAGATGATGGGGGAAAAACCGGAAGCCAAAAAATGCAAGGCCATGGAAGGCATACTGAAAGAAGTAGAGGAAATGGTAGATGCCGCTCCTGAATATTCCGCCACAAGAGATGCTGTTGCCATCATTGCGGCGCAAAAGGTAGAGCACTACGAAATTGCCAGCTATGGCGGCCTGGTAGCCCTGGGGCATACCTTAGGTTTAAGCCAGGTAGCGAACATGCTGCAAAAGACCCTGGATGAAGAAGAGGAGACAGATTATAACCTGACGGATATCGCGGAAAGCTATATCAACTTTGAAGCTCAGCAGGAAGAGGAAGAAGAACCAGCGGCAGCAAACGCTTAAAATAAGTTTCAAAACCTGCAACCTGTTCTACATAAATTTTGAAGAAAAGTAGTGCATGCACGATTCAATTTTCCGGGAAAGGCGGTAATACAATATAGTATTCCGCCTTTTTTTAAAAACGGGCCGCATTGTTACCGGCAGTGGACCCGCATTTTTTCACGCTAAAAAATATCGGTATGAAAAACATATTAGTAATCCTCGCCCTCTCAGGCAGTATCCAGTTAGCCATCATGGCCAGTGCTGCTGAAGTAAGTTTTAATCCTTCTAAAGCAACTAATACAAGTTACTTCAATGACCAGGATACCACTAAAAACAAACGCCAGGCCAACCCGAAAAATAAAAGAAGTAATCCCCGGGACAGCATAGGTATGCCGCCGGATATCAGGACCGATACGGCAACGGTGCCGCCAACGCCATTTGACACCCTTTCTAATCCCTCCCGCCATTAGAAGAACCTTAAGCACCAGGATATTAAAAAGAGAGTGCCTGAAAACACTCTCTTTATCCCTTAGTGATTTTGCGCACTTAATCAACTTTATTGTAAGCCCTGTTATAAAACCATTTTTTATGCACAAATCCTTACAACAATTTCATGACCATACGCAAAAGCTGCTGTTACGTATCTTAGCCATACTGGTACTGGCCTTACCTTTTTGCATTGCCCTTTACCAAAGATTAATGCGCTAGCATATACTTATAAAAAAATTTTACAGGGCTACTGTGCCCAGCGTTTCCGCCAGCAACTTAAGCGTTTGTTCCGCGAAATCGATTTGCCGGCTCCGGAAGTCGGCAGCCGCACTGCTCAATCGTACCGCCAGCTCTTCCTGCTCACCGTAAGCAATAGACAGGTAAGCCACCACTCCCTGCTCCGGGTCTGAATGGTCTGCAAACCCCGTGATCCCGACGCCTACATACGCATTAAATAACCGGCTGACCGCTTTGGCCATCTGCGTGGAAATATCCTGCCCTACCCCCGAACGGCTTATGGCATAAATTGGTTCTACCGCCAGGTGTTTGGCTTTCTGCCCGCAATTATAAGCGGTAATACCTCCCTGGAATATAGTGCCCGCTTCCGGTGCATTGCTTAATAAAAACTGCAGATAACCCGAGGTTACACTTTCCGCTACGGCTACCGTTTTCTGATGTTTCAATAATATTTCACTTATTTGTGCCAGGTCTTTGCTTTCCATATTATTCCTGTTTTTGCTTTCTTAGTTTTCGTTCCTTTTTCATTCTTTCCATAATGTCCGTTTCTACCGCATGTGCTGCCGATGGGTGGAACAGATTGCCGCTTGTAGCCGCTGCCGGCGGGCTATGCCTGATCTGATGCTTATGCACGATGTTGGCAGCGAGTTTGTAGGACAGTCCCGGGGCGATCCGGTGTATGGTATAAGCCATATGGGTCTTCCAGCCAACGGCAATATCCCGCTTCTTTTTCCCGGCTGCAGCATGCATTACGGCATTTACCGCTTTAGAGGTGCGCTCCATCATCCCCATCCTGGGCGCATGACCGGTATGGTTGGCAGCATTGTCCCAGATCGGTGTATTCAAGGCCCAGGGGTCTACAGAGATCACGGCGATCCCATTGTGCTTACTCAGGCGCAGCTCCTGTCGCAATACAATACCCAGGCTTTTCAAACCGGCTTTGGAAGCCGCGTAGGCGGCCTGGTAAGGAGTGGGCAAACGGCTTTCCGCAGAAACAATATTGATCAGCATACCATTATTCTGTGTGATGAATTGCCTGAGGGCAATATAGCTGGCACTCATGGTACCTTTGAGGTTAACGTCGATCACGCGCTGGTGCTCGGCAAGGGGCGTTTCCCAATAATTACCGAAGACCGTAACCCCGGCATTATTTACCCAGACATCTATGCGGCCCCATTCCGCTATTGTCTCAACCAGTAATGCTTTCAACGCATTACTATCACTGATATCGGCCGGGGAGACCTTGCTCGTTCCACCGAGTGCTTCAATTTCTTTAGCCACCTCCCGGAGCGCGGCCTCACCACGGGCTACTAAAACTACTTTCGCCCGGCTCCCGGCGGCGGCAAGTGCGATTCCCCTGCCCAGGCCACTGCTGGCACCGGTAATGACCCATACCTGCCCATTAAGCCGTTGCGCTTTCTTTGCAGGCAAAGGATGTGTAGCACAACCGCTCAAAGTGCACAATAAAATAAGTAAGCAAATCCATTTCATGCTTTCCGTTTATCGATGGTGATATTATACCGTACCTAAACGCTTCCGCTACTAGTAACCATAGCTACAAGCGCTTTATTAAAGGCCGGCAGATCATTAGGAGTCCTGCTGGTGATCAGCATACCATCTACTACGACTTCATTATTTCGCCAGTCCGCTCCGGCATTTTTAAGGTCTGTACTGATATTTTCTACAGAAGTCAGCTGCCGGCCTTTGACCACTTCTGCCTCTATCAATAATTGCGGACCATGACAGATTGCGGCTACCGGCTTTCCCTGCGCGAAAAAATCACGGATAAATTGTAAGGAATCCTTATTCATCCGCAGCTGATCGGGGTTAATCACACCTCCCGGTAAAACCAAAGCATCATAATCCCTGGCCCGCGCCTGGTCTACGTTTACATCTACCGTATATTCCGGCCCCCAGTCTTTTTTTGCCCACGCGCGGATCTTGTCCCATTCGGGACTTACCACATCCACCTGCCAGCCTTGCTGTTCCAGCTGCTCTTTGGGCGATTTCAATTCACTTTCTTCAAATCCGTTTGTAGCCAGTATGGCGATACGTTTCTTCATATGCTGATATTTTTGAGTAAAGATTAAATAGTGTCTTCAGTTATGATATCGTATGCAGTAGTACTATAATCATTCCAGTTCACTATAAAGTAGTTAACGGTATGCATTATAAACTTACGCATTGATTATTTAGTGGAATTGATTCCCCACAATGAGGAAATACCACAATATTATTATCACAATATTTACAAAGTAGTATTGCTATTAAGTTTCACAGAATATTATAGAGAAATAAAGATTATAGCGGGCATAGTAAAGTGTCCGACAAGTGGCATAATACTTTAGAATAAGGGAATAAATCAGGAATAAAGAAAAACAGGAGGCCGATTAGAAAAGCATTGATGTATTAACCGGGTTTAAGGCATAAATAGTTAAATATTTCGCCTGTTATTTTTCTTATTTCATTTTCTATTCATAGGTATAAGGCAATTAAATTTATAGGTGCACTTTGTTTTAAATTTGTGCAGTTTTCAAGCGGTTATAAAGTGTTTTACGGTCTATGCCCAGGTAATGGGCCGCTTTACTTTTGTTATAATTGGATATTTTAAGAGCCTCTTCAATTTCTTTAAGGCTGATATCCCGTGGTTTCTTATGCCTTGCATACATTGCATCCTCTTCTTCCTCTCCCGCATGTTGCTCTGATTCATTTTGCAGTACCTCAGTCGGTAAGCAATCTGTATTGATAGCAGTTTGATCGGGGCAAAGGAGGCAAGCTCTACGGATAACATTTTTTAATTCCCTTATATTTCCGGGCCAGTTATAATGTAATAAAGCATTTAAAGCTGCCTCATCAGGAGTCTGCACATTTTTATCCAGCTCAACATTGGTTTCAGCCAAAAATTGTTCAATAAAAAGGGGCAGGTCCTCATTCCGGTAACGCAATGGCGGCACCACAATTTCGAACTCGTTAAGGCGATGGTACAAATCTTCCCTGAATTTCCCGTTTTTAACTGCAGTCGCCAGGTTCTCATTGGAAGCCACAATGATCCTTGTTGTTACGGGTATATCTTCTGTTCCACCCACCCGGTGGATCTTACGTTCCTGTATAGCACGCAGCAGGAACCCCTGTACTTCATAGTCCAGGTTGCCTATTTCATCCAGGAAAAGGGTTCCGTTATTGGCCAATTCAAAGGCGCCTATTTTACGGGCAATAGCGCCGGTAAAGCTTCCTTTTTCATGGCCGAAAAGCTCGCTTAACGCTAATTCTTTAGACAGGCAACCGCAATCAACCGCGATATAGGGTGCTGTTTCGCTTTGGCTTTTAGCCACTTCCCGGGCTACCGATTCTTTACCAGTCCCTGTTTCTCCATAAATAATTACGCTAAAGGAAGTAGGTCCTACCAGGTCAATTTGCTGGTACATCTGGCTGGCTACATTGCTCACACCTTTCACATAACTATACTGTGAAAGCACTATCCTGTCTTTAGGACTTTTTTCCAATACCGGGATTTCCTCCCTGCCGTGAATTGAAACTTTAATTTGATTCAATGTCTGCATTAACTGCTCCAGGGGGAAAGGCCGGTTAAAACAACTGTAAAGGCCGCCGCGCATCAACTCCATAGCAGTATGTAACTGTATATTGTCGCTAATAATAATAATAGCAGCACCATTAGCAGATTGTTGAAGTTGGCCCACCGCTTCAAATGGACATGATTTACTCAATAAGGGCAGGCAGCAAATAATAACATCAAACGTGCCTGTTGATAATATTCCAGCAGCTGATTCAAGGGTGTCACACTCCCGTGTGACCAATGCGGATTCCGTGAGCTTTTTACTCAGGAAACCCAGGTAATTGCGGTCGTTGCCGATCATTAATACTTGCATAAATTAATTTTTAAGTGATAATGTCCGCACTCTAATTATAAACACTAAGGGATGCTCAAGTTAGCTCAATATATCGAGAACTAATCATAGTTCCCTGTTAAATTGTTATCAAGCTGTTATTTTATTTACAACACAAACGAAGCATAGCTATACCCATGGCTGTTTTACCCTATCCACATAACAAAAAAATAATTTACACTTTTTAATATACACCTATACCCTGTTATTGAACAAGCACTTAAACAGGATAAAAGATGAAGCAATAGCAGGAACCAGGAATACTTTTTGCACTAATACTTCATAAAACAAAGAGCGTATGGCAAAGAAAAGAATTATAAAAAACATCCCCGCACAGGTCCAGGAGCAACAGCCGGGTATAGAAAGGAAAATGAAACCAAGACCGCTTGCCGCCCCGGAAGAAAAAGCCGCGGATAAAAAACTGCTGGATAAAGTCGCCATCATCAGCGGCGGAGATAGTGGTATAGGGCGCGCTACGGCACTGGACTTTGTCAAAGAAGGCGCTAGAGTAGTGATAGCGTACCTCAATGAGGATCAGGATGCTAAAGATACAGAAGCCCTGATCTCAAAAATGGGCGGTGAATGTCTGCTCATAAAGGGAGACATCAGCAAGCCCGCGTTCTGTAGTAAAATCGCGGCTAAAACAATGACTGCCTATGGCCGCATTGATATTGTAGTGAGCAATGCAGCTATACAATTTGTACAGGAAGATATTATGGCAATCAGTAAAGAGCAGCTGGAGCTTACTTTCAGGACCAATGTATTTGCCGCCTTTTACCTTACCCAAGCCTGCTTGCCCCATCTTAAAGCCGGCGCAAGCATTATTTATACGAGTTCGGTAACCGCGTTCCGGGGCAGTCATCACCTGATCGATTACGCAGCCACTAAAGCTGCGCTGATCGGTCTCTGCCGCTCATTATCAGCATCACTGGCCGACAAGCAGATCCGGGTAAACGCGGTAGCACCGGGACCAATATGGACCCCGCTGATCCCCGCAAGTTTTCCTAAAAAGGAAGTCGCCAAATTTGGCAAGGATACCCCGATGAAACGTTGCGGGCAGCCTAATGAAGTAGCCCCCTGCTTTACCTTCCTGGCTTCAGACGCGGCTTCTTATATTACCGGGCAGGTATTACATCCTAACGGTGGAGAGATCATCGCTTAACCATTAAAATACATGTTATGTCAAAATCATCGAAACTCGCAAGCAAAAAGGTTGAAAAAACCATGCATGAAATGAAAGAAGGTAAACTTAAAACCGGCAGCGGTAAAAAGGTGACCAGCCGCAAACAGGCCATAGCGATTGGATTATCGGAAGCACGGGAGGCAGGTGCTGATATTCCTGACAAAAGCTCAAAAAAGAAAAATACACCAAGCAAAAAGGCTAAGGAATAAAACATTATCCTGTAGAAAATCAACAGCACCTTTCCCGTATCGGGGAAACAAAAACACCCCGGATAAAAAATTTCATGTTTGATACAAAGCATTTAAAAAGGGCATCTACAACTATAAACAATTGTCTTTCAATGCAATTAACAGTATTTTATGCATATGCTCTAAGTAATGGCATTCAATTTGCAAATACTATACTGAAGAATCATTAGCATAAATCTGGGAATAACAGACATTATTGTTCACACTCAAAAACAAGAATTATATGAGAAGTTTACTTTGGCTGGTAGCCGTTATTTGTATCATCGTATGGATCTTAGGTTTGGCAGGAATTGGCGGCGGAATGGGCTTGGGGAACCTGATTCACATATTGCTGGTTATAGCAATCATCGTTATTTTATATAACATTATTTCAGGTCGCAAACCTGTGGATTAGCACAATACTAAAAACTAAAAACAAAACTAACTAAACTATTTTTAAACCTTAAAAATTGATTATTATGAGCGTATTACAGGATAAGATCAAAGGAAACTGGAACCAGATGAAAGGAAATCTGAAGCAAAAATGGGCACAACTTACAGATGATGAATTGCTCTATGAAGAAGGTAAAGAAGACGAGATGATCGGTAGGATCCAAAAGAAAACCGGGGAATCAAAAGAAGCGATCAACAAATTCATTGAAGACATGAAATTTGATTAGATCTTTGATTATCTATAATAAAAGCGGTCGGAACTTAATTGTTTCCGGCCGTTTTGCTTTTCTTTAGCGAATGGGGTTTAAGACCACAATTCCACAAAATATTTCTACACTCATCGGATTCCCTGGATTATAAATCTTTCAACAACGCATAGTTAAACCACCTGCTTTCCATTTGATTTCCCTTTTTAACTTAACATATGGTTATTCTGGAATAGCAATTGCAATTGTTTAAGTAGACAACAATAGTAAGCTTTTGGCGAGATATTGTTTTAAGCAATTCATTTGTAAACTTTTAAATACTTAAAAACATGCAACAAGAAAATCAAATTGAAGTATTAAACGATCTTATCAGAATCAACAACGATCGCATCGAAGGCTATCGTAAAGCAGCGGAACAACTGAAAGACGAACGTTCTACCCTCATCCCCGTTTTCGATAAGTTGCAGGCCGAAAGCCAGACAAACACTATAGATCTTAAAGATGAAGTATTACGCCTGGGTGGTGATCCGGATGAAGGTACCACTACAGGTGGAAAGATTTACCGGGCATGGATGGATGTAAAAGCGACTTTCGGTGGTGATAATCCGGCAAGTGTGCTGATGTCCTGTGAAGGAGGCGAGGATGCCGCTAAACGTGCTTATAATAGCGCCATAGAATCCGGAGACCTGGGAGACTCTCTTTCTATTGTGATGAGCCAGAGAGACGCACAACTCTTATCACACGACCAGATAAAAATGCTAAGGGACCAATACAACGGTTAAAAAACATACCAGGAAATTTCCCTTGCTAACAGGTATAGGACAATTAATTTATACAATTAATAAAACGGAGATTATGGAAAGCTTTGATGAAAATATGATACCAGGCGAAATGCGCACCATTAGTGAAGTACTGGAGAAAATGAAAGGAAAAGGTTATGATAATGAACTTACTTTTTCTGATCATGGCAAACTCCAGGGAATGGGAAAAATTTATAGTCCCGAGGATCTGATCATTATTAAAATTTTCAGGTTTGAAGGAATGTCCGATCCGGCAGATAATTCCGCCATTTACCTGATCAGGGATAAAGACGGTGATGTGGGATATGTAATGGATTCTTACGGCATTTACTCCGATCATCACGGGGCAGGTTTTGATGAATTCCTGAAACAGATCCCGGTTAATGAAACCGATGACTGGAAATAAATTTATGTTCAAAAGGAGGATTAATTAAACAAAAAATTAGTGGTCTGTACCCTAAATCAGTCTGCAATCTCATATACCCTGCTTAATTAATTTTTTGTGGTCCTCCTTTTTGAATATTATCTATAAGCATAGCCCCGGCGTCTGCTCCGGGGCTTTCTTTTTAAACAGAGCATAGCCGGTGATGGATCAAAAGATTATTTAAGGTTTAACTTATGGCAGTAAGCTCTGGTAACATTTTATTAAACATATTAAAAACATAAAACAGGATACGACATGAAACAACCATCAAAAAGAGCCGGTTACAGGCAAAACAAACCTGATGCAGGCAATGAACACCTGGGCCTTAATGAAGCCCGTTACCACGGCCGGGCCTACAACCAGGACCGTAACCAGAACAGAAGGGAATGGGACGAAGACTATAAGCCCCGCCATAACCAATATCCCGATAATGAGCGGCAAGGCAATCACAGGTACAATCAGCAAAGATATGGTTCCCCCAAGCCTGGAAATAATTTAAGCTATGATAATGATCCGGGGTATGTAAATAATTACCGGCAAGACAGGCAAAGCTATAATCAAAGCCAGAACCAGGTAAACGCACCTAATGACCAGGACCGGATCGAAGATATAAATGCAGACCGCAGGATACAGGGCAGCCGTAACTACTTGCGGGAAGAGCATGCTTATGGCCAGTCCAACGACCGCATGTACGAGGCAGACCGTGGAAAAAGGAACAACAGGCAGAATTACCAGGATGATTACAACTATAACAATAACGCTCAATATCCTTACCGGGATAACCTGGATGCCTATGATACCCATTTTAACAACCCGGAAAATTTCAGGAAAGAGCGCCGGCGCGGGTTTGGCAGCCGGTACGAAAGATAACAGACCTGCTATAGCTCTTCGCTTCAAAGCCTTTACAAAGAACATTAAAAACATCAAAAATTCAATATTATGAAAAACCTTTTGAGTATAACCGCCCTGCTGGCCGCCAGCTTTTGCTTTGCCGGCAGTATAGCTAAAGAGCGAACGGAAATATCGTATCTTAAACCAGACAGGGCCAATGAACTGGTCAGCGACCAGGATACTACCAGGAACAGGCGGCAGCCTCCCGCTAACCGCAAAAGAGATATGGTAGATACCAGCCAGGTGCGGCCAGACAGGAGAGCCGATACTACAGACTTAAGAAATATGCCTGTAGATTCACCTCCGGGGTCAATGCCTAAACACAGAATGTAAAATGATTAAAGCATCCGTTTATGCGGATGCTTTAATCATCTTACTCATTATAAAAATATCATTAACCTATATATTTTGTGTTAATGGCTTTCGCCCATTCGTCCTTATGACAGCGGGAACAAGATTGCTCTGTAGCCGCTAAGGTACTTGCGATATTGCCGCAAAACATACAGGCATAAGGCGGCTCTGCAGTTCGGGGATCAATAGCCTTATGCGCATTGGGAAATAGAGGAAGACCATACCGGGTATTTGCTTCATCATATTTCAAAATGCTCATGCTGCCGTCTACCTCCAGCAGTGCCAGCCTTACCTGTCCCAGGTGTTCAATAGACTGGTTACGCAATTCCGCAAAAAACTCATTTTGCGAAAAGTCCGCGTTACGGTTCCCTTCAATATCGAACATTCCTTCTTCTACTATGACCATAGCGCTACCTTCCAGTAAGCGGGTCAACCTATCAGAGCGGGAAGCCAGCCAGGTAATCAGTTTATAAAAAACGATCACTGAGAACAGCACGATCACACCATAAATTACTGGCAGGTCTTCCTGGAACATTGGATCGCCGGCTGCCGAACCTAAACCCAGGATAATGGCCACTTCAAACAAGGTCAGTTGCCGCACTCCCCTTCTACCGGAAAGCCTGAGCACAATAAGGATAAGCAGGAACATCAAAATGGTGCGGGCAAAAATTTCGAGCATGAAATCAAACTGGGCACCGTCAAGTAATAATTTCTCTAACATATATGCTATAATTATAAACGACCTGAAGTATGGAAAATCTAACTATAAAAATAAAGCAAAATGACATTAATACATGTCAATAATTATGCCCAACATAAGTACTGAATTGGGAAAACAGTCCAAAGCTTCCATAAATTCTAAAAATATCTATTGAAAATGTTCAATTATCCTATATCAATTACTACTTCTTTATTTTTTCCTCAATCATTTTCAAAGTAAATTAGTTATTAAACTTACAGGTAAAAAACTGATCCAAATCTATACAATTTACACCACCAACCAACGTTGATACTAATAGGCAATATTTGTGCTTGCTACCCTATGAAATAATCCCCTTCAGACACGGGGAAAGTATGAAATGTAAAATAAATTGCTGTATGAAATTCCAACTATCAGAGGCCTTTCTGATCATCGACTCCTTAGACCAGCACGCGGCTACCTATATAAGAGTAACTATGTTCGAGGAACGCCGGGTCATCCGTAACCGGAAAAGCGAAAAAATCGTATTTGTAATGAAAGCCGAAATATTAAAAGAAGCCGTTTTTACTTACCTGCCCACAACCATGTGCGCACCGGTATGTTTCGGGCTTAACTAATACAAGAAGCGTTGTACCTAATGTTGGGGTACCTCGAATATACCGGCTTCATAAAAAGCGTAGCAGCGTGCCCGCCTTGGTAATGACCGTGTATCGGTACCCGTAAACTTAGCGAAGGCCGGCAGGATAAGCTGATCTTCCGTTAATGCATAACAGGGAAAATGTATGACCCTTTTGGCAGGCATCCTTACTGCGACACCGGGATGTATATGCCCGCTTATCGTATACAGCCCCGGACGATGTCCCTCCGGATGGTGTATAAAACGTAATGTATCAATCACCAGTTCATCATATACCGCCCTGATGCCCAACTCTGGCAACAAATCCCCGGGAAAGCGGTCATGATTCCCCTTTATCAATAAAAAATCAACACCCGGAAAACCGGCCGTAAACCGGCCAAACAGGGCTACTTCATTATTAGCACCGGCATGTACCAGGTCTCCTACAACCAGTACATGGCGGGGCTTGAAGTGTAGGATCAACCCCTCTAAGCGCTGCAGATCATCTTTACCGGGCTGCGAGGGTAATGCAATCCCGTTCCTTCTGAAATGCTCGGCCTTACCCAGGTGCAGATCGGAAAGGACCAGCATCTGTTGTTTTTCCCAGAATAGGGCACGCTCGTTAGTTAATATCAGCTGTTGCCGGCCAAAGAAAACGGTTTCTTGTTTTAGGCTCATTATTTTTTCGGCTTTGTTTCCTTCCGGCTTTGTTGCTGCATGCGTTGTATCCGCTTTTCGAGGTCCTCGCTGCTCAGCGATTGCCGCAGGCTGTCCACCTTGATCGGGAAACTTAAAGGTGTAAATTTACTGGAAAATTTATAGATGATCTTACTGGCATTGATGCGTTCAAAAGCTGCTATCAGCCGGGGCTCTTCCAGTTGCTGGTTGAACACTTCCGCATACGCCTGCTTTAAAAGAATATGATTAGGCTCATACTCTTCCAGCACTTTAAAAATGAGTCCTGCAGAAGCCTGCAATGATTTATTACTTTTCTGTTTGCCATACATATTTTGCACCACCATACCGGAGATAACAGCGATATCCCGGAACTTACGGCGGGCCATCTCTGTAGCATTAATACTGTTGACCACATCTTCCATCAAATGCTCCCGGCTCAGCACCTGCCGCAATTCTTCCGTGGAAAGGCGGATCTCGGTATCAGAAAACAATTCAAAGCCATAATCATTCATAGCCATAGAGAAACTGATCGGGTACAGGCGGCTGATGCGAAAAGCAATGAGCGCCGCCATCACTTCATGGATCAGCCGCCCTTCAAAGGGATACAGGAAGAGGTGGAACCCTTCCCGGGTATGTATATTTTCCACCAGGAATTCATCCGCGGCGGGAATATGAGAGTATTGCTGTTGGGTCAGTAATAAGGGCTGCAAAAAAGCCAACTCCTTTTGTTGCACACCGGCCTGTACCGAAAGCGCCAGTTTTTGCCTTAAGAAATGACTGAGGTTCGCGCTCAATGGAAGCCGTCCTCCCAGCCAGCTGGGCGTAATCGCAGTTCCGGAAGCGTTTCTTACCAGGGCGGTCATTTCTTTTATATTCACCAGCTCCAGCACGCGGCCCGCCAGGATAAACTTATCCCCCTTTTTCAATTTGGATAAAAAATACTCTTCCACCATACCTATATAACCACCGGAGATAAATTTCACGCGCATCATGGCATCGCTCACTATCACCCCTATATTCATGCGATGCAGCATAGCGATCCGCCTTTTCTCCACGATCAGCATACCATCTTCCCGCTCTTTCACTTTATGGAAATCCTCGTAATTCTTACCCACCTCGCCACCAACAGTGATCAGCAGAATACACTGTCGCCACTCCTCATCGGTCATATAGTGAAAAGCGAAAGTACCTTGTATGATTTGCTGCATATCGGCAGCGATAAAACCGCCACCCAGCGCGATAGTCACCAGGAATTGCAACAGCACATCAAAGCTCAGTATCATCGGTTCACGACGCTCTATGGCATTGTTTTTCACCGCCTCCTTCAAGGCAGCCACTTCTACCAGCTCCAGCGAGTGTGTAGGCACGAAATAGATCTTTGATACTTCATGGGGGCTATGGCCGCTGCGGCCGGCCCTTTGCATAAAGCGGGCCACTCCTTTTGCCGAACCTACCTGTATTACCGTGTCGACGGGTTTAAAGTCCACCCCCAGGTCCAGGGAAGAGGTAGCGATCACCGCTTTTAGCTTGCCTTCACTTAATGCTTCTTCTATCCATTGCCTGATAGGGGCATCTATGGAACTGTGATGCAAAGCGATCTGCCCGGCAAAATCGGGATAGGCTTCCAGCAACAGCTGGTACCACATTTCGCTTTGACTGCGGGTATTGGTAAAGACGATCGAAGATTTGCTTTGCAAAATAACCGGGACCACTTTTTGTACCAAAGCGCCGCCTAGGTGTCCGGCCCAGGGTAAGACTTCCACTTTATCAGGAAATACCGGTTCTATAGCGATTTTCTTTTTCTCCCGGGCTACTATTTTTACTCTTTTTTTAGCTACCGGCAAGAGTACGTCCATCGCCTCATCCAGGTTGCCAATGGTCGCCGTGATGCCCCAGACGCGCAGTTCTTTATATTGCGCTTTCAGGTAAGCCAGGGCAAGCTCGATCATTACGCCTCTTTTGGACCCCAGCAATTCATGCCATTCATCTACCGCAATGCATTTTAACGACTTAAAAAAGATGGTCCTGCCCTTTTGTGCTAATAACAGGTGCAGGCTTTCGGGGGTCAGCAGCAGCACATCCGGCATTTGCTTACTTTGTCTCTGCTTGGTCTTGATATCCGTATCTCCATGTCTTACCTCCACCACCCAGTCGAGTCCTATGGAGTCTATAGCCTCCTGCATTGCCCTGGCCAGGTCTTTGGCCAAAGAACGCAGTGGAGTGATCCAGATAAGCTTAAGCCCGTTACCATAAGCATCGGGGCGGTTCATAAAGTCGATCAGCACCGCCAGGAATACAGAAAATGTCTTCCCGAAACCGGTAGGCGCTACGACCATCCCGCTATAAGCCCGACCGTATTTTTCCCAGGTTTTTCGCTGGAATTCAAACGGTGTTCTACCCTGAGCGGCCATCCAATCCAGCACAATATCGTAGCCTTTATTTTGTTGTTCCTTAGCTTCCAAATTTATTGAATGAGTTGTTTTATGTCTTCTATATCGTCAATATCTTTTACCGTCTTATCCCTGCGCCAGCGCAGGATCCTTGGGAAGCGCAGTGCCACACCCGATTTATGGCGGCTGCTGAGGCTGATGCCTTCAAAAGCCAGCTCAAACACCAGCTCCGGCTTCACCGTACGCACCGGGCCGAATTTCTCAATGGCATTGTTGTTAACAAAACGGCTGACCTCCTGTATTTCTTTATCGGTAAGCCCCGAGTAAGCTTTGGCGATGGTAACTAATTCATCCCCGCTCTTTACAGCAAAGGTATAGTCGGTATAATAGCCACTACGCCGTCCGCTACCCTTTTGGGCATAGATCAGTACCGCGTCCAGCGTTAGCGGGTCTGCTTTCCACTTCCACCAGTCGCCTCTTTTACGGCCGCTATGGTAGGGTGAATGCTTATGCTTAAGCATAATCCCTTCGCTGTTCAGCTCCCGGGCACGCTCCCGGATTCCCGGTAGCTCCTGCCAGTCTGCCAAAGGGACCACAGGGGAAAGTTGTATGGTATAATCGCTATGAGCAGCACATAATGTTTCTAATTTCCTTCTTCTTTCCCATAAAGGCTTTTGCCGCCAGTCTTCTGTTTCCCATTCCAGGAGGTCATAAGCAAAAAGAACCACCGGAAATTCTTCCAGCATTTTACGGCTGAGGTTTTTACGGTTCAGGCGTTTTTGCAACTCACTAAAGTTCTGTACCACATTCTCCCGGAACACCAGCAATTCCCCGTCCATCACGAAATTACCTTCCCATTGCAACAGCGTATCCCTGATCTCCGGGAACTGGTCGGTGATCAGTTCTTCTCCCCGCGACCAGATAAACACTTCTCCTTCTCTTTTGATCAGTTGCGCTCTTATGCCATCCCATTTATATTCGGCCTGCCAGTCGGTTACCGCGCCCAATTCCGGCAATTCCTTGTCTAGTGCATATGCCAGGCAAAAAGGATAAGGCCGGGAGCGGTGGCTTTCTATATATTCCCCACGGATAAGGGCATCAAAAGTTACTCCCTCCAGTTGCCAGTCGCCCATTAAGGTATGTGCCACCACATTAGCTTCCAGTTTATAATAAGTAGCGATAGCATTAATAAGCCCTTTGGCTGCAATACCTACCCGGAAGCTGCCACCTAGTAGTTTATTAAAAATAAACCGTTGCGTATGGTCGAGGCGCTGCCAGGCATCAAGTACAAATTGTTTTTTTTCTTCTTCCGTTTTCTTATCCAGCGCAATGATCTGCTGCATCCATAAGGCAAGGGATTGGTCCCGGGAATGAACAGGTTCCGGAAGCACCAGCGAAATGGTTTCCCCAAGGTCCCCCACAGATGAATAAGATTCCCGGAACAGCCATTCGGGGATGCCACTTATTTCCATGGCCCATTGCTTCATTAAGGCAGTACTTACTTTACGCCGGGGCCGCTTCCCGGTAAATAAGGCCAGGAACCATAATTTATCTTCATCCGGGGCGGTATCCAGGAAGTTAATAATAGCCTCTTGTTTCAAGCCGGTTTTATTAGTACTGTCCAGTGCGCTGATCAGTGTTGCAAATTCCTTCATCCGTTATCAATTAATGGTCTGTTGCCGGAGTACCGGGTGTTTCCTCTTCTCCGAATTTCGTGGTTACTGCAGCGGCCTGTATACCTATTTCATTCAAATACTTTTCAAAAACAGCTGTTTGCCCATGCGTGACATATACCTGTTCCGCACCGGTACCTTTTATCACGTCCAGCAGGCCCTGCCAGTCGGCATGATCGCTGATGGCGAAGCCCGCATCGGCAGCGCGCCAGCGACGGGCGCCCCGCACCTGCATCCAGCCCGAGCAAATGGCTTCGGCACGATTGGGAATTTTACGCAGCAGGTTACTGTCTACCAGTGCCGGGGGGACAATGACAATATCCTCTGCCAGCGGTTTTTCGGTTTCCACATCCAGCACCTCGTATTCAGGTAGCGCCACACCGGCCATCGCATAAGCCTGGTTCAGCCGGGCTATCGCGTAATGCACTTTTAAAGTACCCAGGCCTTCCAGTGCGCGCATAATGCGTTGGGCTTTTCCCAGCGCATAGCCTACAAATACGGAGATCTTACCTTTTTCCCGGTTCTGCAATACCCAGTTGCGCATCTGCTCCTGTTGCTGCGCTACCGGCGTCCAGTTATAAATGGGAAGGGCGAAGGTGCTTTCGGTTACAAATTCATGGCAGCGTACAATCTCTATAGGGGTACTTAAGCCATCGTCCTGTACCTTATAATCGCCGGAGGCCACAGCTACCCTGCCTTTATATTCCATACGGACCTGTGCCGAACCGATGATGTGACCGGCAGGATGTAGCGATACTTTAACACCATTTATATCAATGGTTTCGCCATAAGCCATTCCCTGCACGCTTATCTCCTCCCCCAATCTTATTTTCAATACAGGGACCGAAAGAATATGGCAGAGGTAATGCCCCATCCCCCACCGGGCATGGTCGCTGTGGCCATGCGTAATGACCGCCCGCTTTACCGGCAGCCAGGGATCAATATAGAAATCACCGGGTACACAGTAAATCCCTTCGGGCCGGAATCGGAGCAGTGAGCTAGGCAATATACCTGGAATTTGATCTGACATTTATTTCCTGTTGTTGTTACAAGATAAGTATATTTTAAAGTAATCCATATGGTAGTATTGCTAAAAATGAGCCAAAATACAGACTAAAGTATAAGATATTTAACCTACAGCCTTATGTAACAGCAATAACTTGCCCGGGCAGCTAAAATTGAAATACAGCAGGTCATTAAAGATCAAAATTGTAGTGTGGAAAACAAATTTCCAAAAACCATAATTGCTCAAAATGAGGAAAGTACCCAGTGATCAACAACAAAAACTTGGAACAGCAAAGCTCCCTTTACTGGAATACATTTTGCTACACTAATAAGAAAGCAATCAAAGTGATTAAAATTTCAAACTTATGAGAGCAATATGGACAGGCGCTATCGGGTTCGGGCTGGTCAATATACCCGTGAAAATATATACAGCTACCGAAACCGGGTCTATTGACCTGGATATGCTGGACAGCCGCGACCATGCCAACATACAGTTTAAAAGAGTGAATGCCAACACGGGTAAGGAAGTTGCCTGGGAAGATATCGTAAAGGGTTTCCTGAAAAATGAACAATATATTATCCTGGAAGATGAAGATTTTGAAGCGGCGCTCCCGGAGAAATCAAAAATATTGTCCATTGACAGCTTTGTACCCGAAGCGGAAATTGACAGCATCTATTTTGAAAATCCCTATTTCCTGGAACCACAGAAAGGAGGTGAAGCGGCGTATAGCCTTCTGCTGCGTTCCCTGGTGCAGACGGGCATGGCAGCTGTAGGTACCTTCGTTTTGCGGCAGACAGAGGCCTTATGTATTGTAAGAGTATATGATGATAACATATTGCTCCTGCACCGGCTGCGCTTCCAAGAAGACATCAGGGATTACCGCGACCTCAAAATACCGGCATATAAAGCACCTAAACCCGCGGAACTAAAGATGGCCAAAATGCTGATCAAGGAATACACGGCTTCATTTGATCCTTCCGTATATAAAAACAATTACCAGAAGGCATTGATGCGGATCATTAACCAAAAATCAAAAGGTAAAAAGATCAGCAAAAAACCGGTACAGGTAGAAAGCAGCAAAGTCACAGACCTTATGGCACAATTAAAAGCCAGCCTGGACAAACCCAAAACTACAAGTACGCGCACCCGTAAAGCGACTACTAAACCCAAAAGAGAAATAAAAGCCTGAGTACTATGCCCCCATTGAAGCAATACCAGCAAAAACGAGATTTCGACCAGACTTCAGAGCCCGAGGCGGCCCTGAGTAAAAACGAAGGCTCCCTGGTCTTTGTAGTGCAAAGACATGAGGCCCGGGCCTTACACTATGATTTCCGCCTGGAGCTGAATGGGGTACTTAAAAGCTGGGCCGTGCCTAAAGGCCCATCCCTGGACCCGGATGACAAACGGCTGGCGGTAATGGTTGAAGATCATCCATTTGATTACAAAGATTTCGAAGGAACAATACCGGCGGGTAATTATGGTGCCGGTACAGTATCCATCTGGGACAAGGGTACCTATGAAATGCTTACCCCGGGTACGGCAAAAGAAAAAAGTGACGGGATCAAAGGAAATTCCTTAAGCTTTAAACTAAAAGGTAAAAAACTAAAAGGCGAATTCGCGTTGGTACGCATGAGTGGCAAAGGCGATAAGAACTGGCTGTTGATCAAAAAAGAAGATCGCTATGCGCAACAACCTTACGATGCGGAAGAGCACCTCGCGAAAAAAGTAGCTGCTAAGCGTATGAAAAAAGTAAAACAAGCTTCAACGGGTATTAAAAAAAAAGTAAACAAGGGTAATGGCCCGGAACTTATAAAGCCTATGCTGGCCCGAACGGTACAAACTGCATTTGATGACAAGGACTGGATCTTTGAGCCTAAATGGGATGGTTACCGGGCGATTGCAGATCTGCGTGGTAATAGTATTCGTCTCTATTCCCGGAACGGGCTACCCTTTGAACATAAATACCCGGCAGTCGTTGCCGCTTTACAGGAGCAGGAACATGAAATGGTGCTGGATGGTGAAGTGATCGCGCTTGACCGGAAAGGCACTGTAAAGTTCAACCTGCTGCAGCATTATGATCCGGCTAATGCCACACGCCTGCAATACCAGGTATTTGACCTGCTGTGGCTCAATGGCCACAGTACCGAAATGCTGAGCCTGCTGGAGCGTAAAGAACTACTGCAATCGGCCCTCAGGCAAAATGAAATCATCCGCCTGACCCCTTATTTACAGGAAGCAGGTCAAGCTTTATTTGAGACCATGAGCAAAGAAGGCAAAGAGGGTATTATCGCCAAAAAAGCAGACAGCAGGTATCACCGGCATGCGCGCTCCTCGGAATGGCTGAAAATAAAAATGCACAATACTGATGAAGTCATTATTTGCGGGTATACACTTTCCACGGCCACGCATGAACTTTTCGGCGCCCTTATACTGGGGCGCTATGAAAACGAAAAGCTGGTCTATTCAGGCCATTGCGGCACCGGCTTTAACCGGAAGTCCAAGCAAGTGCTAATGGACCAGATGCAGCCATTACTGCGCAAAAAAAGCCCTTTTGAAAAAGCACCGCCAACTAATATGCCGGCCAGGTGGCTTGAACCCGCTCTGGTGGCAGAGATTAGGTATGGTGAAATAACACCTAACGGTATTTACCGGCATCCCGTATTTCTTCACCTGAGAACGGATAAAGACATCCGGGATTTAAATAACGAACCTATGGCTAAAAAAACACCCGCAAAAGGAACTCTAAGCTTAAACATCAACCGCAGGCAGGTTAATATCAGCAACCCGGATAAAATATATTTTCCAAAAGAGGGCATTAGCAAAGAAGATATAGTAGCCTATTACCAGCGCATAGCGAACTATATACTTCCCTATCTTAAAGACCGGCCGCTTTCCCTTAACCGCTTCCCGGATGGCATTACCAAAGATGGGTTCTTTCAAAAAGATGCCGGCCAGGACGCCCCCGAGTGGGTAAAGTCGCATAGTGTATATGCCGAATCTGCTGATAAAGAGATAGACTACATTATCTGTAACGACAAAGCAACGATGGCCTACCTTAATAACCTGGGCTGCATCGATTTCAATCCCTGGAACAGCCGGAAGCAGGACCTGGAACGCCCCGACTACCTGGTACTGGACCTTGACCCCTCTGCTAAAAATACTTTTAACGATGTGATCGAGGTAGCTTTACAGATCAGGGAGCTCTTAAATAAGTTAAACATCGATGGTTATTGTAAAACTTCCGGTGCCAGCGGTATCCATATCTACCTGCCGCTAAGGCGTAAATATGATTATGATCAGGCCAAAGATTTTGCACACCTGCTGATGAAAAAAACTGCAGAAGCTTTACCCAAACTCTGCACTTTGGAACGGAGTTTGCAACGTAGAGAAAAAAACAAGGTATACCTGGATTACCTCCAAAACCGGACCGGGCAAACCCTGGCCAGCGCTTACAGCCTCAGGCCTAAAGCCGGCGCTACGGTTTCCACCCCGCTCAATTGGGAGGAAGTTAAAAAAGGGATGCGCGTGACCGATTTTAATATCCATACTATTGAAGACCGGCTGGGGCAATACGGCGACTTGTTCAAACCAGTCCTGGGTAAAGGTATAGACATGCTCCGGGCACTGCGCCTGCTGGAAGAATATTAAAAAACTACATTTTATCTGTTTCAATTTAAATCTGATCTATTATGAGAATTATTTTATGGTTTGTTGCTGTAGCTTGCATTATTATCTGGGTATTAGGCCTTGCCGGCATCGGTATCGCTGTCGCGTTGGGCAATATGATGCATTTCCTGATCCTGCTGGCTGTCGTGCTAATTGTGATCAATGTACTTACCGGAAGGCGGGCTAATGAATAGCGCATTATCCATTCGATATATAACAAAAATCCCTGAGCATTTATACTCAGGGAATTTTTTGGTATGGTTATACCGATACTCATAAGCGCAACAAACTGAATCTGGTCAGTAAATAAAGCCGGTACTTTTGATAAGATGATTTGACCGGGTTGTAAATATGCTGCTTAGCCTTTAGTACCGGATAATTTAATAATTCCATCCCCTTCAGCCCCAGGTAAATGCTGTAAACCGCTGGTAACAATAATAAAAGTAAAGGAAGAAAATAGAACTTATAGTATAAAGACTTGCTTTTATATTTTTTCAGATCACTACTTTTTTGTTGTTGCATAAGAGTCCATTAAAACATTAATAATCAGGGGTACAAAATAACAGCTGCAAAATTTGGACCAAAAGTTAAAAGCCGGCAAGGCAATTTTTATTTTTAACCCGCCGGCCTTCCCTTACTATTTGGCAAACCTGGCATTACGTTCCCAGAAACGATGCTGCTTGAGCGCATCAATAAACCTATTGAGGTCACCATCATTGATGATACCTCCATCCGGTTCCTTATGCAGCTGGTCAAATATTAACGCGGCCCCTCGGTCAGCACCTAATATTTTACAGTGGCGGTATTGTTCATTAATAAATTCAACCGCCTCAGGGATGCGGAGTAAAGCTTCTGCCTGTGCGGCATCCCCGGGAATATAAAGCGCATCATGCAATACGCTTGCCGTGTTAAAGAAAGTCATATCTGCAGGCACAGGGCTTCCATCGGCCGCATTTACTTTACCCAAACGGGGCGCTATAAACTTTACCCTGGCCCCGGCAGCTGTCAGCTGCTCCTTCAGGTCTATTACTCTATCCGCCGCAATGCCATCCGTTACCAGTAAGGCAATGCATCTTGTTTCGATGCTGTCTTTAACCGTGTTCAGCATACTTAGCGCGCCATCATAAACCAGCGAAGGTTCACGCATTACAGGAGCATAATCTTCCGGCTTACCGTCAGCAGGTATAGCCCCGTTGACCACCGGTTCAGGCGCTGCGGGCAGGTCAATACCCAGCATCCCGGCTACATAGGCCGCCAGGTCACTGTCTATATGAGTAAGGGTATTTACCATACGCCTGCGTATAGCGGGTATTTTACATTTAGATAATTCAAAACTAAACGCTTCCTTAATATGCTGTTGTTCTACCGGGCTCTGGCTCCTGTAAAATAATATAGCCTGGCTGAAATGGTCCCGGAAACTATGACTGCGTGCCCTGATCTTTTGGCCCTCTATACGCTCATGGTAACTGGTAAAACCACCGGCCGCCGCCTTAGCCATATAGGGACAGCCGCCACCTATGCTGTTAGGAGTGTAGCTGGCTTTACCTTTATCGATCTGCATCCGCATCTGTGCTTCCCGCTGGTTATTATGAACGGCAGGTAGTGTACGGTTGATCGGTATTTCATGAAAGTTAGGACCACCCAACCTGGACAATTGGGTGTCGGTATAAGAAAACAGACGTCCCTGCAGTAAAGGATCATTAGTAAAATCAATACCGGGAACAATATGGCCGGGATGGAAAGCGACCTGCTCGGTTTCCGCGAAGAAATTATCCGGGTTCCTGTTTAAGGTAAGTGTACCCACGATCTTTACCGGTACGATTTCTTCCGGGATAATCTTGGTCGGGTCCAGGAGATCGAAATCAAAGTTATGTTCCTCTTCCTCGGGTACTAATTGGAGTGCCAGGTCCCATTCCGGGTAATGCCCGTGTTCAATAGCCTCCCACAAATCCCTCCTGAGAAAATCGGGATCTTTACCCGAGATCTTTTGCGCTTCGTCCCAAACTACGGCATGGGTGCCCAGCCGGGGTTTCCAGTGAAATTTTACAAAAGTACTTTTACCGGCAGCATTGACCAGCCTGAACGTGTGGACCCCAAAGCCTTCCATCATCCGGAAGCTCCTTGGGATAGCCCTATCACTCATCAGCCACATAATCATATGACTGCTTTCCGGCATTAAAGAAATAAAGTCCCAGAAGGTATCATGCGCCGAAGAAGCCTGTGGGATTTCATTATCCTGCTCCGGTTTAACAGCATGTACCAGGTCGGGAAATTGCATCGCGTCCTGGATGAAGAATACCGGCATATTATTACCCACCAGGTCAAAAATACCCTCGTCTGTATAAAACTTAACGGCAAAGCCTCTTACATCCCTGGGCATATCGGTAGAGCCCCTGGACCCGGCTACGGTAGAAAACCGCACAAATACAGAAGTTGTTCTGCCGGTGTCTGTAAATATACCGGCAGTAGTATATTCTGACAGGTCTTCATGCAAGGTAAATACACCATGCGCACCACTACCGCGTGCATGTACAATTCGTTCAGGAATGCGTTCATGATCAAAGTGGGTGATCTTTTCCCTGAAAATAAAATCCTCCATCAATGTAGGTCCCCGCTTCCCCGCACGCAGGGAATTGACATCATCATTGATCAGTACGCCCTGGTTCGTGTTCATCGGCTGTTCACTACCATCGCTTATATTTTTTTGCAGGTCTTCAATTTTCGGGCTTGTATTCTTTTTATTCATAATAAAAAAATGATTTAAGGATTAAAAATGCTGATTAACTGTTTATATCCAGGGGTCTAAAATCACTTTCACACAATCTTCTTCTTTATTTTTAAAAATGTCGTAGCCATGTGCTACCTGGGATAAGGGGAGCCGGTGACTGATGATATCATCAAGTTTTACCTTGCCCTGTACTACCGTATCCATAAGGTGATCGATATATTTATGTACCGGTACCTGGCCACCTCTTAAAGTAAGCCCTTTATCAAAAAACTGGCCTACCGGGAAGTTGTCATAATTTACAGGATATACACCCAGTACTGATACAAAGCCGCCTCTACATACCGCGCTCATGCAGGCTTCCAGCACTTTAACGGAACCCTTTTCCATATTCACTACCGATTTCACCCGGTCCCATACCGAACGGTCGGGTTCAAAACCCACGGCGTCAATACATACATCGGTACCACGGCCCTGCGTGAGCTCCCTGATCTGCGCTACCACATCCTTAGCCCCATCTTCCCATAATATGGTATCACAATCAGCTATGCTTTTTGCCTTTTCAAGCCGGTAAGGTACCGTGTCCACCATGATGATTTTACCCGCGTTGCGAAGATGTGCGGATTTCAGAGCCATCAGGCCTACCGGGCCACAACCGAAAATGGTAATGCTTTCCCCACCCTGTATATTAGCCCAGTCAATACCGGTATAGCCCGTAGGATAGATATCGGTAAGGAACAAGGCCTGCTCATCACTCAGTTCAGGTGGCACGATACGCGGACCGATGTCAGCATAAGGTACGCGTACATATTCCGCCTGCCCGCCGTCATACCCGCCATACAGGTCGGTATAACCGAACAATGCACCGCCTTTCTCGGTAGTGATACCTCCCTCCGGGCCGTAATGCTCGGGATTACTGTTCTCACAATGTCCCGGTAATTCATGCCGGCAGAAAAAACAGCCCCCACAGGCAATGGGAAAGGGCACGATCACCCGGTCCCCTCTTTTAAGATTACTGATATCACTGCCCACATCTTCAACAATACCCATAAATTCGTGACCGAGTACCATATTACGCGGCTGCGGAAACCCGCCGCTGTAGATATGCAGATCAGATCCACAGATGGCGGTCGAGGTTACTTTAAGAATGATATCCCGGCTGTCTTTCAGTTGCGGATCATCTACCTGGTCATAGGATATATTCCCTAATCCCCGTATTACTGCTGCTCTCATAAAAAATCATTTTATCGTTAATACCCGGATTATTTTTGTTGTTTTACCGTTTCCTGCAACCTTTTAGCATGTTCCAGGTGTTCTTTCAATACTGGTAATTTCTGAGCGGCCCAATTTTTCAATGCTTCATCTTTACCATTTTCGGCCTGCATAGTGAATAAGCGGATCACTTTTTCATGATCTTTAACCATTTGCTGGGCAAAAGCCTTATCAAACGCATCCCCTTTTTTCTTCGACAGTTGCTCATAAGCTTCATCATCAGCAGCATCTGCTATCCCGGGCATATCCGCATAGCCTTTCTGCATAACTAATTCCTCCAGTTCCTTGTTAGCCATCTGGTGGTCCTTTACCATCATCATTCCATACTCCCGTACCATGGCATGCGTACCGCGCAGTTGTCCCAGCTCGCCCAGCCTTACTTCTGACTTACCGGCAGCGGTAGCCTTTTGTACGAATTCCCGGTCCTGTTGCTGATTCCCGGACGCATTTCTTGTTGTATTACGTTGTTGTGCGTGAATGCAAGTCAGCACCACCAATAAAGCGGCTACTGTAAAGAGATACTTCTTCATAATTAGTTATTTTTAAGTGTTATATACTTCAGCTAACTATCTCATTAATCATACCAAAAAAAGACCGTTACCCAACAAACCGATTATATAATGATTAAACACGTCAATTTCACTGGGAAGTAACAGCCCCCCACTTAAAAATAGAAGCCAGGGCAGGTATTTACAGAGATGCTGATCCGTCGAAAGGAACAACATATTCTACAGAATCACTTTATTATGGGGAATTCCTTCTACAGTTTCTGTTGAATTTCTTTATACATTTTTGCCTCACATCTTTCTCAAAAAAAATTTTAATCCGGCATTGCTTAAATGGAATTACTTATATACTTAGTTGATCATTTTCAGATGTAGCATACAGCCAAAAAGCCTGTCCACATTATCTAATACGCCATATAATGGCTTAGTGATTTTTCAAACTTTTTTAAGTACCCGATCTTTAAAACGGAAATCCATCGGCCTGCTTTTTGATGAATAGAGATTATTATTAACTATTAATTTTTTTATCATGGCAAAAAGTAGCAACAGAGGTAATTCCTCTTCCAACCGTTCAGGTTATGGCAGCTCATCAAACAGTAACAGCAACCGTCGCAGCAACACCAGCAGTTACGGCAGCGATCAGTATGATGAGGAAGATGATGAATACGAACAAGGTTATCAGGCCGGTTACCAGGCAGGATATGAAGCCGGTGAAAACGGGGAGGACTATGATGACGATTACGACAGTGATGAAGAGGATTATGACGATGAAGACTGGGACGATGAAGCCGAGGACGACGAGGATTATGAGGACGATGATTATGATGAAGAAGACGATGAGGATTACGAGGACGACGATGAGGATGATAACCAGGGTTCTTCCCGTGGTGGTGGGCGTCGCGGCGGTTCAGGCGGCAGAGGATTCGCCTCTATGGATCGTGATGAAGTACGCCGTATAGCTGCTAAAGGCGGCCGGGCCTCTCATGGTGGCGGACGTGGCGGCAGATCTTCTTCCCGTGGTGGTAATTCCGGCGGTAGTGGTAGCAGTAGCGGACGTGGCGGATCTTCTTCAGGACGTGGCAATTCCGGTGGTGGCAGCCGCGGTTCCTCTTCTTCACGCGGCGGCAACTCCGGTGGAAGCGGACGTGGTGGGTCTTCACGTGGTGGGTCTTCACGTGGCGGTTCTTCTTCTGGTCGCAGCAACTCAGGTGGTGGTAGCAGCCGTGGTTCCTCTTCTTCACGCGGTGGATCTTCTTCAGGAAGCAGTTCATCAAGAGGCGGCTCTTCACGCGGCGGAAACACTTCCGGTAGTGGCAGAGGCGGCAACAGTAGTGGCGGCAGCAAAAGAGGCTTTGCCGCTATGAGTAAAGCCAGGGTAAGGGAAATAGCCGCTATGGGCGGACGCGCCTCGCACGGTGGTGGCCGTAGCGGCTATGGCAGCAGAAGAAACGGCTAAACCCTTACCGAGTGAAACATAAACCAAATTAATTAAGCCGTCATTGATCTTAAAAACATAACCTGTTTTTAGTTTGTTCAGCCAATGATCAATGACGGCTTACATTTTTGTTCATTAAAAAAATTGACAGATTATGCCTCAAACCACAAAAAAAACAGCTACAAAAAAGGCGGCAGTGCGTAGCAGCGGCACTACAACCAGTAAAACAAATAGCCAGGAAGATAAGCATGCGCCACTGATGCAATTATTCACAGACGCGTTGAAAGATATGTATTGGGCTGAGCAGGCCATTATAGAAGGCTTAAAAAAACTACAACAGGCAGCTACTAATGAAGAGCTGACAGAAGCCTTTGAAGATCATGAGATGGAAACTAAAAAGCATATTTCCCGTTTGGAAAAAGTGTTTGAGCAACTGGAATTACCGGCCGAAGGCAAAAAATGCGCCGCTATGGAAGGGATTTTAAAGGAAGCCGATGAAGTGATCAAACACACGCCCGAAGGATCGGCAACAAGAGATGCCGGCCTCATCATCGCGGCCCAGAAAGTAGAGCATTACGAGATCGCCAGCTATGGCGGGCTGGTAGCGATTGCCCATACCCTTGGACAAACAAAAGCGGCTAAATTGCTGCAGAAAACATTAGATGAAGAAGAAGAAACAGACCTGCATCTGACCGATATAGCGGAAACAGCGATCAATTTCGAAGCAGCGGAAGAAAGTGAAGAAGAAAATGAGACTGAAGCAACTGAAGTAACTGAAGAATAATCAATAGCCTTATTGATCCAGGTACCGGATAAATAGCATTTCATCGCTAAACAGTATAAAAATAAGCTTATGGTACGCATCCTGATATCAGGAATAAGTTTGCTTACACTGGTAATGCATACTTCCTGCCGCAATAATCATACAGACCGGGAAGACCGCCTCAGGTCAGAAGCTCCTGCCAGTGAAAAGAGCACTATTCCCATTCCCGTAAGCGCTATGGAGTTATGCGCGCATTTTAATAGTAATGCAGGCAGCGCGGTTACCAAGTATAAAGATCATATATTGGCTTTGTCCGGGAATGTGGCGCAGTCTGCACCGGAACCTGTAGATAATAATTGCAGGAATATAATTATCAATTGCGCAGCTACAGATAAAAGGGATACCGGCACACTGTCTATAGTGATCCGGCATTGCAGACGCGACGAAATAACCAGCGATACGATCAATCCGGGTAAGGTCATCAATATTCATTGCCGTTTTATAGCCTGGCAGGACGGGGTTATAAAAATGGAGGAGGTCGCCGCGCCTGAATAAGCGGCTTTGATCCATATATTTTCAAGGAAAGCAGAACCGGCAGCATTAACCGTGTTCTGCTATTCTTTTATAACAAGCTGCGCCTGCTGCTATGCTTATTTGCTTTGAACCATTTCTTGCAGTTGCCTGCTGTTGTGCAGGGCGGCTGAACCCCAGGTGTTATTGAAATAAATAAAAGCGCGATCGGCCTTTTTATCGATCTCATCCAATGTATGTCTCAATACATCCGGGCTATATTCAGATTTGTATAAAACCGGTTTACCATGAAAGCGGTAATAAACCAGCTCATTATTGATGATCGCACTTTCCGGCAGAGTACCGGGATAATTTTGCCCGCAAAAGATTAGCTGCTGCTGTTGCAGGCGATCAAACACCGCTTGTTGCCACCAGCTTGCATGCCGGAATTCCAGCACATTATGCCACCTGTTGTCCAGCCGGCTACAGATCAGGTCCAGTCGCTCCGGCGTATAGCTGAATGAAGGGGGCAGCTGGAATAAAATTGTCGCGAGCTTTTCCCGTAAACCGGATTCCAGTAATTCATAAAAAGAATTTATTTCCTCCCGCTCTATTTGGAACCGCTTCAAATGAGTAACCAGTCGCGGCGCTTTCATAGAAAACAGGAAATCAGGCGGACTTTCCGCGTACCATTTTTGCAGGCTGGATAATGAAGGCTTACGATAGAAACTGGAATTGATCTCTATAGTATTAAAATGCCTGCAGTAAAACTTAAACCAGTCTTTTTGCGGCAAACCTTCCGGGTAAAAAAGCGCTTTCCATTCTTTATAATAAAATCCTGAACAACCAATATAATATTGCATAGTATTCTGTTTATCTCAATAACTGCTAAAACTATTTTATGCGCTCAAATGTAAATTTTGGTTTAATATACTTATTAAAGAATATGCCTTTACTTTTTGCTTGCCGGAAATGCTCGAATATGGCTAAAGGAATCTCTTTATACACATATACAGCACCGGAAACAAAAGTGATCTCAAGTATTTTCCCGGTTGCATCATATTTATATTTTTGAATAACTGAGGAGGGCATATAAGCGATCGTTTTGTTTCCGGTTATAACAATAGCATCATTTAGCTAAATACAAATATGTTGCCAGCAGCATTGCACAGGTACATTACCGATAAATTCCCCAAATAGAGTAAAACACGAATTTTACCCTCTTGGCCTGTTGTGGAATTTAAAGATAAGTTCAGCAATGCACTACTTTAATTTATGGCATATCTATTGATATGACACAAGTACATTCTTTTCCAATTTAATTGTTTGTTTATGCCAGAAGGTCCGTCTATAGTAATCCTGAAAGAAGAAGCGCAGATTTTTGAGGGCAAAAAAGTTATTGCAGTATCCGGTAACAGTAAAGAAGCGATTGACCGTTGCCAGGGCCAAAAGGTTATCGCGTTCAAAACCTGGGGGAAACACTTCCTTATTTGCTTCCAGGACTTTACCGTCCGTATCCATTTAATGCTCTTCGGCTCTTACCTGATCAATGCGACCAAGGAGGCTATGCCAAGACTAAGCCTTAATTTTGATAATGGTTTTATTAATTTCTACAGCTGCTCGCTAAAGTTTATTGAAGGCGACCTGGATGCTGTATATGACTGGAGTGCAGACATCATGAACGATCATTGGGATGTAAAGAAGGCGGTTGCCAAGTTAAAGGCCCAGCCGGCAACGCTTTTATGTGATGCCTTACTGGACCAGCATATTTTTTCCGGTTCCGGAAATATCGTCAAAAATGAAGTTCTGTACCGGCTCAGACTGCACCCGCTTAATAAGATAGCTGATGTCCCGCCCCGGGCTTTATCAAAACTAGCAAAAGAAACCCGTACCTATGCTTTCGACTTCCTGCGCTGGAAAAAGGAATTTACCTTAAAAGAGCATTGGCTGGCCCATACAAAATCTATATGCACCCGCTGTAATATCCCTTTACACAAAGCTTACCTGGGTAAAACAAAACGAAGAACTTTTTATTGCGACAATTGCCAGCAGTTATTTAAACCAAAACCTTCTTCATCATAAGATCGGTTTGCGCTTCTGCACCTACCCGGAAGATATGCTGGCTAAATGCAACGAAACCATTCTTTTCATAGAAACGGATCGCCCGCTTATTCTCTTCCCAAACCCCTAACCACAAGTAGTCCAGCTGATGCTGCCGGGCGACTTCGATTGCTTTATCATATAACAGCTGCCCTACCCCGGTACCCTGAAAAGCTTGCAACACATAAATCCGTTCGATCTCCAGGCCGGCCGGGTCTTTTAATTCCGTTTGCGCAGGTCCCAGGTTTAGTTTCAGGTAAGCGATGAGTTGCCCCTCATTAAATGCACCATAAAACAGGGAGTATTCGTTTGCTAATTCCGCCTTCATTTTTTCAGGGGCAAATCCCTGCTCCAGGTATTGCGCCATGTTTTCGGTGGTGTTTCTTGCGCCAAAGGTTTCCAAAAATGTTTTGCGTCCGATTTGTCGCAGCGCTTCCAGGTTTAAGCTGTTTAGGGGGTCAATACTTATATGTTCCATGTTTATCAATTAGCTTATCATAAAGACGATTGATGCCGGTATAACTATGATAAGACCATCAAAAATAAATTGATCGCAGAAAAAACCGGTAGTCCAGTTGTAGAAAAAATGAAACAGTCCAGGAATAGAAAAACTACTTATGCATTATTGCTTCAATAATTTACGGATCAAGACGACCTGGCCCAAATGATAATAGCAATGCTCGATCATGGCTTCAATATTTCTTAAATAAGTACCATATGCCGCTTTCACAAACGTCTCCCGGAGCATGGCATCCGGTAGTTTTTCTACATGATCAGCAAAAGTATGCGCGTCTTCCCAGAATGTTTCCAGGAAAGCTTTCCATTGTGCTTCCGAGCTCATTGGCGCGAAGTCAAAACTGTATTGATCGCTGATCTCCAGGTCACCGCCACGGAATACCTGGTTAATACCTTTAATATAGTAATGGATATGTTGTGCCAGCACGGCAATGGTATTCAGGTCCTGCACTTGCTTATGAGCAAGCTGCCAGTCCACTTGTTCCAACTGGTCTTTAAAATTTGTATTGGCGATCCAGGTACCGTCCAGGATCACTTCCCGGAACCGGTTGGCCAACAGAACAGATGCATGCATATGTAAAGGTTTTAAATCATTTAATACCAAGCGGGTGCTACAACACCCGATCACTAAATTAAATAATTTTTACCGGTCAATAGTATTCCTGGTATTGATTTTCCATAAGAGGCAGGTAATGAATAACGAATATTTATTGTATGTTTATTTTTGAAATAGCTTTCAGTTCCTTATTCACCACTGTAAACTTAAAGTATCCCGCTTTCTTTATTGTTAAAGCTTCAAAAAATAAATTTTGAGCACCGGCACTGCTCAATTTCACCGAATCCATTTCCTCTGAAAAATAAGTAAAGCTGTCTGGTAATACTCAATAACATGCTGTATTCAGGAATGACTCAATACTGCCGGACTATAATAATTATAGTCGCCACATTGCTGTTCTTTATTCTATGATTAGCTCTTAAATTTTAAAAGAAAGTATAATGAACACAACTATATAAATAACAAAAGAAATAAAATCCATAAAATTAACTCTTCTTCCATCTAAAATATCTGTGCTACTCCCCCAGGATGGAGCAACTAATTCCTGGTTTTGAATTTTTATATTAACAAAACGCAATATTTGGAAAAGAATCAGCATTGGCAAAGTATTTCTTAAGCCTATCGCTGCATGTCCGTTTTTCATTTTTAAACCTGATATATCCTTTAACTGAAAATATATAAAAAGATGAATCAGAGCAATACCAATCCATACAAAATATACAGTTAGATTTCTTAAGGAACGGTAACCAAAACCATAAAGTAACATAACGGTACCAAAGCCATAGGCAAATACCAAAGTCTGATTAGCCTCCAGCGGGGCTTTATAACAGCATGCCAATAGAATCAGACTTATCAATATGTAAACAGCTATTGATATATAATCAAACCTTTTTAAAGATTCGAAATAGAAAATATTTTTACGCAATTGATTAGTTATACTTTGTTCAAAAATAAAATGATTTTAACTTATTCAAATTGAATACTCTCAGCCGTTCTTTTAAACTTATCCAACCATTTCCCATTATCTTTGTCCGTAGCGATATACATAACCGCAGTTTCGCCCTTGTGAATCAATACATAATAGACGATTTCACTTACATTACCTCCATAGCTCAATTCCATCAATAAAGTATAGGCCTTATTGCCGTTAATATTAGTTTCACGTTCTTCTTGTTTCAATACCTTTAGCATTTTATCAATGCGCAATATATAATCAAACTGCTCTTTTGCTTCCGCAAAATCAACCGCTTTCAGCGAGTAGATTTTAAAGGAAGAAATATTATCGTATTCGTTTTCCATATCTGAAGCGCCATTCAACGTATAAACAAAACGGTTCCCCGTATGGGCCGCTAATGTAAAACCGGTTATCCCAAGATCAAACGTAAAATTCACACGCTCCAAAGGGTCCACTTCAACAGACTGATCGTAATAAGAAGTATAAAGCAGTGCATTCAATTCATTCATCGCTTGCTTATCATTTGCCGGGTAAACACCAGAAACAATTACCGTAAGATTTTCATCACCGAATGCTATCCCTAAAGTCGCCTCATTTGTTTTTGTTGAAAGACCTGAAAAGTAAATGGCATCGTAATTATTATATTTAAGGGACTGAATTTCGGCTTTTAGAATGCCCGATCTATTAAACTCTTCGAGAATATTGCTTTGCTGTCTTTAAAACTAATTTCCGGTATTTCTATAACCTGTAAGGAGGTATGCTGATCTCTTTCAATACACATCTTGCTTCGTATAGATTTATAATTTTCCGGTATTGCTGCAAAAAATTTAGTGCCAATAATTCTTTGGAGCGCAGCTGTCTTTTCAACATTTACTGATCCAGGAAAACTACCCTGTGCCTGTGCATGACCACAAATATTACCGGCTATCCAAAATAAAACAAAAACAATATTTTTCATTTTCAAATAAGAGATTAACTGCAATAATAATATAATCTATTTTAATCTCACCTGTTGTGATCTTACCGATAAGTTAATCCGTTTTTTTAGCAATAAACACATTTAATCAAAAAACCAGCAAAGACCGGCACATTTTAAGTACCGGCAAGCCTGTTTTGTTTTTAGTTTATAGAGGATAGCTGATCGCCGCTGTCGCGCTGTTTTATTCTTCATCCAGTAATTCCTGGAACCTGGCTACAAACTGACCAATATGAAAGCCGTCCATCAGGCCATGATGCCCATGGATAGATACAGCCATCTTCAATATTCCTTCTTGCCCGGTCATCTTCCCAAAAGAGAGCTTGGGACAGCTGTCCGGGAATTTGAAGCTACGGGCATGGGAAAGTGAAGTAAAATCGAGCCAGGGGATAGCGGAGCAATGCAAGAGGTTTTCACCGGAAACGGCCGGCATTAATGATGTGGCCTCCTGCGTACGTTTTATTTCAGCCTTTGCTTTGGTATAAAACAGTTTTTCATCCGTTTCGTAATCCATATAAGCGAAGCCGAAAGTACCGTCAGGCCGGTTAATGGTTGGAGAAGCATCTACTTTATCAAAAAGATACACTTCGCCTTCAACGATGCGGTAACGGAAGTTTTCAATTTCATTGGCGGCCTTCATGGCCCGGTAGAGGTAATACAAAAAGAAAGAAAGCCCTTTGGCTTTAGCCTGCCGGTAAGCCCGCGTAACGTCTACCTGTACGGTTACGCCAAAGAAAGGCTCTTCAAACTGTGAAAAGAATAAATAATGTTCTTTCCGTACCCATTCCGCAATATTGATCTTTGTTTTCATATCCGTGTTTATCTTTGTAGGAGGTGCAAAGGTCAGGAAGGAAAATAGTTCCGGCAAGGACATTTGTCCCGGGATAATTATGTTACGAACCAATGATTCATTTTTAGCTTATGCCGAAGCGCTTTACACCAGACAGGAGCGCAAAGAGGATATCGTGATCAAACAATATGCCAAGGGCCAGAAACTCCTGTGCCAGGACGAGACCGCGACTAAGGTAATGCTCATCCAGTCGGGCATTACGAAGTGCTATTTTTCGGAGGATAATGATAAGGCCTATATCCTCGAATTCCTGGGCAAAGGTGAGATCCTGGGCGATATAGAAATGCTGCGCCGGATTCCTTGTCTTTGCACTATTGAGGCGATGACGGAAGTAACAGTTTATGCTTTTTCCGTTCCTTATTTCCGCTCCTTACTGCAAGAGGATTTTAAGTTGAACGCGCTGATGCTGGATACCTTTGCCGAACGGATCGTGAATACCGCCAGCCGGGCTTCTTACCAGCAACTGTACACCCTGGAACATAGCCTGGGCAAGTTGATGGCGCTAAAGGCCAGGCAGGACATCGAACTGTCCAAAGAAGATATGGCCGCCTATTTGGGTATTTCGGTCAGGAGCCTGAACCGGGGATTGAAGGAATTGGGAGAATAATTCCGACCAAAACAAAAAGTGGATCATTAAAAATTGATACCAATTACGCAATATAAAATTCCAGGCCCCATTTTATATTGCCCTAGACAACTATGCTTTATATCTTTCTGGCACAAATTTTGCTCTATATTTAGGGATAATCAAACCTAAATATTATGAACAACAGTAAGGACAACATGGGCGCCATGAGCACCCTTACCGAAGTATTGGAAAAATTAAAAACCCGTGGCATGGATAATGAACTCAGGCTCTCTGACCATGGCAAACTTCAGGGCATGAATAATGTCTACAAACCAGAAGACCTTACCATCATCAAAATCTTCCGCTTTGAAGGTATGTCCGACCCCGCCGATAATTCAGCTATCTACCTCATAAGAGATAAAGAAGGCAATACTGGCTATGTAATGGACTCCTACGGAATCTACTCCGATAACGATGGGGCAGCCTTTGATGAATTCCTCAAACAAATCCCCGTGGAAGAAACGGAGGACTGGAAATAATAGGCCTCGCCTATAGTTTTGCTGCGGAGCTTGCAGCTAAAACAAAATACCCGGAAGCTTATGCTTCCGGGTTACTGCTTTATATACACCGGATACGCTGCTCTTTAAACCAGATTAATTTTTTAAGATAAATATGAACACCGGAGACGGCTTTGGCATATTAATTGAAGTATTTTACCTGATATGTAAGTAATGTGCCCCAACAATGAACGGGCAATCAATGACTCACCTTCATTCCTTACTTGCTTTTATTGTATCACGAACACTATCAATATGGAATTTCAATTATCTGAAGCTTTAGCCATTGTAGACGAGTTGCGCCTTAACGACTTTGATTATATCCGTATAACCATGTTTGAAGAAAGAAGAGTGATCCGCAATAACCGGAGCGAAAAAGTGATCCTCGTCATGAAGGCACACATCCTGCAGACCGCCGTATTCCGTTGTATCAATACCCGAAGCGGCATCCAGGTAGTTTATGGCTTGCATTAAAACATTTACTTTAATACAAACCATGAATACATAGCCTATTGTTAATTATTACAACCTCCAGTTACCTGTAGCTTCTTTGTCCCCTGTAGCTTCCTTAACCTCTTTGTTAATCGTTTCTACAGGAGCATTGTCTACTTCGATCTCTACAAGTTTAGTCGTTACCGCGTACTTATCCGGGTAAATCCTATAACCGAATTTCACCGCCCAGGCCTTGGTAAACTCCGCTCCGAAGTACAGGATCAGGGAAGAGTAATAGATCCAAACCAGGATAACGATAATGGCGGCAGAAGCGCCGAAAGTATCATCAAAATTAGAAAAGCCTATATACAGCGAGATCAGCAGGCGCCCGATCATGAATAAGGCAGCCGTTACCATCGCCCCTACCGCTACATCCCGGAAACGGATTTTGGCATCGGGCAGTACCTTAAAAATATAGCCGAATAAAACAGCCAGTATCAGGTAAGTGATCACAAAGTTGAGTATATTGACTACGACGCTCATACCATCCGGGAAGTAATCCAATATATAATTGCTGACATAAGATAATGCTGCATTCAGACTTAGAGAAACGATCAGCAGGAAACCTATGCTCAATACTAAGGAAAAAGAGAGTAAGCGGTTGACCAGCAGTTTCAGGATACCACTTTTAGGTTTGGGCTTAATGCCCCAGATCGTATTTAAAGAGCTTTGAATTTGCGCGAAAACGGTAGAAGCACCAAAAATAAGTGTAGCCACGCCAATAATAGCTGCCAGGGTACTTTTTCCTGATAAGGAAGCGCTCTTGACCAGGTTTTGCAATTGCAAAGCGGCATCTGCCCCCATCATCTCTTCAAGGGAATTGTAAATATTACCTTGCACCGCATCAGCACCATAAATAAAACTGATAATCGCGATCAATACCACCAGTAAAGGCGCTATTGAGAATATAGTGGCATAAGACAAAGCACCACATAAGCCCATTACATTATCATCCATAAAGCCTTTAAAGCTGTCTTTTAAAACCCCTATTAAACCTTTAAACGTAACTTTTTCATGCGCCATAATTTCAATATTTGATCTTTAATTAAGCTAACTCACTAATAATCATTACAATAATCAGACCACCAGCTTGCAGGTATAAATTTAAGCATTTAGTGTCAGCAATAAACCAAGGCACAACAGCAATTTTTCCACGGGTATTCCCCATTTTACCTGCCACTTCCACAACACTTTTAAAGGATAAGTACACCCTATCTGCCTGAAACTTAGCTAAAATGCATACAGGCCTGGTTTTTGCTGTATATAATACAGGTACCTGGGTGATGAAGAATAGTAAAGAGGACGTTACTGCTCCTGTAACGGCAGCAACAATAGGGGACCCAACCACATTGAAACCTGTAAAGATCAAAGCTTACAGGTGAATGGGCAAGGTGGATAAAAAATATAAATGGTCCTGTATGGATACCTGCCGGCTGCATACCTGGTCCGGTTGAAATCCGGGATTAGCTATACTAACCCTTTAAATCAATTTTATGAATAAGCAATTAGTCTCGGGCATATTGTCCCTCACACTGTTCTTTTCTTATTCCTGCAAGAACAATAATAACCAAAACAAAAACGAAGCACCTCCTTATGCCGATACTATACTGAGCGAGAAACCGGCATCAGAGCCGATAACGGTAAGCGCCAAAGAAATGTGCAGCGACTTTACGGGTAACGCCGGGCTTGCCATGACGAAGTATAAAGACAATGAATTAATACTGTCCGGGACCGTACACCTGGCAAAATCTTTATCGGAAGATGACTGTAACTATTTAACTATGATGTGCAGCGATAACAATAATCCTGCGGATTCCACACCGTTACTGATCAAATGCTGCATACTGGACATCAAGCGGGTTGATACTTTGAAAGAAGGAGACCTGGTAACGCTGCGTTGCCGCCTGCGCGAATTCAATAATAATATTGTTTTGCTGGACGAAACAGCTCAATAGTATAATAGTAACAGAAACCTATACCTTATACATTTTTTCCTGAAAATTTAAAACAAATATTTATTTACTCACCTTCAAAATTATAGATTATGAAAAGAATACTAACAAGTACACTTTTACTGACGACTCTGGGTTTTGGCAGCTACGCGCAATTACAAAAAGGAACCATAATGGTGGGTGGCCAGCTGGCCAATGTAGGCTTTGGCCTCGGCTCTGCAAGTAACGTATCGGTACAGATCAGCCCTAAAGTCGGCTATTTCATTCAGAACAACCTGGCTATCGGTGCCGAAGTGCCGCTGGGCTTTAATGCGGTTAAAGACAATGATATCATTTTTAATTATGGTATACGTGCATTTGGCCGCTACTACTTTGCCCCTAAAGAGTTCAACATTGACAATGTATTGAACAAAGGCCGTTTCTTCGCGGAAGCCGCAGTGGGCGTGGCCGGGCAGACGGATGTTGAAGTTGGTTTCAATTTAAGATTCGGTGCCGGTTATGCTTATTTCCTTTCCCCGAATGTCGCTCTGGAAACATCGGCAATGTACCAGGGAACTTATGGAACAGGTAATGTATCCGGCTTATCCCTCAACCTGGGCTTCCAGATCCATTTACCAACAGCTAAGATCCGTTCAGAATACTACAATATAAAAAAGGAAACGGAAAAATAAACCGGGACAATCCCGGAAATTGATATAAACGCGCTATACAATATATACAAAGGCCCTGAATCTTATTCAGGGCCTTTGTGTGATAATAAGAATTCCAGCCGGCAAGGATATTAATTATCCCCGTTCAGCCGCTTTAGTTTATTATATAATGTTTTACGGTCTATACCCAGGTATTGTGCCGCCTGCGTTTTATTATAGTTGGATAACTTTAATGCTTCTTCTATATCGTCTACCGTGATCGCCCCGGCCCGCTTCATCCTTGTTATCACTACCGGTGCATCATTGTTTTCATCATTTTCCGGCTCATTGTTCATATAATTCAATATCTCTTCCGGTAAACAATTGCTGTTAATAGCGCTCTCGTCCGGGCAAAATAAACAAGCCCTGCGGATTATATTCTTTAATTCGCGGATATTGCCCGGCCAGTTATACTGCTGCAAAGCCTCCATGGCATCAGCATCCGGCATATAGACCTTTTTTCCCAACTCAATATTAGCCTCCGCTAAAAACTGCTCTATAAATAAAGGCAGGTCTTCGGGACGCGAACGTAAAGGCGGCACTGTGATCTCGAATTCATTCAGGCGATGGTACAAATCCTCCCTGAACTTACCAGACCTAACAGCTGCTGCAAGGTTTTCATTAGAAGCGACTACGATACGTACCTTAGTAACTACATCTTCCGTACCGCCCACCCTGCGGATCTTTCTTTCCTGTATGGCGCGCAGCAGGAAGCCTTGCACTTCATAGTCCAGGTTACCGATCTCGTCCAGGAAAAGGGTTCCGTTATTGGCAAGTTCAAAGGCGCCGATCTTTTTAGCCACCGCACCGGTAAAACTACCTTTCTCATGGCCAAATAATTCACTTAAGGCCAGCTCTTTGGTCAGGCAGCCGCAGTCGACCGCGATATAAGGCGCTGTAGCACTTTTTACCGTTGCCACCCGGTGCGCTACCGCTTCTTTTCCGGTACCGGTTTCTCCATATACAATAACACTGAAAGATGTAGGGCCTACCAGGTCAATCTGGCTGTACATTTTATTGGCGACTTTACTGATCCCCCTGACATAGCGCTTTTGGGATAAAACAATTTTCTCCGGTTCCTGCTTCATGATTTCAGGAGGCCTGGTTCCGGGAGCAGCATTAGTTCTGCTAACCGACTGGCGTTCGCCGATTTCTACAAGTACTTTCGTCAATTGCTCTAAAGGGAAAGGGCGGTTAAAACAAGTGTAAACGCCTTGCCGCATCAGGTCCATTGCCGCGTATAATTGTATATTATCACTAATAATAACAATAGCGGCGTCGCCAACACATTGATTAAGGTCCTCCATCAATTCAAAAGGACAGGATTTACGAAGCAGAGGAAGACAACAAATAACAACTTCAAATGCTTCTTTTTTTAGTAATAGGGAAGCATCAGCCAGCGATTCGCAATCCTTGATTTCCATCGAAACTTCAGTTAGCTTTTTGCTTAAGAAACTCACGTAATTACGATCATTTCCAATCACTAATACTTTCATATGTTAACAATTTAAGTAATAATAGTGTGAAGTAATGATAAGAAAGCAGCAAAGTACTCAAGTTTCATAACATGTACAAGAAATTATATAAAAAAGTACTAAAAAATTAGTTTTTTTTATTTTTTAGTACGATACCGAACTATAAACATAATAATATGTTGCATTTAACCACAGTTTCCCCGGGAATCTACACCCGTAAATTAACCCATTAAAAAAGGGATATTCTTACCGGTTTGATAAAAATATCCCTCTGCAAAGGCGAATATGTTAGTAATTAGAACAAAGACAATTTACATTCTCTTTCGTAGCCTAAAACATTAATTTTCGAATCACATTCGGCTTTAGCTTCTTTTCTTGTTTTATCCCGGATTAAATCTGTAGTTTCCTGTCCCTGGTTGTCTTTACATACGCAATTCCAATCTTGCTCTTTATAGCATGAAGAGGCAAAAATAAAAGTTCCTCCGGCTAGTGCGAGGCCTGATAAGGCAGTGATGATTCTTCTCATATCTATTTTTTTTAATAAATTTAAAATTTAATTATATATTATATAGCCTAACGCTGTATCAATTCATTACCTGGGCTGATTACACCGTAACCCATCGTTTCAAGTTGCTCCGTTTTAAAAAAATGGAATAAAGTCATGTCTTCACATTCTCCTTTTAATTGACTGAGCAGGGTCCTGATCCTGAGTTCTGCCGCTACAGCAGCATTATATTTCTCTTTAAAGAAGTCATTTAGCGCATTACTATTATTTCCAGTACTATAAATTTCATTGCTGTTCCTATTTGCCATATACTTAACCTTTTAAATTTTACTTTTAAATCATACAGGTAAAACAATATTTACAGTATAGATTGAATAAATCAAATATCATGCCAGTAAGCTGCGAACAAATTATAAAGATTTGATTATCAACTTTCTGCAAAAATCTTCCGCATTTCGTTTTATAAATTTTTTTGCAATCGGGGTGAACGTTAAAAGCACCATATTTCCTCAAACTGTGGAAAAATCATCAATTAACTACAGTAAGCTCCTTACAGATAACTGTATTTTGTCAAAAGACTATTGCCTGTATATCGCGAACACTTAATTTTGCACCTTCTTATCGTATTATATTTAAGTAGTAACGGAACCGCACTAAAGCACTAATATTATTTTACCCATATGCAAAAGCTATCCCGCTTTTTTAGTCCCAAAGGAAGTATTAATTACAAAAACGAATTACTGGCGGGACTTACTGTAGCCATGACGATGATACCTGAATCATTATCCTTTGCTATACTGGCCGGCCTCAGTCCGCTGACCGGTCTTTACGCGGCCTTCCTTATGGGACTGGTTACGGCTGTATTAGGCGGCAGGCCCGGTATGGTATCAGGCGGGGCTGGTGCAACAGTAGTAGTACTCATATCCCTGGCGGCACAACATGGTGTAGCCTACCTGTTTGCTGCTGTAGCCCTCGCAGGTATCATGCAATTACTGGTAGGATTATTTAAACTGGGTAAATTTGTACGCCTGATCCCCCAGCCGGTAATGTATGGCTTCCTGAACGGGCTGGCGGTGATTATCTTTATGGCGCAGCTAACCCAGTTTAAGGTAGCGGACAATGGTACCGAAACCTGGATGCAAGGACCTGCCCTTTACCTGATGGCTGGCCTCACCTTGCTTGCAATAGGCATTGTATTTATCTTACCGCGTTTCACTAAAGCGGTACCAGCATCCCTCGTAGCCATATTGGTTGTATTTGGCATTGTGCACTTCTTTAATATAGACACGAAAAAGGTTATTGATATAGCAACCGTAAGTGGTTCCCTACCCTCCTTCCATATCCCGGGAATCCCTTATAACCTGGAGAGCCTTAAGATCATCTTCCCCTATGCCTTGGTTATGGCAGGGGTCGGCCTTATAGAAAGCCTGCTGACCCTGAACATTGTGGATGAGATGACCAATACCAAAGGACAATCCAACCGTGAAGCCGCGGCCCAGGGTATTGCCAATATCACTAATGGCTTCTTTGGTGGTATGGGTGGCTGTGCTATGATCGCCCAAACCATGGTGAATATAGGTGCCGGCGCCAGGACCCGGCTCTCTTCAATTATAGGAGCCTTCACGATCCTGCTCGTTATCCTCGTCGGCGCCCCGGTTATCGAACAGATCCCGGTGGCCGCACTGGTCGGGGTAATGATGATGGTGGCCATAGGCACTTTTGAATGGGCCAGCTTTAAGATTATCCGGAAAATGCCCCGTCACGATATTTTCATAGGGATGCTGGTAGCGGCCATCACCATCCTTTTACACAATCTAGCATTAGCCGTATTGATCGGCGTAGTGCTTTCCGCCCTGGTTTTTGCCTGGGAAAGCGCCAGGCGCATCCGTGCCCGTAAGTTCATCGATGAAGCGGGCACAAAACACTATGAGCTCTATGGTCCGCTCTTTTTTGGATCAGTAACTGCTTTTATGGAAAAATTTGAGGTTGCAACAGATCCAGAAAATGTAATCATTGATTTTAAAGAAAGCAAAGTAGTCGATATGTCGGCCATTGAAGCCTTACATAAAATTACAGACAGGTACCATAAAGCCGGAAAAACATTACATTTACAGCACCTGAGCGCTGACTGCAGGCAACTGTTGCAAAACGCGGCCGGTATAATAGAAGTAAATATCCAGGAAGACCCGGATTATAATGTTATGACTAACTAGTAACAAAAAGGAACATTCATAAAACTGTTATCAATGGAACAACCATTTAATCGTAAAGAACATTGGGAAAACATCTATACTACAAAAGCCCTGGAAACCGTCAGCTGGTACCAGCCGGATCCGAACACCTCACTGGATTTTATCCGGGAAGCGGGTCTGTCAAAAACAGCCGCGATCATTGACATAGGCGGCGGCGATAGCTTTTTAACGGACCACCTGCTGGAAGCCGGCTATGAAAACATCACCGTACTTGATATTTCAAAGGCAGCAATTGACAGGGCCAAAGCCAGGCTAAAGGAAAAAGCAACCAAAGTAAAATGGATTGTTGCCGATGTGACGGATTTTCAACCGGAACAGCAATATGATTTCTGGCACGACCGGGCGGCTTTTCACTTCCTCACAGAGCCGGAGGACATCAAACGCTATAAGCAGGCCCTTACCAGTGCCATTACCCCCCAAGGAACCCTCGTCATAGGTACCTTCTCTGAATCAGGCCCCAAAAAATGCAGCGGCATCGAGATCAAACAGTACTCAGCAATAGCATTGGCAAATACCTTTGCCCCAACATTTGAAAAACAACATTGTATCCCGGTTGAGCACATCACCCCATCCGGTGCCGTACAGCATTTTGTCTTTTGCAGTTTTCATAAAATACAAGACCCGGGATAAAGCAAGTATGGTCTTTTAGTTCCGCTAAACGTTCACCAAGCTACACATCACTTTGCATTATTTTCATTTTCCCCTAATCACTTATCTCTCATAACACTCACTATTAATTATTCACTAATCATTAATCACCTATCATCTATACTTTCCACTATTCTCTTTTCACTATCAACTAATCATTCATCACCCATCAATTATCATCCATAACTATTCACTATTAACTAATCACCTATGCTGTAAAAAATAAATTTGCCTACCTACCGGAAGGTTTGTACATTTGAGTAAAAAAGGAATGACCACAAGGGAAACCATTATACAAACTGCAGATGAACTGATCCGGGACAAGGGTTACAATGCCATCAGCTATGTAGACATCGCTAATGTTGTAGGTATCAGGAAACCATCTGTACATCATCACTTCCCGCACAAAGCAGACCTGGGCGTAGCGGTCATAGAATTTCATATTGCCCAACTGGAAAAGGTCCGGGAAAGTTATAAAAACAGGCCACCAGCCGAACAACTGGACCGTTTCTTTGCCATATACCAGGAAATAAAAAAACAAAACCGGATCTGTATTGTCGGCTCCCTCTCCACCGATTTCAATACGCTGGAAGCCGCAGTCCAGGAAAAACTGGAGGAATTTTCGGAACACATGATCAAATGGGTCAGCCAGTTTCTTAAAGAAGGAAAAGCGGAAGGCACTTTCCACTTTAAACAATCAGCCCGCACTAAAGCGATCATGCTGATATCCGGTATGCTGGCCATAGTACAACTCTGCCGCCTGACCAATGACAATGATTTTGCTTTAATGATGAAAGCCTTAAGGCAGGAATTATAAAATAATCAATAAAAAACATGAAAAGAGTAGTAATAACAGGATTAGGAGCGATCACTCCTTTAGGGAATTCGGTAAATGAATTTTGGAACGCACTACTTGAAGGCCGTAGTGGTGCCAAACCGATCACAAAGTTTGATCCCGCCAAATTCAAAACAAAGTTTGCCTGTGAGGTCACAGGCTTTGATCCTTTACAATATTTTGAAAAAGCGGAAGTAAGGAAATATGACCTCTTTTCCCAGTATGCCCTGGCCAGCGTAGCTGAGGCCGTACAACATGCGGGTATAGATTTCAGCGTCCTGAACCGGGATCGTATCGGGGTGATCTGGGCTTCGGGCGATGGCGGCGTATCTACCTTTGAGGAGCAGGTATCCGAATTCTCGTATGGAGATGGCACGCCAAGATTCAACCCTTTCTTTATCTCTAAACGCATCATCAATATTGCTTCCGGTCTCATCTCAATAAAGTACGGCCTGCGGGGTGTAAACTACACGACAGCCTCGGCATGTTCCGCCAGCAATACCGCCATCATTGATGCCTTCAATTATATACGCTGGGGCAAAGCCGATATGATGATCACCGGCGGTTCAGAAGCTTCAATTACCGAGAGTTCCATCGGTGGCTTTAATGCCTCGAAAGCTTTATCCACCAATAATGAAGATTATATCCACGCATCCAAACCTTTTGATATACACCGGGATGGTTTTGTGCTGGGCGAAGGCGCCGGGGCGGTCATCTTAGAAAGCTACGAGTCGGCTATAAAACGAAACGCGCCTATATTGGCGGAAATAGTGGGCGGCGGACTGGCGGCCGATGCCTATCATATCACGGGTACCCATCCGGAAGGAGCCGGCGCGCTGCTGGGTATGCAGCTGGCCCTTGAAGATGCCGGCCTGCAGGCGGTAGATATTGATTATGTAAACGCGCATGCCACCTCTACCCCTATGGGTGATCGCAGCGAATTAAAAGCTATAGACCAGTTGTTTGGCAAGGATCATAACGTGACCATTGGCGCCACCAAATCCATGACCGGTCACCTGTTGGGGGCGGCCGGGGCTATAGAAGCGATTATATGTATTAAATCAGTACTGGAAAATAAGATCCCGCCTACGATCAATACCACTGAAGTAGAGCCTGAGTTTGCCGGTAGGTTCGACTTTAACCTGGGGACTGCAAAAACAAAACCGGTACACTATGCCATGAGCAATACTTTTGGTTTCGGCGGTCATATCGCCTGCTCGATCTTTAAGAAAATGAATGGTTAAAAAAGATTGCAAAACTTAGTTGCGCATAATAAAATAATAAACAAAAAATGGAGGCTCCGCCACAACAATATGTCTATAAAGATATGCCCTCGCCATTGGGTGAGCTCTTGCTTATTGCCAGCCGGTCCGGGCTTGCTGCAGTGCTTTGGGACGGGGCCGAATACCAGCGTACTAAAATGCCGGGTGCACAAAAAGACGATCAGCACCCCCTATTATTAAAAGCAGAGCAACAGCTAAAAGAATATTTTGCAAAAACGAGGACTGTTTTCGATCTTCCTTTAGATCTTAAAGGCACTGAATTCCAGCTCAGGGTATGGACCGCTTTACTGGAGATCCCTTTCGGTGTTACCAAAACTTATGGAGCACTTGCACGTGTCTTAGGAGACAGCAAGGCCATAAGAGCGGTAGGCGGCGCTTTGAACAAAAACCCGGTGGCGATTATCGTTCCCTGCCACCGGGTAATAGGAGCCTCGGGCCAGCTGGTAGGCTTTGCAGGTGGCCTGCACAATAAATCCATGCTGCTCCAACTGGAAAAAAGCAGCCGCGCCCCTACTCTTTTTGATGATTAATACGGGGCAATATGAACCAGGAAACGACACGATTCACAACTTTTAATAGCGAAAATTTTCGCAGCATATGCGACGAACTGGCGGTAAACGATAGTGACCTGGGGCATATCCTGCAGACTTATGGCTACCCTCCCATGTGGGCAAGAAGCAATAGCTTTGAAACCCTGGTACACATCATCCTGGAGCAACAGGTATCCCTGGCTTCCGCCCTGGCCACCTTAAATAAGTTGAAGCAATGCACAGGCAACATTACACCTGACAAAATGCTCTCGCTTGATGATGAAGCAATGCGTGCCTGTTATGTAAGCAGGCAAAAGGCCGGTTATATAAGAGGACTGGCGATGGCGATTAACAACAGAACGATTGACCTTACGGCACTCGCGGAGCTGCCCGATGATAGCGTAAGAGCCAAACTGATCCGGCTAAAAGGCATCGGGCACTGGACTATAGATGTCTACCTTATGTTTGCCCTGCAACGCGCCGACCTCTTTCCCATAGGAGACCTGGCCGCTGTTAATGCGCTCAGGCGATTGAAGCAGCTGGATAAAGGCGGCGACAAAGAAGTGCTTACTATGATCAGCGATACATGGCGACCTTTCAGGTCGGTAGCCAGCATGATGCTCTGGCATTATTATTTATCCCGTGCAAAAAATAAATCTTAAATCAGGTTATTTAACGGGGCCTTCTTTTCAAATTTTCCATAATTACAACCCTGCAATATTCTTTACATTCTTAAGCACTGCAGGCTGAACTAATAAATATTCAATTCCCAAAATACTCATATACCTTTTAGAAATTTTTCTCATTACATTCCGGCAAAAGGTATTGTATGCCGGTTGTTCTTCTTATTCCCCAACAATTTTTGAGCGGCATTTATTTATATTTGTTATTCATAAAACGCACAAAAATGATCAAACAAGCATTACTCGGAGAATTCCTGCACGAAGCAGAAAATACCCGGAAATTATTAAGGGCAGTACCGGATTCGGCGCTTGATTATCGCCCGCAACCGTTCCTGTGGTCTGTTGCCGAGCTGGCCACGCACATCGCCACGATCTATGCCTGGTATGAAGGGGTATTTAGCGTAGCTACTTTCAATTTTGACAACTTCCATTATGAACACCCCGACCATAGTAAAATAGCCAATATACAGGCTAAATTCGAAGAGAACTTTGAAAAGGCGAAACGCGCTATAGAAGCGTCGGATGAAAGTCAGTATATGAATGACTGGACCATGATGCATGGTGAAAAAGTACTGATCGGCCCGATGCCTAAAATGCAGGCCATCCGAGGCTTTCTTTACAATCACCTTTATCATCACCGGGGTGAACTGGTAGCGCATTTACGCGCCTCCGGCAATAAGGTTCCGGGACTGTATGGCCCTACTTATGAACAATCAAAAGGCCAGCTCTAAATAGCAAAAGAAATTAAACATTAAAAAGGCTAAATTCTTGTCCTATCGAATTATCGAAAGGTCTCAAGCATTTAGCCTTATAGTGATTATCCTGTGTTTAGACCGTTAATGGCCTTAATAGTTTAAAGAAAACCCGGCACCGAAGCCCATATCACTATCATAGTGCGCCCTGATACCCATATTTTTGTTAAGGATATATTTGAGCTCAGCCATATATTCCAGGTCGGTATTCAACATAAAACCGGCCCGTAATCTTTTAGCAAGCGGGATATCTTCCCGCATCAGGGAAAGCCGGAAAATGCCATCATGGTAAACCTCGGCCTGCACATTAACCAGCATAGGTAAGGTATACATCACACCGATACTTACTGCCGCACGGTTATCCTTCTTGTTGACTTGTCCAAACAGGTTTTTCTCATGCTCATCCATACCCATTTTCCGGTAGCGCCAGTCGAAGCCGATAAAGGGCATCAGCCATTGCATTTTGCCTATGTACCGCCCCAGGTGGGTTTCTACTTCGTAGCCGTGCATGGCATTATAGCCCAGCCGCCATTCGGTTCCTAAAGACCAGCGCGCATTTTGCAACATAGCCAAGCCATCATTACCATTGGTCGCGAAATCATTTTCAGCCATAAAATGCGCCATATTGCTTTCCCGCTGCAGCATCCGGTACGCCTGCCTTTTATCCGGCAAATAAGGATTATTGTAATCATCTACCGCGAAGACCCGGTTCATGCCCGACATCATATGATAGAGAATGTGGCAATGAAAGAACCAATCGCCGGCTTCGCTGGCCAGGAATTCAATGGTATCGGTTTCCATGGGCATAATGTCCAGGACATTCTTTAAAGGAGCGCGCTCGCCCTTACCATTCAGCACCCTGAAGTCAAAACCATGCAGGTGCATGGGATGCCGCATCATAGAGTTATTGTAAATCACGATGCGCAGCACTTCTCCCTTTCGCACCGGGATCTTATCCGTTTCGGAAAGTATCTTATTGTCCATACTCCAGACGTAGCGGTTCATATTACCGGTTAAGGTAAATTTTAACTCTTTAACCGGTGCGGATTCAGGCAGCGTCGTATTATGTGTTGCCTCCAGCATCGCATAGTTGAGCGTAACGATATCCGCCAAAGCGTTCGCGTTATAACGGCTGGCCTTATCATCCATATCCATACCGGCATGCCCGCTATGATCCATTTGCTTCCAGGGTTTACCTTCTCCCGTAATTTCAGGATACATGACCACGTTCATATCCATTTGGTTCAGGCTCATTTTCATCCCCATATCATCCAGGTCGCCATTCATCTTCATCATATCGTTCATCATCTTCATGCCCTCAAAGTATTTAAGGCGCGGCAGCGGGGCGCTCAACTGACGGATACCGTCACCGATATAATAGCTGGCAGATTGGGTACGGTCCTCTGTTGTGGCTAAGAACTCGTAAGCGACACCTTCTTCAGGAATAGTCACTACCACATCATAAGTTTCAGACACGGCTACAATTAGCCGGTCCACCGCTACCGGTTCCACATCATTCCCGTCATTGGCCACAACGGTGATCTTGCCACCGGCATATTGCAGCCAGAAATAGGAAGAGGCGCCACCATTCGCGATACGCAGTCTTACTTTATCACCGGCCTTTAGCTTTTTACCGTTTATTGATTTAAGATCTGTTGTATGCTGGCCATTAATCAGTATTTTATCATAATAAACATCGCTGACGTCCATAGCCAGCATCCGCTTCCATTCGTTAGTAATTTTCGTTTTAAAATGTCCTTCCCTTATGGCTTCGGCATAAGATTGCGTGGCGTTCTTCTTGATCGCCGCCCAGTCATTCGCATTATGCAGCATCCGGTGTACATTGTCCGGGTTAAGATTGGTCCATTCACTTAAGAGAAAAGGTACTTCAGGCAAATCGTCGATACCTTTACGGAATGTTTTATCGGCTTCGCGTTTTTTCATTACGAAACTACCGTACATCCCTATCTGCTCCTGCATACCGGAATGAGAGTGGTACCAGTGGGTACCGTTCTGGATAATGGGAAAACGATAGGTATAAGTAGTTCCGGGTTTTATAGGCTTCTGGGTCAGCCAGGGTACTCCATCTTCTTTATTGGGTAAAAAGACGCCGTGCCAGTGTAATGATGTGCTTTCCTTTAAACGGTTGTGCACAATGATCTCGGCCGTATCTCCTTCTGTAAAAGTCAGCGTGGGCATGGGTATTTGGCCGTTTACGGCAATAGCTCTCTTTTCCTTACCGGCATAATTCACTACGGTATCCGTGACATACAATTCATAGCGGACCACCTGCTGTGCCTTTAATAATAAACCGTTCAGCAATAACAAAACGATCAACGATGCACTTTTCAGCGCCTGTTTGCGTTTATTCATAGTTTAAATCGTTTGGGTTATTGAATTGTTTCTACCATTTTGCCACAAGTCAGCATCCGGGCACCATAGTACGGGTTTTTGACCGTATTTTCCCTGCTTAACCACTGCCCGCCTTTGCCCTGGGCATACATGGGGCAATGCTGGTAATAAATGGGCGCCGACAGCCGCGACACCTTGCTTAAGGTATACATATTATTAGAAAGTAAGGCAAAGCTTGCTCTTTGCCCGGCGATGTCTTTAGCAGCAGCCAATTTTTCAGCTTCGCTTATTAAGTCTTTCATAACCTGCATCCATACCCTATGCTCCTCTGCCGGCAGCTGCGCCATATCAACATCTTTAAGGGATTTCAATAGTGCGTTTGCATGAGCGGCGGCAGCTTTACTGTCAGTATTGACCAACGCGTCTTTTAAGGAAAAGTAATGATCAAAGACCGCTTTCAGCTGGTTAGTTTCTTTACCGGCATCATGAGCAGCGCTTGTTCCGTGATGAGGAGCATGTTCTCGTTTGCCTTCCATAGTTTTCTGAGGTAATTTAGATACCGGGTTTAAATCCCTCTCGTAGCGGCAACATTCCGGCAGTTTGGCATAAACAGCGTCCGGAGCCAAAAATTGTTCATTATCATAACCGGCTAAAGCGATACGCTTCAGGATATCATTAGTATTTGTTTTATTACTATCGTAAGTAATAGTCGCCATTTTGGTCGTTTTATCCCAGCTAACCTTTGCAGTATTTTTATGGTTTCCGCTTTTTTCAATCGTAGATTGGCACATCGCACAGTTACCATTTACTTTTATGGTGACTGTTTTTGAATTTGAAATTTGCGCCATACCGCTTAATGATACCAGCAATGCGCTTAGCAACATCCCTATTTTTGAAATTGATTGTCTCATGATCGTATATTTTACAACGGGCTACCTGGCCTGTCTGTTTTTAAAATTTTATGAAAAAATTAGTTCAATATACCGACCCAGGTCGGCAAGCCATTTTATGGCCGTATATCTGCTTTCCAGTCAATTTTAGGAGGCAGCCAGATAAATTGATAGCCGGATGAATAATAAGCCGGGGCATGACCAAATACAGGTTGTTCCGTTACCAGCAAAGCAGGATGAACCTGGGCTGTAAGGGATGCGGGCAGGCCGAATACAGGAATGCTGTTGTGGCGGCAACAATTATCCCCATCGAGATCGTGCCGGGAAGGCAGGCATAATTGTTTAGAGCTGCAATCCGACTGATCGCTGTTTACTTTTGGCAGGCAATTTTCGGATATCTGCGGCACATGTCCTGCAGATGATCCGGCATATGCCCGGGCGGGCCCCTGCATCAATGCCAGGCCCCAGATAAACAACAGGAAAATATATTTAGCCCAATGATTCAATTAACTATATTTTGATTACTACAAAATTGCTGCTTTCTCCGGAATTACCTGTTATATTATTGTCTATTTAATTTACAAGATTCTTATTTAACTGTAGCTACATTTTATTTATCGTCCAAGGACACCTAAAATAAAAACCTGGCTATTATTGATCAATAATAGCCAGGTTCAATAGGTTAAAAACAATTGGTATAGTGCTGCCTTATTCTTTTACTAAACGCCAGGTGCTCACGTTTCCGGCATTCGAAACAATTTTAAGGTAATAGATCCCGGATACAAAGGCACTTATGTCCAAAGTAACAGTAGATTTATCGCTGTCTATGGCAGATAATTGCCGGCCCATTACATCATACACACGGATCTGTTCGTCACCTTCCAGGTGAGCAATCGTCACGTTTTCTTTTGCAGGGTTAGGATAAACCATTATGGCCTGTCCCGCCCCGAACCTTAACGTGCGCACCACGCTATACTCGGTGGTACCATCAAGACCTGTTTGCTGTAAACGATAGTGATTTACTCCGGTTAGTGGCGCAGCATCTACATATTCATAGTCCAGTTTTTGACTGCTGTTGCCTCCGGTTGCCCTGCTGGACACGAAACCGATGCCATTCCATTGCACACCGTCAGCGCTACGCTCAATAGCAAAACCTTTATTACGTTGCTCGCCGGCGGTTGCCCAATTTAGTATACCAAGCCCCTTATTCGCGGTAGCGGTAAAGCCGGTTAATTGAACCGGTAAAGCACAGGCAACAAAAAAAGATACCTCATCCTGGCTGGTACAACCGCCCAATGGGCTTACGATCGTCCACCTGAACTTATACTCCCCGATAGAATCCAGGTTGGTCGCAGTGGTAGAAAAACTATTCGGCGAAGTAATAACCGGTACAGCACCTGAAGGGGCGGATACAAGCTGCCAGGTACCGGTACCGGTACCCGGGGAATTACCCAGCAGGTTTACCGTCTGGTTACAGATACCCGTCTGATCAGAGCCGGCATTTGAATTCACCGGGTTTTCTACATGTACTACGAAAGTATCCACATAAGTGCTGCCCGAACAGGCATACTCGGCTTCAAAAAATGGTCCTACGCTACTCGTATAGTTGGCCAGGGTAACGCGGAAAACATAATCACCTGCTTTGTTTAAATTACTGATCACCGTACTTGTACTGGTTATATTACGCAGGTTGGCAGAAGTATAAGTAGGTGTGGCAGCACCGGCCGGCATGCTTACTACAGTAAAATTATAACGCGGATCGTAGTCCTGGAAATAACTGGTGTTCACCACGCCCTTGTATATAGCCGGTAAGGGAATTGTAGCAGAAATAGCGCCGGTACCCGGGTAACATACGCTCTGGTCGGGTATCACCACGTTAGGCCGGTTACCATCGGATATATGGATATAATAAGACTGTGATACAGAACAGGAGCCGTTTGAGGTATTAACAGAGAACTTGTAGGTACCCACGCTCCATCCGCCGGAGGGTGGCGTAACGGTAGCGATCCTGTCATAAGTACCGGCACCGGTCACGGAAACGGTAGGATAGCCGCCCGGAGGTGCAATACCGGAAGGGGTAACGGTAGTGGTCACCGTTGCCGGATCTGCAGGGTTTACCGTAAAATAAAAAGTTTCGGGTGTCGTAGTTCCCGCCATACTACTGCAATGTGCTTCTCCGCCGCTATTTCCAGTATCATAAATCATCCATTGCTCTGGTTCGCTTGCTTTTATAAAACTTACATAATTGGGAGTAGTTCCGGAATAAGTAAAGGATATGACCGGTGTAGTGTATGTGCCGCAACTATTAGTTACCGTAAGCGTGAAGGTATAGGTCCCATCTACGGTCATACCATTGAAATATACCCTCCGGGTTTCGATATAATCATAAGTCATATTGGCGCCAGACGGCTGACTGATTACATTTAAGCTGACCGTGGTACCGTTTGCCACCGTACCGGCTGAACCCGCATAGCTGGTAGAAAAAGCCGGGGATGTCGAAAGGTTGTCTATCCAACCCCTGGTTTCTCCAACAGGGCGACACCTGCTCCAGCTTGTAGCGACAGCTATCTGTGGATTAGGAATGAACCTTACTATGGTGGTATCCTCATAGCTACAGTTACCATCAAGAGAAGTAATCCTTAATATAGCATAATAAGCGGGGTCTATTTCATGACTAGCTGTATTGATCAGGGAAAAAGTCGGGTTACCAATGCTGGTGCTGCTGAATTGTGAGTTGGTCGATACCTGGGTACTGAACCGCGCCAGGCTAAAAATATTAACGGAGCGCCACTGCCCGGTAAAGCCGGCCGGAATTACACCAGCTAATGGTGTAGTTCCTGTTGTTGCACAAATAGTCGTAACATCCGGCCCAGCCGTAAAGCCGGCCGGACGCGGGTGGGCAGTTATAGTCACTTGAGAAGTAGCGGTACCGCTGGTACAGGGCTGGCTGAGCTGGAATACATAATCCCCATCATTGACCATACCACTCACATTGGTAGTTAAGGCATTGGGTGTGGCAATGGTTGGTATTGCCGGGCCGGATATGAAGGTCCAGGTAGGGTTAGCGGCACCGACACTACCGGATGTGCCACCTGTTAATGTAGTGGAAGAACCACAGATAATACTGTTACCACCTGCATTTACGGTACAATTCTGAGCATAAGTACTTATTTGCACACCGCAGATCAGCGATAAAGCAAAAACGAGTTTTAAGATAAATTTTCTGTTCATATTTGTTATTACATGGTTTCATTATAAAAACTATTGCAAATTGAAAATAAAGCCTTTACTTATTACAAAAAAAATCAACAAAACATATTGAGCTTATCTATAGTACTTGTTCAATAAAATTGTTATCAATGCGCTAACACAAAGTTGCCTGGTCGTTAAAATAATGAAAAGCAGCCTTTTAAACAGGCGTATAAAATTCTTTAAAGAAGAATAAAAGGTAGCGGTTAAAAAGCCCTGTTTATAGACAATCAGGGCTTTATTTATAAATATTTTAAGCTTGGCAGCAAAATAAAATGGGATTGCCCCGGGAATCACCACATTCTTTTTCCGGGTATTTGATATTAATAAGGTTGCATTCAGGATATTCCCGTAGCATTAATATAAAATATTCCTTATCAAACCTCAATTTTATAGTAATTAATGGCAGCTTGCTTTAGTGGATGGGTACTCCACTCCTCCCATATGCAGTTATAGGGATCATAACCGCATTTAAGCGGTGCGCTAAAGGCATCTCCGGGAGTATCAAGATAGGCCCTGCAATCAGTGCAGATATGGCGAAACTCACAATCTTTACATTTTGTAACCTGGTCTTTGGTGATGTTCCAATACTTCTTAAAGCCCGGCCTGGCGATCGCTTCTTCCAAAGTTGTATCATGGATATTGCCAAAACTTTCAGTCATACCCGGACAGTTTCTTATAGCTCCGCCAGTGTCTATAGCTATTTTCCGGTTCAGGCAGGAATTATGGTTTACCGACTCTGCATAATGTTGCAAGGTAGGTGTAAAGAAGTCTGCCTGCACCAGGCCACAACTATTACTTTTCGAAAGATCTTTTGAAGTATAAATAATGCCTGTTACTTCCCGGCTTTCGAATGCCTGGTTGTAATTAACAATCCGGCTAAGGAAGGGAAAATCCTTTTTATATTCTTCCAGTGTTTTAATTGCCGCATCCAGCTGAATTATTAAGGATACATTTTCCAGTTCGTATGTTTTACATAATGTCAATAACTGACTTATGGTGCTGCGCTCCGTTGGCCGGTTGATCCTGATTTCCAAAGTATAGCAACCCAAAGCAGTTAATTGCAATAAAATACTTGCCATATCCAAATCTACCAACTTTTCGATACTTATAATCGCATTAGTAATCGTAGCAGGATGATCAAAACTTTTTTTAACGGGAACAAAGTGTTCCGTTAACTCACGGCTGCATTCAAAAATAAGCTCCTGCTCAAACAGGAATGCAAAATAATCGGACAGGATATCAAGTGCTTCGGGGTCTGTACCCTCTTTTCGTATGACCTCCTGGATGGAGCAACCATCGTATGTTTTGAGCAAGGCATACATCGAGTTGGGAATCGTGTAATACTTCCAGCGCTGGTCATCTATGATTAAAGACCTGCTGATACCGGGCACCAATATACAGCTAGAAAATAATTTAAATACGGAATTCTTCATACTCATTAAGGCTAAATCATTCTGGAAATCAATTTGTAAAAATCTTGTTTTTGATAAGCCCGGGTACGGAACCGCTTAGAGGCAACTTTTGGTGCTGTGTAAACGGAGCTGGTTTTCACCGCTCCCCAATCTTTATAGCCGGCAGGCAAAAGGTTTAGCTTACGGAATTTAGCCAGTTCTGATGGAAAAACGGCTTCCAGTTTAAATAGTTCCATAGGATAAATAATGGGCGATTAACTTTTCAAGGCCATAATTACAGGGGCCGGATACCATACCAAATTGACCGATTGGATTTACTTCAAGAAAAACATATTCGTTATCAGGAGTCAATATCATATCTATAGATCCACAATTCAATTGAATGGCATTCATAAAGCGGATCAGCTTATCCTTAATATCGCTGGGCAAGGCAAAAGGCACATTCCTGTTAGGATTGATCCGGTCATAATTCCTGTAATCCAGTTTAGTCTGCTCGTTTTGCTGGGAAAAGATGGCCATGGCATATACCTGGTCATGGATAAAAAATATACGCAGTTCAGCAAACTTTTCTACATACTTCTGGACCAATGAAGGGAAGAAGGTATCGGCTAAACCGCAGCGGTCTTCCGCCTTTATTTCAGCCGTCTCGCTGTAAGCTCCATAGCCGTTATTAAAAAACACCAGGCCCTCATTGATGCTTTTGGTAATTACTTTAGCTGAACTTGTCCCAAAAGCTTTGACATCTTTTTTACGGGTAGTGATAATAGAGTCCGGCACATCAAGACCTGCCTGCGCCGCTGCAAACTGGTAGTAGGTCTTATTATTAACACTTTTAAGATAAGCATTGATCCCGATTTTAGTTGCTTCCAAATACTGATGTACAAAATCGTCCAGGTTCTTTAACTCTGCCGCTAAGTGTTGCGCGATCTGGTGTTCAACGATGGAGGATATATCCTTTGGCCGGCAGCTCCAATTTAAATAACCGCGCCGGTACCAGTAGGAATAACATTGCGTAAGGTCTATTACCACATCATTGATCTTTAACTCAAAACAGGTAATCCTGTTATTTTTAAAAATTAGTTTTTCTAAGGCGACCAGGTCCGATTCGTTGATACGGACCCATTGCGTACCAAATGCATTAAGCCATTCAATCACTTCATTTGTACTGCCATCGTCATTATCTGAAAATATAAGCACCATAGCTTTTATTAAAACGGGTTGAATAAATAGTTATCCGGCAAATCATATTGTTTTCGTATTGCCGGCAGCCGGTCGTTTATCGTATTCCAGAAATCGGGGTTGGCAAAGCTTTCTGTCCTGAGTATAAAATTTACCAGGGTTTCCTTAAAGGTATTACCTTCTTGTACTGCTTTTTCTAAAAGCGGTTGAAAAAATGAATTACGTAGCTCGATATCTGTAATATGACAAAGGATTATTGGCTGCCAGTAACTGACGGATTGCCCGATTTCTGCTTCGCCAAAATAGCGGCCATGCTTTTTGTAAAAGCGATAAATACTATCGTTTTGTGTACTGAATGCACTCATAAGATTGCGATCCATCTGCTCAAGGAATTCGGGGCTTTCTTTTTTATAAGCATACTTTAGTTTTCGGATCCTCTGGTCATTAATTTGGAAGCGGATCACCTGCTCGCCTCCCTCTTTCCGTGAAGCATTTACGGTATTCCTGTATTTTTCAAGCGCAAGGGCAATTACCGACTCCCTGTTCTGCTCTATATCAAAATATTTAATTAAGGCTATATTATCGCCAGTCAGCAGCTCATTAATAATTTCCAAGTAGGATTTCGCTTTTATTTCCCGTAATAAAATATTGCGGCTTTTAATGGAGTCGCCGGTAAAATAGTAAGCGGCAACCAGGTAAGGAGTGATGACTTCTTTATAAGCATTATCCCTAACATAAGATGCGCAACTTTTTATTATTGCTTTATAATTATTATCTAAAACCAAAGAATCGCAAAGCTGCGCTAATGCGGTTTTATCCAGTCGAGCGTCCTGCTTTGGTGGTGACAATAAAGCACCCGGCAAATACCCGCTCTTGGCCGCGACAGGAGCTGGGACGATTGAAGTAATTAAAAAGAGCATTACTAATGAATATGCCAATAAGTTTTTCATAAATAAATTTTGAGCTTCCTGGTCAATTAATATATTGAAATTAATAAAATTTATCCAGCAATATCATTATCTGAAAATATAAGCACCATAGCCTCTGTTAAAAAGGAGTCCAAATATAGTTATCCGGCAAATCATATTGTTTTCTTATTTCCGGCATGCGATCATTTATCGTATTCCAGAAATCGGGGTTGACAAAGCTTTCTGTCCTGAGTATAAAATTCACAAGGCTTTCCTTGTCGATAGCCCCTTCTTCTACAGCTTTCTCCAAAATGGGTTTAAAAAATGATTGACGAAGCTCAATATCTGTAATATGGGAAAAGTATATCAGCTGCATACTACTAACACTCTCCCCCACTTCCTTTGCACTAAAATACCGGCCATGCTTTTTATAAAAACTATAAATATGCTCATTTTGTGTACTGTCCGCGACGGTAAACCTGCGGCTCAGCTGCTCAAGGAATTCGGGACTTTCTTTTTTATAAGCATACTTCAGTTTGCGAATTCTCTGATCGTTAATTAAGAATCGGATCACTTGCTCGCCCTCCTGTTTCCTAGTTGCTTTTCCTGTAGTCTTATATTGTTTAAGCGCCAGGGCTACTACAGGCTTCCTGTTTTGCTCTATATCAAAATATTTAATTAATGCAACATTACTGCTTATCAGGGAAAGAAAAATATCTTCATAGGACTTACCATTTAATAATGTGGCCAACATTCTGTTACTCTGAATGGAGTCGCCTGTGAAATAATATGCGGCAATCAGATAAGGAATAACGGTTTCTTTATAATCACTATCTGAAGCATAGGGCACGCAGTAATTTATTATTTTATTATAATCATTCGCCAATACCAATGAATCGCAAAGTTGCGCTAAGGTGGCCTTATCCGGTTGTATTACATGCTGTAAGGTGAGAGATAATGACCGGGGCGCATACTGCTCATTGGCCTTAACAGGATATTGAACGAATGCGATAACGAAGAAGAACATTACAAATGAATACGTCGATAAGTTTTTCATAAAATTAAAGTTTGATCCTGCTGATGACGAGTTTGCAAAAACCAATGGAGTTAAATATAAAATACGCTGATAAAGGGGCTGCCTCATATGCCGGCCAGCCCCCGGTACTCATAACACTAGGCTATTTATAATACCAATCGTAGGTACCTTTAAACATTTCAGTGGATACGCCCTGGACAACTACCTCCCCGGTGCTGTCAATGGTAACGGCCATATCATACCATTCCCCTTTGGTTCCGCATTTAGAATATTTTGAGGTATCTTTTTTACCAGTCGGGATGTGGTCTGTTTCAAATGTCGCACCTCCGTTTACTAAGCGCATCATTTCAGGAGATAATGTTTGTGCCGCGAATTTTCCGCTTTTTAAGCTTTCCAGTTTCATAAATTCATTTTTTAGTTGTTGTAAAAATCCCTTTACGCACATGGGTGTAAGCGCTTTCCTTTCCCTGTTTTTCTTTGGCCGGGCAAGGATCAAGGCCGCAATTCTTCGCGCTAAAGAATGTTTGAATTCAAGGGCTAAACTAGAAAGCGGCTATGTAGAAAAAATGGCAATTAAAGCCAAGTTTATGTGCAGATTCGGACAAGGCATTACAACTGGAGCTGATAAAATTTATTTCTGATTTCCGTAGGTGTCAATCCATACAGGGCTTTCACGTACCGGCTGAATGTGCTGACATCCTTACACTTCAGGTCATCAGCTATATCAAAAAATGTATGCAACTTTTGAACAATGATCCTGAAAATGACCTTCAATTGTATATAATAATTAAGGATACCGGAAGGAGATAAATTAAATACTGATTTAGTAATGCGGTAAAGTGTTTTTTCAGAAACATGAATAGAACCGGCAAGATTATTAATATTCAGCTCAAAATCAACATTCGTGCTTTTCAATACTTCCATAAGCGCTACTGCTTTGCTTATATATTGCAGCGAGGGCAAGGAGCGCATAAATAAAGGGTCGCACCTGAATAAACTATTGAATAATTTATCCAGGTCAAAATGAACCGGGTCCATATCTCCGGGTTTTATTGTTTTGTTTTTTTGATAGGTTAGCCTTAGCAAATAAACATGCTGCAATTCCGATAAGCAGGACTGCGGAATTTGGATACAATAATAATCACCTACCATCTGGGGAAAATACAACAGCTGATGGGACGGGATAAATACCAGCTCTCCTTTAGCCGGTTGCTGAGAGATAAAGTCAACAAAAACAACCGCCGAAGGTTCACTGACAAAATAAAGTAACCTGTGCTGCTCGCTTATAGTACAGCCTGTAATGGACACTTGGTTATATAAAATTTCAATTTCATTTTTTTCAGTGCTTAATACCTTTAGTTTTTTATAGATTTCAACCATGACCGATAATGATTAGTTTTCGACCTCATGATATATGCAGGTTTATAGCCTGAAAATAAACCGGTACAAAAGGCTAAAAAATCCGGCAGGAGAATATTTTAGCTAATGCTATAGGCATAGGGGATATTATATAGGATAGCAATATGAATACGGGTGAACGAGGTAAGTATTAGCCTGTAAAAACAAAAAGACCTCATTGCTGAGGTCTTTACTATTAAACTATGTGGGGACTAATTAAAATTTAGCGGCGAAGCTTATATAGGCATCCAGTGCTTCTAATAAAAACGCAGCGGTTTCTTTGTTGACCAGTTGGCCATTATCATCAAAGTAATCCTGCACATTGGCCAGGTAAACTTCCGGTTGCTGCAGTGTGGGCATATTCAAAAAAGTTAACACCTGCCTTAAATGATGGTTAGCGCCAAATCCGCTGATACCACTTATAGAAGAAGAAATAACCATTGCAGGCTTAGCGTTCCAGACATTTTTCCCATATGGCCTGGAGGCCACGTCCAGCGCATTCTTGAGCGCTGCCGGAATAGAACGGTTATGCTCCGGAGTAATAAAAATGATTCCCGCAACTGCTTTTACTTTTTGCCTGAAATCATCATAAACGGCGGGGCTTCCTGATGTATCATAATCCTGGTTATAAAGCGGGAGGTCCGCGATCTCAATAAGTTCCAGCTGGTAACCTTCAGGAGTATGCGCTATTAAAAAATCAGCGATCTTTTTCGTGTACGCGCCTTTACGGATTGAACCTACGACGATACCTATACGTTTTGCTGCCATAAGAATATTTTTTTGATTTGTCTTATAAAATTAAGCAAACTGCCTGGATATCAATTGATAATATTTTGCTATTATAGTGCCGCTTCAGGCAGGATACCTCATAAAACTATACTTACAAAAGCAGGAACAGTATCTTTCCGGGCGGAAGATCAGGTTTTATCAATTGCTACCGCTACTTTGTACTCAAGCCAAACCAGTAGGGTAATGACCAGCAGCTCCGCTACAAAATATATGATACCCAATATAGTAAGTTCAGTATAATAGATTACCAAAAGGACTGAAGTGAGTATGCAATATAGCAGGTTAGCTATAGCCATCCCCTTTATAAAGGAAGATCTGCGTTTTTTCAGCAAAAGAGCACAAACGCCCGAATAGCTGCAAAGCAGCAATGCAATAAGTGCAAGCTTTCTTAATACACCTGGCGGCATACCTGTCCACGGACAGCAATTATACCATATAATACCCAACATGAAAGCTGTGATCAAAGCACCAAAAGCGTCCATTAAAAACAATACCCGGGTTCGCTTTGCCAGGTACTCGGTTATTCTTTGCACTTTTTTTGTTGTAATTTATAAAAAATATTTTACCGGCGCCTGTTTTCCATCAGGATCTTTTCAGCATAAGTTTTTCAGTAGGCACATCATCTTCAATACCCAGGAAACAGGTGCTGAAACCGAATTTTTCAAGCAGTTTTTTTGAGGCTTTATTATCCGGGTCTATCAGGCCGATAATATCTTTTGAAGGTGCTACTTCATCAGCCAATGCCAGCATTTTCTGCCCTATCATGGCACCATAACCCTTACCCCAATATTCAGGCTTAAGGATATAACCAATCTCTAGTACAGACGGGTCATGCTTATAGTGCACCAGTTTACAATCACCGATAAATATACCATCCTCTTTGTATACCTTAAAATAACCCAGGGCTTCTTCTGCCCTGCCCTGCTCCAGGATCGAAAGAAATTTAGCCCGGGCCTGCCCCGCTGTCAAGCCTTTCCCGGAAATATAACGCATCACATCGTCTTGCTTTACGATAGAATAATAGTTTTCAAAATCCTGTGCTTCATATTTACTAAAAGACAATTTACCGTCGCTCATAAATCCTGCTTAAATGTTAATAATCGATGACCTACAATTCAAAACTTTCAATATGTGGCGCGCCGATCAAAAAATTTTCAAGCTCAACCATACGCCTGGAAGCCACAACAATATTGAACGTCACAATTACCTTACCGCCTGCCGACTCCAGTCTTATCTGTTCTACACTCCGCGCATAAAGCCTGAGGTCCTGTGACACCCGTTGCTTAAGTTCCATATTACTTTCAGCAAGCACGATCTTCAGCACCCTGTTCGCCCTGCCGGAGAGCAGCTTGGCATTCAGGAACCTGCCGCTATAAATAATGATCAGGCAGGAGCTGAGGAAAATAATAGCGGCAAATACTTCGCCGAAACCAATGGCCATACCTATTGCCGCGGCGATCCATATTACACTGGCTGTGGTTAGCCCGGAAACGGAGAATCCATCTTTAAAAATAACCCCGGCGCCTAAAAAGCCTATACCACTCACTACATAGGAAGCAATACGGCCCGCATCGGCATACTGGTCCCCGATCTTCAGGGAAAGTACCGTAAACAGGCAGGAGCCAAGACAAATCACGCTGATCGTTTTAAGGCCGGCGGCCTTATCTTTCAATTCGCGCTCCATGCCCAGTATCGCACCCGCCGCTACTGCCATCAGCGCTTTATATACATCAATAATATCCCAGGATTCAAACATAAACCTAAATATATACCATTACCGTCTTTATACGGCAATTTAAGGGTTCAAACTATAATTACTCCCAAATTTAACAATTATCAAGCTTGTAACCTGCCCCGGCATGCTGTTATAAATCTAGTTAGTTATAATATTTTAACTAACTTTCAATTTGTAATTGCTCATATGGCACATTAAAGAAAAAATAAAAAATAAGGGTCCCGCATGCATAGCAAACCACGTCCCACCCGTCTGCTGTAAAGCCCATACTCCATCTGGGAAAAAGATATTCCGCTACAAAGCTTACAACTATAAATAAAACGATTACCTCGAAAAGAGAAAAAACATAATGCAGGTCTTTTTTAAATAAAATCCGGCGTTCCCATAGCATTAAATGCAGCAGGATGGGCATCAACAAAAGAGGGTCAAGATAATTATCAATCACAGGTATCCTTATCTCCAACCACTTTTCCAGGAATTGGTGAAGCAATACCAATAAAAGCATCCCGGCAAACCAGGCACTAGATATTTTCTTAAGATATATCATTACAATAACATAACAAATATAACCCCCAGCAGCAATAACAACACAGGGGATATCAAGACTACAAAGATGGCAACGGGAATCTTTAAAATGGATTTGACTATTTTAAGTACTATGTTATCCTCTGGGGATGGCTTCAAAAAATTGATAAAATGTCCTGCAACCTCCTTTACCCATTCTATTAAATTTTCACCGGCGCTTTTATCCTTATCTTCCATAAGTTAGTCTTGCTTGATCATTACCACATTCCGGATGTTTAACCTTTCTTTCAGCCAATCTTTAACTTTTTGCTCCTCTGGCTTTTGTAAGGACTGGTAAAGAATTACAAACTGCATCTGTACACTATCGGTATTCGGGTATTGCTCAATTTTGCCTAAAGAAATATTTTTAATCGCAGGGAATAGAATATTCAGTTCTTTCACTAAGGTAGAATCACTAAATTTATATTGATCCAATTCCAACCGAAGCTTGTTAATCGCCAGGTCTTTTTCCGAGATGGCACTTTCCTTTTTATTAATTTCATTTAAAATCTCGGCTTTCAGGTTATCATCATTCTGCCGGAATGAAAGTTCTGTATTTTCCGCCCCCAGGCTTTTTAAAATACGATTATACTTTTCAATTTCTATGTCTGTAAGCTGTTTGTTCAGCAACGCGAGCTCAACCTTCCTGGGATTGCTGTTATAGTTGATCTTTTTATGAATAACCATATACCCGTTATTTACAAATTCAACATTTATAAAGTTCTCAACTGTTTTGGTAAACGTTTTTTCATTCCACAACCGGTAAGCTAAATAAAAGCTCGGTACGATCATAACAAATATCAATGTCGTAATGCCGGCCCTGATTTGCCTTGCATAGCGAATATTTTTAAAATTAGCTGCAGGGTATTTCAAATATTTGACAACGAAAAAGGTGGCTATACATATAAAAAAGCAGTTAATGGAATAGAGGTAAAAAGCACCTGCGAAATAACTAAAATTGAAAGTAGCAATACCATAACCTGCAGTACAAAGCGGTGGCATCAATGCGGTAGCGATCGCGACGCCGGGAATCGGATTGCCCTTTTCCACACGGGTAATTGCGATAACCCCTACCAGCCCGCCAAAGAAAGCAATAAGCACATCGTAAATATTAGGGGCGGTCCTGGCCAGTAATTCAGACTGCACATCCTTAAAGGGGCTTAAATAGAAATAGGCTGCCGACACTAAAAGACTTACCACGGTCGCGATAACCAGGTTTTTCATCGATTTCTTTAACAATGCGAAATCAAAAGTACCCAGTGCAAATCCGGCCCCCACAATCGGCCCCATTAAGGGTGAGATTAACATCGCACCGATAATTACAGCAGTAGAGTTTACATTTAAGCCTATAGAAGCTATTATTATAGCACAGGCAAGGATCCAGAGGTTAGAACCACGGAAAGATATGTTGCTGATTACATTCTCCAGCACTTTACGCTTATCCTCTTCTCCATTATGCAGATTAATAAAATCAAAAATTCTGTTGCTCATAAACTTAGCATTAAATATTTAGTTGATGTCCGCAATGATAGCAGTATTCCGCGTCATTGCGGTGACCTTCTACATTACAATGTGCGCAAACCGTTCCGTTTAGCGTATTACTGTCTTTTTCCTTTCGTTGCTGCTCATTTAAGGATTTTCCTACTTCTTTAGCAATTTCCACACCTACTATACCGGTGGGCACTGCAATTATACCATAACCGGTCACCATGAGCACCATTGATAAGAACTGGCCTAAAGCTGTTGCGGGCACCATGTCCCCATATCCAACCGTGGTCAGGGTAACGATCGTATAAAAAACGCTTTTGGGAATACTTGTAAAACCGTTTGCCGGTCCTTCAATATAATACATGAGCGTTCCTATAAGAATCGCAATTATCAGGACTGTATACAGGAAAACGAAAATCTTAGCCCGGCTGGCCATCAAAGCGACTTTTAACTTTGACGATTCCTGCATAAACTCCATCAACCTAAATACCCTGAACAAACGCAATAATCTTAAAATGCGCAAACTACTCAGGATGTGACTTCCTTTGATAAACAGGGAAAGAAACATCGGCATTATTGAAAGCAAATCAATGATGCCATAAAAACTGAAAATGTACTTAAGCGGCTTTTTACTTACAAAAATCCTAAGCGCGTACTCAAGAGAAAAAATGATCGTAAAAATCCATTCCAGGATAATCAATTCACTATGGTAATAAAGATCAATGCCCTCGATCGTTTCCGCCATAATTGTAAAAACACTAAGCAGGATAGCGATCAATAGACCCACATCAAAAGCTTTGCCTGCAGGTGTATTTACACCATAAATGATAATATATACTTGCTGTCGAAAAAGGTCCAGTTTGCTTTTGGGATTATCGAAATATGAAGGCATAAATAATTGCGCTCTTTTGAATTTTAACTACAATAGCGATTTTAAGCATTCCAAGTATGCAAGGCTTTTCAATACCTGACAACCTTCAGGTTAACCTGATACGGGAAGATAAGGTTTTTTAATTGAACAAACAACCTTGCGAAGCCAATAACTACAAACCCATTCCGTTTAATAACATCACCTCTCAACAATTCTTTAAATCATAAATTTCAAAAAGAGGCCAAAAATAGCTTTTTCTCAGGTTTAGGAAATTTTTGTTGCTTGAAATGTTACCATAATCCCTTCCATTTACTGTAGGAAAATATGGATCGCTCTTTCAGATCATACTTATAAAAGCAATATATTCTATTTAGGAATACGCTACAGCAATACAACTAAAGCTTTTCTAATGAACACATGCGCAGAGAACAATACATTTTACAAGGCTTATTAGTCCGGCAATTCCGGGCCTTAAAGAGCAATATAGGCGTACCGGATATTGCCTGAAAAATACTTATTGAGAGAAATAAGGAAGTAAGCTATATATTATATACTACCAGGTGTAGTCAATGAAATTTTGTAATTACGTCTAAATGAAATTGCCTGGCCACCATGTCGTTACTATCACGCTAGAAATAAGATCAGACTTTCACTGGCCCGCCAGGCGTTGATTTCAGATCTTTTAAGAGGTATATAAGTTCTAGTATTTACAAAATTAGGACAATGTTATATTTCAGACTATAGAAGAAACCCTTAAATAATATACAAGTACTTAAAATGCATGATGAGGTATTTAGCCGGTATGACCAGGCCGTGCCAGCTCTAAAACTGGTGGAAAATACATTAAATCAATACAGTTTCAGTAACCATATTGTTTCAACAAAACAATTATTTCCGGTCATTCTTTATAATTAGGAATAGTCCATTTGGCCATATACCAATTCACTTTATAGGGATAAGGCTCATAAAAGCTATCATCTTCGTTAATACTGTATCCCAGTTCAAAATCTGCTTTGGCCTCCCGCATAAGCAATTCAGCATTGCTCTTATCTTCTTTTTGCAACAGGCAAAGGCCTTTATAATACTTCGCATCTGAGAACTGCGGATAAGTAGACAGGGACCGGTCAAAAAAGGCTATTGCTTTATCATAGTCCCGCAGCTCATAGTAAATAATGCCCATATAAAACAGGTCCAGGTAGTGTATCCATGAAATGTCGTGCTTAGCTATGGTGCGTTCAAAATCTTTTTGTAAAACCTGCTCGGCCTGCTTAAACTCATTGAGCTGCAGGTAGCACAAGGCAATATAAAATGGGTAAGAATGATCATTTTGATAACCATAGCCGAACTCCTTTTCTGCCATTTCCATATCCGCGATAGCGCCTTTGTAGTCTTTTTGAAAAATGCATTTCAGGTAGCCTCTCCTGCCCAGGTAATTTTCCCGCTCATAAAGTACAGCTTTATTATAGCAAGCTACTGCAAGGTCATATTTTTTCATCTTCCAGTAAGGCAAGGCTTTATTTTGCCATAATACCGCTATGGTGGAATCTTCCTTAAGTCCTTTATCTATATGGTCCGACCAAGCCTGTAATGTGTAATGATATTTGTAGGCCCCGTTCTTCAGGTACTTTTCAATGATTAACTCCTGCCGGTTCTGGCTGAAGCAAAACATTCCGGCGAGCAATAAAGGGATTATTGCGATTATTTTCATGGCTTTTATCGAGGTGAACCGCTAATGTATCAAAAAAAATGAAGTTATAAAAATACTTGTTATCCTCATCAGATATATAAGCCTTTAAGCGGAGGGGCTTCCAATCCAGGTTACGAATACTTATTTCCGCTTACGCGCCTTATCCACCATAAAACCAATCAACCAACCCAGTACCGCACCTATCAGTAGATAGACTATTATTTTTGTAATGAAAAAAGGCCAGGAAACAATTGTAATTACAAATTCATGCTCTAGTGGCGCGGTATCGGCACCATTAATCATAGTATCCCAAATAGCGTATAACAGGCCAGTGCCCCCTCCCAGTAAAGTCAATAATCTTTTCATTTTTTGTAATTAGTTATAAAATGAGAAAACCTCATATAATAAAAAATCTATGGCCCGGCTGCTATAATACTAACAGTTAAAATTAAAATAAGCCTACAGGAATATTTTATAAATCTACAGGAATTCCCTTATTGTTTTCTACACGCTATATTTTTATCTTTGCCTGGTCAAAAAGAGGCAGCTGCCGGCAGCTGCCTCTGAGTAAGCTACAACCTGGACACTCTTTATGAGCTATAAGTCTTACTGCATGACTTAAGTGTATTGTTTTTTTGTTGACCGCGGGTATAGCACATGCGTTAACAATACAAACCATAAATTTATCATGACTAAAGAAACAACCTATTACCCGGATTTAGCGTACCCGGCATCCCAATTGTCCGCTTATTCCCTGTCGATAGACTTATTCGTGATTTCTTTAAAAACAGAGGAGATCATCCGATTTAAACCAGATGATGTACAAGAATTCAAGCTATGGCTGGAAAAATTCAAAATAAGAGACATTAACGCGGAATAACCTTTTTAGAACTTTTTTGGCTACAACAACATGCGTTTTGGCTACGTGGAAATCATCGCGACGCTGCAACTTTGCTTAATAATACATTAATAAATCAAAAGCAATGAATAACAACAGCAAGATCGCCCTGATAACCGGTGGCAGCAGGGGACTAGGAAAAAATATGGCCTTAGCAATTGCCCGGAAAGGCCTGGACGTGGTAATTACTTACAACAGCAACTATACAGCGGCACAGGAAGTGGTGAGTGCCATAGAAGCGGTCGGCCAAAAGGCTAAAGCATTCCGGCTGGACACCAGCGATACCCAACAATTCGGGGCATTTGTAACAGAACTGGATAATTACCTGGAGCACACTTATGGCAGTTCCAGGCTGGATTTCCTGGTCAACAACGCCGGAACAGCACTCTACGCCCTGGCAGAAGAAACGACAGAAGAACAAATGGACGATATATACAATATCCACTATAAAGGCGTTTTCTTTCTTACACAAAAACTGCTGCCCTACTTAAATGAAGGCGGCGGCATTGTCAATATCTCCTCCGGGCTGACCCGGATCACCCTACCCGGCTCATCTGTTTACGGGTCATTAAAAGCTGCAGTAGAAACTTATTCAAGGTACCTGGCCAAAGAACTGGGACCGAAAAAGATCCGCGTCAATGTACTGGCGCCGGGCGCCATTGAAACAGATTTCGGCGGTGGGCGTACAAGGGACAATAAGGAGATCAACGCCCATATTGCCGGCTTAACCGCCCTGGGACGCGTGGGTCTCCCGGACGATATCGGCGGAGTAGTCGCCTTTTTATGTACCCATGAAGCCGCCTGGATCAACGGGCAACGCATCGAGGTATCGGGCGGCCAGGCCCTGTAAGTCCTTACAGGAATTTTTAATTATATTCGTACTATACTTTATTAAAATCAGCAGTATGCCAACAAGAATCAGGAGCATCAGTGAGCTGCATAAACTCAGGGGGCTTCCCCCACCCGGGCATCCGCTGATCAGCGTGCTCGATTATGGCGCTATGGCTTATCCTACAGAAGGCACGGAAAGCTACGTATTTGACTTTTACACCATCTCGGTGAAAAGAGGCGTGGGCAAAATGAAGTATGGTCAGCAACAATACGATTTTGATGAAGGCGTAATGTATTTTATGGCTCCGGGACAGCTATTGACCATAGAGCCTGCTCCCGCAGCTGCCGGACCCCGTTCCGGATGGATCATAAAAGTGCATCCGGATCTTTTCTGGAACACACCGCTGGCCAAAACGATCCACCAGTATGAATTTTTCGATTACGCGGTGCACGAGGCCTTATTTCTTTCGGATAAGGAAGAGGAGATCCTGAACGGCATCGTTGCAAATATTAAACAGGAATACCAAAACTACATCGACCGGTTCAGCGCACATATTATTGTAGCACAAATAGAAACCCTGCTGAATTATGCCAATCGGTTCTACCAAAGGCAATTCATCACCCGTGCACCCTCCAACCATCAGCTGCTTGAAAAAATGGAAGCATTGCTGGATAACTACTTCCTGGACAACACAAGGGCAGGCCTGCCTACGGTACAATATTTATCCGAAAAATTACATGTATCCAAAGGCTACCTGGCCAGCGTGCTCAAGTCGCAGACTGGGCTTAATACCCAACAGCATATTCATGAAAAACTGATAGCGCAAGCCAAAGTAAAACTGGCGAACACCCCCTTAACGGTGAGTGAGATTGCCTATGAGTTAGGGTTTGAACACCCGCAGTCTTTCAGCAAGTTGTTTAAAAGCAAAACCAACCAAAGCCCGCTGGAGTTCCGCGCGAGTTTGAGCTAGTTCTATAAAGTATACATAATTAACTTTAAACGCCCATGATGCACTATCATGGGCGTTTAAAGTTTTAGCAATTAAAATGCTTGATTTTTGATAGCAGGTCCTGAACTTCCTAAGTGATAAAAGACTGTGCCTTTGCAATATTATGTACCATAGCAAGTATTGATAATTGGATGACTAAATGATAATCGGCGTAAATTTGCAGCACTATGATGTCTAAAAAATGCAAATATGCCATTAAGGCAATGGTGAGATTAGCGGCCAATTATCAAAAAGGAAGCCTGTCTACCGCAATTATTGCCGCAGATGAAAACATACCCAAAAAATTCCTTGAGCAAATTTTGCTAGAACTAAAGCAGGCAAAACTCGTAAATAGCAAGCAAGGTATTGGTGGCGGCTATTATCTGTTAAAGTCACCCAACGAGGTAAGTATGGCTGAATTATACCGCATCTTTGATGGGCCCATTGCATTGGTACCCTGCGTCTCTTTGTATTATTATGAACCTTGTGATGATTGCCCGGATGAAGCGGCTTGCTATCTGAGAAAAGAAATGATAAAGGTCCGGGATAAGACCAGGACAGCAATGATGAAAGCAACTTTACAATCGTTCTTAGACAATCAAAAATCAATAAAACAACAAACAAAGCGTACGCTATAGCACTGCGACAGAAAAAATTTTGAAAAAAATAACTACATTGTCTACCAAATTTGTAGAATATTATTATCTTTGCCTCCTAGTTCTTAAAATATCTTATCAAGAAAGGCAGAGGGATTGGCCCCGTGAAGCCTTAGCAACCACTTCAAAGCGGAGAACGGTGCTACTTCCAACTCCGTTAAATCCGGAGAAAGATGAGTAAAACTGTATTGTATTTTACAAGCCTTTATTTATTCATCCCTTATGGTTAAGATAAATTAAGGCTTTTTTTATTCTTATTAAATACTACTAATTTGGTAGAATATATATAGTATTAAAATGGAAAATATTGCATCTAAAACAGAGGAACTACAAGAGCTGCTGGCTATAGTGAGTACTTTGACACCAATAGAAGCTATACGGTATTTAACCGGGCGGTTTGCCGGCAAGGTTACTTTCTCTACGAGCTTTAGTTACGAAGACCAGGTCATCACACACATGCTCGCCGATATGCCGGTACAGATATTCACTTTGGATACAGGTCGTTTGTTTAAGCAAACCTATACGACATGGAATAATACCTTAAACAACCTGAAAGTAAAAATAGCCGCTTACTATCCCGATGCGCAGGCCCTGCAACAGTATATCACGGATAATGGTCCTGAATCTTTCTATCAATCGGTGGAAATGCGCAAAGCCTGCTGCCATATCAGGAAAGTAGAACCGTTAAAACGTGCCTTGCACAACAATGCAGTCTGGATAACAGGACTCAGAGCAGCGCACTCTCCTGGCAGGGATACCCTGGAGCAATTAGAGTGGGATGCCACTAATCAAATATTCAAGTATCATCCGCTTCTGCATTGGAGTAACGAGGAAGTAAAAGAGTACATTAAGCAATACAATATCCCTTTCAACATATTACATGAGCAAGGCTATGTAAGCATTGGATGCGAACCCTGCACGAGGGCTATAAAACCAGGAGAAGATTTCAGGGCCGGAAGATGGTGGTGGGAAGACAATAGTAAAAAGGAATGTGGCCTGCACCGGTAACCAATTTTACAACAATAAAATACAAGTATATAATTATGTCAACAATATCCAAACACTTAATTGCTTTAGAAGACGAAGCCATCTATATTTTCAGAGAGGTAGCGGCGCAATTTGAGCGCCCGGCTTTACTTTTCTCCGGCGGTAAGGATTCTATTGTTTTACTTCACTTGGCATTAAAAGCCTTTTCACCCGGCAAAATCCCTTTTCCACTGGTACATGTAGACACCGGACATAATTTCCCGGAAGTGATCACTTTCAGAGACCAATTAGTTGCAGCTACTAATAGCAGGCTCATTGTAGCCTCTGTTGAAGCTGCTATCCGGAAATACAATCTTAAAGAGGCCGGCGGAAGATTCCCATCGCGTAATGCACTGCAAACTTATGCCTTGCTGGACATTATCCAGGAATACGAATTTGACGCCTGCATAGGCGGAGCCAGGAGGGATGAAGAAAAAGCAAGAGCCAAAGAACGCATTTTTTCGGTAAGGGACGATTTCGGGCAATGGGATCCAAAATTGCAAAGACCGGAATTATGGGATATACTGAACGGCAAAATCAGCAAGGGGCACAATGTCAGGGTTTTTCCATTGAGTAACTGGACAGAGCTGGATGTGTGGAATTATATCAAAAGCAATGCCATTCAACTTCCTCCATTATATTATGCACATCAAAGGGAAGTGATACATTTCCAGGATAAACTGGTGGCCACCTCGGATGTTACGCGGGCTGTGCAAGATGATATAGTTACGGTAGAACAGGTCCGCTATCGTACTGTCGGTGATATGACCTGCACGGCGGCAGTGCCCTCGCAGGCAGTAACGATTGATGAAATCATTGAAGAAATTTTCAATACCAGGATTAGTGAAAGAGGGCAAACCCGCTTAGATGACCAGGTTTCTGAAACAGCCATGGAGGATAGGAAAAAGCAAGGTTACTTCTAAACATAGATTGAAAAATTATTCAGCAAAAAATATTTAAACGATGAACACTTTAAGATTTATAACAGCAGGTAATGTGGATGATGGTAAAAGTACGCTAATAGGACGCCTTTTATATGATTCTGGTAGTATTCACACGGATCAGCTGGGCATACTACAAAAGCAGAGCAAACTGCAAGATGATATAGACCTCTCGCTTATTACTGACGGGTTAAGAGCTGAAAGAGAACAAGGTATCACTATTGATGTGGCTTATAAATATTTTGCTACTGCACGGCGAAAATTTATTATTGCTGATGCGCCTGGCCATGAGCAGTATACCCGGAATATGATTACCGGGGCTTCCAATTCCGATTTAATTATCCTGCTTATTGATGCCCGGAAAGGGATAACCGCGCAGACCAAAAGGCATGCCAGCATCGCGTCCTTAATGGGTATCAAAAATGCGATAGTCGCTATTAATAAGATCGATCTCGTCAATTACGATCAAAGTGTTTTTGACAGCATCGTAAACGCCTTTGAATCATTGAAAAAGGAACTGGCCTTTGATGAGGTTCATTATATACCCGTTAGTGCCCTCAAAGGTGATAATATAGTGAAGAACACAAATAATACTTCCTGGTATAAGGGCAAATCGCTTATTGAATTATTAGAAGCTATTGAGCTGAATGAAAACAAAAATGCGCTGCCCCGTTTCCAGGTACAATGGGTTATTCGTCCAAAGGACGAGGCCTATCACGACTACCGCGGATATGCCGGAAAAATCATAAGCGGCCGGTACAAAGTGGGTGATGAAGTCAAAATCCTACCTGCAAACATTACTACAAGTATTAGCAAAATAGAAAGACATCAGCAAGCTGTTGATACGGCTTATGCCGGGGAGAATGTGGTGTTGCACCTGGAAGATAATATTGACATAAGCCGGGGTGATAGCATTATTCCTAAAGCCGAAAATATTACCGCGACACAAAGCTTCAGGACATGGCTTAGCTGGCTGGATAATGCGCCACTGCAAAAAGAAAAAACATATCTGCTACAACATCGTTTCAAAACAGTACGAATAAAAGTGGATAGTATTGACCAACTATGGGACGTTAATAACTGGGCATTTAAAGATGCCGAAAATATCCGGTTAAACGACATCGCACAAGTGAGTATAAGGACCAACCAGGGACTTGTGGTGGATAGTATAGCTAGTAATACTGCTAATGGTTACGGCATCCTGATCGATGAAAGTAGCCATCAAACGGTTGCCGCTATCATGTTTCTATAATTCCTAAAAATTGAACAGATGAGCAGGCTTATTTTCGAAAAGAACAAAAAATACTTCTCCATATTAACCAATAAACAAGCGGCATCCGATTGGATAGACGCTTTATATGCCTGGCTTTTTGCTTTAGACGAGGCCCATAGAAATGCTTTATCGCATTTAGCCAAACATGATGAGTTGCAGCAACAGCTGCAAGTGCTTATTTATAGTGTGACAGAGCATAAAGAAACCGCAGAAGAAAAAGCCAGGGCACTTTTCAACCAGCTGGAGCAAGTGCATAGTAAGTTGGAAGAAGACCTGGAAACAGTTTTGAGATGCGACCCGGCAGCTAATTCCACCGATGAAGTTTTACTTTCTTATCCCGGTTTTTTTGCTACAGCAGCCTACCGTGTCGCGCATGAACTTTGGCTATTAGATATACCGGTTATTCCAAGGATCATTACAGAATCTATTCATAGAAAAACGGGTATAGATATTCATCCCGCGGCAACAATTGGCAGAAGATTCTTTATAGATCACGGCACAGGTATCGTAATCGGAGCTACGACACAGGTTGGGAATGATGTAAAGATTTATCAAGGGGTAACATTAGGTGCATTAAGTGTAGAAAAGGAAATGGCCAAATTCAAACGTCACCCTACAATAGAAGATGGGGTTGTCATTTATGCCAATGCGACCATTCTTGGCGGAGCAACAACTATAGGCAATCACTCTACCATTGGCGGAAATGTATGGCTTACCAATTCTGTACCACCCTATTCTTTAGTATATCACAAAAGTGAAGTTATTGTAAAAGAGAAATCAAATCCCCAAAGAGCAATTGACTTTATTATTTAAATTTTAAAACGAATTATAAAAAAAATGAAAGCGAATAACATCTTAGCCACCATTGGCAATACACCTGTAGTGAACCTGAAACGATTATTTCCAAAGAACAATGTTTGGATCAAGCTGGAACGTACTAATCCCGGCAATAGCATTAAAGACCGGATTGCATTGGCCATGATTGAAGCCGCGGAAGCCAGGGGCGAATTAAAACCAGGTAGTACTATTATTGAACCTACTTCCGGCAATACCGGCATTGGTATTGCATTGGTGGGCGCCGTAAAAGGGTATAAAGTAATTCTGGTAATGCCGGAGTCGATGAGTATAGAACGTAGAAAGTTAATGGAGATTTATGGCGCAAGTTTCGAATTGACACCACGGGAACTCGGCATGAAAGGCGCCATCGAAAAATCAAAAGAGCTGTTACAAACAATTCCGGGTTCCTGGTCGCCACAGCAGTTCAATAACCCAGCTAATGTGAAAGTGCATTATGCAACAACAGCACAAGAAATACTTGCCGACTTCCCTGAAGGAATCGATTACCTGATTACCGGAGTAGGTACCGGCGGGCATATTACCGGGGTGGCGCAGGTTTTGAAAGAGCAATTCCCCAGGACCAAAATCATCGCAGTAGAACCGGAACTGTCACCTGTTCTAAGCGGAGGTAGCCCGGCCCCCCATCCTTTACAAGGCATTGGAGCGGGATTTAAACCCGAAATTTTAGATGCGCAATTAATTGACGAGATCATACAGATAGGCAAGGATGAAGCTTTTGAATATACCCGTGCGCTCGCCCAACAAGAAGGCATACTGGCAGGCATTTCAACAGGTGCTTCCCTGGCAGCCGTAGCTAAAAAAATAGAAACTATTCCGGAAGGCAGTACCGTATTAACATTTAACTACGACACCGGAGAACGCTATCTTTCTATTGAAGGATTGTTTTAAATACAACAAAATCCAGCAGGCAAACATTTAGCAAAATAATGGAAGGAAAAGTAATATTGGCTGGCGCAGGTCCGGGAGATCCGGAGTTAATAACGCTTAAGGCATTGAAGTATTTACAAAATGCAGACGTCATTTTAACGGATAGATTAGTCTCACCAGACTTAATTGCAGCGCATGCGAAATTCAATGCTGAAATCGTGTATGTGGGCAAGCAATGTTCCAGAGGTATCCATACCCCGCAAAAAAAGATCAATACATTGATGGTTGAATATGCAAGGCAAGGTAAGCTCGTCTTGCGCTTGAAGGGAGGAGACGCCAACATTTTTTCCAATATTTTAGATGAATTGCAAATCCTGATCCAGTTCAATATACGCTACGAAATCATTCCAGGTATCTCTGCCGCCCTGGGCGCTTCGGCTTACTCGGGCATTCCCCTCACAGCAAGAGGCTATGCACAGGCCGTAAGATTTGTAACTTTATGCAAAGCTGAAGAAATAAAGGCTTCACTATGGTACGACTGGGCACAAACAGATGACACTTTGGTTTTTTACATGAGCGGGCAAAAACTCCAAACCTTAGCCCATAGCTTATTGGCACATGGCATTGATAGCCAAAAAGGTATTGCGGTCATCCAGCAAGCCACCACATCTGAACAACAGACAAAAGTTTATTCATTCGCGGATATTAATGTGCCTGGTTTACCAGATTTTGAGTTTGTACCTACGCTTATCATTGTAGGCAAGGTCGTGCAGTTGCATGATTCATTTGCCTGGTATGCAGAGCAGGCAAACACTGCTTCTTATTTTGACAATCACAATCAAGTCTTATCGCATGCTATCTGAACCTAAATTAAAACTGCTCAACGACTTTGTACAATTGGCAAGTATAGAAGAGCTGATCTATGCCAGTGGCTTTATTGAAGGTTACCGCTTGAAAGAAAGTGGCAGCCTGGCTATCGCAACAGCTCAAACAGATAAAGCAGTCATTACGGTTAAACCCACCATTATTTATGCTACCGAAACGGGAAATGCAAAAAAGGTGGCTACACAACTATTGGCGCAATTTAAACAGCAAAAAATCAATGCTAAATCTGTAGACATTACCCAGTTCAATTTTTCTAAGTTAACAAAGGAAACATTTGTCCTATTTGTCATCAGCACGCAAGGTGACGGTGATTTACCTGCGTCTGCTTTGGCCTGCTACAATGAATTATTGGAAAGTACTGTTGATTTAAAACACCTGTCTTACGCCATTCTAGGATTAGGAGATACCGCCTACCCATTATTTTGCAATGCGGCAATACTCATGGATGAAGTGTTGATAAAAAAAGGCGCAAAGGCAGTTATGCCAATTGCTAAAGCGGACGTGGATTATAGTGATTGTGTAAAAGATTGGGAACGGTCCCTGCTTTCATTGCTGAAAAACGCAAAGACAATTTCCGGCAAAGAAAATGCAGCAGTTTTACCAACCCCAAAAAGCAAGCAAAAATTCAATGTGACGATCAGTCACAAAGTGATCTTGAATGATATTGGTTCCAACAAAACCACATATCATATAGAATTGGATACCGATGAAATCGTGCATTACCAGCCGGGAGATGCTTTAGGGCTGATACCTAGAAACAAGGAAGAGGATATAAAGGCCATTCTGGGTTATTTTGAAATCGCCCCTGATGCCATTTTCAACAGACAAGAAGAAAGCAAAACAGCCTTCGATCATCTGCAGCAACTTAACATAAAAGGACTAAGCAAACGCAATGCAGCACAAGTAGCCGCACTTTTTAATGCGACAATAGATACGCAGCAAATTGATTTATTTGACTTGCTGGGACAGATGGAAAAACATAATTGTCCTGATTTTGCAAAAGTGTTGCAGGTACTGCAACCTATTGCACCAAGATTGTATTCCATTGCCTCATCTCAGGCAGCTCATGATGGACAAATTCACTTAACGGTTAACCTGAACACTTTTGAGGTAGCGAAAATCTCCAGGCTGGGCCTGGCATCGGACTATCTGGTCACAATGCCTGTTGGCAGCCAATTTGAGGCATATATACATGTCAACAATAACTTTAGACTACCTGAAGATGATAAAGATATTATCATGATTGGTCCTGGTACCGGAATTGCCCCATTCCGCAGTTTTTTGGCAGAAAGAGATGCAAGAGCAGCAGTTGGAAAAAACTGGCTCTTCTTTGGAGAACAACATTTTGTAAATGATTTCTATTACCAGACAGAAATCCAGGAATGGCTTAGCACAGGCACTTTAAACAAACTAAGTACAGCGTTTTCAAGAGATCAAAAAGAAAAAATATATGTCCAGGATAGAATAAGGGAGCAAGCGGCCAGCTTTAATGAATGGCTGGAGGCGGGCGCCTATATTTATATCTGCGGACAAAAAGACCCGATGAGCCGCGATGTAGAAAACATAATACTGGAAGTCTTGCAAGCTCAAAGAAATATTGACAGAACTACCGCCCTGGCAGTGATTGAAACTATGGAAGCAGAAGGCAGGTATTTAAAAGACGTGTATTAGATCAGTATAATAAACAGAATAATAAATGAGTAAAAAACTATCTCCCATAGAAGCAATAAAGATAAAAAGTGATGGACTTAGGGGTACTATAAAGGCTAGCATTGAAGAGGACAATCATAGTGGCACTGTACGTGCCGATGACGAAGCACTGGTAAAATTTCATGGTATGTATGTGCAGGATAACCGGGACAGGAGGGCCGAACGTGCTGCCAAAAAGCTCGACAAACTATACTCCTTCATGATTCGCTTGCGCATTCCGGGAGGGCTTATAGATGCCGGGAAATGGCTGGCAATCCACGACACTTCTGAGCAATATGGAACTGGCGTGCTAAAAATAACTACCAGGCAAACTATTCAGCTACATGGTATTCTCAAACACCAGTTGCGGCCGACATTACAATCTTTTGATCGCGCGGCTTTAGATGCCATTGCTGCCTGTGGTGATGTGAACAGGAATGTGATTGCAAGTTCCCATCCATTGGTGTCCCCGGCACATGCCCGGGTACATGCTTATGCAGATAAATTATCCAAACACTTGTTACCCAAAACGCAGGCCTATTATGAGATTTTTGTGGATGACCAGAAAATATATGAACGCGAGGCGGAGCAGGATGACTTATATGAAAATCGTTATTTACCCAGGAAGTTTAAAATAGCGATTGCCATTCCACCAGCCAATGATGTAGATGTTTTTGCCAATGATATTGGTTTAATCGCAATTATTGAAAATGGAATTTTGCAGGGTTTTAATATCGCTATTGGAGGTGGCCTTGCCCGTACGCATGGCAATGCCAATACTTATTCCAGGTTGGCTACTGTGATTGGCTTCTTAGCATCAGAAGAGGATGTTTTAAAAGCATGTTATGAGGTGCTCACCATACAAAGAGATTATGGCAATCGTGAAGACCGTAAGCTATCCCGGCTTAAGTACACCGTTGATAAATTAGGCCTGGCCACATTCAAAACTATTCTGGAAGAGCGTATTGGCTTTGCATTACAGCCTCCTCGTCCTTATAACTTCAGCGAACGTGCCGATGCCGACGGATGGCAGCAGTTGCCAAATGAGCGCTGGTACTACACTTTGCAGGTAGAGCATGGCGTAGTTAATCCGCAGCAAAAAGCTTTTTTGTATGAATTGGCCCAACTTAATATTTGCAATTTCATTTTTACCGCCAATCAAAATCTACTCCTTGGTGAGATAAAACCGGAAAACAAACCAATCGTCGAAGCGCTGCTGCAAAAGTACCGGATTCAATTGTCTTTAAGCGGCATAAGAAAAAATTCAATGGCTTGTGTAGCCCTACCCACATGTCCTTTGGCCCTGGCAGAAGGGCAAAGGTACTTACCGGAGCTGGTGTCTAAAATAGAACCGATTTTATCGAAATACGCTATTGAGGAGGAGCCTATTAGTATCAGGATGACGGGCTGCCCCAATGGCTGCGGTCGTTCTTATCTCGCGGAGATAGGCTTAGTGGGAACAGCTGCAGGAGAATATAACCTGATGATAGGAGGAGACCGATTTGGCTTGCGTTTAAATCAATTGTATAAAGAGAAAATTAAAGAGCCCGAAATACTAACTGAAATTGATAAGCTATTAAAAATTTATGTTGATGAGCGCAAGGCTAATGAAACACTGGGCGATTTCAGTTACCGGAAATATTTTTCCAAAACATAGCATTTTACTATTGGTTTTGTGTTGCAGCTACTCATGGACCCGGGCACAAAAAAATGTTCAGCATCAAGCGCAAATCTGGCATGGTATTTATGTAAATGTGCCGATCAGCAAATGTTTTCAACTGGGAAGTGAAATTCAGGAACGGCATTTTGTGACTCCTGTAGCGCAGCAACAATTTCTGGTAAGGAATCAACTATTTTACAATTTATCAAAGGATGCAAAAGCTATTTTGGGGATCAGTCATTTTCAACACGGGCCATCAAAACCTAATATCAAAAATGCCATTACCATTCCGGAATGGAGACTGGAAATAGGGCTGAGTAACCGGCAAGTGTATAAAAATTTAATTGTTCAACACAGGTATCGATGGGAAAGCCGGTTTTATAAACAAGTTGACAACAATCAATTATCAAAAAAATACAGCTTCAGTCATTTTAGGTTGCGCTATCAATTAGGTATCGACATACCTTTAATCAAAAAGAAGTCAAAGGAGCTGCCACTTGTTACACTAAAACTAAGAGAGGAAGTGATGCTTAATATTGGTGCATCAATTTTGTATAATATTTTTGATCAAAATAGATTGTCTGCCGGCCTTTATGCTACGCCTAATGCGAATGTAGGCTTTGAAATTGCTTATTTAAATCTTTTCCAGCAACAGGCCAGGGGTACAGACTTTTACAACAGAAACATATTGCGCCTTTCTTTTTATTACAATATTTAAATCATGGAAAATTTGCTATTCCCCATTTTTTTAAAAACAGCAAACAAACAGTTCCTTATTGTGGGAGCAGGTAATGTGGGATTGGAAAAAACGATGACCTTGTTGCATCAGAACGCGGAAACGAAAATCAAGATCGTTTCAAAATCTTATCACCCCGGTTTCGCTCCGGTTTTCGATCAGTTTCCATTTATAAATTGGGAGGAAAGAGCTTTCGAACCGGGAGACCTGGAAGGAGTCGATTTTTTGATCCTGGCTACCAACGACCGGATGATAAATACAGTCATAAAAAGGGAAGCAAATAACAAAGGCATTTTAGTAAATGCTGCCGACCAGCCTGAACTTTGCGATTTTTACCTGGGTGCTATTGTCAATAAAGGAAGTTTAAAAATTGCTATATCAACCAATGGCAAATCACCGGTGATGGCACGCCGCCTGAGGGAGTATTTTGAAACCGTAATTCCGGAAGACATCCATGAAAACATTGAACAGTTGCACCTTATCCGGCAAGCGCATAAAGGCGATCTTAAAGAGAAGCTGGAAGCGCTCAATACCTTAACAGCGCCTTTATCCGGTAAGTCTCCAAAGAAAAAATACAAGCGGCTGACCTTTGAAATTACCCTGGCGTTTTTTGCCATTTTTTTGGGTTATGGCTTATCCTCATTTATCAGTTTTGAGGAGTTAAAAACAGCCGTCACGGCAGTACCTGATATTTTTTACATCATGCTGGCCGTCGGCTTTTTTGCACAATTGGTAGATGGTGCGGTGGGCCTGGGTTATGGTGTAGTCTGCTCTACCAGTATGATGCTGGCGGGGGTTAAGCTGCCGGCTATCAGCGGTAGTATTCATACGGCTGAAATGTTTTCTAGCGGTATAAGCGGTTACTCTCATTATAAGTTTGGCAATGTAAACAAGAAGCTTTTTTTATCATTAGTAATTCCAGGAGTAATAGGAGCGGTTTCAGGCTCCCTGCTTTTGGTATACCTGGGCAATAAATATGAAACACTTACCTATATCATCCTCGCTACTTACACTATGATTATCGGCATTAGACTGGTAGCTATTGCTTTCCGCAAGAAAGTAAAAAAGAAAAAGGTGCAGAGAGCAGGCTTTTTAGGATTTAGCGGCGGTTTCCTAGATGCTTTTGGCGGCGGAGGTTGGGGCCCGGTGGTCACCTCCAGCTTACTGGCCAAAGGAAAAAAGTCGAGTATGGTAGTAGGCACGGTAAGCCTTACAGAGTTTTTTGTCACGCTGAGCGCCTCATTGACCTTCTTTTTCGCCCTGGGAGTCAGTCATGGTTTTATTGTTGCCGGGTTAATTACAGGAGGGGCTATAGCTGCACCAATTGCAGCAAAACTTGCCGGGAAAATTCCGCAAAAAATAGCGATCCTGGCGGTTGCGGTTCTGGTAATTACGTTTAGTATCAGGCTGATTTTAAAATTAGTTTAGTAAAATAATACAGCTATTTCAGACGAATAAATGCAGCCACATCTGACTAGTCATTCCCCTGCCATTTTTGTCATCCTGTTTTGCGTAATTAGCTCTGCTCTTCGTATGCTTGTATCATTCCCTTTAATATGTTTATGAACTTTGATGGACTTACATTCGTCAGTTTAAGAGAGGTACAGGCATTAAACTTTGCAAATTGTTTCAATTGTTGGACAAAAGGTTTTGCCCATAATTCAATAGCTATATTTTCGTTTTCGATATAAAGAGAGATGAGTTCAAATTGCTGCGCTTTCCGGTGCGCTTTGCAATCTACCCGGCCAATGAACAGGTCACCGAATAAAATGGGCAGACAAAAATAACCGTATTGCCTTTTTTCTTTTGGGGTATAACATTCGATACGGAAATCAAAGTTGAATAACTGCCTGATGCGGTCGCGATGGATAATCGAATTGTCAAAAGGAGATAAAAGTCTGACAGTTGAATTATTTTTCCGAATAATTTTATCCGTTAATTCACTTTGGATAAAAACGGGAGCTAATCCTTCAATAGCTATTTTTTGTATTATGCCTTCCTCCAGCATTTCCTGCAAAACTATGTTTACATTTTCCCTTAATGCTGCTCCCTTTTTAAGATGTGTAATTTGTTTAATAGTCGTAAATCCATAAGCGCGTAAGTATGTTTTTACCAGGTAGCATGCCCACTCCAGCGGGTCTGGCAATGTCAGGTCAATGTTTCCCGGTAAGACTCTTTCAGCGATATCGTATGTTTTTTCCATTCCATTACGACCGGATATCATTAAATCTCCTTGCAGAAAAAGTCGCTCCAGGGCGATTTTTGCTGGTTTCCAATCCCACCAGCTCCCGGCTTTTTTAGTTACATGCTCAAAATCTCTTGCCTTTTTGGCCCCTTCAGCCTGGATCGTTTCCATTATATATTGCATCATCCGGGGTGCTGCATTATAATAATGAGATTTATTTTCCCGGACCGCTGACATTTGGGGAAGCACAAAACGAAAATCACTCATAGGAAGATACGAGGCGGCATGGAACCAGTATTCAAAAACTTTTTGTTCTTTTACCAATTCATCCAGGTATGCCGTTTTATAATCCGGGATCCTTGTCCAAAGGGTATGATGATGTGCCCGTTCAACGATAGACAAGGTGTCTATCTGTAAATAGCCGAGATGTTCTATCGCCTTCGCAACCGCTACTTTTCCCTTTCCGAAAGGAGATGTATGTAGTAAACCCTGCCGCTCCAGGGTAATACGCTGTAATTGTTTTATGGTCAATGTTTTCCCTATTTATTATTAAACAATAGAAACGCCGGTTTCCGCTTCTTTATTATGGAATTCAGAAATCGGCAGGATCAATTAAGATTCAACAGAAAACCTGCACTGAACTTTGGGCTTGAATACGCACATAAGTCATCAAGACTGACTAACCGCAACAGCTTTGTAATCGTGATACATAAGGCCACATTGCTCTTAAACCTTATCATTTCCTTCTTTATTTATGAAGGCAATAAAATCAAGTTTATATTTGTTATGCGATCAGCCTTATGTATTTTTTTGTAGCTAACTATTTTAACCAGTATTTTATCCCGGCCACTCCTTATAAAGTATAAAACTATTGCTGCCTGCCCCCGGTAGACTTAAGTTGCTCCCATTTTATCCGACCGGTATTTTCAAATTGATGATTTCCACATATAACGAATTGTTCATTAACCTCAGTAATATGTAATGAATTTAAACTCAAACTTCGCCCTACCTTTATAAAATATTTCCGGAGTGCTGCAGGCACCAATTGCTCAACTACAAATGCAATGGTTCCCCGAACGGGATATTCGCCGTGCCTGTCTTTGAGAAAAACCCTAACATAGTTTTTGCTTGCCCCCATCCCGATCACATCTCGCCAAAAAAACTGCTCCTTTCTTTGTCCTATTTTGACATAAAAAAAATCCGGTAGTTCTTCTTCCTCTCTCCTTACTAAAGAATGAGGTTCCTGTCCCCTGGCTATTGCCAGCTGAATGGCAGCAAACATGGCCGCTGGATTAACCGGCTTAATAAGGTAATTGGCAGGTTGCGTGGCCGTGGCTTGCTTAATAGTGTCCGTATCATTATAAGCTGTGAGAAAAATGAAAGGTTTTGCATGATTAGTCTTTATCAAATTGGCTAAAGAAATGCCGGTTTTATCAGCTCCCTCATCGAGGTTAATGTCTAGCATAAACAAGTCGGCTTCTGTTCGCAGGACCGCTTCAGCTGCTGAGGCATAGTCATAACTCAAGCCACATACTTCATAACCCAACCCTTCTAAACTTCGTTTAATCTCTGCGGCAATCAATGCCTGATCTTCTACTATATAAATCTTAATTCTATTGCTGTTCTCCATAAGGAATAAAAAGATTGAAATGATAAGGATGATCTTTAATAACGCTGAACTGACCTTTGATTTGCGCAATCAATAATTTCACGATTTCGGTTCCTAAGCCACTTTTAATTTCCGTTATCTTATCGGGTACAATGCCATCATCCTTATATGCTAAGGACACAAAAGATCCGTTGTTGCGAATACATATATCCATATTCAACACTTCTGCTGCGCTTCTGGCATACTTTATTGAATTAGTAATCCACTCATTAAGTATAAGCGACAATGCAAAACAAGTATTCAGAGGCAGCGTTACGGGCTCTGTAATTATATGAGTAACCACCTTTCGCTGATGCTCATAGCAAGCAATAACCTTATTCACTAATATCTTGATGTATGCTCCAAAGTCTACCTCGTTACAGTTTCCAAGTAAGTGATCATGTAAGGTTGCTATACTCTCCACCCTAAGACGGGCCGTTTCAAGATGTAAAATTACCTCTTCATTATCTGTACTCTCTTGCTGCATGTGCAATAAGCTGTAAATTGTGTAAAGGTTATTCTTAATCCTATGCTGAATTTCTTTATTCATCAGCTCCACGTTGCCTATCTGTTGATCAAGGGCTGCATTTGTTTGCGCTAAACGCAGCGATTGTATCCTGTATTTTTTATTCTTTTTATGGAGATAAATACTAAGTACTGTAATCACAACCAATAATAGTCCTAGTCCCCAAAGCCCATACGCGCGCCACTTACTGATAGTGGCTTCATAAGCAGTTTTACGTCGCTCTGCTGCCGTTTCTGAAAGTATAAGGCTTTGTTGCATTTTTTCAAAATCATCGCCTGCAAATAAAAGGTCTTGTAGCCTGTTTTGATCTTTAATATATTGATAGGCCCTATTCCGGTCGCCGATGGCATCGTATAAGACATGTAACTGTTGGGCATAATAAAGCTGGTCACTAAGCGTACTGAGCTTCTGGTAAGCAGCAACCAATGAATCTAAATATACCGAATTTTTCTTCTTCCTATAATAGATATCAAGACGACTGCAGCTAAGGTAATAATGATCGAGGTAATTGTAGGTCTTAGGGTCATTCTTAATCCACTCCCTTTTGGTAAGATGGGTTAAAATACTATCCGCTAAATCATATGCTGCTACCTCAGTCGCTATAAGTGCCAATTCCGGGATAAAGAGCATTGCCTTGCGTTCCGTACTATCCTTTTGCACCAGCTCAAGTATCAGACTCCTTAATACAGCACCGGCACCGGCTTTATCCTTTACCTTATCATAAGCATGAGCCACCAGGTGCTTTGTATATAAATACTTCTGTTCCTCTCCTGATTGACGGAAAAGCTCTGCTGCAGCAGCATATAGTGCTATGGTCTTTAGAGGTTCCCTATTCCATGCATCATAAACTTTTGCCCTTGCGAAAGTTGCCGCAGCCAGCATTCGTTTATCCGCGCTACGCTCAGCCAATTGCTGGGCACTATCAAAATATACTAAACTTTGGCTAAATGACGCGTAGCCCTGCTTAATGCGATATACAGAGTCTCCTTTGATTAAAAACTGCTCAAAATCTGTAGTATCCTGCACTGCTTTTCCCGGAAAAGGTAGTAGAAAAACAAGCATCGAAATAAATCGAAACAAATAAGTCCGTAAACTTTTAAAACTATACTTAAAATGGCGGAACATATAAAAAAGTAGCTGCTATTCAATACAAAGATAAGCCTAACTAATTGGCATTATTATCATTAGCAGGTCATTCGCACTCAAAAATGAGCGGTTCGCACTCAAAAAATTGAGAAAAGAATTGCATTCCAATACTTTTGTTGTCAAACAAACAAGGTAATAAATGAACCGAAGTTATGATACAATATTATATACAACAATCATTATTCTTTCTGGATTAAGTGGAACAGTTTCAGGGCAATCCCTATACAACAATGGTGCAGCAATAACCATAAAACCTGGAGGTAAACTAAACGTAACCGGAGACATGATCAATGCAGCAAATGCTTCTTTAGAAAATAATGGAGCACTTTCTATAGCCGGCAATATTACCAATAATGGCATTTTAGGGGCTCCTGCCGGCAGCACGCTTCACTTTACGGGGAATACCACACAAACTATCAACGGACTCACAGCAATTAATGCAAAAAATGTGGTTATTGATAATGCTGCCGGTATTATCCTGACGACACCTTTGAATATTGACGGAACTATTACCTTCACCAATGGAATAATAAAAGCTACAAACAGTAATGCACCTGTAATCTTTAGTAGCAATGGCAGTGTAAGCGGAACACCTTCCGATGCCAGCCATATTGAGGGGTATGTGAGAAAAAATGGTACCGGAATCTTTACTTTCCCAATAGGAGATTCCGCTAAATATCAACCGGTAGGATTGGATCTAGCTACAAATACGGCAGGCATAACAGCACGATACTATGCCGCAGATGCTGGTAATGGTCTATTTAGCACTACAGGCAGCACTGCTACTCCCTTAGTTGCTTACAACACAAAAGAGTATTGGGACATTGTTCCTGTGGATGCTGCTACCGGAACCATAACCATTTATTATGATAGCTATAATAATGTAGGCATCACTCATACTTCAGATTTGCGTGTGGCCCATAAAATGGGAACACAGTGGCTTAATGAGGGTGGTAATGTGGCAGGAGATATTAATAGCGGCACGATTACGAGTGCCCCACTTGCCAGCTGGTCGCCATTTACCTTGGGCAGCATATCCAACAGCAGTCCATTACCAGTTAAATTGACCCGCTTCTCCGGCTATAATAACAGCACAACCAATCATATAGAATGGATAACGGGTATAGAAGAGCCGGGAACTACTTTTGCCGTGCAGCGCAGCACCAATGCCAAAGATTATGAAACTATAGTTACTCAAAGCGGCAATGGTAACTATAGTCATTACCATTTCTATGATAATTACCCTCCGGCTATTACTTATTACCGGCTATTGATAACGACCGCTGACGGCGCTGCCGATTATAGTAGTGTTTTGATTCTGAAAACAGATCTGCAGACTAAAACAAAAGTGGCGGTATATCCTGTACCCGCCAGGGAAAGCCTGAATATTAAATGTAATATGGAAAGCCTTGAGGGCACAACAGCTATTTTGAAAGATGTAACTGGAAAAACAGTACATACTGCTTTTCTGCATTCGGGCACCAATAATTTAAACTTAGCTGGCCTGGCATCGGGCGTCTACCTGCTTCACCTGGCTGACGGCTCTGTAATCAAAATCGCAAAACAGTAATCAAAATCATTAAACAATAACAAAAAAAAGACTAAACATGAAGCGGATATACACAATTATAGTTACAATAATTTTAACGACTCTTAGTGCCCGTGCCCAAAACAATGTAGGTATTAATAACACTAATCCTGACCCTTCAGCAGCGCTGCTGATAGACACTGCTGCCAGCGGGCCACAGGGCATGCTCATTCCTCGTATGACACAGGCCAGACGCAATGCCATAGCCAGCCCGGCTACCGGCCTTATGTTGTACCAAACCGACAATAATCCTGGCTTCTATTTTTATAATGGCAGCGCCTGGGCTGCGGTGGGCGGTGCAGGTGGAGCGACCTTAGACCTATTGGTTACCAAAACCAACAATGCTCAAATTTTATCCTTAGCCAACGGAACCAACACTGGTGATTTGGTCACCTTTAACAATGTTGTCACCTCCCCCACACTGGGCAGCTACAATACCACTACTAATGAATATACGGTTGGTGTGAGCGGGCTATATATGATTCAGGCAGTTACCCGTTGTGAAGACCACCCCACGCCAACCAATACTGTGCCGCAATTTTTATTTGTTGATGTTGATGCAGCCGGGATCGGTTCGCCAAATACAATAATTACCGATTATCCAACTATAACTTCAAGCAACTTGCCTGCTGGTTCTAAAGGAAGAGGCTTTACCCAGGTTACTTTATACTTAACAGCCGGGCAAAAAGTGCGCATCCTGGGCTTAGGCGCCAACAGTTCTACCGCTACACGACCATTACTATTGAACCAAAGCTGCAAGTTCATGGTGGTGAAGTTGTAGAAACTAATACATATTATAAATCCTAAAACAAATATTAAATTTTCATAACCGGTCAAAACTAAATTATGCCCAAGTTTAAAAACATAACGCAATACATGGATTCTTTAGCAAAAGATATCATGCCGCTCTATTTCAACGCCCTGGAAGAAATAAAAAAGCTATTTGATCAAGATGCACAAAGTATGTGGGAAGACACCATAAAGGGTCAGATAATTAAGCGTAGAGAGGATAATTATCCGAAATTACTAGACTTTACAAAACAGCAAATAGCTCAAACAAAAGGATTTACTCTTGAAGGGAAAACATATACCATATTTCACCAGGCTCCATTTAAATATGCTAAAGATGCGGAAGCTTTATTAAAAAAGCTTTTCTCTGATCTAAAACCAGCACAAGTGATTAAAACAGTAACAATATCTAATTATAAGGAATGGGAAACTTCAAAATATAAAGAAATTGCAAATACTGTAAGTATATTGCTAAAAAGTGAAGAGTTAAGTAAGAGTACTGAAGATGGAGGGCTTAGCACTCAGGCAGAAGGCGATCTGTCCACCCTATCTAAACATTACATGAAGTCAATAACAACAAGCATAGGTAACTACAATAGGATTTTCGGGGTTTTCGATAATAACTATGGATTCAAGTTGATTGGCGTCGGCAACCATATAGGAAAAGATAACAAAAAATATGAAGTGCTTACAGTTAAAGGATTTCATACATTTTCGAATTGTAACAATAAAGCACATATATCTTAATCATCCTATTGTGCTTGATAAAAGACAATTGTGATACAAAACAATTAATCTTATATAGATGAGTAAAAAAACAACAATACAAAGAGCTCCTGAACAGCTCAGGAAACTGGAGCTGGGGCAATTGTATAATGAAGCAAGCAATCGTTTTGAAAATATTAATTGCCTGGATTTACAAAGTCTGTATGATAATAAAATGCTCCGGTTCAATAATGAAGAAGTTATGGAATACTACGCATTCTCTGAAAACACTGAAGAGGATACCAGTCAAAGTGTATTGGACATTGGTGGTGCAGTAAAAGGGGGCGGCTTAACGGCAAGCTTATCGGCTGCTTATGCTTATTACGAAGAAAAGACAAAAGCAACCAAGGAGCAATACATAATGGGTAGCATTTATAAAGTAAAAAAGGTATCCATAGAGCTGTTCAACTTTAAACATGAATCGGAGCAACTATTTAACTGCTTTAGAGAGTCACGATTCAAAAGCGATTACGAGAACATTAAGACGGAACAGAATAAGAATAGGAAAAAAGCATTGATTCAAAAGTTCAAAGCTGATTGGGGCACCGGACTGATAGTAAAGCTTAAATTAATGGGTGGTGCCTATTCTAATATTGAATTCAGGAGTGCTTCGACAAATGTAAAATCCAACACGATCCATGAAGCAGAACTAAATTTCCAATCAAAATTTGTAAGTGCCGAAGGCAAATTGATGCTGAGCCAGGAAACCGCTGGCTTAAAATTGAGCATCAATCAATCGGGTAGTACTGTTTTATTCCCAGACGAGGTAGAGTCATATAAAAAATACGTTGATGAACAAATAGATTATCTGAAGAGAAGAATTGATAATGCTGCTGACCAGGCAAAAGCCGTAGCACCCGAATTTAAGGGAACAGGAGATAGAAAGTCAATTAGTGCAAAAGATCTGAACCTTAAGGAGAATACAGATGATGTAGAAGAAACGGAAAAAGTGTTTAAGAAAAGAATGGTCAAAGAGCTTGAGACCATAGCTGCGGGCATAGCCAACCCAAATAATGAAAGTATTTTAGATTGCATCAAACGAATTGTTAACCTTGAAGCAGAAAGTGCGCGATTAAAAAGTTTAACCTCTGTTTTTCAGGAATTTCAACAAAGTAAACTTGCTTTTAAAGATAAGTTGACAGATTGTTACGCCGAGTTTAAAGATAAAACAGAAGAGCTGACAATTTCAGAAATCAGCTTTTTGAAGGGCTTAAATAATTTAATGATTAAAGTGTCCACGATGAATTACACCGACGATGAGGACCAGAGTAAAGAATTGTTCGAAACCAGTTTCATACATGAAATAAAAGAATTTATTAAATCAAACACTAAATAATGGCATCCGATCAATTAACAAACGAAAGACTTGATGGTATAGATTTAGATCAGGTTCCTGATTCTTTATACGAACAGTATGAATCATATAGTTTCGAGATCATGACATGGGAAGAACTGGATCCGGAAACTTTTGAGTGCGATAATAATAAGCCGGACAAACAGGCAAGTTTTTATGATCAATTCATCAATCATAAAATAAAATTTTTTGCCTACCTGAGCTTCTTTCAGAGTGACAGTACAATCAATCAGGTATTGAAAGAATATGAGCCCGTTTATAAAAACGCAATAAATGATTTGCTCAAATCAGACAATCCGGAAGAAGGATTTAAAACTAAAAATCAATACCTTCAAAAAGAGCAGTACTTCAAGAAAGAGTTAATAATGCGATCTGAAGAGCTGAATACATATTATACCCTGTTTACCGAAAACTACGATACATTTTTTAATAAAATCGGACATGGTTTTTATCTAAAAGTAGAGGAGAATTTTTTAGTAGAACAAGGAGTACTTGGCGAAAAAAAGACAGCAAAAAAAATAAAATTCTGGGATAATAAGGACCAAGCTGTATTAAACAAATTGAGAGCATTCCCCTTGCTCCATGTTACAGTCGAACAGAAAATAATCGGCAATCAGGATTCTGCCTATCTGGAAGAAATAGTAACACCACTTATTAAGTATGTAGTATTTATAGATGGTTATGTTAGACAGTCAGTAGATTTTTTTACTAACAAGAACACAATTGCCAGAATCTATCTACCCAAATCAGAACAGCTGACTATACCTGGCAGTAAAACCTTTGTCATACCTACATTTTCGGCTGATAGTACGGCCATAGATGATTACCTCAAAAACATCGACCAGGTAAGTATCCATTTCAATCCAACTTATAAAATATATGACACCCGACTTAGCCTGGTAGCAGCTACAACCAATATAGATCAACGAGGCGTATCAATATATTAACTCTTATACCGTAAAGCATGGACTACAACATCGATACATTATTTTATGACCGCGTTGGTTATAACGGAGGTAAAGAATTTATCTCCCCGAAAGAGGAAATAAAAGAAATATCTTTCTACGGACTCTATTCATTCAGGGTAGACTTAATCAATGTAAACACAGAAAAAAGAATACTACAGTATGGCCAAAAAGCGGCCACAGTAACCTTAAATTCTTTTAAAGAAATTGACGCTATCCGCAAAGTCAGAATATTATCATTAGATAAAGACTGGACTGACGTGTCTATCAAAGAGAATGGGGTAAACGAAAAGTTATATGGTGCCGTTTACAAAATAGAATTATTAAAAAGCAATGATGCTAATTTTAATCAACCCGCAAAAACAAACCTATCGTTGCTGGCCAATTTTGGCCTAAATGTAGAGCTCAAATACACTGAATTTGTCATACCCTATAATTTTGTTATCGCTGGTTTTCATGGCCAAAGCGGCTCAAGAATAGATAAAATAGGCCTTATCCTGGAAAGAGTCTGAAAATAAATAGTTTTGGTTCAACTAATCAGATACTTATAAACCTAATTTAATTTACGCTTGAAGTATATGTTATCTACCGATCCTGTCTTTACACGAAGCGAACGACGGCGTTTGATATGCATAAAAACATTATGGCCGCGTTTAGAAAAGTCCTGGGCTGTTCTGTTGAAGAAAAAGCCTTTGGATAATAATTCTTCTGATAGCAGATCTTCAGGAGGTGCATTCTCCTCTTCCAGGTAAAGACATAAAACACCTTCTTCTTTCTTAACCGAAACCAACTCAAAAAAATCTGGCAATCCTTCGGGCATGGTTAGGCTGATCAACTCTAAATATGGGTCTTGCAAAACTGTAGTTTTAAGATTGCAAAAAAACACTTTTTTACAATCCCCCAGAATTTCTGATTGATCCCCCATTGATCCCTCTTAATTTGATCCTTAAAAATTCATAGCATAAAAAAAGACAACACTAATCGTGCTGTCTCTGTAAGTAGGGTGCGCACGCCAAAGGTCTAACATTTATAATGATCTGAAAGAATTACAATCTGTTAAACATCTATTAAAGAAAATATAGCAAGATTATAAATACAGAATAGTTTTGATCTTATCCCAGATCATTAATAATTAACATTTTAAGATAAATCCACGATTGTTATATGCTTTTTGCAGATTGCATGAAACTGATTGTAGATGTGTACTTCTAAATTCAATATCCTTATATAAACAAATAAAGTTTATCTGCAACTAAGCTGGAAAAACCGGTTAGCAATCCCTTAGTCGGATAAATAACGAACTAAAATACTTCAATCTATTTACAAGGGCTAAATTTATTCTGGCAACGAGGAGAACCAATATCTCCGACTAGACCGTTGAAATAAATATTTATTTTATAAATTTACATGGACAATCCTTCAATAATTCTAAAGAAATATCAAGATGGACTATACTCCTACTTCAAATATCGCGAATAAAGTTAGAAATACCCGGCTACCGAGAACTCAGCCACTTTTGCCATTATTTGAAATAGTTAGCAATTCAATCCATTCTATAGAGGAAGCTCAGGCTAAAGGCATTATTGAAAGCAAAGATGCTCGAATTGTCATTGATTGTATCCGCAACGGCGATCAAAAGATTCTTTCCGGGGTTACCGGTAATCTCGATCAATATCCAATACATTCCTTTATTATAACAGATAATGGGATTGGTCTAAATGAAGTAAACTTAAAATCCTTTATTGAAGCAGACACAGATCATAAAATTGAGATTGGCGGAAAAGGAGTTGGCAGATTTGTTTGTTTAAAAGCTTTCAAAGAGCTAAATATTAAAAGTTTTTATAAGAAAGATAACGAAATTAAATCAATTCAATTTAATTTCCGTCCAACCAAAGAAGGCTTTCACGATTTTTCCAACCCGGAAATCAATGGAGTAGCACATGGAACGTCTATAACACTTAATACCATAAAGGATGAATATCAAAAGAAATTGCCAAATGAGATAAGAGCAATAGCGAGCGAATTAGTGTCGCATTTCCAACTATACTTCATTAATAGTTACGCCCCGAACATCATAATAAGAAATCAAAATAATGAACAAATTGAATTACAAACATTATTTAAATCTGATTTTAAAAAAGATGTAAAAACAGGTCACTTCGTGATTGGAGAACAGGCATTTAAAGTATTTCTAACCAAATCCGATGAATATCAAAGTCATAAATTACATTTCTGTGCTCATAACCGAAGTGTGATAACCGAAGGACTGTTCTCAAGAATTATAGATTTAGGAAGGAAACCAATAACCGAGGGAAATTACACGTTTTATTATCAAGCTCATGTAGTAAGCTCTATTCTTGATGAAAATGTCGATACAGAAAGGATTGGTTTTAATTTTCCTGATGATGAAGATGAAGATGAAGAAACCATTGATATCAATTTAGCCAAAATCCGCAGAAATTCAATAAATGTAATTGAACATTTGCTTACTGATTACTTAGGTAATGCTCGAACATTAAAAGTTGAATCTTACAAACCTATAATATTTGATAGCCTACCTCAATACAGAAGTTTATTAAAATACAAAGAAAAAGAAATACGCAATTTACCACCCAATCTTAAGGAAGAAGAGTTAGATTTAGAATTGTATAAGCTTGAATCCGAATGGAGATTAGAAGTAAAAAAGGAAAAATTAACATTATTAGCAGAAAATAAGGACGTCACCTCAACAGAAGAATACCAACTTAAATATGAGAAATTCATATCCGAATTTAATGATATAGGGAAGTCGGATCTCGCTAGATATGTTGTACACAGAAAAACCATAATAGAACTTCTAGAGATTTTAATTGAAAGTGGAGATTCCGGAAAATTTGAAAATGAGGACTTAATACATTCCGTTTTTTTCCCGATAAGAAGCAATTCAGACGAAGTTCCGTATGATAAGCAAAACTTATGGCTAATCGATGAAAGGCTAACGTATCATTCATTTTTGGCATCAGACAAGACTTTTAAAAAAGTTCCGCAAGTAAGTTCAGATTCAAATGAAAGAACTGATTTATTAATCTATAACGAAGCTTTTGCATTTACAGAAAATAAAGCTGGCCCCCATAACTCTTTTACAATTGTCGAATTTAAAAAACCAGAACGAGATGATTACCAAGACTACGATGAAAATAGAAACCCTATTGAACAGGCAGAAAAATACATAGAACAACTACTCGACGGGAAGGTGAAAGGAAGAAATGGCCGACAGGTTGAAGTTACGAAAAGTACTCCATTTTATGTTTACATTATTTGTGATATTCGACCATCTTTGAAGAAAATTCTTGAGCGTCGCGAATTTGAAACTACGCCAGATGGTAAGGGATGGTTTAGGGTAAAAAGCAAACATTATTCTGCCTATATCGAAGTCTTGCCGTTCGAAAAAGTACTTGATGATGCCAAAAAGAGAAATAGGATATTGTTTGAAAAGCTCAAAATCTAAGTTAATCTTTTTACGGTTAATTATTAAAGCACTTGAAGTTCAAGTTGAGTGGGCAATCTTACACAATGATAATCCCGGTCAATAACCTATCGGTTATTAACCGGGATTATTAAATTCATGTTCATAATATTTTATTAACTCCCCTCCACTATTAGAAAGCAATATATTGATTGAGAAATTACCTGGCTTACCGCCGATTATAAGCATGATCGGCTCTGGACAGTTAAATCTTCTGTCTCTAGCTATCTTATGCAACTGTTTAATGTCCTGCGAACTGGGTTCGGGAGACGCATTTGGATGGTAATGCCATTCTCCGAGATAATACCCTCCTTCTGCCCAATTATCATCAACAAGTTTCTGAACCCCAGCTTTCCCTCTAACAAAGGAGAATTGTGTCCTCTTGGAATCTTTTGGAGGACCACTAATCACCAAAATAGATGCTATAGAATGATTATCCAGATATTGTCCAAACATAATACCGCCGGTTTCCTTTCCTGGGGAAGCCTTACAAAAATCCTTAATCTGATCTAAACAGCTTTGCGTTACGCGTAGTTTGAACACGCCATCTTCTGAAATATATTCCTTATCCTTCATCTATTATATTTAGTCCTTTAAAATCATTATGTTCATCGAAAGTCTTTTCTACAATAACCATCTTGGTACCTTCCAATGATCCGTACGCCTCTTCGATCTTTTTAAACATTGCACCCAATAACATCTGAATATCATCTATCCTGCTTGGAAATATCGGGTGCCAACAGCCTATTCCTTCGATCATCTCCAATTCATCTTTGGGAATACTTTTATCAATTGCGATATAGGGAGCTATTCTCTTAGCAAAATCATCAATAATTTCTACAGATCCATCAGCTATTCTACATAAATATCCATATAACCTATTGGCCTTGTAACTTGCTGAAACGGAAACTAACAATTGTTCAGGCTTATCCAGAACTGTTTGTAAGAATTCCAATACTTCATCCTGTGCAGTTGCCTCGATTATAATATCAAAATCCGATAAGAACTCCTTTTTAATCTGAAGTACCGATTGAATGGTTGTCGGCTCGAATTGGACGTCCATGTGTGGAAATATCGAATTCAGTTTCCAGCTCAGCATCTCAGCTTTATTATTTCCCACTTCATTTAAAGTGAGGGAATGCCTGGAAAGATTTCCGGCCTGGAGTTGATCGTGATCAACAATAGTAATTTTTTCGCAACCTAATCTTGCAAAAAGCTCTATAAGCGTAGAACCTACTGAGCCTGCCCCAACTAAAAGAATTTTTGCATTCTGAAGTTTTTTGTCCATTTTCCCTCTATTTGTAATCTGATCTTTATGCCAATTCTCACTTGTTAGCCAATCTATTTTTTTCTTGGACGAGGTTATTTCACGTAGCTGAAACTTCCAGTATTCATTAGAACTGGGCCTAAATCCGTTCCTTCTTTCTCTTGGCTTAGGTATGCCTATGGCAAACCAGTGTATACTTGCCGCAGATTCTCCCACCATCTGGGGAACGGGAAAACCGAGACATATCATTTCTAAGCTTTGACCTCTTGCCCTTCGTTTCACAAAGGCGTTACTGATAAGCCTTATAAAATCGAGACCTTGATCTGAACAGAGTTTAATTAACTCTCCAAAGTTCTCCGGTAATCTCCATGGTATTAAGATGGGCATGCTATCCAATAAAATCCAAAATCCTTTATTTTCAATATTAGCCAAGTCTTTAAAACCTACCCCCCATAAATTCCGTATGGTGTTCTTGCCATTTGTAAAAGAAGAAATTATATACTTTCCTTTGGCCTTGGCTTTCAGTTGATCAATACTGAAATACTCGAAATCACCATAATTCCTACCTATAGATTTCCAACTCGCTAGTTTATCACCGTCTTCATTAAAAATAATGGATACTCCATCACGGTTTGGAATAGCTGGAAGTTCAAAGGGATCACCTTTTTCAAAAAGTCTCCCTAATAAGGCCGCATAAATCCATTGCTGACATCTCCAGATATGCCAATAAAGACGGTCCTTGGCCGTTCTTGGTTCATTAGTGTATTTCTTTCTTCCCCAACTTCCTAATGCTGAATCAAGGCATATTTTTCCAGCTCTATATTTACGGTCTTTTAGTCCGGTATTGTAGTTCTGATGCTGGAAGGTATGCACTATTCCAAGCTCCGCATCTGGATAAATATCGATCTCTCCTTTTGGATAATTTTCATCAATTCCAGCCCGCCAATAGGTTTTTCGCCCAACCAGATCATTGCCTGGGTGCTCAACCTCCATGGAAAAACAAAAAAACCAGCGACTTTCTTCCTGATCCCAATATAGATCTTCAACAAGTGAGTAGCCCTGAATGGATTCAAGGCTACGTCTTGCTGATTTTAATTCATCTGAAATTTCCTTCTTATGCAAAGCGCGTCTCAGTTGGTTCAGAATTTTTGGTACGCGGCGTATAGGGTCCTGAACTTAGTGTATTCTTCGCATCGGAATCATTCGGCCCTTCATACTTGGGGAACTTACTCCCAAGAATATCTCTCCAGATTTCAACTTTCTCTTTTAGACTGCTTGAGTCTAAGGCTTTCCTTGCTGATTTAGCGCAGTCCTTTACAGCATCATAGAATGTACAGAAATCATCAGCAGAAACCCTTTTCCACACATCGTGATCCGGAACACCACGATCGGGTAAAGTAGGCGTAACTCTTGCATTCCTGTATAAACTATATGTACTGACGATACTTTCCATAGTCAAACAAATCCCTTCTGCAACTGAAGTTATTCCATCGGGGCAACAGTCACCGATCATATGTTCGATCGGATAACCTTTTGGGTACTTAAGATCCGTTAACTTTCCTGTACGCCACCATTTTAACGCCTTAACTACATTAACGTAATGACCATTAGTTGCCTTATTTTTTTTCTGAGTCCAACGTATCTGCTCCAAGGGATGTGTTTGAACCCATTCTTCGGCTTCTCTATCGGGTATATACAAAGCTGACAGTTTCCATTCTGGTGTTTTCCGTGCAGCTTCGGAAAGAAAAACTACGTTACTACTCAAATCAGGTTCGACCCACAGGTCAGCCAATCGCCAGTCATAATTAAGAGGAAAATCTTCCAATGATAGCTGTGTTCTTACACTTTCAGATAAGAGCGCTTTTTTATCCGCTTCTGAAGGTGCTGAGGTCACAACTATATCCAAATCGACGTAAGATAGCTCAATACCTATCGAGCGACCCTGAATCCTGTATTTTCCCTTATAATGCTTTTCAACAAAAGGAATAAATTTAGCAATAGCCTCTTCTGCACTATAATCTTCACGTTTAAGGTTCGTTACCACTATCAGATCCACATCTGCTCTCTTTCCGTTCAATGGACTAACAGCAGTAGCCCTTCTGTAACTTCCCTGCAGAAATGTTGTGACGATATCATCTTTAAGGTCATCAAAATCTGCCAGTCTTTCGCGGAGCAGTGTATGCCCCTTTATTAAATCTTGTTTTTGAGCATCGCTCAATCTTATGTTTGATAAAAAATCTGTAAAGTATGTGTTTATACTCATGTTAAGGTAATTTAAATTGATAAAATAAGATGGTATTCTCCGTCTTTCTGTTCTTTGAAATCATAATCGTAAACGCAGATATTTTTTAGTACCGAAGCCCTTTGGCCAAGGAAAAAAGCCATGGTCACCGGCCCACTGAAAAATAAATGAATATTACCTTTGATCCCATTTGTTTTTTTGTACACCCGCACCTGTTCTACCAAGTCATCCATCGCTGCAACGGCATGGTTGGCATCCTTTATAGAGTTCGGACTTACGCCGGTAGCAATTTCAAAATGCAGGTGGCTTTTTACTTCAGGAAGATTCTTATGGGCATAAAGGTCGACTTCTGCCATAGTGTTGCGTGTGATGCTCACTGAAATGGCGAGATCGGTTCCTCCTTCGTTCTTTTGTACGGTCGAAAGATTCCATAGTGGCCTTGGGTAACTTCCGACCTTATCGATTTCAGGTCTCCATGTCAAATTCCCATTCATTGTTTTCTGGACCACCGTGATATCAACAGCAGCCTCTTTGTAATCCAGGGCACGACCAAGCATAAAAGCGATCGGAATGTGAGTATCGAAGTAAAGCTCCAGCGGCTCCTTTCTTGCCTTTGCAAATTCTGCCAGATCATGGATTTCCTTATTCAGATAAATCAGGTCAACATATTCTTCCAACAGAAAACGGCCACCAAAACAATGCAATAGACAGGTTATCTTATCCACCTCATGTTGCAGGTTTTCCGCTCCTTTGCTAAAGCTTCTAACACCAATTTTATATTTTGGTTCCTCGGTTTGCACTTTCACCATTTCAATCAGATCCATGTCTGTAAGTACCGGCCACAAGATATCTCTTGTAAAGGTCGTAGTCCCAGATTCGTGCAACTTTTGAATAAGAGCTGTATAAGGATCCGCAATCTGAATATGGCTCGGAGATTTTAATCCTGCGACGAGCAATTTCGTAGCAAAAAGTTCTCTAAGGCTTTTTTGATTTGCATATCCTGCATCGATTCTGAAAGGTTTCAAAACAGCTCTTAGTTCGTCATCATCTGTAATATTTAGATGTTTTTTCCAGGCTTCCCTTACTTTCCCGAATTTACTTTTGGCACCGTCTCTAAAGAGTTTCTCTAATCGAATGTACCCACCATTATGTATCAGTTCGCGTAAAGGATCATCCGAAGCATAGTTCCATGTATTCAAAATACAGTATCTATTGTTCTGGTAAGTATCTGGATTACTTTTATAGTTTTTATGTAAGCGCTGGAGAATTGACTCTGTTTTATTGCCAATAAACTCAGGACTCATCAGTGCTTCGTATGTAAATCCTTTTGCCTCATCTACATGGTACTTTACCTGATAGAATTCCTGAGCATACGTTGTGCCGTCCTTGTCGGGCTTTTCAGGAGTGTATTTAACTACCACATCGTCAAATCCAAATGTCCCACCTTGTTCCCAGGAAACAGAAGAAATTCCAGTGCCTGGTATATTTAATCCACATGCTTGAACCCAAAAGAAGTTGGCCTGAAATTCATCTCCTGTCTGTCTTGCTATTACTGCATTTGCCATATTTAAATTCTTTTAATTTGGTTGGCAGAACGACTGTCCTACCAACCTAAAATTATTAAGCCGCTTTCTTTGTAGAAACTGTCTGTACTCTTAAAACCTGAATACTTTCTACTTCATTGTTATTAAGAATCTCTTTAGCAAGGCCCCAATAGAAGTAATGGCATATCAATCCCATATTAGTTTTACCTAAAAAATCTTTACCTTTCTGGGTATATAGTATAACATATTCACCCTTCTTCACAATTTTGGTAGGAAATCTATAAAAATGCCTATTCAGGTTTGAGACTTGGCCATTGATATAGGTCGTGTCTATGACGGCATAATTTGATAGCAGCAAATCCTCTTCAGCTATGAACATAATGTACTCCGAACTACCGGAGTCATTTTTCTCAATTCTTGTAATTTTTAAACTCATTAATCGTTTCAATTTAGTTAATACTTATTTGGATGGATTTGACTGAGTTAACAAATGTTTGGTTATTTAAAATAAATAACTAATTTTGCGTCGCAATAAAAAAATCAGTCTTCTCGGGGTGACTAGCCCAGAGGAACAAAGTAAATCCATAACTAAGCTCTTGTTCCAAAACAGGAATAAGTTCGGTCAGTTTTATTGTATTGATTATATCAATTTCTACATAAATTATTCCCATACTTTTATTTTTGCCTTATTGGCAGGAACTTATCAATGTTTCGTATTAATTACTCATTTTTTCTATAAAAAAATAGACAATTTGTCTGTTAATCATCTCAAAACCAAGTTTTTTGTCTTAGTTATGACAAAAAAGCCACTTTTATTCCTAATCATTACAGAACATTACATAAACTTTCAGAAACCGAAGTAGTCCTAACTGTATGAGTTTGGGGTATCTAGATTTATGGGATACTTCTTTATTCGCTTGTCAACCGAGCAGAAGGCCAGGAGTCTATACGCATCAGGTGAATCATACTTTGCAGTGAATGCCTAATGAGATAGTATAGTTACGTACAGAGTTGAAGCTCGAACAGGCCAATAGACTGCCAGAGCGCTTTCTTGTCTTTGCTTCCTTCTAATGGGTCAACCAATTTAATAGAACTATTTGGTTACGTAATATCTATCACACATTAAGTTTATCTATTCCTCATGATGATTATGCGCTTCGGCGACGATAAGCTTTCCACTGTCCAACGAAGCCATTTTAGAAGTAGGAATTTCCGCTTACTGTTATTTTGGTTTACTCAAAGAGGCCTCTGATTTATAAAAATGTCTTGACATAGCTTATCAAAGGGTATTTTCAGGATTCAGTAATATCCTGATTTATTATTCACACTTTGTCGACAAATACATTATTTATGAAAGCAACATTCCTATACATCCGTGTTAGCACAGATGAACAGAAAAGGATTTTCCCTTCTGGAACAGGAAGACCGATTGCTAAAGTACTGTGATTGTAACAACATAGAAGTCAATGGTATCTTCCGCGAAGACTATTCCGCTAAAAACTTTAATCGGCCAGAATGGAAGAAATTAATTGCGACAATCAGGAGCAAATCTCCTAAGCAAGAAAACAACATACTGTTCATAAAATGGGATAGATTCAGCAGAAACATTGAGTATGCATATGAGATGATAGGCTTACTCAGGAAATACAAGACAACCGCTATGGCTATCGATCAGCCAATTGATTTCTCCGTTCCAGAAAGCACGGGAATGCTTGCAGTCTACTTATCAGTTCCAAATACAAAACGAAGAATGAATAGTAGAAAGAACGAACTGAAAGCAATATTCTTCCTGCCTGGGCTATTGACATGTCCCCTATGTGGCCGCAAACTTTGTGGTAGCTTCTCCCAGGGATGAACTAGGAAGCATCCATACTACCACTGCCGAGGGCGATGTAAGACCATGATAAAGGCACCTCTACTTAATGACAGTTACGAACAAAAAAAGACAAATAATACTAAAGCTAAAAGAGTAGGAGTTGACCTTATCACAGGCTAGAAAGCTATTTGTAGCAGCAGAACTAAAGATAGATGACTATACTGAAATGAAAGAGAATTTACCTCTTACTTATTATATCCTAAAAAACAGAGCCAACCATTTGTGGTATATAGAATTTACTTTTAAAGTGCTAATTTCGAAGTTCAAATTGTATTAGAAGTAACTATTATGAAAGCTCCGTTAAATATATTTCCTCCTAAAAACTGGCAAGATTTTGAAACTTTATGCCTTAAACTTTGGGGAGAAATATGGGATATCCCACATGAAATTGAATTTAATTCAGACAATAGCCAAGGACAAAACGGCGTAGACATATACGGACCGGTAGATGGAGGAACCGCTTATAATGGCATTCAGTGTAAAAATAAAAAGCTGAATCTCATTGATGGGTCGCCAAACAGAATATTAATTAAGGATATACAAGAAGAAATAGATAAGGCCAAGACATTTACTCCAGCATTAAAAAGACTAATTATTGCAACCTCTTTACCGAAGGATAAAGCAATTGAAGAGTATATTAGAACAATTAGCTTGGAACACGTATCAAATGGATTATTTACTATACAAATCTGCTTTTGGGAATATTTTGAACGGAAGCTACCAGAATTTGAAAAAGTATACAATTGGTATTTAAAAAATGAAGATTTTCACAGAAAAAAGCAGTTAACTGTGACATTTAAAGGAGGTTCTACGGAGAAAATTTTTCACCCGAAATTTCAGAAGACAGTTGAACGATATGCACTACCCAATCCGGAAATTGAGGCGAAACTACAACTTCTACGAGAGAATAATTCGCTGCTTACCGTAGCAGATTTGATCAAAAACAACAAGCTGAATTTTAATAGCCCTAGTTTCAATTTCAATTCCTGGCCAGAAAACATGAAAATTGAATGGAAGCAATTTTGTTGGTTAGACCTGGTCGTTTCCAACACTGGGGATGCGGTAATAGAGGATTACAAAATAGAATTAGAATTTGAAGGAGATTTTTTAAAAGTTGGACCAGAAAGGGGTAACGGAATATTAAATCCAAATTTTAGAAACGACGTTAAGGGTTACAGCAATTCGGATACGGCTCTTTATATAGAACCGAGAAAAAAAATCCTGGTGCAAGGAGATCATTTTGTGTCAGGCAATTTTTATATAGAGCCAAAAATTGCGGTAGAAACGGAGATTAAGCTACATTGGAAATTACTTTCCAGAGACTTCAACGATTCTGGAATGCTGATTGTAAAAATAAGCCCCAAATATCACCGCGTTGTTAATCGGCACGAGGTATCTGACCCTAATATGGTTAGAGATGAAGAATTATACTCATTAATTAAGCGTCCTGGGCAACATAATATTGGAGGAAATACCTATGCAGACAATGTATCGGACTATAACTTTGACTAATCTTAAATACAGAGAATTGGTTTTCCTAATGGCCCCACGTCGAATCCACTCCAATTACAGGCAATACGCTAAGCGTGCTCCCTTTTTTATGCGCCTAGAGGGGTCTTTGCATATATAATCAGAAAGGCACACAGTCTAATCAAAGGCTCTTCAATTTTTATGGTAGGGCTACTATATATCCTAACACAAACTCCTGGTCACCGAAAAGGTCACTAAATTTTTTGAATTAGAATGAACCCAATTGACTAAATTATCAGCCTTTCAACACAAAGGTAAATATGTCGGTTAATATCAAAATAGATATCACATTTCTTAAGTGAACTATTTTTTCCATTTTGGCGACCTTAAGTGACCAATTTTTTACTACAAAAATCTATTTACAGGTCTTTAAATACGGGTTTTCCATTATTGTTATGTTATTCTAAATGAAATACATTTGCCATTATCAAATACCAAATTATAAAATGATGCAGCTATTTCCAGATGAATATATAATTACAAAATCAAATGATGAAAGTGTTATTCTGACTACTCATAGAATCTCCTACAATTACTCTTCATTTAGTAGATCACAAACTCAAACAATAATGTTAGAACATATAACATCTTGCGAAGGAGAAAAATCTTCGAACAAATTAAGCCTTGTTTTAGCTTTTCTAGGAGTAGTACTATTTGTAGGGGGTACAAAAGATAATAATGATGTACAGGTAATCATTGGTGTAATATTGACTATATTAATGGTATGGAAATATTTGTCCAGTAGAAAGAGCAATATTTTGATAAGCTCACCCAGCTCTACTATCAAAATAGTTGGCAATGGATTATCAAGGGAACAAATCAAAGATTTTATCAATAAAGTGGAACATGCAAAACATCAAAGGTTAATGACGGTATCTAAACATGGTCATTAAAGGTAATTGTTTAATTCTTATAAATTCATGCCCAGGCAATTTCTTTCCAATTCTTAAAGGGGTTACCTATTCCATTTTTCCAATTTAAATCATTGTAGTATTAAAAAAAGCTTTTTTGCTTCAGAAATTGAAGGACCATTTTGCTAATAAATAGATTTCAGCAAATAAAAAGGCTGGTGGTATATTACCCCCCAGCCCTTCGTAGTACATACACTTTTCACCACTTATTCGTATTTGATTTTGAAACTAAGTATTCTTCATTGGCGGTTTATTGATAATAAGTAACTCCTCCTCTTCTTGTAAAAGAAATGAAGTGAAACTGTTTGGCAATAGGAGGAATAGTTAGGCACCATAGGTTAGTAATACTCTTCCTTTTTAGAATTTAATATTTTGATTTTTTTTGCACTAAAACAAGATTGTATATTTAGTATGGTGAGATCAATTAAATACTAACCAACCTCCTTCTAAATCCCCAATTTTAATAAATAATCAATTCAGAGGTAGCGTTTATAGTATTAACAGCAAAGGACAATAATTTAATTAAATTTAAAGATCCCTAATCCAAAACCATCTTAACTTAAATAAAACTAGAACTTCCTTATCCGTAAATTAACTGAGCTATCTAAAATTTACAAAAGATATATCGGATAATACAATAATAATTATTTCAATAAAAAAAATCTAATTGCGCATATGGATTGCGTAGATTGAGTAATATATTTGATTCTCTATTAATTAATGCCTCTTTATTATAATAAAATGGAAATTATCACAAAAATAAAACCACTTTTTACCAGTCTTATAGCAATTGGATTCGTGGATTATGTAAAAGATGAAGAGTTTTTAAGATTATGCAATGCTTTGAACCTAACCGATCATTATAGTGTAGCTTACAATGAAGTTCAAGCAAAAACAAAAAATGATTGGGCATGGTTAGGTATTGAAGAACTCAATTATGAATTCATATTGGCCAGATTACTAAATATTATTTACACTGATCAAACGATCAATTTCACATTAATAATTGCTAAGATGCTTGCTGCGTATCTTCCAATCAGCTATTACGTTCCATCAATTGCTTCTTTCAGACGTGATATTCAATTGTTAGGATCGAGCAATTTAGAACTTGAGATTATCGATCAGGCTTGGACAAAGGAAAGTAGTAACTTTCATAAAAAAGTAACAGTGCTAAAAAATATATTAATCAACAGGGCTGTAGGTGGATTAGTAAATGACGAACACTATCTAATCCTTAGATCTGATCTTTTAAAACAAACATCTATAAAATCACAAATACCAGATTTTGTAGTCAATAATGGTAGCGTTTATGATTTCTGGCAGTTTATAAAAGCATCTTTTGGAAGTTATGCTGAACGGCGATTTTTCCTTCAAGAAGCTTTTGAACCATTGCTTAATTCAACTTTAAATTTTGTTGAAACAGTGCCGCACCATGATATGATTCCCCAAATTGCAACAGTAGATGAACAATTTATAGCTCAAGCTTGGCGAAAAGCATTAGATCGAATGAACGAGGATCCTGAAGCAGCTATTACATCAGCCCGATCTTTAATTGAGTTAGTTTGTAAACATATTTTAGATGAGAAGGAAGTTAATTACGATGACTCAATCGAATTACCAAAACTATATAAACAAACTGCAGGAGTTTTAAATCTATCTCCTGATCAGCATTCAGAACAGTTATTTAAACAAATTCTCGGCGGTTGCCAAACCGTGGTTGATGGACTTGGTGGTCTCCGCAATAAATTTGGGGATGCACATGGCATGAGTAAAAAAAAGACTAAACCCGCAATAAGACATGCAGCACTAGCAGTTAATTTATCTGGTGCAATGTGCGGCTTCCTTCTTCAAACCTTTAATCATTTAAAAGAAAGGGCAAGCGCCTAAAAATTATTTAAGTATGTCATTCAAACTAATAGCAAGCATTAGGTTTTTGGAATTTCAAAACATGAAACCATTTGAAACTCCAACCTACAATTTAACTAGCAATCAACTTGTTAAGGAAGAAGTCATCGACCATGATTTTAGACAAATGGTAGGCGACCGTATGAATCACTCTCTAAACGAGAATGCAATTGCGTTTTCGTTCCAAGAAAATGCAATTGATAATGATGAATTCATTGAGAAAATGAGTATTGAATTCAAAATAACAACAACTCAGATTGAAACATTTCTACTTTTTTTATGGTTTGTGAAAGATAATAGCATTAGCCTGGAAGAAGCTTACGGACAATTTACAAATGCAAAAAGTTTCATATGGTACACTGGCAATACGGTCTGCTCAACTTGTGATGGTAAATTTATCAAAACAACGTTTACTGACGATGAAATATTTCAAGCCGTTGATCTCTTATTGAAATACACTAAAAATATTTATGGAGAAAGCGGGATACCCTCACAACAAGAATCATTTACTAACAATAAAAAGTACGAAACAAGATTTCGCCCCAGTGTCGACCCGTCGAAAGATGAAAATAGAATTGAAAGGGCATTAACCTTTTTAAATACTGCTCGATCAGTACCCCATCTACCGCAGAAAATTACCCAATACATGTCGATTCTTGAGTGTCTATTTTCAATAAATTCTAATAAAATCGTACATAATATTACCGAAAGGGTTGCTTACTATCTAGAAGAAACATCAGTCAAAAAAACAATTAAAGAAGCTTACGATATTCGGTCAAGATTTGTTCATGGTAATAAAATGAAAAAACAACATGATTACATATGTAATATTGCTCGTGATGTAGACAAAATTGTGCGATCCATATTAAAAAAGATTATTGTATCTGATTATGAAATTTTTTCACAAAATAACTTAGGGCCATTTCTAAAAAACCTAAATTCCAAAAAGTAAAAGAATGCTTAATAGAACTTGAAATTGGTTGAATAATTTTCATTGATTCAACTTTCACTTTGGCAAATGCCACATCAAACCAGTTTTTGATAACGTAAGCCTCTTTCCATCAAACAGCTGCTCCATTATCATCCATACCTGGTCGGTCAAGGTATACGACTTAACACTATTGCTATTCGTAATGGAAAGAAATCCCGTAACCGATAATTTTTCAACTTCTATTTCCTGATCATCTATATAAATAAACCTGCCATCCTCTATTGGATAATCAACCGTAATATTTTTCAGGGGTTCATTTTGGCGCATTACTTTATCTGCAAATTCAAACATTATTGGTTTTAATGGAAATTCATTGCCGGAAGAATCATGTAGTTTCCAATAATAAACCGCACCTATTGATGGATCAAAATGAACAGTTTTTTTTCCAAAGTCTATGCTGGTAATATTAGCTCGCGTCAAGGTGCTATGAATATTCAAATCTATAAAGCCTAATTCAACATCCTTTCCATGCTCATCATCACCTTCCCCGGATTCCCGAAGAATTACGAGCTTTATACCTTTATGTTCCGCGTAAGTCATCGTATCCCTTGTAAATCCCGATTTACAAACAATTATGCCATTTGCTATATCGCAGTCATCCATTACAGAGTAAAGTTTAAGAATCACATCAGTATCTACTTTATCCTTCCAGTACTTACATTCTATAGCGGTTATAATCTTTTGATCTCCGTTATTCTGTTCTGTTAACACATCTACCTGGTACTTATTTCCTGACGTTCCTATTACTTTATTATGACGGCCAAAGCCAGAGACTTTAATACCATACTGAGCACCAAGTGACTCATAAATATATTTAGTTATCTTTTCGTATTCCTCCCAATCAAGTGTATTTTCTTCCATCATAATTTAAGATTTAGATTCCAAAACTATTTACTTCCACTCAAATAGGCAATTAGATATTTTCATAATTCTTTAGCAATCAAGATAAAGATAAAAAGGAAGAATTAATAAATAAGTAAAAACGGAATTACTATGCCGCCTCTTAATGGATCGGGCTGTCCACTATATCTCCGAAAAATCGGAGGATGCCGCTTCCATCCCTGGCGGTGATTATTTATAAAAGGAAAGGCAAAGCACATTATCCTCTTGTTCCAATACAGATAAAGAGCTTTGCTTCTTTACTTTCTGAAAATTGGATAGCTCCCTATACACATCCCCTTTCCTATCCAAATTTCAGTGCCAGGCTCCGAAGCCTGGCTTATTACAATCAAGTAACACACTTATGCATTTCCCAAAGCCAACCGGTAAAAAGGGCAGCTAAGATGAAGATGTGCAGCACTCCCATATAGCCACCAATAAAAAAAATGAATGAACGGTTTCCCCCTAAAGGAACCCCCATTAAATCATTTTTTTTCATGGTCTGCGCTATTGCACACTTCCGATTCTTGCTTTCTTTTTTCCGGTTTTTCTTTTGGAAAAATGAGAAGCGAAGCAAAGCGAGCCATCAGAACGAAAGACGAAAAAAGGAGTAAACATTTTTTTAAACATTTAAAACGTAAGAACATGAACATCACAGGAAGATTAACGAGAAACGCCGAATTAAACACGACAAAGAACGGCAAAACGGTTGTAAACTTTTCAATCGCAGTAAACGAAAGCTACAAAAACAAACAGGGCGAACGTGTCGAACAAACCTCCTATTTCAATTGTGCCTACTGGAAATCTGCAAAGGTGCTGAATATGCTAACGAAAGGGTTATTGGTTGAGCTGACAGGTAATGTAAGCGCTAGAGCGTGGGTAAGCAGCGACGGAGAAGCAAAAGCAAGCTTAAACTTTCATACCTCCAACATCAAACCACTGGCGGGAGGACGAAAAAGCGATCCTATTCAGGCTAACACAGAACCATCAAACGAGGTAGAAAAGGACGATCTACCATTCTAAAAACCGAACCTATTAACAATCAAATTTTTAAACACCAAAATTCTTATATCATGGCACACAACATCAATTTAAACGAAAGAACAGGCCGTTACTCTTTTTTCTCCGTTAAGCAAAAAGCGTGGCACGGATTAGGTCAGATTGTAAACAAGCACCCCAAAAGCGAGGAAGCAATCATACATGCAGGACTAGATTTTGAAGTAGTAAAATCACCACTATATACCAAAGGCTCAGGTATCATTGAAACCGCACACGGCATTGAGGTAGGAAGTTCAGAGATTGAAGTCCCAAATTGTTTTGCAAATATCCGCACCGACAATAATTGTGTATTAGGAGTAGTAGGCAATGACTACCATATCATTCAGAACAAGGACGCTTTCAGTTTTTTCGATGCTATAGTAGGCGGTGGTAATGGTATACTATACGAAACCGCAGGAGCATTGGGTCAAGGTGAACGCATCTTTATTACCGCAAAATTACCCGATTATATCCGTGTGGGTAATGGTGACGACGTGACCGAGAAATATATATTCCTTACTACTTCCCATGATGGAAGCGGAAGTATTACCGCAGCATTTACGCCCGTTCGTATTGTCTGCCAAAATACCCTCAATGCTGCATTCCGCAACATGAACAATGTAGTTCGTATCAAACATACTGCAGGAGCAAAAGAACGCCTGGACAATGCCAATAAAATAATGGGTATCGCAAATACCATGAGCAACCAACTGGAAGGGGTTTTCAATAATTGGACAAGGGTGAAAATCACAGACCAACAGGTTAAAAAATTGATTCAGTTAGCACTTTGTCCGAACGATGAAACTCTGGCATTAATTAAAAAGGGTGCTGACGATGATATTTCCACCGCCTTTAAAAACATTGTCGAAGATGCTTTTGCCTATGCAATGATAAGTGATTCGCAACAGTTAGACACCACAAAAGGAACGCTATTCGGCGCTTACAATGCTGTCACTGGCTACTATCAGAATGTGAAGAAATTCAAAGACGATGAAGATAAGCTTAAGAATATTGTATTAGGTGGAACGGCACAAAAAAGAAGTCAAAATGCTTTCGACCTGTGTATCTCCTATGCTATAGATGGAGCAGGCGTTTTGGAATTCAATTAATCACCATAGGCTACCGCCTTAATCGGTGGTAGCCTCTAATATCAATCTTATGAAAGCACTATATAAAATGAACAATTTGGAAAAAGGGAAATTACTTATCGCTCTATTTCCCGAAGAATTGGAAAATATGCAAAATGCAATTCAATACCAATGCAGCTACTTTAATAAAAATGAAATTATATTTCGCAAAGGCTGGAGTGCAAACGGATTCTTTACGGCTGATTTTTGGTACAATCTTGTGCATTATGCAAACAAGGGCATAAGCAAAAACCCCAATCTGTGGAAACGCCCTCATTGGTTCGTTGATCAATTTTTTGATGGCATAAACGCCGTTTTTACTATTAACTGCTTACTGGAATATGCCGAACAAGAAGAATGTGACTATTATTTAAAAAAAGCGATATACCTCTTTTTCGGAGTAGATAAGGTAATTGCCATTAGCATAATTAAAGCTGGCATTGACGATAGCAACAAATAAATCACTTTGCAAGGCCTCAATGCATTGGCTACTTCGAATTGTTTGCGGCAAAAATGCACTTCCTCACTCCCCTCGGAAGCGCATTTTTGCGGGTTAAATCGGTGCAATCACAATGTCAATTAGCCTATTCCTCCAACCTGCTCCCAATAAATTGTCAAAACGATTGCGTGTTGTTTATGTGGGATAATTGATATCCCTTTAACTGATCCACATCTTAACTACTTTCGTGAGGTATCCGAAAAAGAAAGTAGTTAAGAAACCAAATTAACTTATCGGCACTTTCCTAAAACTATCTTTCAATTTTTGTGTTGTGTTCTTAACATGGAAAATTGCGACGAGTGGTTATATCTTGACGGACGAAAAGCACCGGTGTATTATTTATGTGGGTATATTCCTAAGTCATTGGGTAACGATGCACTTTCCAAAAAAATGCTTTCTTTCAAAGCCGGGAATTTTCAAGCCAGGCAATTTTGGCTAGAGCAAATTCTAAATTCATACCAGCACCTATTTGCAAAAGATGAATTCAAGCTCATAATCCGATCTCTAGGTCATAATGAATTATACATAGATTTGAACATGGATTATGAAAACCCATTAGGGTACCTCTGCTATCGAATAGCAAAAACAGTTAATTGCCGATATGCTTCAGGAATGATCCATAAGGTTAAAGCCATTCCTCCACTGAAAGGTTTAAATAAAGAAGATAGGTGGAACATTGTAAAAGATAACTATGGCTTATCTCAGCTTTTTAGACCTGGGGTATATAAGACAGTTTGGTTTGTGGATGATATTATTACGACTGGAGCTACAGCTCGGGCAACCTGGAAGGCACTATTGGATTGGTATCCTGATGTTGATTTCAGAGTTATTGCCTTGGCTCGCACTGTCCGGGATCACGATTATAATATGAACTCCACAATTCTTAATCCAGAAATTAATGAGAATAATATACTGAGAGAAGAAGAGGGAATCTATTTCTCCAATAATCTAAACTTATTTGGAATCGAGTTTGACAATAGTGATACCTTTTTTATTAAATAGTTTCAATCAGACTAATTATTTTAAAAACAGTTATTTAACAATCTCTATTCCCACATTTGGTTTTAATACTCCTTATTAATCTTGCAACATCATTTGGAAACCCATGATGTGTTGAGCAATTATCACAGAAACGTCTTTCTAAACTTTCTGGATTTTCTTTATTTATTCTCGGAAAAACTCTATAAAGTATTTGACTTAATGTCAAAACATGCAACACATCTTTATCAAATACATTTGACTTAGAAATTCTGTCTAACAAATTGTCACAAATTTCTAGTATGCTAATGGTTTCTGTAATTTTTGGATTAGTTTTTAGGTCTTCTTCATTCAAATGTCCATTACAATAGAAATCTTGAAACATTTGATAAAAAGCTTCAGAACCCTTTAGTTCCTTCTTTTGTAAATTGTTAAAATCAAAAGGATCGAAGGACGTAAAGGTGAAATTATCTATGCTACTTTTCATATTCTCATAAAGCTTATTCAATTGTCTGCTCTCTGACTCTAATTTCGCATCTGATTCTTGTTGCCTTATCTGTTTCTGAACAAGAACATTTGCATGAATTTGTGCTTTCAAAGCCAGAAAAACCAAAATTGCACCAATTAAACCAATTATTGGGGCAGTTGTCCCGCCAATCGTATCGCCAATTTGTCCTGTTTCAAGAAAATTAATTCCATTAGTTGTTCTTGTAAAGATAATTGGAGCTAATAAAACGAGTGGTACTCCAATCCATAAAAGCAGAGTACCATATTTTAATGGATTACGAATTATATCAAATTCGTCTTTTTGATTATTGTTTGACATGTATAATTCTATTTATGCTGTTTCTATCTTTAATAATCCTTCAACCACTCTCTAATATCATTGAAATCTTTTAAATCTAATTGGTTCTCAATTAATCTAGCTTCTTCGACAGCATCCTTTGTGAAAAATCCGGTTGTTACAATTATGCTTTTAGTTGGCTTTCTTAGATAATGAACACCCGAAACTTGTCTTATTATACCAACTCCAACTTTAAAATCGGCAGCATATCTTTTACATTCCACATAAGCAAGCATATTAGTAACTGCATTTCTTATACTTGCAATAATGTCACGACCACCATCTCTAGTAGCTTGGGTTAGTTCAATATCGAATCCTAAATCCTTTAAAATACTCGCAATTAATTCTTCAAATTTTCTTGGATTCATTTCATATAGCTTTTCGGGATGCTTGTTAAAATATTTTTTGATTTCATCATCTATATCTGTTACAATTATGGATGATTTTTCATCAAATAAGTTTGAGGTATAAATTTCTTTTTCAATCTTGTCTGCTTTTGCTACGTCAGCCATTCTTGATGTTAAAGTACGTATAGCTTCATCTTCATCTTCAATTGATACTTCAATATCCGCAACCCTATATTCGCCATCACTTTCTAAGGCCAAAAGAACAAATCCCCAGTCGTTATCAAAATTGTCAAGAGCTATCGTTCCGATAATATTAACTTCATCATCCGCAAACCAATATCGTTCAACAGAAGATCCTGTCGGAAAACTTTGAAAATTATAATTTCTAAACTCATCTTGACTTATTGTTCTAATTGGCATAAATTAACATATTTAAGGTTATAGAACAAAAGTCTTTAAATATAATCTACTTTCCAAAAGTTAAAACCGACTTTCGTCGGTTTTTATATTTTTCTTACCCCTTATTATTAAACTCAAACTTCACTTCTTTTTCATTCCCGAAGTTGTCCGATATCCAAATACTGAAGGATTCCGAAACAGTCGATAAGGAAGTATAGTATAACCTAAATTCCTCAGATGGCAATTCATAGAGATCATTCGACTGGTAGGACGGATCGTCATAACACTTTAGCTGTCCTTCTCCATCATATTGGAAATACCGGATAAAATAATCAGTTCCGTTATATGTGCCAGCACTTTTAATACTAACACGGATTTCAACCGAATGGTTAATAGCAATCGCCTTCGGCACCGGCATTACATGCACCTCAAATGGAAAATCCTGTTGTATTTCCAGATCCTTTTTACAGGACACAAAAGTAAATAAAGTCCCAAAGCTTACCAGGACTAAAAGCATAGTATAAATACATATTCTTAATTTATTGCTCGTTCTCATTTGATATCAATTTAAAAGTTAAACCTTAAGCCTAAACCTGCCGAGGGACGCAATAGCTCTAAATCTGATCCCCACATGGCGTTAGTTCGCCCCTGCAGGCTTAAAACAAATTTATTGGTTAAATAGGTTTCAAAGCGGAGCTGGCCACCCACACCATATATCCAATTGTCTTCGCTCAGGATCTTTGCACCATCATAAAGTACAGCTTCGCCCCTGTTTATCCTTTCATAGCCAACGACGCCTGTCAGTGCCAGGTTCAGGGCTATATTCTTTCGGTTATCACCCAAGAGGAATATACTATACCCACCATCCGCTGTATAAGTTTCTACCGGGATATTGATATCTTTATAGGAATGATAGAGGTGTGAGTAAAGCACTTCCCAAAGGCCATAATTACCATTTTTCCCATTCAGGGTCATGGTAATCCCAAGGAAATAATCACTTCCAATTTTATCAAAGGACAAGATCCCGGCATTCACTTCCAGACCTTTTTGTCCTGGCAACATCCTTTGTGCCTGGCTAATGGTGATGCCAATAAATAGCAGCATCACTAAACAGATATACTTTTTCATATTATTTTAGAATTAAAAGGTGATTAAAATTTAAGGTGCATCGAGTTTATCAATCGGGCATTTACCAGGTCCGAGTTCTCGACATGAAGCGTTTGATGCCTACCACCGTTCTTTTCGAACACTTCAATTAAAAGCACCTTATCATCAGAAATGGTAAATTGATCCAATAGGAATACGTTTTGGTCTTTCATCTTACCTCCTATCTCTCCCAGCGGCTTATAAGTACGCAAGGGTATCATAATACGCTCCTGGATAACAGTGCGTTTCGCTACTTTTTTATCCACTACCTTAAAGTTGATAAAATCGACCTGAAAAGGAACATTGCTTTTATTATTCATTTCGGTATGAAAATAGTATTTACCGTTATGTATATATATTCCTTTTAGCAGGTATTGAATTCCAAAACTCTTAGCCCCGATATGCCTGATGATTCGTTTGTCCTTCTTATGAATCGTTTCCAATAACAATCCAGCCAATGATGGTGAATTATTACCCAGCTCCTCAAATAAGACTTCACTCCCACCACTTTTATCAACGGCTTTATGCATATGTACCAAATCATAGCTCATGGCTTCCGGGTATGTAGAATAATACACATTAAAGCTATAAAAGCGACCATCGTTGGTAATGACCGAAAAGTTCGTTTCCGTTTCAAAGTCCTTTACCGAGGCTTTTACGCGCAGCACATTTTCAGCATCTTCGGCTTTACCTGCTATCAGAAACTCACTGCCCAGGTCAACATACCGGATGGCCGTTGGAAAGATCAAATGAGAAGTCTTATCATAGGTTACTTCCATTTTATAAGGTTCAATTTTACCCAGTGCAAGTGGCGCTTTAATAGTATCCTGCGCAAAAACAGGTGAATTGATATGGATTATGAGGGCAATAGCCCAAAGGATTAAAAAGTAATTTTTCATATTATAAATATTAAATAGCGTAAAACATTATTTTTTTGAAACCAGAAATACCTGGTGTCCGGCTTTTAGGGTAACCTTTGGCGTTCTGACCTTCTTTGCGAAATACCCAGAGATTCCCTGAACTACCCCGCGGCTGAGATCCGCAGCAACCTGTTGGCCTGCAGATTGGGTAAGCATAATACTTTGCCCGGAAGACTGGCTCATATTACCGGCCATTTCCGTTAGTGCATTCATCTCAGGAGAATATGGAACATAAAGACCGGCTTGCCCATCGACATCATAAATGGTTATATCTACAGGGATAATATGGCCTTCAAATTCAATCGAATTGATTTTTAGCTGCAAACGACCGCCCTGAAATTTCCCCATAGCAGTTACGATGGAGCCCATAGGAATAACCCGGTTAGGAGTTAGGGCTGATTCCAATAACCGCAACCTTACTCCGCCTTCGCCTACAATCGTCTGTTCTTCATATACACTCGCTTTTATACTGTTTTTAGGTTGCACGACCTGATCCACCATCCCTGCCGTGTAAAATCCACGATTCCGGCTTTGGCCCATATCGGCCAGGAAAGCACTGTCACTTTGCTCCCTGTACAATGCCGATACTGCATTCTTTTTTGCAGGATTAAAAGCCACAAAATTTTCCTTTTGTGTTTTTGGAGCTGATTCTACAGGTACACTTTCTTTTCCGGGAGCTTTAGCTTCTCCCGTACTATTAGGCAGATACTTTGCCGCCATTTGGTAAGACTTTTCCATTAGGGTAAGTTGGTCATCTACCGTAGTAATTTTAGGTACATCTTTTTCGGCAAGCTGCTCCTTTAATTCATCCACTTGCCTTCGCAGCTCATTGGTTTCAGCACTGTTATCCTGATAAAAAGAGCCTAATGTATTTTGCGCACGTTGATAGCTTTGGAGGGCAGGACTGCCTGATCTACTATAACTATTCCCGCCAGCACTTAGCCGCCCCTCAGAAGTCTGCTCAGCAGGTTCTATCTCAGCCGGCTCCTTTGGTTCTGAATTCCAATAGTCCGAAAGTGTCGTAAAAGCATTACGCTTTTCCTGGTCTTTTTGTGCCAGCATTTCTTGCTCGTAGGCTTTTTGTTTATCCGATTGCATCCCGGCATCTGTTGCTCCGGGTACAGCATCATTTAAACCTATATCTCCCATTTCATTTTGATTCTTGGAAGGTTTAAAGATCAAAAACATACATGCTGCAAATACAACTCCCATCAAACCAAAAATTACGAATTTCTTAATCTGGTCTTTTTTAAGCTTGTTTTCCGCTACGGAATCATTACCAACCTCGGTATCATTTTTAGCCCCGAGAAATCTAATTTTGTTCTCAAATTTTTTCATATAATTTATTTTTAATAATAATTGATACGGTGTCCTGTAATGCAGCAGGACTTTTACCACCTGGCACATCCGGGATTTTTATGTGCTCCACCTTTACCTTATCGCCAGATTCCACATCTCCCGAACTTTCATAGATCAGGACAATAACCGTCAGTAACGCATATGCGACAAACAGTAACCGGATGTATGTTTGCTGTTTTTTCAAAGGCAAACAGTTCCATCGTTGTTCCAGCTCTTTAGCACGGCCCCGTAGACTTGCTTTCATTTTTTTCATTCCAATTCTTTTTAGGATTTTAAAATCGGCCACGCTTAAAAGGCTTTGTCACTTCCTGCTTTGGTTTTTCCATAACCATAGCAATAGCTTCCGACCTAGTTGGTGCTGTAACGACAGAAAGGTTTATTAACTCTACATTTTTTATAGATAGGCATCCTGGGGCTCCAAAGTTTATTTCCATCTTATCCAGGAAAAATTTGTCGTTCAGATATTTTACATACATATGGCATTTAACATAAGATTCATCTGGACCATCCCACTTAAGAAATGTCGAAAGAAGCATATGCTCACCACGTGGTAATGAATCTGTACCATTTTCGCAACATTTAAGATACCTCTCGATGCTTTCCTTAATCTTATCAGGATAAGCTGCCTGCGTTTGAAAATAGCCGTCATAACCCTTATCGATAAGGATTTTGGCGAAGGTTTCAAGATTTGATATATTTTCCATAGTGATCACCGATTAACGTTCAATAACCTCTATGTCCCGGTTTTCTATAACGGCGAACTTTTCAATATTGAATCCCTGAGGATTATTATCTGAACGAACAGAGTTCAGGAGATTGCAGGAGGTTATCAGGTTACGACGTGTTACATTACTGGATCGAATAATAAACTGTTTTGCATAGGTGCGCACCGAATAGGGATAGTGATCGAAATCGCAGACCACACTATCCACTTCGATTCGTTGTTGCACATTACCAGAAATAATCCGGTTATAGTAACCCTTCTCCGATAAGTCTTTGTAATAATCAAAAGCCGATTTATCCGCAAGATTAAAAGCCCGCTTCATATTACTCTCAATGGCACTCTTTTCCGGGGCCAGCGTAAAAAAGAGTTCATGAAAACGCCGTACATGCTCCCTGGCTTCAACGGGCCTGTTGATACTGGCGTCTTGGGAAAGCGCCAGCATCAACGATTTACCGTTGTCCAACACATAAATTTTTTGCCTTTGCTGTTCTGCAAAAGTGTAGGACTTCCATATGGTATAGCCACATATGGCGGCACAGATTACAGCAAAAACAATAGCATAAAGCCTTGTCTGCCGAAAGCTATTTTCTATATTTCTTAATGTTTTAAATTCCATAACTGATAAATTCTTATTTATTTTTTCATGAGCTTACCGCCGATATTACCGACCGTAGATCCCGACACCCCTCCGGCGATATTTGCGCCCATACTTGCTGTACGGTGAATGTTTCGGATATAATGACCGGCTCCTCCTGTTTCAATTATCCAGCCGGTGACGGTGGGAATGGTGAAATAGCCAACAATTCCAATAATCATAAATATGATGTAAACCGTATTGCTGGTATCTGGTATAAAGGTGGGATCGGATAGCATTTCAATATCTTTTTCCAGAATCAACGATTGAATCCTTGCCAGCATGGAGCTAAACAGATCCGATACCGGTAACCATAAATAGATACTGATATACCTGGCCAGCCATTTGCCCAAGGTATGCTGAAACCCATCCCAGATACTGAGCGCAAATGCTATAGGCCCGAGAATACTAAGCACAATCAGAAAAAACGTGCGTATACTGTCAATTACCAAAGCTGCTGCTTGAAAAAGAATTTCTAATAGGTTTCGAAACCAGTCTTTAAGTGCCTTTCCAATTTTATACTCTGCCCTATCCATATACATCCCGGCCATCACACTGATATCAGAAGGCATCCAGCCCAATTCATCCAGCTTCTTATCAAACTCCTCGTCCGAAACCATAAAGGCCGTTTCAGGATTACGGATCATGGCCTCATATTCGAGCTGGTCCTTTTGTTGTTGTAACACATTCAAATCAAGAACCTGGTCTTCCAACATCATATGCGTACCTTTAACAAAAGGACTAAGTACCGTATTTATCGTACCCAGGACGAATGTTGGAAAGAACATTATACATAGCCCCAAAGCAAAAGGACGAAGCAGCGGAAATACGTCTATTGGCTCCGCTCGGCTAAGGGCCTGCCACACTTTTAGTGACACATAAAATAAAGCGCCCAATCCTGCAAGCCCTTTGGAAAGCGATGCCATGTCGCCCACAAAAGGCATCATATCATCATAAAGAGAACGGAGGACTTCGTGAAGATTATTCCATTCCATAGCCTACCAATATTTTTGTTGTGGAGTGCCATACAGATCCAAAACCCTTTTGGCATCTTTTTTCTTTTTTGACCGCAGATAGCTTACAGAAATATTTTTATTGGTATAATACCGTACAAGGGTATGGTACTCTTTTACTTCCTTATAAACGCGGTCGATGATGTCCATCCGCTCCTTATCGTTCAGAGAGAGGCTGGTACTGGAAACAATCTGCTTTAATTCTTTTAGCAGCTCCGTACTTTCATTGAGCAAAGCGGTATAGCCATTACCAATAGCGACAAGCTCTTGCGGTGTAAAATTGGGATCGTTCATCATTTTGCTAAAATTCTGAACATACATTTCCGATACATCCCCCACCAGCAAAACCGTTTGCTGCACCTTGCGGGCATCTTTAACTAGGTTATTGATGGCCTTTAGTTTGTCGTAATACTCTTTCCCCTGCTCATACACCTTTTGAACCTCTTTGAAGTTCTTTACGACATTGCTGACAGTGGACGAAGTCTGTATAATTTCGTTAGCACTGTTGATAATACCGGAAGCCAGGTTAGCTGGATCGGCAACAATAAATTGAGCTTTCGCTGTAGGTAATACCGCGAATGTAATTGCAGTAAATACCAGATAAATGATCTTTTTCATTTTTCTTGAGATTTATTATGTTAGAAATTATGATTTGGAATTTTCACGTCGTTTCATGGCTATACGCTTGATAGCTAACTCCATATCTCCACCCAATTCTGCCGCAAGCTGCATGACCTCCAGCTTTTCGGTTTCCTCCGTAGTGTATGCCAGGTAGGATTCAAGACTGACTTCGGTAGCATAAACGGCGGATTGAGAACCTCCTAAACCTATCCACACCTCCTTGTAAAGCCTTTTAGGGTCATTGTTCATATTAATGGACAGTACCTGCGCCCTTTCCTTGTCCGTTAATCCAAGCATGGATTGGATATCGTCAAATTTGTTCATGTACTTTCGTTGATCCAGCAGGATCTTACAATCTGAATTATTGATGATAGATTCCTTGACGATAGGTGAATGGATAATATCATCCACTTCCTGGGTTACGATAACTGCTTCGCCAAAAAATTTGCGGACTGTTTTAAATAAATACTTGATATATTCGGCCATGCCTTCCTTCGCGATCGCTTTCCACGCCTCCTCAATCAGAATCATTTTCCGAATACCTTTGAGCCTTCGCATCTTGTTGATGAAAACCTCCATGATTATGATGGTAACCACGCTGAACAGCGTCTTATTATCCTTTATTGAATCAATTTCAAATACTATAAATCGCTTATTGAGCAAGTCCAATTGCTTATCAGAATTCAATAAAAAATCAAATTCACCACCCTGGTAATAGGGTTCTAGCACGTTGAGAAAATTGGCAATATCGAAGTCCTTCTCCCGAACTTGCTTTTCCTCCAGGATCTTCCGGTAGTCACCTTTAACGTATTCATAGAAGCTATTGAATGAAGGATTTATTGGATCCTTTTTTATTCCTTCAATGTAACCGCTAACAGCATTAGACAGTGCGACCTCCTCCGAACGGGTTGGCGGTTGGTCGTCACGTTTCCAAAGGGTCAAGATTAAAGTCTTGATACTATCTTTTTTTTCAATGTCGAAAATACCGTCGTCCGTGTAAAATGGATTAAAGGAAATTGGGTTGTCTTCTGTGTAGGTAAAGTATACACCATCTTCCCCTTTTGACTTTGCCTTTATGAGTTCACATAAGCCCTGATAGGAATTACCTGTATCAACCAACAAAACATGAGAGCCTTGTTCGTAGTACTGCCGCACGAGGTGGTTTGTCAGGAAAGATTTGCCAGATCCGCTAGGGCCACAGATGAACTTATTTCGATTATTTATAATATGTTTTTTCATCGGTAGATCGGAGATATCCAGATGAAGAGGCTTCCCGGTCAATCGATCAACCATTTTTATTCCGAAGGGAGATAGTGAATCTTTGTAGTTAGTTTCTTCGGTGAAAAAGCATAAAGCAGGTTCTATAAACGTATAAAAACTTTCTTCAGCTGGAAAGTCGCCGGCATTCCCAGGCATACCCGCCCAATACAACGTAGCCACATCCGTCGTGTTGTGCCTCGGTTTGCATTCCATCAAAGCCAAGGCACTGCCGCAATCATTCTTTACCTGTTTAAGCTCATCGGAATTTTCAGACCAAGCCATAATATTGAAATGTGCGCGGATAGAAGAAAGACCGAAACTATGGGCTTCGTTCAGGTATTTTTCGATCCATTCCTTGTTGATCTGGTTGGCGCGGGAATAACGGGCTAAAGAATGCATATTCCGTGCAGACTTCTCAAATTTCTGTAGATTACTCTCACTATTATCCAGAAACAGGTATTGATTGTAAATATGGTTGCAGCTAAGCAGTAAACCAACAGGTGCCGCAAAGGACAAACGGCAATCACTTCTATCGGTAGAAAGTTTTTCGTAACGGGTATCAGAAGAAATGGTCCCGGGTAAATCATCCGTATCGGATAAGGTATGTAGACACAACCGTTTATTCCCAACACGGACTTCCTCAGCTCCAATTGCGATATCCTCCATAGGCGTACCCGGTGTGCTGGATAGGGTTAAATATTGTTCCAGTAAACCATGATTGTCTTCCGTTCCTAAAATATCCGCTTCATCTAATCGACGGAGTCTTACAAATCCACTATCATTAATGATCCGTTCAAACTGCGCCACCGCTTCCATAAAGAGGTGGATCGTTTCTCTATCCCGGATTTCTGTTGGAATTAATACGCCTTTACACAAGGAAGAGAAATTGCTTTGCATCCGCATCCTTTCCTTAGTTGTTTTGGTAAGGAACAGGTAACAATAATGATTAAGAAAAGGACGTTCATTAAAATGTCTTTCATCTGCACTTGACAAAAAGCTCTGGTCTTCTTTTCCCAGTTCAGGTGCATAATTTTCTTTTATATACCAATCCTGTTTATGGACGATAGTAAAATCCGGTAAAGTCTTTATGGCCTTATGCCAGGCTGAATGAATAGCTTCGTATTCAGCCGAGGCAACAGTAAAAAGTTCCGGTAAATGAACTTCAAAACAGGCAGTAATATCCGCATCCTTAGAAATTATACAATTGTTCTCTACGGCCAACAACGGAAACTTACTTTCCATTGTTGTTATTCTTGAAACATTTCTCATACGACGCGGGATTTAGTGGAAAACTTTATGTTACGTCGTATGGATTTCCGGCAAATGATATACCTGGGGTGCCGCTTTCTGGCGGCAATTTTCATAAGGCCGTGCTCGCCATATTTCCGGTTGAGGGAGAAAGTTTGCCAGATTATCAGAGATGCGCCAGCAGCACCGGTAAACAGGCAGACATAGGAGCCGACGCCAGCTATGTAAAGCACCATTACCAGGATCAATATGCCTAACAATCCGCCTGCAAATAGGAAAAGGTATTGAGCCTTTAGCCCCTTAAATTCAACCGTTCTGCCGATACCTTTATTAATATTATAGCTGCTCATTTTGTTGTTGATTTTTTAGTTCGTAATTGGCCGTAAGGACTTCGGTCTTTTTCTTTCTTTCCTTCCCGGATACATTGTCAACAGCCACTTGCCGTTGAAGCTTTATGGAAACCCAATTAAAGTTTTTAGTATACTCTGAGAGTTCGACGCTTGGGTAACTACTCAAAAGGAATTTTCCCTTTACTTCGGACAAGCATTTGAGCAAGGCCGCATAATCACTGGAAGAATAGCCATCGTAATGACCGCAGTTTGAATTGTAATAAGGTGGATCACAATAATGGAATGCCTGCTCATGATCCCGGGAATTTATAATGCGCAAAGCATCGGTGTTCTCTATCTGAACATTCTGCAACCGTATGGCATACTCTTCCGTGAAAGAATTGCGATTATTGAAAAGTTTATTCGCGTGTACATTACCTGTTTTGTCGTACGCCCAAACGTCATCCATCTTAGCACTGAAAGATTGGTTACACAATACCCATACAGCCCAGGCCCTTTGTAGTCTGGTAAATAAGTGCGGATGTTTATAGATGACCTGTGCATCACTATGAAGCGAACGGCTATGCAAACTGATGCGTATCATCTTTTCCAATTCCACAAAATCATTTTTGCAGATTTCATAGAAGTTGATTAGCTCCCGGTTGTAATCGTTGATGACTTCAACCTTTGAAGGTTCTTTCGACCAGAAAATTGCACCACCACCAACAAAGGGTTCCACATATGTTAAATGTTCTGGAATAATGGGCAGTATAACGCTCACCAATCCTTGTTTACCACCATAATAGGTCAGCGGCGTTTTCATTCTTTTTCTTGTTGCCATGACGCGTCAGTAAAGGTTAGAGGAAGAAGGAACGAAGAATGGTCGCCGCCACAATAAGGAAGATACAGGCCCCAAACCAGCTGGCCGCGGTCTTGCTCGTATCGGGATCTCCGCTACTGAATTTGTTGTACACCTTGACTCCCCCTATTAACCCGACCACCGCCCCGATCGCGTATATAAGCTGCGTTGCAGGATCAAAATAGGACGTGACCATCTGCGTGGCTTCATTGATACCTGCAGAACCATTACCTTGTGCATACACACCTAGGCATGAAAGCAGGAGCGCAGCCAAAAGACTAAATTTTGTTCTTTGTTTTTCCATTGCTGAAACAGATTAATTTGTTACTGAAACCCGCACCATGCGGGATTCTTAGGCAAATGTGTTTCAGAATTCAAGTCGTTCTAATAAAGTGGAAGTGCGAGGAACAACTTGGCACTAAATGGCGTCAAGCTGAAAGATTTGGACAAAAAAAAGTGCCGAACTTTTTTAAGTCCGGCACACATGGCAAATTTTCAAAAATCAAAAAGCCACAATTTGAGTATTAAAATTTATGGCAAAAAAAACGGTAATAGCTAAGGAGCTATTACCGCAAAAAATTAATCCAATACGGATTAACAGAAACAAACAACGTTTTTCTTTATTCCTCAGTCACCGATGCACCTGGTGCGTTGGCTTTTACGGAAGCAATACCAGCTTCCATACTACTGGAAGATTCATATAGTTCACTTTTACCTATAACCTGCCCATTACTGGCTTTCAGGTTAAAATAATACTTACCATTGGTAGACGTCTTCCTTTCAAAACGTTCATCTTTTGATGAATTTGCCTTTACAGACTCAATCCCATTTTCGCAGGCAGCTTTGGTAGTGTACATTTCACTAGATAAAATAGTTTGTCCATTACCTGCTTTCAGGTTAAAATAAAACTGGCCGTTGGTGGCTGTTTTAACTACAAATTTTCCCATAATAAAAGTTTTACTAAAAATAATAAATTTCCTGATTAATAAAACTATCAGATAATTAACCTTTACCTTTTCCTTCCTTTACTTTTTTTTGGCTCTTCCTTAATTTCCTTCTTCCCTTCCTTTGGTTTCATGCGCTCCAAATTGTCCTTGATGATGTCAACTATAAAAGTCTGTTTCCAATCAACAACCTTAGCTGTAAAATGCCCCTTTAGCTCAATGTGTTTTAAATCCTCTTTTAAACCCCAACCTCCCTGTCTATTCCAGCCCACAGGATCAAGAACTTGCTGAAATGGAAATTCAATTACGATAAGATCTTTAGGTATACTCGTAATATTTTCATAATCCAATTCCCGGAATTCACGCTTTTTAGGATCATACGGAATCAAATAGGAACCCCTGTCCTCGGAAAAATATTCTTCTATCTCGTTAAAGGAAATCCCGTAAGAACCAAAATCATCCTTGGGACGAAGTTTGTCCATTTGCATGTCTACATAAAAAATATGACCAGCAATATCTAACGTGGGCAATTTTCCCTTTTTCACCCGTAAATCAAATTCCATTTGGTTTACCATAAAATCAAAATCCGTTTTCTTCTTAACCTCGTCTATTGTAATCCCGTATTTCCTAGCCATCCCTTCCGGAGCCATGACCACAAATTCTGGAATTTCTATTTCCTTATCCCTTCTATTCGGATACTCTGGAATATTCTTTAGTGTTCTATTATAATCAAAACGGTAACAATCTCCATAATCTTCCATTTTACTAAATGGAATCACATTATGACTATTCAATTTTTCCATCAATTGAAACCGGGTAACATCAACATAAAACTCCGTCCCTTCCAAAAGGTAAATTGGTAAAGCACTATCTGGAATTTCGTCACCTCTTTTCAAACGTTCACAGCAACGGCTATCAACATATGACCTAGCTTCATTCACTTTTCCCATTAGGTCTTCTTTAGGCTCTAAATCTTTTGAGTACCCTGCGCCAATTATAAATGCAAATTCCGGAAAGTTCGATTTTTCATAGACGGTAATAACTGTACCAGTAGATTCATCAGTACCAGTACCTTTAGAGCTGGCAATTACATGCCCTCTATATTCCTCATAGAAATTATCTGTATAATTTTCTTCCTTCATAACAATACATTTTTATAGTTACATTTTCCTTTTCATTCTTTTTGGTAAATCATTTGGGTTCCTTAGCTCTCTTGAAGATTGCTGTTTATTGTCAACAGGTTGATTTTTATTTAGGTTGTCTTTAATCCTTTGTGGTAAGGAAAGATCTTCCCACTTACCTGGCGTAGCCACAAAATGCATTTTCAAGGATATAAATTGCAAATTATTAGATGGCTCAAATCTATTTTTTATATTCCTTCCTATGGGATCAAGCACCCGTTCATGAGGAAAGGAAACCACCATTAAATCTTTGGGAATTTCAGTAATGTTGTCGAAATCTATTTTTCCTAATTCATGAGTTTTTGGATTGTAAGGGATGGTATACATCATTCCTTTTGCATCACAATAATCCTTAATATCAGAAAAGGATATCCCATTGGAAAGAAAATCATCTTTTGGCCGAAGCTTATCACTTTGTAAATCCACAAAAAAGATATGTCCTCCAATGTCTATTGTAGGCAATAACTTTTGATTAATCCGCTTCTCAAATACGTCGTGATCCAAGAATAGTTCAAGATCATTTTTCTTCGCAACCTCTTTTACATCAAGCCCGTATTTTTCGGCAATTTCCCGTGGCAACAGCTCCACAAATGCGGGCAAGTACACCCTTAAGTCATATGACTCATCAGGGAATGCGATGTTTCTGGTAGTAACATTATAACAAAAACCATAACCATGCTGACCACCATCCATCTCAATAAAATAGATGACGTTGTCTTCATTTCCCATTTCCCTAAGTACAAATTTGTCGATATCAATAATGAAATCGGTATGTGCAATGTTTATCGTAGGAATTTCTTTAGTGATATTCTTTTCATTATCATAAATGGACTGATAAGTTACTTTTTCAATTTCCAGCTCTAACATTTCAGCTTCATCCAGCGGAACAATTTTAGCTTCATGTTCCAATTTTAAATCAGTATAGAGCAGACCCATTTTTGGGCTATACCCAAATTCCTCATTTAAACCTATTGGGTCAAGTTTATAGATCTCGGGAATTTCAACAATTACATGATCCATTGTCACTGCAGCACTTCCTTCTGACAAAAAGTCTAAAACCTTATTTTCTTTGGTATCATAAAAGAGGTAATAAAGATTTCTATCTTCAAGAAAATAGTCATTATAGTATTTTCCTAAATCAATTGCTTCACCATTTCCATCTTGCGGAAGTAGAGAGTTGCTTATAAAATTTACTTCATATATTTTTCCGGCAAGGTCAATGGTTACAGGTTTCCCAGCCACCCGCGCTTGAAAAGCTTCTTGATTTACAATTAGCTCAAAATCGCTTTTCTGCTCAATATCAGACAAGGTACAGCCATATTTAGCACACATACCCTGGGGATCAAGATGTCCAATGCGGGGAACCTCTACATAAATGGGGGGATTGTCCTTTCTTTCTTCTGTGGGAACGTTTTTAATTATTTCTTTAAGCGTTTCGGGAGTTTCAAGAAAATGGTAGTTTTTGGATACAGCACTATATTCAAAAGAATAATGTGTACCATGATCCTCCATAAAGGTAAATTCGATTTTATTCGTAGGATTATCCTTTTCTACAAGAGCAATTCTATTAATATCAAACTGAAATATAGTCCCATCAATTTCTATTTCAGGCAATTCTTTTTTCATATTGAATTTATTTTGTGATTAAGAATTATATAAACTCGCCAATGTCAAAACCGGAAACAACATCCCCCTGTATTTTAGATGAAGTAGAATCCGAATGGCCAAGTGAAGTATCTAGTAAATGTGCAATTTTTTGGGATGCACCTTCTATAGAGCTTTCTAATAGGTAGAATAACTCTGTACCCTGAATCTTCTGAACAATTTCTATGGCCTCCGATTTTTGGGGTTGTTCTAACGCACCATGTTGAAGCAATTTCCCCACCTTAGTCAACTCTTCAAATGTTACACCCTGGGCAAAACCAAAATCATCAACTGGCATACCTTGCATATCCAATTCTTCCTCTTCTTTTTCAAAATCAGGTAAAGTGTCAGATACTTGTTTCAAGTCTTCCTCTGGAACTTGAAAATCGACAATTTCATTTTCGTCGTATTCAATGTCTAAGCTAGAAGGATCTATTTGTACTTCATCAACCTGGCGCTCATTGGCCGCATTTGGCATTAAAAGGCTTGATATTGGTTTGGGTTGCCCCATTATTTCGGGTAAATCCGGATTCACTTTTTCAGATACGGGTTTTCTATCCGACCACTTTTGCAGGACTATCTTATCCTGTAAAAGCAGTACAAGGATTAGAAGTAAGCAAATCATAATTAATAATTCCATAATCACGTTCTTTAAAAGATGGGTTTAAACTTTTCGTTGAAATCATCCGTAATTTCTTTTTCAAACATTTCGAAATGATGCTCCAGTATATTATCCAGGTAAGCATACAAGGGTATTTCATCTTTGCCAATGACCTGAACAATACGGGATAGGCGTTCATGGTATTCCTGTCGGATATAAATACTTTTATCCCCACGTTTTGTCATGGAATGGGTTCTCAAAAAGCGTTCACCATAATTTCCTTCAAGATTTTTCTTTGCTTTTTGCCTTTCCCGTTGTACAGGTTTGAGGGGTGATTTTTCTTCTTGATTGACCTTGCCACTATTGGTCGCTTCTGATTCCTGCGCACCTATAGATTCGGCGGAATTTTGTAATCCATTTGTTTTAACGCCATCAACCATTAGGTTCATCATCAACTCTTCATTGATATCTGGTGTTACCTTTTTCTTATTGTCTTTTTCCATATCGCTACAATTTTGTGATGTGCAAAAACTCTTGGATGAACTGGTCCAATTGGCAAGCCTTCATTAAGCGCTCATCAGGAGGAATTAGTGTAGAACGAAATACCGTTTTGCTTTCCACCTCACTTTCCTTGCGAAAGCGAGCACTGTTCTTCACCTGGCTTTTCATAAGGCTTAACCCTAATTGCTCGATAAGCTGGTTATAAACGGTATACAATGGAGTACTTTCTCTCCCGTCTACCTGGTTCCAAAACAGGTTAATGGTTTGTATAGAAGTATCGCCCTTTTTCATAATAACATCTTGTAAGAGCTGCGTAAAAATGAGCGTACTTTCCATGACCACCCGGTCTGCTGTAATAGGCGTAAAAATGTGGTGCATACCAGCCAATGCTTTCAAGATACCGGGTGTATTCACGGTTCCTGGAAGATCAAAGAACAGTACATCAAATGGCACCGGGGAAGTGTTTACAAATTCCAATGCGGCATCGAGTACACTATCTGCTTTGTGTTGTACAATGCTGTAGGCTTTTTTATTAATTGTTGTAAATTGCTTATAGGCCTGTTTCTTTAAAGCCTCATTTTCCATGACCATAGCTAAATCACGTGTTTTCATTTTCATCAAGCTGTGCTGTGGAAAATCTGCATCAAATACGGCTACATTGTAGCCTAACCTATAATGCAATATACTGGCAACAAGTGCAGTAAATGTACTTTTGCCCACACCGCCTTTCTGAGAAGAGAAAGCGATAAATAAAGGTTTCATTTTTGTGTCCATATTTTAAAAATTTTAAGTTTAAACTTACCAGCTCTCCATATGGAAGGCTATCTGGCAAATATTCTTGCCATACTTAAATCCTGGAGGATAGCCATCGGCCTTACTTGCCAGAAGAACAGATTGCTGGCTAATAGGATCGACAGCAGTCGGTCATGAATACATCTATTCCATCATCCCGGAATGCAGTCTTTAATACGTTCCCTCTGTCAATGGCGCTATCAGGCCAGCGAGTTACTTTGCCTGCAAGCCTTGTATGGGTACTGTATTCCTGCCCTTTGGCATCCTTGCAATCCTGCAAGCTGGAAGGCAGGCCGGCTTGAACCACGGATTAGCTGCTATATACCGGTCTTGAATCACGGCATGATAGTCTGCCTTCGCTCCATAACAAAGGACTATTTAAATCATTTCATTTGTATGTTGACAGTAGCATTTGGCACTCATAGGAATTAATTGGCCGTGAGGCTCTTTATACATCATTAAGGAATACCATTTTACTTTGTAAAATGAAAAAGGACAAGGATTTATTCAATTGTCTTAGGACAAATCGGAGTATAATGGAAACGGCCCGAAGCCGTTTTTTTTCAGTTAACATACAATCCCGATTCATCGGGATTCTTGTGTTCACCCGAACACGGCAAGTTGTGTTTTGCGCATCTCGATACGATTTCCGATGCGCAAAACTACTTGCCCTGGCTGGGGCTGAAAAGCTCCTCCGAAGTCGGCCCTTTGTATAATGTATTAATAAAACAGGGATGAAAGTGAACAACAAGAAATTACCGAAGAAAACAGGGCGACGTCCAAAGCTGGACCCCGCAAAGTTCCGTTATACCATATCCTTCAATCAGGAGGAACATAACCGCTTTCTCGAACTTTTCGAACAGTCTGGAATGCAAGTGAAGGCCCATTTTATTACATCCTGCATCTTCGGCAAAACCATAAAAACGGTTAAGCTGGACAAAGGAACACTTGATTTCTATATGCGATTGACTTCCTTTCACAGCCAGTTCCGTTCTATTGGAGTGAATTATAACCAGGTGGTGAAGCTTCTTTATGGTGGTTTATCGGAGAAAAAGGCGGCAGCCTATCTATATAAATTGGAAAAACAGACAGCAGAAATGGCCTTGCTTTGCCAGAAAATTATACAGGTTGCCGAAGAATTTGAAGATAAATTTCTGAAAAACCAGGAGCAAAAATGATAGCGAAAATCGGCAGAAGCTCAAACTTATACGGTGCATTGGCCTACAATCACCTAAAGATAGACAAGGAAAAAGGAAAGATTTTGTTTACCAATAAGATGATTGAATCCTTAAATGGGCGATATTCTGTTGCCCAATTGGTACAGTCTTTCGCGCCATACTTGCTGGCAAACCGCAATACGGAGAAGCATACTTTACATATTTCGCTTAATCCCTACCCAAAAGATACAGTTACAGATGAGCAGTTCCGGGAAATGGCAGAGCGTTATATGAAGGAAATGGGATACGGTGAGCAACCTTACGTGGTATTCAAACATACGGACATTGACCGAACCCATATCCATATTGTTTCCGTATGCGTTGACGACGAAGGCAGAAAGATTTCAGATAAGTTTGAGAAAATGCGGTCGATGAAAGTATGCCGCGATCTGGAAACAAAATATGATTTAACGCCGGCAACCGACAAGGAACGGAACCAGGATGAAAGAATTTTCAAACCGGTTGATTACCAGGCAGGCAATATTAAGAGCCAGATGGCTTCGGTCATCAGGCACCTGCCCAATTACTATAAATTCCAAACATTAGGCGAATACAATGCTTTGCTTTCTCTGTTTAATATAACGGCAGAGAGAATTGAAGGTGAACTTCACGGAAAACAGCAGCAGGGTATATTATACTTCCCATTGAATGAAAATGGAGAAAAGGCTGGAATTCCTTTAAAGGCATCACTATTTGGCAAGAGCGCCGGTTTACAGTCCTTAACACAACATTTCAGTAAAAGCAAAGATGCATTAAAGGACCACCCTTGCCGGCAAACCCTCAATGCGGCAGTTACAATTGCCTTAAAGTCTACCACGGACGAGAAAACATTTAAAGCCAAGCTTGCTGTACAGGGGATTAATGTGGTGATCCGAAGAAATGAAACCGGCCGCATCTATGGTATGACATTTATAGATCACAACTCCCGAACAGTATGGAATGGTTCCCGCCTTTCCAAACAACTTTCAGCAAACACCTTTAATGATTTTTGGAACCATAATATTGCTCCGGACATAAAAGAGCATGGCACAATTCCTTTCCAATCGCGAGAAGCAAAGGTTACGGATAAGCCGGAAGAGCACACTCACAAGATGTTCGATTTCCTAAATACAGAACCAGAAGACGATGGATTAATCGGCGCATTAGGCGGACTATTGCCTGAATCGTTGGGTGAAGATTATGAAGAACAGGCTTTCACCAACAGGATGAAAAGAAAAAAGAAAAGGAAAAGGAAACCTAAATTTTAAATAATATCAACTATTATTCTTCATAATTTTTTTAGTCCATAAAGATCAAGTACTCCAGGAGCAATTTTCAAATCAGGTCTGAAAAGCTCGATACCCTTTACAAAATGTTTGTTTATTTTATTGCTATTAGTAATTACGGTATTTGTATTAAAATCAAGGCTCCCGATTTTAAATTTTCCAGTGGTAGTATCTTTTATATAAAACAGTAAATAAAAGGGGCCGTCCTCTCCTGGCTCGTTTAAAAACACGTCATAGCCTTTGGTGTTTGGGATATTTTGCAAATCATCATATTGCAATCTTTTGATACATACAGTATTATTATAATAATTGATACCGTTTATATCAACTACTAAATGCGTAAAACCGTTATTCATACTTTTCCGTAGTGAAGATGTTATTAGCCATCCAAAAAGTAGCATCAACAGTAGGCAAACTCCAATTAGTAGTAGTTCAAGTCCGGGAGTAATGGATTTCTCGGTAAATACCATTATACCTGTAAATACAGCAAAAACAACTATAAATACGCTAAAAAACCATCCAAACCCTTTGATAAAAAAAGTGAGCCCACGTGAATGTCGGGACGATAGTTCAGGAAAATTATTGGTATGTATTGTAAGCATAAATTTATCACCGTCTGCCACACACAGGTTGTACAAATTTATAAAAATCAAATTACTTATCAACTTTAGGTTAATTGTCATTTAACTTAATAAATCAACATTTGCTAAACAATAATAGGATTATGCTACAACGTTCTCTAAGCGTAAATTTTCACATCAATATTGATTTTAGAAACGGTCAACATTATTCAACTTTGAAGTGCAAAATCCAAAGGCAATTCTTCTTATAAATTTGTATTTTAGTTATAAGATTGGGCCTGGATTTTGCCTGGAAGACAAATACATAAAACGGTATCAATAAATAAGATGGGGTTTGAAAAAATAAATAAGGATAAACAAAAGATAATTAGCCAAATGTATTCGGACCTGGAGAATACAAAAGAAGCTGACCGATATTTTACTATTCAAAATATCGAAGATTGTGCTGCGAACCTCGATAATTACGTGGAATTACTATCTAAAGCGAATAATCAACAAAAAGAAATATCCAAAAGTATAAAGTGGATTTTTAAATCGCTATCAACTTTTAAAGAAGAAAGTGAAGAACCAGAATTCCTATGGGGTTTTATATACAACGGATATACGGTTGAATTAACTGATTTTATTTTAAACACCGCTTTTGAATTTGGACTTGTAAGGGCAAAGTCAAAAAATATAAAAACGAATATTTTTCACATAAAACACAATCCGCATTATTTAGATACATTCCGAATATATGTTGGCTCTACTTCAAACAGTGGTGTTGTCTTAGAATATAAGAAAAATAAATCTTGTTTTGAGTTCTTAGAAAATCCATATGGAGAAACATATGGTATGCCGATATTTAATATAAAGTGCAATCACGATTATTCAGAACTATCGTTTGATGTGCTTACTGCGGGAACATTTAAAACAATCAACCTTAATGCACAAAAAGCAACAGACAAGGTTTTGCTGAATGCAATTTGGAATATTAGCCAAAAAAATCCATTTTCAAATTCTCCTGATCCCGATTGCTGCAATATTGAAATAGAACTAAAAAATGGTGTTTTGATGCATTTAAAAACACTGAACTATGATAAAAATAACAAAATCATCAATATGTTCACCAAAGGTTCAGGGATCTTGGTACGTGTACAAGAACTTGATGCAACAGGAGGGTTTCAAAGTAGTGATAATTTAAATCCACACCCTGAAATTGTAGGTGAAAAATTTATAATTGTAGATGCAGTTCCAAATTGGAAATACTATGAAATTCAAAAATTAGAAATGAATAATAATGTTGTTTTGGTAACAACCAAAAATCGAAAATGCGAGTATGAAAATAAGGATAGCTTCAATGTGGTATGTTATGATATGGAAAGCATTACATTAAAATACAAAGTGAAAACCTATAAAATTATGCAAGAAATTGTCAAGGAAATAATTTCATCTGCACTGCCGTTTAAAGCCCAATAGATGGTACCACAATCCTATTGGATATTTCCAATAGGAGTATACATTCATCAGTGTTGTCAAAAGAAAAATCATAAGCTTTTTTTAAGCCAATCATTACCACTACAAGCCAAAGAATACCACCTCTACATAGTCGCTTATCATAGCCCCTAAATTAACTCCCGAACATTTTAAATAGCTAAAAATGCAGGGAGAAGACGATTTAAGGGGACTGGCCAAGATAATGGCCTTTATGCGTGCTGTGAGTATTCTGTTAGTGCTCATGCACCTGTATTGGTACTGCCACAGTTTCTTTATAAACCGTGGCTGGACACTGGAAGTTATCAATAAGATACTATTCAATTTTAATAGGACAGCCTCGCTCTTTGAGCACCCCCTATATACAAAAGTATTCGCCGTCCTTTTATTGGCGCTTAGCTGCCTGGGCACCAGGGGCGTGAAGAATGAAAAGATTACCTGGGCGAAAATCTATGCTGCATTAGGAGTAGGAATTGCCCTTTTTTTCTTTAATGCCCTTTTACTACAGCTGTCACCGGAGATCGGTATTTTCCTGTATATCCTTTCCATTTCACTAGGCTACATCGCTTTACTGATGGCCGGAGTATGGATGAGTCGCTTGCTCCGGAACAACCTGATGGATGACGTTTTCAATAATGAAAACGAAAGCTTTCAGCAAGAAGCCAAATTAATGGAGAACGAATACTCCGTTAATCTACCGACTAAATTTTACTACAAAAATAAATGGAACGATGGTTGGGTAAATGTCGTCAACCCTTTTAGAGCCTCGATTGTACTTGGTACTCCCGGCTCGGGAAAATCTTTTGCTATTGTAAATAATTATATCAAGCAACATATAGAGAAAGGGTTCTCTATGTATATCTATGATTTCAAGTTTAATGATCTCTCCACCATTGCATACAACCATTTGCTGAAGCACGCGGACAAGTATAAAGTAAAGCCCCAGTTCTATGTAATCAATTTCGACAATCCACGATATAGTCACCGATGCAATCCGCTAAATGCAGCATTCATGTCGGATATTTCGGACGCCTACGAAGCTGCTTACACGATCATGTTGAACCTTAACAAGTCGTGGATCACGAAGCAGGGCGATTTCTTCGTGGATTCACCAATTATATTATTGGCAGCCATCATTTGGTATCTAAAAATTTATGAGAATGGGAAGTATTGTACGTTTCCGCATGCAATTGAATTACTTAATAAAAAATATGCAGACGTATTTACAATACTTACTTCTTACGCTTCCTTAGAAAATTACCTTTCACCCTTCATGGACGCCTGGCAAGGGGGCGCGCAAGACCAACTACAGGGACAGATCGCATCGGCTAAAATCCCACTATCACGAATGATCTCACCACAGTTGTACTGGGTAATGACTGGTGACGATTTTACGCTTGACATCAACAACCCGAAAGAACCTAAAATCCTATGTGTAGGCAATAACCCGGATCGACAAAATATTTACTCTGCAGCACTGGGTTTATACAATTCAAGAATAGTAAAATTAATCAACAAGAAAGGCCAATTAAAGAGTTCTGTAATAATAGATGAACTGCCCACTATATATTTCAGGGGACTAGATAATCTCATAGCAACTGCCAGATCAAACAAGGTGTCTGTATGCTTAGGATTTCAGGATTTTTCGCAACTGATACGAGATTATGGAGACAAGGAAGCTAAGGTAATTCAGAATACAGTTGGTAATATATTCTCAGGACAGGTTGTAGGTGAAACAGCAAAAAACCTTTCCGAGCGCTTTGGTAAAATATTACAGCAACGTCAGAGCATGACGATTAACCGCAACGACAAGTCAACTTCAATTAGTACACAGCTGGATAGTTTGATTCCTGCTTCCAAAATTTCCACGCTCACCCAGGGTATGTTTGTAGGCGCTGTAGCCGATAACTTCGATGAGCGAATCGAACAAAAGATCTTTCACGCCGAAATTGTGGTAGATACCGAAAAAGTGGCTTCCGAAACAAAAGCCTATAAGAAGATCCCGCAGATATTATCTTTCAAGGATGAAAATGGTAATGATAAAATGCAGGAAATCATAGATGCAAACTACCGACAAATAAAGGCTGATATAGCACAGGTAATTGTTAATGAATTAGAACGCATTAAAAATGATCCCAATTTGCAGCATTTGGTTAAAAGCTAGTTTTCGAAAAAACTATTTTTTCATACGACTTAGCATTTCTTTTCCTCTATTCATAGTTACCGGATATGCTAATTCAGGATTGGCAATAGCTTTAAGGTAGTATTGTTCTGCAATTATGGGGTGACCATCAATAAGATTTGTATAGCCCAACATCTCCAAGATAAAATTGTTCAACTTTGGATTTGTAGGTTGCTCTTGTATCAAAGCATTGAGCAATCTTTTGGCAGCACCCAGCCGGAGATCTTGCACTATTTGTATTTCATACCCTTTGGGTATGCTAAACCAGTAATCCCACATGCCACCATGACTATATTTATTCCAGCTATCTTTGATCAACTGAAGTCCCACTTCCAACAATGCTTCATCTAACTTGGGATTGACTGTACTCATATTTTTCCGATCTAAAAGATATTTATCAACTGTGGCATCAACGCCATTCTTAGTCATTTCATTGATAATAGATTCTTTAAGATATAGGTTGTGATTCCTGGAAAATTCCTCATAAGCAAACGAAGGTTGAAAATGGTCTGCAAGGTTTTCAATTCGGTATCCTTTCTTTAATTCTGCTTTAACGTCAATTTTATAAGCAGTTGTATAATCATGGTAGAGATAGACATAAATAATACCCCGCTTTAAATCACAGATTGTAGAATATAAAGTGGTTAATTTCGCCCCCTCTTGATGGGTTTTATCCAAAATTCCTTTTAGAAATTCAACGCTATTCTCTTTAGAATAAAGTAGTGCCTCATTCACGATTTCCGGCCTTCTACAAGAAAGAGTTCCGTTTATCATATTACAATTAGCATTGACTTGAAAATCACCTTCTTTTTCAACAATACCTTTTGGGTTGACCAATATAGAGTTGCCTTCCTTATCGGCTAATAAAACCTGTGAAGCAGAATTGTAATCATACTTATTGAGAATAGCCCGGGCTTCGGCTACATTCTTGCACTTCCCAAGAACCTCCCACATCAAAAAACCCTGAAAAGGGTTGTCCAACTTTAGTTTACTGATATCATAACTGGCCGCTGCGAAATCAAAAAACAAACCATGTTCATTCATAGCGGCAGCAACCTGCATATCGGGGCCACCGAAGCAGATTGATCCATACCTTTCATCAGTAGATGGATTGTACCATATTCGCGTGAAAGGAGTGTTATCGTCTTCATTTGCTGCTACAAACACCTCACCATTTCTAAAACAAGAGAAAATGGTGCAAGCTTTGATCTCAAAGGGATCTATAGAAAGAAGACTGATTAACAATAAGATGAAGGGCTTTAGCATTATCGAAAGTTTTAACCAATACTACGAATTAATTGGTGGATTAATATAATATATATATCAAGTTTAACAGATCCAGAAAATAAGGACTAAAAATTACAACAGCCCCCTCGGCAAATGAACACCTTTTGTTCGTACAATACTTTCCGATTCTTTGACCGTAGCCTGCTGGTTTTCTTCGCCATCTAAAGACTCCGTTTCGGATGAAAGGGACAGAAGTATTTTTCTTTCGACACCAGCAAGCTCCGTTTTAAGCTCACTCAAACGGGCTTCCTTTGACCAGGTGCCGTTAACCAGCTCTTCTAATACCGGAAGGTCCTTTTTAAGCCCTTCAATACTTCTTTCTTCCTCCTCAATATATCCCGGCAACTTTTCCAATGCCCGGAGGAAATTTAAGGCCGCAGTTTCAGGATCTTTTGCCATAATACCATTATTGAAAGAATACTTAATCTCACTGTCGCCCATAACAAAAAAGCGATTGTCTTTATCAATGGTTGTCCTTTCTCCTTTCGGGATTTCTGTTCTTACCAACAACGGAAACCCATACAGGTTACCGATGCTTTCATAACCCTCAATACAATGAGTATCCCTTGATAAATCATTTAGCTTCGCTCCTATTTGTTTATTATCGGCATTTGCTGGAAGATCATTTAAGACAATTTTATTTACGATAGCGCCATCAGGGTGACGTTGAACCCGTTCTTGTAATACCTTCCAATCTTGTTGGTATCGGTTTAATCGATTGCTAGCCGTTTCAATGGCAATGGCTAACCCTTCAAGCTTTGATTTGGAACTCGATTTTGATCGGTTGAATGCCTGCTTTTCACTTTCCAATCCCGCTAACTGTTTTTCAATCTTTGCCTTTTCCAGTAGATCTGTGTTTCCGGAAAGTATAGCAACATATTCCGAAAAATTCATGCCTGATTGCTCATCCATACTCCCTTCATCTATGATACGTTTACCCAGACTATTTGATTTTAACTGATCAATAAAAAATTGTTTGTTGTACAATAAATTGAATTTGTAGCTATCCAGCGATTTCTCTACAGCATAAATAATTACATCCACAGTATTGTTGGCAAAGAACTTCGCAATCTCATTTCCTTTGCGGATAGCACGGCCATCCCGTTGGGCTAAATCGCTGGGTCGCCAGGGTGTGTCCAAATGATGAATGGCTACTGCTCTTTTTTGTGCATTAACCCCCGTCCCTAACATACTGGTCGAACCAAATAGAACGCGGATCTTACCATCGTTCATGGCCTTAATAAGCGCCTTACGTTGCTTATCGCTTTTGGCCTCATGAATAAAACGTATCTCATGCGCAGGAATACCGTGATCTTCGACCAGCTTGCGCTTAATTTCTGTATAAATATTCCATTGCCCTGGTTTATAGGTTCCCAGATCAGAGAAAACAAACTGGGTGCCCTTTTGAGCATTAAACTTTTTATAATATTTTGCGATGTTAGAAGCACAATGCGTAGCCTTATTACCGGGATGATCTTCATATTGACCATTAACCAGCCGCATATCCAGCGACATCTTGCGAGCGAAGTCCGTCGCTATAAGCATTTTTGCTTTCTCTTCGCTATCGCTAAGGGGCTCTCTCCCCAAAAGTGTTGCATCACCGTTAACAGCAAACAACATCAATTTCCCAATGAATTCGTCCTGATCAGGTGTTGGAGGAATATGATATAAGATCTCATTCTTTACAGGCCGGTCAATACCAATATCCTTGGCTGTACGATAATCCGTTATCTCAGCATAGAACTGTGCAAGCTCCGGCACTTTAATAAAATAACGGAAGCGCTCTTTGGCTATAATGTTGTTGGCAACCGAAAATTCATAGTCAACTGATTTCCGCGCATATATCGCTGCCCAGGCATCAAAACTGTTGATTCCCTGTTTTTCCAATGCCCGAGGCCGGAGGTATTTAAACAGGAGGTATAATTCCGTTAAGGAATTACTGATTGTAGTACCAGAAAGAAAGGTAGCGCCCATATCCGCATCAATCCGCTTCTGAATAGTACGGATGGCAAAGAGTAGGTTCATTGCTTTTTGGCTGCCTTCCAAATTCCCTAACCCGGCAACACGATCATGCCTAGTGTTGAACATCAAATTTTTAAACTGGTGGCTTTCATCAACAAACAGGTGATCAATCCCCATCATCTTAAAATCAACCACATCATCTTTCCGGTTCGCAATATCATATTCAAGCGTTTTTAATTTAACCTCCAGATTATCTCGCCGCTTTTCGGCACCGACCAACATACGGCGGTTAACTTCCTTCCCCTGGGCTTTTAATGCTTCAAGGTTATGATATACACTATCCAGCTCTACTTGAAGAATTTCTTGCTGTATCTCCGGGGATTGAGGAATCATGCCGAATTGCTCATGCGTCAGGATAACACAGTCCCAGTCATTGTTTTTAATATCACCAAAAATCCTTTGCCGCTTTTGTGGGGTAAAATCATCCTTGCCCGGATAGAGTATTTTGGCATGAGGATAAGAAGTACGGTAGGTTTCTGCTATTTCATGTACATTGCTTTTTAAGGCAATAATCATAGGTTTGTGGGCCATTCCCAGTCGTTTCATTTCCTGGGCACCAGTACACATAATCAGTGTCTTGCCGGCTCCAACTTCATGATCACAAATAGCGCCATTATTCAGCTTGATCATCCAGACGGCATCTTTCTGACTGCTGTATAAGTCATCAATACCTAATGCTCTACGATCCAGTCCCGGAAACTCCTGATGGATACCATTGTAATTTGGTCGAACAAAGCAATTAAAGGTATCATTATACTGATCGGTAAGCCGCTGCTTAAATTCATAGCTTTGCGCATGCAGCCATTCGATAAAGGCAGAACGGATTTCGTCAATCTTAGTATTAGCCATTTGTATGGCTTCCATATCCATGACTTTGTATTCCTTGTCCCCGTCTACTATAGTCTTTTTGATATTCGGAGTAGTATTGACTAAGGCATTCTTCAATAAGGAAATTCCATCAAGAGTTCTCCGCTCGCCCTTTACAGCATATTTCTCCCGTATAATTAAGTTTTTGCTTGGACAGGCCACAGCAAAGTCATCCGTACTTTCGGAATAGCTAACCTTTACCTCCGTTTCAAATAAAGAGGTGGCAAAACGGGAATAGATTTCGGTAGGTATCCATCGCTCTCCCAGGTTAAAATCAAGTTCTTCAAAGTCTATTTTATTGGGCCTTGCACGAAGCAAAGCGTTATAGCTATCTAAAGCTTCAACCTCTATTTCCGGAGCTAGGTCGTCATGAGCATCCAAATATGCTTTAACGGCCTTGGCTTTTTCTACCACATTTCCCGCAAGCCAGCGTTCGCTAACTTCATATTCCAATCGAAGAGGGTTATAATAGATTCTGCCGTCTAATTCGGCCGTAAGCTGATCCCAGGGCAGTCCGCTTATCTCAGACATATAGTCAAGATCAACACGTCCATATTTATTCAGAGAAGCGGCTAAAGCTTCATCAGGGTTGTCTGTGGCAATAGTAATAGTGGAGAAACTAACGGGATGATTGAAAATATCAGCTTTATGCACAACGCCACCGATAACACGTTCCAGGTAAGGAATTTCCTTACCTGCACTGTCTGTCTTTATGAGCTTGATATTATCCGCACTGTTCAGGTTGCCAAACCGTTTTACAAAAGCGTCATATAATTCATTAAGAACTTTCCGCTCTTCCGCGAATTCCCGGTGCTGGGTAGCTTCCTTATGATAAAGATCATGATAGGTATCCCGCAGTTTAATATAGACTTCCGCTTTTTCCTTTTGAAGTGGGGGTAACTGCAAAGGTTGGAAATAGGCATCGCCTTCTTTTGTATCGACTTGCTGTAAATGGCCTATCCAGCCTTTATCTATGGCCAGGCAATCATTTCGGTGAAAGGAATAAATGTTACCAGTGTACACTCCTGCTGTTGGAATAGGAGGAACAATTGCCTCGACTGTATTTTCCGAATCTGAATCGGTAATGGAAGAAAATAAATCACCTACATTTCCTGTTTTTTTTGGAAGACTTTTATTTTCCTTGCTGCCCACGCTATTTTTCCCTGTTGGCAGATAGGAATCAGGTGGAAAGCTACTAAACAGATCGGTCTGCAAACCTTTAGTATTTCTTATAGATTTGCTATTACTTCTTTTAGCCCTGGCCTTTTTAGTGGAACGGGATAAGGCGGTCACAGAACCTGCATTATTTTCGTATAGATCGAATAGAGTTAGCTGCTTCAACTCCTGATTACCAGTAACAGCGTTAACAGAGGAGGCAGTAAAACTATCAGAAGGAATAATTACGGGTATTACTACCTCCTGTATAACAAGAGGATCAGGCTGATTTTCAATTACGGTTTCCCTATTTGAAATCCAATAATATAAGTCATGACTAAAATGCTTTCCAAAGTCTTCTGAAAGCATTTGCTTTAAATCTTTGGCAATACCGACAACACCATCCCCATGTTCATATACCCAGGCCGGCTTCCCGTACATATTGGTCCCGATATGGAGAGAGGTATGGACTACACGGTTCAGGTTAGCAAACAGCGAACTGTTCACTACACCATCTGATTGCTGATAAGAACTGCAAAAAAGGTTATCCAGTTCTGTCAACTGATTTTTACCTGCATTTTTTTGAAGTATGATTAAATCACTCCCTACTTCTGTACCGGCATAATCCGTAAACAGGTTATTAGGCAAACGGATAGCAGAAATAAGATCGGCATTTGCTATCAGTGAACGACGAATGGATTCATTAGCAGCACTATTCAATACACCTTGTGAAATAATAAATGCCATTATGCCGCCATCCCGCAGGGTATCAATACCTTTAAGAAAAAAATAGTTATGAATACTTCGCGCAGCCTTTATTCTCGCAGGATCTTTGCCACGGGAATAAGACAAATCAAACACCGAAGTATCCCCAAAAGGAATATTACTGGCGACTACATCAAAGCTATTAAGTTCTTGACCGGGAATATCTTCGAAGCCACGAACTTGAATATTATTTCCTGGATAAATATGTTTCAAGATTTTCCCTGTAAGCAGGTCTTTTTCATAGGCTCTAATATCTCGGATCGGACCATTTGATTCTTGGAACGACTCGATAAAAGAGCCTATCCCAGCAGAAGGTTCGAGGAACTTATTAATTTGAATACCGTTGTTTTTTAAAGCAAACGATATAGCATCAATAATTTCGGGAGGCGTATAAAAAGCCGTAAGGACAGAACTTTTCATACTGTCCACATACCTCCTATATTGTTGTTCATCCGAAGAATAGTCCCGAAGTAATTGATGTAAAACTTTTGTAGGATTAAACAGGCTTCTTTCAGACTTACTCCAGGAGTCGATATCCGAATCCTTTTCAATAGGATTCAGCACGAACTTTAGCCCGCCGAAACCCTTATACTGCATCAACTGCTGTCTTTCACCTACGGTAGCCTCCCGGCCTTCTTTTTCCAGTTGAAATGCAATTTGTAAGGACTTTATATTTTGTTGTAGGTGAAAACGCTTATCAAAGCCCATTCTCCCTAATCCATAGCGCTAAAGTGCCCGTCAGTTCTGTGTAGAGTTTGTCGAATTCATAGCTATAAGCAAAATCATCGACCAGTTCATAGTTTGCGAATATCAGTTCACAAATAGGAAGCATTTTTAAAGCGAATGGGCGCAGTTCCTCGTCTGCCATTAGCGTATCAAACTCATTACAGACAACCTGAAAGATGGTATCGAATTTGGAGAAATGAAAGCCTTCGAACAGAACCTCATTGGCTAACCTATTGCATTCATCAATTGGATAGCCGGTACGAAAGGCATCTTCATAGGCCGTGGCAGCTAAATCGGACCGCTGAACAATAAATTTTTGATCGGTAGATTTTTCGGGGAAACTGGTATTTAATAGTTCCTGTAGCCGTAATTCGAAATACGACAGTTCACTCTGTTGTTTGCTCATATCCTCGACATTTTTAGTAAGCAACTAAAATATCATTGATAAAGTCTGGCAGTCTAAATGTGGAATTGTATTGCTTTTAATGGCAGATATTGGCTTGTACAAGAACTTCGATTGCTTTAACTTGCAGTTTGGATAGAAGACTATCTAATATTTTCCAATAAAATCATTACTAAAAATGGCAATAGGAATAAATCAGACCGTATCCCCAATTAAATTTTGTTTTTTGATTGAACCAAATTCAGAGATGAAATTTGATAGGGCGATTAAACTTGCATTTTCAATTTGGGGCGGAATTTTCAGTCCTATATTGCCACTTTATTCAGAATTACCACATAAGTACAAAAAAGAATATGATGTAGAAGTTGATACTTATACTTACTATAAAAACACATTAGACAACTTTGATCCCGACGTTGTGCTTTACGACCAGGGATTGGATGACAAATTCATTAAAACATTTATCGGAGATAGAACTTTATTGACAAGTGAAGAGTTTCAAAATGACTTGGAAAAAGATGAACTCCGATACGGTATAAGTATTTTGGAAATAATGTCTAATATCATCAATACAGAATTTAAGTATGTTAGAAATGATGATCTTAAATTATCTATTCCTATATTAGAATGCTCAAACATTTTTTTAAAAAGCTTTATTGGCTGTTTTATAGATAACCTTCAAAGCAAAATAGTCAACGAATTAAACGAAAGAACATATTTTGAGCAGCCGGAAATTAACTACAACAACATTAATAATTACTTCCCAAGAGAAAATATTAGTACTATAGATATCAACTTGCAAGAAATAATCACTTATAATGAAAGGCGCTGGTTGAATGAGGGGGGAATATATTTTCTAAATGAAACAAGGTTAAACGATATAATAAATTTTTGGAATCTTCGTGCACTTGGCTGGAATATAATCCCTATACCTATTAGCCAAATAGATAACGAATATTTTACTGGTTTAATAGAAAGGTTTTGTAAGTCACAATTGGCGGAATCAGAATATCCTTCATTTATAAATGTTTTATCTAATTTTATAAATGATGTATTTATTACCAAGGACATTGAGAGGAAACTCTACGAAATAAAAAATAAAATAGAGGGTAATTTCCATTTTATATTTAGGGATTGGTTTCCCAGATTTTGGGCGGGTGATAGATCAATTTTAGATGCAGATAACGCATTGTGTGAAAAAACGCAAATAACTGCTACATATTCACAGGTTGAACTCCAAGATAATAATGTAAAGTTCAAGGCAGAGAATATACCATTCAAACTTAATAACGATTTTAATTTAATTGCGTCACATAAAATCAATCTTACATTTAGTTATTCTGATAAATATTTGAAGGATGCTGGGTTAGTTTATGGAATAGATACAATTGATTGGACTAAGTTAACACAGTCGTTTGATTTTGGGAAGTGGCGACTTTCTAGAGCAGGTACTAATTATTATGTTAGAGGAGAAAATGATGAAGTATATTTTTGTATACCCAAAGCAGAAGATTTTTTCAAAGTGTTTTTTTTAAAAAGTGGGAATAGATTGAATCAAACTTCAAGTGGCCGTTTGGCAAATGAAGTATTGAAAAATATGGGCGGTATTTATGGCTTTTACATCTTAAAAAATAAATCCTTGCTTAAAATATTTGATTTGATTGAGGATGGTAAAACTGTTTCTCATGCAAAAATAGTTGGAGAAATTAAAGCTAGTTTAAGAACAAACAAAAATGAACGAATAAACTCTTATATTCAAACGTTAATAGAAAATAAAATAATAGAATTCGGTTCAATTTTACAATGTGAGATTTGTCATCAACACTCTTTTTACCTTCTTTCGGAATTAAAGGAGATAATGAATTGCGCCGCCTGTAGAAATAACTTCAATCTACCTATGCACCACCCATCAGCAATAAAGTGGGGGTACCGAGGAATTGGCCCGTTTAGCAAAAACAATAAGGTCGGGGGTATATTAGCCGTTTTTTTAACAATAAAAATATTGTACAAAGAATTTTCACAACTTTGGGGGAATATATCGACACTCATTGGCTTTGAACTTATAAAAAACAAAAAAACAAAAGAAATTGATCTTGCAATAATGCTTCAAGAAAAAAATAAAGAGAATATTACTCCGGATTTATTTTTTTGCGAATGTAAGACATATAACAATTTTACTAAAGTAGATGCTGACAGAATGATTGAAATTGGGACTGAATTTCCGAATTCAATATTGACATTTGCAACTTTAAATGACGAGCTGACAGAAAATGAAAAAAATGAAATTTTGAGAGTTGTAAATCATTTTAGGACAGGTATTGGTAATAGGCCAACAAATCCCGTTTTTATATTAACAGCAAAGGAATTACTCCCAAATGATTTTTCGAGACCTTTTTTAGAGTACGAAAAGGATGCTAAATTATACACCCACGCTGATAGAATTGGGAATTTATGTGATCTATCTGTTAGAAAACATTTAAATATTAGATCTTGGCAAGAATTAAGAAATGAACTATTTGAAGAATTAAAAAATCAACATAAAAAGAAGAAAGAGAACTGAAATAATCAGCCCTTAGATTTACCTAAGGGCTGCTCTATTACAACTACTTCTTTTTCTTTTTCTCAAACTCAAACTCCGTCTTCCCCCCTTCCCCCATCACAATAAAAGCGTCAAACGTTTTTCCACTTTTACTTTTCATTCCTTTGATAAGCCTGGTCTTACCTGCAGTAACCAACAGTTCAATATCATTCATCCCGAGGGTAACGCCACATACATTTCGAAACTGAATCCAGCCACATATTTCCTCAGGACACTTCACCACCTTATCCCGGATCAGCAGTTCCTTGTTTTGGCACTTCGGACAGACAAGCTTTGGTTGTTCAGGCTTTGCCACCTCAATCTGCAACAGTTCCTGGGTAATAGTTTTTGCATAGGTTTCAATATCCCTTCTGAACGCTCCGGCATCCGCTTCATTGTTCTCAATTTTCTGCAACACCATTTCCCATTCTGCGGTCATGGCTACATCAGCGATCTTCTTATCAGAAACCAGGCTATAAACTTGAAGACCTTTCTCCGTAGGGATCAGCGATTTTTTGTCCCGCTGTACATAATTACGGCTAAACAGGGTTTCTATGATGGAAGCACGGGTAGCAGGTGTACCAATACCGATCTGTTGTATAGCTTTCCGTTCATCGGCATTTTCGATGTCTTTTCCAGCATTTTCCATAGCGGCAAGGAGACTGCCTTCGGTGTACAGTTTCGGCGGGTTGGTTTTCTTTTCAAGGATTTTAGATTCCATAATTTTTAACTCATCACCTTTTCTTAATTCTGGTAGTTCTTGTTCCGGCTCCGCATCATCGGCAACGAAACTACCTTTAATACCACGCCAGCCAGGCTCCGTTACCTTACTTCCCTTCAAGGTGAATTCATAATGCGATGCTTGCAGAACAACATCCGTCACCTCTTTAATACAAGCATGTGAGAGGGCTTCCAACAATCGGAAGGCAATCATATCATACACTGCATTTTCCCTTGCGTTAAGGGCAGATGGTATTTTGCCGGTAATCAAAAGACCATGATGGTCGGTGACACGTAGATCATTCACGATCCGTTTATTGAACCGCCCCCATTTCATTTTACCGACAGCTTCCTTACAGGTTTCCCGGTCTTGTAAAGACCTAACCAATTCGGGAATAGTAGACCAAACATCTTCTGGTATATATTTACTTCCAGTGCGCGGATAAGTAATATATTTTTTCTCATAGAGATCCTGTGCAATCTTTAAGGTTTCATTTGCAGATAGGTTCAACCTTTTATTGGCTTCCTTTTGCAATCCGGTCAGGTCAAATAATAGCGGAGCCAGTTCATTCACGGTTTTAGATTCCACCGAAATTACAGTAGCACTATTACCGTTTCTTTTTATAGAACCCAAAGTATCATCCGCAAGTTTGCGATCATTCCATTTTGTTCTGGAAAGGCTTTTGAACTCGACAAACTCCTTTTGATGGATCAACTGGATTTGATAGTATTTCTCCACTTGAAAAGCGTTATGATCCAGGTAGCGCCTACAGATAAGACCCAGAGTAGGCGTTTGAACCCGACCTAAAGAATAGATGCCATTGGCAGCACTTATACTGAGCGCCTGCGTTGCGTTGATACCTACAAGCCAATCGGCACAGCTCCTCCCCTGGGCAGCATAATACAACCCATCGAAATCCCGGCCCGGCTTAAGATTAGCAAAACCATCTTTTATCGCCTTCTCTGTTAAAGAGCTGATCCATAAACGTTCAAAAGGCTTTTGGCATTCAAGATAGCTATAGATATAGCGGAATATCAGCTCCCCTTCACGGCCGGCATCCGTAGCGACAATAATTTCATTACAGGAATTAAAAAGCTTTTCAATAACTTTCAACTGCTTTAAGGCCAAGGCATCAGGAATATATTCTTTATCCTTTTTAATTTTACGGACAGTCAGCTGATATGGATCAGGCAAAATAGGTAATACAGCCTTATCAAATCCTTTTAGGCCATAGTCTTCAGGCATGGCAAGTCCAACCAAATGTCCAAACGCCCAGGTGACGTAATAACCATTTCCTTCCATATAACCCTCTTTCTTTTCTGTTGCGCCTAACAAAGCGGCAATTTCCCGGGCTACACTAGGCTTTTCTGCAATAACTGTTTTCATGCTTATTTAGATTTTAGGACCTTTAGACTTTTTCGGTGCAGCATCAATATTTTGCTGTTGTTCATTCTTTGGCGAATTCTGCTTCGAATCAAGTGGATCGGCTATATTTTTGGTCGATTCATTCGTCTTACCTTCTGAATTAACAGCCACCTGTGTTTTGTTTTCTTCCGCAGGTTTTACCTGCTCCTTATTGTGGTTTGGCCAGTCAAAGGTTGTTTTCCCTGTGTCCTTATTAAAAGTAATATAGCCCTGATAAGGTTTTCCTTTTTTATCAACCAATTCTATATAAGCAGCTTCATTCTTGCCCAACTTATCCCGTTGCTCTTTGGTTAGTTGCTGTTGACGGAAAGTTTGGGGAACCTCATGTTGTTTTGAATCAGAAGTACCTTGCTGTACCTGATTGGTATGTTGTTGTGACTCTTTTTTTTCCTTATCTTTATCAAACAAGAACTCTATATTGCGTTTATCAGCATTGATCTGAACAATTCCAGAAAACTCCGTATCCTTTTTAGAGATCATTCCTTCAAGATAAAGAGGCTTACCCTCCATCAAAGCTTGCTTTTGCACATCATTAAGTTTTACACCTTTGATCTGATCTGGAATAACAATTTTTGTAGTACGGAGGGCAACCAGCTCATTAGTTAACGGATCAAGACTGACAATAGATGGAATAATTTCGCCGCTTTTCGGATTTTTCAGATGGACAACACGTCCCATGTTTCCGGTTTTCAGGAGATTCTTTTTATCCTCGTCAGTAAACTTATGCCCAAAGAAAGGATATCTAAGCTCCGGTTCTTTTCGGACGCCCCGCATAGCGACAACTGGCTTCCCATCTTCACCGGGCTGTAACCAGATTCGCACGTCTGTTCGCAGTGCCGCACCATCCATGTTGAGACTAACAGGAACAAGTACATTGGATTTGAAGCCTTTTAATAAAGAGTCTAGCAGGTTTTTCTTTACGAGAGATTCTTTGTCCAGGCCAAGATTGCGCAATGTATCCCAGTCAATATCCTCTTCCTTATATTTATAGTTGGTTTTTGGGGTTTCTGATGCAGGGACTTGCTGCGTGGCAGCATCAACCTTCACTTGCTCTTGGGGCGCATCTGTTTTGACTTCATATTGCTGCATCAGTTTTTCACCTTCCGGTGTGGGCTTCTTTACCTGCTCTTGCAAGCCTTTGGCTACATCCATAGAAAGGGGGGCCGGAACTTTAAAAAAGGAGAAGTTGGTAGGATTCTTTAATTCACTAAAGAAGTTCTTAAAGAAATTGGAAAAGATGTTACCATTTCCATCTACGCGCAAAAAATCCCCAAGGTTTTTTTCATTAGGAGTTACGGTTTTCAGATTACCTTTTTCATCAAGCCCCTTAACGGCCTGGATCTTCTTTTTTTCTTTGTTCAGTACTAAGAGGATATCCGTTAATTCGTCGGGACTGCTCGGACTGATGTTTGTTTCTTCGCTCATAATTGAAATTTTTTAGTTGTGAAAATGAAAGTAGATACGGTTATACCTAGTCATAACTAATTGGCATCGGGAGGCGGTTTTTGTCTGTTATTGTCATCCCTTTTAGGGGCTTGGGGCTTAAAACTGTCCCGGATAAATTGATGTATATCGGAAAGTTTATAATAGAGCTTTCCACTGATGGAGTAATACGGTAATTGCCCCGAAGAACGGTACCGTTGAAGCGAACGGCTGCTAATTTTTAGCATCTGTAGCAAGTCCTGGTTATCCAGTAGTTCATCGCCGTCAATACTAGCTTTCCCTTTTTGTAGATCATTGATATTATCTTGGAGGATATCAATCCTTGCCAGGATACGCTCCATCCAAAAAATGAATTCCATTCTGTTGATGTTCATAGCTGTATGATTAGATGGTTTAAATTCTATGGCATAGCAAGGGCAGGAACGCTTACTTCTGTAACCGAGTCACCGGGACATTCAAGCGCCCGCCCTTAATATTTCTTAAAAATTATTCTCGGATAAACCGGCTGATATGTTTGCCGCGGTAGGTCACCGCAAAATTGAAATTGAAATGATGAGGAATAACTTCGACGTGCATGGGTGCTGCAGCCCATTTTAAGGTTCTTTCTAACTTATTCGTATTATATGCGCCGGCAGAGACATGACCATCGTACGGAACAGGAAGCAAGCCAGGGATAACAATCAAGCCTTCACTACAGGCCATAAAACCGACATCATCCATTTTTACGGTGGACATCCAGCCTCCCAATCGGGTATGCTTGTAAATTTTCACACGGACACCTATGGAAGAATAAAATAAAAATCCTACTCGCCAACGGTGATAGTCTATACGAACATCACGGCCATTGTCGCGTGCCAAAGGATTACCAAGGTTGTCCTGATAAATGTAATCGCCTTTTTGCCCCCACCAAGGAATAAGATTTTGATTCGGGTAATCACAGATCGGCGCTACCGGGTAAGGTGTTACAACCCGTTCATTGTCCTCCCATTTAGGAAAGAGCGGCATCAGATGAAGCCCAACCTTATGCGCTACAGCCGTAGGGATACGTTGCGGACCGACTCCTTTCATAAGAGGAGCATAGCTGATTTGTGGAACGGCATAAAGCGTGGGCGCTTTACCGTCATGGCTCAACTGATAAATGGTATCAGCAATTTGAATCCGGCCCGTAGCACTCAATAAAGTGGTTAGTATAGGATCAGGAATATCAATGCGAATTTCTTGATCTTTTTTATCTTCCACTTCTTCCGGCTCTGCGGAACGCCAGGAAGTAAAGCCTTTGAACTGATCTGTCCATTTATCCAGTCCACCGGATTCCTGCATCTTTTCCAAAGTAGCCAGTGTACTTTCAAAGGCCCGTTTATCTTTAAAGTTTAGCCAGTCATGCTTTAAAGTAACTGCACCATCTGATGCTGTTAAAGAACCTTCATTTTGGATTTCCATTTTTTCTTTAAATGGTTCCAGTACCCGCTCGTTATTGCAGGAGTTAAAACTGAATAGACCGGCTAATGCTGCAATAGCCCACAGTCTCTTTGTTGTAGATAATTGTACCATGATTTTTTTATAGGGTTTTAATTTTGCGGGGCAAACCTTCCCACAGGGCCTCCAGTTCTGCTTCTTCGATCTGAACCCCGCAAATATTTTCAGTATGATGGATGATGTAATTATTTAGCGCATATCGGAAGGCAGGATGATGAAGCCCATCATAGTTTGCAACTTGAGCAGCCACCCTTTCAGCAATAGCTTCCAGGAGCTGTTCTTTTGTTGCCGTTTTTCCTGCCTTAACCAATATGTGAAACCGGATATCGTTAATCAATTTTTCAAGTGCGGGAAGAAAATCATCTTCGGTTTGGGGTTGGGCGAATAGTTCGGATTCATAAACTTCTACCTTTCGGTTCAGTCTTTCCAGAAATTCAAGCCAATAAACCCGGATGAATTTGAACAAAGCGTAAAGGATGATAAGTACGCCAGCTATGAGCAGTAAATCTTTGTAGGTAATATAATTGTCCATATGCATTGCAATTAGATTTGTAATCATTTACAATGCAAAGGTGCAGAGGCAGTGGAGGGTGATTTAACACCGGATATACATGGACAACATATATGATTGCCTTATTTAAAAAGGTAATAAAAAGTATTGTGAGGATTTTTAGTGAATGATAGGTGGAGAATATAGGGGCTACAACAGCATTAAAGGTATCCACTGTTATACATGTACATGGATAAAAAAATCAAAAAATAAATTTGAAATTATCTGATTTTATATAGTATTTGTTCATATAAAAACAGCAACAATTACTATTACTGCCGTTAAAACATAAAAAATACGGGAATTCCCCCATTGTCTGGTATATAAAACAAATCTAGTTTTGCGTTACCTTAACAGATTACAAGATGTTTTTATATTTAATGCAATTAATACCCAAGCATGAATCCAACCATATTAAATAGAATTACATCTATTCAATATAGCGTTACGGTTAAATAAGCAGTGCCTGGAATCGTAGCAGACCGGAATAAACCATAACGGACTTTTAAAATAATATAAAGCTGATCGCTAAAAATAGCATCCGCATTTTATTGTATTTAATTTTTTGAAAAACCGAAGTTTTGAAACTAAGGGCCTTAACGTTTTTGTGGTTGGTAATGATACCTGGCTATGCAGCCGGTAATTTTTTATTTGCCAATACAGATACAAACTTCATCAAGAATATTAGTCCAGGTTTTAAAGAATCCTTCCCCTCCGACAGCCTTGCCATAGAACAGGCAGCAAATACTATTTTCCAAAAGAAGATTTCGAAGAGCAAACGCTACTACCGCAAACTGGCAGCGACCAATGCAAACTTCCTTAAAAAGCTCAAGAAACAGGAATGCCGGATTCAATCCAAACTGCAACAGACTGATTCTCTTAAATACCAGCAATACCTGGCCTTGAAAAGCCCGGATATGGATAGCCTGATGCGTCAATCCAAAGATGCCGCTTTTATCCATAAGCTGAACGCGGCCGGGCGTAAAGGTAAATCGGCGCTGGACACCTTGCAGGGCCTGCAAAACTTCTTGGGGAAGTATACGGATAACCCTTTGGGTAAAACGTTCGATTTATCTGCACTGCAGCAAAAAACGGCCTTACAACAATACCTGCAACAGCAGGTGGCTGCACGTACCGGCGCATTGGAAAGATTGCTGAAAGGAACTCAACTGGAAAGCTACGGTAGTAAACTAACTAATACCGGCTTGCAATACAAGCAACAAGCGAGCTATTGGAAACAGGTGCTGGAGGAGCCTGATGCGGCGGAGGAAAAAGCATTGGAATACCTGCGGGGCATTGAAGGTTTCGAAGAACAACTGAACCCGGATAAAGGTAGTAGCATGGCCGGAAAGTCGGCCGCAGACCTGGAAGCAATGGGCTACCAGACCAAAGCTAAAGTAGGCGAACAATTACAGCAACAGTTCGGTGATCAGCTGGGTAGCCTAAGTCAAAAGGCCGGAGAGCAACTCCAACAATATACGCAAACACTGGACAAGCCTTTACAACAAATTAAGCAGGCCAAACAAACCCTTAATGAAAGTAAGCAACAGCTGAACGAAAGCCGTAACAGTATACAGTCTGCAAAGAACAGCCTAAAAAAAACCGCCGGTTTTAAAAATCCCATGCGGGGCATACCTTTCTGGCATCGCTTTGAAACCCAGTATAACTTCCAGACCCAAAGAGCCTCGCCAGACGGCACAAGACCGGTCATGCTGCAAATGGGAGTGAACCTAAGCTACCGGCAAAGTAAAGCCCTGAGTATAGGTATAGGCCTGGATGGCAGCGTAGGTCTTGGGCGGAACTGGCAACACCTGGAACTGACTTATGAAGGAGTAATTGGTAGAGTATTCCTGGACCATAAACTGGTGTGGGGCATCAGCCTGCAGGGTGGTTATGAAAAGAGCTTAAGGCCTATGAATCGCGCCTATACTCAAATACAAGAGCAGTATGGTAATCCTGGCAATGTAAAGACAGCTATGGGTTTACTTCAAGATGCTGCTTACTTTGGAATTATGAAAAGCTACCGGGTCAGCAGCAAGGTGCAAGGCACGATGCTGGTAGGCTATAATTTTTTAAACGATAAAACAAAGATCAGCTCACCCTGGATTGTAAGGCTGGGCTGGAAGTTATAAAATCGAAAATTCAATTTATGTCAATCAAAAAGCAAATACTGGCTACGCTATGCATGTCTGTACTTTCACTGAGCGGTTTGAGACTGTACGCTCAAACTATTCCAATGAGCTCTACCGACGGTACATTTAATAAGCATCAGCAACTAGCGGCACACCCAGGCAAAATCCAGGCTCCCAATGTAGCCTCATTTGACCGGATCCATGAAGTGAATGTTGATATGTTCAATGGTATTCCTACTCTTTACCACCCTTTACTCACCGCTCAGGGTGATGATATGAATTTTAATATCGGCTTGAGTTATAATGGCGGGGGTATAAAAGTAAATGAAACTGCCGGATGGGTCGGTTTAAACTGGAATATGACAGGGGACTACCAAATCGTGAGAAAAGTTAATGACCTGCCGGATGAACGCTTCAACAAGCGAAATGTCGTACATGATCAATGGCTTGACCGCGGCTATTTATATAGTGCAAAAGAGCAAATGGATAATAACAACTGGAATACCCCATCTTTTTTAGGCTCAGAATTTATGCCCGCCTTTTGGAATAGTAGTTCTAATCCACAACAGGCCCGCAGGTTGATCTTAGACTCTGAACCAGATGAGTTTATGTTTAACCTTCCAGGTGGTATAAGTGGAAGCTTTTTCCGTTCTGAAAAAGCAGGACCGAACGATTCCAATGGCTGGCGGGTTAGATCCAAGGACAATCTTAAGATTGATATAGTACATGAGGCATTTGCCAATGGCAACCCAATTGATGCAGATTATTATTTTACCCTGGATAAGTTCACAAGCCCACACAAAAAAATAAACTTGTATTTCCTGTTCACCAAGTTTGTGCTTACAACACCTGATGGTTACCGGTATACTTTTGGAGGTGTGGATTCCGCGATGGAAGTGAACCGTGGAATTTTGCAAGACCCAACAGGAATGCTTAGAATTGATGCATTTTTCCAAACCCAATTTACCGTTAATTCGTGGAAATTAACAAAGATTCAAGCGCCGTCAGGAGAAGAAATCAACCTGACCTACAAAAGGGGTAAAATTTTATTTCACCTGACGAAAGATTTCATTAATGAAGTTTACCAATCCAACGGACATGTCGCTAGTCCCGTGCTTCATCATAGCGCTAGTGTTACCTACCCAGTTTATTTAAGTAAGGTAGAGACCAGCAGGCAAATAATTTATTTTAAACGTTCGCAGGCCATTGAAAAATGGTATAAAAAACTCGAAACCATTGGTTGTAATTTTATGCCCGCCCCTTCAGGTTGGAACACTCCAATTCAAACGAATAAAGATTTTTCTGATGTTGTACTGTATCAGGATATGTATGATTGGGGTGCCTCTGGGTATATAATTGCCGGACCTTCAACCAATCCGGATCATATGCTTCCCAATTATAACCAACAGTTGGATTCTATTATCTTATTTGACAAAACTACAAATACCAACGTTTATGGCTATAAGCTATTGCATAGTGCAAGTACTAATCAGCGAAGGACCTTGAACGGTTATTATAAATTTAATTTCCTGAACAGCCAAATAGACAATAATTATGAATTTACTTATTCAGGCATTACAGAACTTCCGGACTTAATGTCCATCAACAGGGACTTCTGGGGATTCCCTAATTATGCTTCATCTTCTGCGGATCAAGCGAGGTGTGGCTTTAATGAATTTATGGATATACCACATAGTTTCCCTTATGCAGCCACGAAAGGATATTTAAAGAGTATCAAAAATCCAATGGGCGGCATTACTGAATTGATCTATGAACCGAATACCTACCTTAAAAAAATAAAAGTTGATGTTCCCAATAACATTGTTAATGTATCCAATCTTACCAGCGATGATATTCATGCTTCCCCAGGGGCAAGGATCAGCCAGATCAAAAAACAGGACTACTTCGGAGCTGTTCCTGTGGTCAAAGAGTATAAATATGTTAGCAATTACCCCAATTCAACGGCTTCAAGCGGAATATTAAATTTTGACTACCTGGAAGGTGATGTTATCACGGTTGATAATTATGGCTCTAATGTCACCTTGTCCAATAGGTCAACATTGGGTTACCAACAGTTTGTCAATCAATTTAGAGGTGGCATAGTGAACTATAGCGAGGTTGTTGAAATTACTCCGGGCAACGGATATACCATTTATAAATATACCAATTCAGAAGAACCTCAATACAGGGACGAAATGCATGCCGGTTATGGTAACAATAACGTCATAGCTCAAAGAAACTTCCGCTTGTCCTCTTCGGACCTGGACAGAGGTAAGTTAAAACAAGTCAGCCATTTCAATAATAACAATAAACTGCTAAAAGAGCAGGTTATGACCTACGAAAATAATCCCAACCGCAAAAATGAATATGTAAAAGCAATATCAAAACAAACCCTATTGACAACGGGTAACTGGGGAGAAGGTATCCCTAATTTTCGCGCCTGGGCCTATAAGATCTATACCTATAAGAACCCTTTGATCAAAACTGTTGAAAGCACTTATGAGGAAGATGGTACTGTCGCTTTTTCCCAGGAAAAGAATTTCAATTACGATCAGTATGGTAACCTGGTATTAGAAACAGAAACCACAAGTGATGGCAAAGTGCTTTCAAAAGCAACAAAATTCAATAGCCACCCGGATTACAGCGCAACGACCGTATCAGGCTCAGAAGCCTCAGGCTTGAAATTGCTGAACACACTGGGCATTAAAAACTACCCGGTGGAACAATTGGTGTATACCGATCAACCAATTCCATTGCCCAACACAAATGGATTAAGCCGGATCCTTACCGGTACTGAATTTGTCTACAAATCCAACAAGCCGGTATTAGATAAAGAATATGCTTTGGAATTGGATGCACCGCTTGAAGGGATGAACAGCAGCTTTAATCCCAATGGGCTTAAAAGCTCTAAAATTAATGGTATCGGGGTTTGGGAACAGGACAGTCGCTTTATATTGCAAAAAAGCTATCCGCATTATACCGGACAACTTTTCGCCAATAAGCCAAAAACGATTATGGGTAAAGCTGAAAATGAAGCCATAATATGGGACTATGCGGGAAAATATCCTGTAGCCACTTTTCAGAACACAACTGCGGAAGAAGTAGCCTACACCGGTTTCGAAGGGGATTACAATGGCACGAACAGCGAATTTAAAAACGGCTGGCAATTTAGTGGCAATAATTTCCAGGGTACGGCAGCGAAAATTGGCAGGGGCGCTATTTTCGTTACCCCGTCAACTACCAAGACCGTTGCTGATGTGTTTATCAACAGTGCGATCAGCCTGCAAAATGGCAAAAAATACCGGCTATGTTTCTGGGCACCCGGCAGTAACAATTTCCAATATTACACGGCTTATAATGGCAACATTGCACAGGTACAACCTTTGAAAACAGGAACAAATGGCCTGAGCTATTTTGAAATGGAGTTTACTGCCAGCGGTACTGGTTCTATAGGACTAATCTGTTACCGTGCGCCTACCGGTAGTGGACCTGCTTACCTGGCACCGATTGATGAAATTGCATTATTCCCCGTAGGGTCCGGCTTCAGAAGTGCCAGTTATGATGCAGCAACCGGCCAGATCTTATCTATAAATGATGGTGCAGGTCACCTCCAATTATTCGAATATGATGTATTCAACAGGTTGATCAAAGTGAAAGATGAAAACGAACACCTGGTAACCGATCATGAATACAAAATTCAAAGCACTAACTAAAACTACTGAAGATGAAAAATAAGAATCAACAAAAGAAGAAATTCCTAAGGCTCTGTGCCATCATTTTTTCGGCGACAGGGCTACCGCTAACGCTATTTGCCCAGCAAGTAGCCAACCCGCAGGATAATATACCGGTTACCCCGGCAGTACCTACCCCGGTAAGCGCTTATCCTGCTTTGTACAACCTGGATTATGGGGAACCCAAGCTGAACTATATCCGTACCTGGATACCCGACCAGCCGATGTCAGAGAAGAACGATTACCTGAAGCACCGCCAGCAAACCCGTTACTTTGACGGGCTGGGCCGCCCCTTGCAGGAGGTCAGCAAGCGGGCACATGCGGACGGCAACGATATCGTAAGCCACCATTTCTATGATGCCAGCGGCAGGGAATCTATACAGTACCTTCCTTTTGCGCGGCTGGCCCATAACTCGCAAGGCAATTTTGATTATAGCCCCAAACACCGTATTGAACAATTCTACCCGCTCAGCCAGGGTGAACAGCCTTATTCCGTAACGGAATATGACCAATCTCCCCTGAACCGGCCCAAGAAGGTCATGGCTCCCGGTAAGTCATGGGTAGGTAGCGGAAGAGGTGTGCTTATGGACTACAATCCCAATACAGACCCTAAACATATTGTTGCCGGCGCCAACCCGGTGCATTATATCATCAAAGGCGCTTATCCAAAATACCGGTATAACACCGGCTACCACAGTGTAGCCTATGATGGTAACTATGCCGAAGGCGAGCTTTTCATCACCCGGGTCCGCGACGAGGACGATCACCTGAAAGAAGAGATCAAGGATAAAAACGGCAGGTTGCTGATGAGCAGGGCACTTTTAAAAGACGCCGCTCCTTACCAGTTCCCTTCCGGGTCTTCCCCGGAGCTGAACCCTAAGAACTATAATTACACGATTTATATTTACGATGAGCTGGGACAGCTCTGCTTTGTGTTGCCGCCAATGGAATTAATGGGAACTGCGAGCTATACTACGGACCAGTCTATGATCAATACCCAGGGCAATATACTTACCCGCCATATCTACAGCTATCACTGGAATGTGCCCTCCGCCGGGCAGATGAACGAGCTCTGCTACCAATACCGCTATGATAAAAGAGGCAGACTGACCGAAAAGAAGATCCCGGGGAAAGCGGTGGAATACTTTGTCTATGACAACAGGGACAGGATGGTCCTCAGCCAGGATGGTAACCTGCGCCAGCAAAACAAATGGGCTTTCGGTTTCTACGATGGGCTGAACCGGCCAACAATATCAGGATTGATAGTATTGACCGATAGCCGGGAATCCCTGCAGGCCCAGGCATCAGACGCTAATGCACTCATTGCTTCAGGAACCTGGCGCTATTATGTGCATAACTTCAACACAATGGCTGCCGCTGATAAATATCCACAATCCTTGACTGCAGCGGAGCTGATGACTTATAATTATTATGATGATTACAGCCTGGTGGGCAACTCTTTTGATGGGAACAGGATACCTGCAGCCCCGGCTAATGATGCCAGCGTAGAGGCTTCCGCCAGGAGCAATGCCACTCGGGGCCAACTAACCGGTACCCGGGTAAAGGTGTTGGACCCGGATAATCCTACAGCAAGCCCATGGATCACTACCGCGTTCTATTACGACGCTAAAGGCAGGGTCATACAAACTGTGGCCAACAACCTGGTGAGTGGCGTGGATTACAACAGCCAGCTCTATTACTTTCAAAGTATGCCTTACCAATCGGTTACGCATCATTATAATCCAGGGGCAAAGGTAATACCCGGTGCCAACGCTGCCTTGAACCATATCAAGCTGGACAAGAAGTCGAAACGCAACCTGGGAACTGGCGGAAATGACCAGGTATGGCAACTACAGCAGAGCATCAATGATGGTACGCCCTACAACCTGGCCTATTACGACTATGACCATTTGGGCCGCAATGTGATCAAGCAGTTTTCTATGGTCAATGTGTTGCAGGAGTACAACATCCGGGGCTGGCTGAAGCTGATCCATGCGCGCAACCCGATGTACCCGGACAGTACCTACTTCCGCGAGCAGCTGTATTATGATGATGGTTTTGCGAGCAAGCTCTACAGCGGCAATATCGCCGGTATCACCTGGAACAATTACGGGGTAATTCCGAACAATGATGTGGGGCGCAATGCCTATGGATACAGCTACGACAGGATCGGCAGGCTAATCCATGCCGAGTACCGTAATAATCCGGTCCATTTCGGTTGGATAAACGATAACAAGGACTATACCGCTTCCGAGATCAGCTATGATGAGCGAGGAAATTTACTGACCATGGTACAGATGGGCAATGGCATAAGCGGACCGATAGATATGGACAAGTTGAATTATGCTTACGCACCCAATAGCAATAAGTTGATCAAGGTAAGTGATTTTGGTACCAACGGCACGACACTACCTGATTTTAAAGACGATGCAGACCTTCCTGTTGAATATACCTATGATGATAATGGCAACCTGTTGACAGATGCCAATAAAGCCATCACATCCATAACCTATAACCACCTCAACAAGCCGGCAGTGATCACCGTAAATGGCAAGGGTACTATAAAGTATGTATATGATGCCCAGGGCAACAAGCTCAGGAAGCGGGTACATGATATGAATGCAATGACCACTGAAACCTGGGATTATATCGGTGGATTTGTCTATAAAGACAGTGTACTGCAGTATATCCTCAATGAAGAGGGCCGAAGCCGTCCTGAGGCCATCACGGTAGGTAACCAGGCCGGGGCTACCAAGTTTGTATATGACTACTTTATCAAAGACCACCTGGGCAATGTGCGCACCACACTGGCTGCAGAGCCATCCAGTCATGAATATTATGCGCGCCATGAGCTGGCTACCGCCAACAGCGAGCAGTTACTGTTTGACAATATAGCGGCTGTTAGAGATGATAAGCCGGGAAGCATCAATGCAGATGACTTAAAAGCAGCAAGGTTGAATGCTGATGATCCGGACCGTAAGATAGGTACGGCCATTATGCTGCGCGTGATGCCGGGAGACCAGTTCACCTTTGCTACAGATGCCTATTATGAAGCGGATCAAGACCCGCAGGATTACGAGCACACATCGGCCGAAGATATCGTAACTTCGTTACTGGCTACCTTGTCTGGCGGAACATTGGGTGGCAAGCCGGTTAGCGAAACGCCGACCAACGAAATTATCAATGAAATTTTTTCCAGGCCGGATAATATAACCGGCATTGGGGACATTATAAATAGCAGTATAATATCCGGTACGACACCAAGGGCCGGGTTGAACTATTTGTTTTTTGATGAGCAGATGAATTTGTTATCCGGAAGCGGTCGTTTGGTAGTTGGGATCGATCCGGGTGCCTTTGAAAACCTTTCTTCAGAGCGGGTAACGACCACAGAGCCGGGAATTTTAATTGTTTATGTAGATAACCAGACGATGGGTAAAGATGTATGGTTCGATAATGTGCAGGTATTACACTACAATACCCAGGTACTGGAAGAGAATCATTATTATCCGTTTGGATTAACGGTGGGTACAAGTGCAATGGGTATGACACATCAGCCTTATAAGTACCAGGGCATTGAGTTGGAAAAGAACTTTGGACTGGAATATTGTGAAACGGCGTTTAGAACATTAGATCCTCAACTTGGAAGGTTTACGCAGGTCGATCCCAAAAGCGAATTAACCTATACAATGAGCCAATATGTTTCCATGGGGAATAACCCGGTATTAAATGTAGACCCATTAGGGGATATTTTTAGAATTTCCAATTTAGATGCCGGTGCTGATTATAAGACATGGCAATATGAGATGAAAGACATCCAGAGCTTGGGAAAGGGTAGCGATGGAACAGATCATTCAAAATATATTAAGTTCGCTAATGATGGAACCGTAACTTTAGATTTTGGAAATTTGTCAGAGGAAGATAAAAATGGCATTCTAGAAGCAAATCCAGGATTAGCTTTAATCAATGATATGGCTAATGCTAAGGATGAAAATGGCAATGACTTGGTATTCCAGTATGGTGCAGACAAAAACGGATATACTGTACCAAACGGTGCATATAAAACGAAAGCATTTGGCGGTATTTACTCATTATCAAAAACACCAAAAAATATTGATGGAGGTACTGCTACAGATCAAGATCAATTACCAAGACCGCCTGGTATTGACGGAATGGTATATATTGAACCCGGGACATTTTACGATTTTCCCGTGAATGGGAAAAGAAGCGAAAACACTATTAGAAGAGCATCGATAGTCTACCATGAACTTAGGGAAAATTATCTAAGAACAAAGGAAAAGCTCCCTTATCGCAAATCAACTTCTGATCCAAAATTCCAAAATTATCCTTCTAGAGGTTTTTATCAAGGAATGGATGGCGCTCATAATAGGAGCGTTTTAATGGAAGGTAAATTTTATGGAAATCCAAATCCGGGTGGGTTTGGCTATTATAAATAAATTGTGTACTTATGAAATACTTACTTTTTTCAATTTTTTTATTTGTAGGATGTTCTTCTCCCAAACTATACATTCCTACAAGCGATGTTAAATTGACCAATCAGCAATTAAACTTTTTTTCAGGAACTACTCCTTTAAAAATTGTAATTAATAAAGCATATATGAACCCAAAGACTTTTAAGTTTACAATCTATGGTTATACTGACTTTACCTGTGCTTATTTGGCAAGCCGCCAAAATAAGACAAAGTTCATCCATCCCAAAACGCCAATTAGTCTAATAAGAAATGGAGATACCATTCCTTATGGACACGCTCAAAGATGGGGAAAGTTTAAGATAGAAATGTACAATGGAGATACGGTGTTATTTGAGGGTGAGCAATATAAGCTAATGAATATCGAATATTATTGTTTTTAAAACAGCTAGTTTATGAAATATATTATTGGAGTATTACTTATTTTTTCATTTTTTGGAGTTAAAGCTCAATTCACTCAAATTGATATCAATCGGATTAATTGTAAGCCAAAGTTAGAAACTGGTGACGGCGGTTACATTACTGGTTTTGAAATAATATACCTTACGATTACAGATGCCTGGTACAACGAAAAATACGACATCTATAAAATAAGCGGGTATGTACAGAATGCATACAACATAGAACGTAACGATACTTTTGATATAGATATCTATGATGCTACAAATGCTATAAAATTAAGAAGCAATGTTATAAGTTATGATACCATTTCTGCCCAACGCCATTCAATTACTGAAAGATTTGGGATGTTTACAATATATCTAAAAGAAGAGGAACTTGCAGAAATTAATGCCCCATTTCTTGCGTATTCAACACGCATTAATATTCTTAAATGATGAAGTCCCAGATTAAATGACATCAAAATTACATTACGACAATTTGGCAATTAAGGTCAATGGATATAACATGATAAGAGTAGTTCATTTATTTTAAAGGAATTTATAAATGCAGAAGGTCCATATAAAAATATTGGTAACAGTAGGCTTCCTTTTAGCTTTATTGATATGTAATTCCTGTCGTATAGAAGACACAACCAGTGAAGCAAATTTTGAACATAGTTCTTATTTTAAGTATACACTTGGCTTGTGCTCTTCAGATACACCATGTGCATATAGTACAATTCAGACAACATTATCAGAAATTAACGAGATAGGTTTTATACATTCGGAGGACTACGAATACTATATAATAGCATACACACATGGCCTCCTTCTTGAAAACAGAGCATTCGTAATTAAAAAGGACAAACTGGGTACTCACATTATCTTTAAATCCGGCACTTCCAAAAGTGGTAGAAATGTTCAAATTGAAAAATGCTCTGAAGATTTGCCGACATTATTCAATTCAAATGAAATTAGTGCCACGTTAAGTACTGACAAATCTTTCAATGGAATAAAAGCCAAAATTGAAGAGATTATTAAAAATACAAAGCCAGTTACATATGACGTTTTAAGTGATGCAAGTTCAGAAATATTCTACTTTAATGGAAAAGACTATTTTAATCTTTCATTTTTTAATTTAGAATTGAAGGACTACTTCAAACTTGAACAATTAATTTATTCAATCAAAAATTCTAAACCATTTATATGTTTGAGATCCAGTGATCCAGCATTTATGCCCGATAACCAAGACTCAATTTTTGATTATAATTTACAAAAACAATAGAATGCTTTGTAGATCATTTAAAGGTATTCTAAATGATTATTCACCCAAACCATAATCTTTAATGAAACTGTCAACCAAAAACCTTCTAACAACCTTACCTACTATCGCCTTGTCTATCACTATCCTTGCAAGTTGTACAAAAAACAAAGATATAGCGACACAGCCGGGATCAATGTACACAATGAATTCAGACAGGCCGCTTGATTCTAATTTTGTAGATATGGAAATGGCACAACTGATAGCCGAAAGACTGACACAAGACCATTTTCAAAACGAATCAGATGCATTTCTAACAGGGGACGGCAGGGAGATAACAAGTTCTTTCCCACTTCGTACAGACCCTGATTTACCACCTACAGCCTATGTATTCAATTACGCTGATGGAGAAGGGTATACTATCATTTCAGCTGATTATCGGTATGAACCCATACTAGCTTTCGGAGCATCCGGCTCATTGAATCAAGGCGATTCAATTCCTGCAGGTATGTATGAATGGATGATGAGTAACCTGGAAAATATTGATCTGATCAGGGACGGCAGCCTGAATGATAAGGAAAAATTCAAGGCCGCTTATTCAACTTGGTCTTATACAATAAATCATATGCAGCTAAAAGATTGCTGTATTCATCCGGAGGATTGGACACCAACTCCGAGCCCTTGTGTCAATTGGGATAATCAAACCAATGAAGTTGTTGGACCATTAACGCAAACAAAGTGGGGGCAAGGTCATAGGTTCGCACTTTTACCACAAAATGACTTCAACTATCTTGTAAATTCACCCATATCATGTTCTGGTAACAGACCATTAGCTGGTTGTGTATCAATAGCTACCGCACAGATATTAAAATACTGGAGCAAACCGCATCCAAATTATAATTATTCAATGATGTATAATGTAAATGCAACCAATGAGTCGCAAAGATTAATTGGTAATTTAGGCAATCCTGCCCAATTAGATGCATTTTACGGATGTACTTTGACCTCAGCTCTATCATCAAATGTGTCACCAACGTTGAAAAACACATATGGATTCTCTTCTGGTGGTGATTTTATATTATATGTCAACTCTGAAAGATGGAATATTCGAGATAATATTATGAATAACAGGATTGTTTATGTAGGTGGAGCTAATAAGGTTACCTACAAAAGTTTCCTTATTTTTAAGTCTGCAAAATATGATGATGTTCATGCATGGTTGATAGATGGATTCAGGAAGAATAATATCAATTGCTATAGTGAGTTTTGGTTCCATATGAACTGGGGTTATTACGGTGATTTTAATGGTTGGTTCTATGAGTCGGATTGGGCACCGTATACTGGGAAAAACTTTCAATATCAAAGAACAATTATTAAAAACATCTACCCCTAAAACCAAATTACATGTTCAAAAGTGTCTTATCTGTTGTAATTGTAAGCCTTCCAATGCTACATTCTTGTAAGCAAAAGGAAAATCCGGATATGTATAGTCTTGACATAAATCTATTCGCATATCGTATTGTACAAAATGGGGATAAGCTTCCGGACAGTGTAATGAACGGACTAAAGATGTATTATATGGAAGGGTTGACAAAGTATTACAAGAATCCTTCTGTTCAAGATAGTGCGACGGCTAGTCATCTTTTAAAACCATCTCATTATTCTGGTAATACTTATCTTGATGAACAAGGAGTACGAGTATGTCCCACCCTTAATCCATTTGGTGTTACCCGTAACTATTGGTATTTTGAATTCCCCAATGGTGATGTGGATACATTGTATGTGGAGAGCAGGAATGTCAGTAACAAGGAAGGTCTGCAGGATGTATGTCAATGTAATAACCCATTTACAGTTATTAAGTATAATGGACGAGATGCGGAAATAAATACAGAACTTATGCCTGAAGGTAGTAAACCTCCTATTTACAATTTAATAAAAGAATAATAAAGCGTTTGCGAATCGTTTTTTGACAGAATTTTAAAAGAAATCGCACTTGAGGTTTAAAATAATAAAGGACGGCAAAACGCCGTCCTTTATTATACCTTATCCCCTATAATTCAAATCCGTTTCATCCATAAATTTAGTCAAACACGATTTCAAAAAATCTAAGAAATTAGTCCGGCCAGACAATCGAATCCGAATATTCTGAAACACCCGATAGAAACCACTAAGATCAACATTGAAGGCACGTTCCAAGGCTTTAATAATCTGTTTAATGGTGGCCTTCCCATTATTAACATCACCACTGGCAAATAGCGCATACGCAAGCTCGATTAGCTTAACCTTATCTCCTGTCCAAACAGTATCATAATTTTCAATCGGTTCATTAGCAATTTTCGAATCACCTGCCTTTAGCGCTTCAATTCTAAAACACAAAAATTCAAGAACCATTTCATGACTTTTGATCTTCGCAAGTTCATTGCTGGCAACGGTCGAAAATTTCTCATCCAGGTCTATGGCATCAGATGGAAACAAATCATTGTTCTCTTCAGAACGAACAAATAATTGATGATCGCTAACCGTGTTCCCAGATCTAAGGTATTGTCGAAATAGATCATTCTTTTTCAACACCATTTGATAATACCGAGCAGTTTTCTGATAGTACTTAATCAGATATCGCCTTTCGGCAATTGTAGGCTTTTTAACTTCAATCTCCAGTAACTCTTTATAATACTGGAGCAGTGCCTGAAAGGTGGGCTTTATTTCTTTAAAAAACTGGATCTCCTCCACCCTATCTTTAAACTTGTATCGATACACATACTCTTTCAACTCCCCCATCGCAGCTTTAGAAATACTATAGCAGGAATTGTAAAACTCGAAACCAACTTCCCCCTGGTCGGAAACTTTTTGGATGCTTAATTGAACTTTCTGATGTAGTTCTTCGGTAAACTTTCTCATATATCGGCATTTTGGTGAAATGTCAGTAGACGGGACAAAACTGTCCATTTAGCCGTAGAGAAAAAAGCAGCCGGCTCGAAAGTAAACTGAAATAGATAGTGGGGTGATACTGGGATAAAACTGAACTATTTCAATAGTATTTTAGAAGTACTTTAAAATTAAATTTTATTATTTGGAGCTACAGGTGCAGTTTTACACACAATTGGCATAACTTGCAATTAACCAAACCTAAAAACATCAGATAATTCTTATATATTATATGAAAAAACTATTCGCACTTTCCACGATAATTTTCTTATCAATTCTTTTAACGTCAATAAAAACAAATGCACAAACGGAGGCCCCTAAGCCACCTACCCTATTAAACAAAGAAGTTGATGTAAAGCAGCAGATAAAAACATACATTCAGGTTTTCGATTCGTTACTTTTAGAGGAACGATACAGGAATATTATAGAACTAGGAGAACTCTTGATTTTGGATCGAGAGCATGAAATTAATATATTACCCGTTCCATACCTTATTTGTGCATACTATTTCATAGGCAATGAAGATCAGAGCAAAAAGTTGTTGAATAAAACGATCAGTACATTTGATTACACAATTCTTGTGGATATGCTCACCGCTCCTAACATTGCATTGATCAAATATTTTGAAGTTCCGCAAAACCGCGACCCGTTAATTACAAAGGCAATCAACGATTATAAGAAAAACGAGAAGGCTACGGATAAAGAAGCCGGCGAACAGATTATTAGATTCCTTATTCAGGATCAAATGTCCCGCAAGGTAAAATATGCCTATAAAAAAGACGACTCAATGGCGCAGGCCAAAGTACATGAAAAATTTGCATTGCAGGATAGCATTCAAAATGCTAATGTGTATGCGTTTTACAAGAAGCATGGAAAATATTTCAATAACAAGGAAGTTGGAGAAACGGTAAGCTGGTACCAGCCGATTATTTTAAGCCATTATGATAACGTTGAACTTCGCCAAACTTTCTTCAAAGACCTGTTGGAAAAAGCAGTAAAGGAAGGGCGTATGGAAAAAACTAGCTACGTCAATTTTATACTTCGCACGGAAAGCTTTACCAACCCGGATTTCTTTAAGAATTTAGAAAAGCGCATGGAGGAAGTACGTAGAGAATATGATTTGCCGGATTATTTGTGGAATCCGTTTTAAAAACAAAATTATCCCAGGTCAAACTTTTTGATAATAAAAGAATAAAAAAAAATAGTCCCGCTATGCGGGACTATTTTTTTTTATTGATCAGATGGTTTCGAATTTAGTAGTAAGAATGGGAATCGGCTAAAAGCTTCAACTTTTTTTTGATTATTAAATCAGAACCGCTTATACTTTTCTTACTAACACAGTAAAACACAAATTTATGTACCAGAAAAAAAACACAAACCCCGATAAGAAAAAAGAAATATTAACAAAGGAGACTGAACGAAAAATAAAATTTATCTGGTGGATTATTTTTCAAGCATTGCCCATTGCCTTTTCCCGGGTTGTAGATTTTATCGACTTATGGGTTTAGCTACGAATATAATTTTAATATCAACTCTAGAATGTCATCACAAAACGGCGTTTCATCAAAGATTTCTAAGTAGTCGTGTAATATATTTTAAGATTTTGTTTCAGACTTGCATATTTCGATAATTGAAAATCTTACCCTCATATTCCGAATGAAATTACAATTTAATCGTAGCGTCATCTTGCGTATACCAAGGTTTCCACTGGGTGCCCAGCTTGAAGACCATTGGCCGCAGCTCAAATCCCTCATTGCCGAATCCTCTGCTGACTTTTACGAAAAGATAAAAGATCTTGACTACAGCCAGATCAGCAGCCAGCCAGAGCGAATTCGAAATACCATTTGGAAGTATTTCAATCGGTCTAAAAACCGCTCCACTCCATTCGGAGGTCTTGCTTCAGTTGCCGTGTGTCCAGGTAGCTACCAACACGGTGAGCGGCAGCCGATACAACTGTCCGATGACGTAATATTGCATGAGCTGCCCGATTGGAGCGCAAAAGAGTCTTTTACCTACAGCTTTGATCAGCTTTATGAAGCAGAAGGCCGATTGTTCAGCAATAGCACGTATTACGTAATAGCCAATGGTACTATTCGTTATGTCGGTTTCTTTGAAAAGACATTTAAGCTAATGGAAACACCGAATGATGACTTTATTCTTGCGGCCCTTGAGTACTGCCGGGTTCCCATACTTGTCCAGGAACTATACAATAAGTTTCCCGATCTTGAATACAATACGTTTAGGAATAATATAGAAGCACTTGTATCTATGCAGTTATTGCTGACAAGCCTGGACCCGAATATCATTGGGGATGATTATTTTCGACGTATTGGCTTTAAGCCAGAAAATACAGCTGTAAATTATACTATATCCGAGAGACAATGCCAGCAGGGTTCATTTGACTTTCGGGTGTTACGTGGTCTGGATAAGCTGGTAAACACTCTGCAATACCATCAAAAATCCGTAAGTAATCCACGGCTGGATACCTTTGCCGACCAATTTCGGAATCGCTATGATCAGCAGGAAGTTCCTTTGATGCTCGCGCTGGACCCTGAGTATGGGATTGGCTATGCCGACCTCGAACAACAGACCGCTGAAAGCGAGATCATTGGTTCGCTCAGTGCAGGAAGAATGGTTAGTGAGCGTACCGACGTCGTTACACTCGTCGGGAATAACATATCAGCAGCATCAGAATGCCGAGTAAAGGAGATAGATCTCGAGACCCTGATATCTGACCAAGAAGGCGCACCTGCCATAAAACCAGTACCAAATTCTATGAGTCTGTTATGTACACTAGCGGAAGGCAAAGTTTGGATAGAACATCTTGGCAATGCTACCTCCTGCGCTATGGCAGGACGTTTCACGCTTGCCTCAGATGATATACATAACCTGGCAAAAGAAATAGCCAGGCGTGAATCAATGGCAAACCCCGATGTAATATTTTTCGATATCGGTTATATGGCCGAAGGACAGGTCGATAATGTGAACCGAAGGCGGCAGATCTATGACGCCCAACTGACGTTGCTCAACTATGACGACTCGGATAAACCTTTGACACTGGATGACATAACGGTGCAGTTGCGCGGTAGTGAATTGATACTGCGAAGCCGTTCGTTGAATAAGCGGCTTATACCTCGTTTGGCAACGGCATATAACCACAGCCGCTCTGATCTTTCTGTTTTCCGCTTACTTTGCGACTTACAACATCAAGGGTTGCATACTTCGTTTAATCTTCAGTTGGACAATCAGTTTCCTCATTTCGCTTTCTATCCGCGCGTAAAATACCGGCAATTTATTCTTTCACCTGCCAAATGGCATATCCGTATGGTTGACCAAAAGCCAGATGAATCCCTGCCCGAATACTTAAAGCGGCTGAATGTCAATAGAACATTTAGGGCAGGCACCGCCGATCAGGTATTGTACTTTGACAGTCAAAGGGTAGAAGATATAAAAATATTGAGTCGCCAGCTAGAAAGACAGGGCGAATTACTTCTCGAAGAAACCCCTATACCAGAGCAGGAACTAGTCCAAGATTGTTCGGGGCAGAACTATACAGCACAATTTCTCCTTCAGGTTTACCACGATGACCTGATCTATAGTGGACTATCAACATTATATGAAGATGTTGTTTCGCTAAATACGGAACGGGACTACCTGCTCAATAGTACATGGCTATATTGGGAGATTTTCTGTCATCCCTCACACACCGACAACCTTTTAGACATCATTCAGGAGCTTCTACAGGATTACAGGCCATTAATCCAACAGTGGTTTTTTATACGCTACGATAAGGGCGGAGAGCATATCCGCCTAAGGGTCAAAACCTATAATGTGGAAAGCAACTCGCAGATATCGGCCAGATTGATGTTTCTTCTTTCTACAGCATACAAGGAAGGGGCAATTTGGGATATAAAGCAGTGCATCTACCGCAGGGAGTTGGAACGTTATGGCAATGATATTATCGGTGCTGTAGAAGAGCATTTTTACATAGACAGCGAATATGCAGTAACTGTATTACTGAATGAACTAACTGATATGCACAAATATAAACTGTGTATAGAAGTAATCAAAAAGGCTTCTGCGCAAATCAATGTTGACTCTGCCAGCTTACATGCCCATATGGATAGTACATTAAAAGCTTTTGAGCGTGAGCATCAACTCAAAGCTGATGGATTCAAACAATTAAACGAACTATATCGAAACTCAAAAGCTTATAAAATAGAACTACCTACTTTGGAGTTTTATAGAAATTTTGATCGTATGTACAATTCATTGATCAAGACGGTAAACACTTGCCCGGAGCGTCGAAGATCACTTCTATTTACTGATCTACTCCATATGCACATCAATAGACTGTTCTGTACTGATCAACGCACCCATGAACTTGCAATCTATTATATGTTTGTAAAAGACGGCAGATTCTGATCTGCCGCTTATATAATATGATCTTCAAGCCGCTTAAGTAAATCGTCCCGGAAACTCGGGCCAATTTGTACTGTCCGTCCTTCTATAAGGCCCAATATGTTGCCATCTAAGGACTGTACTTTCTCCAGGTTCACAATATAAGACTTGTGTACACGAATGAAACTGCGCTTTGGTAATGAATTGAGAAGTTTGGCCAGTGAAATATGTATCATATAAAATTCGCCTCGAGAAAAAAAGATCTTTGCATAGTTGCCGTTACATTCAATGAAAATAATCTGTGGGATATCAACTTTGACCAGCTTCCCTCCCATCGTTTCTTTAGCGTAGAAAAAAACCGGAGCACGGTGCTCCAATAACTTAGTCGCTTTATGTATTGCCTCCTGAAAATGCTCGTAACGGATAGGCTTCAAGAGGTAATCTACTGCATTATGTCGGTAGGCTTCAGCACCAAAATCACGATGCCCGGTCGTAAAGATGATCAGGCTCTTCGATTTTATTTCACGTGCAAGATCAATGCCACTCATCATTGGCATTTCAATATCTAAAAAGGTAATGTCAATTTTGTTACCCTCAATCAAATAGTCTCTGGCTTCCATTGAATCATAAAAGCTTTTCACGTGTTCCAGTCCTGGTGTTGTTGCTATATATTTTTCAATCAGTAAGGCGCAATGCGGTTCATCGTCTACGACAATACATTTAAAACTCATAGTTTAATTTTTAGTGTAATTTTAAATTCTATATCCCCATCCTCTCGAATCAGCCGGTACCTATTCGGATAGTGATAGTCCAGGCGCTTTATAGTGTTACTAATACCTGTGCCAAGGCTGGTTGTACTTTTCGTACCAAGCTTCTTATTATAAGTGTACATTTCAAGGTTTTTACCTTCATAACGTATATCTATTAGCGCCTCAATATCCTTATCAGTAAGTACACCATGTTTGGTCATATTTTCGGCAAAGGATACTAAAATATGTGGAGGAATCCGTGCCGTCCTTATCTCCTTAGGCACATCAACAGTATAGCGCAGATTCAGCCGGTCACCAAACCTCAGACAGACTATCTCGACTAAGCGGTCAATACACTGAAGCTCATCTCCGAGGTTTATTTTGCCGTCTTTTCCCGGTGTCGTCAGTGAATACCGCATCATATCGGATAGTCCAGCTATCGCTGGTGCGGTTTCTCTTACATTCTCAATTGCTGAGCTGTAAATAAAGTTAAGTGTATTGAACAGAAAATGTGGAGCTATTCGAGCTTGCAAATAGGCATTTTCAAGGATCATATTCTGTCGTTCGATCTCCTTCTGCCGCAAGAGTAATTCATTTTCGGCTTTTGATTTAAGGTAATTGTACGCAGCAATCCAGTAAGCCCACCCCAAACCAATAATATAAATCGCGCGCCAGATAGCACGTACATATTGCTCTTTAGTAGTAGTCGTTGTGAATACCCCGGTATGATATGCCCGCATGAGGTGATTGATACCAATCTGCATGATAGATTCAACAACAATTACGAGTAGAAGGTAAATTATCAGCCAGATAAGCTGCATTCGCCGCCCTAGGCGGGCCATCATCGGAATAAGATATAGTCCATTGACATAAAATAGGCTAATATCAAGTAAATAAATACTAACAAAATCCAAGACTCCATCTTGAACACCCATTAACTTAACTATCGTTACTTCATATATGATGAAGAGTGAAACACCTATCAGATGCTGGTACCATTTGCCGACCAAAAAACCATTTATCTCATCTCTCCTTAAAGTTTCATCACCTGAAAAGTGACTTTCATCACTAATTTCACCGTGGTCATGTAATAAATTAGGAAGCTGCATACTGTGATTGTATTTTTAAGTTGAAATAATAGAAAGACATATTTTATTTAACTAAAATCCTTATTTATGAAAACAAGTAATCAAAAGAAGCCTTTCGCAAGCAGATCAGTCTTTATGTTTGCCAAACCGAAAAACAGCATCAGCAAAGTTGGTGCACCATCGGGCTCTACAACCGTATTGACTTTGCCTACAACTAAAAGTTGGACCTGCTAACGGTATGCAAACAAAAAGTGACAGGTATTGCCGGAGGAATTCGGCATACCTTATAAAGGACTTATAACCAGCTGGTTTACAAACTCTAAGATAACGAAATATTTTCATATTGTTTTTCTGATTCAGATTTAGATATTATCAATGATTATTAATCAGTTATAATTACACAGTACATTTTACCTTTAACTCAAGTCCAAAAAGCAACCTTAAACTTCGGCTGAAAAAACTAGGATTATTAGTAGATGAATTGATTCCATAGAATGGCAATATCTTTTTGATAACGAATAAATTCTTAAAATGTGGAGCAAGGAATACAACCAACCGGACAAGCCGGAAAATATACAGGGAGCTTCAGAGCCTCTACAAAAAACTAAGGGTAAAAGCAGAAGGGATTTTTTTCTAAACATTATCGCTTTAATCTTTCTTGCATTATTTCTCTTTTGTGTATTTTTCTATATACCATCCAGTACTACCACTACGGAAATAAATTGTGACGACCCTACTGAGGTAATGTTGATGAAAAGAGGCTGGCATCCCATGATTCCAGGACCGTGTGATACAACCCCAACAATGCATCCACTTAGGCATTGGCGAAATTAAAAGATCTGTAATTATTATACTTTTTAAACCTATAAAGAGGCGGCTCTGCAGCCGGCTTGATAAAATGCGCGAATTTGAATTTCATATTGCATAAAAGGTGAAACACAGGCGAAGCCGAAAACCTGTATAAACGAGTAGGCACTATTTCCTAACGCAAATCCAATTGTTTTGCAGTTGGCGCATTCTTTCCTTTTTTATCTAACAACAAAAAAAATTTAGAACATGAAAAAATTAATGTTTTCCACCGCAGCCATCTTGGCATTATCTTTAAGCGCATTCGCCGGTACTCCTGAAAAAGCAGAAGCGAAAACTGCTACTGAAACCAATGCTCAAACATCTGACGTACTGCATTGGTTTGATATGTCTTCAACACCAGCATATCTTCAATCTAATACTATTGAGGATGAAGAAAGTCCTGGGTGCGAACCAAATAAACAAGGTTGCGAAAGAGCATACCGCGACGATCAATTTAACACATTTGGAGTACCTACTTCCGGCGTAAAGCCTGGTCAAATCAACAGTCCGATTGCAACGCTTGGTTTCCAATAATCAAATCAACTGTTACTAGGGGGAGGATATACTCCCCCTTATTTTATACTCCATCCTTAATTAGAATTACCGGTAATGGTCGCAAAGCCTTTTCAAGCCTAAGACCATATTTATTGAGAGATTCGTTAATCAACTCAATATTTTCGGTTGTTACATAAAACTGAATATCTACTTTCTCATCAATATCGATTCCAGTTTCATCAACAATATAATATTCAAAAAAGTTACGTCGATTGCCTGTCAAATTCAAATCGCCAACAATATCTCCCCACCTGTAACTGTTTAATGTTAATAGGAGATCATCGGAAATAGATCTCATTTCATTGTTAAATTTGCTTTGTGCACCAGTGATTTTAGTAGCATCAATTATATGCTTAGTCTTAATATCTACTGATTTGAAGCGTTTTAATACGTAACATTTTGTATCTAAAATTGTGTCCGTAAATCGAATAGAAAGTGAATTTTCAATTTCTTTCTTTAAGTACTGCATTGGATCGATATTAGCTCCATTGTTAAATATTAACTCAAATGCAAAATGATTGGGATTTTGTTCATTAAAGTCTGGTAATAACTGTTCTTTGTTTTTTATATCAAAAACGACTCTACTATTATGGATTAACCGCTGGTTGAATAATATCTTTGCGAGTCTTCTTAATTCAGTATTATAAGAATAAATACGGATACTGTCATGGTTTTTATTTGCCTCTATTTCCCATGAAAGCCTTGTTTGTTCTATATAATCTCGATCAAGCCTAAACATTTGGAAAGATGAAATCAAATTATTATTTGAATTAATTCCGAGGTTTTCTAAAAACGACTTATTCTTGTCCATCTCATGGTATACCTGGCTTTTTACTGTTTTTTTACTCTTAAGAAAGTCAGTAATAGTGGTCGGATTTAGATCTTCAATTCGATTCTGCATTTTAATTATTCCTTGATCATCAATCCATACATTATCTCCAAATACAGAAATTTTGAATTTATTGTATAGTCCTGATTCTTTTGTGATTATTGGTAATTTGGTGTTTTGTAACTCTGTTACGAATTGTTTGTATTTATTAATATTTTTCAGATCTTCTCTAAATACTAATATGATTTGTATCTCCTTATCAAACTGTTGCTGGTAACCATCCAATCTAGGGATCTTTGCCAAACAAGGTGCGCATGTAGTCGAAATCAGATGCAGTATGGTTAACTTTTTATGTGCACCAGGTATTGCTATTTTTGAATTGGTATAATTCTGAACATTCTCTATAGTCAAATAAATTGAATCATTTATACCCAAATAGGTGGTATTTTGCGCATGGCAAAACGTATATGAAAACCAAATAAAAAACGATAAGTAAATTTTCATTGCTGTAATTCTAAAGATTGGGATTTTGGATAAACTCAGTAGCGGGAATAAGAAAATATGCGCTAGTGGATAACCATCCCGGCTTGGTTTTCAACATTTCCTCATTAATAATGCCCCATCGTTTTAAATCTAACCAACGGTGCCCCCATTCAGCAAAAAATTCATTCTGATTTTCTTGTATAAGCATCTGAATAGCTTGATCTTTTGATAGATTCTCATCCATCAAATTTGTTCCGGCTCTTGAACGTAAAGTATTAATATCCTTAATTCCATTTTTTACTTCGTCACTATATAAATATGCTTCAGCCCTTATCAAATACTGTTCTGCCAATCGAAATACAGTATTATATTCCGTTTTTGTGGCATTGCTCCTTATCTTATATTTAGTTGGATATATGTAAGTAACATTTGAGATAATTCTAGTGGATGTCCATTCAGATTTTCTTTTATCTCCTGATCCAAATCCATCAATTACCCTTTGATAAAAAGAGAATGCCGGCCTTGTAGTTGCATTGTTAGGTATGAATGCGAATCCTTCGGCTGTATTATAGGCAGTATTTGTCGAAAATAGCTGCCAGATAGCCTCTTTACTAGTTGGCAGAAAAACATTGGAAAGGTTGGCCTCCAATTTATAACTGTTTGTGTTAATTACATCAGACGCTTCCAAAATTGCTTTATCATACTGTTTTGTATATAGATAAACCCGGGCAAGAAATGCTTTTGCTGCAAACTTATTGGGACGAATACGTTCCAAATTAGGATAAGTTTCCGGCAGGAGGTCTATTGATGTCGACAAATCTAGTATTATCTGCTTATAAATTTCATCTGTGGAATTCCTTGTCGCAAAACGGTTAAGTTGATAATCCGATGTAAGAATAAGGGGAATATCACCGAACAGATTTAACAGGTAAAAATGTAATAGTGCTCTGGTAAAATACATTTCCCCTAATAGTCTTTGCCTTTCGTCAATAGCAAGCATTTTACTTTCTGACAATTGTTCAATTATTTTGTTCGTTTGAAAAATGTAATTATACATAGGATTCCAAACATTAGATACAATTACTGAATTATTATCAAGTATTGCATTATTCTTAAAAGGATCAAATGAGGAATTTACACTCGTATTCCAAATTTCATCACTTGCAAGTCCCGTATAGATCGAAAGAAATCCATTCATTCCATCATTGTTTCTGGATGTCATACGGCTATACAACCCAACTACTGCAGAGGTTGCATTCTCGATATTGCTAAACACTTTTTCAGAAACAATTTCCTGAACGGGTGGATCAATATCAAGAAATTTTTCACACGACACTATTGGCAAAAATAGTACCGTCCCAAAAAAATATATCAAATTTCTCATGGTATATCAGTATTTTAAAATGTTAATTCCAATCCAAAACCTAATGTCCTCATAGGTGGAAGTACCCTAAGATCTCTGATTTCTGGATCTGAACCTTTGTATTTTGTAATAGTAAAAAGGTTTTGCGCTCTAAGGGAAAAGGTTACAGCTTGCAACTTTAATTTTTCTAATAAATCAGAAGACAATGAGTAGTTAATTGCTGCTGACTTTAGTCTTAAAAACGAAGCATCAGAATATTTTATGTCAACATCATTTGCCAGGAATTTACTGGCATTCGAAGCTTCTTTGCCATTATTGGCACTAAATTTTTGATACGCAGTAACATCGCCTGGAAATTGCCATCTATCTAATACAAAAACTGGCATATTCTCCATGAAGCCAGGTACTGTACCCGAACCTTGATAAATTGACTTCAGAAAATTCAAACCTTTCTGTTTTCGGTACTCAAAGAAGATATCTAACGATATGCCTTTATAGCTGAAATTATTTTGCACACCACCATAATATTTTGGATCTGTCGTTCCAATATATTGTCGATCATTAAAATCAACAATACCATCATTATTCTGGTCCTTAAAGAGGAAGATCCCCTTTTCAGGATCAACCCCGTCAGAGCTATAAGCAAGTATTAAGTTAAGCGACTTCCCAACTATGTAATCTTTTGCATAATTACTTGTTTCAATGCCAGGAAACCTAAGTAAACGATTTTTTGGTAACGTAATATTAAAATTAGTGTTCCATCTAAAATTGTCATTTTTTAAATTTTCGGTTCTAATTGAAAACTCCCAACCTTTATTTTCTATTGTTGCAGGAAAGTTTTCAATTATTGAGCTAAATCCAGTAATTAAAGGTAAAGGTGTATTGATTAATTGGTTGCCACCCCTGTTATTATAATATCCACTATTTAATAAAATACGATCCTTTAAAAACCCTAATTCAACACCTATTGATAGCTTTTTATTAGTTTCCCAAATGTACTCTTCATTGGCCAACCGGACTGGGTAAACCCCTTTAATATCAAGATAGGGATTAATAACAGATCTCCAGGAATCCAGATACTTATAGTCACCAATTTTATCACTTCCTGTGATCCCATAACTGGCTCGTAGCTTACCAAAACTCAGAACAGGAAGTTCTTCTTTAACCCATTTTTCTTCAGAAAAGATCCAACCAAGACCTACTGCACCGAAATTGCCAAATCGGTGACCTTTACTGAACCTACTTGAGCCATCACGACGGCCTGATAAATTTATGATGTACCTGTTAGCTATATTATAATTGATCCGTCCAAATAATGCTGAATACCTATAATCCGAGTTGTAGCTATTGGCAGTATAAATGCTTGCAGCGGACAAAGAGCCTAAAAGATCGTCACTGGTAAAACCTCTAGCCGTAATATCTTTAATATCGTTTTTTGTCTGCTGAAAGGACGAGCCTAATAATATATTTAATTTAGAAGAACTGAATGAATTATTATATTCTAATTGAGGTTCTATTATCCAACTATCGAACATATTGTTTCCTGTGGCCATACTTCCAGTCTGTTCATAATGTGGGTCAGCAGCACTTATAGGTAATAAGTACTCCGAATAGGTATCCATAATATTATATCCACCGCTAATTCTTGCTGTAAATGTTTCAAGGAATTTGTAGTTCAATACCAAATTACTTGATAACCCTTTTGTAGCCACTTTAAATTTTGATTTAGTGTAATCAAAAGGGTTACCATAGTATAATGGAGTACCATCAAACTCCCAAATAAGATTACCATTTCCATCAAGTGTATTTGGGTAATTCGGTGGTAACAATATAGTTAAATTAGTTAAATCGCTAATAGAGGTATTATTGATACTAGTATTATATCCAGCTGAAAATGTCATGTTAAACTTTCCGTTGTCGGAAGTATGGTCCAAGTTCATATGAGAAGAAAATCGGGAATAGGGTTTTGTATACTTGAATACAAGATCTTCGTTTAGATATCCGGCACTAAGTAAAAAGCGTGTATTCTGATTGCCGCCAGATATGGATAATTGAGAATTTCTTGAATAAGCATTGTTTCCGATAAGTTCCTTTTGCCAGTCGGTATATGAATTTTGATCCCAACTTAGAAGATCCGGCGCGTTGCTTATATCTGGTGTTACCATATCATTCGAAAAGGCTTCTTTACGCATATTAAGATACTCTTCGGTATTGAGTAAATCAATTTTCCTTGTTATCGAATTGACATTAAAAGACTGTGAAGCTGTCACTCTTGTTTTTCCTACACTTCCCTTTTTGGTTGTGATAAGGATTACGCCATATGCTCCCCGTGAACCATATATTGCAGTTGCATCAGCATCTTTTAATACTTCGATGCTAGAGATATCATTCGGGTTAATCAATGACAATGGGCTTAGGTCGGTACTGCCTAATCTATTGGTCTTATCATTTTGAGCGGCAAAGGGTACGCCATCAATAATTACAAGTGGTTCTGCAATTGAAGAAGAACTAATATTATTTCTTCCTTGAATTTCTATATTTACCTTCCCACCAGGAACTCCTGTGGACTGATTTATTATTACTCCCGGTAACCTTCCCGACAAAGCAGACAATAGATTGTTTACAGGCTGGGATTCTATATCTTTAGATGAGATTCGTTCAATTGATCCAGTATTAAATCTTCGTGATGTAGTCCCATATCCCATCACTATAGCTTCGTCAATTATTGATTCATTTCTTTTTAGTGCTATTTCAATCCCATTTTTGGCTGTGGTAGCAAAAGATTGAAAGCCTAATGACTCTATTACAATAGTGGAATTATCGAATTGCGGAGCCAAATTAAAATATCCGTTATCATCTGTTAGAAATACTTTCTTTTCCCCCTTTACTTTTATACTAGCTCTTTGGATGGGATTACCCAGACTATCAACTACCCGGCCTCGAATATGGTCTTGTAAGGAGGGAAGATTAATCGGCACCTCAATTTTCCCTACAGTACTTATTGACTTTTCGGTTATGGTTATAATCTTTCCTTTCCGCTTATACCCAAAAGGCTGGTTTTTAAAAAGCTCATCAAGAACTTGGTCCAGGTCATCAGTATTGATCTTTAGAGTTACAGGTTTCGCAGCTTCTAATTGCCTATTATTGATTACAATAGAATAACCACTTTGCTTTTTGATTATTCTAACGACTTCCTTAAAACTGGCTGATTTTACATCAATAGAAACTTTTTGCGCATGAAGCTCCCCGAAGCTGCAAGAGCATAGTACCAGAATATATAAAACAAGAAGCTTCATTATGATCAACCATTTTATGGGTATTTCTTTTCCACGGATGGAAACTTTTGCCGCATATGCGACTATGCCATTTGATATAATGGCGCTATTCATTATTTTTGTCATGTTGGATAATTAACGATGTGAATGATTTTTAATTCAATCCGACACTTGGCCGTCCGAATGTTGCAAGCATTGGACGGCTTTTTTATGTCGAATCAACTAAACAACTGGTTTTCTAATTTTTTTTACTTTACTATAACCTCCCTTCCTCTGATCTCGAAATCAACTTTATAAATACTTTGTAATGCTTCTAATACTTCAGAAAGCTTCTCGGTACGATTTACCATGATTAATGCTTTTTCACTATTCTTAAACCCTGTAGGATAGTTGAATGTTACAGCATACCATCGTTCTAATTCCTGGCAGGTTTCGAATAGTGTCGCGTCCTTAATGGTAAAGCTTCCATCTTTCCAATCTAAGTAATCCGTTGGGTCAACCTTACTTACTTTAATGGATTGTGCGGATAATGTGGATTGTTCCCCTGGCATGAGGATAATCTTTTCTTTGGTAGCCTTATTTTCAAGTGCAATTTTTCCATGTACTAAAGTAGTAATGGCATTTCCGGTATAGTTTCGAATATTAAATGAAGTTCCTAGAACTTCAATATGCTGTTGCTCGGATTGAACGATAAAAGGCTTATTCCTATTACTTGCCACTTCTAAATAAACTTCACCCTGAACCTCTATTGATCTTTCCTTTTCCGTAAACCGTGTTGGGTATTTTATAGAGGATGCAGCGTTGAGCCACGCTTTTGATCCGTCGGGTAATATCAATTGGTACTCACCACCAATAGGCGTATTAATGGTCGCTATCTGAGATTCTGTATCAGCAGACAATACATTGCCATTATTATAAAGAAGCTTACCATCAATAGTTTTAACCAATGACTGGGAGCTATCCAGTTCAATCCGTTTGCCATTGGACAAGGTGATATAAGCCTGCTTGCCACCCGGCAATACATCCTCACCAAATTTGGAAGTTAAGGTTTGGTTTTCGTTCTTTTTATGGATAACGAGGTAAGTATACATGGCAAGAGTGAAGAAGAGGAGAACGCCTGCGGCAGCGTACCAAAATATAAAGTTTCGCCCCTTCTTTGGTGGATTTATAACATTATGGATGTTTTCGTGCATTTCGGCAACCATATCATTTAATTCCGCCTCATCGATAGGACTTGGCTTTGCCTTTTCAAATTGTTGCTCTATCAAAGCTTTTAAATTTTCGGATTCTCCCGGTAATCCGAAGTGTGAGAGCAGTACATCCAATTCCTGGGTAGTATGCTTACCATCCAGATACTTCTGGAATATTGCTACAATATGTGGATCTAGTTCTTTCAAAGCTTTTCTGTTATATAGCCAATACAATCCGGCGATAAAAACTAATGACATCAATTCTAAAACAACTAACAACTAACTCATTTTAAGGTATATAATTTTTCAATTAAGTACGACTTAGATTGGCGTACCTCTATTATACCTTTGGTTGAAACTGTTATTTTAAATACTAAATGAGAATTTTATGGAAGCCTTGATCTATGAGCATTTGATCAGAATGATTTATCAAACAGGCCGCACGACAAAAAATGGTGCCGATGCCGATATCTACCGAAAACTTGAGCGTGCTGAAAGAGCCTACCATGATGATCTGGAAAACATACGGCAAAATCAATTGCGTAGCAGTTCAAAAAGTATCGAGGATTTGGAATTTGATTATAGTGTGGAGCGTCGTAGAATATGGCAATTTGTAGTAACTGCGATTCAGGAAGGTATTAAAAGATATGGATATAAATTTTCTGCCGATGAAATTAGCAGTATGGAAAATTCAATTAATACTTTTGTCGACATCCAAAGGGCGGACATTGATCGCACCATAAAATTAGTGATGGATATTTATAGCAAAAAGGGAATCGTCGCGCCTTAAAACTATTAGCCCTCATTTTTTCTCCAAAACTTTTTCGAATTGAAAAACAATTACCACATTTTAAATCTAGATATTCTTCTCATTTTCAAATAGTTATTGTATATTGTTTTTATTTATTGTTAACCAAACCCATTTATTATGAACAACATTACATTTAAATTGCTTGTAATTTTCGCATTTTTTTTCGGTTGGAGAACTGTTAATGCTCAATACTATCATCCACCGCAGGCTTATTCATTTGAATATTCAAAATATGGAAATAATGCGCCCTCAGGAACAGAAAATTTTGCTGGCTATTTATTGAGATCGCCATTCGGTGTTCAACCAATTTATATGTCTTCGTTATACTCTGATGACCCGGTCGCCAACCCTGGAGAAGTGATTGTGATGATTATAGATAAGGCTGATCCCACAAATATTCTATACAGAGAGTCATTTCTTTACCGCGATTGTACAGATATACAGATGGGAGTCACAGACAACTACCACACCAAAACGGACTATGTTTTAGTGGCTTACCACAAAGCGAACGTTGGCCATTTATTGGATATCTATGAAGTGACGACTTCTCCAACAAACCCTTTAGTCCTGGTTTCGACAGAAACACTATCTAACGTACCATATCACACAACAATAAACATGGATTCTGATATGTTTCTTGCTCGAGCAGTGATAACTTGGGAACATCCGGATGAAGGTATACAAGCCATGGTGGTTAGTCAAAATCAACCATACGGAATTTCAACGATAGCCGGAACTAAAGGAGCATCTAATCCTGATGTTGCAATGAATCATGTTATGGTTAATAGTAGCTCATGGAACTATTGGGTTAATATTGTCTATCAGGACAAAGCTCAGAATAATATAAAAGTATCGACATTTCCTACAGCGACGGTCTCCCAACCGATTGGAACTGCGGCTACTATATTTAATAATGTTGTGGATGTTCGCACTGTACCTGACCAGGTATCAAAGCCACATATAGATGGCCCTGATTTTAGTAGTATGTATGCTTGGGCTTATACCTATACAGATGGTAAGGATGTTATCGTAAGACTAAGAGAAGCGAGCACCTATAATACCTTAGTTCTAAATAACGGTTCTTTAGGTAATATAGCAGAGCCTTCTTACTATACAGCGCATATACCAACATTATTTTATGGAAGCCCTGCTGCAGGTACGGGAGGCATTACTGTTGCCTGGCGAACTATGGTCTCGCCCAATGAAGGTTTTTACGTTGCGGCTGAAGTTACTCCGAGTGGCACCCTTTTAAATGCTTCGGATTACATGTACGTAAACTTTCAATCCGCTGTAAACATGATGCCCGGAATTGACCTATCGAGAAGTAGTGACGGTGCTAGCACAGGCGCACTAGATTATTTGTATGCAACATGTATTATTAGAGATGGAAATGGAGGATACACCTTACTTCATTCATTCCATAAGTGGGGCAACACGGTCTTTAACGGTAATGCGAAACTGGAACTGGGCAAGGCTTCCTCAACAGTATTCCCTAATCCTTTCAATAATTACATCACTAAAAATATAACTGTTGCTGAGGATGGAATCTTACAGGCAAACCTCACAGACGTGACAGGTCGAATCGTTGCACAATATAATGAGACGGTTAAAGCAGGTGACCAGACTATTCAAATTAAAAACTTGGGTGAATTATTGCCCGGCACTTACTACCTAAGCACTTTTGTAAATAACAACCGACTACAGACCGAAGTTATTGTGAAACAGTAACCTTCGCTTTTCATTATTTTAAGTAAGGGGCCAACTTTTAAGTTGGCTCTTTTATTTTCTTCCTGAACAACTAGTTTAAAAGAAATGGATGATACATTATTAACAGAGCAATTAGAATTTCCGGATTATCTCTTATCGTTGTTTTTAGAAATTGATTTGCTCTACTGATATGAGTATTAATGGTACTATGTGATATACCTAAGCTATCACTGATTTCTTGGTAAGAGTAACCTTCTATTTTAAAAAGCCGGTAAACTTCACGTTGCTTTTCGGGCATTTTTTCGAGTAGGGAAGTTAAAAATTCTTGGTTCTCCTTAGACTGTATATAGGCGTCTATATTGTTGTGTCCTTCTTCAAGGATTGGCAACATATGTTCCCGCAGTTTCTTATCGTGGGCTGCCCGTTTAAATAAATTGTAAGTTTTGTTGGTAGCTATTTTAAAAAGATAAGATTTGATCGATTTTTCAGGATCTATTGATTCCCGATTCTCCCAAAGTGCGATAAAAGTATCTTGCGCAACTTCCTGCGCAAGTTCCCGGGATTTTAGTAGCGTAATTAAATGAGCAGTGATGTGGGAAGAATAATCGCTATAGACGCTATCAAAAGACCGTTGATCGCCATCACGTAACCGTTCTAACAATTCCTGAATTGGCTGATTTTCCATTTTACTGTTTCATTAGATTTAATAAGCTTGCTTGTTTCGGTTAGCAGCAATGGCAATTTAAAATCGGTATTTATGAGCAATCAACACAAATATACAAAAAATGAAATATTATCAAAAATCAGAGGAGTATTGTATAGCTAATTTATGGGCCGCATTTTTAATGCAGCCCATATTTTGTTACTGCTCAAATTCAAATTTGTAGATCAGCTCACCCGTTGCAGTTACCGGCTCGCCTGGTGCATTGGATACAGCTAAAGTACTTTTATCCAAAAACCACTTTCCTCTTCCCTCCTCTTGTTCGGCTTCCGAATAATTAGCCGGCAATACCAAATTAAGTGGTAACCGGTTTACAAAAGTTATGGCTGCATTGGCAGCCAGAGATGCTATAAAATAAGTATCCAAGCTTTGTAGATAGCTAATCTGAGCTTTACTTAATTCTACATGGTTATCTACCCATTCAATGTAATTGTTGAATACAGCATCAGCTTCAATTTGCAATTCAATAGCACTCAGTTTGTACAACTGGGTTTCTAAATCTTTAAAGCCCGCAGGGCTAAATGCGACTTTCGTCATAATCGTTGTTTTTAGTTTCAAAAATCTTGTTACAATATTTATTTCTGTTGACGACTAAAATGAATAAAGCAACGTTTTAGCTATAATTGAAATCCAAATTCTAATATAAGAAAAATAATTCATATATTTAGAAAACTGCTTTACAATACTTTTTCTAATAGGAGTATGAAGGAAAGACCAGATAGACCATTATATAAAGACGAGATTTTTCGCCCGGCAGCTTGCCTGCTGGCTGCCCACGTTATTGTGATGATGGGTAGACCAGACCTAACCACATTTGAAGCTTTTGAGAAGCCATCCTATTATCCAACTGTTGCCATTAATTATATCATAGCACTTCTTGTTGGATGGACCGTTAAAAAAGTTACCATTGCACTAGACAAAAGACATCCCTGGTATAAGGATATTTGGCGACGCGCAATGCTGCAATTCGCCTTTGGCGTACTCGCCGTTTCCATCCTCTCCTATTTATTGGTTTTAATATACTTCGTTGCCTTCGGGCAGGATATAATAAAATCCGGCTATCTGCATTACGAACTGCCCTTTTCCATTGCCTTAATTACTATTCTTAATTTTTATTATGTAGCAACCTATTTCTATTTGTACCCAAGGCCCAAGCCTTCCCATGATGATATGGAGTTGATACCAGTAATAGAAAAAACCCAAAAGGAAGATGTAGAGGAGATTCCGGTAACTACTGAAACGACCTATACTAAAATTGATGTAGTTGAGGAAGTGAGATCCTATGCATTCTCGGTGATGACACCGGATGGTTTAGGTCTAATTGGGAATAAAAAGGAAGGAAAGGAAATATTTATTATCGATACACCCAAACGCAGTATCCCGGTAAAAGTCGAAGACGTTATTATGTTTTTCATTTATGAAAAAACAGCGTTTGTCCGGCTCAAAGGAATTAATAGCCTTAATGACTGCTACACCATTAAATTATCACTAATGGATGTAATGGCGCTTTTAGATGAATCGAATTTTTACAGGATTAATCGGCAATGTATAATAGCCCTTGAGGTTATCGGAGCTTATGAACCTTCCGCTAACCAGACACTTTTAATTACGCTAAAAAAAGAACATGGAAAATTGGAAAACATAGATAGCAATGATTGGACAAAGCTGGTTACCGTAAGTGAGGATAGAGCGACAGACTTTAAAAAATGGTTAAACCGCTAAGTGCAGGGCTTTAATAACCCTGCAGCTATTTAAAATATTACAAGAGCGTAAATTCAATGGTAACATCAAGTGTGCCATCAAGCGATTTAGCCTGGTCGTTGAATGTAACATCTCCGAACAGGTTCGCGCGCGTTTCTTTGATCCTTCGCGGTGCCGGATTATTCGGAATGGCGGGAAATGTGATAGGTCCACGTGTTAGGAATGCACTTGCAAAAAGGTAACCGTAGAACCTATTCACTATTTCAGGATAGGTATCTACATAAGCGATCTGTTCGGTCGTTAAATCGAATTCAGAATTTAGCCAGGTCCTAAAGTCAGCAGCCACTTTATCCGCTTCAGCCACAAGCAGGCTGTCCGGAAGGGAGTAGAATTTAGCAATCAGGGAATCAATGTCGCTCTGTGATAGAATTGGTTTTAGCATTATGTATAGGGTTATATAGTTAATAAATAAACCTAATATATTAATATTAAATATGTATTACAAATAATTAGTAGATATCAAATGAAAACTTATTTAGACAAATGGTGGTTCAGGCTTATTTTAGTTCTTATAACATCCCTATTCGTAACCGAAATTGGAAGTTCAGATTCTTTAATGGCGCGTTTTGGCAAAGACCTAATTAAAGAATACCTGGCAACAGCCATCATCAGTATTACGGTAGTTGAACTGGTTTACTTTATAAATGCTAGATTACAACGCAGGTATCCCTGGGGCAAGGGCCACACATGGTTACGGGTTTTACTGCAAATGGTTCTTGGATGGATCGTGCCGGTGATCGTAGTGTTAGGTTTGGCTACCATTTATTTTGGTATTTATGGAGTAGACATAAGGCGTACCGATTACATATTTTTCGCCATTCCGTTGGTTATTGCATTGCTATTATGCCTAAATATGCTTTTTATTACGGCACCCCAGTTTATCCTTCTCTTTCAAAACAACCAGGAAGAGGACGCACAGCCGCAGGAAGAACTGGAAAATCCGGAAAAATCGGAAAAGCCATTAAAGCGAATTAAAGTCCCCTATGCAAAAGGTGTAATGATCCTGGAACCCCAACATGTAAAAGCCGCCTACATCGTAAATAAGAGAGTGATAATAAGGAACAGCAACGACCAGGAAGTATTGACCGATCTTAAATTGGATGAGTTAGAAGAAGAGTATTTACCAGCAGACGATTTTTTCCGTATCAACAGGCAATTGATAGTTTACCGCAGAACCTGTATTGGATTCGAATCTCTGGACTATAACAAGATGAAAGTCCAATTATCCATAACGACACCAGTAGAGCCCATTGTAAGCCAGCTGAAATCCAAAAGCTTTAGGGAATGGATTGCAGCCGAAGATTAAGTTATAAAAGTTGGCTCCATTGACATCCGGGATTTTATTTACATCATATCATAAGAATCAAATTTATTAGGATCCTCACACTTGTAATTAGACTTTAAAGGGACAATGTCTTTATATTTCTTTAACAATATTGGAACAATTTCGTTGGTAAACATTTGTTCGTCACAATCACTCCCTATTGTTACCTCAACCAATTTAAATTTTCCAAAATCGGAATCAAAAGGAAGCTTTATGTAATTTACGCCCTCATTGTTAGTGTTATTAACCTGAAAACAACTTGTATCATATTCTTCTGCTCCTCTTTTAATCAAAAACCTAAATTCATTTTCATCACCGTAAATATTATGAATGTAGAAGCCACCAAATTTTGAAAAACCTTTGAATCTAAAATCTAAACCAAATTTCTTTTTTATGCAGGAAGTTAGATCATTTATCAAAGGCAACTGAATAAAATCAGCATTTTCGTTCTCTGAATAGTATACCTTTCTAAAATCCACATGCTGCGTCTCAATTTCAAAAGTTAGTTTCAAACCTGTTCCATTATTTCCAAAGTAGCACCACAAAGCATCATTACTCGGATCAGTTAAGCTAAGCGAATATAACTCTGACATGAGAGATTGACTATCTATTCTTAGATTAAAAATGTTAAAACCCTCCTCGTAGTCGCTTATTAAATGATCGCTGTAAAACTTTCTAAATTCATCGTCTTGTGAGTTTTTATTTAAATTGTGCAGCCAGAATTCGCCATTATCCAAAATTGATTTTCCGACTTCTAATGACGTAAAGTGAGATAGTGTTATTTTATTTTGTTGGGGATAAAAATTCTCAAATAAAATAGTAGAAAGCTTATCTGATTCTAATTCAATATTGCCCACATAACCTGCACTAAAACAAATGTCAACTTTGCATAAACTTTCAAATATCCCGTGTTTTTCTAAAATTAAATTGACAACCTCTAACAATTCATCAATTTTCTCGTCATTGAGTTTTTTCACTTGGCGAGATTCATTATTTACTCTTTCCATCATTTCAACTTTTTTAACCATTTCCTCCATCGTTATAATTTGCTTGTTTCTATTCATTAGTTAGATTTTACGTTTCAGCTAAAAATTATATAAGAATTTGCATGGAAAGTTTGCAGTTTCATTTTTTTAAATGCAAAAACCTTCCGTTGAGAAGGGTTTTTGCATTTAAGATATATGTGATACATCAAGATTCATCAGTACCACTTATTTATTCACTTTTGAAGTAGACCAACCTTCCAATTCAAATAGAATTGCACCATCTCCTGAATTGTTCCAAACAGACTGAGCTAAGTTCCAATAATGTATATATCGGGTGTTTTTACCACCATTTATGGATTGAGTAGAATTCGTTCCAACTTTTGTATAAAGCCAAACTTCATCACCTTCATTAATCGCCGCATCTAAAAACCAATGCACATGCCGAACTTTATTGGAAATTTTTCCTTCATTGGTGTATGTAGTATCTGCCACCTGATAAAAATGAAGCTGGCAATTTTCGACAGAGTACAATTCTACTCTTTCACTTTCTAGTGTTCCATGATCTACAACTCTTTTAATTTTCATTTTCATAATCGCTCAATTTGGTTGCGGCGAAGGTATATAAAATATTAAATGTAATATTCGATTATGAAAATAAAATTATCGTTATCATTTTGACATTTAGATAATTACATATGTTATAAACAGCAAATGAAACTTTATTTAATTACGTTTGCAATAGAAATTTATAACATCTATTAACAACCTTTAATTAATTCCCTTTATGTTTAAAAAATCATTATCTGCAGTTCTATTAATTGCCATTTCATTTTCTAGCCAACACCTTGCCGTTGGTCAAGTTCCAATCAAAGAAAAAGTGAAACAAAACAGGGAACTCATTAATAGCGATAATTATATCGCGGGCTATTTACTTGACTCAATAGCAAAAAAAGAGCATCGGACGTTGAGTGGAACCCAAATAGCAGCGGGCAAGTCATTCAGTACCTCTGCCTCCATCACAGATAAAGGAGCAACAGTAAACATTAATCTTCCACAAATTTTCAAAGACAACATATACAATCAGGTTAATATAAGCGGTACAGGGAAAGATAATTTTGTGAGTCTCTTAGAAGATGGAAGATATGGTAATACAATTTCAGGTGGGATTGTATTTAATGTATTTGGTAAAGCCAAGGCAAGTTACTATACCGCTGATAAAAAACTGATGAAACTTAAGATTGATGATATGCTTAGGAAATTTGATCCCGACACGAACAAAGTTGTTTATCAAAAAGATATTGATTTTGTGAAAGAACAAATTAAATCCATAGATAAACATAGTGAAATTTATTTCAAATGGGTAGACGGCAAGGATATTAAAATTGGTTTAGAGGAGGCTAAGATCTTTTTAAAGGCAGTTGACACCCTGGCGAAACTTGAACTTATTGATGACAATTTTCTGAACAAAAGCAGAAAGAATATATCTGGCATTATCGCAAAGCTTAAGAAGCAATGGCTGGATGCAGATAATAGAACAGAACAGATTGTTGATTATAGATATCGACTATTTCTAAATAAATCTGAACCTGAACAAATTTCTGCGCCTTGGACAAGTTTCAGACACTATTGGTTTAGTGCAGGTGCAAGTCTTAACACAAACCCGAATTATATTTTTGATATTAAAGCAGTAGATGAAAAGTATGTAAAAGTTGATAATAATTACTTTTTTTCCGGGTTCCTCGCATTTAATAGAATGAAGAAATATCATATCAAAAATCAATTTAGATTTTATTGGTCACCCACTTTAAGATTATCAAACTCGAGACAATACAATCCAGACAACATTGTTAAACTGGAGCGTCATGCTCAATATCCAATAGGAGCAGATTCCTTAGTTCAAAAAAAAATGACTACAGAATTCTATGAAAAACTTGCGGAAAGAAAATGGGCGGTAAGTTTAGAAGTGCCTTTAATATGGTATTGGAACAAACGTCATTTTGGTTTCGAAATGACACCAAAAGTTGGGATAAATGATATAATGGGAGACAATATAGGATTAAAATTGGGCATCTTTGTTCCTGTACAAGTTAAAGAAGGCACACCTCTGATCATTCAACCAATACTACGTTTTCAAAAACTATTTGCAGAAAATAAGAATAACGAAATTGAGCATAGCTTTTTCAAAGACAACATTGTTTTTGGTTTTAATCTTTCAATCCAATTACCCAAGGGTATAGATAAATAACACTTTTCAGAGTTATTTTTTTCCAAATAAAAGGGAGTGTAACTCAAACTGTGTCATTGGATAATTAACCAAAATCTAAAAGCCTCTATCAAGTTTGAGCCTATCCCCAAATTTAATGTAAAGTTGGGATATGGTCAAGCCCCAGTTGTGTATTGGCATTGTCCACTTTTTAGAGATGTCCCTTATAATCAGGAACATCAACTTCATAAGAGCCTGTTCAGAACTGAATGCACCTTTAGTTTTCGTAATTTTACGGACCTGACGGTGCATTCCTTCAATAGGATTAGTGGTGTAAATAGTCTTGCGGACCTGCTCATCATACTCGAAAAAAGTAGATAAGTTCGTCCAATTATCCAGCCAGGATTTAGCAGCTATTGGATATTTCTTTCCCCATTTCTCTTCGAAAATCAGTAGGTTTTCATATCCCATTTCTTCGTTTACAGCTTTATAGACTGGCTTTAGGTCTTCTATAACTGCCTTTTTATCCTTTTCGGTAACGTAGCGCATACTTGATCGGATCTGGTGGACAATGCATAACTGTACTTTGGTTTTTGGGAAAATAGACTCTATAGCTTCTGGAAAGCCCTTGAGTCCATCGATACAGGCTATCAGGATATCCTCTACACCACGCTGTTTTAAATCTGTAAGTACGGATAACCAGAACTTTGCACCCTCATTCTCCGAGCTATAAAGCCCTATCAGGTCTTTACGTCCATCCATTCCGATACCTAGGATATTATAAATGGCCCGGGACTCAACTGTGCCATTCTGACGAACTTTGTAGTGCATACAATCCAGGAAAACAAAGGGGTAAACAGCTTCTAGTGGACGACTCCGCCACTCATTAACGGCAGGCATGACACTTTCTGTGATACGGGATATTTCTGTTGCGGAAATCTCCATAGCATACATCTCACGGATGAAGTCACTTATAGCACGGGTACTCATCCCTTTGGCATACATACTCAGCACATGACCTTCTAGTTGTTCGGTAATAATGAGTTGACGCTTGGGAACTACTTTAGGCTCAAATGTACCGGATCTATCCCGTCCAGACTCCAGCTCAAAAGTACCTGTATTAAGTCCCCGAACAGTTTTCTTAGTCTTACCATTCCGACGATTGGAATTACCTAATGCCTTATCTTCCTGAAGATGACTCTCTAGCTCGCCATCCATCATAGACTCTAGTAAATGCTTCATTAAGGGCGCTAGAACGCCGTCGTTCGGAGATAAACTCTTCCCGTTATAAAGACCTTGCATAGCTTCCTCTTTGAAGCGTTCAAAGTCAAATGGGGTCTTGTCTTTCATGACCATGTCGTTTGAATAATTAAATATAAAAAACCTTATTGAATTATTCCGCTGACACAGTTTACGTTACAGTCTCAAATAAAAGCCTCCATTAGGAGGCTATTATTTCATCTACTTACCCAAAGAAATTATTCGGCTTTCCATTATGCATATTCCCCAGGAAAAACAGTTTTAATGATGGCTTTGGCCAATTCTCCAGACATAGACATTTTATTATCGTGCTTATTCATCCATGTATCCTCGGCGTTCTTTACCAGACGATACTCGGTGTTATACATGACTATAGCTATTTCATTAGTACTTTTACTCAAGAGCGTAAAATAGAACTCCATATTATCCTTCTTTGCAATCATTTTTTCACTCATCTTTTTACCTTGCAAATTACAGGAAATTATACAACTAGCAGTAATTCTCTTGCAGCTTCAGCCTGTTACATTGCTTCTAACTTCTTTCCCCATCCGATCTAAATTTGAAACCTGATTTTATTCCACAATTTTCGGCAGTTGTCCTCAGCACGGCAAAAAATTCCCCCATAAACACAAACCCCGTCGCGGAACATTGCTATCCTTTATTGCGTTGCTTTTTCCCTTTGCTTGTCCTACGGCCGATGCACGCTCCATAATTCATTTTTAATTTAAATCAGAAGATTATGGAAAAGAGTAGAGAATTTGACGTCAATCGCATTACAGAAGTTGAACTGCTTTATAGAAACCCATTAACGCCTTCACAAAGGCCGGTTGTAAGAAGTGCCAAAGAAGCCTATGAGCTTTTTATGAAAAATTGGGACATGGACAAAATAGAGATCCAGGAGGAATTTAAAGTAATGCTTTTGAACCGGTCCTGCAAGGTTTTAGGAATTTTTACATTAGCATTGGGTGGCCCCAACTCAGTTGTTGTTGACCGAAAGTTATTATTTGCAACAGTATTAAAAGCTAATGCTGGACGTATAATACTAGCGCACAACCATCCTTCCGGAGCATATATTCCAAGTACAGAAGACGTAGCTTTGACCTCCAGCCTGGCTCTTGCAGCGAAAACGCTCGACATACAAATTGAAGATCATTTAATAGTCACACGCGAAACATACTATTCATTTAAGGACAATGGAATAGATTTAGTCATTACATAGTCATTTAAAATAATTTTTATAAATAACAAGGCATCACACTCCTGTGATGCCTTGTTTATTTTTAATATAATTGGTTAACGGTCCTAGTTTACAACATATTTAGCGTTGCCAGGCAAACTCATTGAGTTCAATGTATACGATATATCTAGTTATAAGGCTTGAATAATACTAGCTTTATGCCTTCATGCAATTTAAGTTCCAATCGCGATGTAATTAAGGCTTTCTAAAATAGGGATGATTTATCAAAACATCTTTTTCTTCCGCTCCATCTTGATACTTCATTACCAGTGTAGGAAATTGTTCTGTTCCATCAAAGAAATCATTTAATCTTTTCAATGTTAAAGTCTTAAAATTACCATTAAACATATAAAATGTGGGAGTATTAATAATAAAGATGCCCTCCACCATATAATCATCAAGTAAAATGTCTTCTCTATTATATATAAGCCTAAAATCCTTTTCAACTACCTTCAAATTGTGACTGATCCAATTCACTTTTTTGGAAAGCTTTGTTTCATAAGATTTTTTAGGTTTTAGTGGATTAATAAACTGTGAATAATCCATTCTATATCCTACAGCTTCATAACGTGCTCTATTATACTTCACATCAGCTACATAAATTAGTTTCCTATTTTCATCAATTACAATAAGGTCAATTTCGCCTGCAATGTCATTGTCAATATTGATATTATCTTTTCCTTTTCCCTGCGAAAATGTAGTTACATTCCTTTTATATAAGAGTCCTTTACTTTTGACAATTTCTTCAATTTCACTTTCCAATATTTTATCATGCTCTAATCCCTTTTTATCTATGAATGATTTCATACAGGGTAAGGATAGCCATTCTTCTAGCAAATTATTCCAGTGCATGGCATTGGTACCTAATACCAAAATACTTTCTCCAACTTTCTCCTGGCTAACCAAAGCACGCTTTTCTCCACCAACATTGTAAATTAATATTGGTCGGAACATATATCGTTGGGTGGAATGAGGCTTTAGAATGGCATCTTTTAGCGAAAGTTTATTATCCTTTGATATACTTAGCCCTTCATAAAATATCGTTGCAAGTTCTATAGAAGTATTAAAACTTGCTTCCAAATTAAGTGGTAATACATAAGGTTCAATAGTTTGAAACTGTGGATTATTAGGATTATGGTGCTTCTGAACTTGAAATATTAAACCAAATGCTTCATCATACTTAATTTTAAAGCATTCTTCAATTTTCAATTTAAACTCTTGTACCGCATTCTGATCAAAGGTAGCGCCTTCATATTGTTCTGCTAAAGATGGAGATAATTGTTCGTAAGCTTTACCATAATGATGCCTCCAATCAATAAGTAGATTTCCTTCCCTATCAAATGAAATTTGCTGACATTCCTCAACCATACTTTGATAGGCTATATGTTCAGCAAACATGTATAAACATTCTCCCAAATAGATTAACTCTTGAACAATCCTTTCAATCCTATTTACTTCTTTTGCAGTTTGGGGCACCTTACCCCACAATAAATCTTGGTCGCATCCTTGTTCTAGAACTAATTTTAAAATCCTACGGTAAAGAGCAAAATCAGTTTCATTGATTTTCGTCAATTTAAGCCCACTCATAGATTTTTCCCAAATCTGTAGAGATTCCTGGTGTAAGTAGTATACATACAAGAAAAAGGTAAAACTATTTTCTGCCGAAATAAGTTGCTGAAAGGTTTCAATCAAATAGTCGAAACCATCCTTTAAAATCTCTTGAACGTCATCCTTATTTTGAAATTCTTTGTCACCATATTTCGTTTTCAGATATCCAGATAGTAAACTCCAATATTTGGACTCCACAGCTCCATCATATCGAATAACCAAATTATTATCTATTATAATCCTAGCCATTGCTTTTATTGAAAATTAACGAGGGTAAATTTAAAATGCCGGCTTCACAGTCGGGCTATCTTAAAGCTTTTTAGTCAATATCACAATAAGGTAGTCCGGCCATTGCGGCTTTATTCTGAAGATTCATATCGCTAGTTACTAATTTTACAATAGCTGATGGATTTTCTCGTTGGATTTCCAATACGCTTGCAATGATTTTATCATCATTATTGTCTTTTTTAAGCCACGATAAAGTTCGTTCGAAATTTGGTTCAACAGCTATCATCTTATGGGTGATAGATCTGTCTGTAATAACGCCTTCGAGCACATCGCCTTGTTGCCTATATCCCTTTAGGCGTTTGATGACAGCCTTTACCTTAGTTTGGAATTCCGGCTTGGATGACTTTATTTTTAGCTCATCAAGTTCACTTAATACGGTTGGCAGATATATAATGGTAAATGCGTCTGTTTCCGAAAATAGCTTATAATAAATTGGTTCTAATTGTTGAATTAAAGCATTTGTATCTGGTATTAAGATTGTCGCTCTGTTTCCTTCCGCAAAAGATTTTAATGTATCATAAAAGATTGAAATCTCATCTTCAAATCTAGTTTTTGCGGATAAAACACTACCTGGTACACCGTAGTCCTGTTTCTTTTCGATCCAACTAATTATAAGATTATTAGTTTTTTCAATTTTCCGTTTAGAATTTTCGGGTAGGTCCTCGGTAAAAAAAAGGAACGCTTCGCGCCATCTTTTAAATGACTTTATAAGCTTGATTTGCAATATTTCCTCTTCTTTGGTTGGGTTTCCCCATCTATTTGCGGGCGCGATTGAGATTATACTACTACCGTTATCTCCATGTTTTTGGAACTTGGCCTTATCCAATAACTCAAACATGGATTCTTTTATAGTATCAAGCTGATTTAATAGGTGTTCAATAAATGTAAACATAGTCTTAATCACTTTTAAATAAATGGTCTTTATTATGGTTGGAATTTTCAACGAATATTCAAATATTATCTTCGCATTGGGTATGTACTTTTATAGAAGCTTTCCCAATTTACAATGAAATTCAAACCGCTTGTATGTCCTGCAGGTAAGTTATAAGACTGCACAAGTTGAGAATATAGATTTTCCCCTATCGTCGTCGTATTTTGATTTAATGGATATTGGTATTTATCTTCCTGGACTGCTCTTAAAATTACTACTATTTCACTTTGATGAATTAGGGGGCTTGGTGGAAAAATCCTGTAATCACTAATATCTAAATTCAATTCAGTAGCGAGATTATGCTTGGCAAGCGCACTTTCAAAATAAGGCTTAAGGTATTTCAAATACAATACGTTTAACTTATCAAAATGCAGAACAGCTTGATTGCCTATGGAAATATTTGGCATTAGATCAAGCCCTGTAATCGAGTATCTAAAAAGGGTCATGATTTCAATTGTTATCAAGATTGCTTGAAAACTGTCAACCTGATTACTTAAAATTGGAATAGATGAAAAATTCGTTCTCTTAAATACAATTTCTTTATTCACATATTTGGCATGAAACAATTCGTTTCTAAATTGTTTAAACTCATCAATTCTATTGTATATACCAGTTTTCTTTAGTTCACTTTCATCATAACCCAGTTCCTTCGACAAATATGTAACCCTAGCTCCCAAATTACTTTTTATTAACTGTTCTGGATTATGATCAAATACCGCTGAAACAATTTTACATAGACTGTTTATGAATGCTTCAAGTGATAAATAACATAACGCGATGGTGGATAAAGTCCTTCTACCATTATTGACAAAATTCTTTTCATTTTCTAAATCATTTACATCATCTGATAAGCTATAAAAAGCGTGCATCGCATGATGGTTGTATGTCATTTCCGCCATTGGCTTATTACTGTCGCTAAATAATACTAAATATGGTGACAGGTAAACATTATGTCGAAAATCTTCTAAATTTTTAAGTATGCTCATTGAAAAGGTTATATCGTTATATCCCCAATATACCCATCTTAATCGAATAGGTAATTGGTTATTTTCTTTGTAAATTGAACTTTAGTCAAATACAAATTTGCTTAGAAAACAAAACAGACTAACAAAATAATTGCAATAGCCTGTTTTCTTAGGAATATCCCTTTGAGTTTTATTTATCAAATGTTAGCGAGTTAAATTCTCCTAGAAAGTTAACTAATAAAAGTTCTATAAAACGACCTAAAACATAGGGGTCCTTTTCATATTCTGGTTCCGCCTCATTTTTCCACCTCTTGGTTTCAATCTCAATATAGTGCTCATTACAAGTTGGGATTAATAAGACTTTTTCCCATTGCGGCTTATCATGTATGTAGATAACAGGAAAATTAGGAGGACTACTTGTTATGATCCATGTTTTGGATTCTTCTTCAATAAAACTTTTAATGTCGTTGTACAAACCAGAAGGATTGTCAGCATAAATTTTCATCTTCATAATGATAAATAATTGTTTGAGAGATACATACAAATTTGGAGCCTAGCCATTTTTATATTAAATCTTCTGCCATAATAGTCCAGTTTCTGCCTATAACTGCCAAAAATGATTGGTAAGAGAATGATTTGTCAGGAAATTACGGCTTGTACCTAGGAATAGCAATGTGTAAAAATCATAAAACTTGTTAATCAGCTCAATTATAGCATCTTATAAATTATAATATGCGGATGGGGAAAAAATATTTTTTGTACCTGATTTTTGTTTGTTACCTTTTATAACAAGACTTTGTTACGATTTGTAACAATTTGGTTTATTTAAAGTAGGTAAGTGAAATGGAAAGGCATATTGTTCATTGCGATTTGGACACGTTTTTCGTGTCGGTAGAAAGGCTCATTAATTCGAGCTTAGTAGGGAAACCGGTTTTAATCGGTGGCACTGGTGATCGTGGAGTGGTTGCTTCGTGTTCTTACGAGGCAAGGAAGTTTGGCGTACATGCTGCAATGCCTATGAAGCTCGCTTTGCGCATGTGTCCCGAAGCAACCGTTGTCCGCGGTGACCACGACCTCTATTCCAAATACTCCAATACAGTTACCCAGATCATAGAAGAAATTACCCCAGTGGTAGAGAAGGCCAGCATTGATGAGCATTACCTGGACATCACCGGAATGGATAAGTTTTTCGGCTGCTGGAAATGGACGCAGGAACTACGGCACAAAATAATTAAAGAAACAGGACTGCCAATTAGCTTTGGCTTATCCGTCAACAAAACCGTTTCAAAAATAGCTACAGGCGAAGCCAAACCCTGTGGCGAAAAGCAAGTAAACAGCGGCACAGAAAAAACCTTTCTGGCCCCCCTCTCTATTCGCAAAATACCAATGGTCGGCGAAAAGTCCTATTTGACCCTTCGTAATATGGGCATTTCTCAGATAATGACCCTTCAACAGATGGAAGTATTTACCATGCGCCGGGTATTGGGTGAGAATGGTGTATCCATCTGGAATAAAGCCAACGGGCAGGACAATAGTCCTGTTGTACCTTTTAGGGAGCAAAAGTCCATGAGCAAGGAAACAACTTTTCAGGTCGATACCATAGACATGGACATTTTACGGCGCACATTGGTTGCTATGGTTGACGAGCTATCCTACGATCTCCGGGCACAACAAAAGCTCACAGGCTGCATTACCCTTAAGCTACGCTATTCCAATTTTGATACGCATACCCAACAATTAAGTATTCCTTATTCCAACTCGGACCGTTTGATTACCGAAAAGGTAATGGAGCTGTTTAAAAAGCTATATAGTAGAAGGATGTTGATTCGCCTTATCGGTGTCAAATTTTCAAAACTGATTCAGGGCGCATACCAGGTGGATATTTTCAACGATACCCAGGAGGAAATTAGCTTGATGCAGGCTATAGACAATATCCGCAACCGGTTTGGTGTGAATTACATTAAAAAAGGTATTTGTTTGTTGGACGATAAAGTGGGAGGTGGATATGATGCTCAATTTGCATAGCTATTACAGCTTACGATTTGGAACATTAAGTTTGGAAAATCTGATTGAAGGCATGTTGGCTAACGGTTATGATACCGCTGTACTGACCGATATCAACAATTCTACGGGATCATTGGATTTTCTATGTCTTGGCATGAAGTCCGGGCTGAATATCCTGGCAGGTATGGAATTCCGTAACGAGGATCAGCTATTGTACATCGGCATAGCAAAGAATAACGAAGGCTTCCGGCAGTTGAATGAATTTATGACAGCCGCGAATCGCGAGCGTGCAGAAGCTGGTAGAGATAAAACAATATTAACTATCGAAGCACCATACATGGACCAGGTGTACTTTGTGTATCCTTATCGAAGCAAAAGTATTTCAGCGTTGCGTGAAAACGAATTTATTGGCATCAGACCATCCGAATTAAATTTGATCCGCTTGGAACCCGCTTCCAATTTAGAGCGTTATGTAATACTGGCCCCCGTTACCTTCCAGCCAGGCGATTACAAATTCCATTGTCAACTAAGGGCTATAAACCATAATCTCCTGTTTTCCCAACTGGAGCCAAGAATGGTTGCCGCCAAAAATGAAGTATTTATACCAAAAGTAAAATTGCTAGAATTGTACCGGGATTTTCCAACCCTGATACGTAACACCAATAAATTGCTTGGCTCTTGTTCCTTTGATTTTGATTTTAAGACAATAAAAAACAAACAGACCTTCACAGGTAACCGCACAAATGATCGGCAACTGTTGCACAAATACACATTAGACGGCTTTATGCGCAGGTACAGCAGGGCGGATAAGGTCGCTGCCGATAGGATTAAACGAGAGTTGGAGATTATCGAAAATCTCAACTTTTCGTCCTATTTCTTGATCACTGACGATATCTGTAGGTACGCCAGGGGTAAAGATTACCATTACGTAGGCCGCGGTTCAGGAGCCAATAGCGCCGTAGCCTATTGCCTGGGCATTACCGATGTGGACCCAATCGAATTAAATTTGCCCTTTGAAAGATTTTTAAACCCCAAACGGCAGTCCCCGCCAGACTTTGATATCGACTTTTCGTGGAATGAACGGGATGATATTTACGATTATATATTCAACCGCTATCAGACGGGGAACACCGCCTTAATGGGCGCTATGAGTACATTCCGAAACCGTAGCATTTTAAGGGAATTGGGCAAAGTGTATGGTTTACCCAAGGCCGAAATTGACCGCCTGGTGCATGAACCCGAACACATGCTGAACAGGAACGAAGTAACCAACACGATACTTTCCGTTTACAATCGCATGGCCGATTTTCCCAATCAGCGTACTATACATGCATCAGGTGTTTTAATCTCCGAATTGCCACTCACCAGTTATTGCGCACTGGACTATCCACCAAAAGGCCTACCAACCATGCAATTTGATATGTATACTGCCGAAGCCATTGGATTTGAAAAATTTGATATCCTATCCCAGCGCGGTATTGGTCATATCAAGGATTGTCGGGAAATCGTCAAACAGAATCGAGGAATTACAATTGATACCAGCAATCCAAAGCGCTTTTTTAAAGACCCTAAGATCGCTGATCAATTGCGATCATCCAACACCATTGGTTGCTTCTACATTGAATCACCAGCCATGCGCCAGTTAATAATGAAGTTGCGCTGTGATGACTACCTTACCTTAGTTGCTGCATCATCTATCATTCGGCCCGGTGTGGCCTCATCTGGAATGATGGCAGAGTTCATAAAGCGTCACCACGATCCCTCCAAGGTGGTGTATCCACACCCAGTGTTCAAAGAGCAGCTGGAAGAAACATACGGTGTGATGGTATACCAGGAAGATGTAATGAAAATTGGTAACGCCTACGGCGGATTGGATATGGCCGATGCCGATGTGTTGCGACGTATGATGTCGGGCAAATACCGCAGCAAAGACCATTTAATTGAAATCGAAGACAAGTTCTTTTCCCACTGCAAAAAGATGGGCTATCCCGAAACCACCAGCCGGGAGATCTGGCGGCAGATGGAAAGCTTTGCCGGCTATTCCTTTAACAAAGCACACTCTGCTTCTTTTGCAGTGGAAAGTTATCAAAGTCTTTTCTTGAAAACGTATTATCCGCAGGAGTTTATGGTCGCGGTACTGAACAATTATGGTGGCTTCTATAATCCAAAAGTATATGTCAATGAAGCAAAGAGGGCGGGTGCAACTATCAATCTTCCATGCGTAAACAAGTCGGTTTACAACACGACCATATACGGTAGTGATATCTTTCTTGGATTCGACGCATTACAGAATATGAATGCTGAAATTGCTTATCGCATTCCAGAGGAACGTAAGGCAAATGGAGAATATAAAAGTTTAGAAAACTTTGTCCTTCGAACAGGTGTCACTTTGGAGCACCTTATTATACTTATCCGTGTTGGTGCACTTCGTTTTATCGGTCAGGGAAAAAAGGAGTTGCTATGGGAAGCACATATGCTTTTATCAAAAGATAAAAAAGCCGACACAGGACCAATACTTTTCGAAAGCACGAACAGAAAACCGGTCCTTCCCAAGTTGGTAACGTCCGTATTGGAAGACTACTACGATGAAATAGAATTAATCGGATTTATCGTCAGTGGATCTATGTTTGACCTGGCTAAAAGTGATTACCGGGGTGACGCAAAAGCAGCAGACCTTATAAACCATGTAGGTAAGACGATCCGCATGGTTGGTGATTTTGTTGTGGAGAAATACGTACGGACAAAAAACGACAAGCTCATGAAATTCGGCACCTTCCTGGATGTTAATGGAGAATTCTTCGATACCGTTCACTTCCCTCCTTCTTTGGCTGCATACCCCCTACGCGGTGCCGGCTTGTACTTGATCGAAGGCCGGGTGGTGGTCGAGTTCGGCTGCCCGGCTATAGACGTAATCCGCTGCGCCAAGATGCCCATCAAACCCGACCCAAGGAGTATATGATTAGCTTTGCTAAAAATTGTAATTGTAAAATAATAGTAAAAATAGAAAGCCGTACTGATAGATATTGCTTACCATTTTGCATTCGAGCCGAAGCTTTCATTTTTTGATTTCAAAAATCATATTTTTGAAATTAAAAAATTGGCCATCAACCTATTAAACAAATATAAATTACTATCCTATGCTTCGCTCATTTTATTCAGCTGCATCTATTATCGCCAAACTAAATGATAATAAAAAAAAAATTAAAGAATTTAGTAATGTGGAGATTTCCGACCCGTCCCTTTTCAATACATTAGAATACTACGCGGAACAACTTGTATTTTATAACTGCAGTTTTTCTTCGTTGATGGAATTAAACGACAAACAATTCGATAAAGGGATTAGTTTTACTAAATGTGAATTCGAGAAAGGCTTAAGTTTACACAACATTACCTATACCAATGAAATAGACAACAGTTCTATTGATATCAGGGATTCAACTATTAAAAATGGATTATTTATCCAAAATTGCAAACAAAAGAATATAGTTTTAAATAAAATTGCAGACCTTCAAAATTTAGTTTTTTCCAATAATCAGTTATCCCTTAAGCTTACAATTGAAGATATAAATTTAAAAAACTTCTTCATTTCTAAATCAGCAATAACAAGTCTTGAAATCGACAAAGTATTTTGCAAAAATATCTATTTCCAGAACAATCATTATAAGGAGTTCTCTATAGAACGTTCTGAAATAAAGTTTAATAAACAGTCTTTATTAAATTCTGAAAACTATGATGAGTTTCAACTTTCTGAATATAGAGTACATTTCAAAGATTCTATTATAATCAACTCAATTATCACAAATTTAAGTTGTAATAATGAAGTCCGCGTCTCCTTTACTGATTGTACATTTAAAGGTAAATGTGCTATTTATTTGCTTACAGAATTCGAAACAACCCCAGCAGAAGGAACTCCTCAACCTCTGCCTAAATATACACTAACTTTTGAGAATAATAACTCCGATCAAACAATTGATATTGGTGGTTTAGATGAAGGAGAAAACCACTCTATCAGTATTATTTCTACAAGACATAATCAAGCTGGTTACAGGATATCAAGGGCTAAGATTAAAGATTTAACTTTACATGGAGATTTCTCCAACACCTACCTAAGTATAAGTAGACTAAAAATTTCCTCGGGGCTTTCATTCTTACAATTTACCGGAAATGAAAAATCTAAGTTTTCAAATATTTCAACGTCTAAAGCGACATTAGAATTTTTTGAAGCTGATTTTAGTAAATCCACCTTTTCCGACATAAACTTTCTACAATTTTCCAAAATAAAAATTTGGGCTTCTCAATTCAGAATGGCGACCTTCGACAATATAATTTGGTTCACTATAGACCAGGTTGAGTTTGGCGAACTTACCAAGAATAGTGAACAATATCATTGGGAATGCAGGAGGTTATATCAGCAATTAAAACAATCATGTGAGAAAAATGACGACAAACATAACGCACTGTACTTTCATTCTTTAGAGGAAAAATTTCATTTAAAGATGCTAAGGAAGCGCCCTTTTAAACCCGAGGTTATTAGGCTATTACTGAAATCAACGAACAGCTTTGGCGATAATTGGATTAAACCGATTATATTCTTATTAGCGCTATCATTTATTTCTTCGGTTTTTTTAGTGATAATTTCAGGGCCAAGAGTGGCTGAAATACCATATTTTGTTTCTATTAAAAATCTTCAAGCTATCTTTTCCTACCAGCCATATTTATTCATACAACTTATCAACCCAACGCATTCAATAAATGAAATTATAGAGAATGGTAATGGTATTATTAAACCTGGTTTTGGCACTTCTTTAATTGATATTATACATAAAATCTTTACCACCTTTTTAATCTTCCAAACGATTACCGCATTCCGCCGGCAGCACACTTAAAATACTTTCTTGTCATAGGCGAATAGGTTATCATGAAAAGTTTTGATTAACTTTATGTAGCAAGGATTCAAAATGAAGTACAACCCGTTTATCCCTTTTACGGAAGAAGTATTATATGGATTGAGGAATGAGCATACAAACTTCCTCATTGTACAGCGTTTTTCCTGGCCCGAATTGAACCGATCTTCCACGTTTTTAGTTACCGTATATTACCACAAGGAAATGGCAACTGAACATGCACAACATTTAGAAGCAAATGAAGGGAGAATGATTGATATTTCTAAAGAATTCGACACGGTACTGGCATTATTAAAACCCGGAAGTTCCTATCGACTATTCACGAACAAATTCTCGCAAACAAATTGGGAGCAAAATATGTTAAAAGAATACCAGTGGAAGATCCAGAATTATCTGGCTACAAAAACTTCTTTACGACCAAAGGATAAAATTGATATTAGTTTCAGATTATTGCATGGCCGGATGGTCGCCAAAATAGAAGGAAAGGACACTCTTTTAGAGGTTCCAGCTATTGACATAATAATATAACCGCTTATGTGTTGGGATATATCATTGCATACCGATATTGAAATTTTAAAAGAAAAATTTCCACAGATTTCGGACTACCGATCCGACAAGGAAATGGATATGCGTTACTACGAAAATGTACAGGCTATAACCTTTCCAGATTATCCAATAATCTATAGAGAAAAGCAAACGGGGGAGCTTGGATTAGTCGATATGGAATGGGGCATTCTACCCACCTATATTAAAGACCCGAAGCAGCAGGACATCCGTAGAAGAAGTCAGGTTAACATTCGCTCCGAACGTATCTTGGGTGACAAGAAGTCAACCTGGTATCGGTTAAAAAGCCAACGATGTTTAATTCCAGTTTCGGGCACATTCGAACACCGGGAAATTAAAGGTTGGAAGAAAAAAGTGCCTTATTATATCGCGGAAAAAGATCGCGACATTTTCTTTATTCCTGGTCTTTACCAGTGGCACGAGGAAATGGATGCGGATGGGGTTTTGGAAACTGTTGGATCATTCGGTATGCTTACCAGAGCAGCAAACCCATTGATGGCAAACATTCATAACGCCGGAGATAACCGCCATCGTATGCCTTTATTTTTACCTCCAGAATTGGAAAAAGAATGGCTTTCCGATATCCAGGAAATAGATATGGCATCCATTGTCTCTTTTGAAATGCCGGAAGAAAATCTAATAGCTTATCCGGTATATACACTACGCGGCTATCCGGAACGGCCGGACGGAAAACATAGGTATGAACCCTTTGAATGGAATGGATTGCCACCATTAGGTGAAGATGATCCTAATGCGGTACAGTCCTCATTATTTTAGAACTATTTTACTCGACTTCGAAAATATTCGCTAGCTCCCGACCATCTAATTCGAGTTCATCAAATTGGGATAGGGCATCACTTATTTCAATCAACTCATCCTCCCGCATGGGAGCAGTATTGATTTGCTCGATCAGTTCATCAATATTATCCTTTCGGGGTTCAAATACAGTTTCTCCAAATCGCCGAAGCAAACAACAATAACCCGCTGCCTGTAAATATGTAAGCAGTTCGGGGGTTATTTTAAGGGATTCATTCATCGATGGCTTGTTTATCTACACGAAATGAGTTTCACGAGTATTGTGGTAATTTAATCTTCTCTTTTACTTCCTTCTTCTTCTTTCCACTGAAAAGCTTTCCAACCTTCTTTACAGCTTTACTGGATACGATACCAAGAACACCGTTAAATAGGGCAATACCCAATTTTGATTTCGGATGAGCAATCCACGGCACTCCCGGAGGCAGATTCTGAATATCCTCGACATAAGGACGTAGAATTTTCTCATACGCAGCAAAGGCTTCTTTATGATCGGCTGTTCTTGATAATTCACCGGCTAAGATATACGCACCAATGATAGAAAGACTGGCCCCCATCCCTGTCATGGGCGTAGGGCAGTATGCAGCATCACCCACAATAGCACACCTTCCAGTTGTCCACCTCGGAGCCTTCACCTGGCTGATACCATCCAGATACACGTCATTGGCCATTTCCATTGCCGCCAGAACTCGGGGAGCTTGCCATCCTGCATCTGCAAATTTTTGTTTCAAGATTTCTTTTTGTTCGGCTAAATCAAGCTTTTCGTACCCGTTGTCCGGCGAGAGAAAAGAGAAGGATGCTCTTGTCGTTCCTTCATTATCTGGGCGCGTATTTATGACCCTTGATCCAGGAGCATTATACCAATAGGCCCATTTCGTATCCGTCTCTATGCGAGGGATAGTAAGATAAGAACAATATACACCGATATATTTGATCACAGGCTCATTGCCAAACATCAATGTCCGGGTAGTGGAACGAATGCCATCGGCGGCAATAACAAGATCAAAGGACTGTTTAGCAGCCATTTTGAAAGTAACGTCCACCTTATTTTCATCTTGATCTAAGGCTATTATTTGGTCCCCGAAAATATACGTTACGTTTTCCTTGGTGGCGTCAAATAAAATTTGTGCAAGATCACCACGCAGGATCTCCAGCTCAGTAGTACCAAAGCTAGATACACCTTTGGGAAATTCTGCCTTAATAGTATCATTCTTATCCACAAAGCGCACACCTAATTCACCGGTATTTGCAGCCTTTATTTTATCCTCCAGGCCCATAAGTCGCACGATCTTTTGGGCTTCATCCCTGACATCTATATTTTGCCCGCCTAACCGCAGTACATCAGCACGCTCCACGACCGTGACTTCAAACCCGAATCGGTGCAACCAAAATGCAAGTGTAGGGCCGGCGATACTAGCGCCTGAAATCAGTACTGTTCTCTTTTTCATCCTTTACTTAAATATGATATTCTGGGAATGGTTGTATAAAAATATCATTTTAAATGTAAGAAAGTATATCGGATAATTTTTTATAATTCTTCCTCATCTACATTCCTTACATTATATTTCTGCAACCACTTCTTAAAATGCTCAACATCGGCAGGCTCAAATCGGATAATCTCATCTGATTTAAGAGATATAACAAAAATACCAATAGCCAGACTGTAGGCAGACAGTTCTGAAACCGGATATTCAAGTTGTGGATAAAATGTATTTTTCATAGGTTTCATTTGAGGCGAAGTTACACCCTAATTAATGTGGTTCATATACTGGAATACACGTATAAAAGAACATAAACACCTTAAAATCAATCCATACTTCAAATTTTAACCTTTCCTTTCGGCTTTAAAGGGTTCATTCCCATAGCCTTTTTCAGCAAATATAGCTCCGGGGTTGAGGGTTCATCCCCTTCGCTGTCCTGCTTTCAAAAAGCATGGAAAAGAACATCACTATATTAAGCTTCGGAGCCGGACAGGACAGTACCGCCATTTTGTACCGAATTGCCCTGGATAAAACCTTCCGTGATCAATATCTAAAAGGAAAATTGATCGTATTAATGGCAGATACAGGCAACGAACATCCTGGAACATACCAGCATGTAGAATTTGTAAAATCCTTCTGTGAATCCCACAGTATTGAGTTTTATTTAATTACCAGTTGCCAAGGTTATCACCCTAAAAATTGGGATTCCCTGCAGTATAATTTCCAGGCACATAATACAGTAATGTCCGTTGCATTTCCGAAAACCTGCACCGACAACCTAAAAATTAAACCACTTTATAATTTTCTCGATCATTACATAGCCAGGCATTATTACAGCTATGATGAACCGCACCGTCCGAAAGGGAAGCGGTACATTAAACATTTCTGCAAACGATACGGCAAAATCCACGTCCTTTTAGGAATTGCTGCCGGCGAGGAATCTCGCATAGCCAAACCTTCAAATGAGGTGGATATTTTTGGCAATCTGATTATAACCAATGCAACATGGATGGACCATTGCTTACAGAAGGTCTATCCTTTGGTCGATTTACAGATGGATAGATCAGCTTGCCAGACCTACATACGCTCAACTGGCTTACCTTTGCCGCCACCTTCGAATTGCATGATGTGTCCATTCCTGAGCAAGCAGGAAATCCTTTGGCTGTACCGCAATTACCCGGAAGTATTCTACGAATGGCAGGCTTACGAACAAGCCAAACTTAACAAGTTCAGCAATGCCAATATAAAAAGCAACCTTGGCGTCAAAGGTAACATCACCTTAGCCGAATTTCTCGCCCAGGCAATTGCCGAATTTGGACACTGGACCGACGAGCAGCTCAATGAATACAAAATGAGCCACGGCCATTGCGTCAAATCGGCTTATTGAGTTGTTCTTTAAATTTCCAAATGCAATAATGAGATTATATACTTTTTTTTTACTTTTGAGCTATAACTTTAATCGAAATTATGGCACTCAAAATCATTCACTTAAGTAAATATTTTCTCGGAATTTTCATGGTCCTGTGCACATTACAATTAAATGCGCAAAGTAAATTTTCACTTGCAAAAAAAGCATTAGAAGAAGAAAATTATAGTGCTGCATTTCCATTATTAAAAGAAGCCTCAGAGATTGAAAAAAATGAGGAAGCTGCAAACCTCATAGGCTATCTATATTATACAGGGCAAGGTGTTCAACAGGATAAGTCGAAAGCACATGAGATTTGGAATGCACTAGCGGCAAAAGGAAATGTACAGGCTATGCTGAATTTAGGAGATGTAGCATTGGATTCCAAAGCTTTTGAGTTGGTCGAAACAGCAATAAAATGGTATAAGAAAGCCGCAGAAAAGGGTGATGTATATTCTATGATTACGCTTGGGGAAATTTTTACCGGAACAACCCAGGGTTACCCTGCCAATTATCCAGAAGCATACAAATATTTCAAAATGGCTTCGGTCAAGGGGGCGGAAATGGGGGCCATTTCAGTAAGTGAATTGTATTTTGCGGGTGTGATCCCAAACAAACCGACGAAAGAAGAAACCTTGACTTTACTAAAGGCCATGTTGAAGGATTTAAATTATTGGATTAAAGCCAAAAACTGGGGTGAAATAATTGAAGTAAATGAATGTAACATAAAATTAAACGTGTTTTCTTTTGAAACGGACTCAACGGATGCAAGGGATTATGAAATTACATTGCCTACAGATGTACAATCCATTTCTAAAGATGGCTTTTTTCAATACAACGGAAATAAAGTAGAAACAAAAAACGTCAAAATAAACAATATTGCTACAGAAAAGGACCTAGGTAAAATAACCTTATGGAATACGACCGATCTGGTAAAACTAGATCCAACAAAGGCTGATTTAAAAATGGCATTTGATGTATTGAGGTATCTAAATACGCTTTGCAAAAAGCAATAAAATACTTTATTGATAATCCCCCTGCTCGGCTTTACTAATTTTCATATACCATTCTTTTGCCGCCTGATGGAAGGGAATGCCTTGTTCAATGGCATCAAACCAAATCAGGTACCGCGTATAATGCTCCTGAAATTGTAAGGTGCCTTTTAATTTCGAAATATAGTCACCAACGATCTTTCTACACTGGCCAAGCACCCTGTCCAGCACCTTTTTATCTTCCAGGTTATGCGGCTTTGCCAGGAGCAGAGCGATAGGCATTTCCACTTCAAATACTCGATACGCATCTTCATGTTTTCGAATATAACGCAGCGCCGACTGCGCAGCAGGCAGTACCAGGTCATAGGCTCCAGTTTGGATCAGGTAGAACAACTGAAAAAAATAAACTTCGGTATCCACATCCTGCCGCAGCGGGAACCTCCGTTTCATCTCCATAAGCTGCTGCCGGGTATCGGCAGCCTTGTCTAGCTGATGCAGGCCGACGTAGGACACCAAAAGGTTGGCCATAATGATCTGTAGTGCATCCACCGAAATGGTCTTTTGCTTTTCCTGTAAAGTAAGCTCCACTTCTTTGACAAAACTTTTCAGCAGCTGATATTCACCCATATAATTTAATACGATCATTTTATAGGTGGCTTTGTAGGCAAACATATTTCCCGCAAACTGAATCGACTGGTTCAGCCCCATACTTTTAGAATAAGATTCGGCCAGCGAGATTCCGTTCAGCGCCTCTTCAAATTCCAGAATACAAACACACGATGTAATATGCTGGAAAATGCCGTTGACATAATCCGAAGATTGTATATTGTTCAGGTCAAAGGCCAGCATCTGTTTACTGTGCACAAACGCTTCCCTATGATTATAGACCATCCAATAGTAAATAGCATAGATGTAATGCCGGTAAAAGCGGACACTGTTGCTCAGGCATTCACTTTCCGTCGGCATCTGCGGGCTTTTAATGGTTGTCTTCGTCAGCAGGGCCTTGTTCTTACCTTTGGCATACCCCAGCTCTTTTTTAAGTTTCAGGATCTGGTTATATATCCCTTCCAGGTCCATCTGCTGCGTAAACTTCCGCAGAATATCCCGTTCCTCGGCCTGAATACTTTTTAATTCCCTACTAGGCTGTACCAATACCGAATTGAGCTTTTTCTCCCAATCCAGCAGCTGCAGCATCAGGCCGAACTTCTCATATTTGCCCGCTTCCTGATAGGCTTTTTTTAATTCCAACATGCCCTGCTCGGGGAGGCTGCGATGATACAACAGTACGACGTTATTAAGCTTGTTTTGGATCAGTATATCCGGCGAGGTATCTTCATTCAGATCCCTGATCTTGCGCAGTAAAATGCCATAAAGGTCCTGCTTAACCTTAGACAGATGGTTACGCCCCGTAACGATCTCCATTTTGGAATAGTAAGATTTTTCATTAACGTATTGCTTATAAAGCCTATAGTGCAGCGGCGTCTCCCTTTCTGCTTTAGAATGACCGAAAAGCATTGAATAGTGCCGTTTTTCCTCTTTGGTAAGCGATGCGATAAGGCGCTCCAAATAATCCCTTTGCCTGTACATAATCTAGGTTTTACTGCAATTTAAGCCTTTTTTTCAACATTTGGAGTACACATAATTGCTAATAAATCGAATTGTTTAATGCGTAATGAAGTTATTTCTTTGGTATTAAACAGGGGCTTCCCTTCTATCTACTAACCATTAAAAAAACAATTATGATGAACAGAAAATGCTACACGACGTGGGTTCTCTTCCTATTGACAGGACTATGGACATCCGCTTTCGCCCACAAAGGCTTTATAGCCAACATCGGTCAGGTGACCGACCAATACTATAATTCCCGCCAGGATATTATCGCCAGGTACCCGGCAGGCAATGGACTGAATCTCTTTCTTTCCAATACCGGAATATACTACCAGTTTGCGACAGCCAGTGAGCTGTACCGGGTGGATGTAAAGCTGATCGGTGCAGATCCCGCACCACGGATCAGCTACGACAAGCCGGACGGTTCGCGGGAAATTTATCATTTATCTTCCACCAAAGGCATAGCGCTCGCCTACCAGCGCGTAACCTATCATAACATTTACCCAAATATTGATTGGGTATTTTATGTAAATACCTCAGGTCAGGTCGAGCATGACTTCATTATTCACCCCGGTGGTAAAGTAAGCGATATCAAATTACAGTACAACGGAGCCGATCAACTCTATAAGGACAAAAAAGGGAACCTTATCGCAGCTACTAGATACGGCTCAATTAAAGAGCCTAAACCATATACTTACGAATTAAGTAGCCAAAGGCAAGTTTCATCCAACTATGTTTTGCAAGGCAATCTGCTGACTTTTAAAACGGCAGACTATAAGGGTACCTTAGTGATAGACCCTGTAATTGATTGGGCAACCTATTTCGGCGATTCCGAGTACGACGAGATCAACGATGTAAAGATCGGCAAAGACGGGTATATCTATACCATAGGCTCCACCAACAGTACCGCCAATATAGCGACTACGGGTGCGCATCTAACGACATTCCAGGGTGGAACAAATTCGAATGGAGCAGACGCCTTTATAGCAAAATTCGACTCGTCCGGCGCGCTCATATGGTCCACCTACTACGGTGGAACGACGATTGACATAGGTTTATCTTTAGCCATAGACACCGCTGGGCTGATCTATGCAGCTGGCAGGACCAACAGCCCGGCAGGAATAGCCACAACGGGTAGTCACAAAGAAATTAAGACCGGATCGGCATCTTCCTACGATGCCTTCCTGTTGAAATTGGACACGGCAGGATCACCGGTATGGGCTACCTATTTTGGTGGAAATGGTAACGAAGGCACGACAGCCTTGTCAATTACCTTAGACCGCTACAACAACATCTATATGGCCGGGAACACGAATAGCCCAAGTGGATTAGCAACGCCGGGGGCTTTTCAAGCCGTTAGGCCAGGCAGTGAAGAAGGGTTTATGGCCAAGTTTAACGCAGCCGGCAACCTCCATTGGGCAACCTACTATGGCTCCACTTCTGCCGACTATATTTATAAGATCACTTCCGATAATTCAGGCGATATAATCGTTGTGGGGCATACCGTGGGAACAACAGGATTATCTACTCCAGGCGCTTCCCTTGTAATAGGCAACGGAGGTTCCGACGGTTTTGTCGCTAAATTTGATTCCACTGGACAGAGAATGTGGGGGACCTATTACGGAGGTAACGATTTTGAAAGGATGATGATAGTAACGGCCGATAGCGCGAACAACATCTACATAGCAGGATTGACGAATAGCGCTACAGGTCTGGCGACGGCCAATGCGCACCAAACTGTAATGGGTAGTACCGGAGATGGATGTATCGCAAAACTATCCCCGAGTGGGATAATAGAATGGAGTACCTATTTTGGTGGGAACGAGGATGATGCTGTTACCGGCTTAAAGTTCTCCAATGGAAAACTTTATGTAACCGGCTGGACAGCCAGTACAAATAACATCACGACACTCGACGGGATGATTCCTGTATTCAATGGTTCTGCATCTGAGGGATTCTTGGCTACCTTTACGCCAAATGGCCAGCGCCAATGGGCCAGTTATTTTGGTGGCGACGTTTCCGAAGACCCAAAAGCTATAGCAGTAACACAGGGTGATGAGCTGATTATTGCCGGAAAGACAGCAAGCGTTACGGGTTTAGCAACAACTAATGCACATCAAACCAGTTTTGGTGGCATTCAGGACGGAATGCTTTTAAAGGTCAGGATGTGCAACCTGCCCGGAACACCGAGCGCTATAACGGGTAATAGTCTGGTTTGCGAGAATGCAGAACAGCAATTCTCGGTTGCTCCCGAAGCAGGTGCCGATTCCTATTTATGGATCACTCCTAATGGCTGGACAGGCAGCAGCACAACAGATACATTGAATGTAATCGCCGGTCCGAACGATGGTGATATCAAGGTCATTGCTCTCAATTCCTGCGGTCACGGCGATACCGTTTCTTTGTCAGTGTCTGTTAATCCGGCCCCAGTACCAATTATCAGTAGAAATGCAAATATCCTAAGTGTATCACAGACTTTTGACAATTACCAATGGCACAGGAATGGCGATCCCATTGGAGGAGCAACCAACCCAACCTATGCCGTAGCACAGAACGGAGAATACACTTTAGCTGTAACTGGCACAAACGGCTGTACGGGTATTTCGAATGAAATAACCGTCGATAATTTCACTTCAATTAATGATATAGCTCAACTCGGAATGGAGGTTTACCCTAACCCCTTCCGCGGGTTCATGACCATTACAGCACCGATGGATTTGCAGATTATAATTACAGACCTGTCAGGCAAACAAATAGCAGGATATACGATCAAGAAAGGGAACAATGAAATTAACCTTTCCGATCTCCCCTTAGGTAACTACCTACTAAACGCCTACCAGCCCAAGAGCAGGAAACCATTAGGATTTATGACATTGGTTAAAATCGCCAAATAACCCTTTAAAATTAGTAGACATGAAAGCATTTCTTATTTTCTGGTTGGTCATTATCAGCGCCTATACCTCCTTTGGTCAGGGGGAAAATAATGTGTGGATGTTCGGCCAAAATTATTCCCTGGACTTCAACCATACCCCTCCGCTCCTACGGGACAACGTATATCTGAATAGTACTCCTACAGGTGCAGCAGGACAAGCCACAATGCACCCAGGGCAGCATAGATACAACTTTGCGCAGGCGGTATGCGATGCCAGCGGCAATATCCGCTTTATGGTAAAGATGTACCTTTCCACGCAGAACGGGCAGCCATCACCCAACTTATTTGACCAGAATGAGGTGCCTATCCCAGGGACGGATTTTCTGATGACCACGGACATGCAAATAACAAGATCCCTTGTCGTGCCGCATCCCGGCAATGGCAATCAATATTATATCTTTTACGTCCGGGATGGTGGCCTGATCTATTGCCTTTTTGATATGACCTTAAACGGTGGTAGAGGTGATATTGTACCCGGGCAGAAAAACAGGCTTGCCTATGCCTACAATACCATTGTTGCCGAAAGGATGACCACCATTCAGGGCTGCGATGGCGTATGGATAGTTGCCAAACACAAGCTGAACAATCAATACCTCAGCTTTAAGATCGATCATAATGGCATTAACCAAATACCTGTGATCTCAGCGGTGGCGCAATTGTCACCCTTAGAATATAATTCCACAAAAGTGGAATTGGTCGCTTCACCAAATGGCAAAATGCTGGCCACGGCATCATTGGTCATGGCGAACAATGGCTTTATCGGTGGCATTGAAATTTACGACTTTGAGAAGTGTAGCGGCAGATTGAAGAATGCACGGCTGTTCGAGCAGGGTAATTATATTTATGGCGTTGGCTTTTCGCCCGACGGTAGCAAGCTCTATGCGGCCTATTCCGAATACAATCCCTTGCTTACCCCAATAGCCTCATCACTGCGGGATCATAACTTATATCAATTCGACTTGACGGCATCAACTATTGGGCCTATAGTGGCCAGCAAAACGCTGATTTTTACAAATCCGTCGGTCCAGGCCAATGACAATTTTTGTCCGCTTAGAACACCTTATTTGGGATCTATGAGGATCGGAAAGAATGGTAAACTCTATTTGACGAACGGGGCGCCCGAAATTTGCGCCGGGACTTCCGGTGTTGGGCTGGCGCTACACATCATTAACGATCCAAACCTGCCCGGTATGGCCTGCAATCCTATTTTGAACACTGTGTTCAATACCATAAATGGGATGTCATACGACTATAGCCATTATAAGGTAAATCTGCCGTATGAGATCATCAGGGCACCTGACAATTTACCCCATTCCATAATTAACCCTACCACGGCCTTATCGGTATGCTTTAAAGACGAAGCCGTTTTAAAGGCACCTGTAAATGCAACCTGTATAACCTGGTCTGACAGCAGCAACGATACCATCTTACAAGTAACCGAATCCGGCAAATATTGGATAAGATATTTTAAGGATTGTACAACCTATACCGACACATTTGAAGTTGAATTTATCAGCTTACCAAAAATTGACAGAGTACAATATGGATGTTCAGGGTATATTAATCTTATCGCGGGAGAACCAAACGGGCAGGCTTTTGAAATGGAGCTTTATAATGCCCAGGGTGGTAAAATCTATGGCGGTAACAATGAAAGCCAACATATAATACACAACCTGTATGAAGAGAATTACTTGCTAAAAATAAAATCTAAAAACTGCGACACTACAATTATCGTGGAACTAAAAGCCTATCCAAATGCAGAAATTACCATTGAGCCAGAAATTGCTCATATCAATTTGGGTGACGAAATAGAACTAACGGCGACTGGAGGCTTTAATTATTCATGGACTCCGGCCAGCTCATTGAATGTTAGGACGGAAGGCCGAGTAATCGCAAGCCCTGATGAGCATACCAGGTATTCAGTAATTGCTGTAAACGAGTACGGCTGCCGGGACACGGCGTTTGCAACCGTAAATGTAGGTTTCAATAAAAAAATCAGGATGCCCAATGCTTTTACGCCCAACAACGATGGCCTTAATGATCTGTTTGCCATTCCAGAAGGCAAATGGCAGATTTTAAAATTTGAGGTATATAATAGATTTGGACAGATGGTATACCGCAAGGATGATCATTCTGCGGGTTGGAACGGAACCTTTAAAGGCCAAACGTGCGACGCCGGTATATACTTTTATTCCATTATCCTAAGCATGCCGGACAAAACAAATTTCACGCTTTCAGGTGATGTACATCTAATGAGATAGTGTTTTTTTCATGGTTCTAATTTTGGTGGTTAGAAGGGCGGTTTCCTTTTTAGGATACTGCCCCTTTTTTATTAATTTCAAATAAATAAATAAATAATCTAACTTCACATTGATTTACAACCTCGGTTGTTGTCATAAAAAGGAAAATTAAGTGGCCAGGTTCTTTTAAGTTCCCGGCCACAATTATTATTACCCTTTACACCCAAATTTATTGACAGTAATTGCGGGTCAACAAGCAAAAATCCACCCAGGTATTTTTCAACCAGGTATTGGTAGAGCTTTGTAGCGATCCCCGGAAATCGGGCTGATCGAAAAATCCGCTTAACATTCCATATTCAGGTAAACCCAGATCGGTGATTGATTCATTGATGTACAGGTCAGGGAAGGTAGAACACTTGTTACCGCACAGGCTGCTGTTATTATAACCAGTTGCGGCAACACTGAACTCATTGCCGGATTGGTTACATGGAGCCAGCAAATTACCTTGTGTGATCCAATCGGTCATGGTACCTATACCAGCATCATTACAACCTCCGACACCAGCCCAGCTTGTTGTGAAATTGGCGGAATAAGCAGGTGTACCGCTTACATTATGGAAAGTGTTGTAGGCAAATTCCAATCGGTCTGTGGAAGCTGATGTTTTAGCAACCACATTGTCACCGTCCAATAGCAATCCATATCGCGCAAAGCCGACGATCACCGAATTAAAGATCCGGGCATTTCCATTTTCACGAATGACCATACCGTCCTGGTAGTTTGCATTACCACTGGTACAGAAGTTTCCACCCATTAGCGTAGCATTGGATATGGTGGGGTAGGTATTAGGCGTACTATTGGTACCTACCAAATTATTGGTGATATCGATACCATAAGATTGCGCAGTATGATAAACAGCATTATCTTTAAAGCCAAAGAGATTTTGTAGGTTACCACGGTGCCCCTGGCTAATAGCAAAATCTGTCCTTCCCGATTTATAAGAGAACACCTCCTTAACGCCGACCTGGCCACCCCAGATGCCAAGGCCGTCAAATTTGGATTCCGAGATCTGAACATCCTTAATGGTCATTCCATTTCCAATTGATCCTAAAATAAGGGCACTTTGTGTCAAACGATCACCCGTAGTCGAACCCTTACCAGCAAAGTTGATCTGAACATATTGCAAACTTCCAGCACTGCTGCTAGCTGATGTTCCTCCGGCCGTATAATTGTTTGGCCCAATAGAGAAGCCCAAAGCATTACTTTGATTGTTTGGCGCATTCCCCATTATCGCAAGACCTATCCAGTCACCTGCAGCCCGCGAGCCAGGGGCCTTATCCGAAGTGAAAACGATAGGATTCGTTGCCGTTCCCACCGCATTGATCTGCGCTGTACGGTCTATCACCAAAGCAGATGGAACGGATGATTTACCCAAAATCAACGTTCCCGGCTGAATGGTTAAAGTTGCACTTTTAACGTCGACAATACCATCGAGCAAATACGTCTTACCAGTGAGCAAAGTAGTATTGGTGCTGATTGTTCCAGATAGCACAATCGGCGTACAATCAACCACGATATTCTTTAAACCGGCCTCATCCCCAAGCCGATCATTTTCAAGTTGGTTGTCATGCAGATTTTTTTGACAACCAGTAGTCGCAATCAACATAGTGATTGCAAACAACAATGCGTTTTTTTTCATAAGCATATTTTTAGAAATATAAATTTGGTAAACCCGCAGACCATTTGCCTGCTAAACATTTTCCAGTTAAGGAGGAACACTTTTAAAAGCTAACAGATGAATATTCATTTCAAGTCGTCTTAAAGAAGGATTCATATTAAGCAACGGCAGCAATAAATTTCATAGGGGCATTATAACCAGCATCGGAATGGATAAACCAAAAATAGCTTTAGAAGCTTCAAAAAGCGAGCATCTAACCAAGCAAAAAACTGAATCCCTTTATTTCCGATCTGAATCCCCTAAAAATTAAACCGAGTTCTAATTAATGTATATTGACTGTCCTCCTCAAATAACAAAATACTACTACCCTACCTCTTAAAGCCAAATACAACCACTTCCTTCCAGATCTAAGAAACCAATAACAATTGAAGCTAGCTTCAAGAAAAGACAGTAAAGGAGGGTAAATGCAAAAAGATATTTCAAAACCACTACATGAATTAGAAACTGAAAAGTTTCAGGATATTGGAATAATCGAGGTGAGGCAATGTGTTGAATTTTCAAATTTCACTGATCAGGAGATACAAAGTATCATTGCCAGTATAAAAGAATTTACAAAAATCATGTTCATTCATTATACAAAGAATTTAAAAACAAACAAATGAAATAGTAATCTATTTCTGAAATCCTTTTTATATAATTTTGTATCTTAGCAGTAGCACTCCTTACATGTAGTTTGATACAAAGGAGCAACAATTCCAGGAAGGTTATATATACTCCACGCATTAATAAATATCAATAAAAAGGGGACTTGAGAGTCTGAATTAAGACCTGCTTTGAATTTTCTAATGAAGATATCAAAGTATCAATGTCAACCCAATACAATTAAAAACATCTTCCGCTCAATAACAAAAATTAAAAAAAAGAGAAATGAAAGATTTTTCCATTTTTGATTCGTTTGCAAAAGGCGAAAAGCGAAACAATGAAAAGACGGGAACAAACTGTGTTATTTATACCCGAGTTAGTACCAAAGAACAGGCTGATAACAACCTAAGTTTAGAAACTCAGCGAAAAGGTTGTTACGGTTATGCTGAACGACAAGGATATACTGTTTTAGCTAGTTTTGGCGGCACATACGAAAGTGCACAAACAGATGAGAGAAAAGAATTTTCAGCAATGCTTGCTTATGTAAAGAAAGCTAAAGAAAAAGTATCATATATTCTTGTTTACAGTTTAGAAAGATTTTCAAGAAATGACAATTCCATTTGGCTGAGTAATCAACTTAGAAAGCTAGGAATTGAAATCATTTCAGTCACCCAACCAATTGACACCTCCAACCCTTCAGGTCAGATGCAACAGAAAATGCTGTTTCTATTTGGCGAATTTGACAACCATCTTCGCAAACAAAAATGCATGGATGGCATAAGGGATATGTTACTTAGAGGAGACTGGCCGACAAGTCCACCAATAGGATTTGATGTATTACGATCAAATGGCAAGCGCTGTATTATAGTCAATCAAAAAGGAAAATTAATTCGATTAGCATTTAATTGGAAAGCAAACGAAGGAGTAACAAATGAGGAAATACGGATTAGGCTTGCAAATAGAGGATTAAAAGTTGGTCATCAAAAAATTTCAGACATTTTCCGCAATCCATTTTATTGCGGCATGATGGCGCATAAAATGCTAAATGGAGAGGTGATTAAGGGAAATCAGGAAGAATTGATTTCTAAGGAAACATTTCTCAAAGTAAACGGCATTTTAAATAAAAACACACACGGATATTCAATAGTCGAAGAAAATGAACAAATCCCACTTAAAAGGTTCATGCATTGTGACACATGCGCAAAGCCCATGCGGGGCTATCTTGTAAGGAACAAAAACATCCATTACTACAAATGCAATACCAAGGGTTGTTGTAACAATAAGAATGCGGAGTCCTTACATAACACATTCAAAGAAATCTTAAACCACTTCAGCCTACAGGATTCGTCTGAAAGTTTGAAGCAACTCATTAGAAAGCAAGCAACAGCAACATTTAATCAATTGAATGAAGACAGCGGAGAAGATTACAAGCAACTTGAATTACAACACAAGGAGGTATCACAAAAGCTACTACGATTAGAAGAACGTTTCATCGAAGAGGAAATAAACAAAGACTTATATGAGCGATACTCAGAAAAATACAGTCTAGAAAAAAAAGAAATTGAGAAAAATTTGAAGAATCAAGTTCAAAGGGTGTCGAACCTTGAAGAATATGTAGATTTAGCAACAGAATTCGCCTCTAAAATGGCTTCTGGCTGGGATTCTAGCGATTATATAACCAAGCAAGCAATTCAAAATTTGATATTTCCAGAAGGGATGTATTACAACAAAAAAAAGAACAAGTGTCGAACTACACGTGTAAACATCTTATTTTCATATATCGCTCATTACAAGGAAATTATAAGCAAAAAAGAAAGAGGCATATCAGAATTACCTCTTGAATATGCCTCTTTTGCGTGTTTGGTAGCGAGGGCTGGAATCGAACCAACGACCTTCGGGTTATGAGCCCGACGAGCTACCGCTGCTCTACCTCGCGCTGTTTGGATTGCAAAGGTAAGTGCTTAAAACTGAATTGCCAAAACTTTTTTTTACAAATCTTTCTTTTCCTTACAAAGACTATCTTTGCAAGCTAATGGATAATAAGCACAAAGCAGGATTTGTAAATATATTCGGACCGCCAAACGCCGGCAAGTCCACCCTCATGAATGCCCTGATCGGGGAAAACCTGGCCATCATCTCACCAAAAGTGCAGACGACCCGCCACCGCATACTCGGCTTCATTACAGAAGCCAATTACCAGATCATTTTTTCAGATACCCCCGGCATCATCAACCCGAAGTATAAGTTGCACAACAAAATGATGCAACAGGTAAAGAATGCCATGGAAGATACGGACGTCGCCATCCTTATGGCCGATGCCACCGAAAGCGTGGACGGCTTTGCGGAGATTATGGCAGAGCTGAAAGTAAAAGCCCCTAAGATCCTTATTATTAATAAAATCGACCTGATCAAAGACGAAGCGGAACGCAAACGCCTGGTGGCGGAATATGAAGAGAAGATCAAAGTGAACCGCGTCATTCCAGTTTCGGTAACCAAAGCTATCAACCTGGATAAAGTACTACCGGCCGTATTGGAGTTCCTCCCGGAGAACCCACCCTTCTTCCCCGAAGACGATATCTCGGACCGCCCCACCCGCTTCTTTGTATCTGAACTGATCCGCGAAAAGATCTACTATATGTATGATAAGGAAATTCCTTACCATACTGCCGTAGTGATCCAATCTTTCAAAGACCTTCCGCATATTGTACGCATCAGCGCCGACATCGTGGTTACCCGGGAAACCCAGAAAATGATCATCCTGGGCGAGAAAGGCACGCTGATTAAAAAGCTGGGCATCAAAGCGCGGGAAAGCATCGAACAGTTTCTGGATAAGAAAGTCTACCTGGAACTCTTCGTCAAAGTACGCCCTAAATGGCGCGAAAGCGACAACTATCTGAAGGAGTATGGCTATTAAGCTGGACCTGGATATTCGTTTATCGGGTATCGACCTGGAACTTTGTACAGCAAGAAATATACAACTCCAGCTGCTGCGCCTGGATCAGATCCACCCTGCCGTTTCCGGCAACAAATGGTTCAAACTGCGCAACTACATAAAAATGGTCCAGCAGGGGCAATACGCAGGTATCATTACCTTCGGCGGCGCATACTCTAATCATCTTGTAGCTACGGCTGCCGCCTGTCATTACCACCATATCCCCTGTATCGGCCTGGTAAGGGGACTTGAAGGGAGCGAAGCGCCAACAGGAAGCCTGCTGGAATGCCGGCAGTGGAACATGGACCTTCAATTCCTTAGCCGGACCGCTTACGCGCAAAAAAACGATCCCGGGTTCCTGGCACAACTACAGGAGCAATACCCTGAACATTTAATCATACCTGAAGGAGGCTACGGTACCCCTGGCATAAAAGGCGCCGGCCGCATCAACGACTATATCCCGCCCGATACGGACATTATCGCGCTGCCCGTAGGCTCCGGCACAACGATCATGGGCATTATTAATGAGCTCAATGATAAGCAACAGGCCATTGGCTTTGCCGCGATCAAACAGGGTGAGTATTTAAAGGACATGATACAACAGCACTGCGACCACACGAACTGGAAGCTGGAAACGGAATATCATTTTGGCGGTTTCGGCAAACATAAACCTGAACTCATTCATTTCATTAACGACTTCAGGCGGCAGCAAGGCATCACCCTGGATTTTGTGTACACGGCCAAGATGATGTATGGCCTGCTGCACTGCATCGAAAAATATGACTGGCAGGATAAGAAAATTGTTGCCCTGCATACCGGCGGCCTGCAAGGCAACCGCAGTATACAACATCTACTTCCCTAAGAAATTATTAAAAATAAATTGCCCTACAGCAATACAAAGGTTTTACATTATTTTTGAACCCATGAATCAACACAAATTGCGTTTATTGTTCACAGCACTCTGCTGTTCTATGATATCTTTTTTTGCCCATGCCCAGGAAACAATGATGGCGCCCCCTTTGCCGGACTTTAATGTAGTCACAAAAGAGGGTTTCAACATCATTACTTTTTACAATTCCTACGAGAACGGCGTGAAAGTAATTACCGTTCAGCGTTCGGCGGACAGCAATGTTAATTTCACGACAATCGGTACCGTAGCTTCCACTAAAAAAGGTAATGCAGTATTTGTGGATACCCGTCCTATGGTCGGCAAAAACTGGTACCAGGTAACCATGGAATTCAATTCCGGTGTAGACTTTAAGAGTAACCTGCGCTCCATTATCGTTGATTCGGCCATGATCGCACAACAAAAACCGCTGGTATCTACCGAAGACCTGCAAAAGGCAGCCAATAAAGCGCTGGCCGAGTCTAAACCCATTGAAAAAGTAGTAGAGTCCCAGGCTAAGGAACTCAGTTTCCCTAAATCAAGATATGTATTTTCCAATCCTTTTACCGGGGATATCAATATAGAATTGAACGATGCATTAAACACCAGCTATAAACTGGAATTCTTTGACAGCAATAAGAAAAAAATATTAAGCATCCCCAGGATCAATGAGAAAGTAGTCATTTTGGATAAAAGGAATTTTAACCAAATGGGTTTATACTCTTTCAAATTGTACAAAAACGGTACCATTTTCGAAGAAGGTTTTGTTTCTATTTACTAATCTCATTACATGCTCACAGTTTCCGTAGTCAACGCGCAATTCATTGCCCCTATAGGCTTATATCCGCAGGAATCCAAAACCCTCAACCAGATCGGCGTAGATGTACATGTATCCAAAGCAACGGATATAGAAGGCCTGCCTTTCATTGATTATACGGAAGTCTATGCCATTATCAAAACAACGATAGGCAAACACCATAAAACACTGGAAGAGATCATCAAAGACCTTTATAAAGCCATAAAGGAGCAGCAGCCGGATTGCTTACTGGATATTAAAGTACGTAAACTGCATCCCCCGGTTTCCGGCCAGATCGACTATACGGAAGTTTGCTTTAAAGATTTACAAAGCTAAACACTGTGTCCTGCTGAGCTTGTCGAAGCATGGTTATTCCTGATACACCCCTTTCGATGAAATCAGGGTGACACTAAAGATTTGTCATGCTGAGCCTGTCGAAGCATGAGCCAGAAATTATAATACTACAACCCTCATATTTGCCAAGTGAGAGCAGGTGGAGACCTTCCTTTTAATGGTAAATGCCGGGAGACTGTTTCTCTTTCCACTTTTTGCTTGTCCAAAAAGTGGAGCAAAAAGGACACCGAAAATCGGTTGCAGAGGCGATTTTCGGTGGGAATAGCTATTAAACAGCATGCTTGGCCAGTCAAATTCGAATTGTGTTTAAGCACACTAGCTTTCTAACTATTGAATATACTGTTTAGCTAGAGCCCGGCTTTGAAAAGTTGGCGTACAAAAAATTGTTCCAGAAGCCGTCCTGTCGACTAAGTGAGAGCGGGGGGAGAGACTTTCCTTTTAATGGTAAATGCCGGGAGACTGTTTCTCTCTCCATTTTTGCTTGTACAAAAAGTGGAGTAAAAAGGACAACGAAAATCGGTTGCAGAGGCGATTTTCGATGGGAATAGCTATTAAACAGCGTGCTTGGCCAGTCAAATTCGAATATTGCTTAAGCACACTAGCTTTCAATATAACTCTTAAATAACAAAGCGCGAAAGGATTGCCTTTCGCGCTTTAATTATAAAATACAGCTTTCTAAAATCCATCACCATCCAGTAAATTTCCTAAACCACCTAAAACACTACCCTCTTCTTTACGGGTAGTAGTGCCATAAGTAAGGATCCTGGAAGCAAGCCTGCTCACCGGTAAGCTCTGTATCCAGACACGTCCCGGGCCGCGAAGAGTAGCAAAGAAAAAGCCCTCACCCCCGAATAATTTATTACGGATCCCCTTCACCATTTCAATATCATAATTTACCTGTTGGGTAAAGCCGACCAGGCAACCGGTATCCACCCTTAATAATTCGCCGGGCTGCAGATCTTTATGAAACACATGACCACCGGCGTGGATAAAGGCCATGCCATCACCTTCCAGCTTCTGCATAATAAACCCTTCCCCGCCAAACAAACCGGTACCCAGCTTACGCTGGAATTCAATACTGATAGCGACCCCTTTAGCCGCACACAGGAAAGCATCCTTCTGGCAAATAACTTTGCCGCCATATTCATGCAGGTCTACCGGGATAATCTTGCCCGGGTATGGTGAGGCAAAAGAGACTTTCTTTTTCCCCTGCCCCACGTTAGTATAAGCCGTAATAAACAAGCCTTCACCGGTAATTAAACGTTTACCCGCATTCAGTAATTTACCCAGTAAGCCCCCTGATTTGGACTGCGCACTGCCGTCACCGAATAAAGTGCTCATTTCTATCCCGTCTTCCATCATCATAAAGGCGCCGGTTTCCGCGATCGCCGTTTCATCCGGGTCCAGCTCTACCGCCACATACTGCATTTCTTCCCCAAAAATTTCGTAGTCTATTTCGTGATTTGTTTTCATTGCTGCGTTTAAGATTTAGATTTATTGGACTAAAACTACAAAGTTTTAAGGTATGAAATATAAAATACTCCACTAAAACTTAGTAAATTTGTATGCTTAGGCTGTTAAGCAGGTATTAAAAGCTATTTTATGGATTTTGAAGCGATCAGGCATCTATAATACGATATCGCTAGACTCAAACTTCCTGCATTTAGACGGTCTATACGCTATAAATTAATTATCATTGTACTTAAAACGCTTCCGAGTGAATTTTAGTCTGTTAAAAAATACAAAGGCACTGAGTTATACAATAGGCATCCACCTGGTGTTACTCCTTATTTTCTTATTTGTGAAGTACGAATCAGTAGCCTTACCGGCACCGCCGCCGGAAGAACTGATTGAGCTGGAAACAGTCGCATTAGGTGTAGACGCAGATGGTTTTGGTATCGAACCACCTGAAATGGCAATGGGTATGCCAGCCCCGCCGGCTACCCCAGCAGGAGATGCGGGCGGCAATACCGGTGGCGCGGAGGCGGCTAACCAGACCGAAATCCCACAGGAAGACGATGAGCATGATGATGTGGCAGCGGTAGATCATCCTACAGCCGCGCCGGTATTACGCAGGTCAGGCAATCCCAATAATCCTAAACCGAACACGGTAACCAATAACCGGAATACCAGCTCCCGCAACCAGGCTACAGCAAGCAATACGAATAACAGGCGCAGCACTACTAACAATACAAGTTCATCCAGCAACAACCGTGCAGCGGCGCCACAGGCAAAATATACCTTTGACGGGGCTTCAGGCACCGGTGGCAATGGCGCGCCTGAAAATGCGGCCGGTTCCCGCAACCGTGGCGACGGGCAAGGTAAGGGCCAGAAAGGCCAGCCAGGAGGTGATCCTAACAGTGTTAACTTCTCCGGCGGCATCACTGGCCGTAATATCGTAGCTTACCCAAGCCCCCAGGCTGAATTTAAAGATGGCGGTACTGTGAAAATAAAAGTTTGGGTGAACCGGGAAGGGAACATTATCAGGCACGAAATACAGTCGGCTAAAAATGCCGCGATAAGAGCGATCGCGGAACAAAAGATCAGAAGTGTTAAATTTAACAAGAAGCCTGATGCAGCGGTGGAGCAAAGCGGTATCTTAACCTTTAACTTCAAAGCAGGTACCGGCCGGTAGTATAGATATCTTCATGAAATTTTTACAGATCGCGATTGAAGAAGTCATTGCAAACTATAATGGCACACTTCCTTTATCCCATTTCCTGAAATCATTTTTTAAAAGCCGGCCTAAATTAGGCTCCCGGGACCGCCGCGCCATTTCCGATGCGGTATACAGTTATTACAGGCTCGCCCGCTTTGCCGAAAACCCGCAACAAAAAATATGGCCGGTCATCAGCAGGGCATTAGAAGACCAGCTTACGGAGAACGTGCAAATTTCCAGGATCATTGCCCAGCTTGATCCGCAACCGGTCGAGCTTAGCTGGGAACATATTTTTTCAGCGACCTTATTATCCGGGCAACTCGATAAACCATCCTGGTTTAAAAGCCTGTTTACCCTACCCAAAATGTTTATCCGGGTAAGAAAAAATAATGCAGTCGTTGAACAGGTTCTACAGGAAAATAATATTGATTTTCAAAAACCGGCCCCGCAAACGATAAGCCTTACTAATGGTATCAACCTAGCCAATCTTTTGCCGGAAACTCTATATGTAATCCAGGATTACAGTTCTCAAAGAAGCCTGGAACCTTATTTTAAAATAGCCCATAGTTACGCTAATCAGCCTTTAAATATCTGGGATACCTGCTCCGGCGCAGGCGGGAAAATGCTTTTACTGAAAGACCATTTAAAAGAAAGCAACATACTTTGTACCGATATAAGGCCGGGAATCCTGCATAACCTGCGGGAAAGAGCGAAATTATATGGACACCGCCAAGTACGAACCCGGCTCCTGGATGCTGGCAAAACAGAGCAGGTAGCCCAGTTAAAAGAAACATTTGACCTGGTGCTCTCCGATGTACCCTGCACGGGTAGCGGCACCTGGGCCCGAACTCCCGAACAGTTTTATTTTTTCGAAGAAAATAATACCCGGAAATTCGCGGCACTTCAATATACCATTGCAAACAATGCCTGCAAAAAAGTAAAACCCGGCGGGCATTATGTCTACATCACCTGCTCGGTATTCAGGGAAGAAAACGAGGCTGTAGTTGCAAAATTACTGAACGATAACCCGCATTTAGAGCTCTTGCAACAGGAACTCATTAACGGCATTCCCGACCAGGCCGATTGTATGTTTGTCGCGGTAATGCAGGCCCGTTAATCTTTAAAAGTATCGGCTTCATGTTCTGATATCGAGCAGAGCTCAATCAGGGTACAATCAGTATGGCAATACAATTCATGCCATATATAAGGACTGATCTCTATTTGTGTGGGTACCGATAATTGTACACTTTTCATTGCTCCACCCTGCACTTCTTTATACGATAAAGTGGCTACCCCGGAAAGTAAAACCAGGATCTCGGGATTCTTGGTCAGGGAAAGACCTTTGTGGTAATGATTACCGCTGATGCTGCCGGCTTTACGAAAAAGGATCAGGTGCCGCCCCATTCGCTCATGAAAATATTCGTAGGTATAACCGCTGTCGCTATAGCCGATCTTATCCAGTTCTGTAAGCTTAACCATTTTCTTCAGGATTGTCTGTTTGAAATAAATCGGCACCCTCAGCGGCACCGGCCACATAAAGTTTTACACTATCTTTATTCAGGGATAGTTTTTGGGCCGCAGCCAATTGTTGCAGTCGCCAGATAAGAAAAGTATCCCCGGTAAATATTTTATGCTTCTGGATCGCGTTACCCACCAGCTTAGCTATTTTCTGGTTATTGGTACCGGCAAGATCTACCAGGTGTTTATCATAAAAATCGATCGGCTTACCAACGATCTGTTTAGACCCGGTACTGATCCGGATGCCGGTTTCCGGCTCCCCGGTCAGGCGCTTCCACTCGTCCCCATCCGTTTCCCATTCAGAAGGCGTGACCATGCGCGCCAGCTTAAGCGCTTTCAAAACCTGCCGCTGTGGAAGGCTGGCAATCCCTTCCGGATAAAAAAGTTTCCCTTCATCGTCAATAAAAGGCAGGCCGCTGATATTGATAATATAAAATTTACCTAAATGCTTTTTCAGAAAATGCAATAACCAGAAATAAGTACATAGTTCAGCCGGGATACCGGACATCCAGAAACATACCTCGTCGACCCCGGCATTAGTCAATTGTGTGGAAAGCTCCATCAGACGCTCCAGGTCATTCACCTCTACCTGCTCTGTACCTGTCACCTCCTGCCAGAAACCGGCCCGCAATAAGGAAAAAGGCAATTCTTCTGAACGTAAAGGACCAACATTGAACACATCTTTAACCACGAAAATGCTTTCGCTGTTTTCTATACTGTCAAACGCAGTTTGTAAAGTCGCCGCGGCATGGTCGCCCACTACAATATGCACTCTGTTCATTTTTTTCCCTCTATTAATTTATTGAAAAAATCAATGGCAATTTACACAATATTACCGGCATAGCTGGTTCGCGGCAGCATAGAATACCCACACCGGTGGATAAGTTAATGTGTTTTTTTTTCGACCCGGGTCAATATGTCCTGCAGCAATTCAATCTGCATTTGTTGTATTTCCAGTAAATGTTGTTGCTGGTGGATCAGCAGGTGATCTAACTTCTCATGCAACCCGCGGATCTCGACCTCCGATTTCAGGTTAATAATATAGTCTTTTTTTGCCCGGTCCCGGTCCTTTTCTTCCTGCCGGTTCTGGCTCATCATGATCACCGGGGCCTGCAAAGCGGCCAGGCAGGAAAGGAACAGGTTCAACAAAATGAAAGGGTAAGGATCAAAACCTTTGTTGTGTAACAGGAAAGCGTTGGCTGCTATCCACAATACCAGGAACCCCATAAAGGACAAAATAAAAGTCCAGCTCCCCCCGAAACGGGCTACCCGGTCGGCCAGCCGCTGCGGAAAACTGTCCGACCCTGCCAGGTCCTCTTCAGTCACTTTACTGATAATCCCGGAATCGCTTACCGTATCTAACACTTTCTGTTCCAGTTCACTTAAAGCACCCACCTCTGTCCGCAGGCTTTCAGCGATGTATTTTTGCCGGTAATCATTCAACTCACTGAGTGCCAGGCATTTTGTCGTATCAAAATCCGGGTATTCATTTTGTATAAGCGACAATACATTCGGGTTAATAATAGCCGCGGTAATCCGCTCCGCTGCCGGGAAGTCCTTTTTGCTGAGATCGCTGGTAAAATAAGCCTGTTTACTCATTATGCATGAATTTTATAGCTTAAAGTTAATTAAGCGGCACTTAAAATCATATAAATTCTTAAAGCTGCCTTTATAAGACAAAAATTAAGCCTAAATAAATTAGATTTGCAACCAATATGAATTGGAAAAAGATCATTACAGGTATTGCCCTGGTCACCTGCTTTATGCCGGATGGGGTTAAAGCCCAGGCCGCAGGAGATTCCCCTGAATTGCTACAGATTATTAAAAGTGCCGGTAATTTCCTGGATAAAGGAGATTACGAACAGGCCATATCCATGTATAAGCAGGCCATCAGGATGTCCCCGGACAATATCGCGCTTAGAAAGGACCTGGCTTACGCCTATTTCCTGAAAAGAGACTTTGCGCAGGCCCGGGAGATCATCACGCCCGTAGTATCCTCTTCTATGGCAGATGCCCAATGTTACCAGATCGCGGCCGCTATCGAACAGGCTGATGGTAAAAATTCAAAAGCGAAAAAAATTGTTAACTCCGGCCTGGAAAAATTTCCTAAGGAAGGTGTTTTATACAATACCAAAGGCAACATCTTAAGTACGGAATCTAAGTCAAACAAAGCGCCCTTAAAAGAATGGATCAACGGGATTGCCGTAGAGCCGAATTATCCCACCAATTACTATAATGCTGCCAAAGCATTATTCCAGGATGGCAATTACGTCTGGTGCATTATCTATGCCGAAAAGTTCATCAACCTGGAAGCACAATCGCCGAAGACAGTAGACATGCGTAAAATATTGTTTGAGGCTTACAAAAAAGTGTTCACTACACAAACGGATGAGGCCATTCCTGCTTTTAACAAGAACGCGCAACAAAACCAGCAAAGTAAATTAAGCTTTGAAGAAGCGTTCCAGGAAACCATCAATGCCAATATAAGCGCAATTAGCGATGGTTTTAATACAGATAATATAAGTATGTTGCGGACACGCTTCCTGATCTACTGGCATAACCGTTTTGAGCAGCGGTTCCCGCAGTCGATCATCAGCTACCAAAGCCGCCTGATGAAAAGCGGTTTTTACCCCGCCTATAACCAATGGCTGTTTGGCGCTATAGAAAACTCACAGGAATTCAGCGCCTGGGTGAGCCAGTTTAAAGCGGAATACCAGAAATTTGAATTATGGCGGCAAAGTAACCCTTATGTACCCTCCATGGGAGACGCTGTTATTAATTTAAAATAAAATCATACATTTTTAGTCCAGCTTTCTTAATTTTGCACAAATTTTAAAAATCAACTATGCAATTTAATCCTTGGCACTCCGTAAGCTACGGCGACAAAGCCCCAGAAATAGTAGACGCAATCATTGAAATCCCGAGAGGATCCAGAGGTAAGTTTGAATTAGATAAAGAAACAGGTATGCTTCGCCTGGATCGTGTTTTATATCATTCTGTATACTACCCGTTAAACTATGGCTTTATCCCGCAAACTTATTGTGATGACAATGATCCGCTGGACATCCTGGTATTATCGCAGGTAGACATCCCTTCCATGTGCCTGGTAAATGCTAAAATAATCGGTGTTATGCGCATGATCGACCAGGGCGAAGCAGATGATAAACTGATCGCTGTGTGTACCGATGATATGAGCGTAAATCACTACAATGATATCAGCGAATTACCGCAACACTTACTGAAAGAAGTAAGACAATTCTTCGAAGAATACAAACGCCTGGAGAATAAAGAAGTTAAGATCGAAGCGTTTGAAGATGCAGCGGCTGCCCGTAAAATTTTAGTGCAATCTATCGAAGATTATAAAGTAAAATTCGGCGTTAAGCAAGAAGCTTAACCTTATTCAATACATTTTTTCAGGAAGCAAGTTTGTTCTTACAAACTTGCTTCTTTATTTTGCCCGTATGCGGCTACATATCTTTTCAAGGAAGCTTTATAGCCATCAGGCATATTCAATGCCAATGCTTCTTCCAGCGGGAATAAGCCTGCTTCTTTGTGCTCATGACTGATTTGCAGCAGCTCCGCAACGCTTTCTTTTGCAGTACAGGCATAAGTTGCTATAAACACATACTTACCGGGTAAAACTTCAAAAAGCCAGGTATCTAAAATACCGGCAACTTCAGCCTGAATACCCAGTTCTTCTTCAATCTCCCGTACCACCCAAAGTTCCGGTGACTCCCCGGGGTCTATCCTGCCACCTGGCAATTCCCATTCGTCCCGCTCATTTCTAAGCAAAATAAATTTACCGGCTATTGTCAATACTCCCTTGATCGATACCGGGAACCTTTTATCCATACCTGGAATTTTTGTTCAAATGTAGCGGCAATTTCCGGAATCGGGGGTTATTTTATGGAAATAATAAAAAATCCCGTCTTCAAACAGTCTACTATACACATTATGAAAAAAATCACGTTCATTACTGCTGTATTCCTTGCTTTAACCTTTTCTGGATGCTTTGGAGGGGCGCAGCCTCCGGCAGTTCACATCAATGATCCAGCAGCAACTGGGGCAACTCCCGCATTTGACTCCGCGACTCAAACAATCTACCTGCAAGTGGCGCTTTGTGATAATAAGTACCAGGGCATTGTCCCGGTCCCGGAAAAAATAGGCAATGGCCAGGAACCTGGCGCTAACCTTTACTGGGGCGCCGCTTTCGGGATCAAAACATTTTTCAGTAAAAGTAAAAACTGGGAATTAATCAGCACCCGCGCCCCCAATGATACGATACTGGAGCGGTTGATATTCAGGCATAAACAACATAAAGACGTATACCTGGTAGCAGATGCCTATAACGGAAAATATATTAAGCAATGTACCGTTGATTTTCTCCACAATAGTGCCGGCAGCATTAAAGATACGGTGATGATAGCCGATAAGGCTCTGGGTATAAAAGGCCATGCCACTACATTGGCCTATGTAGGCCATGACGGCCTGATGGATTTCCAGCTCAGCGAGACATTCCGTAACACCGATAAAATCAAACGGGATATTTTTGTGCTTGCCTGCTTCAGTAAAAGATGCTTCGCTCCTTATGTAAAAGATGCCAATGTGGAACCGATACTCTGGACCTCGCACCTAATGGCCCCGGAAGCCTATATTATTCATGATGCCCTGGAAGCTTACTTAAACAATGCTACCCGGGAACAGGTCAGGGACCAGGCTGCAGCCGCCTATGCCCAATATCAAAAATGCAGCCTTAAGGCTGCAAAGAATCTTTTAGTTACGGGTTGGTAACAGGAGCTTGACCATTCAAAGCCCCTGCTACCAAAAGTGAAAAAGCTTTAGCTCTTCATATTAATGTATTGCAAAGGCATATCCAGGTTAGCACCATTACACAGCGCGATCACCTCCTGCAGATCATCTATCTTTTTACCGGTAACGCGAACGATATCGTCCATGATCGCGGCCTGTACTTTTAAGCCCGAATCCTTGATGAGCTTAACGATTTTCTTAGCATCTGCCTGCTCCAGGCCGTTTTTAATTTTTACTTCTTTTCTCAGGTATTTACCATGAGCAGCAGGCTCTTTGCTCAAGTCAAAAGATTTAGCGTCCAGTCCCTGGCGCATCGCTTTGGTAACGATCACATCTTCCGCTTGTTTGAGCTGCATATCGCTCTCTATCTCGAGTTTCAATACATAGTTTTTCTTATCTAAATCGATCTCGCAATGGATTCCTTTAAAATCGTAACGATTGGCAATTTCCTTTTTCGCGGTATTGATCGCATTGTCCAGTGTTTGTAAATCTACTTTACTGCTAATGTCAAATGAAGGCATATTTTTTTATTTTCTATTTTAAGCAAAGATACTGGCTATTTCTTAAATCTGTTCTATAGCGCAGGTATTACTGCATCACCTGGTACTCGTAGATCTCGGCATAATAACCTTTAGCCGCAATCAATTCTTCATGTGTGCCCCGTTCGATGATCTTGCCATCGTCCATGACAATGATCTGGTCAAAGTCCCAGTTTTTAAAGATACGGTGCGTAATAATGATCACAGTCTGCGTTTTTAAATTGGCCTGCAGGTTGGCCAGGATATGCTGTTCCGTGGTATTATCAACGGCAGATATACTGTCGTCCAGGATCAGCACCTGGTGCTTTTTGGCCAGCGCACGCGCAATGCTTACCCGCTGTTTCTGCCCGCCCGAGAGCATTACCCCGCGCTCCCCTACAATAGTCTGGTAACCATCTTTAAGTCCCTTGATTTCCCGGTCAATATGCGCCGCTTTTGCTACCGCTTCTACCTGTAGCTCCTTATTATCAGGTGCACCGAAAGCTATATTCGCCTCAACCGTATCAGAAAACAGGAACACTTCCTGCGGCACATAACTGATCTGCTCCCGGAGCTTATGCAGGTCCCAGTCTTTGATATTAACACCATCCACAAGTACTGCGCCTTCCTGGACATCATACATACGGAACAAGAGATGAGAAAGCGTCGATTTACCCGAACCGGTCTTACCGATAATAGCGATTTTTTCGCCGGCTTTTATGGTTAAGTTAAATTGGTCTATAGCTTTGATACCGGTATGCGGATAAGTAAAACTTACCTTATTAAACTCAATAGTCCCCTTCAATGGCGCGCTGAAACCGGTTTCCGGGCTGACGATTTCCGGTATAATTTTCAGGAAATCATTAATCCGCTTCTGGGAAGCAGCGGCGCGCTGCATCATCGAGCTGGTCCAGCCCAAGGTGGATACAGGAAAAGTAAGCATGGAAATATAAATAATAAATTCCGCTATATTACCTACCGTGATCTTGTCTGCCATCACCATTTTACCCCCCACAAAAATGGTTACGATAAGGCTTAAGCCAATAAACAAACCCATAAGCGGCGTATACAGGGCTTCGGTTTTGGCCAAGGCAATATTACTTTTCCTGTACTGCATCGAAGCGGCTTCAAAATTTTCCTGCATCGCGGCTTCCTGTACATAGGATTTAATGACCCTGATACCCGAAAATGCTTCCTGCGCTACAGAGGTCAGCGCGCCTAATTGCGCCTGTATCTTACCACTTCTTTTATTGATGATCGCGTTAATTTTGATCATGCTGAAGGCCAGTAAAGGCAGGAAAAAGAGCGAAAAAAGGCTCAACTCCCAGCTCACCCGGAACATTCCCCAGACCGACATTACGGTTAGTACAATAAGGTTTAAAGTATACATAATCGCCGGACCGGTATACATCCTCACCCGGCTTACATCTTCCGACATCCTGCTCATCAGGTCGCCGGTCTGGTGGGTCTTGAAAAAAGCCGTATCCAGCTTCTGGTACTGCTCATAGATCTCATTCTTCTGATCGTATTCTATGTGCCGGGACATCACGATAATGGTTTGCCGCATAAAGAACATGAAAATGCCACGGGTAAGTGCAAAGGCGATCAGGATCAACCCGCTTACCATCACCACGCTCATAATATCTTTTACAAATACACCGGCAAGGCTGCTCTCCCCGATCAGCCGGTAGAGATCAATATTTTCATACACCTGGTCCAGTACAGAGCGGATGACCACCGGTGGCAGCACAGCAAATACATTGGCGATCGTTACAAAAAGGATGCCTAAGCCAAACCTCACTTTATATTTACTGAAATATTTATTTAAACTGAGTAGTTCTTTCATCCTGATTTTTAAAGATAATTTTGCAAAGTTACTACTACAATAATTAAGCCTTTCTTTAAATTTGCGGTCAAATTGAAAAAATTAACAATGAAGCAGACAGGGATTTTGCTGATAGCAATATGCGGTCTTATGGCTTGCGCTAAAACAGAGCCCGACAGGACTTATTCTAAAGAAGAAGTAAAGCGCATCGTGGATTCTACGATAAAATCTAAAACCGCATCAGAAGCCGCGCAAAACGCCAAAGATTTTGAGATCCGGAAAGCCATCGAGATCCGGTCCAGGATGGATTCTATTCAGAAAGCACAAAAAGAACAAAAGAAATAATTACTTAAGGCTGTATATCAGCCTTTTTTTCATCATTTTCCTGGAGCTCCTTTTTAGACTGTCCGCTCCGCAAATGATGATCTTCATCATACATGCCTTCCAGCTCGTCCAGCTTACTATCTTTCCAGAGTTTAGCCTTACCCATATAAGCGGCCCTGCCGATCATATGCCCGGCTACAGGCGCTGTAAGAATTAAAAACAGAACAATGGCCATAGCCCGGTTCGTCACATCCGGCACATTGAAATACATGGCCGCACATAAGAGCAACAGGCCGGAGCCAATGGTAGAGGCTTTCACCGTTACCGATAAACGCATATAAAAATCCGGCATCCGGAGAATACCCACCGCGGCTACCAGGGTAACCAGGGAGCCTATCGTGCATAATATGATGAAGAGGATATCAGTCATTGTCTTTCCTTTTTTCGAGGTAATAAGAGAAAGCTACCGTACTTAAGAAGCCGATCAGCGCAAGGATCATCGCTACATCCAGGAACAGCGGCTGCTTGGTAATGATACTATAGATCGCGATCGTACCAATACCCATCGTGATCAGCAGGTCCAGCGCCACGATCCGGTCAAACACGGTAGGGCCTTTGTAAATGCGTATAAATACAAGGATCATCGCGATACAGTTCACCGGGAGTGCAAAGAAATATAGTAAATAATATAACGTCATCTGATCACCTCCAGTAGCTTAATTTCCAGGTTCAACCTTATATACTTTATAAAAGAGTCTTTGTCTTTATAATACAGGGTATGGATATACATTACTTTTTTATCGTCACTAATGTCCATTACCAGCGTGCCCGGTGTTAATGAAATAATATTAGACAGCATAGTAATTTCAAAATCGGTCTTGGCTTCCAGCGGGTATTTAATAATTGCCGGGGCTACATCCATTTTGCGCATCAGGATCGTACGGGTTACCTGCAGGTTGGCCTTAAGCATTTCATAAATATACCTCAGGACAAAGCGTACCAGCCTTGGCACCCGGTAGAAGTAGCGCCTGTTATCCACACCTCTTACCGTCAGATAAAGAATAACAAAGCCTAATGCAAAGCCGAACCCGAAATTGGGTATACTGGTATTGCCCGAGAGCATTACCCAGATCAGCGTCAGCATTATATTTGTGAACAATTGGTTTGTCATTTCAATATTTTTATAAGTGACCCAACACTGCTTTTATGTAAGGTTTAGGGTTCAGCATTTCTTTAGCAATATCATTAGCCACGGTCAATACCCGCTCCGCATCCAGCCCTATGTACAAAGTGATACTGGCTAAAAACACGATAGGCAGGATCAGGCTCAGCTTCTTCATAAAACTTAAGGGTTGAAAATGGTCCGGTACGTGGATCTGTGTATCCGGTTGCTTCTTCCAGAATACATCTTTCCACATTTTTGCCAACACATACAGGGTAATTAAACTGGAAAATATAAGGCCGATCACATAGTAGTTAGAGGCCCAGGAAGTATTCGCGAAGCCGGCCTGGAATAAATAGATCTTAGGCCAGAACCCGGACAAAGGCGGCGTACCCGCCAGTGAAAAAATAACAATAGCGACCAATAAGGCAAATTTAGGATAACTATGGTACAAGCCACCAAGTTTAGGCATATTCGTTGTACCTCTTATCTTTTTTATAACCCCTGCGATCAGGAATAAGTTCGTCTTGATCATCATATCATGGAACAGGTAAAATACGGCTCCGCCTAAAGCCGCCTGTGTAAATAGCGCAAGTCCCCCTACCATATAGCCGATATGGCAGATAATCAGGTAAGAAAACATCCGTTTCAGGTCTGTTTTGATGATCGCGCCTAAAGCACCTGTAAGCATAGTACCCAGGGAAATTATCAAGATGATAGCGGTCATAAAGTCATCCGGGTGGAACAGGAGGGTAAACATGCGCAGCATCGCGTAGACCCCTACCTTGGTGAGCAAACCGGCAAAGATCGCGGCAACTGCGGATGGCGGGGTATGGTAAGAAGAAGGTAGCCAGAAATAGAGCGGGAACACGGCCGATTTGATCCCGAAACCGATAAAGAACAAAAGCGCTGTAATATTGATCAGGCCCTGATTTTTAATATTCGGCAAAGTGATGGCCAGGTCGGCAAGGTTTAAGGTACCCGTTAATCCATATACAATAGCAATAGCGGTCAGGAAAATAACGGATGCCAGTAAGTTAAGAGAAACATACTTTACCCCACCCTCCATCTGGGCCTTGCTGCCACCCAATGTGATCAATACAAAGGAAGCCATGATAATCACCTCGAACCATACATACAGGTTAAAAAGGTCGCCGGTAAGGAATGCCCCGTTCAGACCCATCAACAGGAAATGAAAGATCGGGTAAAAAGCATATTGTGCCCGCACAGCACTGATCCCTGCCGCCGAAAACAGTGATACGGCAAAACCGGCAAAGGAAGTAAACAGTACCATACTGCTGCTGAAAGTATCGGCCACGAAGCTGATGCCGAAAGGCGCTTTCCAGTTAGCCGCATGCATCACCATTACTCCCTCACTACGCACCTGGTTAAACAAGGCAAAAGCGATGAGCATGGCTGTAAAGGTCCCCAACAGGCTCATGACCCGTTGCGGCTGGGGCTTACCCCAGAAAAACAGGTTTACAGTGCCCGTAATTAAGTGCACCAAAACCGGTAATATGATCAAATGCTGTATCATCTATATATCTTCTTCTAAGGGTGTATTCAAATCGTCGAGATCATCCGATTCCAGAAGCCGGTATACCTGCCTTAAGAGCACGATGGCAAAAGACTGGATACCAAAACTGATCACGATGGCCGTTAAGATCAATGCCTGCGGCACGGGGTCGGCATAGGCCTCGGTAAATACCGATTTCGTTTCGGCGATTACCGGTGGCTTGCCCGGCGTAATACCGCCCAGCAGGAATATCAGCAGGTTAGCGCCATTCCCGATCAGTATAATGCCCATCAACAGGCGTACCATGCTGCGCCTGAGCAACATGAATATGCCCGAGGCATAAAGAATCGCGATCATTATAACTAATAACAGCTCCATAATTATTGCTGGCCTGAATCTGAAATGGTAAACAATATATTTAAGGTCACGCCTATTACTACCAGGTAAACCCCTATATCAAAAAATAAAGAGGTGCCTACATTACCCAATATCGGCAAAGGTTTATTCAGCCACAAGCCCGTCATCACCGGTTTTTTGAAAAACATAGGCAAAATACTGCTGATGATGGAAACCGACAGCCCTACCGGAATAAACTTGGACGGATGAAACTTCATTAAACGCAGGGTGTTTTGCATTTTAAAGGCAAAACCATGCAACACAAAAGCAATGGACGCCACAAGCCCTCCCACAAATCCTCCACCCGGGTGATAATGTCCCCGGAGTAATAAAAAGACGGAGAACAATAACAACAAGGGAATGAGGTAAGCCGTCGCAGTTCTAAGAATAATATTTTTCATAATACCGCTTTTACTCTCTTTCTGATTTCTTCACTTTTACTTTCAATAAACTATATACACCAATGGATGCCATGGCCAGTACAATGATCTCGAACATCGTATCAAAACCCCTGAAATCTACCAGGATCACATTGACCACATTTTTACCTTTTGCCAGCTTATATACATTTTCAGCATAATAGGGACTTACTTCTTTATTCACCGATTCATTCAACACCGTAAGCGCGATCCAGCCTATGATGCCCCCAAATGCAGAGGAAATAAGCCCATCCCTCAGTTTGATCTTTGTATTAGTAAAATTTAAAAAAGGCGGTAGTTTAAACAATACCAATACAAAAAGAACGACCGTAAGCGTATCGATCGCGAACTGGGTCATGGCCAGGTCCGGCGCGCCGTACATTACATAGAGGATACAAATGGCATAGCCTACCACACTTAAGGCAACCAGCGCGGTAAGCCTTGATTTGGTAATAGCGCTTAAAAAGATAGCGCCCAACATTAATATAGCCACCGTAACCTCGTAAAAACTTACCGGGGAGAGGTGATACCAGTCAATGGTTAAGGGGGTGCCATTTAATAATTTAAAAGAAAGAATACCTACCATGAACAAAACGATGGTCATAGTATAGTTACGCAGGTAACCATTGTGCATGGTATTGGTAAACTTTTTAGCAAAGGCCAGTAAACCGTCTGTTACTTTTTTGACCAGGTAGGCCGGGGCCAGCTTATTAAAAGTAGATAAAATGATCAGCTCCCGGTTGGTCACCCGCCTACTGAAATAAATGAACGCGGTCCCGGTCAGGGTGATCATACTCAGCAGGAATACCGTATTTACCCCGTGCCAGAGCTTAAGGTCCAGGTTGAAGTGTTTGCCGGCGATGGCCGAAGCCACATAGCTCATCAAACCGCTGGTCCTGCCGGGGAAACAACCGAAAATGATACAGCAAAAAGCCAGGATAAATGGCGGCAACCATAATTTCCAGCCGGGCAAACGTACTGTGCTGTGTTCTTCGCTCAGCTTGCCGGTAAATGGCTTAATACCTACCAGTAAACCGGAGTAACCGATAAAGATATTGGTCAGTATAGCGGCAACCGTAAGGAAAGTGCTGTCCAGGCTGAAGCTATGTGTAGTAGCTTCATAAATAAGGTCCTTGCCTATAAAGCCGTAAAATAAAGGTACCCCTGCGCTGGATAATGCCGCGATAATACCGGCAATAGCTACAGGCAACAAAACTTTCCGCAAACCGGCTAATGCCCGGATATCCCGGGTACCGGTGGCATAGTCTACCGTACCGGTTACCAGGAAAAGAGTCGCTTTATATAAGGCATGCACCAGTATAAATACAGATGCCGCTATATAAGCATCTTTTGTCCCGATGCCCAATAAGAAAACAAGTATGCCTAAGGCGGAAATGGTAGAATAAGCCAATATGCCCTTCATATCTACCCGGAAAAGCGAGTGAAAAGCCGCATAAAGCATCGTAATCCCTCCAACGAACATTAAAGAATAGTTCCACAACGAGGTATTGCCAAGAATAGGCGTGAACCGGGCCAGTAGATAGATCCCTGCCTTGACCATAGTGGCCGAATGCAGGTAGGCGGAAACCGGGGTCGGCGCTTTCATGGCATTAGGCAGCCAGAAATGGAAAGGAAACTGTGCCGACTTGGTAAAAGCACCTGCAAATATGGATAAAAGGATAAACCCGTACCAGGAATGATTTTTTAATTCTTCTGCCGAGAATACCATCGCTTTTATAGAATAGGTCTCTGCGATATTGCTCATCAGGATCACGCCGCCCAGCAGCAATAATCCCCCGCCACCTGTTATGGTTAATGCGGTCAAAGCGCTTTTCTGCGCTTCTTCATTTTCATTATCAAAGCCGATCAGGAAAAAAGAACTGATACTGGTCAGCTCCCAGAACACGAATAAAAGAATAATATTATTGGAAGACACCAGCCCGAGCATGGCGGTCATAAACAGGCCAAGGTAGCCGTAAAACCGGGACAGGTATTGCTTACCTTTCAGGTAAGCCGCTGCATAAAGGAAAATTAAGGTACCAATGCCCGTGATCAACAGGCTGAACAATAAGGATAGCCCATCTAAATAAAAATCCAGGTTAATACCGAAGGTTGGCACCCATTCATAACGTACAGTCTTCGTCTGGCCGGCTAAAATAAGCGGCAACTGGAGTAAAAAGTAAATAAACCCTGATAAGGGAATGAGAAACAGGAAGTTAGATAGCTTTTTGTTTATTTGCCTGCCAAAAGGAACACAAAATAAGGCCAAAATCAACCCGGAAAAAATGGTTAATATCATCAATTTACATTTTTTGAGGGGAACTGTGCGTAAATTAATAAAAATCAGGCAAAATCTGAAACATTAAGCGCAGATATATACGTTTCAGCGAAGGATGCTATAAAGTAATAATATAAAAAAAGGCCACCTTTTAAGGGTGGCCCGATCAATAAAATCTATATTTTCTACCAGGTCATATTGGGATAAGCCCTTTGTACATATTGCAGGTCTGCCAATATAAATCCCAAGTTTTCTGTATGCGTGCCCTGCTTACCTCCCTGGTGCATCCAGGCATCGACAGGCGGCTGCTCCAAGGTAGCTTCAGATAATACCTGGGCTACATTATGGAACCATTCGCTTTTCAGGTTGTCAACCGCTACCGCGATACCTGCCGCGATCATTTCCTTTTCAGCTTTTGATGGTAAAAATACCTCACCGCTATAAGCCCACAGATCATTAACCGCATTTTGGGCCTTTTCATGGCTTTCTTCTGTACCATCGCCCAGGCGGATCACCCATTCACTACTCCATTTCAGGTGGTATTTGGCTTCTTTAAGCGACTTCTCTGCTATGGCCACTAATTTTTCATCGCTACTGCTTTGCAGCGCTTTATAAAATAAGACCATAAAGCTGTCGTAAAAGAAAGAGCGGGTAACCGTATAAGCCCAGTCTTCATTGGCCTGTTCTACTAAAAGTATATTTTTATAGTCCCAGGCATCACGCAGGTAGGGCAAGGTATCTTCATCAGCCGTTTTACCCGCTTCCAGGATAAAGTTGGCGAAAGCCTCTTGCTTTTCTTCAGCGCTTAAGTTATTGTATAATTCTGCCGCGTATTGAAATAAAGAGCGGGCCTGTCCCAAATGGTCCAATGCCGTATTGGTGATGGCGATATCCTGTTCCAGGATGGGGCCGTGCCCGCACCATTCACTGATCCTATGGCCTAATACCAACGCATTATCCGCTAACTGGAGGACATAGTGTAACTTGCTTACTGACATATATTTAATGAAATGCTTCTTTTGAAAAATTACATGTATTCCACTTCCTTCGGAAGGTTATAAAAAGTCGGGTGACGGTACACTTTATCGTTTGCAGGGTCAAACATCGCATCCGCATCGTCCGGGTTAGAGGCATGGATATGTTTACTTTCCACCACCCAGATGCTTACCCCTTCCATCCGGCGGGTATATACATCACGTGCGTTTTCCATTGCCATTTGCGCATCAGCGGCATGCAGGCTGCCCACATGTTTATGATCTAAACCCGTTTTGCTACGCACAAAAATTTCCCAAAGCGGCCATTCGTTGTTCATCTGATATAAAAAGTTGAATTAATAGTGTAATAATTCTGTAAAATTAAGGATTCCCGCGCATATTTCTAGGTTTTGCGGTGCTTTTTCTTAGCTGCGGGGAACAGTACATTATTGAGAATTAAACGGTATCCGGGAGAAGTAGGATGTAAAGAAAGCTCTGTAGGCGGATCACCTACCTGGTGCCTGTAGTCTTCCGGATCATGCCCCCCGTAAAAAGTAAAGGTTCCTTTCCCGAACTCGCCATGGATATAGCGGGCCTCGTCCTGCGACTTATTTTCCCCCATAATGACCACATTACTTTTGATCACCGGCTTGCGGAATGCCGTAGTCAGCCCCATAAACCCCTTGATAGTAGTGGTATGGTTCTGGGTGAGCATAGACGGTACCGGGTCAAATTTTGCAGAAAAGGTAAACAAGGTAAAGTAATCATTAGACTCGTCGCTTACCCTGAGAAAAGTATTATCTATAGAAGAATGCTCATTGCCCATAGGGTCACGGTCCAGGATAAAGTCTTTGAAGGCAAAACAGGCATCATAATTTAGCTTTTGCTGAGCATCCGGGTCCATTCGGTCCCCGTCATAAGGCACTTCGCAAATATCTACGCCCTCAGCTGAAAGCGCAATATCATAAGTATCCGTAGCTGAACACATAGCAAAAAGATAGCCCCCCCCGGCTACGAAATCTCTTATCTTCTTCGCCACTGCCAGTTTCAGTTGGGAAACCTTTTTAAACCCATGTTTAAAAGCAATAGCCTCCTGTACTTTCACATCTTCCTTATACCAGGTAAAATTGCGGTAAGCGCTCCAGAACCGGCTAAACTGGCCGGTAAAGTCTTCATGGTGCAAATGCAGCCAGTCATACTCTGCCAGCTTTCCTTCCAGCAGTTCGTCATCATACACTTTATCATAAGGAATCTCCGCATAGGTAAGCGCCATGGTTACCGCGTCATCCCAGGGTAATTTGGATTTAGGTGTGTATACGGCGATCTTGGGTACTTTTTCCAGTTTTATAATATCCCCATTAAAATCCGGGTTGGCAATTTTTTCCAGCACCCCGGCATATTGAGCATCGGCCATTACCTGGTAGCTTACATTCCGGAGTTTGCAAATACGTTCTACCGCCTCATTCTGGTCCATGGCAAAAGCGCCGCCATCGTAATTCAATAACCAATCCACGCTTAAGCCGCCCTGCAAAGCCACGAAAGCCACGCCATAGGCTTTCAGATGTTCTTTTTGGCTCTCCGCGTTCATGGGGATATACAACTTTGCCGCGAAGCTGTTTTTCCCGATCAGAAAGCACAAAATCAATACTGCCAGATGTTTCTTCATGATATGCAAATTAAGAAAATTATTACACAATACTAATTTGTCAATTCCTCCAGTAAAAGTATATTTGCCAGAATATATAACTAAAAACAGAAGATGAATATTATAATACCGATGGCGGGAATGGGAAAGCGTATGCGTCCTCATACATTAACTACAGCAAAACCTTTAATTCCTATTGCAGGTAAGCCTGTAGTGCAGCGATTGGTGGAAGACATCGTAGCGACCAGTAATCAACCTATTGAAAATATTGCCTTTATCATCAACCCGGCCTTTGGCCCGGCAACAGAAGCCATGTTGCTGGAGGTTGCCGGCAGATTAGGAGCAAAAGGTCATATCTGTTACCAGGAAGAAGCTTTAGGCACCGCGCATGCTATTTTATGTGCCAAAGAATTGTTAACCGGCAACGTATTCGTTGCTTTTGCCGATACCTTGTTCAAAGCTAACTTCACGATAGATGCGGGTAAAGACGCCATCATCTGGACCCAGAAGGTAGCAGACCCTTCTGCTTTCGGCGTTGTAAGACTGGCAGAGGACGGTGAGATACTTGAATTTGTAGAGAAGCCTAAGGAATTTGTATCAGACCTGGCCATTATTGGCGTTTACTATTTCAAAGATGGCGCTAACCTGCATAAAGAACTACAATACCTGATTGATAATGATATCAAAATGAAGGGCGAGTACCAGTTGACCGACGCGATGGAAAACATGAAAAACAAAGGGATCAAATTCTACTGCGACCAGGTTGATGAATGGCTGGACTGCGGCAATAAAGACGCGACCGTTTTTACCAATAAAAGAATGCTGGAGATCAAGAAAGAGCAGGAAGTATTGATCGACCCATCGGCAGTTATTGAAAACAGTACGATTATCGCCCCTTGCTATATTGGCCCGGAAGTGGTGGTCAGGAATGCGGTAGTAGGACCGCACGTATCCCTTGAAAAGGGGGTTAGTGTTGAATTTTCCCTGTTAAGCAATAGCATCATTCAGGAAGGCACCCAGTTAAAAAATGTACATTTAGAAAATTCCCTTTTAGGAAAGCATGTACAATTCCAGGAGCAGCCGCAATCCATAAGCCTGGGCGACTATTCATTTTTACAATAAGAATGAGCAACATAAGAAATCATACTGTAACTTTTTCCGGGAGTGTTTTTACGCTCCCTTATTTTGCTATACTCGTTTTCGTATTGAGTATGACGGCATGTGGTTCATCTAAAAAGGTGGCAAAGGCCAAGGCGAATTATGCCAACATGCAGAACGGGGTAAAAGAGCAGAACCTTTCTGAGGTTAAAGGCGCGTCTATAGATGGTTATGTTTTGCAAAATAATGACCGCGTTTTCTTTAATGCTCTCCGCAGCTACCTGGGCAATAGTTTTGATACCGCGTTTGTAAGCTTTAACTATTATAATAGTTTAGATTCTACTGATGCTACTACTTACTATTACCTGGCGCAAATTAAAGGCCGTTACAATTACCTCAAAGAAACCTTGAAAGATGCCCAGAAATCGGTAGCCCTTTCCCCGGAGAATAAATGGATGAAATCATTCTATGCCGGCATCCTGGCATTTAATGAGCAATATGACTCTGCAGCCAACTTATTTTTAGAAATTGGGCGCAACAATCCCGGCGACCGGGAGAATTCCTACCTTGCAGCTTCCAGGCTATTGCAGAAAGCAGGGAAGACCGAGGCATCTATAGCTATTTTAGATACGCTCTTAAGCTATCACAGCCCTAATGATGAAAATATTTTGCAGGAGAAACAGGCAGTATATCTGAAGTCCGGCAAAATGGAGGAAGCCCTGCAGGTGACCCGTCAACTTGTGGAAGCCTACCCTTTAAGTCCCGAATACCTGGTGCAGATCGTCGAGATCTATGAGCTGGATAATGAACCTTTAAAGTCCGCGGACGCGGTAAAAGTGCTTGAAAAGCAATTTCCGAAAAATGAAGATGTTACCTCCTATATTTTCGGTTATCACCTGAAGAAGAGAAATGTAGATGCCGTTGCGGAAAAGTTAAAAGATTACCTGGAAACGGCCGAATCTTCACAGGAAAAAGATTTATCGATCCTCAACCAGATCGGTGCCTATATGTCGGGCAACCGTGGCGATACTTCCGTTTTGACCTATTTATCGGAACTGACGGAAAAGATCGTTAAGGACAAGCCCAATAATCTTTCCGCCAAAAGGCTCTTAGCTTCCCTGAATCTATACGGGGGCAAGGAAGAGCAAGGTGTGGCCATGTTCCGCTCATTAATCGGGGCGCATCCACAGAATTATGTGCTCTGGACCCCTTTGCTAGAGCATTACATGTACACTGCAAAGTTTGACACGGCACTTGAGGTTTTGGACCATATGGAAAAAACCTTCCCGGACTCCATTGATATCCCGTTCAACAAAATGCTGATCGCGGAATGGCAAAAGAATCATAAAACGGCTTTAAAATACGGGTTTACAGGCCTGGACCTGGCCCAAAAACAGAAATCAAAAGAGAAGGAAATCCTTTTTTACAACTCTATAGCTCATTATTATCATGAACTGGGACAACATAAAGAGTCGGACAGTGTATATGACGCCCTGCTGGTCAAAGACCCGGAAAATGTAATGGCATTAAACAATTATGCCTATTTCCTGTCTGAAAGAGGAGAGCGACTGGATTTTGCCTTAAATCTTTCCAAGAAAACCCTGGAAATGGATTTCAATAACAGCAATAACCTTGACACTTATGGCTGGATTCTTTATAAAATGCGCCGTTATGAAGATGCTAAATTTTACCTGGAGAAGGCCGTGACGGTTGCGGGGGACCAGGTTTCTGCCGTAATTTTGGAACATCTGGCCGATACCGAATTCAGGCTGGGCAATGAAGAGAACGCATTAAAGATATGGCGCGCCATTGACGATGCCGGGCAAGGCAGCTCTTTTTTAAAACGGAAAATAAAAGAACGTAATATTTATGAATAGTGTGACTGTAAAAAATTATTGTATAAAAATTGCTACAACGGCGGCCCTGGCCTGTTTTCTGGCCTCCTGCAGCGGTAGTAAAAAAGTGGCCCAGCCCCCGGTGGTGACCAATCCCCCGGTCCAGGCTAAAGATTACTCTGATCTTTATAAGCGCGTATTTATTTACAAAGCTTTTTCCGGTAAAGCCAAAATGAAATATGAGAGCGCTGATCAGAAACAGAATTTTTCTGCGAATTTAAAAATGCAGAAAGGTGAAAAGGTATGGGCCTCCATAGTCGCGCTCGGGGTAGCCGAAGTGGCCAGGGCGCAGATCACGCCGGATAAACTACAGGCAGTAGAGCGCCTTAACCGGAATTCCTATGACATGAGCTTTGAAGAAGGGATAAAAAAGCTGAATGCCCCTGTCAGCTTCCCGATGCTGGAAAACTTATTGATCGGTAACCCGGTGATGGCCGGGCTAAAGGTGCAGTCGGCAAAAGAAGAGGGGAATAATATAGTCTTAAGAATGGAGCAGGATGGTTATCAGCAAATCCTGATTTATGACAAAGAAACACAAACCTTAAAACAACAGGAAATAAAATCGGAGGCTAAAAAATTCAACTGTACCATTGACTACAGTGACTATACGGTAGTTGCAGGACAAAATTTCGCCAAAACCAGGAATATTAAAATAGAAGATAAAAACAAGAACCAGACTACTATACTGAATATGGAATTTTCCAGCCATGATGTAGACGGAGCCCTTGAATTCCAATTCAGTATCCCGGGTAATTATAAAGCAAAAACTCTATAAATAACCGTAAAATAAAGAAAGGGCAGGTAAAAACCTGCCCTTTTTCATTTCAAACACTAATCTACTTATCTATTAAGCAATAACTTTTTACCGGTAAATCCTGAAGCCGTTGCTACCTTTACTACATAAAGGCCATTAGCCAGATTTTGAAGATTCAGGTTTTCAACCCCACTCCGGGCTCCTTTAAGCCGGGTGGTATACACTACACTACCCGTAACGTCAACAACTGTAATTTGCATATCAGTAGCTTCTTTCAGGTTGAATTGTAACTGAACATTTCCGTCCCTATTCGGGTTAGGGAAAACAGATACATTAGCACTCAATTGATCATCTACTTTATTGATAGTTACGCCACCGCCACCATCAGTTCCGCCACCACTTGTTATAGCAGAACATGTAGTTGCACTAACCGAATTAATTTTAGATACACCTGTATTTGCAGGATCTAAGAATGGTTTAAGACTATTAGCGCCTGCAATACCATTTTCATTATATTCCCAGGCATGACTCATTTTTTGATAGAATATAGCATTCATTGGCGGACCCTGGCTCGTACCGCCGGCAGCAGCATTGTTACAATTTGCAGGGATAGAACCAACCTGTCCTGCTACAGAAGCTACACCGGTCCAATAACCATCTCCGTCGAACAAGCCGCTACCGGAGGATCCCGGAGAGGCATAACCTTCTGTCGGCTGCATTAACCACCTGGTCCCCGAAGGACTTGGCTGCTGGTTAGGCCAGCTATAAGATGTAACGGACGAGGAGCTTGTCATTTTCTTATTATCGCCTACCGGGTGATGGAAACCATAGAATTTTTTACCGGCAGCAGCTGTAGTCTGTACATCGGCGTCCTGCCTTTTCCAGCCGGACAGTACTGCCCCATAGGCTGCCGGGATAGCATTCTTTAATTCATAAAGCATGAAGTCGCCTTTAATGTTAGCAACATTTTGCTCCCAGCCAGATTGAAAAGCACTCCTGGCGATTAAATTAACCCCGGTCATACTTAAGCCGTTGGTGGCACCGGTACCGGCACAATCAGGACGTTCAAAGTTAAACCTTACCAAAAGCTGTGCGAATTTAGCCGATGAATTATTGGTATCACCTGTTAATTCACAGTGAGAAGCAGTAGCTATATAAGGTTTACAGGTACCTCCGGCCGTATTCCCGGTATTGTTCACCAATGTTCCCGAACAAAGGCCCACCTGCCCGCCGGCGCCAATACTTAACGTTTGAACCGTTGCCTTTCTCGGATTGGTAACATAATCACCAGTAGCGCAGATCGCATTGATCATACATACAGAAGAAAGCCCGTTTAACTGGCTGTCATACTGATCCAGGGTAGATTCCCCTGCAATAAGATATGGTTTTAAATGCTCTATAGCACGATGATAAACTATCGCCTTATCAATATGGAGCTTAATATCATCAATATTTACACCCGGAGCAATGTTCAACTCCACAAACACTTTATCGCCCTGGATCGCATCAATTACAAACAAACCTGAAGGATCATTATTGGAGGCATCAAAAGCACCGGCAATCTGTTTTTTATTTTCGTTGGTTACAAATAATTGTACACCTTTAGGTAAAGCATACTGGTCGAATGCCAGCCCTAAGGCCGGTGCATTTTCCACGCTAATAATACCACGCCAAATCCGGTAACCATTTCCGGCAACTTCCATTTGCCCTGATTGCGGGAAACCAAAATCTGTTACTGCGCTTAAGGCGACAATAAATGGCCGGCTAAATTTTTGCTCAGGCGTCAACGCTTTTTCAGAAGCAAGAAACGCTTCCCAGTCAGGACTGGCATACTTCGATACCGGTATATTACCAAGCATTGCTTTATCCCGGATAGACAAAGGGATACCGCCCTGGCTGATCTGCGCATTTACATTCAACCCGGTGCTGCCTATGGCCAATAAGGTTGAAAAAATTAAAAAACTTTTTTTCATTTGAATACTTTTTTGTTTTTATTAAGCTTAGAAACAATAAATGTTGTTAGCCTGATCTTCGTTGCCTGTGCCATGAAAAAAGCGTAGCCGGACAATTTGGCTACGCTTCAAAAAATACATCCCGGTATACCGGAACACTCTACTATTTATTAATAATAATCTTTTTGCCTACGGCAACGCCATCAGCAATAAACTTAATAACGTACACGCCGTTGTTCATATTGCTTAAGTCTACCTGCTGGCTACCGGATTTCAAGCTATTGAATTTAGTTTCGAACACTTTCCTGCCGGTAACATCTACTACTTCAAGCTTCAGGTCCATAGACTCCTTGAAATTATATTTTACCTGTACAAGTCCTGTATTACTAGGGTTAGGAAATACGTTAACCTGGTCCAGTAAAGCCGCTTCAATAGCATTGATGGCAACCGGGTTCCCGTCATTAGTACCGCCACCGGTGGTTAAAGTAGCACATTCAGAAGTCACTGATCTCAATTTAACCACACCGGTGTTTGCCGGGTCTAACCATGGCTTTAATCTCCTGTTCGCGGCTGTACCATCTGTACTGTACTCCCAGGCATGCCATAGCTTTTGATAGCTGGCAAAATCGCCCGCGTCTGTAGCTTCACCATCCGCGTTTAAACGACAGCTTTGAGGAATCTGGTAAGGACCGCCTGTAGAAAGATCCCCGATCAGGAAACCATCGCCATCAAACAAGCCGCTTCCTGAGGAACCGGGAGCCGAATAGCCCTCTGTTAACAATACAGACCATACACTGTTATCCGAATAAATGCTTTGTGCTGCGGACACTTTCTTATTGTCTCCGTTCGGGTGATGGAAAGTGATGTACTTCTTAGGACTGGTTAAGGTACCGGGTAAGGAATTGCCCCGGTTCCAGCCGCTCAGCACGGCACCTACAGAAGCCGGTATCGCTTGCCTTAACTGGTACAACATGAAGTCGCCATCAATATCATTTACATTTTCGCTGATCAGGTGAGACCTGGCCACAAGGTTTGCGCCGGTAAGCGTTACCCCGTTTGTCGGAGCTGTATTGCTACAGTTAGCCCGTTCAAAATTAAATCGTATCATTAACTGGTTAAACGCGGCATTGCTTAATGTCATAGAACCTTCACAATGGGAAGCACTCAGGACGTAAGCTTTACAATCTGCTGCCGTATTCCCGGTATTATTTACCAGCGTACCGCTGCACAAGCCTACATAGCCGCCCGTTAGCGGGAGAATGGTCTGTACTGTCGCTTTTCTGCTATTCGGATAGTCCGCACCCGTAGGGCAAATAGCATTGATCATGCATACGGAAGAAGAACCGTTAAATTGATTATCGATCTGATCAAATGGCTGTACATCCACAAAGGCGCTTAAATGCTCAATCCCTCTGTGCATTACCATTACACCATCTATATGTAATTGGATATCCTCAAGTGCCGTATTAGGCTCTATATTCAGCTCCACAAACACTTTTTCACCCTGTATCACATCAATGGCGAATTTGCCGGAAGGATCATTGTTTGTAGCGTCAAAAGCGCCAGCGATTTGCTTCCCGTTTTCATTGGTCAGGAAAAGCTTTACTCCTTTGGGAAGTTTAAACTGGTTAAACAGTAAGCCCATTGAAGGAGCTCCCTCTACAGCAATCACTCCTCGCCAGATACCGGAGCCATTAGGCAATACCTGCAATTGACCTGATTGCGGGAACCCGAAATCTGCAGCGGTAATTAAACCGCCAATATAAGGACGTGCCAGCTGAGCGGCATTTGTTTCCGACTCGGATGCCAGGTAGGCCGGCCAGTCAGGATTAACTGATTTGCTTACCGGGAGTACATTAAACTCCGATTTATTGATTACAGACCATGGTAATCCTCCCTGGCTGATCTGTGCATTGGCGATTAAGCCCATTGAAGACAAGGCAAATACAGCCGAGAATAGTACTTTCTTCATTCCTATTTTCTTTTTCAATTAAATTCTATATTTTTTACAATAACAAACAAGCAATAAAAATAAAGAAAAAAAACAAGCCCGAATTACAAAAATGGTAATAAGTTAAGGATAGGGCTTTAGCTTGAAACAACAGCTATTAAAAAAACAATAGGCCGGATTTTAAAAAATCCGGCCTATTGTTTTTTTAATATTTTATTGTTTGATCATTTTTCTGTACGCTTTATTGAGCGCTTGGGGGTAGGTAACCTTCTGTGCTAAAACAGTTTTACCCAGTATATTGCTCACTTTCAGGCTCAAGATCTCGTTCGGGCTGATTTCCCTGAAGTCCAGCTTTACATAAAAGTGATATACGCTGTTCCAATAAAAAAGCAGGCAGCTTATAGCTGCCTGCTTTAGGTAATGAAAATGATTATTACTGTTTTACCATTTTCTCAGTTTTATTAATGTTGTGCTCAGCTGATCTTACATTCACCAGGTAAGTCCCGGCGGCCAGGTCCCCGGTATTTACCTGGAAGCGCTGTCCTGCAGCAAGCTCGTTCTCCTTGCTATACACCACCCTGCCTTCTATGCTGGTCAGGCTGATGGTATAGTTACCTGCGCCTGGTGCTATGAAAGACAAAGTGTTGTTAAATGGATTCGGACTGATCTCCAGCTCCTTAACAAGCGGCATTTTTACATTATCCTTGAAGGTGCTTAAGCCCCATTTCCTGTCTTTATATTTAATATTGTAAAAAGGAGCATAAGGAACGTATTCGCTAAAGGCTACATGCAATCCATCATAATTACTTTGAACATCCTGTCCGGAGAAGGCCAGCACAGGCATTATGTCACAAGGAGCGTTAGAGATCATATTGAATGAGCCCGGTATCACCGCAGGAGCGGCGCTGCCATCGTCTTTAATATCTACAGCTACATATTTGTACTGTGAAGTACCGGGAGCCACAGCGGTATTTTGCATGGTCATCCAGCCTACGACAATTTCGTTCTGCTGGTTGTTGTAAGCAATAACGGGGTTATTACCTATGAAGAAGCCCGATGCAGTATAACTTACATAATTGAGGTCAATAATGGTAGGATAGGTGTACAATGGCGGTACGCCGGGCCAGTCTTCATTTTTAACGACTGCATAAACCCATTCTGTAACGGCGCCTGTACTGTAGTTATAATTATAAGTACCCAAAGTCAGGGCCCATCTTTGTCCGCCACCCCAGGCATCCGGGCAGTCTATTCTTGGCGGGCTGTACTTATTACCCCCACCTGTACCGGCAACATATTCGTTCACAAATCCGACTGAAGAACCTCCTAAGATGTCATAAAAAGGCACCCTGTATTCATACAGCACATCACGGGTATCTACCAGGAAGGCGAGCTGCAGATCCAGGCCGGTACCGCTGCCGCCGCCGCCACGGCGTATACACACATCAGGATCGACCATATTAGCCGTACCTGGCAGCAATACGTCCGGGCCAAATACTGCTCCCGGCAATTCTGCGGTTTTAGCATAAATACCTACGCCGGGTACGGACCAGGTTATGGCTAGTCCATACACAGTAGCGTCTACATTTATTCTGCCAAAATTTGGAGAAAAGCCCAACGGGTTCATCATGGATACGGGTACAAGCCCGCTGGCGTCAAACTTATAGATATCATAGTAATGCCCTTTTGTAGCCGGGTTATACTCATCAAAATAATAGGCAGCCAATACATAATAGGCGCCACCGTCTTCATAAATGACCGCATCAATATCATCGGCGTATTTAATGAAGATAAAATCTTCACCCAATACAGTACCATTTACATCGGTTCTGCGCCAGGCAATGCCACTGTGAAAATCGCCCAGGTTGCTGCCCACGGTTGTAGGTCCGTCCCAGCTATGGATGTATAAATTTTCTTGTCCGCTAGGGCCGTTAACCAGTTGCAGGGTACTGCTACTGGCATTGTTAGGACGTAAAACCGGGCCGGGTACGGCCGGCAGCTGTATATCCGGCAGTATAGAAGGCGTTTGTGCCAGTGCCGGCGTCATGGATGCCAGCATACCTCCAAGGAGGGTCACGTGTAATAATTGTTTGTACATAAGATTAGTGTTAATGTTTAAAGTGTTCTTATTAGCAGACAAGATAAAAAGCAAAATACCTTAATGCAACATTTTTATTAAAAAAAATCTACCATTAAGTCATACACAACACTAAGTTTACAAAAGAAAGTTACTATACAGATTAATTATCTAACAAGCAAATCTTCTCCGCTTAGAATTCTGTACAAACCTGCACTGTTAAATCAAGGGTAAAGTATTAATATTATCAACACGAAAAAGCAGGCAGCTTTTGGCTGCCTGCTTCAATAATTAATAGAAATGGTAATTATTGCTTTACCATTTTCTCAGTTTTATTAATGTTGTGCTCAGCTGATCTTACATTCACCAGGTAAGTTCCGGCAGCCAAGTCCCCGGTATTTACCTGGAAATGCTGTCCGGCGCTCAATTTTTCCTTATGGGTATAAACAACCCTGCCATCCAGGCTCGTCATGCTAATTGTATAATCGCCCTCACCTGGCGCTACAAAAGATAAGGTATTATGAAAAGGGTTCGGACTGATCTCAAGATTTCGTGCAACCTCCATTTTACCGGCATCCTTAAAGGTACTCAGTCCCCATTTCCTGTCTTTATATTTGATATTATAGAATGGAGGGTAAGGAACATATTCACTGAAAGCAACGTGCAGCCCGTCAAAATTACTGTGGAGGTCTTGCCCCGAGAAGGCCAGCACAGGCATTACATCACAAGGCGCGTTCGAGATCATATTATAAGAACCCGGTATAACGGCAGGCATCGCGGAGCCGTCATCTTTCACATCTTTAGCCACATACTTAACTGAATTAGTACCCGGGATGACAGCCGTACTCTGCTTGGTCATCCAGCCTACGGTTATTTCATTCTGCTGGTTATTATAAGCAATTACCGGGTTAGGTTGCTGAAACCAGTCCGTTGTATAAGTTACATAGCTAAGGTCTACCATAGTAGGGTAAGTATATAAAGGAGGCACACCAGGCCAGTCTTCATTTTTAACGATGGCATATACCCATTCTGTAGCCACATTCGTACTTGAGTTATACTCATAGCCCGCTAAAGCGATTGCCCATCTTTGTCCGCCACCCCATTTATCCGGGCAGTCAATCCTGGGCGGGCAAAATTTAGGTCCCGGAGAGCCTCCCGCCATTTCTTGTGTAAACCCGGCAGATGATCCTGATAATACATCATAAAAAGGTACGCGGTATTCAAAAAACTGCGTCAGGCCGTTGTCTAAAAAAGCGATTTGTAAATCCAGGCCGGTACCACTGCCGCCGCCGCCTCTGCGGATGCATAGGTCAGGGTCTACCCTGTTAGTAGTATTAGGTAATAAAACATTCGGGCCAAAACTCGCGCCTGCTAAATCGCCGGCCTTTACAAAAATACCGGTTCCAGGTTCGCACCAGGTTATAGCCAGTCCATAGACAGTAGCGTCCACATTAATTCTGCCAAAAGTAGGTGATGAGCCAAGATGGTTGAGTGTAGATACCGGAGTCAGACCACTGGCGTCATATTTATAAATGTCGTAGTAATGCCCTTTTGTTGCAGGATTACTTTCATCAAAGTAATATGCTGCAAGCACAAAATACGCGCCTCCATCTTCATAAATGACCGCATCAATATCCTGAGCGAACTTAATATAAATAAAATCTTCGTTAATCGTGCTACCGTTCACATCAGTTACCCGCCATGCAATGCCGCTATAAACTTGTCCTGAACTCGAGACTGCACTAAGCGCATCATCCCAGCTATGAATGAACAAATTCTCGATACCGGAAGCACCGTTCACCATTTGCATCGTACTGCTACTCGCATTTTGGGGTCGTAATACAGGGCCAGGTACTGCCGGTAGCTGGATATCCGGCATAATAGAAGGTGTTTGTGCCAGTACTGGCGTCAGGGATCCCAGCATACCTCCAAGGAGGGTCGCGTGTAATAATTGTTTGTACATAAGATTTGTGTTAATGTTTAAAAGTGTTCTTATTATCAAACAAGATAAAAAACAAAATAGTTGTATACAATATTTACATCAAAAAAAACTACCCTTAAGTCATACACAACACTAAGTATACAAAAGAAAGCAACATTCCAGATGAATTATCTAATACAACAAAACACCTATTTTAACAGGTAATAGTGTCATCGTTAATTCCGGAGCTCTGTATTTTAGATACGAAAAAGCAGGTGGCTTTTGGCCACCTGCTTCCATATTTTATAAAGAAGATGATTATTGTTTAACCAATTTCTCTATTTTATTAACATTATTCTCAATTGATCTTATATTCATCATATAAGTTCCTGCGGCTAACTCTTGTGTACCCACTCTGAATGACTGCCCCTGAGTCAGCATTCCATTATGAGTATACACTACTCTACCATCCATACTGACCAGGCTGATGGTATAATTACCTTCAGCAGGAGCTGTAAATGATACTGCATTACTAAAAGGATTAGGGCTGATCGTTATATCCTTTGCCGCTTGTCCTAAATTTAATTGAGCATTGTCCTTAAAGGTTGTCATGCCAAACGGACGGCTTTTATACTTCATGCAGTAATTAGGGAAAGCGGGATGAAATTGAGAAAAGGCCGTATGCAAGCCGTCAAAATCACTGTTTAAGTTTTGACCGGAGAAAGCGAGTGTCGCTTCGTTACCGCCAGGATTATTAGAGATCATATTAAAGGTCCAGGGAAGGGTTGCCGGGAATGTTGTGCCATCATCCCTGATATCCATAGCCAGGTACTTTTTATCTGAGGTACTTGGTAAGATACCTGTTGGTTGCTGGCTGATCCAGCCAATAGTAACTACATCTGCATCCCGGTTGTAAGTAACTACGGGATCACAAGGTTCTACCCAACCTGGAGAAGGATAGGCCAAAGATGATATATTTACAAGGTTCGGCGCAGGTGAAAAATCTTCATTCATCACAACAGCGTCTACCCATTCTATAACAGTACCGGCAGAAATTACATTCCAGCCCATTGTAACAGTCCATTTTTGTCCGCTACCCCAGATATCCGGGCAATCAATCCGTGGCGGCGCATACTGACCCCAGGTACTACTAGTGCTATATTCCGCTATGAAACCCGCAGCTGAGCCGGCAGCCACATTAAAAAATGGCACACGGTACTCACGCAGATTCATTAAGCTATTATCCAGGGTAACGATCTGTAGGTCCAATCCCGTCCAGCTTCCGCCACCGCCTCTGCGGATACAAACATCAGGATGTACCTCGCCGGCAGTACCCGGCAGTAACACCGGGCCTGATGTAAATCCTGAGAAAGGAAATGGCGATGCCTGTGCAAAAATACCGACACCCGGTTCGCACCAGGTAATAGCCACGCCATACATAGTAGCATCTACATTAATTCTACCAAAAGCAGGCGATGACCCTAAGGTAGTGGTGCTAAGAAGGGTTAAGGCGCCCGGGTCAAACCTGTAGACATCATACCTATGCTCCATTACGCCCCCAAATACATCATTATAGTAGTAACCTGCCAATACATAAAATTGGCCTCCGTCCTCGTAAATGACCGCATCTATGTCTTCCGCATAGGGGATGAGCACATAGTCTTCAATAGCGAAGCCACTACTGGCATCTACTCTTCTCCAGGCGATTCCGCTATTGTTCGGTGAAGAGAATACATCCCAACTATGGATATATAAATTCTCTACAGTTCCGGATGGCATCGTAACCAGTTGCATCGTACTGCTACTGGAGTTTTGAGGTCGCATAACCGGCCCCATTACCGTGGGCAACTGGAATTCGGGTTGGCTGGCAGGGTTCTGCGCTACGGCTGGTGTCATTGTTCCCAGCAAAGCTCCCAGGAGGGTCGCTTGTAACAATTGTTTGTACATAAGATTTGTGTTAATGTTTAAAAGTGTTCTTATTAACAACCAAGATAAAAAATAAAATACACTTATGCAATATTTATATAAAAAAAATCAGATTTTATAAAAACCCTGTTTAAGATTAGATAGTGAATAGTAATGAGTGAGAGGTAAGAAGTTAGAAGTAAGAAGTGATAAATGAAAAGTGAGTAATGAGAAGATCTTCTACTGTGTGTTTACCATTGTTCAGTTACAAGTAAAAAAAGAGCGTTTCTGTTACGAAACGCTCTTATAATAAATATGGCAGCTACCTACTTTCCCGGAAAAATAACAGTATCATCGGCCATGATGGGCATAAAACTCTGTTCGGAATGGGAAGTTTCAGTGTGAAGTAATTATTGCTTGCTAAGGATAACTTATTACAAATTTCGAATAAAATATTACTGCATTATCAAAGCTTGATTTCAGCAGGTACACACCTTCAGGCAATCCCTTAAGGCTTATCTCCGGAGATTGAGCAGTTATACTGGCTGTTTTGACTTCCCGACCACTCAAATCCATGATCGTACAGTTCCCACTTCTAAATGCTTTTGAATACTTAATAGAAATGATGTTACCGGCCGGGTTGGGAAAGACTTGCAGGCTATTATGCTCCTGGTCGTTCGCCCCGATGCCCGTACTAA
>JAEUVV010000011.1 GCA_016786705.1 Taibaiella sp.
ACAAAAGACCAATAGCAAGAGCTCTGAGAAAGCCTGGTACCAATATGCCGGTGGCGAGCGTATCCGCAAATACGTAGATAAGGGCAACATCAAAGAGGAAAGAATCTATTTGGGTGGCTTTGAAATCTACCGTAAATTTGAGGGAAGTTCTTTGACTATTGAGCGCACTACGGTGCATGTCTCTGATGATGCAGGCCGCATTGCTATGCTGGAAAAACGTACCGTGGGCACGGATGATGCAGCGGAAACTTTAACGCGCTATGTGTACAGCAATCACCTGCAATCCGCTTCTTTAGAGTTAGACGGAATAGGTGATATCATAAGCTACGAGGAGTATCACCCTTATGGTACGACGGCTTTCCAGGCTAAGAACGCTTCCATTAATGCGGTGGCTAAGCGGTACCGCTACACCGGTAAGGAACGAGATGAGGAATCAGGCTTGTATTATCACGGGGCAAGGTATTATATTCCCTGGTTGTGCAGGTGGACGGCCATTGATCCGATGGAAAGTAAGTATGCAGGCATGAGTCCGTATAACTATTCCTTTAATAACCCAATCATGTGGAATGATCCAAGTGGGGCAGAGCCGGATGGAGTGGCAATGGCTTCAGTAGTAGAACAACCAGATGGAACTATAACCGCAACGGCTAATAAGATGAAAGAAGGACAAAAAGAAGAAACAATTAGCACCTACTCTTATTCCGGATCTGCTGATATACCACCATCCGATATACAAACGGTAACAAGTACATCCTATTTCCATCTTGGTTCTGATAAATTTGCAAGAGGTTGGTATAAAGAAAGCGAATATGTTAAAATGATGGGAGATGTTATGCTAGGTGCAATACACTCAGTTACCGGAGATACTCCGTTTGGACTAGCAACCTCTAGCCGTTATGGTGGAGATGTAGCGATGGACAAAGCCGATAAAGCGTTTGAGAATTTTAAACAATCTGGTAGTCCTTCCAATGATTTTATTAGTCTAATTGATAAATATTCATCAAAGCTAATCCATGATTTTAAAAATGACTATGATTTTCGTCAGAGAGGCGTTGCTTATCTTTCTGATAGTCCAATTGATTTTATAGGTCCAGGGGCACTCAAATTAGCTTTTTCAGGCGCAAAAGCTAGTGTAAATTTTATGCGGAGTAGCATTACAACGTTTAATACTACTTCCAAAAATTTAATGATGAGGACTACAGCGAACTTAGCTGATGATTTAGCTACTAAAGGTACAGGTGGAAAGCTGATTGGATTTGGTAGTGACGCTGCAATAACTGAAAACACTAACAATCTAATACCTAAAAAAGGATGGTATGATGTAGTTATTCACGGAACCGAAGATGGACTAGCGTTCACTATGAATGGGAAAAAAATTACGCCAGAACAATTATACAAAAATATGATTGACAATGGGTATGTACAAGGAACTAATATCAGATTAATGTCTTGCTTTTCCGGTTCTTTAGATAAAGGTGCAGCTTATCAACTTTCTAAACTTGCAAAGGCTAATGTTGTTGCTCCTACCAATTCAATGTGGATTGCTAACGGTCAAGGATTCTTGCCTGCAGGTCGATTGATGGTGGACTTTGGAGGATGGTTTAAATTTTTCAAACATTAATAAAATTAAAAACTAAACAATTAAATATTATGAACTTTACAGGACTGAGATATGAATACGATAGACATTTAATTCATTCTAAATTCTTTTTGAAGGATGTCAGATTACGTACACTATCGTCATCGGAAGAAGGTGCTGTACAAGAGTATTTAAACAAGGCTAGCATTGTTTTTTCAAAAACTCTTGCACTATATGATGGGGATACTTTTATAGCTCCGTATATGTTACTTTCTGACGGGGAATGGGTTTGGCCTAGTTATTTATCTTATTTTATTAGTAAGGAAAAACAAATTTCGGAAACTTTCTTTGATTACATAAAGAAGAATAATTTTGTAATATCGCCTATATCTCAAGATGTATATGCTGAAATTAGATATTTTATAGAAAAAGAAATGCTAGGGATAGATAATGGGTAGTGTTCACTATTCTGGCGTTATTATTTTAAATAATTGATAATAAATAATAATTATTGCTAATTTTAAGGTAGGTGATATAAAATATATCGCCTACCTTTTTTGTTTATAAATCAGCAATAAGCTTTACCGTAAATTTGATACGTCTTCGGGCACTAGTTCTTTGACACATTCGACAGACTCTTGCTTGTTTTAGAAAGGCAAACCGTACACATCTCTGATGATGCCGGCCGAATCGCTATGCTGGAAAAACGTACTATAGGTACCGATGATGCGGAGGAAGTACTGACAAGATATGTCTATAGCAATCATCTTCAATCTGCGTCTTTAGAGTTAGATGAAGAAGCAGATATCATCAGTTACGAAGAGTATCATCCTTATGGCACTACCGCCTTCCAGGCTAAGAACGCTTCAATTAATGCCGTAGCTAAACGATACCGCTACACCGGTAAAGAAAGGGACGAAGAATCCGGGCTCTACTACCACGGTGCAAGGTATTATATCCCATGGCTATGTAGGTGGACGGCGATTGATCCATTGGAGAGTAAATACGCAGGCATGAGCCCGTATAATTACTGTGAAAATAATCCTATTAAGAACATTGATGATGATGGCAGGGATATTATTACGATAACGGAAAAATATACTACCACAACTACAACTTTTGGATCTAAATATGGCAATGATGCTTCAACTAGTAATAGAAGTAAATCACTATCTGTCAATGTTGAGAAAAGGAAAGGAGCGGACATTTTTATTTATAAAAAAGTAACTCAAAGTATACAGGTTCGTAATGAATATAATTTTAAGAAAAATAGTTGGGATCAGTCTGCTATACAATCAGGGGAACATACTTATTATCAAAAAACATTAAATCCATTTAACCCTAATAGCGCAACTGGAGCGACAACACATCTAGGGTATTGGATGCAGGATTTGTTAACATATAAAATAAATGATTTAGACAGTACTACTATTGGCAAAGTAATGAGTTATGACAAAAACTTCAGTGCTTATATGACTAACAGACACAAAGCTTCTGTTCAGTGGCAGGAGAGAGGTAGTACTTTGAATACATTAGACGCATTTGCACCACAATATGCTCATGTAATGTTTGGATTGGCTTTAGGGGAGGTTTTTGCACTAGCTAAAACAACTCAGCCACGATTTTTATTTAGGGGAACCTCTAAAGGATATCCAGGAAGTCCCGCATTAATAGAATTGAATATAACTCCAACTTCTTTAGATCCAGCAAAAGCGACTGTATTCGCAACTGCCAGTGAGAAATATGGCCAAGGTGTTTTACACATAGCGGATATTGCAAATGACCTTAAAGGAGTATCAAGAGTTGAAGGGAATGTGATTAGTAAATTAGAAGCGGAAGTTCCAGTAAACATATCGCCAACAGAATTTGCAAATAAAGCCAACACAACCATATCTTCTGCTCAAGCTAGAACAATTTTGAAAGATATGGGAATAAATATTCCATCAAATATTACTAATAGTACCATAAGTCCAGTGTTGGAATCTTTGCCAAATATGACACAACAACAAATACAAACATTTGTGAATAGAGCTAAAAATTTAACTAGATAAAAATGAATGAAGCGTTTGAAATACACATAGTAAATGAAAAAAAAGACAATGATACTTTTTTTTATGACATTGGAGGTAGAGTCTTAACAAAGATTTCGGTAGGTATGGTTTTATATACATCATCTAATGATGCATATATTATTATTTCCATAAAATCTTATAATAGAAATATTGACAATGCGTATCCTCCAATGGGGTGTGAAATAGCTATAAAAGGAGAAGTAAAATTAAAAGTGAACAAAACACTATATATTCGGTAGTGTTACTTTGTGTTGCTATTGTTGAATTATTATTTTAAATAATTGATAATCAACAAATAGTAATTCTTATTAATTTTAAGGTGGGCGGTATAATTGTACCGCCTACCTTATTTTATGCCTATGTAAGTAAGCAAACAGCTTTACCATCTACCGTAAATTCGAGGGAAATTCTTTGACACATTCGACAAGCTCAGTGCTTGTTTTAGAAAGGCAACGGTGCACGTCTCTGATCCACGAACTTCGTTGGGGACAAGTGCCGGGCGTATTGCCATGCTCGAAAAGCGGTCCATTGGTACGGATGATAGTCTACCTACTTTAACCAGGTATGTTAACTCCAACCATCTTCAATCTGCAAGTTTAGAGCTGGACGGAGCTGCTAATATTATCTCTTACGAAGAGTATCATCCTTATGGCACGACAGCCTTCCAGGCCAAGAATGCTTCCATTAATGCCGTAGCTAAACGGTACAGATATACTGGCAAGGAAAGGGACGAGGAATCGGGCTTGTATTACCACGGAGCAAGGTATTATATACCATGGTTATGTAGGTGGACGGCGAGCGATCCATTGGAGAATGAATATGCGGGCTGGTCACCCTACCACTATGTTAAATGTAACCCTGTAATGGATACAGATAGTACCGGTATGGGAGGAGATAAGGATGACGCTACTCAATCTAAAGGTACAGTAACTGTTAGTTTCTATCCAGGGGGTGCTGTGAGAGGAAAAGATCCCGATGCTGTTGGAGCTGACCAAATGACACTTACCACGACCGGTTTTGTCCCCAACAAACCCAATGGTAAAGATGACTGGATTGAAGCGATAACACAAGTAAATCAAAAAACATCTAACACAAATCCTAGTTTCAAGTCGATGGGTATTACGGACATTAAACAGATTGGGATTTATCTCAATAAACTAAAAGAAGAAGGATATACTATCGGTAATATAATTATATCAGCGCATAGTAGTACAGCGAGTCAATTCTGGTTGGGAGGTAGACATGATTTCTCTAAAAGTTTTATTGATAAAGTATATGCGAAACAACTTCAGCCTTATCTAAGCCCCAATTCAAAAGTTGTGCTTAATATGTGTAATTTCGGAGCAGGTGAAAATCCGCAAGATGCACAAAACATGATTGATTATTTTTCCAAAGCTATTAATGCGCCCGTTTTTGCATCTATGACATTTGGAAGTGGCAATCCAGATGCTTTCAACCTAAAAAATAGTGGTGTGATTATGAATACTACTTTAAATATGTCTGAATATTTACCCGGTGGAGGGCATAACGTTAATAGTTACAAACCAAATTCTGTAAAGTATGAAAAGATGTATTATAGTACATCTCCCACATCAACACCACTTTCCAGAGAGGCGTATGAGCAGCAATTCAATACCATTGCCCGTAAAGATGCCAATATTCCAAATGGAAGGCCAGTACTCAATCTTTCTGTAAGTCATACTGGAAAAATAACTTTTGACTCAAGTGCCCAAGCTCTAAAAAAGCAATTTCAATTAAATTCACAAAAAATGATTAAAATAAGATCCTTAGAATATACTCCTACTTGGATAAAACCATATATTATAAAATGATGATTAAAAAGTTAATTCCGATAGCCCTTGTTTTTTTATTCTCATGTAATAGTGAGCAAATAGAAAACTCAAAAGTTTCACAAAAAGATACCATTGTTCAAACAAACAGTAAATGGGAAAAGCAGATTATTTCAAACTATAACGAACAGTTTCCAGAAATATACGCTTATTCAATTAAATGGGATAATGGAGATTCATTAGTTACGTACAATGTTATAAGCAAATATAAAGACTCATTAGCACCCATTGAACTAGATAATTTGATTATTAAGTCTAAAGATATATCTATTAATGTTGGGTTTATAAATATAGGTTATAAGGAAAACTTACCCAGTTTTTCATATAACTTTTCTGATATTGATAAAAAGAGAATTGACTATATATCAATTCGCCCAGATTCATTAGATATGAAAAGAAACCAGAAGGAGAGAGAAATATTTGAGGACAGTTTAGCTAACCAACTTTTTAAGTAGATAACTTACGAAGAAATGGCGGTAGTTTTACTTAGTGTTGGCATTAAAACACTATTGCATTAAAACACTGATAATCAATAAATAATAATTCTTATTAATTTTAAGGTAGGTGGTATAAATATACCGCCTACCTATTTTATGCTTATATGTAAGTAACCATTTTGAAATCTACCGTAAATTTGATACGTCTTCGGGCACTAGTTCTTTGATTTTAGAGCGTACTACAGTACATATCTCGGATCCACCAACTGCGTTGGGGACAGGTGCAGGCCGCATCGCCATGCTGGAAAAGCGTATCATTGGTACCGATGATGCGGAGGAAGTACTGACAAGATATGTCTATAGCAATCATCTTCAATCTGCGTCTTTAGAGCTGGATGAATATGCGAACATTATCTCTTACGAAGAGTATCATCCTTATGGTACAACCGCCTTCCAGGCTAAGAACGCTTCCATTAATGCCGTAGCTAAACGATACCGCTATACCGGTAAGAAAAGGGATGAAGAATCAGGTTTGTATTACCACGGAGCGAGGTATTATATTCCCTGGTTGTGCAAATGGGTGAGTGTTGATCCGATTAATAATGAAAATTATAACCTTGCTAAAGGCTATGGATTGGAGAAAAATCTGGAAAGAGACTTTATTGAGTTATCTGCATCATCATATGAGTATTGTTTGAGTAATCCTATTAATTTTAATGATCCTTCAGGAGAGCGTTATCGACCAACAAGTAATTTTGGGCTTACCTATTCAAGGCCTGCAATTAGTAGTTGGAGTATTAATCCGCAAGGACGTTTTATTCCACAGCGTGGACAGCAAGTTCGCATCCAACCTAGAGGACCAGTAAATATAGGCCGCCCTGGATTCAGACCAAATCTTGCAATAAGACCTAGTTTGCAACCAGGTAGTATGTGGAGGCCAGCTCTGACAACTCCGGTTGTTGCACGCCCTCTAATGTATAATAGATCAAATTCAGATGCAAGTTATGTAGTTACTAGACCTATATTAGAAAGTCCGGAGCAGAAATTTAGAAAGTTTGCGCAAAGTTTGAACGGTGGAAATTCTGCACCCTTTGTATCTATGAGTGCAAAAAAAGAATATGAAAAAGCGCAAAGAATTACAACCGAAATAAGTAATTTAAGTGAACAAGAAAGAAACCAAATTGCTCATCGTATAGCAACTGGACAAGCTAGCAACCAAGATTTAATCTATGCCCCATTAATTATGCGAGGGACCGGGGGAGGAACGTTCAGAAATGCAACATTTGGAGATAACTGGCCAAGAGCTAGCCTTAGCGATGCAACTAGAAGATTTACGCCTAATTTTGTCCTTTCAATGACAGAACAAAAGTTACAATATTCAGATGCAAATACTGGATTTACAATTTTCTATGATAAAGAAGGTGATTATTTTAGAATTGAAAACTCTACACTAACTGGAAAAAGAAGATTTGTCGATTTAACAGGGATAGTTCCTAATAATAAAATTGTTGATGGCAGGACCATAGGCCGTAGTCAAGCAGAATATAATCAAGTTACTCACTTTAAAAATACGGATAGACAAAATGAGAACATTTTACATCACAGTTCCAATAGATAGTACTGCTGTTATCGCACTTGACCTAAATCAAGCTACTAACGAGCAATTAATTGAACTTCATTTAAACGAGAAAGAATTTAAGAAAGTATGGGATAGTGGATTATTTAAATCTATTAATTCCTTGACAGGATCGTTTATAGAAATTTCTGAAGATGACAAAGTCGATGACATGATAATTCTAGACAAAGTAATTAACAGCGGTATTTTTAATAATGCAAATTACAACGTGGAAATACAACCTATAATTTCGAAAATTAAGGACTTATTTATTGAAGCTAGGAATAGGAGAACCGGCATATTTTTTTACTTTTAAGTATTAAGAAGTAATGTTACTTATGATTGTTATTAATTTTAAGGTAGGTGGTATTAATACCGCCTACCTTACTTTATGTCCTTATGTCAGTAAGCGGTTTGAAATCTAACGTAAATTTGATACGTCTTCGGGCACTAGTTCTTTGACACATTCGACAGGCTCAGTGCTTGTTTTAGAAAGGCAAACGATCCACGTAAGCGATCCACCAACTTCGTTGGGGACAAGTGCTGGTTGTATCGCCATGCTCGAAAAGCGGACCATCGGTACCGATGATGCTAAAGAAGTACTAACAAGATATGTGTATAGCAATCATCTTCAATCTGCGTCTTTAGAGTTAGATGAAGAAGCGGATATCATCTCTTACGAGGAGTATCATCCTTATGGCACTACAGCCTTCCAGGCTAAGAATGCAAGCATTAACGCCGTAGCTAAGCGATATAGATATACGGGTAAGGAGCGGGATGAGGAATCAGGACTCTACTACCATGGTGCCAGGTATTATATTCCCTGGCTATGCAGGTGGACGGCGATCGATCCCATGGAAAGTAAGTATGCAGGCATGAGTCCGTATAACTACTCCTTCAACAATCCCATCATGTGGAATGATCCTAGTGGGGCGGATCCACATGAGCCTCCAACTTCTGAATATAATGGGAAACCAGTGATAAGAGTTAAAAGTGGCACAACAACCGATTTGTATGGTTATAATCCGGATACTAAAAAGAATGACATACTTCTTAGTACAGAGTTGAGCGGGGTTGAGGTGCTAGCAAAGAAAGATAGCTTTTGGAGCGGTCTGTGGAACAATATCAAAGAAGCAGGGGTACAAATTGTAACTTTTGGTGCCGGAATTGCTAATGCCTGGAGCTCAAACAATTTGTTAGGGGCAGGAAGAGTTGATCCAAGAACTGCTCCTAAAGATATGTATCACGCAACTGTAGCAGGCCAATTAGTTGGTGATTTATTGAGTATGGTAACAGGCGGAATAGAACTTGTAGTTGGAGAGGCAATGGTGGGATTTGGAGTTGGAGCAAGTAGTACAGGTGCAGGTGCGCTTGTGGGTGTTCCTGTAGCGATTGGGGGTGGTATTGTTGTCGCACATGGAAGTTCTGTATCCGCAAATGGGGCAATTAATTTTGGAAAGACATTACAATTAGCTTTTAGTGATACAAATACATCTAGTACTAATAGTGAACAGACAACAGACAACAATAATTCATCAGCCTCTTCTGGTAGTTCTAATCAGATTGAACAAGAAGTCGATCCTCTACAAAAAAAGACATTTAATAATGATATCAATAAATCTTTGCAAGAAACAATTAATGGAAGAGGAACACCACGTAAAAATGAGCAGGGAGAACAGAAAATATTTGAAGCAAGAGAGTATAAAAATACATCCCCTAAGGCTTACCAAAAATGGAGAGGAGCTAAGGAATGGGATGTTCCAAATACAAAACATAGAATATTAGAAAGAACTCGACCCGATGGTACAAAAGAATTTGGTGTAGTAAAAGACCATAATTATAAGACTCCTCCAATCCCCGTTAAAATATTGAAAAAATGAACAAACTAAGTGTATTACTAAATCAAGAAGAAAATTTAATATTAGAAGCAGGATATTGTCATATCAAATGGAATGCTTCAATAAAAAAATCTGAAATTAAAATTACAGATATCATCTCAATTAAAAATATTTCACTTCTTACTTCAGGAAATCATATCACAATAGAAGTAAAATATAACGGTATTCAATTTGAGTATGTATATTTAAAAATAGACAAGTTTAATTACTCTATAGCCAATAAGGAAATTTTGATCACTTCAGATTTTAATCCGCGTAGTATCAATTATTCTCAAAATGAAATTGACATTCTGTATAAAGAGGAAACAGATGATGATTGGTCTAATTTAGATTTAGAAAAAAAAGAAACAATGATACGTTCCTTTATGATAAAGAATGGATTGCCCAAATATATTAATCCCAGTATTAACATCTCAATAGATTGCAATAAGATAATAGATTATATTGATATTTATTACTTTTTATCAAGAGCTTTATTAGGTGAGCAAAAGTATCTAGGTGTCGGTCTGGATAGTTTTGAAGATTGTTTAATAGAGATTCAATGGGAACCTCAACACAAAATTGAAATCCATTTCTTAAATTCTAATAAAATAGAAAATAAGGAAATTAAATTGGAATTGCAGGACGCTATAGATATACTTAAGAAATATGGTGTTAAGGTAGTTGAGGAGGGTAGTGTTACTTAGTGTTGATATTTAAGCGCTATTGCTTTAGCCTGCTTATAATCAATAAATAGTAATTCTGGTAGTGTTCCACAAATCACTTGATTTGGGTATAGATATATTTATTGTTTTTAATCAATAAATAGCCATTGTAATTAACAGAGAAACCGGAGGGTATAATTACCTTCCGGTTTTGTTTATTGTCTTAATAAGCAGTAAATAAAAGGGTTTTAGTTTTCTTTGTGTTCCAAACGCCACTTTTTCTATGGATTGTATTTATTGCTGTAAGCCTTGTATCAAAAAAGGCATCAAGAATAAAGTTCAAACCTATTATTGCAAAGGTTGGTTCAAATATCAGAGAACAAATTCCGTACCCGATAAAATCAAAAAAGAACAGAAGTTTTGGATAATAAAATATAATAATGAAGGTATGAGTATCAGAAGCATGGGCAGGATACTGAAATTGTCCCCCAGCAGTGTTGTTCGTATGCTCAGGTTCATATCGGGTACAATCCAAAAGCCGGTTCTTGCCGAACAAAATAAGGAATATGAAATAGACGAATTGTGTACTTATATTGGTAAAAACGTTCCATCAAATTATTGCTGGATAACCTATGCTATTAACAGGAAAACGAAGCAGGTTGTAAATTGGTTTGTGGGCAAACGTACCAAAGAAAACTTGGCAAAAGTAGTGAACAGTGTTTTGGTATTGCATCCGATACGGATATACACGGATGGTTTGACTATTTATAAAAGTCTTATTCCAGATTCATTGCATCGGGTGCAATCGTTTAAAATTAACCACATAGAGAGGCTGAATCTTACCTTGCGTACGCGTATAAAAAGATTGTCTCGTAAAACGATTTGTTTTTCGAAAAGTGTTACCATGCTGGCTGCCTGTTTGCAAATCTATTTTTGGGGATAGCCCCATTGTGAAATAATAGTACATTCGATTAGTTCTTTGAAAGGCAGACAGTGCACGCTGGTCCCAACCGCAGGTAAGGATGAGTGATGACCTCCCCAATCGGTGAGGATCGCCATAATTAAAATGCATTAATTGTAACCAATTAATGCCGCTCCTATTAAAATATTCTATAAGCTTATCAGTATAAAATGAACCACGAATGCCCGCCAAAGATTAAATTTACAGGACGGTTGAACAATTGAATTTAAACTACAATTTAATTATTTTAAACAACAACAAGATGAGTTACCGGTTAAGCAGGACACAGCAGCTTCATTGCAATATAGATACGGCCTGGGAATTCTTTTCCTCCCCCTATAACCTTGCCCGCATCACCCCTAAAGAGATGAAATTCCTTGTCCTGAGCGACCTGCCCGATGAGCGTATTTATGAAGGTATGATCATTGATTATAAAGTCAGCCCATTACTCGGCATCCCTATGCGCTGGCGCACCCGCATTACCCAGGTTGATGAAGGGCGCAGCTTTACAGACTTCCAGGAAAAAGGCCCCTACAAGCTCTGGAACCATTTCCACGAGTTCATCCCTAACGAACAGGGCGTATTGGTAAAAGATATTGTAGATTACGAACTACCTATGGGCTTCCTGGGGCAGATAGCCCACACCGTGATGGTGCAAAAAAAATTGCAGCATATCTTTGACTACCGGTACCGGGTATTAGAGGGGCTTTTCAATAAATAGCTATCAATAAAAAATAGCCGCTGCTGCTCTCACTGCCTGCTTTACTCTGCCAGCTGTAGCATTTTATTTACCGTGTTCACATTCCGCCCAGTCGCTTTTAACTTCAGCTTCGATTCAAAATAATTATTACTCATTTTCGATTTGGCCATCCCTTCCGGCAAATAAAAATACAACACATCCTCCCACAGTGCAAAAACTTCCTCTTTATGGTCCACCGCCTGCAAAGCCCCAAGCAAAGCCGCTTCCGGCTTACGGTCCAGGAAGGTAATAAAAACCCGGTTCGGCGGACATTCTGTACCATAAGGGCAATGGTCCAGCGCTTGTTGCACATGCTCCCGGCTCTTTACAAAGACCTCTATATCCAATTTGAACTCCGCGGCGATCAGCGCTTTTATTTCTTGCATTAATGCCGGGGCTTTCAACCTGCTTTTCAAAACGATATTCCCACTTTGGATATAAGTCTGCACCCCCTCAAAACCCGCCGACTGCAGCGCAGCTTTCAGCTCCTGCATCCTGATGATATTCTTTCCTGAAACATTCACCGCGCGTAAAAAAACAATATACTGTTGCATCCCCTTAAAACTTATTGATGAGCAAAATCTTTCCTTATTCTTGATAAAGAAGTATCGGTAACCCCGAGGAAAGAAGCGATGTATTTTAAGGGTGCAGACTGCAGCACCTGCGGATGTTTTTCCAATAATTGCTGGTAACGACGGAAAGCAGGCAATGTGATCATTTCTGTCGCCCTTATTTTGCTCCGGTACAGCTCATAAGCCATCCAGTTGCGCCCCCACTCCCGCAAAGCAGGGATCCGGTGAAACAGTTCCTGGAACTGCTCAAAACTGATCTTCCAAAGCACACAATCTGTAAGACATTGAATATAATCTTCCGTAGGTACCCGCTGGAAAAAAGAAGCGACCTCGATCACTACATCTCCTATACCGGAAAAACCTGTGGTAATATCTCTTTCCTCGTAATCAAAAAGATAACTGCGCACTAAACCGGATTCCAGGATATAATAATCGCCGGCTACCTGGCCACGCTCCAGCAACATTGCTCCCTTCTCCATAGTAACTTTACTATGCGCCTGCATAATCTCTTCCAGGTCAGCGGGGGTAAAATTGGGATGCTGGTAGGCAATAGTCAGAATATGGTCCATTTGTCTTGTTTTTAGAAAGCGAAAATTACAACAATATGCCCGAATAAAATTCATGCGCAACATATAAAGCCGGGCAGATTTAAACTACTGTTCACAAAATTGGGCTTAAATTTGAAGCACATACTTCCACCTGCTTAAAATTGCTCCGTTCATGGAATACAAAAGTCTCTTTACCGCTCAAAAATCCTTTTTTGCCAGCCGGCAAACAAAAGACCCGGAGTTCCGCAAAGCCCGGCTCCTGGAGCTTAAAAAGTTGCTGCTTGACAATGAAGCGCTGCTCAATGAAGCCATACAAAAGGACTTTGGCAAATCGGACTTTGAAACCTATATCACTGAGCTCTCAGGCATCATCCACGATATCGATTATTATGTCAAAAACATGCATGCGCTTTGTCGCCCTGAAAAGGTAAGTACCAACTGGCTCAACCTGCCGGGGAAAAGTCGCATCTATACCGAGCCTTTGGGCGTCACCCTGGTTATAGGCGCCTGGAATTATCCCTACCAGCTGTCGCTTTGCCCTATGGTAGCAGCTATAGCGGCCGGCAACTGCTGTATCGTGAAGCCCAGCGAGCTACCTGCACACACGATGCAGCTAATGGCAAAACTGATCAATACCCATTTCGACCCGGCCTATATTCATGTTGTAGAAGGGGGAGTCGAGGAAACTACCGCCCTGCTGCAATGCCCCTTTGATAAAATATTTTTTACCGGCAGCACTAAGGTAGGCAAGATCGTCTACCAGGCCGCCGCGCAACACCTATGCCCCGTAACCCTGGAGCTGGGCGGCAAATCACCGGCCATAGTTACGGCCAATGCTAACCTGGATGTAGCCGCAAAAAGGATCACCTGGGGTAAATTTTTAAATGCCGGGCAAACCTGTGTCGCCCCGGATTATATCCTGGTAGAGGAGCAGGTACGACAGGAACTGACCGATAAAATAAAAGCGCAGGTTCTCAAAAATGATTACAAGCCCGGTGCAGCGCACTATACCCAAATCATCAATGAACGGAATTTTGACCGCCTGCTGGCCCTGATAGACCCGGCTAAGGTCATTTTGGGCGGTAATTCCGACCGGGAAAAAAGATTTATTGCCCCTACCCTGCTTAGCGAGGTCACCGCACAGGACGCCATCATGCAGGAAGAAATTTTCGGCCCGCTACTACCTATCTTATCTTTTACCGACTACCAGCGGGCACTCGAAATGGTCGCGGAAGGAGCGAAACCGCTGTCCGCTTACCTCTTCTCGGATAGCAAGCAGGAACAGAACCTTTTCCTGGAGCGGGTTTCCTTTGGCGGCGGCTGCATTAACGATGTAATCATCCACCTGACCAATGAGCGCCTGCCTTTCGGTGGCGTAGGCCAATCCGGTATGGGCAGTTATCATGGACCCTATGGCTTCGATACTTTTTCCCATAAAAAATCAGTTCTTTACAAAGCCACCTGGGGCGAACCGGACCTGAAGTTTCCACCCTATACTGCTGCTAAAAGAAAATGGATCCGTAAGCTCCGCTAGGGGCCCGGCCTTTGCATTTCAGGCATAATATCCGGAACAGCTGAAAAAGCAGTAAATTGCGCCCAAAATCCCTTTATATTTTGAAAAGCAGATTTATATATTTATTGCTTGCAGTAGCCCTCCTTAGCGGTTTGAGCGCCTGCAATGATACTACCGGAGAACAGAAAGTGGATGTTTCCGGTACTAAAATAAGCCTTAACGTAAAGCCTTTTTATAAAGACTTTGCTGGACTTGACACGGGTAACTTTGGCACAGCGCTCGGTGGTTTAAAAAATAAATACCCGGCATTCACCGACTTTTTCCTGGATACATTATTGCCGTTCAACAAAGTAGGTGGTGCTTACAACAACCCCGAAGCCACTGCCGCTATTAAAAACATCTTTGTATACAAAGATTATACCCATCTTACCGATACCGTATTAAAAGTATTCCCCGATACAAAGCAATACGACGATGCCGTAGCCGATATGCTGCGCCATACCCGCTATTATTTCCCTAAATGGCAACTGCCTACAGAGCTGACCTATTTCGTATCCTGCCTGAACAGGTGGACCGCGTTTACTAATGAGCAGGTTTTAGGCATAGGCCTGGACATGTTCCTGGGCCCTGACTTCAAGCCTTACGAAGCGCTGGGTATGCCACAATATGCCCTGATCAACCATACCCCTGAAAATATTCCTTTATGGGCTGCCCGTGCCGTATACCAGGACAATTCAGGCAACAGCCCCTACCGGAAAGACCTGCTGGAGCTCATGATCGCAAACGGTAAGGAAATCCTGTTTTTAAGAAAAGTACTGCCTGAGTTTAAGTTTAACCTCATCATGGGCTATACCCCGGAGCAATTGAAATGGTGCGAAGCGAATGAAGCCCTGGTCTTTAATTTATTCCTGCAGCAAAATTTACTGTTCAATAAAGACTACCAGGCCATTATCCGTTATGTAACGCCGGGACCAAACTCTGCGGGCTTTCCGCCTGAAGCGCCTGGTAACCTGGGCACTTTCATAGGTTATAAAATTTTAAAAGCTTATGAAAATAAAACAGGAAAAACATTAGCGGAGATCCTGTCTGATGAAGATGCCAACAGCATTTTTCAACAGTCGAAATACAAGCCATAAATCAAACCAATAATTAAAACAATGAAAAAAATTTTATTCCCTGCTTTAGTACTTATAAGTAGCCTCTCCGGCTATGCACAATTGGAAAATACAGACAAGGTCTATACTGATCAGAAATACGACAGCCAGAATAAAGATACCATCGCCTGGGTAAAGAACGCGACCTTCAACCTTGGGGGTAATCAAACCTTATTGCACAACTGGGCAGCGGGGGGCGAGCTGGCTTCCCTGGTAGCCAACAGCAGGCTGGACGCCAACCTGATCCGCTACTACGGCCGCCAGGTATGGTCTAACAATTTATTGCTGGCTTATGGTGTCCAGGCTAACTACTCTACCGGTTTTGAACCCCGGAAGATAGATGATCGCATTGATTTCACTTCTAAATACGGTTATCGCCTGAAACCGGAAGGTAATTGGTACCTCACTGGTTTAGTCAACGCAAGAACACAGTTTACTAAAGGCTACAGCAACTATGACATACCTAACTGGAAAGATTCCAGTTCCTCTAACTTCTTATCCCCGCTATACTTAATGGTATCTCCGGGCATTGAGTACCGCAAAGGAGAAATGTTCAGCGTATTCTTTTCCCCGGCTGCCGGCAGGATGACCTTTGTAGACCGTTATTATACTTCCCAAAGCCCTGAAGGAGCTTTCGGTGTGGAAAAAGATAAAACAACGCGTTTTGAACTGGGCGCTTACCTCTCGGCACGGTTCAGCAAAGAACTGGTTAAAAACCTGGAACTGAAAAGCCGCCTGGACCTTTATTCCAACTATTTAGCCAAAGATGTAAAAGATAGCGTGGGTAATATTGTCAAAAAAGACAATCCCGGCAATATAGACATCATGTTCGACAACTTACTGACCTACCGGTTCATGAAATATTTCAACGTCGGCTTCGCGCTCACCGCGATCTACGATAATGATATTCCCTACGTTCCGGCCTTTGATGCACAGGGCAATAAAATAAAAGAACCAATCGGCGGTTTGGGCTGGTGGCAGATCCGCCAGGGCTTTACCCTTGGCTTTACCTACAATTTTTAACCTTTCCCATCATTGATTTCACCGGAAACATTAAAGCTTTTTGCTTACTTTTGTTACAAACGATAAATACTATGAGTTATAACCTGAATTACAACAACAAGGAGAACGAAACCAACCTGGATTCCGTTTTTAATGATAGAGTGGCCGACCAGAATGTAATCGCTAAATATATTACCAAAGTATATGGCTGGATGTTCCTGGCACTTTGCCTGACCGGCATCACCGCATTTTTAGTGGCTTCGAGCGACTTCGCCCTGCAAATAATGGGCAGCTCCAGGTTTATATTTTTCGGCCTGTTCCTGTTACAACTGTTCTTAGTGGGCTTTTTAAGCTTAAGAATTCATAAAATGAGCAGTGGCACCGCTACCGCTATCTTCCTGGGTTACTCCGTACTGACGGGTATTACCTTTTCGGTTTTATTGTTAGCTTATCCTGCTACATTGCTGGCGCAAACCTTCGGTATTACTGCCGGTACCTTTGCTGCCATGTCGGCGGTAGGTTATTTTACCAAAAAAGACCTTACCTCTTTCGGCAGGTTAATGATGATGGGCCTGGTAGGCATCATTATCGCTTCTGTCGTTAACTTTTTCACACAAAGTGCTACTTTATACTGGATCATTTCCTACGTAGGGGTGGCGGTATTCGTAGGCCTTATTGCTTATGATACGCAGAAGATCAAGCAATATGCCTTACTGGAAGCAGAAGAGGACCGCAAAAAAGGTGCGATAATGGGAGCCCTGGCGCTGTACTTAGATTTCATTAACCTGTTTTTAATGTTAATAAGAATCTTGGGCGGCGGTCGTAAAGACTAAAAAAATGCTTATATTTGTTGACATAACAGCCTTTTTTAGGCTGTTTTTTTATGAGTATAAAATAAAAATTCAACAGGAAGTGATAAAAATGAAGCGACAATTGTTAGCCCTGCCCTTTTTTATTTTTTGTTTGTTTACCGTAAGCGCCTCTGCCCAGGAGGAAAGCAAAACGCCCAAAGATGTTAAAGTAATCTCTGAAAAAAGAGATGCTGAAGGTTATGTTACCAGAGTAATCCAGTACACACAGGATGGCATGCGGATCACGAAGACGACCATTAGCCCGCCTATGCCCGGCTTCAAAGACCGCAAACCTTATAATGTCGACACGATGAATGCCGACTCCATGCTGGTCTATGTCGATAAAACCAATTACCTGGTTGCCCTGATCTATAAACGGAAGCGGATCCGGCAATACCGGGCTGTCTTCGGCCCGGACCGCTTAAAGGATAAATTCCGGGAAGGCGACCGGAATACGCCGGAAGGCTGGTTCAAAGTACTCGCAGTAAGAGATAATGCCAATTGGGGTAAATTTATCCATATCAATTACCCGAATGAAGAGTCCTTTAAAAAGCACAACGAAGCCAAGAGTAAAGGCCTGATTCCCTATAATGCAAACATAGGCAGCGCCATAGGCATCCACGGCACCTACCCTACCGGCGCCGGTATGGTAGAAATGGGCCTGGGCTGGACGGATGGCTGTATTTCCATGACGACTACAGACATCATGGACTTTTATAAATTCATCAAGCCGGGCATGCGGGTTTATATAAAACGTTAACCGCTGCACAGGTTGTACCTTATAATATAGTAAAGGCTGCTACAAAAAAATGTAGCAGCCTTTACTATATTACTTTACCGTCTATTTCATAATACTGATCTTCCTGACCACCTCTCCTTTACCGGTCTTTACACGAACGAAGTAATGACCGGCAGCCAGCATACTGATATCCTGGGCCAGGGATGGCTTATTTATATTGAGTGTACGTACCAGCTCCTGGCCGGACAGGCTCACAATGCTTAACGACTGTATCAGTACTCCGGCATCAGGACTCTCAATATTAAGGCTGTTTTCCGCAGGTACCGGGTACAGGTTGAGCGCCACCGCATCAGCAGCGGAAGCTATACCGGTAAAGCGATCCACATGAATCTTTAAAGTAGTATCCATACTACCGCAATCGTTAGCAACAGTGAGCCTAACTTCATAAACGCCAGTGTTGGCATAAGTATGAGTGGCATACATCTCATCAGAAGTGTGCCCATTGCCAAAATCCCAATGATAACTAACAATAGCAACCGGGTTCAACGGTGCGAAATCGACCCTTCCGGCTTCCAGGTCAAACCTGGGCACGAAGGTAAAACCAGTCACCGTCGCTGGTTCAAAGGCATCAATCATAATCTCGTCTACCGCGGCACAGTTGTATTCATTAGTTACTGCTACCGAAAAAGTAGCTGCTGGGCTTACCGTTATACTCTGGCTAGTGGCCCCGGTACTCCACAGGTAAGTGCTTCCTGCATTTCGCGCATCCAGGGTCAGTACCGTACTGTCACAAACGAGGGTATCATTGCCCAGGTCTACCTCTGGTACCGGGTTCAATGTAAGTACTGCAGAGTCTCTCTTCACACAGCCATTAGGGCTGGTGACCTCTACCCAGTAAGTTTCAGGAACTCCATAACTTAAACCGGCCTGTACTGAAGAGGAAGTTCCTCCTGTATTCCACAGGTAAGTATAAGTACCGGGATAAACCGGGACTGTATTTAACTCCAGGCTAGATTCATTAATACAATGACTGCCATCGGCAATATCAATAGTGATCGGTACTTCTTCAATGATCAGCTCTACAGGAGTGCGGGACGATATACAGGCCCCGTTCTGTGCCTCTACATAAACTGTCGTATTAGTCGTAGAGTAAGGCGAGGTAATGGTTGCACCGGTACCAATACTTGTTCCTCCGGTGGCCGCGGTCCACCAGGTAACGGTGCTGGCAGAAGGCGTAGCGCTGGCGGTTAAAGATAAGGTACCGGGACCGCATCGCCTGAAGCTGGGCGCAACGGTAACAGAGGGAGTTGCACAAGAAAAATTGGTAACTAACTGCCCCTGTACCCCTGTTAAGCTGATAGAGCGGTTCTCAAATAAATAAGTGGTATTATTTTGGATGGCAGTGGTAGGCTTAATGACCCATTCCATTTCCGTACGCGCACCTGCGGCAAGCGTCATAGACATGCTGGGCAAGTTTTGCGCTACTATTTTCCCGCTGGTAAAAGTGCCGCCGGTACTGGTTCCCAACTGGTTAGTCGTAGTAGCGCCATGTGCCACTTCTGTGGTACTTACCAGCATAAAATCATTGACTGTAGACTCGTTAATCTCGGTCCAGGTCACGCCCCCGTTTTTAGAATAAGATAGATAATGCCCGAGACTGGAACTGGCGCCGGTACAATAATACTCCCCACGGAACCTTATGGTTTCCGTCATTGAAGTTAACGTGATCGCGGTATTTTCAGCAGCTTTCCAGGTGGCTGTAGTTTCATTCCCATTATTATTACGCCACCGGTACTTTGACTGTTCTAATAAAGGAATTGGTGTCGCCAACACGACACAGCTGGTGCATAAAAGCACCAATAGGATTAATAGTTTTTTCATGTTACTTTAATTTGTAAAACGTTTAATTTCAATCAGACATAAATAAATTAAGATATATAACAATGAACCAAAGATAATTATTAAGTCAACATATAAAAATAGGAATAAGTAAAATATTTCATTTTTTTAAAAAATTTCAGAATTTTAATTTAAAAACAGGCAAATAAAAGGTTGTATGTACAAATATTATCTGGAATTATTGAAAAAAAGTTCAAAAAATTTTACTTTATCAGCATTCCTCTATACATTTAAATTTTAATTAAATTAAATCATTTACACCTGCAATACCCGATTAAATCACTTAACATTTTTTGACTGTCAACATGCCCTATCGGTACCGACTTCTATTAGCCATTCTATCCGGCTTACTTTTTGCACTCATTTTCATCTATATTGCCCTGCCCTGTTCTTTTATCGCACTGGCCCCACTGATTATTGCATTAAACAAGCTTCCGTTCAAGAAGTCGCTCTTACCTGGTTTACTCTGCGGTGTAACCATAGGTATTTTCAGCAGTTCCTGGATGCTGGAGTCTCTTTCAGCATTTGCAAGTAGCGCTACGGCAATTTTTATTTACACCTTATCAGTTGTACTCATAGGCTTTATGATGCTCCTGGGTACGATAATCCTGTATCCTTTTATCAACAACCGCTTACCTTTTATCTTAAAGAGCATCGGCATAGCCAGCACCTGGACCTTATTTGAATGGCTTATTTGCAACAGCATTCCCGGGGCATTCTGGTTTCATCCCAATTTATTTAAGGGTGTACTCAAAAGCGAATTGCTGGTACAGGTAGCCGCGTTCGGCGGCGGCTGGCTGGTTTCTTTCTTTTGCGCCTGGATCAATGCCGCACTGGCTATCTTCATCTTACACAAAAGCAAACAGACCTTTACCTGGTTACTCGGCCTTTGCTGTAGCTATTGGGGCCTTTCCTTTATCATATCGGGATTGCTTACTTTATCAAAAAACAGTGCACCGCTCCCAGTAGCCCTGATCAATGCCAACCATCCACTGCACATGCAATGGAATGAGCAAACCGGCGACCAGGTCGTACAGGAAATGTTGCGGCTGAATGCAGCAGCTTACACTACAGGCAGTAAATTGCATGTCTGGACGGAGTCCATCGTGCCCTGGAGCTTCAGGAGAGATGATGACTTCCTGCAGGCATTACTTAAAAATCCCGGGAAGGAAAAGACAGGCCGTATCATCGGTATGCTCACCGATTATGCCCAGGATGTCTATCACAATTCCGCTTACTATATCGAAGACCTGAATGACACTATCCAAAGGTATGATAAGCAATTCCCCTTGATGTATTCCGAAGCGCCGCTCACCTTGTTTTCAATTCCCCTCGCTGGCAGCCCGGGCTTCAATATTAAAGCCGGGCAAAAAGACGGCCTTTTCCAGACCCTGGCCGGCAAAGCCGGCATCACTATATGTAACGAGTCTTTAATCCCTAAAGCATCGCGTAAGCTCGCCCGGGATGGGGCCGAATTTTTAGTGATCATCTCCAACGACGGCTGGATCGCGAATAGCTACCTGGCGCAGCAGCACTTTTACAGTGCCCGCCTACAGGCCGTTGAAAGCCGGCGCGATGTGCTCATCAACAGCAACTCCGGTTATTCCGGGGCCTTTAACAGCATGGGGAAGGAGTTAGCCCGGCAAAAAGAAACGGTTGGCTTCGTATTACCCGTAACCATCTATAAAAACACCGCCATCAGCTTTTATTCAAAAAATAATCATCTTTTCATTTACGTTTACCTGTTTCTTTCTGTCTTATTATTTGTAATCCCGATAACACAAACTTTTAAAAGAAAAACTACATGAAAAACAGCTTTATTTTACTACTCTTTATGATGATCAGTAGTATGGCTATGGCTACCATATCGCCGATACTGGAGCAATCTAAATACCGCTGGCGGAACAACAACGGCAATGAGGCTACTGCTACCTGGAAGGCCGCTGAAAATACGCCGGTCACCCTAACTGACGCGAATGAGACCCTAAGACTCCGTGCAGAATACTATAGTAGCTTCGGTACCTCTACCCTGGGGCATTTTATCGCCTATTCAAAAGATGGCGGCGCGACCTGGCGAACGGTCACCGAATCGGACACCAATGATTTTATGCTTGTAGTAAGCCCGCAAGTAAACCATGGTGACAATACCACGAACCAGCTGGGCGCAAGTAGCGGCGGTACCTACATTCCCGGCAAGGTCATATCCCAGGCCAATCCGAGTATGATCATGACCATCGGGATTGACGAAAGAATGGAAGTGGAATGGGTGATTAAACCTACGCTATTTGTACAAAACAGTACCACTTACCTCTTTGAAAACCGCTCGGTCAATGTCACTAACATGCAAGCCGTGTTGAATACCAACTTCAACTGTACGATGCCGGCACTTACGGTACCGCCTTCTATTGAGCGTTGCGGGAACGGTGCTGTAACGCTTACCGGGAACCTGAACACAAGCGGCGGGTCCATCATCTGGCGCAGCGCCGCTACCGGCGGCTCCCTGTTAGGCATAGGCACTTCCGTCACGTCACCATTTTACACCGGCAACACGACCGTTTATGCTAAAGGCACTAAAGATGGCTGTACCACAGCCGCGCAGGCTGTAAATATTGTTATTAAAAGCAACCCGGTAGTGGACCTGGGCAATGACCTGGACACCTGCACCTTTGCCGCTCGCCCTATGACCCTGGATGCCGGGCCACAGCCGGCAGGCACCAGCTTCGCCTGGGATGACAACAGTACCGCAGCCCAAAGGCAAGTGAACCAATCAGGCACCTATTCGGTGCGGGTAACCAGCCCCAATGGCTGCAAAGCAGAGGATACTATAAACATCACTATGCGGGAAAAGCCCGCAGTGGAGCTGGATACAGACGGGAATTCCCTTTGCATCGGCCATAGCAAAATACTGGATGCCGGGCCCGGAGGCCAAAACGGTGGCAGCTACTACTGGAACACCGGTGAACTGAGCCAGCATATAACGATACACAACCCCGGTACTTACATTGCACAAGTAACCGCAAGTAATAATTGCATTAATGCTGATACCATAGAAATTGTCGCTAATGGCTATGCCCCGGCTGTAGGCGGGCTTCTGGCCCAGGCCGAGGGCGGCAGAACGTTTAAGTTTACGGCAGTCGATCCACAACATGTACTGAGCTACACCTGGGATTTCGGAGATGGCAGTGGTGTTTCCAACGATCCGTCCCCTGCTTATACCTACAATAGCAATGGCGTTTTTAATGCCCGCCTGAAGATCAGCAGCAGCTGTGCCGATGCCTGGGACAGTGTCCAGGTGAACATCATCGGTGTAGGGATTAATGATCCGGATGCAGACAGCCGTTTATTTAACATATACCCTAACCCGACCCGGGATGGCAACCTGAATATTGAAGTATTGGGAGCAGCCCGCATTGAAAATATTGTGGTGAGCAACCTGAGCGGGCAGGAAGTAGGCCGTTTTGAGCTCGAAAAAGGCCGGGCTAAATACCAGCTTAGCCTTCCGGCATCCTTAAGCGGCGGCCTTTATCACCTCCTTATCCAGACCGATAAAGGTTTAGTAGTTAAAAAGATCAATTTATTGCGATAAACCATCCATAGAAACTAAAGCAAAAGGAGCTAACCTCTTACAAGGTCAGCTCCTTTTATTAGTTTATAGTATGACTAACTTTTTATTAAACCGTTTGGTCATCAACAGAAGCTCCAGGCGCATTCTTCTTTACCGATTCAATCCCATTATCTCTTCCTGTTTCACTTTCATACAGCTCGCTTGTACCTATAATCTGACCATTACCAGCTTTCAGGTTGAAATAAGCTTTGCCATTCTTTGCTGTAAGCCGGTCAAACCTGCCATCATCAATTGAATTTTTTCTTATTGATTCAATTCCATTATCACAGGATGCTCTTGTAGCATAACCTTCACTTGATAAAATGGCCTGCCCGTTATCCGCTTTCAAACTAAATTGAAACGCTCCGTTGCTTCTTTTAGTAATTACAAATTTTCCCATAATTGCATTTTTAAATTTAAAGAATAGTTTATGCAATTTATAAAAAAACAAACTTTATAAAAGAAAACATTTTTAACATTTCAACAATTCTTCATTTGCAAGTGATCGCCAAACCAACGTTTGCATTAATGCAGCTATCCCCTCACATTAACTTGCCAGCCCTCAAAAATCCGGGCATAAAAAAAAGAGAGCACATTGCTGTGCGCTCTTTGGCTCTCCCTGCTGGTGAAAGATTACACCAATTGGAGCAAAATCTGGCTGAAATATATGCTCTTAGAGAACTATTACCTATTTAATTCACTAATCAAAGCCTTTTACAATACCCTTTCTGCCATTAAATACTATATATAATACACAAGCAGCCTTAAACCATGAAGCTCTTTAGAACAGCCTCTAATACGGAAGTAGTCTTGTACCTTAATTGGCTAAAATTTATGCCATAGTTTAAAACCGCGTATCGGTAAAACTCATCAACCCTTAAATTTCGTTCTGGAAGCTATTATTAAATAGGTTTATATACAAACACAAAAATTACTTTTTACAGGGGGTGTGTCAACGGGGATACTTTTTCGACCTGGGAGTGGTTAAAACCAAGTTTTGTCGAACACATAAAGGGTAAATTTTAATAGCCGTTTTACTTTTTATCTTCCCAATAGGCAAATGACTGTGGCGGCAACAAATTAAAATCCTCTTTCAAGCATTTGGGCTTTTTATACTTTCTCGTTTTCTTAATCTTTATAGCGAACCCATGTTCTTTATTAGCGAAATAGTCATAATAAAACTCTTCACTTATGCCCGAAAACTCTTGTGTTAAGTTCCAAAGTGTTGGCAAATCATAATTTAGTATTTCGTCTATTTCAAACTCTCCAATAACTTGTTGTACTGGCGACGAAGCATAAACAAGTATAGATTTAATATTTTCGTTTTTAAATATTGCTTTGCGAAATTCAAATTTTTTAGTCCCATCAAAAATCTTGAATGCAAACTCGGGTTTTATTGATAGTACTACTTTCATTTTGTTGTCTTCTTATTGTAAGCAAAGTTAATCAAATCAGTAAACTGCTCATTTGACAATTTGGCAAATCCTTTTGGTAAACTCATTGGGTCTGCGAATATTTTCAAACTAATTAAATCATTCAATGTTGGCTTGGGCGTTGGTAGCGAGTGGGCGTACAAAAAGTTTATAATAAATGGCTTGTATTTAGGAAACCTATCCCACCACTTGTTTTTTAAATCTTCTTTAGAAATCATTGTTCTCCTATTGCAACTATTAAAAAAGTCATCAAAATCCTTGAAGTTATTTTTAATACTTTCTACTATACAAATTGTGGTCACAGTACTGGAATACTTTTTCGGTGTTGTTTCTCCTATACGATAAATCAACACTATATCTCCGGACTTTAAATCCCTGTCTGGCGCATGGGATATATATACTTTACTAATCCTATTGCGATGTGGCTCATTTTCTACATACTTAGCTTTATCCTCTTTAGTGTTAATGCTGTCAGGGAATAATTCAGTATGGTATTCAGGCTCTATTTTTATTAAATACTTATCTGTTTGCCGTGAGAAAAAAGGGAACGTAAGTTTGGGATTTTCAATGTTTACTGGTAGTGTTTTATTAAACTCCCTAACAAAAACAAGTTCATCACCGTTTTGAGTAGTTTTAATGCCATGTTTGTAAAAGCCCCATTCCTCAAGCATTTCAATTAGCTGTTCTTGCTCTGGGCGTTTATCAAAAATAGTTACATAAATTTCATCTACTTTAAAAAGTAAAGCATTATCAAAAATGGTCTTAAGGAATCTTTCCCCTATTTTATAACCGTTACCTGTAACTTTTAATGTGCCAATCTTTAATCTTTTCTTTGGTTTAAAAGCAGGGGTAATATCAGCATAGCTTTCCTCTCCTGCTTTTTCAATTTTAATAAATAGAAATGCCGTTAGTTGATTATCGCTATAACACACATAGCAAGGCTGTTCTGCTTTGCCATTAAACCATTTATCAAACTCTTTATAATCGGTTCTAAAGCTATCAAAAAAACTGTCCTGCAAATTAACTTCGGCAAAGTCAACTTTTTTTACTGCTAATACCTTATGCTCAACTAAGCCTGGATTTTCTGCTGTCGCTTTTTCTAAGAATGTTTGGATACGAAAAACTCTACCGCCAATGCCCAGTAGTCTTGCTTTGGTATGAATTTTCTTATCCTCCGAAATCAATAAATCAACCCTGTTTTCAAATACTTCGTTTAAAATTTGGGTATCATTTATATCATTTTCCAAAGTGTCAACCTGATTGCTAACTTGCTTTATTGTATCGCTTAAAGGTGCTTGATACTTTAACTGATTATAGCTTTCAATTTTAATATTCATCGTCTTCAAAGAGTTTTGGTCTTTATACCTGTTTAACTCTTCGACTGTCAAAGGATGAATATACTTGTCATATTTTAGCTTATCAAGCCAATAAAAAAGTTGCCCAATGTCAAGGTTGTAAATTTTATTGGCTTCACGGTGTATAATGATATTTGTATCCAGCAAAACTTTCATTGGTAATTTGGCATATTGCCATTCGGGTATAAATAAAACAACCTGTTTGGCTTTGTTTATTAAAATTATTTTCGAATATTAATTAAGGATTTGTTTAAATTATAAATTACTCTGAGATTTGCTTATCATTACTTCTGTATAACGTCTAATAGGCGAGACATTATTGTTCTCTTTCAGCCACTCAATATAACCTTCTGTTTCTGAACCTGCTAAATTGATAGCAAATTCAATTCCCATTATAACTATCACGAAGTACATCTCGTATTTCTTAGTGTATAGCAAATCGAACTCATGGAGAATTTCGTAGGGTTCAGGGTGATTAACAGGATCCACAAATCTATCGCTTTCACTATAAATTCGCCTTTGATGATACTTCCAAAATTTCCCCTTCCCAAATCTTGCATAATTCCTTATTGGATCAAGTTCCTTTTTATTTATAATTTCATTAACCCATTCATCGTCATTGACAATTTTAGAAGTCAAGAATTCCAACCCAATTTTTGCAAGGAATCTTGAAATATCATAATCATTTTCCTCGGGCTTATCTATAATTGGAATTATTACTTTAGTAAATGCACCATTTTTCATTTGGTCGATAATGTGGGTATCCTTCGAATCAAAGATAAATCCCTTCTCGTCAAGCCACATGTCAACCCAACCCCCAGTTTTATATGGGAAAAGAGCCTTGTCAGGTACAAGGTTTCCTTTTTTAGTTTCAATAAAGTTTCGGTATCTGACGTTTTTAAAATATGGTTTATCTAAAACGATTTTTTCAATTTTTGTCGCAAAATAATTATTGCATGTATCGCATACTATCCCCTTCCTTAAAACGTGTTCCGTATTCCCCAAAGACTCTGGGAGAATATGCTCGATACTTTTAGAATTATCCGATAGCTTTTTACAAAAAATACAATTCATTTTTTACACAAACTTATTAATGTTGGTATTTAGTGTTTAGTAATAAACTTCATAAAAGTAGATGTCAGGTCGACTATAAACTCAATTTCCTTTTCTTTAATATTGTCATCGTGCTTAACATACTTATTCTGATATTTTGAATAGTAGTCCAGCAAAGAATTAAACATATTCGTTGTTTCAGCACTTATTCCTTTAGCTTGTTGATATCCACCAACGTCAGCTATTTGTTTTTCAAGAGGCTTGTTGTTACCAAGCAATTCTTTTAATAGTAGTTCCAATGAAAGGCGTAAATCGTCTATTAAGTTACGTTGGAAAACTCCACCCTTGAGTTTTTCAAGCGCAGAATTATACAATTCAAAAGGTTTCTGAAATGCGTGCAGCCAATGTTGTGTTTATTTGACCAATTCTGATTTTAATCTTTGCTTAACTTCAGGTATATAGTCAGGGTATTGTGTGTAGAGTTTGCTTTTTAAATCTTTAATATTGTCTAAGTCAGCCAAACGTTGATGTTCTATTAATTCAGCAATAATTTCAAACTGTTGGTCTGAATTGAATTTTTGTAAATTCTCAAGAAATGCAGTTCGTTTATTTGGAACATTAGTAAATGGGGCTTTACTATGAGGAACGTCAACATTATAGTCCAAACTTTTTGCTGAAAAATACTTGCCAATTTCCGTAGTCGTAAGCCCATCCTCTGTATTAGCAAGAGCATCAGAAGCATAAGTTAGAAAGATATTACTTATAGGTTTCTTCATTTTATTAAGATAAGGTTTTTATTGGTTTTTTTCATGTTGAAAGTGTTATTGGCGCTTGGTAGTGGCTTACTCATTTGAATTATCCCACCAATTAATTGTATCATATCTAAACTCTATTTGAATTATAGATTTATCCTTTTTATAGCTTTCTAAATAGCTATCACCCATTTTCCATATTGACACCGCTTTCCCTAATGGAAATAGCTCTAAGAGCTTCCATTTGCTTAAAATGAAAATATCAATAATATTGCTCCTGTCAACCAATATAGCAAAGTATGGTACACAGCCAAATGCCTCACAGGCTTTGTCAACTTTTTCAAAATTATCGTTTGGAATATTTAAATGAGTTTTTTCTGTTCCTGTGCCTCTTGATCTACTCTTTACAGAAATTCCCATTAATTCTTTAGTAACAGGGTTTCTCGCAATTAAATCAATACCCGTATGGTCAACTTTTGCAGATTCAAATCCGTGCTTTGAAAGCCAATAAAGAATTAGGCTCTCAGCAAAGTCTCCTGTTATTTTAGAGTGCCTTGAGCTTTTATTTATTTCAGGTATCATCTTATAATAATGTCACTTTTATATTTGTCGTATTTAATAGGAAAATTGCTTTTTGTAATCAAAAATACTATTTTTTATAGATTATTAATCTCCTATAAATTAGTGATTTATCTAAAGATATTTTACTCAACACTTATAATGTTTATTCTTGCTTGAATACATAGCTAGCATAAAGCATATTTAGGATAACAATATCGTCAAAACATTATTTCACTACTGGAATTGCCATAATCAGTATATGGCGATAACATTTATTTGCAATTTAGAAGTGGGGGCAGTTTTCAAATACATGAAATACAATAACAGAAAGGGTTTCAAGGTGTTTTTGCATCATAAAGGGAATATATCATTTCATCCTTGTAAATGTAACAAATATACCTTCTACCAAACTGGGTAAAATATGCTCATGGTAGTCTTTGTATAAAAATAAAATCCCTTTTATTTGGCAATTTACCTCAATTGGCACTCTATTGTCAACCCTTGCTATAATAGTATTATCGGAGGCAATAAATAGTATTTCTGTAGGCTTAGAAAACTTATTACCCAGCAATTCAAAGTAGCTAATGCTGGGGCAAAATTCAATGTAAAATGCGTGGTAACTATCTTGCCCCAAAGCGTTGTTCCAGTTAGTCCTATCGTATTTTGTATTATCAGTCGGGGCAACAGCGGTTGCGATGTAGTTGTCCGAATCCAAAATATTTTTTGCACCTGTATCAATCCATACGGATAAGCAGGGTGGCATAAGTTCATATTCCTCTTGCTCACTTAGGTCAAGGCTATTTTTAATAGCTAAATTCAAAGTTTGTTTATTCTTTCCCATGCTATACATTCCAACAAGACCTTACCATTCTCTTACAAAATAGGGATACTTTAGCCTTAATAAAGAAGGGTTGGGCTCTAAGGCATGTGTAGCCCAAGTTGGGTGTTTACCTTTAAACTCACTTTCCCAAACAAGGTAGAAGTTGGCAATGTGTACTGCTGCTAATGCGTTAAGAACATTTTCTAAATTAGCTTGCTTAAAATGTACACCCCTATTATGTTTAACGCTATTGTACGCTTCCCACCAAGTTAGCCTTTGTCCTATCTTCCAATTTTCAAGTGGTGTTAATGAAATTCCATAAACGTTTAGGGTTATTTCTTCTTCCATCATGGTAGGTAGTTGATTTGCTAAAGACTGCGATATGTTAAGCATATTTGCAACATTAGTATTGGGTATAATTTGCCTACATAAATCCTTGCAAACAACCTCAAATTCAGAACAGGATGCCATTAGGAGGTGTGCCAATTCAACTGAAAAAACGCTAAAGTTATCTTTGTCGATTTGCACATATTTTGAAAGCTCCTTTAGCTTATCTTCAAGTGAGATAAAGTAATTGTGGTAATTCATTCAATTTTAATTCAAGAGATTTATTAACTAAGTATCAACCAAACAAAGTAACAAAGAATATAAACAGCATTACAATCAACGCCATTACAATAATTGCCCTCCAAGATATTGCCGTACCATCATTATTACTAATTACTTTCAATGCTGGTGTATTTGCTTCAGGTACTGGTTGAGCTTTATTAGGCATAGTGTCTGCCCGAAGCCAATATCCTAAAAGCAGAAAGCAGGTATATAGAATTACCAAATCCAAAATCGAAAAAGTAAGCAGTTTTAGAAACAATAGCTCATCATTAACCACATAAAACTCGTCCGAGAAAGTCATTCTAAATGGGCGAGTTGCCATTTGTATTAACCCACTTTCGTACTCTTGCCAATAATGCCTCTCATTGTAATAAGAGTATGTTGACTCTTGTAGTCTATTACCACCCTTTATGTCTAATACAAACGATGCTGACAGGCTTGGCCATAAAAAGCAACTGGAGGCACAAATTGAAAAGAAAAAAGATAGTATAAATACTACTAGATTATAAACTTGCCAATGGTAGTATTAATGATGAGAATTACGCTCGCATAATACGCAAGCTTAATAATGACTTGAACGAACTGGTAATGCTACATTCGCCAAAACCTCACCCGATTTTGATAAATACATTTCTTACAGTGTTGGGTTAATTAAAAACCTTAGTGAGTATTATAAAAATGCGCTTTCAGAAACCAAAGGCAAACTGATTTGTTTAATATTCCCTGAAATTTTGACAATCTTTGAAAATCAGTATAAAACCACAAAAACCAACGAAGTTTTTAGCCTAACAAGCAGTATGGGTAAGGCTTTAAAAGAAAACAACCCTGCAAAAATTGCAAGGCTGTATAGTTTGGCTCTCCCTGCTGGACTTGAACCAGCGACCCCCTGATTAACAGTCAGGTGCTCTAACCAACTGAGCTAAGGAAGAATTTCCCAATCCTCCTTTCGCTGATTGGATTGCAAATATAAGGTGCATTTTGGATTCTCCAAATATATTTTTCACCCCGCAACCTTTTTTAATTTTCCACCTAAACTCGCGCCCATACTATTTTTCCGGGTACAAAAAAAGAGACCACATTGCTGTGATCTCTTCTGCTCTCCCTGCTGGACTTGAACCAGCGACCCCCTGATTAACAGTCAGGTGCTCTAACCAACTGAGCTAAGGAAGAATTTTCAATCCGTTTTTCGTTGATTGGATTGCAAAGATAAGACGCCTTTTGGATTTGTCAAAATATTTTTTTAGAATTTTAAAATATTTTTCCCCTAATATTTCGACTTGTAATAATCCAGGTATGCCTGCCAGTTTTTATCCGTATACAATTTCAAAATATTATCGTTTGAAATGATCAGTATTTCATATTCATTCGCATTAGAAAACTCTCTGAACAGCTCTTTTACCTTACTGATCTCCGCCATATATTTTTTAGCTTCAGCGGCATTTTTAAACTCCTGCACCACGATAACGCTTCTTTGTGCGTCCAGCGGTGTTATAGACACTTCCAGCTTTTTGCGGGCAGGTTTGCTGCTGTTATAATCCCTGAGGCCGGCCCTTAAGCCGTTAATCTTATGATCGGTCACCGGTGTGCTTACCATTACATAATGCAGGTTGCCCGGCTTATAGCTATACTGCAGGCTGCTGTCTGCCGGCAATACCATAGGACCACTCACCTGGCTGCTCAGGCGTGCCGAATCTTTACGCCAGGCTTCCAATTGTACCTTCACATATTGCTGCAGGTTTTTGGCCCATAAAATAGTCTCATCATTCTGGTTCTGCGCTACGAAAATGGTCAGCAAACTATCCGCTTCTTTATAATCTTTATTCCCTGCGATAGCCGCGTATTTCACCAGGGTATATTTCTTCTGGTAAGGACTGATCTCTTTTGGATATAAAGCCGGTGCCGCTTCAGCATCCCTGTAAGCTTTTGAAAAGTCCTGGGCCATCAGGGCATTATATGCCTCCTCGTAATGCTCGGCAATAGCTATCCCTCCGGTCTCCGCTCCCCTGCCTGGTTCCTGGCTGGCCGCGGTCACCATTTTCGCCCATTCCGAATTGCCGAACTGCGATTGTAATTTGGCCAGGTATTCCGAGACCTTAGCTTTATCATTATTATTTAAAGCGGTCAGGTAGCGGTAATAAGTGAGCTCCGCGCCATAAGCATGTTGCGGGTATTTACGGTCCAGCTCATCAAATGTATTTAAGGCCATAGGAATATCTTCCATATGCTTATAGTAACCGATACCCAGCTGGTAAAGCGCCGTTTCCAGGGCTTTGTTCACGCTATCAATGGCCGGCTTCCCTTTAGGGATCAATGCCATCAGGTCGCTTTCTGAAGGTAAAGTTGCTCTAAGCTGGTCTTCTTCTGACATAGCCAGGGCCTCTTCCCCGGAGCTGCCGGATGAGCCAAATGGGTTACTCCGGTTCCAGTCATCTTTCAGTTTACGGTCCCCCCACTTTTGCTTAAAGCTCGCTATCCCTTTTTGCATATTGGATGGATTGGAGAAATACCAGGATTGCTTGCCTGAGCTTAATGAAGTGGGCGCAGGCAAAGCCTGTGGTGCATTAGCAGCATTCCGGGCCGCATAAAGGCTGTCCAGCAAATACTTTTCCATATCCCGGATCTGCCTGCGCACGATAGACAGCTGCTCTTTTTCGCTCATCTGCGCCAGGCGCAGCAAGCTATCATTATATTTCGCATCATTGCCCGGCCCGGAAATATAATCCAGGGCACCGGCCCTTTGCACCGCGATGCCATAAGTAGGATTCTGAGCTTCAGTCAGGAAGGCAAGCGCGCTGTCATAGGCCGACTTAGCGGTATTATAATTATTCTGCAGGTAATAGATATTACCCATTCCGGCAAAAGCCAGGCCCTTCTGGCTTATATTTTTTGTGCTGGTACTGATCGCCTTTCTATATTCCGCGATCGCCATAGCCGTATCTTTATTAGCCTCATAAACCCTTGCCTGTGCAAAGTGGATCTTATCGTAATAATCTTTATACTTCGTTTCCCGGCTCATTTTCTGCAGGCTGGCCAGTAAAGCACGGGTATCCGAAAAGCCCCCGTTAATGCTGTTATTCACCTTGTTCATTTTGGCATAGAAGTCCATCTCCATTTCCGGTCTTAAGGCGATCACTTTATCAAAGGCGGAGTCAGAGGCCTGGAATTTGCCTTCTTTCTGTAGCAATTGCCCGCGGATAAATGCGGCCCTTTGCCTGAGCCAGTCAGGGCTGCTCTTATCTTCGGTCAGCGCGACCAGGTCATTGACCGCGGCCGGGTGGTTCTTTTGCTTCAGGTCCACAAAAGACTGCACTGTAGCAAAGCGCCCGTCCAGCAGGTTATTGTACTGCTTGCTGCTGCGCATCATATTCAGCAAGGTCTGCGCCAGGCTCAGCTGGCTGTCCTGTGCCAGGGTCCGGGCCAGCCACATAATAGCATCATTTTTAGAAGTATGGTGTAGCAGGAAATTTTTCGACTCCACATCCGGCAGCTCACCTAATGCCTGCTCGGCTTTTTTATCCTTTTTCTTTGCTTTTTCTTTCTTCTCATTTTCCGCGGTAGCCACAATATATTTAAAGGCCGCAGCCGCGTTTTTATAATCACCTTTATAGTAATAAGCTTTACCTACTATAAGGTACATATTATCCTGCCATCTGCTTCTCGGGTCGTGGATTTGTATGCCTACCCCGGCCTTACGGATCAGGGAGTCCAGGTCTACGGCATACTTGGCCGAGTCTACATCCGGGTCGAAGGGAAATAAAGGTAAAATCGAGTCATATTGTGTAATGCTGTTGCGCAGCATATTCTCTTCTACTTTCCTGAGGCGCTCCTCTGCATTAAAGTGATAGTTATACTTGGTTGTAGTATTATGCCAGGCCCGGCGCAGGAAAGACCATTTCTTTTTGCGCATGTCCTCGTTGGAGTAAGCATCTCTTTTCTTTTGCTCCTTGGCCCGCATTTTAGCATTTGAGGCCTTTTGCCGGTCCTTGATCCTTTGTTTGGCCAGGGCTTCACGTTCGGCTTTAGCTTTGGCCAGGCTGTCGGTCCGTATGGCCCGGACCGCGGCAATACTATCTTTCAAAGCCTGGTTACGCGCTCTCTGCGCCGTCAGGACGGTCTGTATACTATCGTTATACTGCTTCCTGACCGCTGCCAGGGAATCCTGCATATTTTTACGCACGGTGGCCAGGCTATCCTGCATTTGCTTGCGGACAACGGCCAGGCTGTCTTTTATCCTGATCCTGACCTGAGCCAGGGAGTCGGCCCTTGCCTGCCGGGCCTGGGCGATACTATCGGCCCGGGCTTGCCTGGCAGTGGCTACACTATCTTTATAAGCTTTGCTTTCCTTATAAGCTTTAATACGATCCAGGCTGTCTTTCCGGGCCACCTGTATCGCTTTTAAGCTATCAGCGATCCTTTGTCTTTCCTGTTTCTGCACCTCCAGTACGGTACGCACACTATCATTATAGCGTTTATTGGCCGCTGCAGTACTGTCCGCGATCCGCTGGCGTTCTTTTTTTAAACTGTCCTGTAGCGCTGCCTGGGCCGACTTCATACTATCTACATAGCGCTGCCGGGCCTGCTTCATACTATCGATGTATTCCGGGGAGCCCGGTTTTAAGCTGGCCTGCCGGATCACCTCTTTTCGCTTTACGGTATCTTCGGTATTCTTTAAAGTATCCTGCTGCTGGTTATAATAAAAGACATTATCGTCCCAGTATCTGGGCTTATTTAAGGCAGACAACCGGGACAAAACAATCAGACCGATAATGGTCAATATGATATATACTACTCTTCCGTTCTTCAAACTTTATATGGAAAATAAAGATGTTACAAAGTTAATAACTACTTTAACACTAAAATATTGCGCATATTAAGACTTTTTTTACGCTTATCTTATACTATTTTGCAGTTTTATAGGTTAAAACGCATAACATGAGCAATTTCAGCATAATTAAAGCCGATCCGGACCAAATAGAGGACATTATACAAATAGCTTATGCTACCTGGCCGGCTACTTATTCCGCTATTCTTTCCCCGGAACAACTGTCTTACATGCTGGAGCAGTTTTATAGTAAAACCCACCTCTCAGAGCGGATGCAAAAAGGTAATTTATTTTATCTTGTGCAGCAAGCAGGAGCATCTTTGGGGTTTATGGAATTGGAGCCTGATGAAAAACCAGGTTATACTAAACTACATAAACTCTATGTACTCCCCGAAGTCCAGGGCTTAAAGCTTGGCCGGTTACTGCTGAACGAAGCTATTATGATCGCACAGCAGGCACAGCAGAAGGGCCTGTTCCTCAATGTAAACCGGTACAATAAAGCCTTACATTTTTATGAAAAGCTGGGTTTTGAGTGTACAGAAACGGTGGATATCCACATCGGCAATGGCTTTTATATGAATGATTTTATAATGCAGCTCAATTTTAAGTAACTTTGTAGCGACTTTCATACAAGTTTTTATTCCTAAAAGTGAAATAATATGCTGGTACATCTTCATCCCGACAATCCACAGGAAAGAGTTTTGAATCAAATTGCGGACTTGCTGCGTAAAGGCGGGGTAATCATCTTCCCGACCGATACGATCTATGGTATCGGCTGCGATTTTAACAACACCCAGGCTATTGAAAGGATCTGTAAGATCAAAAATATCCAACCGGCCAAAGCACAATTTTCTTTTATTTGTAAAGACCTGAGCGAACTGAATGTATATGCGGCCAATATCAGTAACCCTACCTTCCGGTTCCTGAAACGCAGCATTCCGGGGCCCTATACTTTTATTTTAAACGCTACAAAACTGGTACCCAAGCTATTAAAAACCAAAAAAGATACGGTGGGTATCCGTGTACCGGACCATAAGATCACTTTAGCGATCGCTGGCGCGCTCGGCAACCCGATCATGAGCACTTCCTTGCCTCAAAACGAATTTGTCGAATATTATACCGACCCCGAAATTATCCACGACCAGTTCGGGCACCTCGTAGATATGGTTATTGATGGGGGGATCGGTAATACGGAAGTGTCTACGGTCATCAGCCTGATCAATGACGAGCCGGAGCTGATCCGGCAGGGTGCGGGGATCTTCGAGCCTTAAAAATAGAGCACCAAAACCGACACTAAACCACTATACCTTGAATTTTTCTTATTGAATTTGTAAGATGTCCACGAAAATACAATCCCCAACACAGCATACACCAATGGAGGCGTACCAGCACCAGGTACATCATCATTGCGAAAGCGGCGCGGTTGCCAACCTCTTTACCAGCTATGGCCTTCCGCTTTCTGAAGAAATGGTTTTTGGTATAGGCGCCGGCCTGTACTTTGCCCATGTTACATTTCTCAAAACTATGGGCGCCCCTACCACAACCTTCCGTTTTTTCCCGGGACAGGTGTTCAAAACGGCGGCCAAAACCCTGGGGGTCCAATGCACCGTGCGCACTTATAAAGACGCGCAAAAAGGCATGAACGACCTGGACGCGCTGCTGGCGGAGCAAAAACCGGCGGGGCTCTTTACCAATATGCTCCACCTGGCTTACCTGCCCGATATTTTTAAGTTTGAGTTCAGCGCGCATAATGTTGTTGTTTATGGCAAAGATGGGGAAGATTACCTGGTCAGTGACTCTATCATAGAATTCCCGGTAAAGATAAGCCGCGACGCTTTGGCCAAAGCCCGTTTCGGGAAAGGCTTCCTCGGGTCGAAAGGAAGAATGTATCATGTTACTGACTTCAACCCGAAAGTATCTTTAGCAGCGGCCATCCGTACCGGTATCCGGAAGATGTGCAAAAGAATGCTAAGTAAAGTTTATCCCTGGGGAGGTTTAAGAGGGATGCGTAGGCTGGCTAAAGGGATTGGTAAATACCCGCAGAAATTCAGCGAAGCACAGGTGGCTTTTTACCTGACCAATATTGTAAGGATGCAGGAGATCGTAGGTACCGGCGGTTCGGGCTTCCGGCTTATCTATGCCCGCTTCCTGGAAGAGGCCGCTGCAAAGCTGGACAACCCCGAATTGAAGCAACTGGCGGAAGAGCTAAGAGCAATTGCTGCGGATTGGCGCAATTTTGCCCTGAAAGCAGGCAAGACCGCCAAAACAAAAGATGAAGCGATGCGCTCAGGCTGCGCGCAATTGAGCGATATGCTGGCCGCGATAGCGGACAAAGAAGAGCAATTGTACCTGAAACTTCTAAAAACAGTTTAAGTCCCGAAAAATCAAGAAAACATGACAACACCGATACCGGCCGATATGCTGCTCTTTTTCATCATCAGGATGGACCTCCCGATGATCGCTACCCTGCTCGATGAATCGGAAACTTACGCTGGCATGGACCACGATAGCTTTCTCCGGTTCCTGGAAGAGGGTTTTGAACGCCATCGCGCTATCGGGGATAATACCATACTGGCTTTACAAGGTAAATTTGGCCCGGAGAACCAGGCCGGTTATTCCTTCATGGGCAACAAAAGCCTGCGCCCTTTTGAATTGGTACTGGTAGCCGATGAGCAAAAAATGATCGTCGATATGAATACAGACCCTTCCTTCGTTTTTGATGAAAACAGTTTTGTTATCCGCAAATAATTAAACTTTTAATGATGACGAAAGGACTGCAGTGGAGCGATATGAAGTATCTGATGGTATTGTCCATACCGTTTGCCGTATTTAGCGCTTTATACATTGATGGCATAGGTGCTTACCTGGTACCCATTATGAATTTTGTGGGCATCCCTTTACTGGACTACCTTTTCCCGGAGATCGGCAAGAATGAAACAGAGCAGGTCTATAATGAAAAAAAGGTCCATCCTTTCTTTGACTGGCTTCTGTACATTAATGTGCCGCTTCAGTATGCCTTATTATTTTACACTTTTTATATCCTCACCTATTCCGGCCTCCCTTTATGGATCCTGATCGGGAAAGTCATGAGTATGGGTATCTGCTGCGCGGTGCTGGGCATTAATACGGCCCATGAGCTGGGACACCGTAAAAATAAAACGGAGCGCTTCCTGGCCAAGACCTTGCTGCTGAGTTCCCTGTACATGCACTTTATTATTACCCATAACCGTTGGCACCATCACTATGTAGCTACACCGCTGGATCCCGCTACAGCTAAAAGAAGGGAAACCGTCTTCCACTTTTTATTCCGCTCCATATTCGGCAATTACCTGCTGGCCTGGCGACTGGAAAAAGAGCGATTACAAAAACAGGGTTTGCCGGCATTTTCGTTCCGGAATGAAATGCTGCGCTTTACCCTAATACAATCGGCTTTTTTACTCCTTATTTATTTCATTTTTGACTGGCAATGCGTCCTCTGGTTTATACTGATGGCCGGTATCGGCATTACCGTATTGGAAACGATTAATTACGTAGAGCATTACGGGCTTTCCAGGCAACAGAATGAAGCCGGCAAATTTGAAAAAGTAAGGCCCTGGCATAGCTGGAATTCCGACCATATCCTGGGCCGGATCATGTTGCTGGAACTTACCCGCCATTCTGATCATCATTATAAAGCCTCCAGAAAATACCAGACCCTACGCTCGGTGACCAACAGCCCGCAGCTGATCCTGGGCTATCCCGGATCCCTGGTGGTTTCCTGGATCCCCCCGCTTTGGTTCCGGATCATGGATAAGCAGCTGAAGGATTGGGAGGAGCAATCGGAAGGCATTAGCGAAGATTACCAGTTTGAGTACATAGAGGAGGAAGATAACTGACCGATCAACTCCTGTTTCTCCTTATTAGTCAAAACTATTAATTACTAAGCGACTTATACCTGCTTAAAAGCAATGAACCCATTAACCCATACCAACAAATATTTAATCTATACACTATTTTTAATCATCATTGCCTACCCGCTTTTCGGGGTACTGGACCAAATGCCGGTCCGCTTGTGGGATGAATCCCGCCTGGCCATGAATGCTTATGAAATGTCCCGTTCCGGCAACTGGCTGGTAACTACCTTTGAAGGTGCCCCTGATATGTGGAATACCAAGCCTCCTTTACTGATCTGGATCCAGGCCCTGTTTATAAAAATATTCGGCTTTGGACCTTTAGCCCTCAGGATACCTGTTGCCCTGGCCTGTGCGCTTACGGTTTACTACCTGTTCCGGTTCTTAAGTAAAGGAGTACAAAATTATATGCTGGGTTTCATCGCTACAATTGTATTGGTCAGCAGTGCCGGGTATGTGTGCGAGCATGTCGCCCGGACAGGTGATTTCGACGGTTTACTGATATTATTTACGACACTCTCCTGCTTATCCTTTTTTAACTTTATAGAAAAGGATAGCTATAGATACTTATACTATTTTTTTATTTTTTTAACCCTCGCTGTACTGGCAAAAAGCATAGCCGGTTTACTATTTCTGCCGGCAATATTTATTTATATTATTTGCAGGAAGAAACTTGTTTCGGTTTTAAAATCCAAACATTTTTACCTGGGCCTGCTCCTGTTTATTACCCCTGTAATTTTATATTATGTGTTGCGGGAACATTATAATCCCGGGTATTTCAAAACCGTTATGGAAAATGAATTTGGGGGCAGGTATTTCAAGACCCTTGAAAATCACAATAACCCTTTTGACTTTTATTATGTATTAATTTATGAGCAGCATTTTAGGTATTGGTTACCTATTACATTAATTGGCATTCCAATTGCCTTATTTCATAAACAAATCTTTATCCGCAGGTTAGGCAGCTTCTCTTTACTATGTATCATTTGCTTTAGTTTGGTTATTTCATACAGTAAAACAAAATTACTATGGTATGATGCACCAATATACCCTTTCCTGGCGATCATCACAGCTATTCCTATCTACACACTTTATGCGTTCATCGCAAAACCTTTTTCGGATGCGGACAAGTGGAAAAGGCTGTTACCTGTGTTAGGTATCATTATCGTATTTATTATCCCCTATTTTTCTACAACCAAAAGAATCACTGAGCTGCAGGAATTGCCGGAGAAAGAGCGGGTATTCGCCATATCCCGCTATATCATCAAAGGGATAAAAGGGGAAGTACCTGTGAACGGTTATAAAGTCGTTGCGGAGGGTTACGTTCCGCACATTATGGCCTATATCTATATGGCAAATGAAAAAGGAATAAACCTGGCAAGAATTCCCCGAGAGGAGCTACAGCCGGGCGATAAGCTGATCGTAGAGGAAGACCCGATAAAGGAATTAATTAAACAAAAGTTCGATTACCAGTTGCTGCATAATTAGGACTATGTTGAAATTTATCATTTGCTACGCGCAAAATGAGGCTAAATAGTTAATTTTGACAGCACTGTAAACAACATGAGAGATACTATACCCAGTTTAGCCATTGTAATTCCCTGCTATAATGAACAGGAAGTGTTGCCGGAAACCAGTTCCCGGCTCCTCTCCCTGATGCGATCTTACCGGGAAGAAAACCTGGTCACAGGAGACTCTTACATTCTTTTAATAGATGATGGCAGTAAAGATAATACCTGGGAGCAGATCGAGGCACTTAGCCGTACCCATCCAGAATTCCGGGGTTTAAAATTATCCCGCAATTTCGGCCATCAACATGCCCTATTGGCCGGCCTACACCAGGCTAATGATGTAACTATTACCGTTTCCGTTGATGCCGACTTACAGGACGACCTGAACGCGATCCGGGAGATGATCCTGAAGTATCAGCAGGGCGCGGAAATAGTATATGGCGTAAGGGACGACAGGGGAAGCGATTCGGTCTTTAAACGCAGCTCTGCTTTACTCTTCTACAAGATACTGTCCTGGATGGGTGTTGAATCTGTTTACAACCATGCCGACTTCAGGCTCATGAGCCAGATTACGCTGGATGCCTTCCGCCAATTTGGCGAGCGCAATATTTATTTAAGAGGTATGGTACCTATGCTGGGCTATAACTCCGATACGGTTTATTATAAAAGAACCGAAAGATTTGCCGGTACCAGTAAATACAATTTAAAGAAGATGCTTTCCCTGGCCTGGAACGGTATCAGCAGCCTTAGCATACAGCCACTTCGGTTTGTAACCTTCTGCGGGTTCAGTATTTTCAGCATCAGTATTTTACTCAGCTTATATGCGCTTTACTCCTACCTCTTCCAGGAAACAACGATGGGCTGGACCTCAACGGTATTACCTATCTATTTTTTAGGTGGCATTCAATTATTATGTATCGGTCTCCTTGGTGAATATGTGGCCAAGATCTATAAAGAAGTCAAGCAAAGGCCCAAGTATATCATTGAAAAGATAGTCCGGTAGTTCCCGCGCATCTTTTACCAATAAGGCCTGCTTTAAAAGCAGGCCTTATTTATTATTTGATCAAACCTATCTCTCTCAACCGCTGGGTTAAGAACTCCCCGGCTGTAATATCTTCATATAATTTAGGATGCTCCGCGTCAATGCAATTGTCCAGGCAGCTCAGGTCCATTTCACTGATGGGATGCATAAAGAACGGGATAGAAAACCTGGGGCTACCCCACAGCTCCCTTGGCGGGTTAACGACCTGGTGAATAGTGGATTTCAATTTATTATTGGTATGCCGGCTCAGCATATCTCCTACATTAATCACCAGCTCATCTTCTTCGGCAATGGCATCGATCCACTCGCCTTCATGATTTTGTACCTGCAGGCCTTTGCCCTGGGCACCCATCAGGAGCGTGATCAGGTTAATATCGCCATGCGCGCCGGCCCGCACCGCACCTTTAGGCTCTTCCAAAATCGGTGGATAATGAATCGCCCGCAGGATGGAATTACCTTTCAATACTTTATTATCAAAATATTGCTCCTCAAGGCCCAGGAATAGTGCTAATGCCCTGAGTACGTAAATACCCGTTTTCTCCAATTGCTGGTAAGTTTCTTTACCGGCAGCATCAAATCCCGGGATTTCTTTTACAGGTACATTATCCGGGTAGCCAAATTTTTCCTTATCTGCATCTTCCAGGTATTGGCCGAAATGCCAGAATTCTTTCAGGTCCCCTTCTTTTTTACCTTTGGCATGTTCTTTCCCAAAGGAGGTAAACCCTCTCTGCCCCCCTATGCCTGCTACTTCATACTGCTCTTTGATTTCCGTTGGCAAAGCAAAGAACGCTTTTACGGAAGTGTACAACTGCTCCACCAGCTCCGGAGAAAGGAAATGTCCTTTTAAAGCGACAAAACCTATCTCCTCATAAGCTTTCCCGATTTCATTAACGAATTGCTGTTTCCGGGCAGGATCTTCCGACAGGAAATCACGCAGGTCTACGGACGGAATTTTCTTTACAGACATAAATATAATTTTTACGTTTAGTGTTTAACGATCTCTTTAACGATCCCCCCTTGTGGCTCCCGGACGGTCTGGGTAAAGATAAATGCCTTGGGATCTATTTCGTGCACGATGTTTTTGAGCTTTCTCACTTCCAGGCGGGTCACTATAGTAAAGATGATATCCACCTCATTACTTACTTCAAAACTTGCTTTCATAAATCCGCGCTCCCCTTTATAAACCGTGATACCACGGTTCAACACCATTACCAATGCTTTTTTTATCTCCTCACTGTTGGCGGAAACTATGGTAACGCCTGTGTAGGCCTCTATCCCTTCAATCACGTAGCGGGTGGTCTGGCTGGCAATAATATAAGTCAGGATCGCGTAAAGCGCCGTTTCTACTTTTATAAATGCCGCGGCAATCATAAAGATGACCAGGTTCATCCCCAGGATGATCTCGGTGATACTGAAGCTGCTTTTCTTAAAGGTAAGCAGGGCCAATACCTCCATGCCATCAAAAGTGCCGCCACCCCGCATGGAAAGGCCGATACCGATACCTAAAAAGAACCCGCCGAACATGGCCACCAGCAATTTATCATGGGTAAGTTCCGGGAAAGGGATAAAGTACATCGTGAGGGCAATCAATACAATGGTAAGGCTGCTGCGGATCGCGAAGTGCCGGCCTACTTTAAAGTAGGATAGTATAATAAACGGGATATTGAGCAGCAGCAGCAACAGGCCCAGGTTCCAGCCCTTAACCTCAAACAATAAAAGGGAGAGCCCCGTAACACCACCATCCAGGAAGTGATTAGGCACCAGGAAGCTTTTGAGGGCAAAGCTGGCAGACAACACGCCTAAAATAAGGTAAATGATATCGGAAACTGTAAATAGAGGGCCGTGATGTTTGGCTGAGGACATAATAGGTTTATTGTGCTAATTTAGATTTAATGATATCCAGGTTTTCCTGCTTCTTGGCATTGCGGTTGCGGATCGCGGTTGCCGTATGATAATTATGGCTTTCCAGGAAGCGCTCCTGCAGCAAATTCCAGTCCCGCTCATTGGTGATGATGCCGAACATGGCCAATTCATCGTAAAGCTTATTACCGATAGTAAAGAAATCATCCCGCCCCAGGTAATCCAGGTCTGCATCCGCCAGTATCTGCTCCAAGTGATTATTGGGCGTCTGGGGAATCTTTGTAGCCATGATCATTCCTTTGATCTTGTCGATCTGCGCCTGGTCATAGCCGAAACCGGGCAGATAGGTTTCCGCGATCTCACAAGACTTTTGCTCATGGTCCTTTGCACCGAACAGGAAACCGGTATCATGAAAAAGCGCAGCAGTTTTCAGTAAGACCAATGCTTCCCCTGAAATGCCTTCTCCCGCAGCGATCTGGATGGTCGCTTCAATCACGTCCAACACATGTGCCACGCTATGGTAGGAGAGGTGCTCTGGCAACTCCTCCTGTAATTTTTGTATAATAACTTTATTGACGGCCGGGTAATCCATGGTTCAAAATAAATTAAAATTTAGGAATCTTACAGCGTATTTTCCGCTTACTTTTCATTTTCTACAAAATACATGTCCATTTCGCCTTTTCCTTTTACCTGCAGCTTACCCCGGTAGGTACAGGCAAAGGTATTTTTGACCAGCAATTGTGTGCCTTCTGAAATATTGATTTTGCCGGGAGCCGAGTTTTGCTCCATACGGGCGGCAGTATTTACCGTATCCCCCCAGATGTCAAAGGCAAACTTCTTCACACCAACGATACCGGCTATTAGTGAACCGGAATGGATGCCGATCCGGATGTCCAGGCCATAAGGCACCTCTTTTTTCCGGGCTTCCACGAAAGCAAGGATATCCAGGGCCGCGGCTACCGCGTTCAGGGCATGAGCCGCATTTTTAACCGGCAAGCCGCTTACTGCCAGGTAAGCATCTCCGATCGTCTTAATTTTTTCCAGGCCGTGCTTTTCCATGATCTGGTCAAATGCCGTGAAGTTGACATTCAGCTCTGCCAGTAATTCGTCTACACCTAATTGCCCGGCGGTAGCCGTGAAGTTGACAAAGTCGGTAAATAATACGGAAACCTCATCGTAATATTGCGCTTTTGACTCCCCTTTCTCTTTCAACTCTTCCGCAACCTCCTGGGGCAAGATGTTTAACAATAGATTGTCTGATTTTTGTTTTTCTTGCTGTAACTCTTTTGTACGCTCCGATACCTGCAGTTCCAGCTGCTCGTTCTGGCTTTCAAGAATCTGCTGTTTTTCTTCCGACAATCGTTCTACTTCATCCAATTGCTTTTTCAAACGGTTGCTGGTATTCGAAAACTGCCAGGCCAGGTAAGCGGATATGGAAATAGGAAAACTGACCATTAAAGCGATAAACATAGTCCCCAGAGAGGCACCCACCCATCCGCTTGTTTTGGTAGTGTCTATTTCTCCTCCGCTAATGGCCAGGCCAACTATTAGTATGGCAACCATACAAAAGAAAAGCAAGACGCCGCCACCCACAATAAAGGCCGCACGTTCTCTCCTTAACATAGCCCGGATAATCACGAAAAAGCCTTCCACAACTACAAATAGTATATAAAACACTAACACAAATACCCCTGCGCGGGTATGTAACAGATACACGATTGGCAATAGCAGGGCAATGGCCAGGAGTATATAAAAACGGGTTTTTCTTTTCCCGAAAAGATTATTTACAAAACCCGTAATCGATAATCCAAAGAGCAAAAACCCATAGAACAACCAGTTCAATGCCTGGTTGGACGCTGCAAAATCATTGGTGCTGCTTAATATGAAAGTAATGTACGCCAGAAAGGCTATAGATAAATTATACAAACCGAAGAACAGGTTGTACACTGCTTTCCAATAGAAAACAAAAAGCAACAGATGTATAAAACTCAAAGCTACAAAAACACCTGTGATAAGCATTAATATGCTTACGGTTTCTTCATGATCCGGTACATAATAGCTGTAATAGCCATTGGCTTCATCTATGCTTAAGTAAATACCCGCCTTGCTCATCTTTCCTGCCGGGACCAGGGTATTATCGTAACGCACGGCAAGGGTATGCCAGCCTGTATCCCGCAGGGAAAATATATATGGATAACCCAAACCTGTCTGGTAACCAGACTTGTCTTTAGCGCCAATTGTTCCTACAGTATATAAAAGCATACCATCAAGATAGATCTCTGAGGCCCCGTTTTGTTTAATCGTCATGCTTAGGGGAATGTATAGCGCGGACGTATCTGTTCTGAAATGGTACCGTAACCAGGCAATACCCCTGTAGCCGGCAGCCGTATCAGAGGGCTTCAGGTAGCGACTGTCCACTGTGACCCAGTCCGCATCCGGCCAGTCGGCCTGCTTGTAATTAGTATCGTCGCCCGCCCTGAATTTCCAGCTCTCTATAAAATTATAGCCCTGGCGGAAACTGTCTATTGTTAGCGTTGCAGCCGGAACGGTTTGCGCATAACTCCATTGGCCCGCCAGCAAAAGCAGCAATAAACATTTAAGCGTAATAAAATATCTAATCATAATCCGGAACCGGTTTCAATACTACTTAATAAGATAATAGCCCAATAAAAGTACAAAAAATGAAATAAGATCCTATATGCTCTGACCGGTAACAACCGGGCTACTCCCTGCTACGAAATACATGTCCATTTCGCCTTTTCCTTTCACCTGCAGCTTACCTCGGTAGGTACAGGCAAAGGTATCTTTGACCAGCAATTGCGCGCCTTCTGAAATATTGATCTTGCCGGGAGCCGAGTTTTGTTCCATACGGGCGGCAGTATTTACCGTATCCCCCCAGATGTCAAAGGCAAACTTCTTCACGCCAACGATACCGGCTATCAATGAACCGGAATGGATACCGATCCGGATATCCAGGCCATAAGGCACCTCTCTTTTCCGGGCTTCTACGAAAGCAAGGATGTCCAGGGCCGCGGCTACCGCGTTCAGGGCATGGGCCGCGTTTTTAACCGGCAAGCCGCTTACTGCCAGGTAAGCATCTCCGATCGTCTTAATTTTTTCCAGGCCGTGCTTTTCCATGATCTGGTCAAATGCCGTGAAGTTGACATTTAGCTCTGCCAGTAATTCGTCTACGCCTAATTGCCCGGCGGTCGCCGTGAAGTTCACAAAGTCGGTAAATAATACAGAAACCTCATCGTAATACTGCGCTTTTGACGCTCCTTTCTCTTTCAACTCTTCCGCAACCTCCTGGGGCAAGATGTTTAACAATAGGTTATCTGATTTTTGTTTTTCCTGCTGTAACTCTTTTGTACGCTCCGCCACCTGCAGCTCCAGCTTTTCGTTTTGAGATTCCAGCAATTGTTGCTTTTCATAAGATAAAGCGGCAACATTGTCCAGCTCTTTACTCAATGCCTTACTCGTAGTAGAAAACCGCCAGGCCAGGTAAGCGGATATGGATAAAGGGATACCTAATATGGCAGATAAAGTAAAATAGGATAAAGTTGTATTAAAGTTTACGGAGCCTTTTATAATAGATACTGTAAGCAATGCAAAAGTGAACAATAAGAAATACAACACGCCGCTTCCCAGGATCAGCGAGCCCGGTACCCGTTTCACCAGCGCAACAATAATCATTACGATCGTATACATAAAAGAGCCTCCCAGCAGCAGCCAGATGGACAATGCCGTTAAATCAAACAGCCCGTAGGTATCCAATATAGCAAGAATTAAAGCTGTGATACAAAGGATAAGGATAACCAGCAAGGTCTTATTATGCTTACTGAATACATAAGAGATAAAAGCGCAAAGGGAAAAGCAACTGATGATAGGACCAAAATTTATGACCGCGGTATAAAAATGGTCGAACTGCATGCTTACTGCATTAAAGTAAACATAAGTCGACATCAGGTTTAAAGCAATACTAAAAGTGAATATGGCGAAAATGAGATTGGCTTTTTCTTTCTTATAAAAAAGAAAAAACAAAAAATGCACCAGGAATAAAGCGAAAAACAAGGCACCCAGCCCTACCAGCACTGCCCCTGAAAAGATGCCGCCATACCGGGATTGGTGAAAGTGCCTGAGCGTATCTTCCACCCGGAAGGCAAACCACCCTGTAGTACCATCGGCCACATCCACGCTGCTCTTAAATCTTATCGCTACCTGGTAATAGCCGGTATCGGTGAAATTGAGCAGGACGGGACTTTCTTTTAAGTATTCGTACGCGCCCTTTTTGCCTTTCCCGGGAATTTGCCCCAGAGCTGTGTTAAGCTTACCATCTATATAGAGTTCCAGGGCTCCTTCGGCCTCGAAGATGATCATAAAAGGCTGCCCCGCCTGTGCGCTGTCTATATGCAGCTTAAAGCGGTACCAGTTTACTTTCAGGGCATTTTTATTTTCAATGAAACGACTGCTGTCGGACGGCCAGGTTCGGTCATCAAAATCCTTTGCCGCGAAAGCCGGGTTATCTTCATAACTAACCTTTAAGTTATGCTTCAACAAGACCTGGTTAAATGAATAACCTATACTATCTGAAGCATCCGCCCCCAATTGCCGGATATTTATATTTAATGTATCCCCTTTAAAATAAGATTGTGCACCGGCCATAGTGCTGGCCAGCAAAAGGAGTAGAGGCAACAGGATAAGGGAACAGGATAATTTTTTCATACTGCTTACTTGGTAAATCGCGAATACGCCCCCGAAAGTTACTATTTAATTAAACGATTCACCAGTGCCCGCAGATTTATATTTATCTACACCCTTTTGTACCCGGCAAACATAACCCTGAGCGGCAGCACTTACTGTTCCAGCATAAATGCTGTTTTCATCTGTAGCCGGCCTTCTTCCCTGGTTAATATTACCTCCCATGCTCCCTGTTGTTGAAAACGGGAATTTAATGCTTTAGGTTCCATATAGGCATCCCGCCAAATAGTGACGGGCACCTCGTTCCCTTTTTGTAACTGTAGCGCAGGGACATCGGCTTCCAGCCGTATAGTAGCGGTTACAGGGCCATTCTCTTTTTCCGAGCTGTCGATACCGATCAAGCTGACTTTTGCCCAACTGCCTGCCATATCCGGAAGAATATATTGCGTAACCATTTTTTTAAAATAGGCCGTATCTGAAAGTTTAGCCAGCCAGAAAGTATCTTTTGCGGTGAAACCGGCATTTTCCAGCCAATAAAACATTTCGCCTTCCTGCCCAGGCATGTATGCCGGATCTGCCGTTCCTTTTAACAAGTAATATCCATGTATAGTCCCTGGCTTCCATGCCACATCATGACTTTCCAGCCAGGCCCTGAACTTTCTTTGGCCAGTTGAGCCCTTATAAAATTTAAGCGGCTCAAATGATACCTCCTGCATGGTATAGCCCCCTGTAGTATCCAATATCTTTGTGTTTCCCACCCGTACCAGGCATACCAGATCGGCAGTAGCATAATCGCTAAGATTATTCGCATAATACCAGGTACTGTCCTTATCCTGCGCGCCGGCACGGAAGCCAGATAAAATAAAGACCGTAGCCGCAAAAGCTACTCTTTTAAACATCATCAATTCCATATTTCGCCAGCTTATTATATAAGGTAGTGCGATCGATATTTAGTAATTTAGCCGCTTTTGACTTATTGTATTTTGTTTCTGCCAGGGTTTTAATGATCAGCTCTTTTTCTGTTTGCTGTTGTAAAGCCTTAAGGTCTGCGGTGGCCTCCAGCTCCTGGTGGTCCATGAGGGAAAGCTCCATATCTTCGGGCAATTCCATACGGGTGATGAGGTCGCCCTGCGTCAGCAGTACGGCACGCTTGATAATATTTTTCAGTTCCCGGATATTACCCGGCCATTGATACTGCATAAAGATCTTACGCACTTCAGGATCAACCCCTCTCACCTGCTTTTGCAATTCCTGGTTTGATTTTTGAATAAAGTACCGGATAAATTCATCAATATCCTCTCTGCGTTCTCTTAATGCCGGTATCTTAATTTTAAATTCATTGATCCTGTGGTACAGGTCTTCCCGGAAGCTGGCGTTCTGGATCGCAGATTTAAAATCTTCATTGGTAGCCGTTACCAGCCTTACATTCACTTTAATCACCTTATGGCTACCCACAGGCACTACTTCTCTTTGCTCTATGGCGCGCAGTAGTTTTACCTGTACATCATAGCTCAGGTTACCTACTTCATCCAGGAAAATAGTTCCGCCGTTAGCCAGCTCAAAGATGCCTGTTTTATCAATAATAGCGCCGGTAAAGGCCCCTTTGACATGACCGAAAAGCTCCGAGGCCGCAAGTTCAGAAGACAGGGCGCCACAATCTACCGCGATAAAGGGTTTCGAGGCCCGTTTGCTGCTGTCGTGGAGGGCACGGGCAATGTGCTCTTTCCCGGTACCGCTTTCGCCGTTAATCAACACCGACATTTCCGTTTGCGCGACCAGCGCTACGTGTTGATGGAGTACCTGGGCGGCGTCTGAAGTTCCTTTTACAAAAGCGCTTTTAGTTACGGGCTTTTCTTCGGTTGCCACTTTAGGCGTTTCCGGAGCACTGCCAAGCGGTTCGGCAGGCCTGGCATTTTTGAGCAGCATTAAGAGCTCTTCCTGGTTGATCGGTTTGGTAATGTATTCATAGGCCCCCTTCTTGATACACTGAACAGCTACTTTAACATCATTAAAGCTGGTCATCATAATCACCGGGATCTTTATATTGTGCTGGATTTTAAAATCCAGTAAATCCAGCCCGTTGCCATCAGGCAGCCTGTAGTCTAACAGCATTGCCTGGAATTCCTTATCCTTGTTCAGTACAGCCTTGGCCTGTTCTATATTATGCGTTAATACCACCTCGTAACCATGCCGGCTAAGATATCGCTCCAATATCTGTGCAAAGGTGATATCATCTTCGGTAATAAGCACTCTATCCATATAATTAAAGGTACGTATTTAAAAACTACTAAAAAAACGAAAGCCACCCTTGAGAGGTGGCTTCGTTTTCCCTTTTTTTGTTTGTTTTAGTCGCGATGTATGAAGATGAAAAAACTTGATTCAAATTAATACGCCGGGTAAAAAATCAGACTATAACCGTTTAAGATTATAGCCTGACTTTAAAATTTATAACCTTAACGTGAATAGTATAGTACCATAACTGTGCCAAAAATAAAAAATAAACACAAATAATTAATTATCAATTACTTATCTTTTTTAAAGAAATTTATGGCAGGCATAAAAATGTTGAAAACATCAACAATCTGTAGAAAGTGTAGAGAAAACCACACACATTACACGGCATAACATCTGCTAAAAAAGTAAAGACCAGCCTTTAAAAAAAGGCCGGTCTTCCGATTTTGAGTTTAATCTACTATGTTGAAAAACTTAATTATTAATTGATTTCCGTTTATTGAGCGATTTGCTTACCATCTGCACTAAAATGTAATACCTCGGTTTTGTCTGCTCTTTTACCGGAAACTTCATAGATTACCTGTGTACCACTTTGAATAATTGTTGCAGACTCAGCTTTAAAATCCTTAAACGCGTCTGAAGTTAAAGTCGTTTTAACGGCATCAGGCAGTTCATCTAAAGTGATTGCTTTTTTAGCATCTTTAACTTGTTCCTGCGCGATAATGGTTTCGTTTGCATTAACTACTGTAGACATTCCCAAAACTAATGCTGAGCTCAGCATCACTACAAATAATTTTTTCATAATTATTTTCTTTTTTTGATTTAATACATTGTTTAACAATGATATACATTGCCAAGACTATGCCAATTGGCCTAAAATGTATTAAACGTTGAGCAACAGCGCATAAAGAATAAGATTTGCGCACCATTCACATAAATTTATGTTGAAAACATCAACATATAGTTGCAAATCGGGTACAGGCATCAGGACTGCAACAAGCGCGCAATATCCTGCACCAGGTCATTGATGGCCTGCTCGTCATACTGGCCTTTTCTTAGCTGTAGCTCCTGGATGCGCGCCTGCCTCCCCTCGGTAGTATACCCTAACTGTGACAACCTGGAAGCCAGCTTATGGAATATCTCGGATAGCTGCTGGGCTTCTGCCGCCCGGTTATGGGATTGAATCAGGTCAATGTCTGCCCGGGTTTCCTTTTTGAACAGGTCCATAATATGGTCACCTTCTACGACCGGGGGCCTTTCCGGCTTCAGTACGGGGTCCGGTAAAGCAATACCTATGGTAAGCAGCAATTCTTCTACTACGAAGGGTTTGCGGACCAAAGCATCAAAACCCGCCGCAAAGATATCCCCGACCTCCTCTGGTAACACCTGCGCGGTGAGTGCGACAAACTGTACCTCCTGGGCGTTCCTCACTTTGACTTTCATCATTTTCACGAGCTCCATGCCCGAGTATTCAGGCATCCGGATGTCCATCAATACATGGCTGAGCAGCTCAGGCACCGGCTCTTCCAGCAGGTCTTTCGCACTATAGAAGAGCTTATATTCAATATTATGTTTCTTCAGTACCTCGGCGCAGAGCTCCAGGATGAAACTGTCGTCATCTATTACCCAGACCAGTCCTGGCGGCGCTTTAGCCAGCGCGTTCTGACTATACGCTGCTGTAGCCTGGCCGGCATCATTTAAAGCATAAGGTATCAACACAGAGAAAGTAGCACCTGCATTGGGCGCGGAATCTACTTTTATATTTCCCCCCTGTAGTTCCACTAACGCTTTTACAATAGTTAAGCCCAGGCCGCTTCCCTGGCTGAGCTGCTCGGTAGGCGCCTGCTCAAACTCATTAAAGATCCGGTCCTGGTCCGGTTGGGAAATCCCGATCCCCGTATCTCTTACTTCAAAAGTAAAATGCGCCTTATCGCCCGCATTGGCTTCCGTAATTTTTAAGCCTATACTCCCTGTATTAGTAAACTTTACCGCATTATTCAGGAGGTTGAGCAATATCTGTTTTAAGCGGAAGGGATCACCATAGACCGTCCTGTTTTGCTCAGACAGTTCGATATTTTTTTCAAACACCAGTTTTTTACGCTGCGCCTGTATCGCGATAATATCTACTACCTGCTCTACTACCGATAAAAGATTGAACGGCTTGCAGGTGATCACAAACTTATCTGAATTAATACGGTTAAAATCCAGGATCTCGTTTACAATATGCAAAAGGTGCAAAGAAGACTGGTGTACCACCCCTAAAAATTTCCGCTGGTTTTGAGTGTCTTCTTCTCTTTGTACCAGCTCAGTGTAGCCGATGATCGATTGCAGGGGCGTTCTTATCTCGTGGCTCATATTCGACAAAAACCGCTGCTTAATACGCCCGGCTTCATCAGCGTCTTCTTTAGCAAGGATCAATGCTTTACGATAACGATTGCTGCGGGCAATATCATTAAAGATAAGCCCGGCGAGCACAATGCTTAATATGACAAAAGAAATAAGCAATACCCTGTTGGTCTGCAAACCGGACTCAATAATGTCTGCGGCTTCTTTGTTATTATTGTAATTATCAATTTTAGCCGCGCTTTCTATTTCGTTTAAGGTAAGCAGAAACTGGTTGATCAATAAGGTACCGGCTGTATCCAGCTGCAGCCGCTTGGCATTCAACTGCCTGAGCTGGGCGCTGCGCTTGGACTCAATCTGGCTTATAGAAGCCCCGAAACGGGAAATAGCCTTGTTATCTTCTTTCAACAATTGGGTATCTACCGCAATTAGCTTTTCTTCCTGGGTGTGCTGGGTAACGGTTGGCTCAACCGTGGGCTGCTCTTTTTTTCGGCCCCAAAGTTTATCCCAGAAATTCCTTTTCTCGGGCGGTAACGTATCTTCCCGGGTAACCGTAGTAGTGGTGACCGATTTTACTTCTTTCAGCAACTTAGAAGATTCCGGCTGGCTGATCGCGCTTTCTTTATTGATAAAAGTGGTCAGGCGTCTTACCTGGTTACCCAGGGTATCATTCCCTTTAAAATCCCGGTTCAATTTTACATACTGCTCAAAAAGCATGATCTTTTTGGTCAGCAGCTCTTTCATCAGGATAATACGTGCTGCCTGGTCGGGGCTGGCATTGACCAGGGTGCCAAGGCGGTCCAGGTCAGCGCCTATCTTTTCGGCATGGTCAAAAAAAGAGTCCAGCACCTGGCTGTTAACCTGGCCGCTTAAGGTGCGCTGCATAATGTCCAGCTTGGTCACATCTTTAAAGATCGTGTTCACCAGTGCCAGCGGCGGATAAGGATCTGATAGTTTGCGTACCGGTTCCGAAATTTTCTTAAAATTATATTCTGTCAGGCGCCAAAACAACAGCACGACAATGAGCGCAACGCCCAGGGTCAGGGTAATTTTCAGCAGCAGGGAATTTTTATATTTCATGAAATATAAAGGTAGGCATTTTAATTTTTTTGTGCCTCTGTCCCTAAAATGCCGGTTGAATTCACCCTATATGTTGGTAACCAGGGCGGCATACATTGTCCCGCCGTACATGGAAGGCCTTGTATTTATTTTTTCAACACGACGATAGCCCAACGCGGTAAACATAGTGCGCAGATTTTCGAAGCTAAGCGGAAAAGGTACCCATTGGTTGGCACTTTCGGTATCATATTCTACGATCAGCCATTGCTTTTGGGCAGCGAATGCCGGCTCCAACTTCCGGATGAAAGGATTTTTATCCCGGACATAATGCAGGGAATTAGCCATCAGGATACCGTTTAGGTTATGCACAGGAAGCTTGTCCTGTACCATATCGGCCTGCTGGAAACTTACCGCCACCCTGTTCTCCATAAGCGGCGCGATGGCCTGCATGGCTTTATCGATCGCTATGATTTGGCTTTGTGGCGGCAATATTGCTGCCAGCGCCCGGGTAAAGGTACCGGAACCACAACCCAGGTCGGCCCAGCACTGCTGCGCGGGAAACGCAAACCGATCTTTTAAAGCCGTAAAAAATGTAGTGTACATCCCTGGTTAATAGTTGGCCTGGCCTATATCCAGCCGGTCAAATTTACCGCTTTCATTTTTATGAAATTTGAAAAAGACTTTAAAGGTCCCCCACTGCCCGGCTTTAAAGCTTCCATAGATATCCATTCCTTCATTTTCGACTTTATCGATAGTCAGGAAATGTTCTGTCCCCAGCGCTTTACTGAAAAAGCCTTTAAAATCTATCGTATTACCATCATCGGTCATTACGGGGTTTTCGGTAAAGTAAGTATACCAGGCCTTATCCCCGTTTTGCAGGGCAGATATGGCTTGTCTTACGGTTTCATCGCTTATTTTTGAAAGGTCCATAGTGTTTTGTTTTTGAGTGGATGCCAAATTCCCAGGTTGCTGTTTAGCGGCATTTTGCCTTGCATTACAGGCGCTGAAGCATAAATTGCCTACAAGTAAGGGAATAAAGTAAAATTTCATAGGTAGTAAATTTTAAAAGGTACGTTACTATAAAATAAACTTATTCTGTTCAATTCGACATTAATTATAGTACATCTTGTGTACCGGTAATGAACAAATGCTATTACACTGCCAGGTTTTAGCCTGTTTGTACCTACCTCAACGGTACCTCAATCCGGATATCATAACCTTTCGGAAGGTGCTTTTCAATTTTCAGGTCTCCGTTAACCAGCTCCACCCTTTCCTTCATATTATTTAAACCTATGCCATTTGCCGGCAGTGTCGCTTCCCAGCCGTTTCCGTTATCCCGGTACACAATCGTGAGCTTTTTAGCGGTTTCGACAAAGGAAATATCTATCCGGTCAAACTCGGCGTGTTTAATGGAATTAGTAATACACTCCTGCAATACGGCTTTGAGCTGTGAGAACTGGTAATGGCTGATAAAACGGTTGGCCTGTAATTGCTGCCGGATTTCGAAGTTGAATAAATCAAGCCCTTTCAGCTTCTTCAAAGTGCTTTCTGTTGCCTTAATCAGGCTGCCTATAGATTGCAGCTCACTCGATTTAAGATCATGGGAGAGACTCCTGATTACGGCCATGGTATTTTCTATATGACTTTCCAGCTCGGCGCGCATATGCTCATCATCACCGATCACTTTACAGGATTTCGCTAATGATTTGGCATAAAGCAGGGCCGGGCCGGTTTCATCATGAATGTTGCGTGCCATATTCAGCTTAAACTCCAGGAATTTCCGTTTTTGTCTTTGCCGGGTATATAACAGGATACTGGTACCCAGGATAACCAATAAGATGGCTGAGAAGGATACACCCCATATCCACTGCTCTTTGCGCTTATTCTCTGCCGCCGCTTCATCCAGCATTAGCTGCTGCTCCTCGGATTTGGCCTGGGCATACACCATCTCGTTAAGATCTTTTACGAGCTGGGCATGTGTAGAATCCAGGTATTGGACCGCATTATCAAGCGTATCGGCACTTTCCTTATACCTTCCGAGATTAAGCAGGTATTTAGCCCTGAACTGCCCTATCGCGAATTTGTTATAAGCAGAGCCATCATCGGCTCTTATGCGCTGCAGCTCTGCCAGGTATATAGCCGCACTGTCATTCTGCTTATATTTAAGGAAGTAAGCCACTTTCCGGTCCACCATATTGAAATAAACATAGTCTTTCAGGTAATCCGGTACTTTTTTATCCAGTAGCATAGCCTCATACATCCTGAAAACGGATTCCTGTAGTTGGTTATCCGCTAATTCTTTTGCCTGGTAATTGAGCGCAGTCACCTTGTTGAGCCTGATATAAGCGATTACTTCCTGATCTCCGGGATAGACGCGTTGTGCTATTTCTGCAGCTTTGTCCAGGTATTGATCTGCATCACGCCCCAGCAGGGTGTCTTTAAGGGTATATGCCGCCTTAACTGCATGGCTGAGCAAGGTAGACAGCTGTGCCAGGTCTTGTGCTTTTACACTATCCCGCACTGCATTTTTCAACAGGTCTGCTATCTGCGGTTTTGCCTCCAGGAATAATTGCTTGCTTTTTTGAAAAGAGGCCTGGTCATTGTAATAGCTTAATTCTATGGTCAAAGCGGTCAAGGAAAATTTACGCGTCAACTCTTTCTCTGTCTGCGCGATCTTTTCAGCATAGTACAACATCTCACCACTACGGCCTGCCATCTGGGCCTGGTTACTGAAAATAGCATAATAATTCCGCTTGTGGTCCGCGAATTCAGGTTTGCTCCAGATCACTTTTTTATAAAGTGCTAAAAGCTGTAATAATTCTTTTTGTTTAAAATTAATACCCTGCGCATTTAAGTTACGCATACCTGCATGTAATGAGTCCAGGTATTTAAGTTCCGTCAGTTTCCCGGACGCTAATGCTTTATCAATATTTTTTATGGCTACCAGGGCAGAATCTTTCCGGTCAATAGCGTAGCTGCTACCGGAAACAATCATGGATAAGAACAAAAACAGGGTATAAATGCGGTTCATACTATTCATTTTAGAGGTTATACTTTATACCTTGCAATCTCAGTAACACGAATATGCTGCTATATAACTTGTTCAGGTAAAAGCTACCTTTATCGAAAGTATAAATTTGTCCTGATATGAATAAAAAAAATTTGCCGGCGTTGCAGGTTATCACAGTACGGTAGCGGCCAGCTACCAGCTAATTGCAACAAAAAGGGCGTATAAACCCGGGGGAAGCAAAATTGTCATCCTTATAAAATAGTGATGCTATTGCCGGAATTTCCTTACGGCGATTGACACTCCACCGATGTTAGCGCCTATCATGGCTTTCATAAAAAAAACCGGGCATAAAGCCCGGTTTTCTATAACGCAACAAAACAAAATTAATCTTTCATTACTTTAAAGGTCTTAATGATACCTTGCCCGTTCACCAAGTGGATAAAGTACATACCGGAAGCAAGATCACTCATATTGATCTCCTGCTTTTGTGCTCCGGCAGGAACTTTAACCGTTCTCAGTACCTGGCCGGTGCTGTTCACCACCCTGATGTTGCAGGAGCTCATTAAGCCGTCTACAGTCAGGCGGTTGCTTACCGGGTTCGGGTAGACCCTGATATCTTTTGTACCATCGAATACTACCGTGCTCACCTGGCTGTAGTTATCTTTACCATCTAAGCCGATCTGCTTCAGACGGTAGAAGTTTTTACCTTCAAGTGGCGCTTTGTCAGTAAACGTATAATCCAAGCGGGTCGTGCTGTTACCGTTAGCTGCACGGCTGGCCACGAAGCCGATACGGCTCCAGTGCTCGCCATCAGCGCTGCGCTCGATCTCGAATCCTTTATTCATCGACTCTTTAGCAGTACCCCAGCTCAGTAAAGCCTCGCTACCTTTAGCTTCAGCGGCAAAGTATAAAAGCGTCACCGGCAGTACTACGTTAGTAATTTCGGTTGAAGAAATATATACAAAGCTGCTGAATGAATTGATGTTATGGAATTCAACATAATGTACACCATTCTCAATACCTGATGCGGCCGGTGTTAAGGCTACGGCTTTACCAGGGTTGAAGATCCCGTCACTATAAACATCAGTTAGTACGCTGTCCGCATCGCCTTCATACTTGAACCAGCCGTTAGTCTGGCTACCTGGTACAATAGTAGCATTCATCTCGTCTACACTATAGTAAACTCTTACTTTACCGGTAGAGATCGCACCTACATTGTTATTGGTCACAGTAGAAACACGCGGCATTACTTTAGTGATTCTTGTACCGTCGTTGTACTCGATACCTTCCGGTGTAATGTTCACAACGAAATTGTTCATCTCAACCGTTGAGAAGCCGGACATACCCAGCAATTTCTGGGTCACATCACCGGTTTGATGGAAATGTGCCCATTCTCCAACGCCACAGTTATTGCTATATTGATTGGTATTTTCAATTACGCTCGGCAGGTAAACGTTACCATTAACTAAAGGCGTCATTTTTGCGAAAGTGAAATAGCTCATACCATTTGCAAACGTATGCAAAGCTTCATAACTGGTTCCATTTACTGTAAGCGGTACGACTGAAAGATTAGTCGTGAAAGCTGTATCATCTGCAAATATGATCGCATAGTCGGCACAGGCATCGCCTACCGGTAAGGTGGTAGTACCTACTGATGCTACAGGGAAGCGGATCATCATTTGATTGCTCACCCCTGTATTCTGAACCTTCCAGGTACGTTTCATACGACGCGCGTTATTGGTACCGCCTTCATAGTTAAACGAGGTAAAAGTAGTAGCGGTATTAGTCATGGCTACGGTACTGCCATTATCTCCCCATAACAGGAACTGGCCATCGCTTAAAGTATTCGGGTTAGCGATATTAGTTGCCGAGATCTCTCCAAGTCCCATTGTTACCTGGTTATTGGTATTGGTATGCTGGCTACGGCTTTGTTTCTGATGTAAAGCTGATAAATAATCGTTACCGATACCGGCCACGTTATTATAGAAGCCTGCATTAGCGGCAGCATCCCAAACGACAACGTTTTGAGCCGTCGTATAGTTATTGGTATTATTCAGGGTAATACCATATTTAATGGCCAGGTAAGCATCCACTTTATTGCGCTCTGCCGCGGTAATCGTTCCATTACCATATATAATCACTTCACCGATGTTACCGGTAAATCCAACATCATCCCCGCTACTTCCGGCACCGTTATTCGCACCAAAGATATGGCCTCCGGTAATAGTACCTCTGGCAGTATGTGTGCTGACAGCACCTACGGCAGTACCGTTTACTCCCTTACTCATATTAAGATTGGTAAACTTATGGTACATGATACTTGGCGCCGTAGTAAGGAAATTTACATTTCCAGGATTAGCAATTATTAACCCGCCACCAGTATTATCTCTGCGTGCAATATCGCCATTTGCATAAAGTCCCGGCTGATCCCAGTTATTGCCATTCAGAGCTGTATTATTCATCCCTATATTAAAATAACGGGTTCCTGCCATCCCTTCTTTGGTCATCGTGAACAGATCAAAGTTCAGCGAAGAAACTGTTGGCAGTTCGATATTACCAATTTTCTGGCTGGTAGCCGTAAAGTTAACACCCGGATTAAAGTTGAAGTAAGCAGAATCACCCGGCTTGAATTTTGGTAAGTCTGCATCTTCAATCTGCGCGGAAACAGTCCCTGAATTGAAGTCTGACCAGCTGGTCACGTCTGTACCATCACCACTCGCTTCAAGATCAAAATCTGCCCGGTACCAGTGGCTCAGGTTATTAGTTACCCCACCAGGTCCTTGTACAAAGGCGGCAAAAGTGAAATAGCTACCGTTGGCTAAGGTAACGTCCGCATAAACATACTCTTTACCGGCAACGGTTATGGTCCCGTTCATATCGGTGGTCGCATCACCAGTAGTGATCGAAGTATCTGTACTTTGCACCAGCTTAAGGTTACTATAGCCTTTTGGCCAGGCCACGCGTACGGTACCTACTGTAGCAGTATTCTGTACTTTCCAGATCGCAGCGAAACGGTTATAAGGCAAGCCGCTAATGGTACCAAAAGCTATGGAAGGCGCTTTCGCCAGGCCATTATCCCCCCATACCAGGAACTGCTGATCCGCCAGCATATTAGGATTTGTAGCATTTTCACTACTCAAGCCTAAAGTGCTGATCACTACATCTTTCGGCATATTAATGCTGGAAGACTGTTTCTGGTTCAGAGAACCATTATCATCCCTGGCGATACCGGCAATATTATTGTTATAACCAGTATTTATAGTAGTGTCCCAGAAAGTTGTGGTACCGTTGGAAGCGATATAGTTATGTTTTAATGTAATACCATATTTGATCGCGATGTAAGTACGCACTCTTTGCTTTTCCGGTTCAGTCAGGTCGCGCTCGTAAGCAATTGCTTCACCGATATAACCATTTCTTACTTCAGGCTGTGCACCTAAAATGCTGCCATCTGCGAAGTCGGCATATGTGGCCGCGAAAGTCTGCGCTGTAGTAGCCACCTGGCCATTTTGTCCGTATTTGATGCCGGCTGTTCCTACTGTAAACGATACATCATCTAAATACAATCGGTTCACCGCTACAGGAAGTGCCGGAGCAGTTATATAAGGATAGATAACCAAACTATTGCCCAGCTTAGTAAAGGTAGGTTCATTGGCATTTGTCAGCGAAGCAGTAGTCGTAGTACCTCCGAATCCCCAGATATCGGTATAGCCTGAAGCACCTTTACTCAGTGTTGCGGTAAATAAAGTAGCATTGCTACCGTTTGCTGTAAACGGTTTACCAGCCGGCACTACCATGAAGCGGGCATCAGCACCGGTAGTACCAAAGTCAACAATTGGATTAAAGTTATATTGTTTTGCCGCTATGAAAGGCTGGCGACTGGCATTGGTCTGCGTAAAATTGTTCGCATTACCAGACAGGTCCGCCCATTCTTCCGGAGCGAAGCCGGCATCAGACCTTAACCATACTCTTAAGTTAAGCGCGACACCACCCGGTCCGTTTAACTGGGTAGCAAAGGTAAAGAAGCTGCCATTAGCTAAAGTAACATCAGCATAATTGTAAGTTATACCATTTACGGTCGTGGTATTGCCCGTCATTACAGTGGAAGCTGTAACGCTGGCAAATGAAGGATCTGTACCCTGGATAAGGGTCAGGTTGGTCAGCCCTGCGGGCCAGGTCACCCTTACCGTACCGGTTGATCCTGTATTTTGCACTTTCCATACCGCGGCAAAGCGGAAGTTTACACCACTTACGCCGGTCAGCGCTACTGCCGGCACTTTGCCTAAACCATTATCACCCCACATCAGGTATTGTCCATTGCTTAATGAAGTACCGTTAGCGGCATTCGTATTGGCCAGACCGGTAGTGGCAATCAAAAGTTGTTGTCCTGCATTTACACTTTTAGATTGCTTTTGATTAAGCGTAGACTCCTGGTCGTTGGCAATACCGGCAATATTTTTGCTGAAGCCGGAGTTAGCTGTGCTATCCCATACAACTGCTCCTGCGCTATTCAGATAGCTTGAAGTAGTTGTCCCAGACGCATTGGTAAGGGTAAGCCCATATTTTATGGCCATGTAAGAGTTGATCTGCAGTTTTTCTGTAGCAGTCAGATTCCGGTCATAAGTAATCACTTCAGATGTTCTACCTCCGGAAGGGTTATTAGCTCCACCATCACCAAAAATAAATAACTGATTACCTATTGGATAACTGGTCGGATTAATACTATATAAAGGGGTAGTCGCTGTAGCACCATTCATACCTACAGTAGTCTGGTGTTGCGTTCCGGACACCCATTGTGGGATGTAGAAGTTAAATATATTTGGAATGTTATTATAACGTCTTACACCAGCCGGTAAAGTAGGTGCATTTTCATAGGCACCGTCCCACCACATCCACGGTCTGTTGTTGGAATAGATTGCCATCCAGGGGGATTCCCTGTTAAAATCTGTTTGCTGGGAGGTAGAATAGGCGATGATATTATTCTGACCAGCAGCGTTATCATGACTCTGGAGAATAAAAGAAGAGAGTGCTCTTTGTGCTGGTGCTGGAAATACATTAGCGAGCAACATACTACCGTCATTACTATTCGCTACATCATCAATGATAGCCGGGTTGAAGTTGTGCACGTTAGCCCCATATTTTGGAAGCGCCCAGTTAAGCGTAGCGCTGCGCTTTAACTGTCCCGCAACGCCACCGGAAACCCCGTAATTCACCCATCCGCTTACGCTGGAACCGCTCAATGTAGTACCCGCATCGGCCTTTAACCATACCGCCGGACCGCTTACTCCGCCCGGAGCAGCCAGTTTAGCCGCAAAGGTAAAGTACTGCCCGTCGGCCAGGGTTACATCAGCATAGTTATATACCACGCTATTAACGGTTACCTCGCCGGTCATGGTGGTCACCACATCGCCGACAGCAAATATACTGTCCGAACTTTGGATCAGGCTTAGGTTGTTCAGATTTTTAGGCCAGGCCACTCTAACCGTACCTACGGTCCCGGTATTCTGTACTTTCCAGATGGCGGCAAAGCGATGGCTAAGCCCGGTCATCCCGGCAACAGCAACAGAAGGCGTTTTAGGCAGGCCATTATCTCCCCAGATGAGGTATTGGTTGTTCGTCAAAGTACCGCTGTTGTCAGCATTGGTATTGGCAAGACCGCCCACGCCTATCAGCACCTGCTGCCCGGCATTGGTGCTCCAGGATTGCTTTTGCAATAAAGCGCCCTGGTCATCCCGCGCGATACCGGCAATGTTGTTTTTATTCCCAGCATTCGTCGCGGTGGCCCATACGGTAGCACCGGAAGCATTTACATAATTTTTGGTGCCGTTAGCATAGCTGGTACCATACTTAATAGCCAGGTAGCTTTCTACCTGTGCCATCTGCGCCGGGGTCAGGCGGTCTTCAAACACCAGTATTTCATTCAGCTGGCCGCTGAATGAACCATAGTTGTTATCCGCACCGATACGGAGATCCCTCGCTGTGGTGCTCAGGTTGGCATTGTTCAACTGGGTACCCGTATATTCTATATGCTGGCCATTGAGTGAAACTGTGGCGGCCGCATAAGAGGTAGTACTACCGGCAGCGTTTTGCCAGGCAGAGCCGGCCGTAAAGAAGGACTGTGCCGTAAAAGGTACAGTACTCTGCCCCTGGTAGCCAGGTCCCCCGGTAAAGAACAATAAATTATAGTTACTGGAATAGACATGCATACCCGGGTAATCCATGCTGGCATTAAATCCCATGAAACCGCTTCGCTTCTGGGTATTCATAAAACCGGCAGCATAAATTGTTCCGTTAGTACGGTCAATGACATTAACACCCGTACCGGCAGTAAACTGCATCCAGTCATTACTCCCGTCAAAGGTCAGGGTAGGATTGAAGTTGGCCAGAGTTGTTGTATTAGAATATATCGGCCTGCTACCTAAGGTAGCCTGCAACAAGGGGAAAAGGCCGCCCTGGCCATTCCATTGTTGCACCGCAGTGTTGGTAGCTGCGGGCGTAGTACCGGCATCTGAAAAAAGGGTACCCGTTGCATCCGCCCGGTACCATGCAGCCGGAATAATACCACCCGGGTTTTGAGCGCTGACTTGCGCACCCGTGGCGAGCATTATGAGCAGCATCCCTAAAGGTAATTTTTGCTTCATAATTTTTAAAATTTAAGTGTAAATGAAAAGCTATATAAGCGTAGGCTTTCCAGTGGCTTTACCTAAAGTTTTAAAATCCTGAAGTGGTATTAAGAAGCGCCGTTAAATAACAAGCGCCGAATGCTTCTGAAGATTTAAAATACTGGTAAGCTGCCTGTCAAGATTAACAGATAATCATATATATATACAAATTACGCTATGGGGAGCAGGTTAAACAAAAGTTATAGTACTTCTTGAACTTTATGATTGAACATTCTCCAATTCTTAATATCAGGCGCAAACAATATCCACGAATCTGGTCAGGGACAGCAAGCTTAAAGCCTGCCCGGCAGAAAGGCAGCACTATTACCTGAAAGTAACCGCTTAATAAAATGCGGTACTGAAGTTCAGGTAACCAGGTCAGGTATAATCTTAAAAGAAATAAAAAAAACCCGGCTTTGACCTGGGAACAGGTTAAGCGGGGCCTTAACAAGTATGAAACAAATTTTTAGTTCAACAGCATCTTTTTGATACATAGGTGGTGAACTTTAGTTAAATTTGATCATAGAGGTGTAGGTCTTAGTATTAACTGATACAAATACCGCACTTTTTACAGTAAGAAAAAAAAAATATAGTAGCTTCCGAGCAAAAATATCGAACTTTCACAGCATACTCACCGCCTGAACGCCCGGCAGCTCACCTTATAATACTTACATTCCGGCAGCTCATTCAAAGTACAAAAAATAATAATAGAACTTTTTCAATTAGTCTATTGAAATAATCCTATTAGTATGGGGGCATATTAAAGTTAGCGACTAACTTTGTTTTGATTAATAATTATCATACCCTGAAAAATCCTTAAAGCCTGCATCCTTTTATTATAAAATTGATTGCAAACTTATCATTACAAGTTATCTTTCAACCCGCAAAGGTACTTACCATGATATCAGAGCGACGGATCCGACATATTAACAACTTCTAAAATATATCTATATATACTGTAAATTATAACGGCTAATCGAATAAGGGGATCAAAGAACAATACCAGTAGGAACAAATTAACACTAAGCATGGACAGCAAAACAAAACAATATAATAAGGTTTTAGTAATAGATGATCATAAGATGGTAGCCAATGGGATCAAATTCCTCATTGGTGATTATTTCAAGGAATTTTATATGGCCCATGATGGTGCCAGTGGCATAAGTATAGCCTTACAGCAGTTTCCCGAGCTCATCATCGTAGATTATACACTGCCGGACACAAACGGTGACTTACTGGTCAAAGAAATAAAATATAAATTGCCGGAAACCCGGGTGCTGGCTTACTCTTTTTCTTACTCGGCCGATTCTATCGTAAAAATGTTGCAGTCCGGGGTAAACGGTTATGTGATCAAAAAAGAAGATGATGACGAATTCCTGCAGGCGATCCATCACCTGCTTTCGGGCCGGGAATATTTCTGTAAAGAAGCCCGCAACCATATCATCAACCGTTTTTCTTCCAATGGCGATGAGCTTGCCTTCAAACACCTGATTGCCAATACCCGTTTTTCAGGGAAAGAGCTGGAGTTGATCAAACTGCTGTGCCGGCAGATGACCACTAAAGAGATCGGCAACCACCTGCATCTTTCCGAGCGTACGGTAGAGCAATACCGCAGTAATATCTCCCGCCGTATCGGCGCTAAAAACGTCGCGGGTATCATTAAGTTTGCCCTGCAAAACGGTATTATACAACTGGATGAATTATAAACTCTTTTTTTTAGAAGTCCTGATCTGATGAAGATCGAAAAGCCCGTATAAACGGGCTTTTTTATATTATTCTGAAAAAGTATCAAAAGACGGGTATTGTTTGCTTCTTATTTGATCTCAATATGTGTAGCTAATATTGCAGCATACAATACTTTAACCCAATAGGATACAGATAATATGCAGATTTGCCGTATTTTTGAATAAATACTAAAACGTTATGAGTAGAGTGAGCAATAGCAGGATGAGAAGAAAACACATTAACGCATCGGAAATCCGGGAAGATGCTGTCTTAATTGAATCGGCAAAAGTAGCTTCATCTAAAGCATTAAGGTCTTCTAAAGCTATGGGAATTACAATCAAAATAATTAAGGATCGTAAAATTATAGAAGTATCTCCAGACAATACAACAAGTGTTATCAGAACAATTTCTAAGTCTAAAATTGATACCAGCTCTTTTAAAAAAGGAATGGTATTAGTTAGAAAATAGGTCTGACAATATGAGTTATCCGAGATTGAGAATATTTGCAGGACCTAACGGTTCGGGAAAAAGTACTTTATATGAAGCATTTGCTAAAAAATATGATGCCGGTAAATTTTTGAACGCAGATTTAATTGAAAATGAACTTTCTGTCAAAGGATTTATTGATCTTGATGACTATAATTTATCGCTTAGCCAAGAAGACCTTACTAGTTTTTATAAGACAGAAAGAGCCAGTTCCCTGATTCAGAAGTCTATTGACGAGCATTATAAGATTGACATTCACATTGAAGAAAACATGATTGTTGATGTTGAAAAAGAAGTACATAGCTATGAAGGCGCATTAATAAGTACTTTCTTACGTCATCATTTTCAACGAAACAGGCTTGATTACTGTTTTGAAACAGTAATGAGCCATCCCTCTAAAATCGACGAAGTAATTGAAGCTAAGCAAAATAACTATAAAGCTTACCTATATTTCATTTGTATTGATGATCCGGAAGTTAACATCTCCAGAGTAGGCAACAGGGTTCAAAAAGGAGGACACAATGTGAATCCTGATAAAATTTCCAGCAGATATTATAGCACGCTTAAAAATTTGATTTCAATGATCGAAAACATTGATAAATGCTATTTGTTTGATAATTCCGGAGCAGCATTTAAGTTGATTGCAAAAATATCTGGTAAAGGGCTGCAGCTGGAAGTTGGACCAGAGGACTTTCCAAACTGGTTTATTGAATATGTGCTTAAATATTATCAAGAATAGCCAGAGACTGAACAGTTTGCAGAACTTAACTAAAAGCTTATTTAAAATACCGGATCAATCAGTCGGCTCATAGCTCAGTTCTACCACGCCGGATTTAAAAAAGCGCGTACCAGTTAATTTTAAATTCAGCCGCCGTTCCATATCTTCAAACAAAGGCTTACCGCTTCCCAGTACAACCGGATGTACCGAAATCCTGTAACAGTCGACCAGATTGGCATGAATAAAAGTTTTAATAAGATTAGCCCCGCCGTACAACCAGATGTCTTTACCGGCCTGCTGCTTCAGCTCTTCCACTTTAGCGGAGATATCTGTACTAATAAAAGTGGCCTTATCCTCTTTCCTTTCCCTGCGGGAGAAGACGAATTTATTTTTAGCATGGATGGTCTGCCACAGGGCTTGTTCCGCAGCCGTTGCCCCGGCTTCCGGCTGGTAATTACCCCAGGCATCATAGCTTACGCGACCGTAGAAGAGGGTATCTACGCTTTCCAGGAAAGCATCAAACGCCATATCTTCCTCCATAATACACCAGTCAATTTCGCCGTTTGGCCCTTCTATAAAGCCGTCCAGGCTGACCGCCAGGTTTAAGATCACTTTTTTCATATCACATTCTTTTCCTGTAAAATTAATGCGGGCAGGGATACAAGCGGGCTATTTATTATTCACACCGACAGATGAAGGGAAGACTTATATTTCGCTGGCCTTAAGGACCAAGTATACCGGCACAGCGGTTCTGCTGCACTACTTTGAGTGACTACAATTTTAATTTAGCCACCTGCATAGCGATCCATTCCGGTAAATAGTCCGGCGTACAGTTTTTAGCCACCTTCCTGTCTTTATACAGACCGGTACGCTCACCCAGCTCAATACATCTTTGCCGGTATTCCTGCTGGAAGATGCCGATCTGGGCCGCGGTGAAGTTCATGGCCCATTGTACTGCCGGCTGCTCCTTTTCGATACGGGCTTCAATTAAGGTCAACAGCTTTTCCGTATCACCCGGTGGTACCTGGCCGGTCCAGCGCAGGCGCCCCTGGTAGTACCAGAAAAGGCGCCTTTGTAATACCGATGGACTATCGCGCCAGGATTGCAGCAATGCGATGGTTTGTTTATGCTTAGTGAGCTGGTTGGCCATCAACCAGTCGGCCAGTTGCAATTGTTCCGCGTCTGTATGCTGCTGCATATCTTTATCCAGCGTATCAATTACAGCCTGATTCAACAATTTGGGGTCCATGATCAGGAGCGCCATTTGCCGCGACATATATTCCCCGGTATGCCAGAGCTCCATCCCTAAGGCATGATCTTTTTTGATGACTTTAGCGATTTTACGCAGGTCACCCAGCTGGGTACAGGGAGCACTGACTTGTCGGTAGATATTTGCGCTTTGGGAGGATAAAGTCATAACCTAGTATAACATTGAAATATTTGCTATTCTGCTAAACGTTTTGTAATAAAATTATTTTTATCAAGATAGAAAAAATTACCACTCGCAGATGATCCTATCTTTTTAGTATCCGTATGAAGCCGCAGTATAGTGTCGGCATAAGTAATCACAACAATATCCCAGATCGCTCCCTTCCAGAGTTCAGGATCATTAGCCTGTTTAATTTCGGCGAGCATCTCTTCAATTTCCGTTTGATCGACTGATACAAATTCAGGACCCTGGTTATATTGCAAGGGTTTACGAATTATATTTCTAAAGTATTCGATCTTAACCGGTTTACCTAATGCTGCTATATGGTTAATCTCTTCAAATGTATTTGTCCGGAAGCTGCAGCTATTAAAAAAAGTAATAACAAGTAGGCTTATAAAAACTGATTTCATAGATCTGGATTTAAAATACAAATTAAGCATTCTTTACAAAAAATAAACATTTGCAATATGTTGATCTGGAAATATGTTTTACATTTGTAGCGCTAATGAAGTGGCTGGTGATCATATGGACTATCTACCTGGCAGCAATTTCCATGCTGCCCTGCAGCGATTATAACAATCGTTGTGAAGAACGCCCGCGCACTAGCCAAACGGCAACCAACCAGGACCATGACCATAACCGGGACAGTGATGATAGCTGCACCCCGTTTTGCCATTGCTCCTGCTGCAGCATCAGTATAGCGGTTACTGATATAAAAATAGTACCGCAGCTGGAAACGATTCCCCCTTTCTTTTGCGCCAAAAAACTCTTTTGGAAAAACGATTCCTTTATTTCTGCTTATTCGGGAAATATCTGGCAGCCGCCCAAGATTACTGTTTAGTTATTAATGTCTGGTGTTTAATGGTCTCATTAAACAAACTGTCGTGTATTGAATTCATGCAAGTTTTCAATTCACTATTCCTCATTTATAATTAATCATTATTTCCGTGCTAGATCATATTATCAAATTCAGTATCAGGAATAAGCTCATTATCGGCTTGATGACCCTGATCCTCATCATTTGGGGCGGCTGGAGCGCTACCCGCCTGCCCATTGATGCCGTACCCGATATTACCAATAACCAGGTACAGATCTTCACTTCCTGCCCCACCCTGGCCGGCCAGGAAGTAGAACAACTGGTTACTTTCCCTATAGAACAAAGCATTGCTACGGTGCCCAAAATAGAAGAGATCCGCAGCATCTCCAGGTTTGGCCTCTCGGTGATCACGGTCGTTTTTAAAGAAGAAGTAGATATTTACTTTGCCCGCCAGCTGATCAATGAAAGGCTTAAAGCAGCCACGGACCAGATCCCCCCCGGCATAGGTACTCCCGAAATGGCGCCGGTAAGTACCGGCCTGGGTGAGGTGTACCAATACATTATCCATCCTAAAAAAGGCAGTGAAAAGAAATATAACGCTAAAGACCTGCGCACCATGCAGGACTGGATCGTTGCCCGGCAGCTCTATGGCACCCCGGGTATCGCTGAAGTAAACAGCTTCGGCGGCGAATTAAAACAATACGAGGTCGCGGTTAACCCTGACCGCTTAAGGGCCATCGGGGTAAGCATACCTGATATCTTCAGCGCCCTGGAAAAAAACAACCAGAACACCGGCGGCGCTTATATCGATAAGAAACCTAACGCTTACTTCATCCGGGGCATAGGACTGGCCACCTCTATTAAAGATGTAGAAAACATAGCGGTAAAAACCAATGGCGGGGTATCGATCTTTATTAAAGATGTAGCAGAGGTCCGCTTTGGCCATGCCGTGCGCTACGGCGCCCTGACCTATAATGGCGAAGTAGATGCCGTGGGCGGTGTGGTGATGATGCTGAAAGGGGAAAACAGTAATGAAGTGGTGCAGCGCATCAAAGCAAAGCTGCCTACGATACAGCAATCCCTGCCCGAAGATGTAGTCATCGAGCCTTACCTCGACCGTACCGACCTGGTAGGCCGGGCTATAAGCACGGTAGAGAAGAACCTGGTGGAAGGAGCGCTGATCGTGATCTTTGTACTGGTGCTATTCCTGGGCAACCTGCGGGCCGGGCTGATCGTTGCTTCGGCGATCCCGCTGGCTTTACTCTTTGCCCTGGGCATGATGCATATATTCGGCGTCAGCGCCAACCTGATGAGCCTGGGCGCCATAGACTTCGGGCTGATCGTAGATGGCGCCGTGATCGTGGTGGAAGCCACCATGCACCACCTGGGCCTGCGCAAATCCATGAAAAAACTTAGCCAGGAAGAAATGGATGAAGAAGTATTCGTTTCCGCCTCCAAAATCCGAACCAGCGCGGCCTTTGGCGAGATCATCATCCTGATCGTCTATATCCCTATCCTCACGCTTGTAGGTGTAGAGGGTAAAATGTTCCGCCCGATGGCACAAACCGTGGGCTTCGCGATCTTCGGGGCACTGATCTTATCGCTTACTTATATTCCCATGATGTGCGCTTTATTCCTTTCCAAAAAACCGGTCACGAAAAAAACTTTTAGTGATAGAATGATGGAAAAGCTGCAGCAATGGTACCAGCCTTTATTGCAAAAAGCGATCCGGGTTAAATATGTCATCATCAGCATCACGATCGGCGTATTCGCCCTGGCATTGTTCGCATTCAGCAGGATGGGCGGCGAATTCATTCCCCAATTGCAGGAGGGTGATTTCGCCTTTCACTGTATCCTGCCGCCGGGCAGCTCGCTGAGCCAGAGTATAGCAACATCGATGCAAGCCTCCCGCATCATCAAAGAGTTTGATGAAGTGAAAATGGTGGTAGGCAAGACCGGCGCCGCCGAGGTACCTACGGATCCTATGCCGCCTGAAGCAACCGACCTGATGGTGGTTTTGAAACCGGAAAAGGAATGGAAATCCGGGCGCAGCTATAATGAACTGGCGGACGCGATCATGGAAAAGCTGGAAGTGATTCCCGGTGTCTTCTTTGAAAAAAACCAGCCCATACAGATGCGTTTTAATGAATTGATGACGGGGATCCGCCAGGATGTGGCGGTCAAAATATTTGGTGAAAACATCGACACGCTGGCCGCCTATGCCAACAAAGTCAGCGAACTGATCCAATCGGTCAACGGGGCCACATCACCGCAGGTAGAGCGGGTCAGCGGGCTGCCACAGATCAATATTGATTATGACCGCACCCGCATCGCCAATTATGGCTTAACCATACAGGATGTCAATGATGTAGTAAGCACTGCTTTCGCGGGCCGGAGCACCGGGCAGATCTATGAAAACGAAAGAAGATTTGACTTGGTGGTAAGGCTCGACAGTACCCACAGGAGCAGCATCGAAGATGTAAGTAACCTGGTCATCCCGACCAATACAGGCATACAGGTACCTTTATCCCAGATAGCTACTATAAGCTATAAACTGGGGCCCGCGCAGATCAGCCGGGAAGCCGGCAAACGCAGGATCGTGATCGGCTTTAATGTAGCCGGAAGAGATGTCCAGAGTGTAGTGAAGGATATCCAAAGTCAGCTAAGCACTAAAGTGAAGCTGCCGCCAGGCTATTATTTTACCTATGGCGGCCAGTTTGAGAACCTGCAGGAAGCCAGCGCCCGGCTTATGATCGCGGTACCCATCTCCCTGTTGCTGATCTTTATGCTGCTTTACTTCACCTTCCACTCTTTCAAGCAAGCCTTACTGATCTTTACGGCCATACCGATGAGCGCCATAGGCGGTGTATTTACCTTGATGCTGCGGGGTATGCCATTCAGTATCAGTGCCGGCATCGGCTTTATCGCCCTGTTCGGGGTAGCTGTGCTGAACGGCATTGTATTGATCGGGACCTTTAACCAATTAAAAAAAGAAGGCATGACAGATATCCTGCAAAGAGTAAAAGAAGGGACGGTCACCCGCTTAAGGCCGGTATTAATGACTGCCATGGTGGCCTCGCTCGGGTTCTTACCGATGGCCATCAGTACAAGCGCAGGAGCCGAGGTACAGAAACCGTTGGCCACAGTGGTCATTGGCGGCTTAATCACTGCTACGTTCCTGACGCTTTTCGTATTGCCCCTGCTGTACCTCATTTTTAATTCAAAGACGCGGCTGAAGAGAAGCAGTATAGCTAAAACTGCCGGTTTAAGTATCCTTATCTTATGCTTCAGCTTTTCCCTGCAGGCCCAGACCCGCATCACTGCAGATACCGCGGTAAACAGGGCAATCCTGCAAAACCAGCAAATCAGTATCAACGCAGCTGAAATCAAAAGCGCAGGCCTTAATGTAAAAACAGCTAATGATATTCCAAAGACCGGCTTATTTGCAGAGAATGAAGACCTGCGTCCTTCCGACGCTAAAGGCATTCTTAAAATAGGCCTTTCGCAAAGCATTGCCTGGCCTGGGTTATATGCTGCCCGTAAAAATTACCTGCAGGAGCAATTAAAGTACGCTGAACTGAATACGGAAGTGGTACGGGCGGCCATTACCAGGGAGGTGCGTACCGCTTATTACCAGCTCTGGTATTTCCAGGACCGGCAAAGCTTACTCTTCAGCCTGGATAGTCTTTATACCAATCTCCTGGGCGTCGCAGCACTCCGGGTTAAAACCGGAGACGTGGCGAAGCTGGACCAGATCGCGGCCGAGGCGAAAATGAAAGAGTTACAGGCCCTGATCGCTCAAAACCAAAAAGACATGGTGCTGCAGCAACAGCAACTGATGATCCTGCTGAACCAGAACGAATGGCTGTTACCCGTGACCGCGCCTTTGGAGAAGATCAAGATTAACACAGACAGTACTAATAGTTCCGGTCACCCGCTACTCAACCTGCAGGCGCAAAATGTAAAAATCGCGGCAGCCAATATTGCGGTGCAAAAAAATAATAATCGCCCTGAATTTTCGGGCAGGGTCTTCAGCCAGCGCTTATGGGGCGCCCCCGACCCGTTCACCGGTTTTTCGGTTACGGCCACTATTCCCCTTTTCGGGATCAGCGCCAACCGGAACCGGGTAAAGAACGCTGCAGCAGAACTGGAAGTTGAAGAAAAAACCCTTTCTTACCAGGTACAGGTATTGACTACGCAAAGACAATCGGCCCTGGCAGAACTGCAAAAGCATACCGCCCTGCTCCATTTTTATGAAACCTCGGGTTTACAACAAGCGGAGGAGATTATAAAGGCCGCAACTTTAAGCTATAAGGCCGGAGAGATAAGCTTCGCAGAGCTAGGCCAGTTCCTGGGCCAGGCCATAGGCATCCGGCAAAACTACCTGGAGGTATTAAATACCTATAACCAATCGGCCATTCAATTTAAATACTATAACTATCAATAAAAGACAATATGCATATCCTTATAAAAATATTTTTTACCCTTAGCCTGGCCACCGGCTTAAACAGTTGCGGCTCAAAGGAGGAGGCAGGTGAGAGCCACGGAACCGCACAAGAAAAAGCCAGTGTACCCAAAGAAGCGGTTCAGGAGCCGGAAGCTCCCATGATCGCTTCGCTGACCGAAGCGCAAATAAAGGCTACAGGGATCACTTTGGGGAATATAGAACAAAAGAATCTCACCGCTATTATTAAGGCCAATGGCGCTTTAAGAGTACCTAATAATAACAAAGCTAATGCTACGTCATTATATGGCGGAGTGATCAAGACCCTGAAAGTGCAACTGGGTGACTATGTACAGAAAGGACAGGTCATCGCGACCATAGAAAACCCGCAATTTATTCAATTGCAGGAAGAATACCTGACCATGGGTAGCCGTATCTTATTGGCCGAGCAGGAAATGCAAAGGCAAAAGGAATTGAACGAGGGTAATGCCGGGGCCACTAAAAACCTGCAAAGCGCCACCGCCGAGCTCAATGCCTTAAGAACCCGCAAAGCCTCGCTTCAAAAGCAAATCCAGTTAATGGGGATTAACCCGAACCGGATCAGCACCGCCAACCTGCAATCCGCCTTGTTGGTCACCAGTCCTGTAAGTGGCACAGTCAGTAACGAGTTTGCCAAGATCGGCAGCTATGTAGATGTGTCTTCACCGGTCGTAGAAATCGTAGACAATGGGCTGCTGCACTTAGACCTCCAGGTATTTGAGAAAGACCTGCCTTTTATCAAAGAAGGCCAGGTGGTTAACTTTGTCCTGACGAACAACCCAACCGTTACTTATACGGCAAAAGTGTTTAAGATCGGCTCTTCTTTCGAGGACGAGAGTAAAACGATAGCGGTGCACTGTACGGTTACCGGTAATAAAAAAGGCCTGATCGACGGGATGAATATAACCGGTATGATCAGCGCGGACAATATTGCAGCGCCTGCAGTACCCAATGAAGCGATTGTAGAAGCCGATGGCAAATTCTATATTTTTGTGCAGACAGTGCAAACAACGGGAGCACATGCGGCAGCGGGACATGATGATCACGGCCATGCGCATGACGAAGGGGAGGCAGCACATAAACACAGTAATGAGCAAGATGCTGCTAGGCAAGGGCAGCAACAAGGCAAGACCCTGAATTTTGAAAAAATAGAAGTGGCCAAAGGTGTTTCGGACATGGGTTACACGGCCATTACCCCTGTATCAGAATTAGCGCCGAACGCGAAAGTAGTAACCAAAGGAGCTTTCTTCATCAATGCGAAACTAAGTTCCGGCGGACATGATCATGCTCATTAAAAAATAAGGAAGTACTATGAAGGATACAGAAAAAAAACTCCTGGAAAAGAATACTGCGCCAACCAGTATGCGGATCCTGGTATACGATTTTTTAAGTAAGCAACCGGTAGCCTTATCTTTAACTGAAATAGAGGCACATTTCTATAAAGCGGACCGGGTAACGATTTACCGTACCTTGAAAACCTTTGAAGAAAAAGGTATCGTACACGGTATACAGGAAAATAACACCACGAAATATATCTTATGCCACGACGGCTGTGATGAGCAAACCCATAAAGACTGGCACCTGCATTTTTACTGTAAACTCTGCAAGCAAACGACCTGCAGGGAGGACTTTAAGATACCGGAAAAGGCGGCCCATGCTTACCGTATTGATGAGATCCGCTTGTTTGCAAAAGGGATTTGCGAACATTGCCTGCAAGAAGGTTTGCAATAGTATTGCATTGCCGGTTGTGGTAATTTTGTACCAACATAAGTAAGTAAACATGGACATCAGGTACTTTTTATTGGTATATTTTATTTTGTTCTTTACCTGTTCCTTTTGGGGTGTTAGCTACCGGGTAGCCAGGCGGATCAAAAAGAACCCTGAGGTGCTGCCTAATGACGACAGCGCATTTGCATTAGTGGGCCGGTATTTTAAACGGCTGATGCTGGCTTTGTTCCTCTACGTGGTATTTATAGCCTTTGTAAATGAACCGGCGCATTATTTACCGGTGTTGCAATGGCTGGCATATCCCTGGCTCCAACATTTAGGCGTCACATTAATGCTCTTCGCTTTTGGCGGGGTATTGATCGCGCAATACCAGATGCGGGATTCCTGGCGGATCGGAATTGACACCGAAACAAAAACAAAGCTCGTCACTACAGGCCTGTTCCGCTTTTCCCGGAACCCTGTTTTTACAGGCATGCTGCTGAGCCTCGCAGGACTTTTGTTGGCAAAGCCGGATGTAGCCACCTTATTCTTCCTCCTTACCGGTTATCTATTGATCCAGGTACAGGTACGGCTGGAAGAAGCATTCCTGGTAAAAGAACATGGCATAGTATACCAGCAGTACCAACTTAAAACAAGGAGATTTTTATAATGGCACACCAACATAGATATGATGCGCAGGGCCGCCAGCTCTGTTGTAACCAGACCGAGAAAGTATATCAACAAGCGGAGCAATTAATGAACGGGGAGCATAAGCATGATGAGGATCATGATCATGACCATAATCACGATGATGGTCACAATCATGATCACAGTAATAAGGAAGGTAGCATAGTCAAATTGTTTTTACCCGCCCTGTTCTCCTTCGTGCTCTTATTATCCGGTATCGCCCTGGACAATTGGATCCCGCAAAGTTGGTTTAAAAGCTGGATAAGGATCGCCTGGTATGTGGCGGCCTATATACCGGTCGGCTTACCGGTGATCAAAGATGCCTTTAAAAGCATTGCCAAAGGGGCCGTGTTTTCAGAGTTTTTCCTGATGACCATTGCGACTCTGGGTGCTTTTGCTATTGCAGAATACCCCGAAGCGGTAGCAGTCATGCTGTTTTATGCTATTGGGGAAGTCTTCCAGAGTATGGCGGTAAGCCGGGCTAAAGCGAATATTAAATCACTGCTGGATCAACGCCCCGACGAGGTCACAATCATTGAAGGGGATAATACAAAAACCGTAAAAGCGGCCAATGTCGCTATAGGAACTGTACTACAGCTCCGGCCCGGCGAAAAGCTGGGCCTGGACGGGGAATTACTTTCGGAATCGGCCTCTTTTAATACCGCCGCACTAACAGGAGAAAGCAAGCCCGACACTAAAAGTAAAGGCGAAACCGTCCTTGCGGGGATGATCAACCTTAATACCGTGAGCCAGGTAAAAGTAACTACGGCCTATACCGATAGCAAGCTGAGCAAGATCCTGGAATTGGTACAAAACGCTACCGCCCAGAAAGCGCCTACGGAATTATTCATCCGTAAGTTTGCGCGGGTATATACACCCATTGTCGTTTTCCTGGCCATAGGCATTTGTTTCCTGCCTTATTTCCTGGTCGCTGATTATGAATTCCAGGATTGGCTGTACCGGGCTTTGATCTTTTTAGTGATCTCCTGCCCCTGCGCTTTGGTCATCAGCATTCCCCTGGGCTATTTCGGTGGCATTGGCGCAGGCAGCCGTAATGGTATCTTATTTAAAGGCAGTAATTTCCTGGACACACTTGCAGCTATCAAACATGTAGTTATGGATAAAACAGGCACCATGACCGAAGGAGTATTCAAAGTGCAGGAAGTCGTTTTTAGTGATGCCTTTGATAAAGATGAGCTCCTGCGGCTGGTCAATGTACTGGAAAGTAACAGTACCCACCCTGTAGCCACTGCCATCCATGAATATGTAGGCACACCTGATAGCAGCATTAAAATGGAACAGGTTGAAGAAATTCCCGGGCATGGACTTAAAGCTATGGTCAATGGAAAGTCTTTACTGGTGGGCAATTTCAAGCTTATGGACCGGTTTAAAATCGCTTATACTACCGACCCGGATCGTATAGCCCATACTTTGATCGCGGTGGCTTATGATCATAAATATGTGGGTTACCTTGCGATTGCCGATAGTATTAAACCCGATGCAAAAACAACCATTGATCTGTTACACGGCCAAAATATACGGGCTACTATGCTCAGCGGCGACAAAGACAGTGTCGTACAATTTGTAGCAAAAGAATTAGGAATAGATACGGCCTTCGGAGATCTGCTACCGGAAGATAAGGTCAATAAGGTAAAGGCTATAAAAGCGAAAAACGAAAAAGTAGCTTTCGTAGGTGATGGGGTCAACGACGCGCCGGTAGTCGCCCTGAGCGATGTGGGCATTGCCATGGGCGGCCTGGGCAGCGATGCCACCATCGAAACGGCGGATGTTGTTATCCAGGATGACCGGCCTTCTAAAATACCCATGGCCATCCAGATTGGCAAGCAAACGAAGAAGATCGTCTGGCAGAATATTACCCTGGCTTTTGTGGTGAAAGCTATTGTCCTCATCCTGGGCGCGGGTGGCCTGGCAACCATGTGGGAAGCGGTTTTTGCGGATGTTGGCGTTTCGCTGCTGGCCATCCTGAACGCCGTACGTATCCAGAATATGAAATTTTCAACTTAAAATTGACAACAAAAACCGAAGCCGGGTCTTCACCCGGCTTCGGTTTTTGTACCTAAATGATACCATAACTCAGTCGCGCCCTGTATCTTTGTGCAATCAATTTAAAAATACAGGACTACATGAATGCGGCCGGACTAAGCTACAGGAACGCGGAACATAAAGATTTAGCACAAATCGTGGCTATCTATAATACTACGATAGCCTCCAGGATGGTGACCGCGGATACCGAACCGGTTACGGTAGCCAGCCGGGAAAAATGGTTTGCCGAGCATAATGTCCCTAACAGACCTTTATGGATGATCGAGAACAGCGAAAAGCAGGTCGTTGGCTGGGTAAGTTTCCAATCCTTCTATGGCCGGCCTGCTTATGATGCTACAGTAGAGATCAGCATTTACCTGGATGATACGCAAAGAGGTAAAGGCCTGGGTAAAGCAGTCCTGCAATATTGTATCGAAAAAGCGCCCGATTACGGGATCAAAACTTTACTCGGTTTCATTTTCGCGCATAATGAACCCAGCCTGAAACTGTTCCGCCATTTCGGGTTTGAAGACTGGGCAACGCTGCCCGGTATTGCCCTGCTCGATGGCCGGGAAAGAGATTTAAAAATACTGGGTAAACGGGTTAAGCCTTAAGCTTTATTCAGCTTTAAACACTCAAAGTGACCAGAGTACGCTCCGATTGCTATCTTATCAATTAATGGTCTGCTACAAGAGGTATTTTTTTTCGCAACGATTAGAAAAAAAATTATATTTGTAGTCGTAGAATGAAAAAACTGTTTATCATACTCCTGCTATTTGTATATGCCAACAGCCTTGTTGGCGCTACAATGCATTTCCATTATTGCATGGGAGAGCTGGTTGAAGTAAGTTTTAATGCCTATGAAGACCAGGCCTGCGGTAAATGTGGGATGCATGGCCCCGCCAAAAAGGGCTGCTGCGAAGATGTTCAAAAAGAAGTAAAACTAAAAACCGAGCATCAAAAAAACGCGACACAGGATATCGCCTTTAAATATATTGGCGCCCCTGCCCTGCTGCCTTCTTTTCATCCCTACAGTATCGCTTTAATCAAGGAGCACAGAGACAGCTATACCAATTACCGGCCGCCACCTCCAAAAGAGCTACGGCAAAAACTGCGTATTTTATACTGTAATTACCGTATCTGATTTTAAGATCATTTCTTTCAACCGCTTCCTGCAGAAGTGGACTTCTTCATGTAACTACTATTCTTAATTGAGCACTTAAGGGCTAATTGCTTAGCCGCTTAATGCCGCTCTATCCTGGCTATTTAAAACATTATAAAAAATGAAAAATATAACTGTACTTTTTACCCTGCTCTTTGTGTCATTGATCTCCCAGGCACAAAAAAACGTAAAACTGCATATTACCCATAAACTGGGCACTGCCGATTTTGCTTTTAATCAAACCACACAGAACAACCTGTCGCAGAATTTTAAAATCAGCCGTATTGATTACTATATCTCCGGCATTAAAATTATCCATGATGGCGGTATGGAATTGACACTTCCGGACCATTATATTTTGGCTAAAGGCGCTGCAAATGTAACAGCCGACCTTGGCTCTCTGAATGTAACCACCGTGGAAGGTATAAAGTTTTACATAGGCGTAGATTCACCGGCTAATAACGCTGACCCTTCCCTGCAATCTCCGCTTCACCCGCTTTATTTCCAGACCCCTTCCATGCACTGGGGCTGGTCCGCAGGATACCGTTTTGTTGCCCTTGAGGGTACCGCAGGCAATAATCCTTTTGAAATTCACGGTTTATGGAATTACAATTACTTCGAGCAAACAGTAATGGCCGCAGGTGAAAACAGTGGCAATGATATCCATATATACCTGGACGCCGACTATACAGAGGCCCTGAAGGATATAAATGTAGCGGCCGGTCCGATTGACCATGGCGTAAATGCTACTGATCTTAAGCTGCTGGAAAACTTCAGGGACCATGTTTTTAAAGCCGGAACCGCTCCAACATCAATTCCCGGGCAAAACACGGCTATACATTTTGCCAACATATATCCCAACCCTGTACAGGACAAGATTAATATAGACCTGCTGGTACAGAATAACCATGCTAAATCGGTACAGGTTATTGACCTGCTGGGTAAAGTCCATTATACTGCAGCACTTGCCGGGCAGCATAATGTAATCAACTTATCTGCTTTAGCAAAAGGCACCTATATCCTGAAGTTCTATGAAGGCCGGAAAGATATGGGCAGCCAAAAAATTACGCTGCGTTAATGACTGCTTTATTGCGTTATATTATTATCCTGGTCCTGTTATTACCGGTTTGCCTCTACAGTTGTAAAAAAGAGCAACCCGGGGTAACGGGAGCAGACATCATGCAATTACCTAAAGGTTTCCCGGCCATGCCGGAACCGGAAAACAACCGGTTCTCCCTGCAACGATGGACCTTAGGAAAGCAGTTGTTTTATGACAAGAGGCTTTCAAGAAACAATACCGTTAGCTGTGGCTCCTGCCATCATGCGGCGCTGGCCTTTAGTGATTCGCTGGCTTTCAGCACCGGAGACGGCAACGCACCGGGTACCAGTAACGCCCCGTCCCTGGCCAATATCGGCTACCATCCTTACTTTACCCGAGCGGGTGGCGTACCTACGCTGGAAATGCAGGTACTGGTGCCGGTACAGGAGCATAATGAGTTTAACACAAATATGATAGACATTGTGAATAAACTCAGCGCCGACCCGGCTTATACGCGGCAGGCACAGGAGGCTTATAACCGGCCGCTGGATGCCTTTGTAATTACCAGGGCCCTGGCCCAGTTTGAAAGAAGTTTCATCAGTGGCAACAGTGCTTTTGACGATTACTTTAATAATGGGAACCAGGCCGCATTGAATGAAAGTGAAAAAAGAGGTTACGCGCTTTTTATAAGTAGCAGGACCAACTGTTCCGGTTGTCATAGCGGATTTAATTTCACTAATTACGCGTTCGAAAATAACGGTTTGTACCTTTTGTATAGCGACAGCGGCAGGATGCGGTTTACGCAGTTGCCTGATGACCGGGCAAAATTTAAAGTGCCCTCATTGCGTAATATCGCACTTACGGCACCCTATATGCATGATGGCAGCATCAATAGCCTCGAAGCCGTTGTCGAACATTACAATAGCGGCGGCCAGGCCCATCCTAATAAAAGCGGCCTGGTACAACCTTTACATTTAACCTCCCGGGAAAAAGAAGATATCGTGAATTTCTTAAAAAGTCTCAGCGATTATTCGTTTACACGGGATCAAAAATTTAAACTTTGAAAAATAAAAAAGTCATCTTAATATTTACCGTACTGGCTGCTGTGGTGTTGATCAACAGCTGTAAAAAAGAGCCGGAGGAGACACCCGACGAGCCCTATGTCCTGGACTATGGCACTTTCCCGGAACCCCAGATAGCCGGGGATAACCCGCTTACACGCGAGGGGGTAAAACTAGGGCGCATGCTGTTTTATGAAAAAATGCTGTCCCGCACCAATACGCAATCCTGTGCCAGTTGTCACATGCAGCAATTCGCTTTTAATGATACCGCAAAATTTTCCCTGGGGGTGAAGAATTTACCGGGTAAAAGAAATGCCATGTCGGTATTCAACATGGCCTGGAATACAAACGCGTTTTTCTGGGATGGCAGGGCACAACTGCTCCGGCATCAATCCTTAAAACCAGTGCAGGATCCTTTAGAAATGGATGAAACGCTTGAGAACATTGTAGCCAAATTGCAGGCCAGCAGTACTTACCGCCAGCAGTTCCGCAGGGCATTCGGCACGAGCACTATAGACACTTTGTTGATCTCAAAAGCGCTGGAACAATTTATGAATTCCATTGTTTCCAATAAGTCAAAATATGATGATTACCTGGCCGGAAGAGCTACGCTGACCCCAGAAGAAGAAAGAGGCAGGTTCCTTTTCTTTACGGAATATAACCCGGCATTCCCCGCGGCCTCTGGTGCAGATTGCCAGCACTGTCATGGCGGCGCAAATTTCGAGAATGATAAATATATGAATAACGGGATTGATGATGACGCTTCCGTATCTGATATCGGTCGTGAGAAGGTTACCGGTTTAGCAGGCGATAAAGCGAAGTTTAAAGTGCCCTCGCTGCGCAATGTTGGCCTTACAGCTCCCTACATGCATGATGGCCGGTTCCGTACCCTGGAAGAGGTGGTGGACCACTATAACCTGGTGCAAAACAGCGCTACGCTTGACCCCTCTTTTCAGCAGCAACTGCCTAATGGCGGCCTTCAATTATCAGCAGCAGATAAAGCCGCTTTAGTAGCCTTCCTGCATACCCTTACCGATCAGCAGCTGACCACTAACCCTGCATATTCCAGCCCGTTTTAAGCCTGGAAAAGATTAAACAAAGTAATCAAAAAAGGCAGAGGGACGTGATTAATCACGTCCCTCTGCCTTTTTTGATCCCGTTCTTACTTGTATACGTACTATTTTTTTAATCGCCAGATGGCGCCGTTCTTTGTGTTGAGCTTAGTTAATGCTCCCTGAGCAACAAGGTTATCCAATACAGTTTCACTGTCTTTTCTCTGCGTTCCTGAAAGTTCCGAGAATTCTTTAGCGGTTAAAGAGCTGTACTTTCCGAACAAATATTTCCAGTCTTTGATGTATTCCTTTTTAGCTGTTTGAGGGGATACGGTCAATATCGCCGTTTCGTAGAAAGGATAAGGCTTGGAACCATACACCATTTCCCGCTTTCCTGCCGCATTGCTGAAGAACATAGTAGGAAAGCCTCTTACGCCATATTCACGCGCCAGTTTCAGGTCTTCCTCGAAGAGCTGTACGGCTTTACCTTCATAATCTTTTTTTAATTGGGCCACATCAAGACCTGCTTTTTTTGCCGCAGCAGCCATATGCTCCCATTTGGCAATATTCTTTTTTTCCAGGAAAACCAGCTCCCTTAGTTCCCGCAGGAACAAGATCGCTTTTTCCGCATCCTGTAATTGCGCGGCTTTAAAGGCTATAGATGGCGGGTAGGAGGAGCTCAGCGGGTCTTCCAGCCATACATCTCCATCAATGGGCATGTCATAGTAAGCGCTTACCTCATCCCAGTGATGTGCCACATCTGAAGGCTTGCTGATACCACCACTGTTGTAGCTCCAGTCGGGCAACAGGCCGCCCATGCGGTACTCAATAGTTATATCAGCTCCATATTCCAGTTTAAGTTTTCTTAATTGTGGTTCTATACCCCAGCAGGAGGAGCAGATAGGATCGGTGAAGTAAACAAGTTTCAGGTTTTGCTCTTGTGGCGTTTGTTTTTTCCCAGGTGTAGGTTCATTTGCCGGGACCCCGCAGATGCCTTCTGCGGGATCACATATCAAAGGATTATTTTTTGTAGTATCGGTAGTCATCTTTGTTTGATTGTTTGTTTGCCCTTTGCAGCTGGGGCTTAATGTCGCCAGGCTGAAAAAGGGTAAAAAAATGTAGGGAAGCATGCGCATGCCGGGTATTATTTTTGAGTAAGCATAAATACTAAGGCAAAGCTACAGGACATAAACTTTACATTCGCCATGAATTTCCCTTCAGAAACCAGTTCCCTGCAGGAAAGTCGCTTTATTTTTCACCCATAAGTGACTTAACTTTGTCCTATAAAACAACAGCATGAAAAAGGAATCAATACTCAATAATAACCCGATTTGTAAAACACGGATCTCCGCGATTAAGGATACGATGGAAATACTTTCGGGTAAATGGAAATTCCACATACTGGGCACCCTGCTGCTGGGAGACAAATTACGTTTTATGGACCTGCTGCGGGAAGTGGAGGGTATTGGCACCAAGATGCTGTCTAAAGAGCTGCAGGACCTGGAGATGAATCTCCTCATCAAAAGAACGGTATTGAATACGAAACCGGTAACGGTGGAATACGAGATCACGGAATTTGGCAAAACGCTTGGCTCAATCATTGATGAGATCGCTAAATGGGGTATCGCGTATAAGAATGCGCTGTATAAGCGGTCGGAATAGGTGGCTTCATCCTATTGTCCGTTGTAATCATTTAACGCCATTTCCAGTTTTGCTCCTGTAAATAATTAATACCCCGTTGCTCCGCGAAAGCTTTTAAAAAGAGGATTAACGCAGTTAGCTCGCCGATCTTATTTTTAGACAGGATCAAAGACTGGCCACTTTTCAGTTTCATAAATATATTGGTATTAATCTCTGTGATCTCCTCTATTTCTGTAGTGGGAATTTTGCTTTCCATTTCCCCCTCAACTGCATAAATAAAGTCATCCGAGAAAGTAAGGGTCGCCTTTTTCCCTGCCCTTTCTTTACGGTGCGCTTCAATAAATTGCTCATAATGCCGGATATATCTTTTACGATCCCATAATGGGTATAAAAAATATCCCAGCACCGCCACTAAGCAGGCAACGATCATGAGTCCCGTCCTATCAGTACTGTAACTATACAATGCAAGTAAAAAATAAACAAGCGTCAGGACGATCCTCCCTCTTAATCTTTTCTTTTTAATGTGTTCAGATTGTGAAGCGGTATAAAGCTGATAATTCAAAAAATCGTCTTTATCCAAATAATAGTTAATGGTCATTCCTTATCGTTTAATTTATCGCACATAACACTACTTATTCATAGGTAAGCCTTCCTTTAAATCCCGGATAAATTCATCTACTACCGCTTCCTCTGTAGCCCAGGAGGTGATTAAGCGTAGTGCCGAACGGGCTTCGTCTATTTCCTGCCATTCAAAAAACAGGTACTTTTCACTAAGCTTTTTAATAAGCGCCTTCGGGAGTATGGGGAAGATCTGGTTAGTAGTAGACTCCGTAAGGAAGGTATAGCCGCAGGCTTTGACCGCGGCCGCTATTTTCATCGCCATGCGGTTCGCATGCCGGGCCAGGTCAAAGTACAGGTCATTTTTGAATAGTTCCAGGAATTGGATACCTAAGATTCTGCCCTTGGCCAATAAAGCCCCTTTTTGCTTTAATATATAATCAAACTCCGGCGCTAGGTCCGGGCTGTTAAACACAATAGCTTCTCCCAGCAGTGCGCCATTTTTTGTCCCACCTATGTAAAATACATCGGCCAGCCGGGCAATATCCGCCAGGGTCAGGTCATTGTTTTCAGCGGTAAGCGCATGGCCCATTCTTGCACCGTCCATAAACAGGTATAAATGTTGCGCCCTACAATAAGCAGAGAGTTCTTCAAATTCCCGTTTAGTGTAAATTGTACCTATCTCTGTCGCATTGGATATATATACCATCCTTGGTTTTACCATATGCGGCCTTAAGGAATAGGTCTGCAGGACTTTTTCGATACCGGCTACATTGAGTTTGCCATTATCAGTTGTTACCGTAATCACGCGGTGTCCCTGGGCTTCTATTGCCCCGGTTTCATGTACGAAGATATGCCCGCTCTGCGCGCTTATAACGGCCTCGTGCTGTCTTAACAGCGCAGAAATGACTAACAGGTTTGTCTGAGTTCCCCCAGTCACGAAATAGATAGCCGCGTTAGGATTACCTGTTTTTTCCCGTATTATATTCTTTGCAGCCAATGAATAGTCATCTTCGCCATAGCCCGGTTGTTGTTGCAGATTGGTGATGAGCAATTGCTGCAGGATATCGGGATGTGCTCCCTCGGCATAGTCGTTTTTAAAATGGTACATAACAAAATGTGTTTGATCGGATCACTTAATTATTTTTAGTATCCGGACGGTTGGCAAATACTTTACTTAGATCTGACCGGACATCTCTCCGGTCAAATAAGCCCGGAAAATTCACACGATTTCTTTCTGTAAAAACAGTAAATAATACATCATTGGCGGATAGTAGAAATACCCGGGTTAGCTGTTTATTATTCCCTAGGCCTCTATCCCCGCAATCCTCAAAAGTGACAACTATATTCTTTGATTTTTTTCTGATGCTCCAATCTTCCTGCTTTGCGAAAGCTAATATATACTCCCTATTAATCCCGGCTGTATTATTAGTACGGATTATACTTAACTTTTTCTCCATAAGCTTTAAATAAAGCAGGTAGTTAAAAATGAGCATGAATACAACGAAGACATAAACAAATGATTTTCCATTCCTGTCATAGGTAGCATAGTTCACAAGAATCATACTCATGAATAGCCATAATACAACATTTACAATTATTTGAAAAATCAAATCAAACTTATAAGACCAGGATGTCTTAAAAATCAAGTGTCGACGCAATAAAGATTGTTCAAAATTAAGGTCAGCAATTTTCATAAATATCCGGAAGCTTCAATATAATAAATGCAGCAAATGAGAACTTACCAAACATGCTGCGATGCTGGTATATATAAAAAGATACAAGCCAGGACCTGTATCTTTTCTATAATACTATTCACAAATTCGCTTATTTACAAATTCCCTAATCCTTTAAATCCAGGACAATAACATCTCCGGGGCTATACCCAAAACGATGATTGCACAAACGACAATCGCCATCAACGCTTTATCTATTGGCGTTACTGATGTACTTAACTCCGGTTCTCCTTTTTTGAAATACATCGCAATAATCACCTTGAAATAGTAGTACACACTTACTGCTGCCATCACCAAAGCGAATACGACCAACCAGAACGTATTCTCCTGCTTGATCGCGGAAGCCAGCACATACCATTTGGCAAAGAAACCCGCGGTAAGCGGAATACCCGCCAGTGACATCATACAAACGGCTGCAACAACCGCCAGGAAAGGTTCTTTTTTAGCCAGGCCGTTAAAGCCATCGTAAGTATAATCTTTCAACTTAACCAGTACAGCAAAAATACCCAGGGTAGCCAATGTATATGCCACTGCATATAACACCATACCTTTCATCGCCAACACATCGCTACCTATCACCACGAACATCATAAAGCCTGCCTGCGCGATAGAAGAGTAAGCCAGCATACGTTTCACGCTTTGCTGGTACACTGCGGTAATATTACCGATCAGCAAGGTAAGCGCCGCCATTACCCCTAACACCATCACTTTCCAGTAGGGATCCATATTAGCAAAACCTTCCATGAACAGGCGCATGAAAGCCAGGAAAATAGACACTTTAACAATAGAAGCCATGAAGGCAGTAAACGGAGTCGGGGAACCATCGTACACATCCGGGGTCCAGAAGTGCATAGGCGCAGCGCTCACTTTAAAGCCTACTGCCACCAGCATAAACAGGATACCCATAACCCCCATCACTGAAAGTGTGCCGGTTTTATAGAAGTTAAACCCGTTTAGCTCGAAGGTACCCATAGCACCATATAATAACACGATACCCATCAATAAAAAGCCCGTTGAGAATGCGCCCATCAGGAAATATTTCAGGGAAGCCTCACTGCTTTTCAAATTATGCTTATCGGAACCGGCCAATACATACTGTGGAATAGACATGATCTCGATCCCTAAGAAAAGGATCAATAAATTATTATAAGAAGATACCAGGAAAATACCACACAGGATAAAGAAATGCAGGGCGTAATACTCCCCCACATGCTTACCTACCGCCTCTATGCTCCTGCGGAACAACAACACATATAGAAGGGAAGCGCCCGTGATCAATACATTAAACCATAAAGCGTAATTATCTACCCGCAACATTTTGCTGAACAGGTAGGGATCGGCATCAGCGCTTTTCAACAGCTGGGTATAGTCTACCAGCTCCCAGATGTTAAGTCCCACAAGTCCGAGCATCAGGATGCCGGCAAAATTGCTCAGGCTTCTTTTTTCCTTGGCATACAATGATGCGAACATCATCAAAATGGCAAATACTGCGGTGGCTATTAATGGTTTCATTTATCTTTTTATCTTTTTTGCTTGCTTAAAAACGGCAGCGTTTTTTATTTATTTTCTCTAATTTCTTTTTTGATTCGCCCAAAAAGAAACAAAAAAGGCGACTGAAAAGCAATTGCTCCGCTGCTTTTCAGCTAACCCATGTCCCCAAACTATTTATAGGCATTGAGCTACTGAACATATTCATTATCGTTTGGCTAAAATCTTCAACAAATTTTCAAATTAGCACATTTGCTAATTTGAAAATTACATCTACAACAGATCCAATACCATATTCGGGTATACGCCCAATACAATGATCACTATAATGATCAGGTATAAACTCAATTGTTCATTCCAGCTCAGGTCGGCAACAGCCATTTCTTTTTTATCACCGTAAGCCACATTCTGTACCATATTCAACATATAGATGGCGCCCAAGATGATACCGAGGCCGGCAATAGCCATATACCAGATCTTACATTCGTAAGCGGAATTAAAAATACCCAGGAACAATAAAAACTCCCCGACAAAACCATTCGTCAATGGTAAGGATACGGAAGCGAAGGTAATGATCACCAGGGCGATCGCCGCTTTAGGCGCATTGGCCGCCATACCGCCAAGTTCTGTCATATTACGGGTCTGGTAACGGTTTTCAATAATATCTACCAGTAACCATAGCCCGGTAATAATGATACCATGGTTGAACATCTGCAGGTACAGGCCTTCCATACCGAATTCATTCTGAGAGAAAGCCCCCATGATCATCAGCCCCACGTGCGCTAATGAAGAATAAGCAATCAGGCGTTTTATATCTTTCTGGGCAATGGCCAGCAGGGAACCATAAATAATCCCGATCACTGCCAGGGTCATGATCACTCCATAAAAAATGCGGTCTACATCCGGGAAAATAGGGATCAGCCATTTAATGGTGGCATACAAACCCATTTTTACCATCAGGGCGCTCATGACTACTGTTACCGGTGTGTAGCTTTGCTCATACGCCGAAGCCTGCCAGGAATGTAAGGGGAAGATCGGCATTTTGATACCGAAAGCGATAAAAAATAAAGTAAATAATACCCCCTGCACTTCAGGCGCCAGTTGCGCTCCGGTAGTAGCAATGCTGCTGTAAGCAAAAGAATAGTCCGGAGTGCTGGTGTACAGGTAGATCAGGCCGGCCAGCATCAATAAGCTACCAAAGAAGGTATAGATAAAGAACTTCATCGAAGCTTTAATCCGATCTTTCCCGCCCCATTGTCCGGCAAGGAAATATACCGGGATCAACGCCAGCTCCCAGAAGAAATAAAATAATAAAAGATCGTTGGCTAAAAATACACCCATCAGGCCCGAAGCGGAAAGCCCCATCAATGCGAAGAAGCGGCTGCTGTGCCCGATTTGCTTATTCCATTGTGCCAGGTATACCAGTACAAAAGCCATCGCGGTAAGCAGGGTCATCAATAAGGTACCGGCAGTTGCCTCCAGGCTAAAGTTGGCCCCTAAAGCAGGCAGCCATTGCACGTCGACTTTAAGCGCCTGGGCTTCTTTGATACCACAAAATGCCAATGAAGCCACGATTAAAGTTACCAGTGCGCCGAAAATAGACCATGCCTTTACGGCTTTAGGATCTTTCAGTAAAAAACTGACCAGTCCGGTAAGCAGCGGTATGACTAAAAGTAAAATTAACAACATCGTTTAAATTAAATATTTCGATTATTCCTCGGGTTTCAATTAAATTATAAAGTGATCAAAGCGATACCTACTGCAAATATGACAATAATACCAATCACCATGGCAAATAAGTACACGCCTACCTGGCCGCTTTGCAGCGTCCGTAAGCGGCCGGCACTCCAGTTCACAAACTGGCCTACCCCATTTACCGCGCCATCGATCACCTTCGTCTCCATTATATTGCTTAAGAAAGCAGCTAATTTATATAAAGGTTTTACGATAACGGTATTATAAAGCTCGTCAATATACCATTTATTTTCCAGTACTTTAGCCAGGCCGGTCGCTTCCGGATAAACTTCTTTTTTAGTAGCCGACTTTGCCACAAAGATCATAATGATCGCCAGGGCGGATGCCACACCCATCAATATCCATTCCATACTGGCTTCCAGGTGGGCCGGTTCAAAGTTCTTAACTACCGGTGCTAAATATTCGCTCAACAGGTGATGATGTGACATCACATGCGGCAAACCGATCAAACCACCCGCTACAGATAAAACAGCGAGGATGATCAACGGTAAGGTCATCGCTACCGGGCTTTCATGTAAATGATGTTTTTGATCTTCGGTACCCCGGAAGTTACCGGAGAAAGTCATAAAGAATGCGCGGAACATATAGAAAGCGGTCATCATAGCGCCTAGCAATGCAAGGCCGTACATGACCGGGCTTTTGGCAAATACAGTAGCCAGGATCTCATCTTTGGAGAAGAAACCGGAGAAGCCGGGGAAACCCGCAATCGCCAGGCAACCGATCAGGAAAGTAATTTTGGTGACCGGCATTACTTTACCCAGGCCGCCCATTTTTCGCATATCCTGCTCACCGCTCATGGCATGGATCACCGAACCGGAACCCAGGAACAATAAGGCTTTGAAGAAGGCGTGGGTCATCACATGGAACAAGCTGCCGACATAAGCGCCTACACCCAGGGCCAGGAACATATAGCCCAGCTGGCTTACTGTAGAATAGGCCAATACTTTTTTAATATCATTTTGTTTTAAAGCGATAGACGCAGAGATCAGCAAGGTGGCAAGGCCAATAATCGCGATCAGGTTTTGTATAGCAGGCGCCAGGTCAAACAAAGCACTGCTGCGCGCGATCATATAGATACCCGCGGTAACCATGGTGGCCGCGTGGATCAAAGCGGATACCGGGGTGGGACCAGCCATCGCGTCGGGCAACCAGGTATATAAAGGGATCTGTGCCGACTTGCCGGTCGCCCCTATAAAGAAACATAAAGCGATCGCGCAGGTAAGGCCTTCACTGATCGTATGACCATTGGCCGACAAGCTGCCTATGCCACCGGATAATTGCGGGAAGAACTGCGCATAGGACAAGGTACCGAAGTTTACCGCCACCAGCATCATACCGATCAGGAAACCGAGGTCACCGATACGGTTCATGATAAAAGCTTTTTTAGAGGCATTGGTATACTCCCTGTTTTTAAACCAGAAGCCGATCAATAAATAAGAAGCAAGACCTACCCCTTCCCAACCGATGAACATGATCACATAGTTGGCCCCCAGCACGAGCAGTAGCATACTGAACACGAACAGGTTCAGGTAAGCGAAATATTTGGTGTAGCCTTCATCATCATGCATGTAGGAAGTGGAATAAACATGGATCAGGAAACCGATACCGGTAATGATCAGCAGGAACATCGCCGACAGCTCATCTACCAGGAAAGCGAAAGGAATATTGAATTCACCCACGCTAATAAAATTGAAGACCTGTACAATACCGCCATCCGGCACGGTACCGTTTTTAACTTCAAAGAAAATACCTAAAGCCACCGCGAAGGAAGCCAGGATAGTACCACTACCAATAATCCCGGCCAGGGTCTTAGGCATAGACTTATAAAATAAGCCATTCAGCAAAAAGCCTATCAGCGGGAATAAAGGGATTAAGTATACTAATTGTGTCATAATTTTCAAGTCAAAATTTTAACATCAAAAGTCAAAAAACAGCAATGCTCCATTTTGGCTTTTTTACTTTTAATTGTTGATTAGTTTTTCAGGCGGTTCAATACATTGATGTCCACAGAATTGATCTTACGGAACACCATTACAATAATCGCCAGGCCAATCGCTACCTCAGCAGCGGCCACGACCATGCTAAAGAATACAAATACCTGGGCCCCGGCCTCGCCATGCACTTTTGAGAAAGCTACCATCAATAGGTTTACCGCATTCAGCATCAGCTCTATGCACATAAATATAATGATCGCGTTCCTGCGCATCAATACGCCCATCACGCCGATGGCGAACAATGTAAAGCTTAAAAACAAATAATATTCTATCGGCACTTGATATAATTATTAGTGGTTAATGATTAATTCGGTTATTTAATACGCTTCTTTGTCTAAGATCTAATAAGATTTTTAAAATCTTACAGGTCTTTTTCGCTATTTATTGTCTGAAGGTACTTCTTCTTTTGAAGTTTCCTTACGCGCGATCACCATGGTACCCACCATTGCCGCTAAGAACAATACGGAACTTAACTCAAACGGTAATACGTAATCGGTATATAAAGTTTTACCTAAAACTTCGATTAAACCAATATCACCGGCATCGCTCACCGGCACTTCGGTCAGCTCCGCAGTACGTAGTGCTGCTAATATTAAAAGAAGCATAGAGCCGGCGCTGATCAATGCCGCGAAGTGGATCAGCCTGCTTTTCTGGGGCTCCGTGTCTGTGTTCAGGTTCATCAACATGATCACGAACAGGAATAATACCATGATGGCACCGGCATATACAATGATATTGACTACGGCCAAAAATTGTGCATTCATCAGGATATAGTGCCCGCTAATGGCAAAGAAAGTAGCAATGAGGCAGAGTACGCTATTGACCGGATTGCGGCTCAATACCACAAATATGGCTGCTACTATGGCCCAGAGACTTAATATCCAGAACAGTATTTCGTGTAAAGTCATTTCTTGTTTATGCTTTTTGTAATTTTAGTCTTTTCGCTTTTACCTGCTCATCCGTGATCAGCATATCTTCTTTCTTATAGACAAAGTAATCTCTCCTGTAATTGGCCGGCATTATGGTTTCTGAAAGGTAAATGGCATCTTTAGGACAAGCTTCCTCACAATTACCACAGAAAATGCAGCGCAGCATATTGATCTCATATTTGGCGGCATATTTCTCCTCGCGGTATAAGTGCTCTTCCCCCGGCAGGCGCTCAGCAGCTTCCATTGTAATCGCTTCCGCAGGACAGGCTAAGGCACATAGACCGCATGCGGTACATTTTTCTCTTCCCTCCTCATCCCGGTTCAGTACATGCAACCCTCTGAACACCGGGCTAAAGGGGCGTGTTTCTTCCGGGTATCTTACGGTTGCCGGCTTTTTGAATATATGGCTCAATGTAATCTTTAAACCTTTCAATATCCCGGGAATGTAGATCTTCTCGGAAAAGGTCATCGGACTACGGTCAACCGCCACAGATCTATTCGTTAAATTCATATTCAAATATTTTTCGGAATGGTTGCGCTTACTTTAAAATAAATAAAACAACTGCTCCTGTCACTAACATATTTACTAAGGCCAAAGGAATCAATCCCAACCAGCCCAACTTGGTCACCTGGTCAAACCGGAACCTTGGTAAGGTCCACCGAATGAACATGAAGAACAAGATGAATCCTACTATTTTAGCCATTAATACCACTACACAAATCAATGAAAACAAACCCGATGGTACTGCCTGCGCTACCTGGTCCATCCAGGGGAAGTTATAACCACCAAAGAATAAAGTAGCCAGGATAGCAGAGGAAATAAACATATTGATATACTCTGCAAACAGGAACATCCCCATTTTCATAGAAGAATATTCCAGCAGGAAGCCGGTGTTCAATTCACTCTCACTCTCTGCCATATCAAAAGGCGCACGGTTCAGCTCGGCAAATGTACAGGTGAGGAAGATCACAAAACCCAATGGTTGCTTGAAGACATTCCAGGTAAAATAGCCGTCTGCCCAGAACCCGTGTTGCTGCGCGGTGATCTCTCTCAGGCTCATGGTACCGGTCAGCATTACCAACGCGATCAGGCTTAAGCCCAGGGCCAGCTCATAAGAGATCGCCTGTGAAGCCGCCCTGATGGAGCTCAGCAAAGAGAACTTATTGTTGGAAGCCCAGCCTCCGAGCATGATGCCATATAAACCCACGCTCACTACGCCGAAGAAATAAAGAATACCGATATTAATATCTGCGACCTGTAAGCCTACAGAACGGGCGCCATCGGCAGTCTGGATCGTAAAATCGGGTCCCCAGGGAATGATGGCACTGGTTAATAAAGAGGTAAAGATAAACAATGCCGGTGCCAGCATAAACAACCACTTGGTTGAGTTATTCGGCACAATTTCTTCTTTAAAGAAAAGCTTTCCGCCATCCGCCAAAGGTTGCAACAAGCCGAACGGTCCGGCTCGAGACGGACCTACACGGTCCTGCATAATAGCTGCCACCTTACGCTCTGCCCAGGTTGCATAAGCCGCTACCCCCATCGAAGCCAGGATGATGATCAGGATCAGTACTGTTTTTTCAACTAATAGAAAAGTATCTATGTTCATTTTAAATCTGATAATTTTTGATGAGCAGTCTATCGGTCTTTAATATCGTGCTTAAAATCGGTTGAATGTGCCGGGCCAGCTATCTGGCTCAAATGCACATTCGGATTGTCTACTTCACTTACTTTATGAATGTCTAAAGTATAGATCGGCTCTTTACCGATTACTTTATCGATCAGCTTCTCACTTTTTCCTGCCGTACCTACGGTTCCGGCATAGTGGCCCTGTGCGATCACAGAAGTCCTTTGTATCCGGCTCGGCCCTTCGATGATCCAGTCCGCCGTATCTTTTTTCTCGAAGCGGCATTCATTACAGATCCAGCCGGTCTCCCCATTGCTTGCCGTGGCTACCTCGCCCCATTCATCTTTACGTGCCGTTACCCTGAATACCTCTTTACCCCGCATCCACAGTCTTACTTCACCGCAACATTTAGGATTGGTACAATTTCTATGCGCGTCTACCGGCTTTGTAAACCAAACCCGGTTTTTGAAGCGGAAGGTTTTATCCGTTAAAGCGCCTACCGGGCATACATCAATCACATTGCCGATAAAGTCATGCTCCAAAGCCTTGCTGATGCAGGTAGAGATGCGGGCATGATCGCCACGGTCCAGTACACCATGTTCACGTTGTTCTGTCAGCTGCTCTGCAGTATACACGCAACGGAAACACATGATACAACGGTTCATGTGCAGTTGAATATAAGGTCCCAGGTCTTCAGGCGCGAAGGTACGGCGGGTAAAATCGGTACGGGTACCTTGTTTGCCCTGCTCGTAACTCAGGTCCTGCAAATGACACTCACCGGCCTGGTCACATACCGGGCAATCCAGCGGATGGTTCAGCAATAAGAATTCCGTAACCCCTTCCCGGGCATCTTTCACGCGCTCCGAGGTCATTGATTTCACTTCCATGCCGTCCATTACACCGGTACGACAACTGGCTACCAGCTTGGGCATGGGCCGCGGATCCTTTTCAGAACCCTTGCTCACCTCTACCAGGCAGGTACGGCACTTACCTCCACTGCCCTTCAACTTGCTGTAATAGCACATAGTTATGGGCGCTACATCTCCACCTACCATACGGGCAGCCTCCAGGATGGTGGTACCATTGGGCACCTCCACCGTGATGTTATCTATTGTTACTTTTATGTTGTCTGACATAAGCCAAAAGTTCAAAGTCTATAATTCAAAAGTAAAAATTCAAAAGCCAAAACCTTTGCTATTCTTTCTTTTGAACTTATTCCTTTTTATTCGCATTTATAATTACAGCTGCAATGATTCTTGAAATTTCATCTGCTTCTGTAATCAGTTCATTAATTCTTGCCTGGTCAACCATCATCGTATCCCGAATCAGGCAAGACCAATATTTTGTTTCATTTGCGGATTTCAGCGCGATGGTCAAAAACCGCACCCAATCTTTTTTACTACTCCCAGCTTTTCCTTCTACGACATTTGCACCAATGGACGTTGCTGATCTCAATAGCTGATCGAACATCGACCGGTATACGTAATCCCAATTTTCTGCCTTTATAAATTCAACTACTTCTTTAGCAAACAGGAAACATCGATGTCTGATGTTATAAGGCCTTTCTACCGGATCCTGGGCTAAATTCATATGAATTTTGACTTTTAATTTTGAATTAATAAAGGATCCGCATAATGCGCCAGGCCGAAATTCCGGGTCTGTGCCTCTTCGGGATGGTCGATATGCCACTCAAATTCATCGCGGAAGTGACGGATCGCCGCAGCTACCGGCCAGGCTGCCGCATCCCCCAAAGGACATATCGTATTTCCTTCGATCCGGCGCTGTATATCCCATAGCAAATCGATATCTTCTTTCTTTCCTTTACCGTATTCAATATTTTTCAAAATCTTATACATCCAGCCTGTACCTTCCCGGCAAGGCGAACACTGCCCGCAGCTCTCATGGTTGTAAAACCGGGCCAACGTCATGGTATGGCGTACCACACACTGATCTTCATCCAACACGATAAAACCACCGGAACCTAACATGGTACCTGTAGCCAAACCACCGTCCGCTAAACTTTCGTAGTTCATCAAACGGGTTTCGCCTTTCACATTTTTCAATAAAAGATTAGCCGGTACAATCGGAACGGAAGATCCGCCCGGTATACAGGCTTTCAGTCGTTTCCCATTAGGGATACCGCCACAATATTCATCACTGTAGATAAATTCTTCTACAGAAAGATCAAAATCAATTTCGTAAACACCCGGCTTATTCAGGTTACCACAGGCCGACATCAGCTTGGTACCTTTACTATTACCCACACCTAAATTACCATAAGCTTCTCCCCCCATAGAGATAATCGGGCCTACTGTAGCAATAGTCTCAACATTATTCACAACAGTCGGGCGCATCCATACCCCCTGTACGGCAGGGAATGGCGGTTTGATCCGCGGGTTACCCCTTTTCCCTTCCAGTGATTCGATCAGCGCGGTTTCTTCACCGCAGATATAAGCACCACCACCGCGTTGCACATAAATCTCACAGTCGAAACCGGAGCCTTTAATATTTTTTCCTAACCAGCCGTTCGCTTTGGCTTCAGCGATGGCCTGCTCCAGGATATCCGGGATCCAGGCATATTCGCCGCGGATATAGATATAAGAAACATTAGAGCCTAAAGCAAAGCTGGAGATGATCATACCCTCGATAAACAAGTGCGGTAAAAACTCCATCAGGTAGCGGTCTTTAAAGGTACCCGGCTCCGACTCATCGGCATTACACACCAGGTGGCGCGGAACGCCTTCCGGCTTGGCCAGGAAGCTCCATTTAAGCCCTGTTGGGAAACCTGCCCCACCCCGACCTCTCAAGCCACTCTTCTTCACCTCTTCCACAATCTCCTCTGGGGTCATTTTCAGCGCTTTGGCCACACTTTCATAACCACCGTTTTTCACCCAGGTGTCATAGTACCGGATGCCTTCGATATGTGCTTTATCTAATAATAATTTCATTCTCTAATTAAAAATTCAAAAGTCAAAAATCAAATCTGATATTCACTCTTTTATTACTCTTTTATTTTAACTGCCTGCCGGCTCCACAACTGTGGTCCATCATGATCATCCACCCAAATCTCCATCACTGCCAGTTTCATACTAAATTCGGTTCCTTCATATTTCCCGGTAACAGTAATGATCCTGTTCACTCTGCAAAATCCGCGCTGCTGGTTTTGCTCCTGGATACTCAGTTGTTCTATTTTATCATAAGTGATCTTCGCTCTTTTCAAATCCCGGATCACCTCATCTTTAGTCTGAAAATAGGCATTGGAATGTCCCATCAACAGTGATTCACTTAGCAGCTCATCTAACACCTTATAATCCTTCCTCACCAATGCCACGTCTAACTTACTGATTGCTGCTTTTACATTATCCAGGGGAACTACACTACCCTTTTGTTCTTTTTGCTGCAACTTATTTGCCAGCACTTTTACTTCTTCATATGTATAGCCTCCGGTAATTTCAAGTTTCCCGCCTTTAACCTCGCTGACTACAGTAGGCGCAGACAGTAACCGGTCGCCCAAAATGATCAGGATTTGCTTGCCTATAGATTGCCTTGTAGCCTCAGCGAATCTTCTGCGCCCTTCTTCACTTAATTTAATCCCTATTGCCGCCTGCCTGTATTCAATAGGAGGCAATGCCTGTACCCGTTCAAAATGCCTGTTCGTGATTATGGTATCCGCTGTATTATAATGTAAAAATGCGTGTGTAGTGCTATCATACATTTTCGCAGCGCCATTTTCTACTGCACGAAACAAAGCTAGTGTTTGCGCATTCATATTACTTGTAGCTAAGCACAACAATAATAAAAACGGCCACACGATACTGAGCTTCATATTTTTCAAAAAACTTATTGCTTCACAAACTGGTAATGATTTTCTCCCGGCGCATCCAATGGGCGGCCATCTTCACCTAATTGTTTCAGCACATTAGCCTGGATCTTATAATTTCTTATTTCCCCGGCCTTGTCTGTCAATTCCAATATGGAATCCCGCATCACAAATCTCCCGCTATCTACCAAAGGCATAGAAAATGCAGTATCATTTTCCGGCTTTGTAGTGATCGCATAAGTATTATCTTCCTTTAAAATAATACTGGTGACCATCGCATCACAGGCTTCACAAGGTAAGTGGCCTACATAGGTGCCGACCAAGGCATCCTGTGTCATCGGTCTATCGGTCGTTACCGCTGCCTGTTCCTTTCCGGCACCAGGCGTTTTATCTTTGGCATCCTGCTCCCCATCACCGCCGCAAGCGGACAACAAAAGTATCATTCCTATAGCAGTGATTAACCTTTTCATTTTTGTTTTAGTTTATTTATTTTAATTAAATATACATTTAATTTTCATCAGGCTGTCGCCGCAGCTCTTAATTCATCCAGCAATACATCTACTTTTTCAATGGTCAGGTGTTCTTTATAGAACTTTCCCAACTGCATCATAGGGGCATAACCGCAGGCGCCCAGGCATTCGGCCGGTTTTAAAGTAAATAAGCCATCCGCTGTGGTTTCACCTTCTTTGATCCCCAGCTTTTGCTTGATGTGCTCGATGATCTGGTCACTGCCGCAAAGCATACAAGGCCCGGTCCGGCATACTTCCAATACATATTTGCCCACCGGCTTCATATTGAACATAGTGTAAAAAGTAGCTACTTCATACACTTCTATGGGATTGATAGCAAGCAAAGAAGCCACATAATCCATCACCGGCACGTCCAGCCAGCCTCCAAACTCCTCTTGTGCCAGGTGCAGCAAAGGGATCAAAGCACTTTTCTGCTTCCCTTCCGGGTAGCGCGCGATGATCTCTGCCACTTTATCTAATTTTTCTTGCGAAAACTGTATCATTTTTTATTCAAAATTCAAAAGTCAAAATTCAAACCTTTCCTCTTCAGCTGCTCATCATAATCAGCTCATTAAACCTAAGCATCCAGCTCACCCGCGATTACATTAATCGAGCTTAAGGTAACTACCGCATCACTAAACAGTCCACCGGCAACCATCTCGTTGAACGCCTGGTAATAAATGAAACAAGGTCTTCTGAAATGTAGACGATATGGTGTACGTCCGCCGTCGCTTACCAGGTAGTAGCCCAGCTCTCCGTTACCCCCCTCTACAGCATGGTATACCTCTCCCGGTGGCAGATCAGTTTCCCCCATCACGATTTTGAAGTGATAAATCAATGCTTCCATTTTAGAGTATACATCCACCTTTTCCGGCAAGTAAAATTCCGGGGCATCCGCATGGAATACAGATGCATCCAGGCCTTTTAATTTCTCTAATGCCTGCTGGATAATGCTGAAGCTTTCCCACATTTCTATATTACGCACCAGGTAGCGGTCGTAAGTATCACCGGTAGTCCCTACCGGGATCTTGAAATCAAATTCGTTATAACGGCTGTAAGGTTGCGCTACCCGTACATCATAATCTACGCCTGAAGCTCTCAGGTTGGGCCCGGTGAAGCTCCAGTTCAAGGCTCGCTCGGCACTGATAGGCCCGGCGCCGATACAGCGGTCCATAAAGATCCGGTTACGGGTCAGCAGGGATTCAAACTCTTTAAGTACGGCCGGGAAAGTATCCATAAAATCATGGATCTTTTTCCAGGTTTCATCAGTAAAATTGCGCTCAAAGCCCCCGATGCGTCCCATATTGGTCGTCAAACGGGAACCGCAGATACTTTCAAATATATCATAAATACGCTCCCGCCATTGGAAAACGTAGGTAAAAGGCGTCAAAGCGCCGGTATCTACACCGATTACCGAATTACAGATCAGGTGATCGGCAATCCTGGCAAGTTCCATTACGATCACGCGCAGGTAATCTACCCTCGGTGGTAATTCAAGGCCCACTAGCTTCTCTACCGTCATATGCCAGCCCATATTATTAATAGGGGCAGAGCAATAGTTCAGGCGATCGGTCAGGGTGGTTACCTGGCTGTATGGCCTTCTTTCTGCAATTTTTTCAAATGCCCTGTGGATATAGCCTACAGTCATTTCTGTTTTCAACACACGCTCCCCATCAATCTCCATAATATTCTGGAAGATACCATGCGTAGCCGGGTGCGTAGGCCCCAGGTTGATGGTAGTCGTTTCCTTTTCTATGGAGTTTTCCGCAAGCTTAATATGTTGATGTTGTTTTTCAACCATAATGTTGAAATTTCATTTTTTAAAAAATTAACGGCCAAACATGGCATCATCCTTGTCTAATCTTGTAGGATCTTCCATCTGGTATTCTTTACGCATAGGGAAGTAATCCATCTCGTCCACGTTCAGGATCCTTCTCAGGTCCGGGTGGCCTATAAAATTGATTCCAAAGAAATCATAGGTCTCCCGCTCCATCCAGTTGGCACCCGAAAATACGGAGGTCAGTGAATGCGTATCCGGTTGTGCCACCGGCACATAGGCCTTTAAGCGCAAACGGGTATTTTCAACCAGGTTGTGTAAATGGGTTACTATGCACAATTCTCTGCCCTGCGCTTCAGGATAGTGTACCGCGGTAATATCTGTTAAAAATTGAAAGCCTAATTCCTTATGCAGATAGCTTACAATATCCAGATTTTTATCTGCCGGGATCTCGCATTCAAGCATGCCGCGGTTATCAACCAGCTGCAATCCTTCATATGCGCCCTTAAGTTTTTCCTGTAAAGTCTCTAAACTTATCATTGTACCAGCCTATTGAATACCGTATTCGTTTAATAATGCTTTGTATTTATCTGAATGCCTTCTTCTCAGACTTTCATTTTTTACAATTTCCTGCAATTTCATTACCCCGTCCAGTATCCCCTCCGGTCTTGGGGGGCAGCCCGGCACATACACATCTACCGGGATAACCTGGTCTATGCCCTGTAGTACAGAGTAAGAATCGAAAATACCACCACTACTGGCGCAGGCGCCAATTGCGATCACCCAGCGGGGTTCTGCCATTTGCAGGTAAACCTGGCGCAATACCGGCGCTAATTTTTTAGAGATCGTTCCTGCTACCAGCAACATATCACACTGGCGTGGCGTGAAAGCCATCCGCTCTGATCCGAAACGGGCCAGGTCGTAAGTAGCTCCCATGGTTGCCATAAACTCGATCCCGCAGCAGGAAGTCGCAAAAGGCAACGGCCACATGGAGTTTGCCCTGGCCAAGCCTATGGCTTTGTCAAACATGGTGGTCATGAAGCCTTCGCCCCAATACCCGTCAGGGATTTCAGCCAGCTGAACTTTACTGTTTTCGTTATATTTTACTGGTCTCACTTTTTCAATTTTTGATTTTTGTAGATTGGTACATCATAAATATCATTTGCACAGTAGCACATTTACCAATTTACTAATTATTAATCTTCCCATTTCAACGCACCCTTTTTGATTACGTAAAAGAAGCCGCAAACAAATAAAGCCACAAACATTAATACGGCCAGGAACCCTTCGGTACCCAGGCCTTTAAAATTAACCGCGTAGGGATAGAAGAAAATTACCTCTACGTCAAATAAAACAAATAAGATCGCCACCACGAAATACTTCACCCCCATAGGTTTACGGGCATTCCCGATCTGCTCAATACCGGATTCGAAGTTGACTAACTTATCGGATGTGCGCCGTTTAGGACCTAAGGTATGCGTTAGCAACATTAAGGCAATGACTACAATTCCTGCTAAAGCAAACTGCAGCATCAAGGGAATGTAGGAAGACACACTTTGCGGGTCTATTGCAAGTAAAATTTGACTTATTGATGACATAAATACTACCCTTTAACGACAATTTTATAATTAAATTGGCGTAATTGAATCAACAAAAATAAACTAAGCGAGGCGGATTAACAAGTTTTTAAACTCCCAAATTAATCATATATATTGCATGACAATACGTTTATCCGGAGTAAGGTTTTATATTAAAAAAAACGACAGGCCACATAAACGCTTCCTCCAACTTCCCTCATGCCCGGTTACAAATTTACAAAACCACAAAGTATTGTTTTTACCATTTTATAAATAGCTTATTTTCAATAAACCCAATAACATCCTACTTACCCATTGTAAGGCTTATAACATATATACGTTTAAGCAATTCTACATTTAAAAAGGTCTTTTATTATTATAGCCATATTATTCCGGAAAGGGAAATTACCTATACCGGCGAAATAAATTTTCTTAAAAATAACAAACGGATTCAATTCCCACTTCAGGCCCCGTCTGTGCAATATGCTTAAGCTGGCTCAGCTGGAACACGCTGCGTCCTTAAATATAACGAATAAGCCAGAAAATGCCTGAAGTAATTCCGGCGATTAGCATTAGGGAATGACACAATAAATTTCAATGTCCACCATTTCACCTATGGTAAACATACCTGTCCCATCATTCAGATCAAAATATTTCCGGTTAACTTTCAGGTTGCCTTTAAAAGTCCTGTTGGCATAGGAAAGGCCTAGCCGTTAGTCTTCCCGTCAAAAAAAATTTTACAGAAAAAATTGCACAACTACGAATATTTCGTAGATTTACGTAAAATTCGTAAAATAATGCAGCAATTAACGATACAGGAAGAAGAGCTGATGCAGGCCATCTGGAAAACAAAAGGCGGTTTTGTGAGGGACTTTATGCAACAGATGCAGGACCCGCCTCCATATACTACGTTAGCCTCTACTGTAAAAAACCTGGAAAAAAAAGCTTTCCTGAAATCCAAAAAAATGGCGAACAGCCTGTTCTATGAGCCGATTATCAAAGAGGCTGATTATGCCCGCACCCACATGAAAGGATTCGTGCAGGATTATTTCAAAAACTCTTATAAAGAGCTGGTGACCTTTTTTGTAAAGGATAAAAAGATTTCTGAAAAAGACCTCCAGGAAATTATTAAAATGATTGAACAAGGTAAAAAGTAACATTATGGCCTTACTGCTGATACTCTTTAAAATTAACTTATGCTTACTGGTCTTTTATCTGGTATACAGGCTGGCATTGCGTAAACTCACTTTCTTTAATTTCAACAGGATTTTCCTGCTGGCCGCGATAGTCCTCTCGACTATAATCCCGTTCTTGGAATACAGCACGGTTGCCCGGTCCCGGATACAGAACATGCAGTCCGTAACCGGCATTCAACCTTCCCTGCTACTCGTTCGGGATACTCCCCAAAAGGGCCTCAGTATTGTGGATTGGGCACTTTCCTTTTATTGGGCCGGGGTGATCGTGATGGCTGGCTTCTTTCTGTTGCAGCTCATATCCCTTATCGCGTTTTATCGCAATACGCAAAAATACCAGGTAGCCGGGCAAACGGTCCGGACCAGCAAAGAGCCTATAAGTCCGTTCTCCTTCCTGGGCAGCATTTTTGTCAACCCATGGGATCATTCCTCCGAAGAGCTGCAGCATATTCTTGATCACGAGTCCGTGCATGTGAAGCAATGGCATTCCATTGATATACTTGCAGGTGAACTGAAGCGGATCTTTTGCTGGTTCAACCCCGCCGCCTGGCTTATGCTGCGGGCCATCCGGGAAAACCTGGAATTCATCGCGGACCGGAAAGTGCTGCAAAACGGTACGGACGCCCGCCAGTATCAATATGCCCTGCTGGCCACGCAACAGGGCCGTGGCAACCCTTTAAGCAACAACTTTAATATATCACACTTAAAATTCCGTATTACTATGATGAACCGATCAAAATCCTCAGATATGCAGGTATTGAAGTATTTATTAGCGGTACCCGCGGTAACCGGGCTATTGCTACTGACGGGCCTTAGCCAGGCAAAAGAACAACAGGCACCGCTTGCTGTAACAGCGAACGATGCGCTATCCAATGCAAACCTTAACGACTTTATCCAGGCTGCAGCAAAGGAATATAATGAGGGCACGGATACCGTCAACCCCGCCCCGCCAGTTCCCGCCGAATTACCCCCGGTGCCGCCAACACCACCTCAACCGGAAACTAACATAACTGCTGAACCCATTGATCCTAACCGGATGACCAGCATTGATATTACCGAAGAAATCGTGAACGGTAATACGACCGCAAAGTCTACCCGGATAACAAGCCAAAATATAAAGTACCTGACGATAAGTACAGACCCGGACAATAAGCAAAATACGAAAGTTCAGTCCAATTCAATATCCACTTCTTACAAAAATGGCGACTATACGATCTACCTTGATGGAGAAAGATTTTATGAATCACTTACCGAACTGAATCCTAAAGCCATCAAGTCCCTATCTATATTATCCGGGCAGCATGCCGTGGATTTTGATCCTAAACTGAGCATGGACGACAAAATCATCGTGGTCGAAACAAACAAAGAAGTTAAAAATAACCAACCGGTTACTGCGCAACCCTTCCAGGTTTTCCCCAACCCAACCGCAGCCTATTGGACGATCAAGACAGATCAGCAGGGCGCTAATGACTCTTATGAATTATTCGACCGGGACGGTAATAAAAAAGCTTCCGGCAAACTGGAACAAAGCACCCGGATTAATGGGACTGCCTTCCCTGAAGGTGTTTATTTCCTGAAGCTGCGCATTAATGGGAAACGGTATGAAGCCCGTTTAACTAAAGGCCGATAGCCTAACTAAAGATTATAAAAAGAAAGCGCCATCGATATTCGATAGCGCTTTCTTTTTATAATAATTGTTATAATTATTTGATCCCTTTTTGAGCAAAGTATTTAATGATTTGCTGAGCGGTTTCATTATTGGCATCATATTCCAGTACTTTTTTGGAATAATCTACCGCAGCGCGGCCATTTCCTTTATTGTACTCATAAAGCGCCAGGTATTGGTAAGCATAAACATACTCTTCTGTCTTACGCTCTTTACCTTCAGCCAATGGTTTGTTCAACCAGGTCTTGAAAGGTTCTACCGCCGTACCTGTTTTCGCTTCAGGGTCCTGTGCCGCAGCTACACGACCCAACCAATAAAGGCCTAAGATCTCATCCGGGTATTTAGCATTAAACGCTTCCAGCTTTGCCTTCGCGCCCGTAAAGTCTTTAGCGAAATAAGCATAGTAACCGGCATTAAAATAATCCAAAGGAGAAGACTCCGGGTATTCCGCGATCATTTTAGAGTACCACTCCGATACTTTTGCCCAATTGCGGGTCTCTTTGTAACCGTCCGCGATCTTACGGTACAGTTCTGTTTTATCTTTATCCGTACTTTTTTGTAAAGCCAGGGTAAAGTTTTGATCCGCAATATTCTGGTACTTAGCCGCATTAGCCGTGTCTTCCTTAGCCATCGCGTTATTTACATAAGCGTAGTACAAATAGTCCTCGTAAGTGTATTTAGACGCATCGCTTACGGTTGAACGGTACGTTTCAAAGTTTTTCATCGCCTCTGAAATCTGATCGTTCTGGTATTGTGTAAAGGCCAGACCTCTGTACAAGGAAGGAGTTTTCTTACCTTCGCCCGCGTTGATCAGGTCCTGGTAAATTTTAGCCGCGCCGGTATAGTCTTTTGTTAAATACAAAATATTACCATAACGCATCTGGTCGCGGATTGATTTATCAGAAAGTTTCAGGTATTCTTCAATATTCTGTTTTGCCAGTTCATATTTACCGGCTCTGTAATATACATCGGCCAGGTCACCATAAGGCAATGGATTTTCCTTATCGGACTCTTTTGCCAGGTTATAGCTTTTCAGGGCTTCTTCATAGTTACGGGCATTCAACCAGATCAAACCATGGCGGGCATAACCCAAAGATTTCATTTTACCTTCCGCAACTACCGCATCAAACATTCTTACCGCTTCACCGTTAGATTCACCGGTATTTTTACGCAATAAGGCATCACCCAGGCCTATCATTACTTCCGGCTGGTTAGCCTTTCTTTCATGGGCGGTCCTGTACCAGGCAATCGCTTCATCATATTGCGTTGCTTTATCGCTATAAGTGATCGCATCTGCCGCTACCTGGTATTTTTCCCAGTCTTTTTTCTTTGCGCCATCTACGATATCCTGTAACATTTTAAAGGCTTCGGCACTTTTACCTTCTTCAAACAATATGCGGGCAGTACCGGCCATATTTCTGAAATCGGAAGGATGTTTGGCAAACACCGCTTTTGCTTCGTTTATTTTTCCTTCACCTAATAATACCAATCCATAGTAATAATTCGCTTCAGGACTACTTCCTGCCAAAGAACTCAACTCTTTCTCCGCACTTTCATAACGCTCATAAGCTAATAATTTCTTTCCTTTCTCTAATGACTGCGCATTAACATCATAAACAAAAGCCGTAGCTGCTGCTGTTGCTAATACAGTGATTAATGTTTTCATATGCTCTATTTATTGTTTGATTTTTTATCTTTATTAAGTTTTCCCTTATTGTATAGTTTTAGATGCTTTTTTTAAGCCTAAGGTTTAATCTCCACATCCCGGATGATCAATTGAACGGCCAAAGGTACCATCCTGGACTTATTAATAATCAGTTGTCCTGGCTCACTGGTCAAAAAATTGGCAAAACCGGAAGCAAGGTTAGACTCTATCCTGCTGATAAAATATAGTTTCCGGTGGAAAGGATAATCTCTTAAAGCGATACTACCCTGGTAGGGTAATATAAACTTATCTAAGGAGTCATTTTTAATGGAAACCACTTTGACTTCGGTACGGAACGAGCCATAACCGACATCGGAATTAGGATCAAAAGCATGCGTCATGCCTACAAAACCGATCGCATCCTCATTTTCTGATACATATTTGATCACTTCTTCGCTGTTGTTCGCAGCAAATACTTGCTCAGAGAGCTTTTCGCCTTTCAGGATGGAGTCATTTACAAAACGTGCGATACTCCCGCCCTGGTTATCAAAAACGACTTTAAACTTACGGGCAAATTTTCCGGTAAGGATATTATGTACCATACCTACAGTCATTAATGAATCCTGGGATTTGTTGTTTACCAGTATCACAATGCCGTCCCGGGCTATAGCCAGGTCTTTGGTATAAATATTATTGGCTTCACAGGCTTTCTTCTCTTCTGCGGTCAGGGGGCGCGTTACCAGCACCATCTGTGTCTTACCTTCAAAAAGTTGCTTAAAGCAATCATTCTCCGGTAAATAAGATACGTTGAGTTTTGCCTCCGGGTAAGAGGAATCAAAAACTTTCACCTCCTGTGTAATTACTGGCTTGAAACTTTCATCCGCTGCGATTACAATAGACCCCGAAGTGTAGGACTCTATACTCTTCTTATCTACGGAAGAGGGCGTATCGCCACAAGAACTAAAAAATAAAGAGCCTGCTGCTAGTGCCAAAACTCCCGACAAAATGTACTTTTTCATAAAAACCTGTCTGCAATAATAAGAAAATTAAACTTTTTTCCTCTGAATAATAAAATTTATATAACTATTATTTAACAGCACCTCTTTTTTATTATTAAAGACGGAATTGCATAAATTTTTCCATAAAATCAATAAGATCTATAGTATTAATTAACAGTAAATAAGGTTTTTGAAATGTTTAAGATTTATGAGCTGCTTTTATGAGCCTCTTGTTGTACATTTGAAGGGCATTTTTTTACCTAAAAAAATTAAAAACGATGGCAACCATAAAATTTAAAGGAAACGAAGTACACACTGTTGGGCAATTGCCACAGGTGGGCGAACAGGCAAAGAGTTTTACCCTGACCACCAGCAGTCTTTCTGAAAAGTCGCTGGAAGACTATAAAGGCAAAAAAGTTGTTTTAAACATTTTTCCCAGTGTAGATACAGGCGTATGCGCCACTTCGGTACGCACGTTTAACGAGAAAGCCAATGCGCTCGATAATACCGTAGTAGTAAATGTGTCTAAAGACCTGCCCTTCGCCCTGAGCCGTTTTTGTGCTGCGGAAGGCCTGGAAAACGTGGAAAATTTATCGGACTTCAAAAGCACATTTGGTACTGATTACGGCGTTACCCTTTCCGATTCCCCGCTACAGGGCCTGCTAAGCCGTGCAGTGGTTGTGCTGGATGAGCAAGGCAAGGTATTGTACACCGAGCAGGTAGACGATATTACCCATGAGCCAAACTATGAAGCTGCGCTTAATATCCTTAAGTAAGCTTTTATTATAAATTATGCTTAAAGCCTGTCCTTTTACCGGGGATAGGCTTTTTTAATATTAAACAGCCGCTCAGGCACTATGAAACTACCGTTTTTTCGTTTATTTTTGGTCGGACTTACTTTAGGTACAGACCCGTTCATCACAACATTAAGGCCGCAATGGATTCCAAAAAGAAAATAGCACTACTGGAAGTGGATTATCAATCCGCCCAAACCGAGCAAGAAAAACTGGATTTATTATCCGAGATTATTTTAGAGATCAGAACAGAGGATGTAGAAAAGGCGCTAAGACTTTCTGAAGAGCTGATGGAGCGCTCCAAAGCGATCAATTACCAATTGGGGATTGGCAATGCCTACAACCATAAAGGCGCCTGCTATTGGATCAAGGGGGAATATGAAGATGGCTTGGATGAACTGGCCGAAGCCTACTCCATAGCCCGGGAACAGGAAGACAAAACCCTTGAAGCGAAAGCCTTAAACAATTATGGCCGTATCTACAGGGAACTGGGCGATATCTCCAATGCGCTGGTACACTTTGAAGAGGCGCTGGAGATCAATGAATCGCTGGGTAATGTCATCAACCAGTCCATCAACCTCACTAATATAGCCAACCTGTACCTCGACCTTTCTGATTATGACTCGGCCCTGGAATACGCGCTGAAATGCCTGCCTATTTTCGAAAAAGAACAGGACAATGTGCGACTGGCCAGTATTTATAACACCCTGGGCAATATCTATTACAAAAAAGAAATGTTCAACGAAGCCCTGGAATATTTCCAGCGCATGCAAACGATGGCGGAAGAAAATTCACCCTCCAAATCACTTGCGAACAGCGGCCTGGGTAAAGTATATTTCAAATTATATGATTACGAGCGGGCATCCCACTTTCTGAATATCGCTTTAGAGCAATCCAAAGAAACCAATAATTTCGAAGTAGAGATCATCACGCTCTATTACCTCGCCTATTTGTATGAAAACCAGGGCCTCTACCAGAAGTCCCTGCAATTTTACAACGAGGCCCTGCAACTGGCTAATGAATTCCTGCGGAAGCAGGACCTGGTGAGCATCCATGAAAGGCTTTCCATCCTTTACGATACGCTTTCCAATGTACCTAAAGCTTATGAGCACCTTAAGGCTTATGAAAAACTGAAAGAAGAAATCTTTCACCAGAATACCTATAACAAAATGCGCAACCTGCAGATCAAAAACAAGATCGAGGTGGCTAAAAAAGAAAAAGAGGTAGCCGAAAGAACGGCTATGCTCAAACAGCAATTTATGGCCAACATGAGCCACGAGATCAGGACGCCTATGAACGCGATCGTAGGCATTACACGGCTGCTGATCGACAAGCAGCCCAGTGAAGAGCAGCTGCGCTACCTGAAGCTGATCCAGCAAAGCACAGATAATCTCCTGGTCATCATCAACGACATCCTGGACCTTTCTAAAATAGAGGCCAACAAGATCACGATAGAATCGATTGCCTTTTCGATCCGCGACCTGCTCTATGGTACCAAAGAGATTATGCAACTCAAAGCACGCGAGAAGTTTTTATCATTCAGTATTGATATTGACGAGCGCATACCGGATTGCCTCATCGGCGACCCTACCCGCCTTAACCAGATCCTGGTCAACCTGATCGGGAACGCGGTAAAATTTACAGAGAAAGGCGGCATAAATGTCCAGGTAAAATTATATAAAGAGAACGGTCATAAGATCGCGGTACGTTTTGACATAACCGATACCGGTATCGGTATTTCCAAGCAATATATCAATACCATATTTGACAGCTTCACACAGGCAGGCAGCGATACGGCCCGTAAATATGGAGGCACCGGCCTGGGCCTCACCATTTCCAAGCAGCTGGTCGACCTTATGAAAGGCCGTATGGAAGTGGAAAGCCAACTGGGCGCCGGTACCACCTTCAGCGTCCTAATCCCTTTTGAAGTATCCGCCAACCAGAGTCGCATCCAGGATGAGCAACCGGATACTGCCGTGATCAAAAAAGAACTCAGCAATGCTTACATTCTCCTGGTGGAAGATAATGAGTTCAACCAGATCGTAGCCGAAGAAACCCTTAAAAACAGTCTCCCCGATATCAGGATCGATATTGCCAACAATGGGGAAGAAGCGATAGAAAAACTCAGGGAAAACGACTATGACATGATCCTTATGGACATCCAGATGCCCGTGATGGACGGTATCACTACCACCAAATACATCCGGCAGGAAATGCCGGAAAACAAGCGACAAATAAAGATCGTGGCTATGACCGCCAATGTGCTGCAGGATGATGTAAAGCGCTATTTTGATATTGGCATGGACGCCTATATATCTAAACCGTTCCAGCTGGACGACCTCCTCCTGACCATGAGCCAGCAAATGCATGGAAAAACAGAGTCTGCTGATAATACAGCGCCAAAAGAAGAAGAAGAAGGCCAGGCCTCCAAAACCCTGCTGTTACCCGAAGTAGTTACGGATATGCAATTTTTATCCCAGTTTACGAAAGGGAATCCTGAAAAACGGAATAAATACATCCGTATGTTCCTGGACAACTGCCCCAAGCTGCTGCATCAGCTCAATGAAGGACTGGGCAAAAAAGATTACGCAATCATGAAGATCGCTGCGCATTCTTTAAAACCACAAATGGGCTATATGGGCATTAAAGAGGAGGTGAGTAATATTTACCTGATCGAGCACGCGGCAGCGGAACAGCAGGCCGAGGTATTGCCTTCACTGATCAAACACCTGAACAAGGTATGTGAACTGGCCTTTGCTGAACTTGAAAAAATACTAGCCGTTTAAACTGCTCAATACAGTAACCTAAAAACATCTTTCAAACGACAATACATTTAAAACAGATCACATAACTAACCAAAAACAAATGAAAAAAATATTATCACTAAGCCTATTATTTCTCATTCATAGCTCGCTGCTATTCAGCCAGGAATTTGGACGGGTGAACCGGGTATACCTCGAAGCCGGTTTTGTTAAAGGAACCAATGAGCTCTTTCATTATAACGCTTATGTTGATAAAGATTTATTGCAAAAAACAGATATCCCTTTAATGCAACCAACAGGATTATGTGCAGGCCTCGTTATCGGTAGCAAAACGGCCCATGTAAAAAGTAGGTTTCTGTTCAATAGTGGGGACATATCCGGTGTCAATTGGCTGGAATGGGGGGTAATGTACGGCTGGATCACCCATAAGCGTAACTTTGCCATGGATGTCAATGTAGGATTAGCTTACCAGCTTGTAGGACTGGAGGGATATTATAAATCCAGGCCAGGTTATAGAAACATCAGGCAGGTAGGCATCATCAGTGAAGCTAATTTTCACCTCATGACTCCATACGTCGGTATTTCACCTTTCGTATTCCTCAATTCCAATATTAAAGGGATCAGTATTGGCGCAGGTACTAAAATACTGATCGGAAAACCGGGCTATACGAAAAAACAATTCTAAGTAACCAATTGAGCTATAAGCATTCCCGATATACTAGCGCGCCCGAAAAATCCCGGGAAGTACACTATCTTACATTTTTGTAAATTTGCCTACTTTTTTTAATATAAAGAGATTCATACGTGAAATTAAAATCACTGGAAATAAAAGGCTTCAAATCGTTTGCCGACAAGACGCAGATCATTCTCGACAACCCCATTACGGGTATTGTGGGGCCCAATGGCTGTGGCAAGTCCAATATCATTGACGCCATTCGCTGGGTAATCGGCGAACACAAGATCAAGGCGCTGCGCTCGGACAACCTCGAAGACCTGATCTTTAACGGCTCCCGCAGCCGGGCTACAAGTGGTATGGCCGAGGTATCGCTTACTTTCGAAAACACGCGCAACCTCCTGCCTACAGAGTTTACTACGGTCACCATTACCCGCAAGTTCTACCGCAGTGGAGAGAGTGAGTACCGCCTGAATGATGTGGCCTGCCGCCTGAAAGATATCCATAACCTCTTCCTCGATACCGGTGTGAGCAACGACTCTTATGCCATTATCGAGCTGGGTATGGTAGACGATATCATCAAGGATAAAGATGGCAGCCGCCGCAGGATGCTGGAGCAGGCCGCGGGTATCTCTATCTACAAAACCCGTAAGAAAGAGGCCAAAGCCAAACTGGACGCTACCCAGCAGGATGTGGACCGTATCGAGGACCTTCTGTTCGAGATCACCAATAACCTGCGCTCGCTGGAGAGCCAGGCCAAGAAAGCAGAACGCTACTATACCATCAAGAACGAATATAAAGCGGTAAGTATTGAACTGGCAAAAGCTTCCCTGGAAGCCTTCAATGGTCAATACCAATCGCTGAACGATCAGCTGGAAAAGGAAAGCGATCATAAGCTGGCCCTGGATGCCGCCTTAGCCGGCGATGAGGCCGAGATAGAGGCCAACAAAGTAAAACTAACGCAGCAGGAGCATGAATTACATGGCCTCCAAAAGCGTTTTAATGATTTACTGGCGAGTATCCGGCAAATGGAAAATGATAAAAAACTGGCTGCCCAGCGCCTGGACCACCTCCAGGACCGGGAAAAAAACCTGAATGAATTCCTCGCTACTGCGGACAGCCAGGTAGCCCAATTGTCCGAAAGCATCAGCTTCACCCAAAAGCAGATCGAAGAAGAGCAGGAAACCCTGGAAGAACTGAAAGACCAGATGGAAAACCTGCGCGATACGATGGAAGATAAACGCGAGGCTTTTGAAGAGAAAAAAAGAGCACTGGATATGCACCGCAGCGAATTCCAGGCCAAGCAAAGAATACAGTTTGACGCCGAGAAAATAGTCGCGGTGGCCGATACCTCCATCGCCAACCTGCAGCGCAGCCTGCAGCAAATGCTGGAGGACCGCGCACAGCGTAACAGCCAGATACAGTCGATACAGTCAGAGAAAAAAGAACTGGAAGAGGCACTGCTGGATCAGCAGGAAGCCATGTCTGAACTGGTAGCTCAACAGGAAGCCATTAAGGAGAAGATCCTGGAAAACCAGGAAGCGCTGGAAGCATTAAGATCAAGATCGGTAGAAGAGAACAGGACACTGGATGCCAAAAGAAACGAGCACGACCTGTTACAATCCCTGGTCAACAGCCTGGAAGGCTACCCGGAAAGTATTAAATTCTTAAGCAAGAATAAGGAGTGGAACAGCAAGGCGCCCTTACTGTCTGATGTCTTTTTAGTAAAAGACGCTTACCGTAAAGCTTTGGAAAATGTGATTGAACCTTACCTCAATTACTATGTAACGGCCGACTGGGCAGAAGCGCAGGCTGCTATCAGGCTATTAAGTGATGCCAAGAAAGGGAAGGCCTCTTTCTTCATCATGGAATCCCTGAGTGATGATAATAAACCGGTAAAGTTTGAAGCCAAAGGCCTTACACAAGCCCTGGAACTGATCACGGTAGATAAGCCTTACCAGAAACTTGCGCAGCACCTGCTGGGCAATGTTTATGTAGCGGAAGAAACCCTGGATATGGATACCATTGCCGTACCCACAGGTGTTTTGGTCATCAATAAGGAAGGTAATATCTTAAAAGGCGCTTACCAGTTAACCGGCGGTTCTACCGGGAAATTTGAAGGCAATAAAATAGGCCGTGCCAAAAACCTGGAACGCCTGCAGGAAGAGATCAACACGCTTACGAAGAGCACTACAGACCTAAAGGAAGCCATTGAGCAAAAGCGGAATGAAATCACGGGCTATAATGCTTCCCTGAACGACCGTGCCATAGACCAGGCCAAGCAAAGCATCCAGCAGTCTCAAAACAAGATCTATGCCTTGCAGCAGAAATCGGAGCACCTGGAGCAACTGGAGCAAAACAGTCAGGGCCGCATTGCAGACCTGGAGCAACAACTGGTAGACGTAAAAGATAACATCAGCGATAAACAGGAAGAGCTGTACAGTATTAATGATTTACTGGCTGACCTTTTAGAACTGATCAAACGGGCGGAAAGTGAATTCCAGATGGTGGAAGCGGACTTTAACATGGCCACGCAACAGTTCAATAACCAGAACCTGCAACAAACCCGCCAGCAAAGTAAAATTGAGAACCTGAAACAGGAATTCAATTTTAAAAGTAACCAGTTGAAAGACCTGCAGAGCCAGGTGACCACCAACCGGGCGCAGCTGAAAGAAACGGCCCAGCTCATCAGCGATACCAGTGGTAAATTACACTTTGGTGATAATGAACTGTATGACCTGATGCAGCAAAAGGAGAAAGACGAGAAAGCACTTTCAGAGAAAGACCGATTGTATTATGAATTGCGCAATGGCATCAGTGAGCATGAAAGCCGCATCAGCCGCCAGCGCCGCGAACGAGACCAGGCGGACCAGTTGCTGAACACCCTGAGAGAGAAGCTTACGGAGATGAAGCTCCAGGTAGCCGGCTTAAAAGAGCGCTTGCAGGTGGAGTTTAAAGTGGACCTGGACGAGGTGCTGGAGCAAGACCGGGATAATGAACTGACGGTAGAAGAATTAAACGCGGAAGCTGAAAAGCTGAAAAAGCGTTTGGAAAATATAGGGGAAGTTAACCCGACTGCGATTGAAGCTTACCAGGAAATGAAGGTGCGTCATGACTTCATCGTGGACCAGAAACAGGACCTGGAGCATGCCCGGGATACCTTGCTGGCCACCATTGAAGAAGTAGAAGCCACGGCCAATGCCCGTTTTAAAGAAACCTTTGATAAGGTAAGGGAAAACTTCGTGCAGGTATTTAAAGCCTTATTTACCGAAGAAGATAATGCCGACCTGCGCCTGACCGATGAGCAGAATATCGCGGAAAGCGGGATCGAGATTTATGCCCAACCGAAAGGAAAGCGCCCGAGTACGCTGACCCAATTGAGCGGGGGAGAAAAAACCCTGACCTCAACTGCGTTCCTGTTCGCGATCTACCTGATCAAGCCGGCGCCTTTCTGTATCCTCGATGAGGTAGATGCCCCGCTGGATGATGCCAACGTAGGTAAGTTCACCCAAATGATCCGTAAGTTCAGTGATAACTCACAGTTTATTATTGTTACCCACAACAAGCAGACCATGTCTGCAGTGGATGTGATCTACGGGGTTACGATGCAGGAAGCAGGGGTTTCCAAGCTGGTACCGGTGGACTTCAGGAGTTTGAATTAAAAAAATAAGCTCGCTAAATAAAAGGGGTTAATTGAAATAAATTGCAATTAACCCCTTTTATTTTTTAACCTAGCCGCTCTTTAAAGGGCATAATCAATTCCGGTGTCAACCCTTTGGCCATCAAAGTAGTTTGAAAAAGCTGCAAAAAGTCGGGCAGAGATTGTGGTAATTGACCCGGATCTGTAATATGCTTAGCGCGTTCATAAAGTATAGTTGCCCTTGAATTGCTTTCCCGCCAGCCGGTACGCCAGTAGGACCAGCTATCCTTAATGGTTTTAGCAGGGAAAAGCTTTTCAATCTCGTACTCAAAAAAATACTGGACCTGCTTATATTTTATACCATTCGCTTTACATTCCTGCACCAATGCTTCCGCTGTTTCTTGTAAAACTGTTGTATCAAATGCCTTATTGCTTACCAGGTAAATCAGGTCAAAAAGATCCTTAAACCTTGGCCGCACCAATGTCTGATGAATCTTCCAGGATACCTGTAAGCTAAGCGGAACGGTATAAGGGAAAGTAAAGGCTGCCCCATTCAATGCCCGGTAAATTAAAGGTACCGGCGCAAACGGGAGCGGTAAATTAAAAGAAAGATCAATACTGAAATCAACCCTCACACCGTCTACCCAGCAGGTAATATCCGTATTAATGGTGGGAAAATCATCATGCATGGCATAGTCGATACTGCGCCAGAACTGGTTTTCAACAAAGCGCTGAAAGCGCACGCCATCATCCCATTCGATGTCCGTAATCGCCTGTACCCAACTATTAAAGGTATACTGCTCCCGCTCTATATCCACCACCCGGTCAATATAAAACCAATCTAAATCCGCAGGAATGCGCACGATATCTTCCGGGAAATATTGCCGGGTTAAATAGCTGCCTTTAAGCATAAACCTGGCCCCTACCAGGAATGCCCTAAGGATAAAGGCTTCATGGGCACGTATTTGCAGCTGTTGATTATCTGATAAAGCCATATGTAAGTTTAAGCAAGTTGTAACCAGCCCATGTCCAGGAGCTCGTTATTATCAAAAATACAATATTCCGACTGTTCTTTAGTGATGGTCCAGCCACCCTTTAGCAGATCATTATACAAATGCGCAATCCTTTCTTCAAATGCCTGCTTGCTGCCATGCTCCCGCAAGGTGATAAACCTGGACCCGGCCTGATCTTTAAGGGCATTAAGGGAGAGATGAACGCTATGCGTTGCGCACAGCTGCATTAAACCAGGGATGTCAGCATAATTCACTTTCCCATGCCATTCAAAATAAACAGCAAACTCTTCTCTTGCAGGAAAAGTGGTTGCATGAATAGCCGGAATTTCTACTTTAACCCTCTGTGCACCCATTTCAGCAGCATCGATGTACTTTACCAATAAATCTACTTGCTTCGCTACCTCATCCCAGCTATGCGCCCTTATTACTTTGGTCAACATAGGCTGCTGTGTATATTGCCCCCTGCTCAATTCAATAAGCAAGGGCTTCGCATGCAGCTGATCGCATAAATTAATAAAAGCACTGATTTCAGCTTCCTGTAGCTGCCGGGTAGTAATATGTATTTCAAAGGGTATAACGGGTAAGGACATAAAGAGCTGGATTACTATTTGAATAGTAAAAATACTGTAATAAGGATTTTAGGAAAAATAACTTTACCCAATACAGGTTCGTTACCGCACCCTGTCCCGCTCCTCATTCGCGCCAGAAGCTTTCTGCTCACGTACCTGCGCGCCTTTCTGGAAATTATAGCTCAAAGCAAGCGTTACAGAACGGGAATCTACCCGGTTACGCCAGCTCGCTGTAGAAGCCTCAAGACCTACAATCTCACCGCCCAGTTTATTGGTGTAGAAAGCATCATTGAGATTCAGGCGAATGTTCAGGGCATTATGGAACAACTTTTTGGATACCCCGAAATTAATATTGCCGGTCGGGATCATGATAAACTGCGCGTAAAAGATGCGGCTGCTATATGCCCCCGAGACCTCGGCCGCCCAGCCTTTACCCAGCATAAACTGGTTGTTTAGGTTGGCACTCCCAAACCAGCCGCTGTTGTTGAGCTCTTGCCCATAGAGTTGCGCGCTGAAATCGTTATAAATATATGCTCCATAAGCATTCATGGTCCAGAATTTGAAAGGATTCAGCGTGGCATTCACATTAATACCGTATAGCTGCTGCCGGCCAATATTGCCGGGCCGGCTGAAGAACATACCGTTATTTTGCTCTATCGTTTCCGAGATCACATCGTTCACCAGACTGTACATTAATGTGGCAGTAAGCCTGTTATTAAAGGTATAGCTCAGCTCCAGGTTGTTGGAAAAAGTAGGCCGCAGGTAGGGATTGCCCCCATAGATCGTAAAGCGGTCCAGCGGGTAGCTGAAGGGGTTCATATCCTGGTAATTAGGCCGGTTGATCCGCCTGCCATAGCTGAAGGTCATCAAATGCCGGGCCATGCTATCCAGTTTATAGCTCAGGTAAACCGTTGGGAAAAGGCTGTTGAGATTACGGTTAAAAGTGGTGTCCGGCTGAAGGCTGTTGCCCAACTGGTGCCCGTTAATGATCGTATTCTCAAATCGAAGGCCCGCCTGCAGTCCCCACCTGCCCATACTGGTATTATAATTGATGTAAGCCGCGTTGATGTTTTCCCTGTATTTAAAGTGATTGGAGAACTCCTCGTTGGGTACCTGGACCCCGTTCTCCTCATCTCTGAAGTCGGCAATATTATCGGTCATCACCAGGCCTACTTTATAGCCCAGGCTTAATTTAGCTTTCGCGCCCAGTGGCCGCTCATAATCACCGTTGGTCGTAATGATGTCCAGCTTCGCCGGCAGGTAGCCTAATAAGTAAGTAGCATTCAAAAACGAACCATTGGCGTCTTTGATCGTATTCAGCAGGCTGTTATTGAGGTCGCTGTTATAGTTCAGGTAATCTACATTAAAGTTCAGGTTACTACCCAGACTATCCAGTTTATATTGATAATTAAGATTAGCACCGATATTGGAAAACGTTCTCCGGGAATTGGCCCAGGCCTCTACTATGTTCTGCAGCTCCCCGGCTCCATTTTCCAGCAGTGAATAGTTTTTAACCTTATCCCGGTCCTGCAGCCGGAAACCCGAAACAGATGCCCCGATAGCCGAGCGTTTACTGAGCTCATAATCCATGCCTACTTTCAGACGTGGCCCGTAAGAATTATCGAGCATATCAGAGTGCTGGCGGAAAGAGGTATTAACCGCCCCTGCCTGGTCGAAATAGGTCCTGAAAAGATTCAGGTCCTGGAAAGCAGTCCGTTTATTAAATACCAGGGTGGTATACAGGCTTACTTTATTTTTGTTCCAACTCAGGTTCAGGCTGTTATTGGACCGGAAACGCTCGCCATGAGTGGCAGCCAGGTTAAGGTTCGCTTTAAATCCCTGTACCTTGCTCTTTTTCATACGGATATTGATCACGCCCGAGTTCCCGGCCGCATCATACTTCGCAGGCGGATTAGCCATCAGCTCAAGCGTATTTAAGGCACTGGCGGGTAAAGATTGCAGGTAATCGGTAAGATCTTTACCGGAAAGATAGGTTGGCTTATCATCTATAAAAACGGTAACCCCCGACTTGCCCTGTAACAAAATAGTCCCATCTTCATTTACCTGTACGCCCGGGGAGCGCTTCAAGACCTCCAGGGCATTGCTACCGGCATTGCTGATCCAGGCGTCTACATTCACTACCGTTCTGTCCATCAACTTCTCGATAAGCGGTTTCTGGCCCAGTACCGATACGCCTTCTAATTGGTTACCCTGCGCTTTGAGCACAACCTCGATTGGGGCAACAGGTGTCTGCTCTCCCACCCGCACTATAGGACTATAGTAGTCTTCAAAACCAATATATTGTACTAAAAGGTAATAATCCCCGGCAGGGATTTGCTTAAATTCAAAATGCCCGGTAGCATCGGTATAAGTATTGGCTGAAAAGGCCGAATCTTTTGCCCTCATTAATAAAACAGGAATATCCGCTACATCATTCTTCCCGCTATGCTTCACAGTTCCGGATACCTGCGCATAACAGATGGAAGTAAACAAACAAAAAACGATCAATTGTGACAGGAGGTGTTTCATATAAATGCAAGTATATAGATCAAAAAAAATAAAAAACCCAGAAAAGCAGGACCGGAACATTTATTTTTCGGTGAATTTTACGGTAAAACCCGGGGAAGACTGTTTTAACAAGAACTTGCGGCTTATCCGGATACATATAATCAATAAATTAATACTAAAACTATTAATGGTCCTGGTCCTTTTCTATGACTCATGCCTGTTAAAGTTGCAGGAAAAACGTTAATTTCTATGATTCGTTGAACAATGACCTCCGATGCCTGGATTAGCGGCTACGATTACGCTTCTCTATACCTCGGATATTCTGCCGCCGGGTATCTCTGAATGATCGCGAGCAATGCCATATTATCTTTTATGTTATGGCTCAAAAGCCGGGGAAGGGTATTTACTTTTAGCTTTTAATCGTAATCATGAGCAATATTGCCGTTTTTTGAATGTATCATCATAGGAATGTACTATTTTGTTTCCTGAAAATTTTTCCTGAGTATTGGAAATAAATATTTAAAACTTAGATTTGCGCACGGCTGTAATAGGATTTTAACCCAATTTTATAGCCTTTAATTTTTATATTTAAAATACATTTGCTGTAGCAATTAATCAGATCTCTTGAGCAATGGCCATGCGCTATATCCAAATACTTTCACTTTTTTTCCTGCTTTTATTCACCTCCCCGGCTTTGTCTTTTGCACAAGGCGCCCGTATACAGGTAGAGTTGAGTGATAATAATGTATACCTGGACGAAGTATTTTACCTGACCTATTCTATCTCCGGTAACGGCTCTGCTGTGCGTATGCAGCAGCCCAGGCTGGATGATTTTACCCTACTGGGAACGCCCAACCAGACTACTGGTTACAATATATCGGTCAATAATGGTAATATGACCCGGGAAACGATCACCAGCTTTACCTATGCATTAAGGCCTAAGCGTACCGGTACCTTCCGTATCCAGGGCGCAAGTGTCCGCACCCAATCCGGCCAGACGATCAATGCCGCGGCAGCCACAGTAACCGTACAGGCCGGTAAGCGTCGCCGGAGAACTATAGAAGATGAATTCGCAGATATGGACAAGCTGCAGCAACAGATGGCGCAACAAATGCGGGATATGATGCGGGATATGGATCCCGAACCGGCTCCGCAAAGACAGCCGCAGGCTAATTACGAAGACTTCACCCTCGACAAGATAGATAATAATATTTTCCTGAAAGCAGAAGTAGATAACCTGAACCCTGTTGTAGGCGAACAGGTAAATGTTACCTATAAGCTCTATACCCGGCTGCAGATGAACATGCGCCCGGTTGCCATGCCGCAGCTAAACGGGTTCTGGGCACAGGACCAGGAGATCACGGACCCCGGCACACCGCACCAGGAAAATTATAAAGGAAAGATATATAATGTATTTACGCTGCGCAAAACGGCCTTATTTCCACAACAGTCCGGCACGCTCCGTCTGGACCCGTTTAAGGCCAGCGGTTGGGTCAACGTGTTTGAAAGAGGGAATGGCGGTTATTACGAGCAGCGGGTTAATAAAGAACTGGCCAGCGATGTGGTACAATTGTCGGTAGCACCGCTGCCGGAGCCCGAAGCTACCTTCTCCAACGGCGTGGGGAGCTTTAGCATTTCCAGCCAGGTCAACCAGTCACAAGTGTCTACAGATGATGTGATCCAATTGGTGTTCACGGTAAATGGTACCGGCAACCTGGGTTTAATTACCGCCCCCAAACTCACGCTCCCCCCGGGACTAAGTGTTATAGATCCAGAAGTCAAAGATAATATAGTCGAGATCATGCCTAAGCTGGAAGGCAGCCGCCAGTTTACTTACAACATTACCGCCGATACCGCCGGTACTTACAACATCCCGGAGATCGCATTTACCTATTTTGATGTGGGTACCAGGACTTATAAGACGCTTAAAACACAGGCTTTCAACTTAAACGTACGGCAAGGCAGCGGTAATAAACCTTCAGGAACGGTAAGCAGTAATACTAAAATGAGTGATATTCACCCCATCAAAACCGGCACACCTGGTTTTAATGATTCCGATAGCTACGCATTACATAAATGGTATTATTGGCTGGCCTTCTCCCTACCGCTACTGGCTATTACCGGTATGTTGGTTGCCAGCAGGCGGAAAGAAGGCATAAGCAGAAAACCGGCCCATCAACCCGCCGCCAATAAAATAGCAGAGCAACGCCTGAGTGCCGCTAAAAACGCGCTCAGTAAGCAGCAAACAACGCTTTTTTATGAAGAAATATCGAAAGCGATCTGGCTCTACCTTAGTGACCAGCTGGACATCCCGCTCAGCAATTTAAATAAGGTATCAGTTGTAGCAGCGCTCAGGTCCCGGAACTTCCCGGAACCTACCATTCAAAGTACGGTACAACAGATCGAAGATTGCGAACTGGCCTTGTATACCCCGGTTATAGGGCAACAGCAAGAACAGGCATTAGATAAAGCCGTAGGTCTTATCGCCGCTTTAGAAAACCAATTCAATCAAAAGTCATGAAAAAAGCCTTAATAATATGCCTGCTTGTATGCAGCCGTTTGCTGGCTTTTGCCTTACCCGCTGATGTGCTAAACCTGTGGAACGAGGCCAACCGAGCTTATCAGAACAAGCAGTACGAACACGCCATAGATAATTATAAAAGTATCCTGCAATCGAAATTTAGCGATGCGGAGATATACTATAACCTGGGCAATGCTTACTATAAAAACGGGAACAAGGGACCGGCATTAGTTAGTTATATGCGGGCCTTAAAAGCCGATCCGGCGCTTAAAGAAGCCCGTCAGAATATTGATTTCATACAAGCTCAACCTGGCTTTGCAGGCATCCCATCTGCAGATTTCGCCGGCACTTCCCTGCTGAATATACTCAGCCCCAATTCCTGGGCCTGGCTTACCGTACTATTAATGCTGCCTATTTGCCCGCTTGTTTTTCTTAAAGTAAAAGGCAAACTCCGGTATGCGAACCGCTGGTTAGCATTGAACACCATTATCGCGGCGCTGGTATTTGCGCTCAGTATTTTTGCGCATCAAAAAAACAGCTTTAAGGATACCGCTGTCGTTACCGCGACAAATGGTTTCCTTTATGACAGCCTGAAAAAGACAAATGTAAAGCTCAACCTGGCGGAAGGAACTATCGTGCGCATTGTCAGCAGCACACACAGTAGTCTAATGGAAATAGAGCTGGGTAATGGCATAAAAGGCTGGATAGACCGCGCTGACATCGAAAAGATTTAATAAATTCATCAAAAAGCAACATCTTTGCACATTGAAAATTGAGGACATGGAAAAACATAATATAAATATCAACGTTACTTTAGACAATGAAAAAATGCCGGAACATATTGACTGGAACGCTTCCGGTTCAAGTGTGGCGGAGCCTAACCAGGCAAAAGCTTTTATGTTGTCGATCTGGGACGGGCAGGAGAAAACCGCACTGCGCATGGACTTGTGGACCAAGCGCATGATGGTGGATGAGATGAACGACTTTTTCTTCCAGACCATGATGACCATGGCGGACACCTTTACCAGGGCCACCCGTAACGAAGCATTGTCTAACGAGATCAGGGAATTTGCCCGGGGCTTCAAAAAGAAAGCCGATGATGCTTTAATGAAAGAAGAGAACGAAAATAAGCAATAAGCTTTGTTGCGCTATACGGATACATCCATAAGCCTTTTAAAGGCTTATGGATTTTTTTATACCTTTACGGCTCAGTCATAACCCGCATGAAGATCCTACTGATAGAAGACGAACCCACGCTCAGCCAGAATATAAGGCAGGCCTTAGCAGCCGAGCAGATGCTGGTTGATTATGTGTTCGACGGGGCCTTGGCCGAACGCTTCTTCAAAAATCAATATGATTGTATCATTATGGACATCAACCTTCCCGGCAAGAACGGGCTGGAACTTTGCCGGATTTTCAGAACAGGGAATAGACATACCCCTGTATTACTCCTCACAGCATTTGACGAACTGGAAGATAAAGTAAAAGGGTTTGAGGCCGGTGCAGATGATTACCTTACCAAACCTTTCTTTATGAAAGAGCTGGTGTTGCGGATACAATCCTTAAACAAAAGAGCACAACAGTCAAAAATTTCGGCTGCCAACAAGCACACCCTTAGCTTTGAAGACATCCGCATAGACCTGCATCAGAAAAAGGTTTTCCGGCAAGACAAGGAAATCCTCCTCACGCCAAGGGAATACCAGATCTTATTACGCCTTATGGAACAGCCTGGAGAGCTTGTTTCAAAAGCGGCTTTAATGGAAGAGATATGGGGGCAATCTGTAGGTATGAATACAAATACCATTGAAGTCTATATCAATTTCCTAAGGAACAAAATCGATAAGCCTTTCGGAAAAAGCTCTATAAAAACAAAAATCGGTTACGGCTATTTCATCCAATAATATTGAAGCTCAGGAACAAAATATTATTTTATTTTTCAAGTACGGTAATCCTGCTTACCGCGCTTACCCTGGTCGCGATCTTCTGGATCTCCAGCGCGTTCCGGGAGGAATCTTTCCAGCAGCAGCAATACCAGAAAATAAAATATACCATTACCCTGCTTAAAGAGCACCAGGAGCAGGCCGAGCAACTCTCCATGCTGCTGGACGAGCAGGACATCCGGGACTTTTATGATGAAAAGCTGTATATCTACGACAGCAATAAAAGCCAGATCTTTGAAAGTGTGGACAGTCTTGAAATTTATAAAACTAATTCCATACTAGACCAGCTCTCCCCTTCCCTGCGCTGGGTGGAAACGAAAGAAAACAAGTATGATATTGTAGGGGTTTATTATGAAACCAAGGGCAAGGCCTATTATGCCATCAGTAAGGCGTATGACGCAGCCGGCTATGCTAACAACACATTCCTGGGCAAGATCCTCGTGGTTATTTTTATCGCGATGGTCCTGATCGTGTTACTGCTGTCATTATATTTATCCAATATCATTGCCCAGCCCATCCTGTGGCTTACCAAAGGGATCAATGAGTTCGAGCCCAACCAGGATGCGCTACAGGTCATTGAGTTCAAAAGCACCACTTACGAGCTGCAGGAGTTGAAAGACAAATTTAACGAACTGCTACAGCGCTCGCATGAATACATGAGCTTCCAGAAAAATACGATACACCATATATCTCATGAACTGAAAACGCCTATTGCCATCCTTGTGTCGGAGCTGGAACGCTTAAAAGAAGAAGATAATATCGGGGAGTTACAGGCGCGTGCGGAACAACTCAGTAAAAAAGCCGCTTCACTCGGCGATATCATCAGCGCACTGCTGCAAATCTCCAAACTCGAATCCGGTCAGCAGATCCACCAGGAAGACTTCCGGGTAGACGAGCTGCTCTTTGATATTATCGCGGAACTCAATATTGTCAACCCGGGCTTTAACTTTGACATCCGCTACACTCCTGATCAGTTCGACGAATCCCTGCTGGTGCTTCATGCCAATAAAATGCTGATCAAGCAGGCCTTTCAAAACCTGCTGATCAATGCCCTGCAATATGCCGATAATGAAAGCGCCAATGTACTCATTGATGCCCGGCAGGAAAATACGCTAAACATTTGCATCAGCAACAGCGGGCATACGATTAGCCCGGTAGAGCAACAATACATTTTCAACTACTTCTTCCGGGGACAAAACAGCCAGCATATCTCCGGTTTCGGGCTGGGGCTGGTGTTCACACAAAAAATATTCCAGATCCACAGTGCGGTGATCAGCTACCGGTCTGAAGCGCCCGCTATGAATTATTTTGAAATAAGCTTCCCTTTGTATTAAGCTAATCTTTAAGTGCTTTAAGGTCTTTTTAAGCTCAATTCAGCCACATTTGCATGCCTTTAATTAAGATTATAGTCATGCGCGCACTTTATATAGCATTTATTACGCTCTTTATTTCTGCAACGGGTAAGGCCCAGGATACCTTGTCTTTGAGCCGTACACAAGCAGAAGCTATGTTCCTCAAAAACAACCTGGTATTAATTGCTGAAAAACTGAATATAGATTTACAGGAAGCTGAAGTAATGCAGGCCAGGTTATGGCCTAACCCGGAATTTACCTTCAACGATGTCAACTTCTGGGCCACGAAAAGACAAACCGGCGGACAGGAAGTATCGCCTCCTTTATGGGGTAGCCGCAACTTCGGCCGTAACCAGCAATTCGCCGCGGAATTAAATCAATTGATACAAACAGCCGGTAAAAGAAGGAAGCTGATCGCTTTGGGAAAAACCGATGTATCCCGTGCAGAGCAGGAGTTTGAAGAGGTTCTCCGAGATCTTAAATTTGAGTTCCGGCAGCAGCTTACCGAGATGCAATACCTGCAACTACGCCTGGAAAGCCTGGAACAGCAACAAAAAGCAATAGGAAAACTCGTCGCTGCTTACCAGCATCAATTTGAAAAAGGACATATAGCAAAAGCGGAATACCTGCGGCTCAAAGCACTCTCCCTATCCATCAGCAAAGAGCGGTATGCAACCAACTCGGCACTCAATGAGACAAGCAGTACCTTAAAGGGCCTGATGCACTTGCCGGCAGACCAGGAGTTGCGCCTGGAAAAGGAAGGTTATTACCTACCGCTTAGCCAGACCTTCCAGCCAGATTTTCAACAACTATTACGGACCGCGAAAGAGCACCGCCCCGATATCAGGCTGGCCGCGCTCGATATCAATTATGCAGAGCAAAAGGTAAAATATGAAAAATCAATGGCTGCGCCGGACCTTAAACTGCAAATGAACTATGACCGCAATGGTAATACCATGCTGGATTTCGTGGGCTTTGGGGTAAATATGGACCTGCCTGTTTTCAACCGGAACCAGGGGAATATTAAAAAAGCCAAACTGGAACTGGAACAGGCAAAACTGAAGTCAAGCCTCAAGACCAGGACCGTGGAGACAGAACTGAACCAAACCCTGAAAGAGCTTAAATACGCTGCCGGATTTATACACAGCATCGACTCCGACTATGAAAGCTCCCTGGATGAGTTATTGAACAGCTACAATAAAAACTTCAGTACCCGTACCATCAGTATGCTGGAATACCTGGATTTCCTGGATACTTACTTAAACAACAAAGACATTATTCTTAAGGCCAATAAAGACCTTAACAATAATGTGGAAAAACTGAATTACATCGTGGGTACAGAAGTGACCTTATAACCTTAAAAACGCTTAAGCATATTTTATATGAATCGCATACACTTATTAGTAGCAGCTACACTCTTCCTGATGACGGCCTGTGGGGAAAAGGAAAAACCGGAAGATCAAAAGCAGGAAAAATTCTGTATTGATGAAAAATTTAAAAGCAAGATCCAGGTCACTACCGTAACCGAAGCGCCTGTAACAGAGGGCTACCAGCTGAATGGCCGTATTGAATCCAACCCTAACAAGGTGGTTAGTTTCAACAGCCTGCTAAGTGGTATCGTTACCAGTGTGCACTTTAACCTGGGCGATAAGGTCACTAAAGGGCAGTTGCTGGCCGAATTAAAAAGTACAGAGCTTACAGGCTATCAATCTGATATTTCCAATACCAATGCGCAACTCAAGCTGGCGCAGGAAAAACTCAAAGTGGTACAATCCCTTTTTGATGATGGTATCGCTTCTCAAAAAGAGTTGGTGGAAGCCCAGAGTGAGCTTAGCGTTTTACAATCTGAACTAAAAAGACATCAATCCAATATGAGTATGTACTCGGGGAATGCAAGCCGCAACACTTTCCAGATCAAAGCGCCGGAAACAGGCTACATTACTGCTAAAGAGATCAACCCCGGAATGCAGATCAGCCCGGACTCAGGTCCCCTGTTCACCGTATCTGATTTAAATGACGTATGGGTAATGGCCAATGTTTACGCCAGTAATATCCAGCATATTTACTCCGGTATGGAGGTGCAGATCAGGACCATCTCTTACCCGGACCAGGTGTTTAAAGGAAAAATAACCACATTAGCCCATGTGCTGGACAATGAGACGAAAGTACTCAAGGCCAGAATAGAGCTGCAGAACCCCGACTTCCGGCTCAAACCCGGTATGATAGCCGATATTACCGCGTTAAGGCACAGCGGTGGCAGCATGATCTGTATCCCGGTAGCGGCCATCGTTTTCGCGGATAACCAGGATTATGTGCTGGTGTATAAAGATGATTGTAACATAGAGATCCGGAAAATAAAAATCGCGCACAAGAACAACGACGAGGTTTATATCTCAGAAGGCCTGAATGTGGGTGAAAAAATAATTACTAAAAATCAATTGCTTTTGTACAACCGTATTACCGGACAATAATCGATACAATAGCTCAAGATAAATAATCCTTACGATGCAAAAATTTGTTCAAAGCCTGGTTGCCTTCTCCTTAAAAAATACGGTCATTGTATTTTTCCTGACGGCCTTACTGGCGGTCGCCGGGGTAGTGGCTTTAATGAAGACCCCTATCGAAGCATTCCCTGATGTTACGAATACCAGGGCCCGGATCATTACGCAATGGCCCGGAAGAAGCGCAGAGGAGGTAGAAAAATTCGTCACCCTGCCGATCATGCGGGAAATGAACACGATCCCTAAAAAATACCAGGTACGCTCCATCTCTTTATTTGGCCTGTCTGTAGTTACCGTGGTTTTTGATGATGAGGTAGATGATTTTTATGCGCAGCAATATGCAAACAACCGCGTGAGCGCAGTAAGCCTGCCGGAAGGCGCGGAAGCCGAAGTAGAACCGCCTTACGGGGCTACCGGCGAGATCTTTCGCTATGTGATCCGAAGCAATCGTCCTATTAAAGAGCTGACTTCCCTGCAGGACTGGGTGATCTCCCGCGAGCTGGTTGAAGTGTCCGGGGTAGCCGATGTCATCTCATTTGGTGGGGAAGAAAAGATCTACGAGATCAAAATCAATCCAACAGAACTGGCCAACTATGGCCTCTCCCCGCTGGATGTATTTGAGGCGGTATCCAAAAGTAATATTAATGTAGGCGGCGATGTGATCGAACGGGGTACCCAGGCCTATGTAGTACGTGGTGTAGGCCTCCTGGAAAGCATAGCGGATATTGAGAATATCATGATCACCACTAAAGGCAATACGCCTATTCTGGTAAAACATGTAGCCAGTGTCGCGATTGGCGCCAAACCCAGGTTTGGCCAGGTAGGCCTGCAGGGAAAAGATGACCTGGTGCAAGGTATCGTGGTAATGCTGCGGGGAGAAAACCCGAACGAAGTAATCGCACGGCTGAAAGACAAGATCAGTGATATCAATGCCCGCATATTGCCCGACGATGTCAAAATAGAACCTTTTGTGGATCGTACCGAGCTGGTGAACACAACGGTTAAAACGGTAAGTAAAAACCTTATTGAGGGTATTGCCCTGGTATCTCTGATCGTGTTTATTTTCCTTTACAACTGGCGTACCACGGTGATCGTAGCGTCCGTTATCCCGCTTTCTTTTCTTTTTGCGCTTATCATGTTACGGATCCAGGGATTACCGGCCAACCTGATCTCTATGGGCTCACTGGATTTCGGGCTGCTCCTGGAAGGTACACTGGTAATCGTGGAAACGGTCTTCGTGGCCATGGAGCATAAAGCACAGAAAGTAGGCATGCCGGTCTTTAACCGGATGAGCAAGCTAGGCCTGATCAAAAAATCAGCAGGTAGTGTAGCCACTTATATTTTCTTTGCGCTCACGATCCTGATCGTAGCCTTGTTACCGATCTTCTCTTTCCAGAAAGTGGAAGGTAAAATGTTCTCTCCATTAGCCTTCACCTTAGGCTATGCTTTATTGGGATCGCTGCTGCTTAGCCTGACCTATGTCCCGGCCATGTGCAAGGTTTTACTCACCAGGAATATCGAAGAAAAGGAAAACAAGATCTCCCGTTTCTTCCGCAATAATTTATTTCGCTTATTCCAATTCAGCACGCGGCATAAAAAAGCTACGGTAGCCATTTTCATCGGAATTGTCGCTATCTGTATCGTTCGTTTTTCTTTCTATGGTTCTGAATTCTTACCTAAGTTAAACGAAGGTTCTGTATACGTAAGAGCGACTTTACCCAACAGTATCAACATTAATGAAACGCAAAGGATCGCCAAAGAAATCCGGGAGAAAGTAAGGAATTACGAAGAAGTAAAGTTTGTCCTCAGCCAGGTAGGCCGCCCTAATGACGGCACCGACCCTACCGGTTTCTTCAATATTGAATTCCACATTCAATTGTATCCGCAGGGCGATTGGAAAAGAAAGATCAGTAAAGAAACGCTTATCGAGGAATTGCGGGGAGAGTTGGAAACTTATCCCGGTGTCGTTTTCGGCTTTAGCCAGCCTATACAGGATAACGTGGAAGAATATGTAGCGGGCGTAAAAAGCTCTTTGGTGGTAAAAATATTCGGCGACGACCTGTTCGAGCTGGAAAACTATGCCGACCAGGTAGCCGATGCAATCCGCCCGGTAAAAGGCATCAAGGACCTGAATGTATTCCGCAACATCGGCCAGCCGGAATTAAGAATACAGCTGCATGACTCTAAACTGGCGCGCTACGCGGTTGATGTCTCGGATGCGCAGGCCGTAGTGGCAATGGCCATTGGCGGCCAGGCCGCCACAAAATTCTACGAAGGCGAAAAGATGTTTGATGTGCGCCTGCGCTTTTCCAAAGAGTACCGGGACAATGAAACGAAGATCGGCGAAATATTGATCCCGACTGAAGATGGGAAAGAAGTACCGCTCAAAGAGATCGCTACGATCAGTTATATCACGGGGCCAGCCTTCATTTACCGAGAGGGCGGAAGTCGCTATATTGCTGTTGGCTTCAGCGTAGAAGGCCGCGACCTCGGCAGTACCATCGTAGAAGCACAAAAGATGGTGGCACAAAAGATCAGGCTACCGAAGCACAATAAGATCCAATGGGCCGGTGAATTTGAAAGCAAGAACCGGGCGACAAAACAGCTGATGATGATTGTACCGCTATCCTTACTGCTTATCCTGTTCTTACTCTACATGAACTTCAAAGGTAACCTGAAAGATATGGCGGTAGCTTCCCTGACCCTACCCTTTGCCTTTGTGGGCGGCTTTCTGTCGCTATGGTTAACGGGGACCACTTTTGGCATCTCTGCAGGGATCGGCTTCATTATCCTGTTTGGTGTCGCCACCATCGATGGTATCGTACTCATAGGTGTTATCCGTGATAACCTGAACAAAGGGCATGGTTTAAAACAGGCTATTTCTGAAGGGGTATACAGCCGTATCCGGCCTATTGTAATGATCGCTTTAATGGGTTCCCTGGGACTCTTACCAGCAGCGCTTTCTAATGGTATGGGTTCCGAGATCCAAAAACCCCTGGCCATTATGATCGTGGGAGGCCTGATCACCTGTATGATCTTCTCCCTTACCGTATTGCCGCAGGTCTATTACTGGTCGCACCGGAAAGAGACGCTTAAAGCAAAAAATAAATGAATCCTTAAATAAAGGGAGGCAGGTATTTTTATAAAAATGCCTGCCTTTTATGTTTTATATTTGTGTACGACTATATGATACAGGAACGAAAAAGCAAATGGGCCCTTTATACTTTTTTACTCGCGGTAATTACGCTGGGAACTTCCTGTAATTATCCTATCCACAAAAGGCCGCAAAAACTTTTGGCCAAAGTAGTAAAAAACGATAAAAGCTATGATGTGGGCATTATACCAGGTTACCCTTTTGATGGTCACAAATGGGATACCCTGATGAAGTCCCGCCTGCTCTGGGCGAAGGTCTTATATGAAAAAGGTATTGTCCGCAACTTTATTGTTTCCGGTGGGGCCGTGCACAGTCCTTATGTAGAAGCGGAATACATGAAGCGATATGCAGTAGCCTTAGGCATACCTGCTGATCATATTTATACCGAAACCTGCGCCCAGCATAGCGTAGAGAATATTTTCTACAGTTATGAAATGGCGCGTACACTTGGCTTTAAAAGCATCGCTTTATGTACCGACCCACTGCAAAGTATTTTAACCAGGCGCTTTACAGCACACAGGTTTGAAACGCATATACAACACCTCCCCATCGTTTATGACAGCATTCTGCCCTACAATAATCTAATGCCGGTTATTGACACCCACGATCTACGCGCTGCCGATGCATTCATTCCTTTAAAAAACAGGAAATCCAGGTGGCAATCTTTTCGGGGCACAATGGGAGCCGGGCTACCCTGGGAAGGGGAACGGGTAAGGCAGCCCTTATAAGCCGGGAACAAAAAGCAATTTTCTAAACGCTATAGATTGACGCACAATAAATGAGAGAATTCTCCTATTTACTGCGCGGGGCAGATGTATTATATTTGAGGAATATTTAATACAAGATCACCCCATGTTTACACGAATCCTATTTATCCTGTTATTTTTAAGTATCGGATACGCCCATGCACAAAATCTAGTGACCAATGGTAGTTTTACAGCCGCTGCGGCCAACTGGACTTTTTTTGCCCCGGGCATTACTACTGAAGCTTATAATGGCGAAACCTCTTATGGAGGTACCGTGGGCACTAATATCGTTGCGGAGATCGACAATGAAGCTAACCTGCGACAAACAAATATAGCCGTAAGCCCGGGCCAGGAATACGCTGTTTCTTTCCGGCATACCCGGCGTACCGGGAACGGTGCGGCACCTAATCCAAGTGTATTTATCGTTAAAGTATATGATGGTACTACTACTTATGTGAACCAGACCATTACCAGCAATAATGCCAGCTGGAACTGGCAATGTAAAGTCTTTACATTTACTCCTCAAAGCAATAATATCAGCATTGATTTCGAGAATGTAACCGCCACTACCCTGGGTTCTATAGTAGACGATATTACTATTGCAACAATGAGCCAGCAGCTGAGCCTTAACGGGCTGAATTGCCAGGGCGGCACCGTGCAATTGCAGGCGCCCAATGCCTCCGGCAACCCGGACGCGGTCTATACCAACCATAGCTGGACCGGGCCTAATGGCCTTACCGCTACCGGCCCCGCGCTTACATTAACTAATTTACAGCCCGCGGATGCAGGCGTGTACACCTGTACAATGACCCTGAACGGCTGCATGACGGTAACCGCGACTTATTCATTAACTGTTGCCCCCAATAATTTCAATCGCGATGTAGCCATTTGTGCCGGGGAAACCTATGATTTTTATGGCCGCAGTTTAAATACCGCCGGCACCTACGACACACTGATCTCCGGTGGTGGCACACAATGTGATTCTTTCATTACCCTGAACTTGAGTATAAAGCCTTTGCCGAACGCGACTATTAGTCCTGAAGATGAAGTCCGCATTTGTTCCGGGGACCTCAGCACCCTTAGTGTGAACGCGCCTACAAACGGTGCCAACTACCAATGGTATAAAAATAACACCAGCCCGGTTGGGACTAACGCCACCTCGTTTACAACTAACGAAGGCGGTAGTTACCATGTTGTGGCCACCTTAAATGGCTGCGAGCAGGCCTCGAACCGGGTGCAGGTGACCATCCTGCCGAACCCGGAAGCCGGCATCCGCTTCGTTGCAGATAGTGTTTGTACTATGGATACCATCACCCTAAGCGCATTGGTCATAGATACGGCCAACAGGTATACCTGGGAGCCCCAAAGGTTATTCAGCAGGCTATCGGGCAATGAAGGCCCGGTGGTGCAAGGCATTTTTAACCAATTGCAGAACAAAGTCATTTTAACGGTCTATGATAAAAACGGTTGCCGCGCGCAGGATTCTGTGAGCGTACCTACCGTTACCTGCTGCGCAATGATGATGCCCAATGCCTTTACGCCAAACGGGGATGGCCGTAATGATTTCTTCAAGCCGCAGCTGGATATCGGGCAGACGATCATGAGCTTTGAAGTTTACGACCGCTATGGCAGTGTCGTCTTCGGCAACTATGTAGGCGTACCCGGCCCGGGCTGGAACGGGAATTATAAGAACGGCAGGAAAGCAGATGCCGGGGTTTACATGTACCTATTACAGTATCATTGCAGTGACGGGAAGACCTACCAGCGCAAAGGAGATGTTACTTTATACCGTTAATTACAAAACCTTTCCGGAACGACGCGATGCTGCTGCACTTCCGGATTGAGCAAGCAGCTTACTCAATGGAGGAGCAGGTAAAAGAGCTTCGGGGTATATTTTCAAAGTTTTCCCAATTGTACCAGGCTGGATTTTTGCCTCAAGTCGGTCATTGCCGAAGTATGGTAATGGCCAGGGTAAATCTTAAAAAATAATTGCGCATATTAAATAGCTCCCTTATTCGTGCAGCGCGTTTTAATGATCGGTACAAAATAAGGTATTATAATCAGCAAAAAACTAAACTGGTTTAAGAAGCAAATTTCTTACGTATTTCACTTAAATATTCAGGGGTAAAACCCAGAAAAGAAGCGATGAGGTACTGTGGGACGCGCTGCACAAATTCAGGATGCAATCTCATGAGCTGGAAATAAAATTCGTCCTTAGACAGGGAGAAAAAATACTTCATCCTCATTTGGCTGGCCGCATAAGCCCTCTGGTAAATAAACCGGAAATAGCGTTCCATCACCGGGTATTTTTGCAGGAGCACCGCCTGGTTTTCGCTACTGATGTAGAGTACCTCCGATGGCTCTACAGCCTGGATGGAAAAGGAAGCCGGCTGTTTATGTTCATAAGCTATATTATCCGTCGTCCACCAGGTTTCAATTGCGAATTCAGTGGTCTGCTCTACTCCCTTTTCATTAATAAAAAACTGCCGTAACAATCCTTTTAATACAAAATAATGGTACCGGCAAATCTTGCCTTCTTCCAGTAAATTTTCCTTTTTAGCAACTGTTTTTGTTTCGAAAAATTTAAATACTTCTTCAAACTCTTTGTCATTGATGCTAATGAATTTTTCCAAATGGGCTTTGAATATACCGGACATTTCGAGGATTATTGTTAGGGTACAAATTTATTAAAATGCACTGGTCCCGAGCGAAAGAAAGTAAAATAAATCCACTAACCTCATGCCAATCCATACTGAATAGCGATCTTCACCAGGCCTATACTGTTTTTGACCCCGAACTTATGCAATAAACTATAGCGGTGGTTTTCTACTGTTCTGAAACTGATAAACAATTCATCCGCGATCTCCTGCGTCGTATATTCTGCGGCGATCAGCTTCAGGATCTCTTTCTCCCTCTGGGTCAGCATCGGTGGATTCGCATCAGTAGATTCGGTCTTAAAGTTCATCACATTCTCCATAATGCGCCTTTGGATTTTAGGCTCAATGAATTCAGCACCCGTGGCCACTTTATCAATAGCCTCGATCAGGGTTGCCGCATCGGTATCTTTGAGCAGGAAGCCGCTGCAACCCCGGCGCATCATCGCGGAAACGATAGTGGGCGCATCAAAGCTGGTAAGGGCAATAATCTTTATCCCGGGATACAATTGCTTTACTTCGGGTGCTATATCCCGGCCATTCCGGTCCGGTAACATCACGTCCAGTAACAGGATATCCGGTTGCTGCCGGCTTAGCCCTTCGAACAGGTCTTTGGCATTATGAAAGATATCCACGATCTTAAAATCTTTTCGCTTCTTCAGCATAGCGACAATGCCCTGCGTCGCCAAAGGGTGGTCATCTGTAAGTGTAATTTTTACCGCCATATCAACTGGTTATTAAAGCACAAAGTCTAAAGTTATCGAAGTTCCATTGCCCGGGCTGCTATTTATGGTAAAGGTACCATTATACAGTTTGGTCCTGTTTTGCAGGCTTTTTAAACCCAGGCCGGTCTGTTGACCGGGATTAAAGCCAACACCATTATCCTCTACCGTAATGTTCAGGGCTTCGTTCCCATATATAAGCTGGATGAGGATGCGACTTGCCTGTGCATGTTTGACCACATTCTGTACTAATTCCTGTATCGCCCGGTAGAGAAACAATATAAAATTCTGGGGCAGGCTCGCCGCTTCACCAAAACATTCCATAGTAATTTTAATCCCGGTATTCTCTTCTATATTCTGCGCGAAGTAAAACACCGCCTTATATAAACCATCTTCCAGCAGCAGGTCCGGCATCAGGTTATGTGCTGTCATGCGCAGCTCCGCGGTCGCCTGCTCAAATAAATGCATGGTATTGTTATAAACACTATTTTGAGCAAGATCAGGTATATCGTCTTCCAGTTTTTTGATCCTCATTTTTACGGTGGCAAAAGTAGACATGACGCCATCATGAATGTCACGTGAAATACGCGTACGTTCCCGTTCTTCACCTTCAAACGCGGCGCTCAGCCTTTCAATATCTCTTTGCTGCGCTACGCTTTTCAATTGCTCATCCTGCAACCTTTGCTTGCTCCTCAGGCTGAACAACAATAAACCAAACACTAAGATCAATAAAAAGGTACCGATTACAAAAACGCCCAGCCAGATATTCTTTTCCCGGATCCTTATCTCCTGCTGCGCGATCTCGAGTTGGGAACGGGCCAGCTGCTTGTCCTTCTCCGCAGCCTGGAACTGCATGAGCAGGTCAAAGGTCTGTTTCTTTTCACTGCGCCTTACCTCGTCTTTCTGTTTCAGGTATTCTTCCTGGATCGCGAAAGCTTTACTATACTGCCCTTCCCGGGCATAAGCTTCTTTCAGGTCTTTGGTAATAGAGATCAGGGCGTCATTATAGCCACTTCGCTTCGAGCTTTGATAAGCAGCCTCCAACGGTCCCGTAGCCTGGCGATAGTCCCCCCGCACCAGGTAGGCATGACCGATGCCGTAATTGGTCAGCAAAATGGAAATAGGGTTCTTCGTTTTTTCCGCCATCCGTAAAGCCGCGTCCAGCAGGCTGTCTGCTGTGCTATAGTCCTGGACGGATAAGCTCAGGTCGCTTAGATTAATGAGAATTTTATTACTTAAATAAGGATCGTTCACTTCCCGGGCAATAGCCAGGGAAGTATTCAACTCTGCCGCCGCATCCGCTTCCTGCCCCGAGGCTTTTATAATACCGGAATTGCAGAGTACATAAGCAAGGGTGACTTGATGTTCCGGGTTTTCAGGGTCCAGGATAACCCTTGCTTCATCCAGGAATTTTAATGCCTGTTTATTTTCTTCCAGCAGTATAAAAAGCCCGGCAAGATTGCTATACATTTTTGCCGCACGCAGGCTGGTCGATAAGCCTTTTTCTTTCAATGTATTCAGGCCTTCAAAATAATTATAGATGCTCTTTGTATATTTCCCATGCTGCTGGTAGATCACTGCAGATGCATTATACAAAACGGCTACAAGGTCCGGGTCATTGACTTCTTTTACTTTTACAAAGGCCTCGTCCAGCAAAGCCAGGGTCTTGTCATAGTCGCCTTTGCGGATATAGCAACTGGCCAGCTGACTTAAAGCCCTTACTTCTGTAGCTTTATTGTCATATTTCTTATTAATAGTCAATACCTGTTGCAGCAATACTATAGCGCTGTCTGTGTTAGCTGCGAGTATAGCTACTGCTTTATGGCTTAGTGCATTGATCAGGGCTGTATCGTGTTGATAGACGACTCCTTCTCCCAGGTCTTTAGTTGCAGCAGTCCCTTTTCCCACATCTCCTTGCCCGTACCAATACGAGCCTATAGCGACCATCAACAGGACAGTAGCCACAGCAATGATTATGCGGTATGTTCTTTTACTCCAGCTCATCAGGGGCTTTAAAAAATAAGTATCCGACTTTGATACCGGGTACATAAGTGATGCCTGGGCATTTCGCCATATGGTATCCGATTGCTTATTGGGCAGGTAATAAGCAAAATAAAAGAGTAAAATGCCTATATAACCATCAATCAGCAAAAATAGAGTCAATAATTCTAAGTTTTGTCTGCTAAAAATCATATTTACAGAGATTACAGAAAATAAAACCGGGAAAAACGAAAGCGCAGGGTATGATCCATGCGCTTTGTAAAAATATAAACCTGAAAACCTATTGTTTAACAAACCTGATCACACCAGATGCGCCTTGGTCTGTAAGGATCAAAATCGAATAGAGACCATTTGCAAAAGCACTTACATTCACCTGTGCATTACCAGTGGCTTTTTCTTTCAGCAGCAATTGTCCAGAAACATTATAGACCTGGTAGCTATAGCTTCCGGTTAATGTGCTTGCAACAGTAAGACGATCTGCAACCGGGGAAGGATATACGCTGAAATGCTGATTGATAAAATGATTATTGATACCTGTACCCTGGTTGGAAATTGTAATCAGCACAGAATCCATCAGGCTATTGTTAGCTACCGATACTGCTTTGGCATAAACAGTTCCGTTGGTCTGAGCCGTTACCAGGCCATTTGCATCAATAGTTGCGGTACCGGAAACCGGGACAATACTCCAGTTTACATCCTGGTTCGTAGCATTGTTAGGGTAAACTAAAGCTTCCATTTGTAAGGTACCGCCATTGGTACTGATTGCCGCTGCAACATTGTTTGCCGTTTGCACCACGATACTGTCTACGCTAATGGTCTGCCCGGAAATAGTCAATTGTAATGAATCCATTAATAAAGGATTGGCTACAGAAACCGCTTTAGCGTATACTGTTCCATTCGAGATAGCTGTCACCAGGCCACTGCCGGAGATAGAAGCCGCACCGGTCCCAGCCACAATGCTCCAGGTAACCGACTGATTTGTCGTATTAGCCGGGTAAAATTGAGTCGCCATTTGCAAAGTACCAGCATTTGTGGTAATGGTTGCCGGCACATTGTTCTGCGTGATCACATCCAGGCTGTCTGCCAGCACTACCTGGTTACTGATCGTGATCAGCAATGAATCTTTTATGGCAGTATTTGCCGCTGCAATAGCTTTTGCATACACCGTCCCATTGGCAGTAGCCGTTACCACTCCACTTGAAGAGATAGAAGCCCCGCCGGTAACGGGTACAATACTCCAGGTCACAGCCTGGTTACCAAAAGTTGCCGGGTAAAATACCGCCTCCATAGGTAAAGTTCCGCCATTAGCAGTGATCGCAGCGGCAACATTACCAACGGTTTTCACATCAATACTATCCAGAGTGATGACACTGGGCGTATACTTACGGATCTTCACCAGGCCACCATTGGTACCGGTACCGTCACAAAAAGCCACAACCGGTGCGCCATTGTCCAGTACCAGGGAATTATAGTTACCCAGGTTGGCAGAGGCCGTCCCTAAAGAATTCCAGCTCGTACCGTTCAGGGTATACACTTTCGTTTTATCAGTAGGGTTGTTCTCCCGGAAAGCGACTGTAGGCACTCCCGCAGCGGTTACTGCAATAGAAATATGCTCTACGCCATAGTCCGAGAAATGGAGGTTACCCAATGCCGACCAGTTACCGGCATCATATTTATAGACCGCGGCTTTACTTCCATCAGGAGTAGCTAAGGCCCGGTAAGCCATATACAATTTATTATTGCCATCTATAGCCAGGGAAACCGTAAACTGATTAGAACTGCCCCCGGAAGTGAAACCCGCATTACCCACCAATTGCCAGGCATCAGTTGTGGTCGCATTGATATGGTTTTTATAAACCGAGTAAGCAGTACCTACCTGGACGGCAACATAGACAGTATCATTAGTGCCTACGGCCATAGCATGATTAGCCCCGGCGCCAGAAACGACCGGTGATGCTCCCACTTCAACCCATGCAGTACCATTGTATCTTTTAGCCTTAATCCCAGAGGAATTATAAACCGCGATAGGTAAATTAGTTGACGGAATTATTTTTAAATTCTGGTAGTTCACCACCCCTCCGGAAATATTGATACCGGCATCAGTCCAGGCATTTGTTGCCGGAGTATATTTTTTCACGGAAAGCCCGCTGGAATTACTGCCGTCCTGGAAGGAATAATATACCTCGCCGGAATTATTAACACAAAGTGCGTTAAAGGTTGCCGTACCAGGCGTAACACCTAAGCTACCGCCTAAAGGGCTCCAGCCCGTACCATTATATTTCTGTACCGAACCGCTGGCCTGTCCGCCACCGTAATAGGACACGTAATAGTTGCCGGAATTATCTTTAACAAGATTAGTATAAGTAGCAGTAGTACTGGTTAGCGGGTTAGCACCTACATCGGCCCACTGGGCCTGGGCTGTCGCTGCCAGGCTTAAACAAAGTCCGATACTGATCGGTAAACGTAGTTTCATCTTCATTCGGGTTTAAAAAATTATTAAATCCCAACAAAGATATTTTCTTAATAAGTGCTTTAAAATGCGAGAAATCTCCCATAATACAATAAATGAGTGAATTCACTCAGCAGGCTAAAAAGCATTCCCCGAAAGATAAACCATCTCAAAAACCGGCAGCAATAATTAAAGTTTTCTTCATATTGCTATTTTATTCCTATCTTTTATCTTTAATAACAAAATTAAAATACTATGAATACCGAGAAAAAACATATCGCGCTCGTCACCGGGGCCACAGGCGGGCTGGGCACTCATATCGCGAAACGCCTGAGCGAAGACGGTTATATCGTTTGTGCCAATTACCGTTCTGAAAATAAAGCCCGGGAATGGCAGGAGCAAATGGAACGTGATGGCTACAACTTTCATCTTTATAAAGCTGATGTCTGTGATTTTGACGAGGTAGGCGCCATGGTCGCCGCTATCGAGCAGGACCACGGTACGGTAGATATACTGGTGAATAATGCAGGGATCACCCGGGACGGTATCTTCAAGAAAATGTCTAAAGAAAACTGGGCAGATGTGATTGCCACCAACCTGACGAGTGTATTTAACTGTAGCCGTCATGTCATTAATCAAATGATTGATCAGACCTACGGCCGGATCATCAATATTTCTTCGGTCAACGGGCAGCGGGCACAATTCGGACAGGTGAACTATGCAGCGGCCAAAGCGGGTATGCATGGGATTACCAAAACCCTGGCTATAGAAGTGGCCAATAAAGGCATTACGGTAAACACCATATCCCCGGGCTATGTGGCTACCGACATGGTTATGGCCGTACCCGAAGAGGTGCGTAACAAGATCATTTCCGGCATTCCTGTTGGCAGGCTCGGCGGCACCGGGGAGATCGCGCACCTGGTATCCTTCCTGGCGGCACCCGAAACAGCTTTCATTACCGGGGCCAACTATGCCATTAACGGCGGGCAACATGTGTACTAAATCAATTTAAGCCATTAAAATAAACCCTGCAATATATGCAGGGTTTATTTTCATTAACAATTCATTAACCAACATTTAGCTGTAATTGGAATTTTAGCTTTAAATAACAAAATAAAGCATGAAAACAATTACAAAATTATTAGTAGCAGGAGGGTTTCTCCTGGCGGCATTGACGGGACAAGCACAGGAACGTAGTGTAGACCTGAGTCTTGAATCTGTTAACCTGCCCGCAGATGGCACGGTAATCGCCAATGGGGAAAGCATCAACTTTGAGCTTATTGTTAAACATAATGGGCCCGACACCCTTATGCAGGGAGATACCATAGCTATTTCAGGAGGTCCTATCCCTTCCGGGCAGGCCGCTGCTGCTATTTTAAGTCAAGGCATTCCTGAAGGAGCAAGTTTTACTTTATCCAGCCAAAATCCGATTTTCACCAACAATCGCACGGAACCGACTGACGAAACTGTTCAATGGTGTTTTACTGTAAATACAGGCAGGGCATTTAGCACAGGCTCTCCGGTTGTAGATAATAATGCCGGCAACAATGAAAAGTGTATTTCCGTAACCCTTAAAGGCCGGCCAACGTCCATATTTGACCTAAATAAAAATGTGACTAAAGTAGATGCATTTCCTAATCCTACAACTGGCGATGTAAGTTTAACCTTAGCCACCGAAAGAGCAGGAAGTATAGAAGCCGTAGTAACTGATCTAACGGGAAGGAAGCTACTCAGCCAGTCTTTCCAGAACCGACCGGCAGGGGAAAATACCTTTACCCTTAATCTAACAGGCTTTGCACAGGGTACATACCTGGTAACCCTGCAGACTCCGGATGGCAAAAAAGCGGTGAGTAAAGTACAATTAAAATAAAGAAACCTGATATCTTAAAAAAACAGGCTATACCGATATGGTGTAGCCTGTTTTTTGCCCGCTTTTTTACCTGGTTCAATCTATTACTTAATCGTTACTTCAAACGGTACGTCTTCCGGGGGGAAGCACATGGATTCATTACAGGATTGATATGTAATGGTACCTTTGATCACATTCCCCTTTGCCCCTGTAAAGTTGCGGGAGAACTGTACCTGCTTATCGAAATAGTTAACCGCACCGTCAATATAATCGTAGGTTTCTGTTTTTGGCTTTTTACTGAGCCTCCAGTCTACATCCACCCAATGAATATCAAATTGTTCCAGGCTGATCTCTGTATTGATTAAGGAGCCATCCCCGCCCGCTTCCAGGGCCCAGATGTGAAAACCATCCTTCATTTTCGCATTAATAACCAGCTTATAGGTATCGCCGCTTACGGGCTGTACCTGTACATGCCAGGTAACGGGGCCTTCTTCTTTGTCTGCTGCCCGGGTCGTAAAAATAGCCAGGAATAAGGACAGCGAAAGTAATAATAGCTTTTTCATTATTGGGTCAAAACAATTTTAATGGGTTGCGATTCTTTTGAGAACCTGTCTTTAAAGTTTTCATTGCGAAACATCACATGCTCTATATAGGCCGTATCGCCGGGTTTGGCCCGGAAACGCAACTCTTTAAGCATAGCGGTATCCACCTTATCGGTACACCTGCGGGTGATATAATCCGTAACGATCATCGGCTTCCCGGCTTCATCTTCGTACAAACCTCTTTCGCCGAAAGTGATCGAAAAGGAATTAACCGGATAAATTTTACTATCCCTGTTATCTTTTACATATATGGGACCGGCGATCAGTTCCAGGAATTTTTTCACGCTTACCTCTCCCTGGGTGGTTTGCTGATCACTCAGGTAAGTAATCCCGTCCCACTGTGGCATAGGTTTCGCTTTAGTCTGCGCCCCTATGATCCAGGCTGCGCTTATGAATACAACCGTCAATAACGATTTAAATAAAATGCTGTATTTGTTCATACACTGATGCTGATTTTATCAAATGTAAACAATTGCCCCTTGAATTAAGCTTTGCGATATCCTAATTAACATTTACTTTTCAGGATAAGCTGGCCAGGCTTTCTTCCAGGACTTTTATTTTATCTTCCGCGTCCGCTTTTTTCTTTTGCTCGTTAGCGATGATCTCCGGCTTGGCGTTCTGCACAAATTTCTCATTACTCAATTTCTTATCCACGCTTTGCAAAAAACCTTTCAGGTAGCTTAATTCCTCCGCCATTTTAGCTTTTTGCGCATCCGCATCCACTTCAATATCACAAGCCACAAATACCTTCTCTTTCTGAATAACTAATGCAAAACCTTTAGCATCCGCGTTATTAGACAACACAAGCTCCGTCGCGTTTACCTGGCGCTGTAAAATTTCCGCGATTTTATCATAAAGCGCCGGATTAGCCGTTTCGATATATAAAGCAACGGTATCTTTCGGTTTCAGCTGGTTTTTATTTCTTCCGTCTCTTACCCCGGTAATTAATTGCTTCAATAAATTACCCTGCTCCAGCAACCCGGCATCCGCGGCGCCATATTCCGGGATCAGTGCCGGCATCAGGTCGCCACCTTGCGCATCCAGCAAATGATAAAGCTCTTCGGTAATAAATGGCATGAACGGATGCAGCTGTTGCAGCAGTTGTTTAAAGATATCTTTCGCATCGGCCAGGTCCGCCGCGGCGATCGGGCTGCCATATACCGGCTTGATCCATTCCAGGTACCAGGAGCAGTAGTCGTCCCAGATCAGGGAATAGATCGTTTTTAAAGCTTCGCTTAAACGGAATTCTTTAAACAGGTTCTCAATCTCTAAGGATACCTCTTTTATACGCTCCCGGATCCATAAAGTTGCAAAATGAGGTTCAGCCTGCGGCGTAGCAGCCTGGTTGCCTTCCCACATCTGGATCAGCTTCAGCGCATTCCACATTTTATTATTGAAGTTGCGGGCCTGCTCCAGGAAGGCGTCATCATACAGGATATCATTACCCGCCGGTGAAGAGATCATTACGCTAAAGCGTACCGCATCCGCACCATGGTCCTCGATCAGTTGTAAAAGGTCCGGGGAGTTGCCCAATTGCTTGGACATCTTACGCCCCTGCTTATCACGGATGAGCCCGGTAAAATAAACCTGGTCAAATGGCTTCTGCTGCTGGTATTCATACCCGGACATGATCATCCGCGCTACCCAGAAGAAGATAATATCGGGAGCGGTAACCAGGGTATTGGTCGGGTAATAGTAATCCAATTCCTTATTCCCCCCTTCTTTATTCCAGCCGAATACCTGCATCGGCCAGATCCAGGAGCTGAACCAGGTATCCAGTACGTCTTCATCCCTTTTCAGGTCAGCAGCACTTCCTTCCGGGTTGGCTTCGAGGTATTGCGCGATCGCGTTTTCTTCATTTTCCGCAACAATAATATTACCGCTCTTATCGTACCAGGCCGGGATCTGCTGTCCCCACCATAATTGCCGGGAAATGCACCAGTCCTTGATATTACTCATCCAGTGGCGGTACAGGTTTTTGAATTTCGGCGGGAAGAACTTAATTTCTTCCCCCATTACCGCCCGCAATGCCGGGTCGGCCATTTCTTCCATATTACACCACCATTGCATAGAAAGCTTTGGCTCTATCACCGCGCCGGTCCTTTCCGAAACGCCTACCTGGTTTTTATAATCTTCAACTTTCACCAGGCTGCCGGCCGCTTCCAGGTCGGCGATTACCGCCTTACGCGCGGCAAAGCGATCCAGACCGATATGGATCTGTGCCTTTTCATTCAGAGTACCATTATCATTGATCGTGTCAATCACCTCGAGGCGGTGTTTCTGCCCCAGGTTATAGTCATTAATATCGTGTGCAGGCGTCACCTTGAGCGCACCTGTTCCGAATTCCATATCTATATATTCATCAAAGATGATCGGGATTTCGCGGTTGATCAGCGGCACAATGGCTTTAGCATCCCTTAAATGCGCATAGCGCGGATCTTCAGGGTGCACACAGATGGCTGTATCGCCCATTATCGTTTCCGGGCGAACGGTAGCGATGGTAATCTGCTCATCGGAACCGGCGATTTTATAGTTGATATATACCAGTTTGGAATTGCTTTCTTTAAAGATCACCTCTTCATCGCTCAGGGCAGTCAGCGCCTGCGGGTCCCAGTTGATCATTTTAACCCCACGGTAGATCTTCCCTTTTTTATACAGGTCTACAAATACTTTGAGTACGGTGTCATAATAAGGTTTATCCATCGTAAAATGTACCCGGTTCCAGTCCAGGGAACAACCCAGTTTCTTGAGTTGCTGCAGGATGATACCGCCATATTGCTCTTTCCATTCCCAGGCATACTTCAGGAATTCATCACGGGAAAGATCATTTTTATTGATGCCTCTTTCTTTCAGCATATTCACCACCTTTGCTTCTGTAGCAATGGAGGCATGGTCGGTGCCTGGTACCCAGCAGGTATTAAAGCCTTTGGCTTTAGCTCTCCTGATCAGGATATCCTGGACGGTATTATTTAAAGCATGGCCCATATGCAGCACACCGGTTACATTAGGCGGCGGCATGACGATCGTATAAGCCGGACGTTCATCCGGAGTAGAATTAAAATAGCCTTTTTCATTCCAGTATTTGTACCATTTCTCTTCGTTTGCTGAGGGCTGGTAATTCTTACTCAATTCCATGTATCTGTCGAATATAATTTACAATAAGTTCAAAGTATGCAAAAATAAAGATTTCATTCGATTATTGATATTGTACATTTGTAAGCATAAAAATGTGGGACAATTCCCCCGGATGCCACAATTTATCCGTTAAAAATCCGTTACCAATAAGAATATTATGAAAAATTGGATCAGCTGTTGCCTGCTTTGTTTTATGGCCCTGCATGCCCTGGGCCAGCAAAATAATGGCTACTGGAGCAGCCAGCGCTTCAGGGGCGGGCCCATATTGGGATTAAACTTTTCCCAGGTAGACGGGGATGATGATGCCGGTGTACATAAACTTGGCCTGCAGGCGGGTTTGGGTTCTTATGTCAGCCTGTCAGAACGGTTCGGTATCCAGCTGGACCTGCTCTACACCCAAAAAGGCTCCCGTTATGCCCGGGAAATGGAATCTATAGCCGGGCCCTACTTTATGGTCTATAAACTAAAGCTGCATTATATTGAGCTGCCTTTAGCCCTGCAATTTTATGTAGACCAGGATATCCATATCGGCGCCGGAGTAGCCTATAACCGGCTGATCAATAGTGAAGAATCCTGGCGCTCTTTATACGGCTGGGCAACGATCAACTCGGAAGATTACCCTTTTGAGCAGGATGTATGGGAATATTTCGCATCGGCAAGCTATCGTCTTAGTGACCGGATCAGAGCAGAACTTCGCTATCAGCGGTCGGCGACACCTCTTCGGAAATGGGAGCGTGTATACGAGCAATTCGGCAACGGGAGAAACCAGCTCAATAACTTTCTGTCGCTAAGACTCGGCTATTATTTGTAATATTTAATAATTCTTATCAATTCGAAAACCTATCTTTGCGGACTTAAATTATGAAGAAGCTATTTTTGACCACAGGTATTGCCGCGATCAGCTTTTATGCGAACGCCCAAACTCAGTATGCTGATAAAATAATCGCCACTGTAGGCAGCAAGGTTATTTTACAGTCTGAGATCGGTAAACAATACTTAGGAAAAATCGAGAGTGACAAGGTGGAGCTGCCGGAATATGAGAAATGTGGCATGCTGCGTGATGCGATAGCCGCGAAGATCATGGTGGCCCAGGCAGACAGGGATAGTGTTATGGTCACCTCCCAGGAGATAGAGTCTGCCGTAGATGAGCAGATCTCCAGGATTTTGCTCTATGAATTCCGGGGCGATAAAAACGCGATGGAACGCACAGTAGGCAAATCTATCTACCAGATCAAGGAAGAATACAGGGAACCATTACACGAGCAACTGGTATACCGGAAAATGTATATGGAGGTAGTGAAAGACGTTGCGGTGACCCCAAAAGAAGTAGAAACTTTCTATAACCAGATCCCCGAAGAACAAAAAGTAAACATCCCGGCTTCTGTTGAAGTAGGAGAAATCGTTTTAAAACCTGAAGTGGACCCGGAGATAGAAAAATATACCCGGGAACGTGTAGAAGATATCAGGAAGCAAATTGTGGATGAAGGACGCCCGTTCGAAACCATGGCTCAAATCTATTCAGAAGATGACGGCGCGCAGAATGGCGGGGAAATGAACCTGAACCGGAAAGACGGCAATTATGACAGCCGCTTCGTAGCTGCCGCCTTTAAACTGCAGCCGGGCGAGGTATCCCCGGTGTTCCGCTCAAGTTTTGGGTATCACCTGGTAAAAATGCTGGAGCGTAACGGAGATGATGCCAAGATCAGGTATATCGTGATCATTCCTAAAAACACGGCTTCCGATTATGATAAGGCCATTGCTAAACTGGACAGCGTGAGGAACCTGCTGGTAAGCTCCAAATTATCCTTCGGAGAGGCTTTGAATAAAGTAAGTAATGATGACCGCTCTAAACAACAGGGCGGCATGGTTAGGGATATGAGCACCGGAAGTACCATACTCAGCCTGGATGCGATTACCAGTCCCGACCTTGCCATGGAAGTAGCGAACCTTGAAGTGGGCGAGTATAGTAAACCTTATGCTTATACTGATGAGCTGGACCGTTCCCGCAAAGTGAGGATCGTCTACCTTAAATCAAAAACGCCGCCCCATAAGATGAACCTGAAGGACGACTACACCATGATCCAGAATGCGGCACTGCAAATGAAAAAAATGAATTTCCTGATGAGCTGGCTGGAAGACAAGAAAGATGGCTATTACATCAAAATAGACCCTAATTATGTCAATTCCTGTGAAGAGCTCAATATTTTCACTAAGAAACAATAAAATACTCAGTTAAAATATACTTAGCAGAAAAGCGGGGCTGCTCCTTGATGGAGCCGCCCCGCTTTTTATGATTTAAGCTCCTAGTTAAAAACGTCTAAACGCTGCCCGTCAAAACTGGCGTAAACCATTGAAGGATGCGAATCCTGGTGATACACATTACCGGCCTTATCTATAGCTATAGCCCCGCAAAAACCATCATAAGGTCTTAGCTCGGCAAAAGTCTTTTCAAACGCGGCCTCAATCGTCATATTGTCGGTTACCCGCGTTACGATCTTAGCGGCCACGGCGCCGCTTACGATATCTTCACCTACCCCGGTACAGCTCACGCCACAATGCTCATTAGCATAGTTACCCGCTACAGTGGCCGAATCAGAAATACGACCCGGAATTTCAAAACCCTTACCCCCCGTAGAGGTAGCTGCGGCCAGTTTCCCGTCTTTATCTATAGCCACACAACCTACGGTACCGGTACCGGTCGCTTTACGCTTAGCCTCATATTCCGCTCTCCGCTGCGGTATCTCTGTTGAAAATACTTCATAGCCGTGTTGCCGCGCATAATTGGTCGCACCGGAACCTCCCAGTACCCGATCATCTTCAGCCATAAGTGTTTGCGCCACAATAACAGGATTTTTAACTTCCTCGATATTGATCACGCCGCTCATTTTCTGGCTTTGCCCGTCCATAACGGCCGCACTCATTCTTATCTTACCATCACTCTGGATCTGTGAGCCGGTACCCGCGTTGAAGAGGGCATCGTCTTCCAGAAGTGTACAGGCATAAACAACTGTTTCTAAAGCAGTATGATCCTGCAGGTAATGGTAAGCTGCCTTTACAATACGCTCCAAAGCCTTTTGTTTCGCTAATTTCGTTTCCGAAGAGGTGGAGGATTCCGAGAAAAAACCTCCGTGTATAATCACTTTCATTACAAGTTCTTTTATAAGGAAAAGGCATCCCTAAAGATGCCTTAAATGGTTCTATAAATTTATTTTACTGATCGCTGTCCGCGACAAAATTACCGATCTTGGTATACTGTGAATTATGAATCTCAAGATCCCTTGTTTCCAGGTCATAAGTATCATACATACTGATCACATGGGTTACCAGGTGATTGATAGAGATAGGCTCGCCCAGCGCTACCGAAGTAAGATTGGTATCTTTAATCGCATTACCGTCTACGAGGATGACTAAGCCCGAGCCGATCGCTTCCAGCTTTTTATTGTTCTTGATGAGGAGGCCGGTGTCTTCGCCCAATCCTACTCCCAGCACCCATGGATTGCCCACTACAGCCTGGAACAGCCTGCCTATACGACCTCTCTCCACGAAATGCGTATCAATGATCACATTAGGGATCAGGCCCAGGCCGCCGGTCATTTTCACCTCGCCTTTTAGCATAGCCTCCGAGCTGGAACCCTGGTAGATCATGTTTTCTGATGCAGCCGCCGCCCCTGCCGAGGTACCGGCATAAAGAAACTCTTCATTCTGGTACTTTTCCAGCATAAGCTTGTGAAACGCGGTGCCACCGATAATAGACGTAAGCCGGAGCTGGTCGCCGCCGGTAAAAAATACGACATCCGCTACTCTTAACCTTTCAACAATCTCCGGGTCATTGGCATCTGTGCGGTTAGCGATATGCAGTACGCCCACATTTTTTGCATCCAGGTAAGAAAATGCTTTAACATATTCCTCCCCTACAATATCCGGTATCTGGGAAGCGGTAGGTATAATTTCTATCCTTGAGGCAGCCCCCAGCCGGGATTCCACAATGATTCTTTTAAGTATCCCTTTTTCAAAAAAATTGAGATTATTCGCGACTTCATGATCATAAGCGGCTTCTGTAAAGCTACCTTTATTGATAGCACCACCTACGATCGCTAATTTTCCTTTTACTTCCATTAAACGCTTGGAAATTGGTTATTTGTCAGACAAATGTATAAAAAAATAGTAAGCCAGTCTTATAAAACGCTATTCATTTCCTGTCATTAACCAACTGTTTGGAATAACATAAATGTCTTATATATCGTCTATTATCCTGAAAAACAAATTATATGAGCCTCAAATACACCCTTTGAGTACTGCTGCTCATAGGCTTATCAACTACCCGCATGTATGCCATTACAAATGACAACTTCAGCCTCCGGATCAGGGTATCCATTGACTAGGTACATTAATTAAAAAGCCCTTTTCCGCTGTAAAAGGGCTTTTTAATTGCTGCTACGTACTGCTTAACCGATGAAACCGGTGTGGGTATCTTTTTTATTTAATTGACAAATAAAAAAGTACTATTGTGTTGATATTAACACAACAGTTATTTAAATTGTAACAGAATTACTGTTCACCTAATTTAAAATACATCAGGAATACTATGAAGATCCTTAAAATTCAGGCATTGAGGGGCCCCAATATATGGAGCGTGCGCAGGAAGAAGCTCATACAAATGCGCTTAGACCTTGAAGAGCTGGAGCAAAAACCTACCAATCTTATTCCGGGATTCCGGGAGCGTATAGAACAACTCATTCCATCCATGTATAGCCACCGCTGTTCGGAAGGTGTAGAAGGCGGCTTCTTTTCAAGAGTAGAAACAGGTACCTGGATGGGGCATGTGATCGAACATATTGCCCTGGAAACCCAGACCCTGGCAGGCATGGAAACCGGCTTTGGCCGTACCCGGCAAACCAAAACGGAAGGGGTATATAATGTCGTGTTCAGCTATATGGAAGAAGAAGTAGGCCTGTACGCGGCGGAAAGCGCGGTCCGTATTGCAGAAGCGCTCATTGCGGACACACCATATGATATTGACGCGGACGTGCAGGAAATGCGGAGGATAAGGGAAAGGGTCCGCCTCGGACCCAGTACGGCAAGCATTGTAGACGAAGCGGTAGCAAGAGATATTCCGTGGATAAGATTAGGCACCAACTCCCTGATTCAATTGGGTTATGGGGTGAACCAGATGCGGTTCCAGGCGACCATTACCTGCAAAACCAGTAATATAGCCGTAGATATCGCCTGTAATAAGGAGGAGACGAAACGCCTGCTGGACATGAGCTCTATCCCGGTGGCCAAGGGAAGCATCTGTGTAGATGAAGAAGACCTGAAAGCTACTATTGATAAGATCGGCTTCCCCATCGTCATAAAACCACTGGACGGTAACCATGGCAAAGGCGCGTCTATTAATGTACTGAATATGGAAGACGCTATCTCCGGCCTGGCACATGCCAAACAGTACAGCCGGCGCGTCATCGTTGAAAAGTTCATTACCGGACACGACTTCCGCGTACTGGTGATCGATAACAGGCTGGTAGCGGCTGCCCGCAGGGAACCGGCACACGTAATAGGTGATGGCAAACAAACCATACAGCAATTAATAGACGAAACGAACCTGGACCCACGCAGGGGTTACGGCCATGAAAAAGTACTGACAGAGATTTCTATAGACCGGGATACCTTAGATATCCTGGCTAAGAAACAATACACCCTGGATACCGTCATTGAAAGAGGGGAAATATTACACCTTAAATCAACCGCTAACCTCAGTACTGGTGGAACCTCTGTTGATGTAACGGAGATGATGCACCCGGAAAATATTTTCCTGTGTGAACGGATCTCACGCGTGATCGGGCTGGACGTATGTGGTATCGACATCATGGCCCAGAACCTGACGGCTCCTTTGAAGGAAAGCGGCGGCGTGATCCTTGAAGTGAACGCGGCACCGGGTTTCAGGATGCACCTGGCTCCGGCAGAAGGCTTGCCCCGCAACGTAGCAGCGCCGGTAATAGATATGCTCTATCCACCAGGAAAGCCAAGCCGTATACCTATTATAGCGGTTACCGGGACGAACGGGAAGACGACAACCACCCGCCTCTTGGCACATATCGTCAAAAACTGCGGTTACCGTGTGGGCTTTACAACCTCTGATGGTATATATGTCCAAAACCACATGATGGAGAAGGGCGATACTACCGGGCCGATAAGCGCGGAATATATTTTAAAAGATCCGACCGTAGAATTCGCGGTACTGGAAACCGCAAGAGGTGGCATACTCCGCTCGGGACTCGGCTTCAGCCGTTGCGACATCGGTGTCATTACCAACCTGCAGGGTGACCACCTGGGCATTGCAGACATCGACACGATCAAAGACCTGGCCAATGTAAAAATGGTAGTGGCCCGCAGCATCAAGAAAGATGGCTGGGCCGTGATCAATGCCGATTGTGAAGCCAGTGTAAAAGCCGCAAGGGAACTGGATTGCAACATCGCCTACTTCGGTATGGATGAAGACAGTCCTAACGCGAAGAAGTTTTCCAAAGAAGGTAAAATCGTTGCCGTATATGAAAACGGGTTTGTTACCATCAAAAAAGGCAGCTGGAAAATACGCATCGAAAAAGCCAATCTCGTGCCCCTGACCATGGGCGGTAAAGCCAGGTTTATGATCGCTAATGTACTGGCAGCATCCCTGGCGGCCTACCTTTGGGGCTTCAAGACCGAAGATATCAGCCTTTCCCTGCAAACCTTTTTGCCGGGCGCCGCGCAGACCCCGGGCCGTATGAATATTTTTGAATTCAGGAAATTCAAAGTCCTGATCGACTTCGCGCATAACCCGGCAGGCTACCTGGGTATCGAAGAGTTTATGTCCAGCATAGATGCTTCCCGGAAAATAGGTATTATTGCGGGTGTAGGCGACAGGCGCGATGAAGACATTATCGAATGCGCCACCATAGCCGCACGCATGTTTGATCATATCATCATACGTAATGAGAAACATTTGCGTGGCCGGGAGGAAGAAGAGATCCTGAGCTTATTGCTACAGGGTATTAATTCTGTAGACAGGAAAGTGACCTGGGAGGTAATACCGAAAGAAACAGACGCGCTGAAGCATGCGATCAGCATCGCCGAAGAGCATGCTTTCATCGTCGCCTTGAGTGATGTTATTTCTAACGCTATACATATCGTACAGTCTTACCTGGACAAGGAAAATGAAACGGCATTAGTATAAAATGAGACGGGCTGCATAAAGCGGCCCGTTTCTTTATTTAATTTGTAGTAATTAATTTTGGGCTTATTAAATCCTTGAAATGCTTAAATCAATTTTACTGGTAGGGGCAGGTGGTGCCGCCGGCAGTATCTTAAGGTTCCTGGTAAGTTTTGGAATAGGTAAACTCCATAAAAGTCCCTACCCCTGGGGAACTTTCTGGATCAATATTACAGGTTCATTGGCTATAGGGCTTCTGCTGGGCTATCTCTCCAGGCATCCCGGGCAGGAAGGCTTAAAGCTGCTGTTGGTAACCGGCCTTTGCGGCGGCTTCACCACCTTTTCCGCTTTTTCTGCAGAGAATATCACTTTGCTGCAACAAGGACATTGGAACCTGGCGATGGCCTATATTTTTGCAAGCCTAGTAGCCGGTATTCTTGCCGCCTGGCTGGGGCTATATGTAGCCCGGTAAGCACATTACCAGCTTCTTTATCCCCGCATAAGTACAATTTCGTATCTTAGCAAGATTGATACATCTCAAAATTCAATTTACTAAATGAAGAAATTTGTCTTACCGGTTGCACTTGCTGCACTGTGTTTTACCCCTAAACTACTTATGGCGCAGGCTAAATTTATTGAAAAAGTAGAACAAAAAGGAGAAGAACTGGTTATACCCTACTCTAAGTATATTTTACCTAACGGCTTAACGGTTATCGTTCATGAAGACCATAGTGATCCTATCGTTCATGTCGATGTTACCTACCACGTAGGTTCTGCAAGAGAAGAGATCGGCAAATCGGGTTTTGCCCACTTCTTTGAACACATGATGTTCCAGGGATCAGACAATGTTGCCGATGAAGCACACTTCAAGATAATTACCGAAGCCGGCGGCACCTTAAACGGTACCACCAACCGCGACCGGACCAACTACTTTGAAACAGTACCTAAAAATCAACTGGAAAAAATGCTCTGGCTGGAAGCAGACCGTATGGGCTTCTTCCTGGATGCCGTTACCCAGAAAAAGTTCGAGGTACAACGCGCCACGGTAAAAAATGAAAGAGGCCAGAACTACGATAACAGGCCTTATGGACTTGTTTCGGAAACAGCCAGCAAATACTTATATCCTTACGGGCACCCTTACTCCTGGCTGACGATCGGCTATGTAGAAGACTTAAACCGGGTAAATGCCAATGACCTTAAGAACTTTTTCTTAAGATGGTACGGCCCTAATAACGCGACCCTGACTGTAGGCGGTGATGTAAACACACAGGAAGTATTGAAGCTTGCCGAAAAATATTTTGGCAGCATTCCCCGCGGTCCGGAGGTAAGCAATATGGCACCGGCTTATTCCAGCCTGGCAGAAGATCGCTATGTAACCATGGTAGACCAGTACGCGAAAATGCCTATGTTACGTGTAGTGTACCCGAGCCCGCAATGGTACACTAAAGAAGAAGCGGCGCTTGATGTACTGGCAGAGATCATGGGACAGGGAAAAAACTCTATTTTGTACCAGCAATTGGTAAAAACGCAAAAAGCCGCGCAAGCCAGTGTGTACAATTCTGCCAGCGAGCTGGCCGGCGAGTTCACCATTTCTGTTGTACCTTTTAAAGGCAACACCCTTAAGGAAATGGATGCGGAGCTCAGGAAAGCGTTTGAAGCTTTCGAAAAAAGGGGCGTTACCCAGGAGGACATCAATAAGTTTGTCACTAAAAACGAAGCCCGTACCGTCTTTGGTTTGGAGTCTGTAAATGGAAAAGTATCGCAGTTAGCGGCTTATGAAACCTTTAAAGGCAACCCCAACTTTTTAAACACTTACCTGGGCCTGTACAAGAACCTGAAGCCGCAGGATGTAATGGATGCCTATAACAAATTCATTAAAGGTAAGGGATCTGTCCGTTTAAGCGTAGCTACAAAAGACGAGCCGGATAATATTGCGGGGGATTCAAAATTCAAGATCGATTCTACCAAATATACGGCTCCGGATTATGGTTATGACAAGCTGGTTTACAATAAAGCCAAAGATAACTTCGACCGCTCTAAAATGCCGGCCTCCGGTAATGACCTCAGCGTAGTAGCGCCGCAGTTCTGGCAGGAGCAAAAAGGAACGATTTCCTTCATCGGTACAGAGATCGATGAGATCCCTGTAACCACGATCTTTATTGGTTTCCCTGGTGGTAAACTGACCGACCCGGAAAACAAGCAAGGGCTTTCAGATATATTCGCCGCCATGATGAATGAAGATACAGAGGAGAGGTCTGCAGAGGCTTTCGCTTTGGCTTTAGAACAACTAGGCAGCTCTATCTCTATCGATATGTCTACAGATGAAATTACCTTATCAGTAAGAACCCTGACCAAAAACCTGGACCAGACCCTGGCACTGGTGGAAGAGCGGCTGACCAAATCTAAATTCACCCAAGAAGCGTTCAACAGGACCATCAAGCAATCCATAGAGGGCTATAAAAATAACCTGACCCGCCCGGCAAGTGTCGCCAGCAGTGTGCTGTCAAAATTGCTTTATAGCAATACTCCATTAGCATGGCCTGCAGGCGGCACCGATAAAACATTACCAAATATTACCCTGGCAGATATTGAGGCTTATAAGCAAAACAACTTCTCTGCCCACAAGGCAAATGTCGTTGTAGTTGGTAATCTTTCGCAGAAAGAGATCATGCCTAAATTAAATTTCTTAAATAAACTAAGTCAAAAACCAGTAACACTGGCTAAGCTTCCCGAATACAAACACCCTGTAAATACCGGCAAACAAAAGCTCTATTTTGTAGACTTCCCCGGCGCCGCCCAGACGGAGTTCAGGATCGCGCAGGTAACAGGTATCAAGTTCGACGGCACCGGACCTTTCTTTAAATCCGGCATTATGAACTTCCCCTTAGGTGGTGTCTTTAATAGCCGTTTAAATCTTTATTTAAGGGAAGAAAAAGGCTGGACTTACGGAGCACGTTCCAGCTTCAGCGGCAGCAAATATGCCGGTGTCTTCAGCTTCTCTTCCGGTATAAAAGCCAACGCTACGGATAGCGCTTTGTATGATGTACTGGAAATTATCCAGGCTTATAAAAAAGACGGGGCCAAAGCAGATGAATTGAGCTTTACAAAAAGCGCGAAACTTCAGGGTGAAGCCCGCCAATATGAAACCGGGTACCAAAAAGCCGGTTATTTAAGCGATGTGCTGGAGTACAACTTACCCAAAGATATCGCAAAACAGCAAAGCAAGATCATTAAAGAGATCAGCCTTAGCGAGATCAACCAACTGGCTAAAAGCAACATTAAAGACAGCAATGAATTTGTCATTTTGCTGGTAGGAGATAAGAAACAACTGAGTAAAGAAACGCTCGCAAAGTTCGAGATTATCGACCTGGATAAGGAAGGTAATACGATCCAATAAGCGCAGCGAAATAAAAAAAGATGCTACTCTGGTTAGAGTAGCATCTTTTTTATCTAGCCAGGATCACATTCCCCTTATAGGTTTTTGTATGATCAAAAAGGTCTTTCACCTTCAGCGTATAAGTATATACCCCGAGCTCTGCCGGCTTAAAATTCTTGTAGGTCCCATCCCAGCCGGGACCACTTTGCATCACTGAATACACAACATTGCCATAACGGTTATAGATTGTAAATTCATACGTTTTAAACACACAAGAAGGCTTTATGAAAGCTAAGAATACATCATTAAGCCCATCTCCATTTGGCGTGAACGTAGTCGGGAAAACCGGCTCACAATCACAGCTTGCCCAGCTAATGATTACAGAGTCCTGTTGGGCACCACAGTAATTATGGGTACTTGCCGTATAGGTACCTGGTTCCGAAACTTCAATCGTAGTACCACTGCTCCCCGTATTCCAGGTAATTTCTGAACCCATTTCCGAATGCGCGCTTAGCAGGATCTGATCCCCTTCGCAGATAAGTGTATCCTGTTGTTTAATGGCAAAATCAGGATCCAGTACCTCCACTTTAATAGAGTCCTCGAATAAACAGTTGCCGACCTTTACCCGCACCTTGTAGGTACCTTCGTAGCCTACAGTAAGCCGCGCACCGGTAGCCCCGCTGCTCCACAGATATTGTTCCGCGCCGGCCTGTGTTGCGTCTAAGGTCAGTTTTTGCCCCCGGCACAAGGTGGTGTCACTCCCTAGTTCAAACTCAGCCTGCAATGTTTTTAAAATGAAGGTATCAATATAGACTTTACAATCGTAGGTATAAGAGTATACCCAATAAACACCTGGCTGTTGGGCGGTCGTTTGCACATCTTCCGAACCTGTGCTCCATTTGTAGTACGCCATATCCTGGCGTGGCGATTTCATAAGGACAGAGGTTCCTTCACAAACAGTAGTATCCAGGAAGCGATTACCCACCCAGCTGGTATCAGGGGCAATACGGGGCAGAAAAGCGGCGCCTAGTACAGGATACCCCACTAAAGGGGTTGCTGGAGGGAAAGTGTAAAAAGTATCAATAATATTACCCGGAGCGATTAGGTCCGGGTTTTTTACCCGTATAATTCTATCTATATCGATCATATATACCTGACCATCGGGGCCCGTTCTGATATCCCAGGGCTTCATTGCCGCTACCTGTACTCCTGAGGCTCCTATAGCGTTCAGGTCAGGATAGAGTTGCAGATTATATTGCCATACCGGCGCTAAATAAGGGTCTGTACTAACGCCAATGGCATAAAGTATATTCCCGTTGGGCGAAAGTTCCAGTGAACCATAACCATGTGTATTAGGAATGAGCTCAAAGTTTGAAAATACACCGCTAAGATTATCAAACTGGGCACGAACAATGCCAAGATTAGTGCGGTAATAGGCTAAGCCACTTGCCGCGGATACTTTCAAATGTCCCGGCACACTTAAGCCGCTCAGCGTCGGATAGGAAATTACCGGGTTAAGATCGACGCCATTCTGGTCCACTTTAAAGGCGTGCAGCCCATAGTTATATTCAAAATTGCCCGCTATAATAAACCAGAAAGTATTGCAGGCGCCGCCATAAGCAACCGCCGTATATTCGGTACTTCCTTTAGGCAGGATCATCACATTTTTCTGCGTGACCACCACATCTCCATAGCCCCCGTTCAGGCGCATATCTACCAGATGATAATATACCGGCCCCGGAACATCCTGGTCTGCGCTACCTACAAAAACATAATACTGGTGCGGGTCTACAGGGTTAGCAATGATCTGCACGCTCTGCCGACCCGAGCCAATGGGCACGCCATTGATAACCGGGCCATTACCGGATAACCCAGTCGCATTGGGCATTTCATTACCATTCCGGTCCCATATACGTGAACCTATGGTATAGAACAGTACATTACCCGAAGCGTCACTCACGCTGGCGGTAGATTCCCAGGCATAGATGCCCGAATTGTGGGATAGAACCGGCGGGTTGCTATTAAAATCTATATGATAGCCATACTCAAAATACCAGTTATTATTTTCTCCCTGGGCATATAAAGCAGTACTGGTAAAGGCCAGCAACAGGTAAAAAAAATAAAATTTATATTTCATAGGATGATAGGGGATTTATCCAAAAATATAGGTAAATATAATATATTTTAAGAAAAGAAGCACCTGGCATCTTTGGGTACCAGGAGCGACCTGCGCACTAATAAAACCGACTTCCGGCTTCCGTAGCTGCCTGCTAATATGGTGTCCCTGCCCAAAATGCCAGTGTTTATTTTCAGCCTGCGCAAAAGCGCCGGAAGTCTTAAATTTTTAAAGACTAAATCTTTACCAGTAAAGATTTTATATTAGCCTGATTGTTTTATCTTCGGCTGATAAACACCTGCCTCATGAACCGTGTTCAATTATACAAAGCATTGTGTATACTTGCGCTTTTAGCATTAATGTCTTTTGTTTCTGCCCATGCTCAATATAAGTTATCGGGAAAAATAACTGTGGACCGGGAACAGGCTACTTTGGAAAAAATCATAGTACAACTGGTCAATGCCGAAAATGACAGCACCATTAATTCCATGCCGGTCGATAAAGACGGTAATTTTTCCATCAAAGCACTCGAAGGTCATTATTTAATCAATTTTGAATGGGATAGCTATATCCTGGAACAAAAAAGTGTTGCCCTTAAATCCGATACCGACCTGGGGATTATCTCCCTATCCCTCCCGGTTTATGATGCACTTAAAGGAGTAGCGGTAACGGCAAAAGCGCAAAGCCTCAAAATAGAAGATGGCAAATTGATATATACCCCTGCTATAAATTCTGCCCAGTCTGCCTTTGAAGTATTACAGACCACGCCTACCCTTACCGTAACCGATGAAGCGATTCAGTTGAATGGGAATGGAAATCCGCGCATTATGATCAATGGCAGATGGCAGCGCATGCCCGTCGACCAGCTCCTTACCTACCTCAAAAGCCTGCCGGCACAAAAGATCAAAAGCATCCAGGTGGTAAGGAACCCCGGTGCGGAACAGGACGCGGAAAACAATTCCGGTTACATCAATATTATCTTACGCGATCAAAAAGAGCAGGGCTACCTGGGCTCGCTAAGCATGAACGCATTTAAAGCTACTTATTTTAATTACAATCCCGCTATTAACCTGAGCGCTCATTTAGGAAAGCTGCAGCTTAATGCCAACCTCGGCTACAGCAATGGGAAGATGAAAACCCCCGGAAGTAATTTTTTACATTTCCCCGATAAATACTGGGAAGAGCACAACCGCCAGGTCAGGACCTCAAACGCACTGCCCCTGAGCGTTAACGCCGATTACCAATTGAATAAAAAACACCTTATAGGCGCCGGCATTACTTACCAGCACAGTCGCTATAAAAGCGATGAGCATAACCAGACGGATATATTCAACCTGAACAGGACGCAAATTGATTCTTCTTTATTAACTAAGGGAAAAAACCCGGAGACAATGAGCAACCTTTCTTTGAATGTAAACTACACTTACAATATCAACGATTCGGGGCGAAAGATCTCCATAGACCTCAACCATTACGAGCAAAACTATAACAGGCTGCAGGAATTTACTAACTTCCGGTTTGATGCCAGTGGGCAGCCTACACAAGCCGGCCAAAGCTTCCGCTCGGGTAACGACCAGCGCATGCTGATCAGTACGGCCAATATAGATGTGCAGCATCCTTTAAAATGGCTGAACCTGAACTATGGCGCTAAGTTTTCTTATATCAGTAATCAAAACCGCACTTCTTTCTATCAATACCTTAGCGACAACTGGGAGCCCGACAATAACCGTTTTGATCATTTCACTTACGATGAAAGTACTTATGCCTTATTTGCCAGGGCCAGTAAGGAGGTGCAAAAGTGGAGCCTGAGTACCGGGCTCAGGTGGGAATTTACAGAAACAATGGGCATAAGTAAAGTGTACAATATCCGCAATAAAAACAATTATGCCCGGCTCTTCCCCTCTGCCAGTATAGGCTATAATCCCAGCACAACGCATAATTACAGCCTGAATTATTCCCGGCGGATTGATCGTCCTTTTTTCGGACAGGTAAATCCATTTCGCTGGTACCATACGCAATATGCTTTTACAAATGGTAATCCCTCCCTGCAGCCTTACTTCAGCCACAATATAGAGCTGAATTACGTCCTACATCAAAAATGGTTTTTCGGCGCTTATTACAGCCGCTCCGACGGGATGTTCTCTGAGTATGACCTGGTAGACCCGGTGAGCAATTTCAGAGAGACCCGCGTAGACAATATTTTAGACCTTAATGTATATGGGCTCAATGCTTCGGCACAGGCATACCCCTTAAAGTTTTGGTTACTCATACCACAGGCAGGCATCAGCTATACCCGGATTTTCTCCAAAGCGGATTTCCTCAACTATTCGGCCGGGACCTTTGTTTATAGCGCGCTCTACCAGCAGTTTAATTTAGACGAAAAGAAGCAATGGCTTTTTGATGCCAATACTTATGTATACGCGCCCCGCAATTATGGTATTATGCAATTGAAGACCTTGTGGACCCAGTCTTTCAAATTAACCTATGCTACTTCCGATACTAAATGGCAATTCGTTTTATCAGCTAATGATGTATTCCGCAGCGCGGCGATGCGTTACAATTCTATCATTAACGAAACCCTCAGGGAGCGCTATGTGTACCGCGATCAAAGGCATATCGGACTTACGGTGCGCTATAATTTCAAAAACGGGACGACACAGGCCAAAAGAGAGAAAAGCCAAAGTAACGAAGAGGAAATGGACCGCACCAGGGGTTAGCACACCGCAGCTTTATGTTACAACAAATGGACAGTCCCAAAATTGTGACTGTCCATTTTATCAAAATTTGTACTTTATTATAGTTGCTGGTCAAAATCAAACTGCCCCTGTCCTAATCTTTTTTTGTAAGCCTGGAAAGCTTCCGGGTCCCCGTAAGGACCTTCATAAACCGCATCTCCAAAGGCCAGCATAGGAAAAAAAACAATACCTAGCAAAAGCATACCAATAGTAAATCCTTCATCTTTTCCAAAACTTTTGGACAACATATTATAAGTCCAGACCAGGAAAATAATATTGGCTACCGGCACAAGGCAGATCAGCACCACCCACCAGGCAGGCTTGCCTACAATCTTCATCAGGGTTATTAAGTTATAGATCGGGATGATGGACTTCCAGCCTTCTTCACCTGCTTTTTCATAGATCTTCCACATAGAGGCGATGATCAATCCGATAACACCCAGGTAAAAAATAATTCCGATTCCAATGAAGAGCATAAATTTATAGTTTTAAATGATTTAGAACTACAATGCTACTTTCTTTTGTCTTAAATGGCAAAAAAATTCTACTATATTTTTATTACCTGGCCTTAAAATCAGGCAAAAAAAAGGGGTTGCCTGGTGACACCCCCTTTGCTCTATATGCTTTTACTGCTTAATGATTAAAGAGCGGCTTCATAGCGCTTGCTCACCTCTTCCCAGTTAATCACGTTCCAGATCGCGGAAAGATAGTCAGGACGCTTGTTCTGGTATTTCAGGTAGTAAGCGTGCTCCCACACATCAATCCCTAAAACCGGGGTGCCTTTTACATCAGCAACATCCATCAACGGATTGTCCTGGTTAGGTGTAGAGGTTACTTCCAGCTTACCGTCCTTAACGATCAACCAGGCCCAGCCACTACCGAAACGGGTAGCACCTGCAGTACTTAATTTTTCTTTTAAGGCGTCCATGCCGCCTAAAGTGTCAATAGCTGCAGCTAATTTTTCAGAAGGCTTGGAACCGTTGTTGCTTAAAATTTCCCAGAATAAAGTGTGGTTGAAATGACCACCACCGTTATTGCGCACGGCGGCAGGGTATTTAGAGATATTAGCCATCAGCTCTTCTAAAGAAAGATTTTCAGCATCAGTACCTTCAATCGCTTTGTTCAGGTTGTCCACATAAGCCTTATGATGACGATCGTGGTGGATCTCCATAGTCAAAGCGTCAATATGTGGTTCTAAAGCATTGAATGCATAAGGTAATGCAGGAAGTGTGTGTGCCATTATTTTAATTATTTATTGTTGTGAGTAAAATGTTTTTGATAGCGCAAATGTAAACGTATTAGGCTTAAGATAAAAATGATGCGTTAAAATTTAAAGATTTTTTAGCCATAACATAGATTCCACTGATACGGCTATTACCTCAACCATTAAAAAGGCATGGTCCATTCTATTTCATGCATAAAAAAGCCGCTCCTTTACGAAACGGCTGTATAATATTTCACTTAATAATATTATATTTTTAACTTATAAGTCAACTAAAATAACAGGCCGCAACCGCTTATTTGGCATATTTCCTTTTACGGATATAAGTGTATACCAAACCTAAAATACCCACCAATATTACCGGTAGCCCTATAGCCAGGAACTGCCATTTAGTTTCTTCTTCCACAACCCGTTTCGGGTCCAGTATACGGCTCTGGAAATTTTTGGTGCGTGCTTCCAGCAAATTATTGTCATCGATCAGGTAAGTAAGACTGTTCTGGAAGAAAGAAGCATTGTCAAATCTAAACCCTTTCTCAAACCTGTAGGCACCCATTTCCGCCGGGCCGTTCTCCCCTACTTCGTTTAACAGGATATCCGCGTCGCTTAACACAATGATCTTCGCGTTCGCGGCACTCTGGTTTTTAACGATCAGCTGATGCTGGTCAATAAAGGCCGTTAAAGCATCAGAATGCTGCTGGGCAAAGGGCGATACGAAAGTCCCTTCTAACAGAGCAGCGACTACCACGTTTTTCTTATTAAAAGTCGCCAGGTTGGGTTGTTCCAGTATACTTTGGTTATACATCACCACAGCCGGCAGGCCTACTGTTTTTGTATTAACAGAACTGTTCAGCAAAGGCATTTTCTTTACCTTGGCATCATTATTTTTATTCAGGTCTATACTACTGGGGAATCTGGCCAATACACCTTGCAGGTTTTTGCTCAGCGCTAATTGATCATTACCCTCCAGTACCGGGAAATAAGGCCAGGAATATTTTTGTGGCTGTGCTTCGCCCCCTACGGCTACCGGGATGCCCGCATTTGCAATGGCATCCAGCACCAGGTCGTTATTCACCCGCGCACCGTAAGGAAAAAGCAGCTCGTTAAGGCCGGTATTTAAGGGCGTTGCCGTAAAGGTGCTCGTATGCTGGAAGCTATCAATATTAGCCAGCGTAGCATCCAGGGCGAAAAGCACACGGCCGCCCTGCATAATATATTGATCTATTTTAAACAGGTCTAACTCAGAGAAAGGTATGGTCGGCTTTACGATCAGCATAGCTTTATAGCTTGCCGGTATGCTGGTCACACTTTGCAGGTTAAGGGAATCCATGCCGTATTTGGCAATGCCTACATTACGCGCCAGGCTCAGCATTTCGGCCGAGGTAGGCTCCCCGTTACCGGTAAGGTAAGCCACCATATCATCTTTAGGCTTGCTCAGCTGGCGGATGGCATTACCCAGGTTGTATTCCAGCATGATCTCTGAGCGCAGCAGGATCTGCTTGTTCAGCACCATTGAATTACTCTCCTGCAGCATAACCGGCATACTGCGCGCTTCACCCCCATTTTCGGGGATATAAGTGACCAGCGCCCAGGGATACACCAGGCGTTGCTGCATGCCGCCCTCTTCATTCACCGTAACGGGGAACCCTGTCATACCGTACTGGCGCAGTGAGTTCACGGCATCCTCATTGTCTACAGGGTCTACAAACTGGTAGGTTACTTTACGATGGCTCTCATTACTAAAAGTCTTCAGCAGCTCTTCCGTACCGTAGGCAAGATTTTTAAACGCAGCGGGCATTTTTTTGCCGGAAAGGAAAACAGTGACATTCACATTGCCTTTCAGTCCTTTCAGCATTTGAGTGGTAGCTTTTGTAGTGCTATAACGTTTATCTGCTGTAAGGTCCAGCTGGGCATACCAGCGGTAGGCAATAATATTGATACCTATAAGTATCAACACTACGAACAGGAATGATCTAAATAAAGATTGGCGTTTCTTTTGATTGGTGGAAACCTCAGATGACATAATACTACCGGGTGGAAATGATATGGATAAGGGAGGCTGCTTATTCGCTTACTCCCCTGTTTTTAAGTTCGTCTCTTATCTGGATGGCCAGATCGTAATCTTCGGTATCTAAAGCTTTTTGCATCATCTCTTTCAACTCTTCCACATTATAATGGCTTAAGGTAGATGCCGAGCTTTTCTTCTTACGGCTTTTCGGGGCCTGGGCTTCAGTCGGCTCCTCTTCCTTGCTTTCTTCAGCTTCCAGCTCCGGTATAATGCCGGTACCTTCACTAATACCTGCAGCCTCGTTCAGGATCTGCTCATAGGTATAGATCTGGCAGCCGTTTCTTATGGCCAAAGCCACCGCGTCAGAGGTCCGGGAATCTATTTCTAAAGTTTCCCCGTTGCGGTCGCAAATCAGGTGGGCATAAAAGATCCCTTCAGACAAACGATAAATAACTACTTCCAAAAGGGTAATGCTAAATGCTTCCATCAGGTTGGTCATCAGGTCATGGGTCAGTGGCCGCGAGGGTTTGATCTGCTCAAGCGCCACGGCTATGGACTGGGCCTCAAAACTACCGATCACTATAGGTAAACGCCTCAATCCGCCAACTTCTCCCAAAACAACCGCATAAGATTGCAATTGGGTCACACTACTCGATAAGGCAATTATTTCTAAAGGAATTTTATTCATCTTGATTTAAATTCTTCTGCTTCAATTAATAAAGCTACTAAATAATATCGATTAATATTTTAATTTAAGCTACTTAAAATAAAGTCGGCGCTCTTCCGCCACTTTCTTCAATTTTATCCTCATCATCCTCTGCTTCCGGCTCTGGTAAGGTAGCGGTTATGCTCAGCAAATCTTTATCAGACAAGCGGCTTCCGATGGCCTTCCAGCCGGTAACTTCCATATATTCTGCCGGTTTGAGTTCCTGCACCTGCGCGTCCGCTTTCTTTTTACCATTCATAATGGTTAAAGTAGGATTTGGATGGGTAGTTACGAAATACAGGTAATTCTTATTGCCCTCTTTGATAAACAGGAATTTGTTTTTCAAGGTCTGGGTTTCTATACGGAAACGTTTGATGTTAAATTGCTTCTTATCATTATCCCAGTACACCGCGGTTATGGGGTCTTCCGGCACCCACTTCTCAATCGCCAGGATCTGCTCGCGCTCATAGCGGTTGGTCAGGTCAAAATCCGTCAGTTCATAATGCCCGTCTTTATAGAACACTACGATACGGTCTTCTACATTAAAGCTGCCCAGTAATCGGCCATAGCCGTCTGTATTTAAACGGCCCACCTGCTCGTCATACCAGATCTTAGGCGCTTCCAGCGTGCTACGGCCCTGCTCTTTGAATTTCACCTGGCGTACCGGGTATTTGGTTACCTGGTTACCCTGCGAGCTTCTTCCCTTGATCGCCAGCTCTTCAAAGTAATAATCAAAGGCCTTGACCCTGGCCGTAGAACCCGGGGATAAGGTTACGGTAACTACTTCCGCCTCTCCGTTCGGGTTAGCCGTGAAGTAGATGATCTTGCTGCCTTTATTTCCTTTCGTCAGGTCGTATTGTTTGTCCCGGGTGATGCCGGTTACATTAAACCGTTTCGCATACACGATACCGGTCTGCCCGTCCATGTACATTACATTATAGGTCGTGCGGTCATCGCTTTTACGGAATACGTCCACATGAATAATGTCTTTACCTACAAAAGTCTTATCGGCGACTTTCGTCACTACCATGCTACCGTCTTTTTTGAAAACGATAATATCATCTATATCCGAGCAGTCGATCACGAATTCATCTTTCTTCAGCGAAGAACCAATAAACCCTTCTTTACGATTTACGTATAATTTAGTATTAGCTATGGCGACTTTTGTAGCCTGGATGGTATCAAATATTTTCACCTCCGTCTTGCGCTCTTTACCTTTACCGTATTTCTTCAACAGGTTTTCATAGTAAGCTATGGCGTAATCAGTCAGGTGCTCTATATTATGTTTCACCTGCTTAATATCTTCTTCTACCGATTTAATATGCTCATCTGCTTTGAAACTGTCAAATTTGGATATACGCTTGATCTTAATTTCCGTTAAACGGATAATATCTTCCTGGATGATTTCCCGGCGGAACAGTTTCTTATAAGGAGTTAACCCTTTATCTATAGCTGCCAAAACGCCTTCCCAGGTTGTTTCTTCTTCAATATCGCGGTAAATCCTCTTTTCTATAAATATCTTTTCTAATGAAGAGTAATGCCAGTCATTCTCCAGTTCGGCCAGCTTGATCTCCAATTCTTTATGCAGTAACGATTTGGTATCTGCCACAGAATGCTTCAGCAGGTCGGTAACCCCTACAAAATGCGGCTTATCGTTGATAATAATACAGGCATTCGGTGAAATAGAGATCTGGCAATCGGTAAACGCGTATAAAGCATCGATAGTCTGATCTATGGAAACCCCTTGAGCCAGCTGTACGATGAGTTCCACATCGGCAGCAGTATTATCAATAACGCTCTTGATCTTGATTTTACCTTTTTCATTCGCCTTCAGGATACTTTCTATGAGGCCGGAGGTGGTCACGCCATAAGGTACATCTTTAATCGCCAGCGTTTTTTTATCTACTTCTTCTATATGTGCCCGCACGAGTACTTTACCTCCACGTGCACCATCATTATAGTTAGTGACGTCTACCATCCCCCCGGTTAAGAAATCAGGGAAAAGGCTGAACGCTTTGCCTTTCAAATGTTTAATGGAAGCCTCTATCAGTTCAAGAAAATTATGCGGTAATATTTTGGTAGAAAGCCCTACCGCGATCCCATCCGCCCCTTGTGACAACAACATCGGGAACTTCATCGGAAGCGTTACCGGCTCATTTTTACGGCCGTCATAGCTCAGTTGCCAATCGGTCGTCTTGGCATTAAACGCAACTTCAAGCGCGAATTTAGACAGGCGCGCCTCTATATAACGGGCTGCCGCTGCACGGTCGCCCGTGCGCACATCGCCCCAGTTTCCCTGCGTTTCTATCAGCAGGTCTTTCTGGCCGATGTTCACCATAGCGTCGCCAATACTGGCATCCCCATGCGGGTGATACTGCATCGTCTGCCCGATAATATTAGCCGCTTTATTGAAACGGCCGTCATCCATCTCCTTCATCGCATGCAGGATACGGCGCTGCACCGGCTTAAGCCCGTCCCGCACATCAGGTACCGCACGCTCTAATATTACATAGCTGGCATATTCCAAAAACCAGTTTTCATACATTTTATCCACAGAAGTGGCATGCTCTTCATAAGCATGCGATTGGCCTTCTTCCGGTAATTCGCTGTCACTCATAGTCAAGGTTCCGAAAATTTAAGGGCGAAATTAACAAAAAAGGAGCGAAAATGAATTTATTGTACCTCCTAATGCTAAAGCATTCATTCATAGGCAGTAGGAATACGGTCTTCTTAAATAAAAGCAAAATATGGAGCCGATAGCAGGCCGGTTAACATAAATCCCGTTTCTTTACGTTAAATATTATAACTAGATCCTGCAAAATATCAACAATTATTTTTATTTTGTATCTGAGTTTTAAATTAAAATATCTTCTTTTATTCATTTTACCAGATGAAACTCCACAGGAAACCAGGGTTAAGCATCACTATAAAAATAGTGTCTTCCTGACAATAGGTGGGGCTACAGGCCTGGGTAGTATAAATTATGAAAGAAGAATAAGCAATTTCCATTCGGTAAGTCTTTGGGGCCATGCAGGTTTAGGGACTTTCAAGATAAAAGATTTCAGGAACCGATTTAACCCCGACCTGCTGATTCCGTTTGGTCTTTACACCAGGATAGGACAGCAAAAGCACAGTGCCATAGCCGGTATGGGCAGCGTACTGAACCATTTTGTTATGGCTGATGGTGCTGCCGCGGTACGCAACACTTCATTCGGGTTCTTTGCCAAAATAGGCTATCGCTTTACCTTCAATAAAAACCGCATTTACGCTCAACTTACCTATACACCTATCCTGAACCGTAACAATTACATTCACAACTGGGCCGGACTCTGCCTTGCTTATGCTTTCTAAATGGTAATACTGCGTATCCTATCAATAGTAATCTTATTCATGCTGGGCTCCTGCAGGAAGTCAAACCTTATAGTACCGTTCCATACCAGGATACTGGGACATGGCGGCATGGGCATTTCCAGCCAATACCCTATCAACAGCCTGGAGTCCGTACTTAATGCCCTCTATATTTGCGCTGACGGTATCGAAGTAGATGTACAATTATCCAAGGATGGCCAATTGGTCGCTTTCCATGACGAACTGATGTATAATAGCACTAATCTGGATGAGATGATCAACAGCAAAACCTGGGAAGAAATAGCATCCGGCTTTTACACCAGCTTCCCACATGCCAATTATAATATTGTGCGGCTGGACGACATCTTTAGCGCTATTGAGCATAAAGAACGGTATACCTTCACCCTGGATTGCAAATTATACCAGGACGGCACGAATAGCAACTTTGATGAGGATTACGCGCAAGCAATGCTTGACCTGCTGGCAAAACACAAGCTCATTAACTACACGACCATCGAATCCGTCGATACCAGCTTCCTGTTGCGGTTGAAAGGTAAAAATGATGCGGTAAGAGCCTATTACTATACCGATGATTTTGAACCCGGGCTTGCATTTATCCGCAAGCATGCCCTGGAAGGCCTTACGATGCACCGGGAACTGGTCAGCGCGGAAGATATAGCCAAAGCCCACCTGTATGGAAAAAAAATAGCCCTGTTTGGCATAAGCCAAAGCCGGGAGCTGGAGGAAGCCTTCGAAAAAGCTGCGGACCTGGTACAGGTAGACAACCTGCGCAGCATGCTTAACGCGATTGACCAGGAATAACCCTTAATATGTGTCGGATATCGCACTTATTGCTTAAATTCGGCAACACATATTAACAATCATCTTTTATGAGCAAACTGCTGGCGTTATTAATTACCTGTCTACTGGTTGTGCTGACCCAACTGCCCTTAAATGCACAGCGCATAAAAGACTACAAAATAAAAACCACTGCAAACAGTAAAGAAAGGACCCAAATGCTGGACCTGTTGCGGGCAGAAATGTACCGGGATCATAAGCAGGAAGTACAATTTGTGGTTGAAAAGCTGAACGTACTAGGTAACTACGCCTGGTTCCAGGGCCAGGTACAAAGAAAGGATGGTAAGGAGTTTGAGATAGAAGGCGAAGCGGATTGCTGCCATGTAGAGGCCTTGTTAAGCAATAAGAGTGGCAAATGGTACATTGAAGAAATGGCCGCTTTTTCGATGGATGTGTGGTGGGATGGCATATGGGAAGAGAAAAAACTACCCCGGGAATTGTTTACCCGGTAAACCATGCAGTACCTTTTTTGATCCGGCTGAATATACTTTTATACCTGTATTAAACGGATTTAACGATTAACTTTTGCCTATTCCCCTTCAATTAATTAAATTGCTGGCCATAATATTTATATATGAACACAATCGCATTGGGTAAAAAGCTTTTATTAGGACTCGGACTGGTGGCAGGAAGCACGGCAAGCTATGCCCAATTCAACGAAGCGGAAGCCGATAAATTTTTTGAAATCTCCAAAAACCTGGAGATCTATACCAACGTGCTAAAAGAGTTGAATACTTTTTATGTGGACCCGATCAACCCCGGAAAAATGACCAAAACGGGGCTGGACGCGATGTTGAACGAACTGGACCCTTATACTAATTTCATTACCGAAGCCGAGGCCGAACAATTTGAAATGGAATTTAACGGGAAATACGGTGGCGTCGGCGTTGTAATACGGGCCGACTCTAATAAAAACATTGTGATCGCCGAGGTCAAAGAAAAAAGTCCTTTTGATAAAGCGGGGATCAAACCCGGTGATCTTTTGATCTCTATAGATGGTAATATGGTCAAGGGCAGGCAAGAGGACGAAGTAGGTCTGCTTTTAAAAGGCGCCCCCGGCTCAAAAATAAAGGTGACGCTTAAGAACCCGCTTACCGGTAAAGAAACCAATAAAGAAGTGGCCCGCGAAGAGATCCTGGTGCCTTCGGTACCCTATGCCGGTTATGTAGATAATAATAAACAGGTTGCCTATGTACTCCTCAGCCAGTTTAACCCGAATTGCTCCAAAGACGTACGTAAAGCCCTGGATAGCCTGAAAACTAATGCCAATGGCGAACTGAAAGGTGTTGTGCTTGACCTGCGCGGTAACCCGGGCGGCCTGATCACGGAGGCGGTAAATATCTGTAACCTTTTCGTAGATAAAGGCCAGCATATCGTGAGTACCAAGGCCAAGCATAAAGAATGGGACAAGCAATATCCCACTACTAATGAAACCTGGGATGCCAAGATTCCATTGACGATCCTGATCAACGCTTCTTCAGCTTCTGCCTCAGAAATCGTTTCCGGGGCCCTACAGGACATCGACAGGGCGGTAATCATTGGCAGCAAAAGCTTTGGCAAGGGATTAGTACAGGTGGTAAGACCCGTAGGCTACAATTCAAGATTAAAAGTAACTACCGCGAAATATTATATCCCATCCGGCAGGTGTATCCAGGCCCTGGACTACACGCACCGTAATGAAGATGGTACCGTAGCCGCCGTACCGGACTCTTTGAGAAAAGAGTTTAAAACCCTTGCCGGCAGAAAAGTATTTGATGGTGGCGGTATTGAGCCCGATGTAAAAATTGAAAGTGAATATTACAGCTTATTAAGCTCTAAACTGATGCGCGATCAGCTGATCTTCAACTACGCTACTGAATACTACTACGCGCATCCTAATATCGCTCCGGCAAAAGACTTTAAATTTTCAGACGCAGAATATGAGGAATTCCAGAAATGGCTGAGCACAAAAAACTTTAAATACGAAACCAAGAATGAATATATCCTGGAAGCCTTAAAAAAGAACGCAGAAGAGGAGAAAAACTTTGAGCGCTTCAAAAATGAATACAATACTTTATTAACGAAGATTAACCAGGAGAAAAAGCAGGATTTCATTAATAACAAAAACGAGATCAAAGAGCTCTTATCTTCAGAGATCGTTACCCGCTATTACTACCAGAAAGGCCAGATCGAAAACCAGTTGAACAACTTCAACGCGGCCATCAAAAAAGCGGTAGCCTTAATGACCACGGAAAAAGCAGAATACAGTAAAGTACTCAAAAAATAAGCAGCTTACAGGATTAAAACAGGGGCGCTCCAAACAGGGCGCCCCTGTTTTATTTAAACTTACAGAATACTTACTTTTGCAGCATAAATGAAGCAATACCTCAGATACGGCATTATCCTGCTACTGGTCCTCATCCTGACCTTATTCCTGCTGATGATTGTAAAAGAAAACGCCCGGGATTATACCCTTATCATTTTCTTTGCCTCCATCATTATCCTGGTACTCTATGCCTTCCTGAAACTGCGTAAAGTACTGCATCACCAGAAAACGGAATTTGAATCTTATAAACTGGCCATTTTTGTCCCCGTGGGTGCTTTAAGCTCCTACTTTATCAATCATGAGCTTGACCTGGGGCCGGTCTTAGGCGCTTCTATTGTAGGCCTGCTGGCCTCTTTTATACCAAATTTCAACAAACAGTCCGTCTACCTGCAGGGCCTGCCCACAGCTATATACTGCGGCGCATTCATTGGTATGAGCCATTTAAAAATAGCGGACGGTTATGCCTTTGTATTGACCGCTTCTTTCTTTACCGGGATCTTCCTCATGGTTTCCAAAAGCATTTTGCAAGGCGTCGGCGGTAAGCTGGGCGCGCTGGCATTCCTGGGCGTAGTGATCACTTACTTTTTATTAATGCTGATCCAATAAGATTATGGAAAAACTTATTTTAGTACTTACAGGCATGTGCGGGGCTATGGCCACCTATTATGTCAATACCAGGTTAAAACAGGGCCCGGTAAGGGCCTCCGCACTGCTCACCCTGGTCGTTGCCGCGTACTGCTATTTTTTCCCGGATACTCTAAGTCCTTATCTCAGCAAAAACCTCCCGGTTGTTTTCATCGGGTCTACTTTCATTGGTATGGTCTCCGCGCAAAAAATGAGCACTTATACCGGTATTGCTATTGCGGGCCTGCTGTTCTCGGCCATCTACCTTAATACCAGTAAGTTCTTTGACGGCTATGGCGGTTCACTGGGAACTTCAGCCTGTATCTCTATCCTGGTCATGCTTTGCATCCCTTACTTCAAATCCAGGCGCAACCTGACGGTAGGCCTGCTGCAGTTGAGAAGAATGGCGATGAAAGGCTGGAAAAAGAATAAATTCAAATAAAAAATCCCCGAAGCTTTTTTGCTCCGGGGATTTTATATAAAGTTTGCTTTCCTTCTGAAGAAAGTGGCTTACTATAGTTTCTGAACTTTTACCGTTCCGCTACGATTTTCATCTTCATATTGAATGAAATAATTACCGGCCGGCAACGCTTGCATATCAATTACGGTATTGTTGCTGTCGGCAGGCAATTGTTGCTGCACTTTACCCTCAATACTTAATATGCGGATCACCGCTTTTTTCACCTCACCTTCAACCAGGAAGTTGATCTTTCCTTCTGTCGGGTTAGGGAATACATAACAGAATGTATTTTTCTGAACGTTTTTCGTGGAAACGGTTGCAAAAGGTTTGATCTCGAAAATGCTCAGGGTAGAAGATACCTCGTTCGCCAGGATCACATAAGGCTTACCGGTAGGTGAACTGGCAGAGTCGATATATAGTACACCTTCAGCACCATTATCACCACCATAGGCAGCTAGATCACGGGTATTTTTATAATCCACGTACACCGGGGCTGCAGGATCGGTAATATCATACACCATACACCCGCCCACTCTTTCCAAAGCGACGAAGGCATATACTTTATCGCCCATAGTAGCTACAGCAACGCCTTCAGGCTCAGGACCTTTATCGTCACTACGGTTTTTCAAAGTATTATTGGCATTGCTCGCATTAAAGATGGCTGCAATTTCCGGGTGCTTCGAAGTAATCAATTCAAAATCCTGACCATTGTCCGAAACCAAAGCGCCTGTAGTGGCATTCCAGATCGAGAAGGAGCGGCTACCAAACACATGAATCTCATCAAAGTCACCATCACCATCTGTATCACCGGAAGCAGTGGTCACATTCAAACGGCCCAGGTTAGCCTTTAAGAAAGCAGCATTAGGGAAAGTTGCTGAATCCAATACATAAGCGGAAGAACCTAAACGTAAAGCTTCTTCATAAGCATCGTACTCACGGGCATCACCTTCATTAGCAGTAACCAGGTAAGTAGTACCGTTCACTTCATATGAAGCAATCGCATCCGGCATATACACACCCTTCACCGGCCAGTTGGCCAGCGCGATTGCTGTTCCCTGGTCGTTTACATCTAATGCATTGGCAGGCAACATATGGTCTTTAGTACCCAAGGGTAAAATATCTGTAATTGTATTATTCAGCAGGTCGATCACAGCAATAGCGTTATTTTCCTGGCAGGTAACCCAAGCCTTAGTATTGTCCTCTGCTACGGTAATGTACTCCGGCTCCATATCCTGCGCTACGGTAGCATTAGGCCCGAAGATACGCACACCGGCAGCTTTTAAAGCGGCCAACTGGCTGTTGAAGGCCTGGAAGTCCGCGGTGCTCACATGGTTTTGGGCCAAACCGGTAATACCACCACTGATATCAATGATTGATACAGAACCTTCAGGATCTATAGTGTAATCTGATTTAGGCTGGCCTTCATTAGCCACCAATACTTTATTGCCATCAGGAGTAAAAGTGATCATATCAGGCATAGCACCCACAGTTACCTGGCTTTGGAAGTTCCCTGCAGTATCAAAGAATACTGCTTTACCCGGGTTTTCCGGCACCAGATCTTCTACTGCTACCGCAACAATACCGTTTTTAACCGCCACGGAATTGACATTACCATAAGTAGGATTGATCTCAATTGAAGAGAGCAATACCGGTGCAGCAGGATTTTGGAAGTTAACGATATCCACCTTGCCACCAATAGAGTTGGCAATGAATAAACGTTTCGATTGTTGATCAAAAGCAACGATTTCCGCCGAATTGTTCCCGGCGGTGTGGTTGCTATAAGAAGCTATATGGGTTAAGAAGTCCGCCTTTAAAGCTGCCGGGGCTTCTTTGTCATCATCCAGGATAAAGGCTGTGAATACATTAGCAGCGGCATTGGGTAAAGTAGCATTCACCGGGTCAACCAGTTTAAACGCGAAATATTCCGCGTTCTCGGCAATATTGTCATTGGTGATCGCGATCGTGATTGTATCATTTACATTGTTGGCTAAAGCAGGCCATTCAAAAGTAAGGTTGGCCGGCAAAGTATAGTCGGCACCTGAAGTTGCCGTTCCGTTGGGCAATAATTCCAATGTCGCGGAAGCAGGATTGGCGATACCGCCTACCAGGTTGGCCACAACTTTCAATTCAAGCTGGCCTTCATTTACAGCTACTGAGCTGCCTACAAAATTGATACTGGCTGTAGTCGGTACAATCACCGGTGGCGGGTAAATGCCGGCAGTAGAGCGAATCACCCCAACACTTGGCTGCGGTGTGATCTCGTTCATTGGTACGATCCAGTTGCTCCCGTTATTATTGTCCAGGTTAGCGGCAGTCAGCTCATAGGAGTAGCCATAGATACCGGCCGGGGCTGCAGGCCAGTTATTGGTACCGGCAAAATAATGTACAGAGTCCACTATTTGCCCCAGCGAGTTGCGGATTACCAGGATATCGTCAGAAGAACTTAAACCCGCACCCAACATATGGATAACAGGTACCTGTAAAAGCGTATCTGCCACATTAGGACTGGTAGAGAATACCACGTTACCACCGGCAGGTAAAGACAGTACCGGGAATTGGCCGCTGGTACCATCAGTCCACTTTAACCCGCCCAGGTTTACCGCCGTAGTACCGGCATTATATACCTCGATCATTTCGATAGTATTAGGGCTGTGGATGATCTCTGTGATCACCAGGTTCGGGGTACTGCCATTCCACAGCAGGTCCAGCGTATCCGCTACATTATACGCACCACCCGCGTTTTGTACTCCGTTTACTGCTAAGGTATAGGGAACACCGTCCGCTAAAGGAGCATGCGTCAGTACCACTGAGTCATTGGATGCGGCTAAAACGGCGCCGGTAACTGCAATCGAAGGGTTGATCACATAATTGGCCGCATTCGTCGCCGAAGCATTGGTTACCGCCTGGTTGAATTTAACGGAGGTGCTGGTCGCACTATTTTGCCTGAAAAGCGTAATGATCGGAGCCGGGTTAGGCGCCGGAGGCGGGTAAACGCCCGGCGTAGCCAGGATCGGCCCGGAGGTGGAAGAGATAATATTTTGCGTGGTCGCGGTCCAGTTAGCCCCTGCATTATTATCTGCGGCAGCGCTGTTCAGCTCTATGGAATAACCATAATAAGTTCCGGAGGGCGCCGCAGGCCATCCCGCAGTACCCACCTGGTAAGCTACCGAATCAATGATGGTTCCCGCAGCGTTTTTGATCACTAATATATCGGAAGAGGAGCTTAATCCGCCGTTCAGGGTATTATAAGTACCGCCCATTAAGCTGGCGGCTGCCGCAGGGTTGGTTGAGAACAATACCGTGCCGCCTGCAGGCAACATTTGAGTCGGGAAGTTCCCGTTAGTTCCGTTACTGAGGTATAAACCGCTCAGGTCCGCTGCTGTAGTCCCGGCATTATAGACTTCTATCATTTCGATGTCATTGGGCGAGTGGATGATCTCTGTGATCACCAGGTTCGGCAATACCGGTGTAGTGGTGATTGCGTCTCCTTTTATCGTCAGCATATCAAAACGCCAGGTACCGCTGGTACCATAATTCGATGTAGCGGTACTAGGTGCATAACCGGTGCCCGATGGGCTAAAAGCCGCCACTATACGGAACCCCGCATTTGCATTGTTATTTAAACCGGTAACTGAAGAAAGGTTAAAACTGCGGCTATTCCAACTGTCCCCGCTTGTAGCAGAAGCCGTATCCGCATCTACCCATACCGGGGTGCTTGCACTGGCATCCAGTGTATATTGCAATTGCACATTGGCCGGGCCGGTATTACTATGGCGCTGGTCAAAAGTGATCCTGATATTCTGGAAACCGGTAGTCGCAGTTAAGCAGGCAATACCCGCGGTTTTATTGGCAGTACCTTGTGCAGGAAAAGTAGTTACGCCAAGACCGGTATTGTCTGTGGATGCCGGATCTGAAGAGCCGCCGTTTGAAGTGCCGCTGGCAAAAGATGTCGCGGTTCCGCCAACAGCTACCACAGTTCCTGTTCCTACAGAAGGATTCATGCTACCGGTCGAGGAAGACGCATCCGGTGGTACGGAGTTAAAATTCCACTGTGTAATAGTGGTCTGCGCTTGCGTCGCATTAACGAGCAGGCAGCCGAGCGAAGCCAGCAATAGCGATTGGGTAAAGAATTTGTTCATTGCTAAAATTTGATAATCGGCAAATTTTAGCAATAGATATGATCGTAATATTTACGGAATATTATATTTAGGTAAACTATTCCACAACAACTTAAGCTTAATAAAATAATCCCCGGAACAGAAAGTTCCGGGGATTATTAGGACAACTTTTGCTGTTTGGAAATATTTAATCTTTTACAGGATCAGCATCGCGTCTCCATAAGTAAAGAAGTTATACTTTTCTTTGATCGCAGTATTATAAGCTTCCATCGCTAAGTCATAACCGGCAAAAGCGCAGGCCATGATCAGCAGGCTTGTTTTAGGCAAATGGAAATTGGTAATAAGCGAGTTCGCTATTGTAAAATCATAAGGCGGATGGATAAATAAATTGGTCCAGCCTTCCTCCGGCTTCAGGTAGCCCTGGGCCGTAATAGAGCTTTCCAATGCACGCATAGAGGTAGTACCTACCGCGCAGATCTTTCTTTTCTCGTCCAAAGCTTTATTGACAATGTTACAGGCATACTCATCCACACGGAAATATTCCGCGTCCATTTTGTGCTTGCTCAGGTCTTCCACTTCGATAGGCCTGAAAGTACCTAAACCGGTATGCAAAGTTACTTCCGCGAAACGTACCCCTTCAATCTCCAGGCGCTTGATCAGCTCACGGCTGAAATGCAAACCTGCGGTAGGAGCCGCTACAGCGCCTTCATATTTGGCATATACCGTCTGGTAACGATCGCGATCGTCTTCTTCCGGTTTACGTTTAAACAATTTTGGCAGTGGTGTTTCGCCCATACTGTCCAGTACACGCTTAAACTCCGCATCATCACCGTCAAAAAGGAAACGGATGGTACGGCCACGAGAGGTTGTATTATCAATTACTTCTGCTACCAATTCATCGTTATCACCAAAATACAATTTGTTACCCACACGGATCTTACGGGCCGGGTCAACAATTACATCCCATAAACGGTTTACCTTGTGTAATTCCCTTAACAGGAATACTTCAATCTTCGCACCTGTTTTTTCCTTTTTACCATAAAGGCGGGCCGGGAACACTTTGGTATTGTTCACTACCATCACGTCCTTGTCGGTAAAATACTCTAAAACGTCTTTGAAAACTCTGTGTTCGATCTTGCCGGTGTCGCGGTGTACCACCATTAAACGGCTTTGGTCTCTTTCCTTTGCAGGATGCTGCGCAATCAGCTCGATTGGCATGTCAAATTTGAACTGCGATAGCTTCATATCTTACAGGATATGTGGGTTTAATTTTTTAAAGAAATAAAAAGTCTGCAAAGGTAGGGTATTTTAGGAGGAAATACAAAATTAACACTCCGGCTTCCCTGCATGCCGTAATCAGGAAAATCTATTATCATAAACATTGCCGCGCTTTAAGTATGGAATGCTTTGTTAAATGTAATATTTCAAAATGCATACAATTATATCTCTATTTGACAACAGAAAATTACATAAATTAAAAAAATAAATTTGCTCGCCAGATTTTAATTGTTAGCTTTGTCTAACTTTTATATTCTTACAATAACACTTCAAACATACATGGCTAAATATTTATTTATAAAATTATTCCTATTACTGATGCTCTTATCTGCAGGTGTACAGGCACAGGGCATTATAAAAGGGAAAATATCTGGTAATAAATCCATTGTACCATTTTCAGCAATACAACTGGATGGCAGCCCCTTGAATGCTTTATCCGATAGTACAGGTAACTTTGTGATCACGGACATACCAGCGGGAACCTATACGCTACTGGTAAGTGCAACCGGCTATAAAGATCATAAAGAAAAAGTGAGCCTGGCAGATACGCAAACATTAAACATCAATATCCTCCTGGAAGCCGATAAAGCTGCCGGCGAACTGGAAGGCGTGGTCGTCACCGGAACGATGAAAGAGGTTTCAAAATTGAGCAGCCCCGTGCCGGTAGAGGTATATACTTCAAAGTTTTTTAAAGCAAACCCTACCCCTTCCTTATTTGATGCGCTGCAAAATATCAATAGCGTGCGCCCGCAACTGAACTGTAATATTTGTAATACCGGGGATATCCATATTAATGGACTGGAAGGTCCTTATACGATGATCCTGATCGACGGTATGCCTATCGTGAGTGGCCTGGCCACCGTGTACGGGCTCAGCGGTATCCCGCAATCCCTGATTGACCGTATCGAGGTCGTAAAAGGCCCTGCCTCTACCCTATATGGCAGTGAAGCTGTAGGTGGTCTCATTAACGTGATCACTAAAAGACCTGAAAATACGCCGCTGCTGGCCGCTGATGTAATGGGCAGTTCCTGGGGGGAGCTCAGCGCCGATCTGGCTACCAGTTTTAAAGCCGGTAACAAAGCCCGGTCGATGCTCGGCATCAATTATTTCAACTATAACAATCCTGTAGATAACAACAAAGACAATTTTACAGATGTAACCCTGCAAAACCGGGTCTCCCTATTTAATAAATGGAGCTTCAAAAGAAAAGAAAACCGTTTATTCTCCCTGGCCGCCCGTTATGTTTACGAAGACCGCTGGGGAGGCGAGATGAACTGGTCCCGCAAATACAGGGGCGGGGATGAAGTCTACGGCGAAAGTATTTATACCAAAAGAGGGGAACTCTTCGGTAATTACCAGCTTCCCGTAAAAGAGCACCTGGTCTTCCAGTTCAGCGCCAATACCCACGACCAGAACAGCACTTATGGCAACCTCTTCTACCTCGCCCGACAGGACGTGGCCTTTACCCAGCTGACCTGGAATAAAACATGGGGTAAGCACGACCTGCTGAGCGGCTTAAGCTATCGCTATACCTATTATGATGACAATACACCGGCTACAGCCGATGCACAGGATATCAATGCTCCGTCAAGAACTCACCTCCCCGGCGCCTTCTTACAGGATGAGATCACTTTTAATTCCAAAAACACCCTGCTTTTAGGAATGCGTTACGACTATAATTCTATCCATGGTAGCATTCTCTCGCCAAGGGCCTATTATAAATGGAATTCAGCCAATAAATATAATGTGCTGCGCATAGGGGTCGGGAATGGCTACCGGGTGGCCAATGTGTTTACCGAAGATCATGCAGCCCTTACCGGCGCCCGGAGCCTGGAATTTGTACAGGAGTTAAAACCTGAGACTTCCTGGAATACTAATATCAACTTTGTTAAGAAGATCGTGCTGGGCAATTCATTCCTTAACATTGATGCCACAGCGTTCTACACTTATTTCACCAATAAGATCATAGCCGATTATGATACCGATCCCAACAAGATCATTTACGATAACCTCGATGGTTATGCTATTTCAAAAGGCTTTTCACTCAACCTTGACTTTGCCTTGGACAATGGCTTAAAAATACTGGCCGGCGGAACGCTGATGGATGTGTACAGCGTGGAAAACGAAATAAAAACAAGACAACTTTTCACAGAAAAATTTACCGGCGTCTGGACGATCAGTTACCCCTTGAGCAGGATCAGGCTGAGTATTGATTATACCGGGAATGTCTATGGACCTATGCGTTTACCTTTACTGAGCGATGCCGACCCAAGACGGGAATTTTCACCCTGGTGGAGCATCCAGAACCTGCAGCTGACCAAAAAGCTGGGTAAAAAACTGGAAATTTATGGCGGTGTAAAAAACCTGCTGGACTGGACGCCTAACCGGAACAATCCTTTTATCATCGCCCGGGCCAATGATCCTTTTGACAAACAGGTCCAATTTGACAGCAGCGGGCAGGCGCTTAAAACAGCGGATAACCCATACGGGCTTACCTTTGACCCCTCCTATGTTTATGGTCCTAACCAGGGCCGGCGTGCCTTTCTGGGGATGCGGTTAAGTCTTTAAAAGAAACCTCCCGGTACTTATGATTTATAAAATACATGACGTATTATTACCGTATAAAATTTTACAATACATACGATGTACCGGAAATACTAATTTTGACCACCTTATTTAATCATTTGCAATACGATGTTTGAGCCGATCATACAATACTTATCTTCTATCAGCGCGGTAGAGGCCGCGCTATTAGCAACGATCTTTACCTGGCTGGTTACGGCCCTGGGGGCTGCTACCGTTTTCTTTTTCAAAGAAGCTAATAAAAAAGTGATGGACGGCATGCTGGGCTTTACCGGTGGCGTTATGATCGCCGCCAGTGTATGGAGCCTCATCATCCCGGCGATCAATATGAGTGCCGGTGATGGTTTTATTAAAGTGCTGCCTACTGTTGCCGGTATCCTTATGGGTGCGGGCTTTCTTTACGGGCTGGATAAAGTATTGCCTCACTTCCACGTCAACCTGAAACAAACCGAAGGCGTAAAATCACCCTGGCAGCGGACGACCTTAATGATCCTGGCGATTACCCTGCACAATATACCGGAAGGGCTTGCCGTGGGGGTAATGTTCGGCGGGGTGGCTGCGGGCATTCCGGAGGCCAGCATTGGCGGCGCTTTGGCCCTGGCCATTGGTATCGGCCTGCAAAACTTCCCGGAAGGGATTGCCGTTGCTATGCCTATGCGACGTATGGGCGTGAGCCGTAAAAAGAGTTTTTTCTATGGCCAGCTATCCGCTATAGTAGAGCCTATAGCCGGTGTGCTGGGTGCCTTCGCGGTGGCATTCTTCACCCCTATCCTGCCATATGCTTTGGCTTTCGCTGCGGGTGCCATGATCTTTGTAGTGGTCGAAGAAGTTATTCCCGAAGCGCAGCAAAACCGGGATTCGGATATTGCTACGATCGGGTTTATTGGCGGCTTTATCGTTATGATGAGCCTGGATGTGGCATTGGGGTAAATAGCATAAATTTAAAAACTATAACTTAAACCAATCCCTCCAAATAAGTACCTTGAGGGTTGTAAATAATCTAAAAAACTATATTTATTCAAGTAGGCAGTAATATCTCTTGAAACAAAACCCGTTACTGAAAAGGAATGTTCATTCCTTAATGCCCACGCAACACCGGTCGCCAAACGTAAATTTATAACATACCAGTTGAATCTGGGATAAACATAAATAGGATCTCTCATCATATCGGGAAGATTAGACTCATGGTAAACCAGTAATTTATTCCAGATCGAACTCTCAAGATGCCATGATTTATTGCCACCCCAATTCTTAAGTTTATATTGAACTCCCATAGGGACAGCCAGATATTCAAGGTGATTCACCAATGGGATATCTGTATACTCAAAACGAAAAGCAGATTTATGACGAATAAAACCAACTCCTGCAGTTATATTCCATTTGTCATTTAACTGCCTGCCTACCTGTACATGCGGAATTACAGCTCCATAGTTTTTGACTTGCATAGTTGCCGACGGCACTTCTTCTATGTTGACTAAATCAGTAACAAATGCATCAAGCCCTATACGGTACTGCCATTTACGCTCCTGTGCATTGGCCTGTAGCACCAGGAAGAGGCAACAAAAAGAAAGGCATAATTTATACATAATATTATTTTATTCAACTACAAACAAAACAATATTATTTCAAATAACAAAATATACCATAAAACATATTACGACTCTGTCTTCAAGCGCAACAAGGTAAAACTGCCTAAAATGGCCGGCACTACCAGGTTGATAAACCAAAGCAAATAAGAGCCGCTGAGCAGGGCTAAAGACTCCGTACTCAGCTGTGTCGCGTCCATAAAAAGGTAGATACCCACAAAACCCCGCACCCCCAGCTCCAGCATAGCCACAGAAGGCACGACAGAAATGGTCCAGAACATCAATGCGGAAACCAGGATACCGGGAAATAAAGGTACCCCCGCGCCCAAAATATTAATCAGCAATAAAAACTGCAGGTTGTAACACAAAAACCTGCCGAAAGCCAGCAACAGGATATAAGCCAGGTCTCTTTTTGAATAAAAACTAAACACCCTAAGCCCGAAATTCAACTTACGCAACTGCTTATATCTTTTACCAAAGCCTTTAAAGCGATTGATATTAAAAAACAGGAACAGTGCGCCCCCGGCGATCAAAAAAGCCAGCCCCAATGCCAGTTTCGTGTAAAAATTACCACTAACTACATTCAGGTAGATCAGCCCGGCGATCCCGAAAGATGCAGTAATACACATCTGAGCCACACTTCCGATCACACTGGCAAAAGCTGCCTTTATTTTATATCCCTGTCCCACATGAATTATACGCCCGGCAAAATCGCCTACCCGGTTAGGCGTTACCAGGGAAAAGCTCATACCCGACAGCATAGATTTAAAAGCCTGCTTAAAAACCACCGGCCGGATCCGGCTCAACAGCTTTTGCCATTTCAGCGCTTCCAGTACCCAGTTGGCAGGTGCCAGCAACATCACCAGCACAAACCATTTAATATTGCCGGTATTCAGATGTTCCCGTAATCTTTGCCATTGCTCCTTAATATCACCCCTCGCGGTTACCTGCCGGTAGATAAGGTAAAGCAGCACCAGCAAGGCTAACGGTGCAATAACATAACGGAGCCATATTTTTTTGGTATTTTTGTGCATGTATGGGCAAATGCAGGGGCATTTGTATTTTTTATTTTAAATCAAGTCTTTTGGTTATTGTAGGTATTGATCCCGGCACCCTGGTTATGGGCTACGGGGTAATTTCGGTGGACAAAAATACGATAAGTCTCCTGGAAATGGGCGTGCTTCATCTTGCTAAGCACAAAGACCATGGCGAGCGGCTGAATTATATTTTTGAAAGAGTGAGCGCTTTGGTCCAAAGACATGAGCCGGTAGCCGTTGCCCTGGAAGCCCCTTTCTATGGAAAGAACGTGCAAAGTATGCTCAAGCTGGGCCGCGCCCAGGGCGTAGCCATTGCAGCAGCCATGGCACATGGCAGCCGCACCGTAGAATATGCACCCAAGAAAATTAAGCAATCCGTAACAGGGAACGGTAATGCCTCCAAAGAGCAGGTATGGAAAATGCTCCAGTACATTTTAAAATTTGAAGACAACCCCGACTACCTCGATGCCACCGATGCGGTAGCCGTAGCCATGTGTCACTATTATAGCAGCAAAGGAGATATTACCCTCGCCAAGATCAAGACTACAAAAAAAATGACCAAAGGCTGGTCGGACTTCATTGCCCAAAACCCCGACCGGATCAAATAGAACCATATGAAAAACGCGCAGCTCAGGATCATCTTTATTCTCGCCAGCCTATGTACGATAGGCATCATTATCTCGCAGATATACGGGGTGCGCCGTGCCTATACCCATGAGAATGAGCGCTTTGACCTGAACGTTACTGTAGCCCTTAGGGATGTCGCCTTTAAGGTATGGGAACTGAAACAAACCAAATCCACGATTTATAATGTAGTAAGCCGCCAAAGCAATGATTATTACCTGGTAAAGATCAATGAATACGTGGACGAAAGTACACTGGAACATTTCCTGAAAGAATCGTTCACCAGCAATGGTGTATATGCAGATTTTGTATTCGGCCTGCACGACTGCCTGAATCATAATTTCAAGTACGAGAAGTTCATCAATATGAACAACAAGCGCAGGGCGGTATCCGGTTTCAAAAATTTTGTAGACCCGAAAATTGACAATTACTACTTCGCCGTTTACTTTCCTTACCGCAGCAACTACCTGTCCAGCCAACTGACCATATGGGTAGTTTCTTCCGCGATCATTCTTTGTACCCTGGCCTTCCTGAGCTATGTGATCTATGTAGTACTCAACCAGAAACGCCTGACCGAAATGCAAAAGGATTTCGTCAAAAACATGACACATGAATTTAAAACACCACTCACCAGTATCCAGCTGGCCTCTACCGTGTTAAAAAAACCGACCATTGTCAACAATCCTGTGCGCCTGCTCAACTATGCCTCAATCATTGATGCTGAAGCCCGGAAACTGGAACTGCAGGTAGAGCGGGTACTACAGATGTCTATGGGCCAAAAAAGAGAATTGGAGTTGAACATGGAGCTTATCGACATCCGGGAGGTCATACAAAAAGCCTGTGAAGCTTATACGCCCCAGCTGGAAGCACGCGGCGGCAAAATAAAGCTGAATATGAGCAGCAGCGCTATTATGATACAAGGAGATGCGGACCATTTAAGAACGGCATTCAGCAACCTGGTCGACAACGCGATCAAGTATACTCCTGAAGAAACAGTGCCCCAGATCAGCATTACCATTAAAGATATTTACAAAAAACACATACATATTATATTTAAAGACAATGGAATAGGCATTGAAAAAGAAAATCAGAAACTCATTTTCGAACGCTTTTACCGGGTCTCTACCGGCAATGTCCATAATATAAAAGGCTTCGGTATCGGCCTGAATTATGTCAAATCGATCGTAAGCCTGCATAAGGGCAAGATCATTTGCGATAGCGCTCCCGGCCAGGGCACCTCTTTCACCGTAGTACTTCCTAAAACCCAAGACAGTTAATGCGTATCCTTGTTTTATGTAGCCGTGTGCCCTACCCTTTACACGATGGCGGGAACCTGGCGGTAAGCAATTTGATGGAAGGGTTACTGGATGCCGGGATCCGGTTAAGTATGCTGGCGATGAACACGAGCCGGCATCAGGTAGATCCACAACAGTTACCTCCGGTGTTTAACCGGCTGGAATATTTTAAAACCGTTGCCGTAGATAACAGTATTAAACCCCTGGCTGCCCTGCGGTCTTTGGTAAGCGGCACTTCCTATAACCTGGAAAGGTTTATTACTCAGGATTTTGAACCGGCATTAACGAGCCTGCTGCAAGTCAATCAATATGATATCATTTTACTGGAAGGCTTATATGTAACACCTTATTTATCAGCCATCCGGAAACATAGTAGCGCAAAAGTCTGCTACCGGCAGCATAATGTGGAATTCCAGATCTGGGAAAGACTGGCCCGTAACAGTACTCATTTTCTGAAGCGCTTTTACCTGCGGCAGCTGGCCAAAGCCCTCAAGAAGTATGAACTGAAGCATTTAAACGATTATGACAGCATCGCGGCCATTTCGCCCGTAGATGCGGAGATTTATCAGGCTTTAGGTTGCACTATACCTGTGGTGGAGATCCCCTACAGCCTTAAGATAAAAAATCCTGCAACTAACCTGGCCGCCACTCCTGCGATACCCCGGTTCTACCATATCGGCGCAATGGACTGGCAACCTAATGAAGAGGCGATTAGCTGGTTCCTGGAAAAAGTATGGCCCCTGGTGATCGCGTCTGCCCCTGAAGCGCAACTCTTCCTGGCCGGCAGGAATATGTCGGCCTATTTCCTGGGAGGTTCCTGGCCAAATGTGCACATCATTGGCGAGGTACCGGATGCCGACGCCTTCGAAGCAGATAAACAAATCCTGGTCGTTCCCTTACATTCCGGTGGTGGGATCCGTATCAAAATCCTGGAAGCCATGTCGAAGCAAAAAGCGGTCATTGCCACCCGCGTTGCCATGCAGGGATTTCATGCAGCCGCAAACGGGGAGGAAGTTTTACTGGCGGATAGTCCCGCTGATTTTGCCGCAGCCTGCCTGGCCCTTATTAATGATCCCGGGCAAGTACAGCAGCTGGGCCTGAAGGCTCAAAAATTAATACAAACTTATTACAATCAGCAACTTGTAATTAATAAATTGTTACAACATTTTAATGCTCTATTATAAATGAATGCTTTCTGCTCCCATTTATAAACAATTAGCCCAAGTTTCGGTTTAAGATGTTATTTTTGTAGATTGCTATAGCAAATCAATAAATCAGAACAAAATGGAGCTTACTTTTTACGGACACGCATGCTTTTTGGTAAACACCGGCGATACAAAGATCTTATTCGATCCTTATATCAGCCCTAATCCACAGGCAAAGGATATAGATATCAGCAGCATTACCGCTGATTATATTTTTGTGTCCCACGGCCATGAAGACCATGTGGCCGACCTGCTGAGCCTGGCGCAGCAGACCCGGGCTACCGTTGTTGCTAATTTCGAGATCATAACATGGTTGAGCAAACAGGGTTATGAAAAAGTACACCCGATGAATTTCGGAACAAGAGCTTTCGATTTCGGAACGGTACATTTTGTCCCTGCCGCCCATAGCAGCGCGCTACCGGATGGCAGCTATGGTGGTAATCCCGGCGGTTTTATCTTTAAGACGAAAGGGGGTAGTTTTTACTATACCGGCGACACCAGCCTTACCGCGGAGTTTACCATGATCCCGTATTATGGCAAACTGGATGCCGCTATCATGCCGGTTGGCGGTAATTTTACCATGAACCCGGAAGAAGCCCTGATCGCAAGCGATATCATCAAATGTGACAACATCATCGGCGTTCATTTTGACACCTTTGGGTACATTATAATTGATAAAGACCAGGCTATAGCACTATTTAAAGCAGCCGGCAAGACCCTGCGTCTTCCCGGGATCGGCGACACGATCAACCTGTAACAGGATCCAATTGGGATCATCAGAGTTTTAAAGCAATCGCAGAAAAGAAAAAGAAAAAAGGAATACATTCATATGACAAAAGTATTAGCTATTGCCAATCAAAAAGGAGGAGTAGGTAAAACTACCACTGCGATCAACCTGGCAGCCAGCCTGGCTGTACTGGAGTATAAAACACTTCTTATTGACGCGGATCCACAGGCCAATAGTACCTCAGGAAACGGTTTTGACCTGAAAAATATACAGTTGAGTCTCTACGACTGCCTGGTTAACGACACTCCGATCAAAAACGCGGTACTGGCATCCGAAACACCCAATCTCGATATTTTACCTTCCCACCTTGACCTGGTAGGGGCAGAAATAGAACTCATCAACCACCCCAACCGGGAGCACATTCTCAAGCAGGCCATCGCCGCCCTGAATAATGAATATGATTTCATTATAATAGATTGTTCTCCTTCCCTGGGCTTAATTACCGTAAACGCGCTCTCCGCGGCCAATGCAGTGATTATTCCCGTACAATGCGAATTTTTCGCCCTGGAAGGCTTGGGGAAATTGCTGAACACCATCAAGATTGTACAGGCCAGGCTGAATACCGACTTACAGATCGAAGGTATCCTGATGACCATGTATGACGGTCGCCTGCGCTTAAGCAACCAGGTAGTGGAAGAAATTAAGAATCATTTTGAAGACCTTGTTTTCAAAACGATTATACATAGAAATACAAAATTAGGAGAAGCGCCAAGTTTCGGCAAACCGGCTTTAATGTATGACACAGAAAGCACGGGAGCGGTGAACTATTTGAATTTAGCCAAGGAGATTTTGCAAAAAAATAACCTTACTAAAATTAAAACTTCTGAATTAATATAACCCAGAGCAGTATGGCACAGAGTAATAAAAAACAAGCTTTAGGAAAAGGCATCAGAGCTTTGTTGAATAACATAGACGAGGAACTGAAATCGAATGAGCCTGCCATAAAAAATACGGAAGCCAACAGTCCTAAACAACCGGCCGTGGCCATCGGCCGCATCCCGGTTGACCAGATAAAAGTAAACCCGAAGCAACCGCGTTACGATTTTGATGAGCAGGCACTGAGCGAGCTGGCTGAAAGTATCAAATTGCATGATATCATCCAGCCGGTGACGGTAGTAAAACTAGCGGAAGGACAATACCAGCTCATTTCCGGTGAACGCCGCTGGCGGGCCTCTAAATTAGCAGGCCTGAAAGATATCCCGGCCTATATCCGTGAAGCCAACGACCAGGAAATCCTGGAAATGGCCCTGCTGGAGAACTTACAAAGGGAAAACCTGAATGCGATAGAAATCGCGCTTAGCTACAAACGTTTGATGGACGAATGCAGTCTTACCCAGGAGCAGGTAGCTGAAAGAATGAAGAAAGAGCGAAGCACAGTGACCAATTACCTGCGCTTATTGAAATTGCCGCCTGATATCCAGAAAGCGGTAAGGGACGGTTCCCTGAGCATGGGACACGCACGTTCGATCATAGGTTTAGAAAACGTAGATGAGCAATTATACGTATTCCGCGAATGCATGACCAAGGGGATGAGTGTAAGACAGGTAGAAGCATTGGTAAAAGCCATGCAACAGGAGCGCAAGCCCCAGGTTGCAGAAAAAGCGGACAACAAACTACCTCCTGCGTATAAGAGAATTGAAGATAATATGGCCAGCCATTTCTCTTCAAAAGTCATCTTAGCCCGGAAGAAAAACGGCAAAGGCAGTATTACAATTGATTTTTACAGTGATGAGGAACTGGAAAAGATCATGGAGCTGATGGGTATATAAGTATCGAAAAATAAGCAATGTATTAGATATTTTTAGTAATTTTCCAGTAACTTGCTTGCTTATAAATATAATTTTTACAATCTTGTGCAAAATACCATGAACATGCTTAATCGCAAATTGCATACAAAAATACTATTAGGACTATTAGCTATTGCCGGTTTCAGCTCTTGTAAGAAAGACAACAATTTGGGTCAGGATAATGACACTGTGATTACCACCCCGCACACGGTACTTGCCGGTACAGATATGGGCTGGATCGTAAAGACCAATGACGGCCGCACTTTTAATAATGTTTTCGGACTGGATGGCAGCCCGATCAAAATGGTTTCCGCAGCAGGCCCTAATGTGCTGATCTTAAAATCCAGCTTGTTTTTAAGCGACAATAACGGCAAAAACTTCAACCCGGTAAATTATACCCTGTATACGCCCAAACCCTGGCGCTACTGGGTAATGGATTGCCCGAGTCATAACCGCATCTATATGGCGGCCAATGTAAACTGGGGCGTTGTCTACTCTGCCGATAGTGGCAAAACCTGGCAACCGGATACCAAATGGCAGGAAAATACAGCACCTAACCTGCGTATTTCCAGCTTTGGACAATTAAAAAACGGCGCGGTATTTTCATTTAATGAAGAATATAACGTTTTATATAGAAGAGATGGAGTTGACGGTAACTGGAATGCGGTAACCGTACAAGGTAATTATCCAACCGCATCGGCTTACTTTTTAACCACCAACAGTACAGATCTTTTCATCGTAGACCATAATGGATTTGGCGGTGCCTGGTACAGCCTTAACGAAGGGGTTAACTGGACCAAGTTCGGTAATGGGGAATTACCGGTCAGTGGCCTGGAAAAATTTGTAGGTTCAGCTTCCGGTGCAAGCGGTACGCTGGCAATCGCAACTGAAAATGATGTTTATTTTGCCACGACGGGTAGTGCCTTCCAAAAAGCAAATACCGGACTGGATATTGGTACCAAGATCAGCGGTATCACTGCTAAATACAACATTTACAAAAACGGAAACATTATCAACTTCCTATACATAGCGACCACAAAAGGCGTTTACCGCAGTGATGATAATGGCCGGACCTGGGATAAGGTGAGCTTTAACGAGTTTGATAAAAATTATACGTCTATTTATTAATCATAAATTATTTCATTGAAAAGGCCTCTATAAGAGGCCTTTTTTTATGGAACTAACTTTGGGCGCTGAGCAATCAAAATAGATATTATTTACTTATTTGGTAGCTTAAAAATAAAATTTCAAAAAAAATGTTATTTTTTTTGAAACAAATCAGTAAATTTATCTAAAATATATAATGACAATTTCTTGAAAAAATACATATAGAATTAACCTTCAATGGTGCAGCGCTAGAATTAAAGTCGCGATAAAATATTCAGCGCTGCACTTTTATTTTCATTATATATTTTAATCCTTAACCCCTTTTTAGTTTTTATGATGAAAAGATTTACAAAAATCAAACTGAAAAGTACTGTCACCGCACTGGGCATGCTAGGCTTAAGCCTCAGCTCCATAAATAGTATGGCACAAACGAATATTGCCAACTATAGCTTTGCAAATGGTAGCGGTACCTACACTCCTATTACCGGAGGCACTGTTTTTATGACCAGCTATGATGATGACGCAAGTGCTGCGATTACCATGGGTGGCACATTCCCTTTCGGCGGAGTAAATATGACTACCTGTTATATTAACTCAAACGGATCGGTTGTCTTCGGAGCTTCCAGTACCAGTACGACACCAATGAGCAGCCTGGGTAGTACCACAGGTGCTATTGCCGCCTTCGGCCAGGATGGCGCGAGCTCTACAGCTACCGGTGCAGTGCCGGAGATCAGGTACTTAAATACAGGTACAGAATTTGTGGTACAATTCCAGGATCATGCCAATTATTATGCGAGATCCTCTGAGCGTATGAACTTCCAGATCAGGCTTGAGTACAGCACCGGAATTATAAAGATTGTTTATGGCAACTGTACTTTAGCCGGCAGCACGACAAGCGAGATAACTCCTCAAGTGGGTATCAGAGGCAACAGCACAACTTATGCCAGCAATGTCAACAACCTCATGATAGGAAACGTTCCTGCGGGTACTACCTGTAACTGGTCTAATGCAGTAACCGGCAATGCCAACAGCAGCACAATGTTGTATTCCTTCGGTACCAATCCTAATGTTAGTATCCCCAACGGACTTACTTATACCTGGACCCCGGGAACACAAGCCCCGGTGAGAACCTTTACCGCAACAACCGGCATTTCAGCCAGCGGGGCAACTATCAACTGGACCGCTCCTGCGGGTGCTACCCAGTACAATGTGCGTTACCGCGCATTGAATGCCTGTAACTGGACCATGGCAAGCGGCAATCCTTATTCAGGGCCTACAGCCACGTTGACCGGCCTGGCCCCTGCTACTACTTACATGGTGCAGGTGCAACCCTTAAACGGCAGTGCACAGGGCATTTGGTCCCATATTCCTAATGCAGCCGGAACCGGTAACGGCTATGTGACCGCCGGATCCTTCATCACCCTTTGTGCTACTCCCGCTCCCGGAGCTACGAGCTCCTCCGGTGGCACAAATATGTGTGTCAATCAATCTACCCAGCTTTCTTTAGCCAACGCCACAACCGGGACCGGCATTTCCTACCTGTGGCAATCATCGACTAATGGAACTACTTATACCAATGTAACAGGTGCTACGGCAACCACCTATACGGCGACCTTTACGGCACCTGTTTATTACAGGGCAAGAGTAATTTGTAATGCCGGACCGGATACCGTTTACTCTACCCCGATACAATTAACTTATGCCAACACTATGGCAAGCACTACCCCCGGGCAACGATGCGGGGTAGGTACGGTAAACCTGAGTGCAGTAGCTGGCGGAACCGGATCAGTACGTTGGTTTACAGCAGCCACAGGAGGCTTGCCTATAGCGATCGGCAACACGCTGACGACGCCATCCATTACTACTACTACAGACTTCTATGCTGCTCCGTATACTATAAACCCGGGAACAATTAATGTAGGAACAGGCGGTTCGACAGGTACAGGTGCCCCATACAACCCGACCAATGGTGGCTATGGTGGCATGAAAAGCCAGTTTATCATCAGTGCAGCTGACCTGGCAGCTTCTGGCTTGGCAGCCGGTAATATTAATTCTATAGGATTGGACTTCTCTGCTGCAGGTACAACTTACCAGGGCTTTTCTATAGAAATGGGTACTACAGCGCTCAACGAATTCCCAACACCTGTAAGCATCATAGGAGGATTAACACCGGTACGCGCAGCCGCTAACTTTACCCCTGTTTCCGGTGTGAATACCATCACCTTAAGTCCTGCTTTTGCCTGGGATGGCACCTCTAATATTATTATCTCAACCAGCTGGAGTAATAACAATACCTCCAACACAGAGGGTACGATAAGGTATAACACCACGGCAAGTTATACAGCACAGTCTTACAGAAAAGATAGTGAAACTTTTGCCAACCTCGCTGCCTTCACAGGCGCGACCGGTGCCGGAATATCTACCTTTGACCGCAGCCAAAGCAGGCCAAAATTTGTTTTGAATGGTACCACTATTTGTGAAGGCACCCGTGTGCCGGTTACTGCTACTGTCAACACACCTCCTTCGTTCAGCATATCAGACGACAAAACGGTATGTAATAACGGCATTAGCCCACTAAGTGTGAGCACTGGTACTCAAGCTAACTTCAATAATGTGACCTGGACTCCTGTAGCTAATCTGTACACCGATGCTGCAGCCACCATTCCTTATGTCGCCAATACGCATGCCTATACCGTTTATCACAAATCCGGCACATCAGGCAATGCAATGTTTATTGCCAACGCTTTTAATTCAGCTACCTCATGCGGTGCCATTGATACCGTAAAGCTACAGGTCTTACCAGCAACAACAGCCACACTGGCCAATCCGAGTGTGCTTTGTTTTTCCGGCACCAGTAATCTTAGTGTAAATCCTGTTATTACACAAACAGGCGTTCAATACAGATGGGAAGTTTCCCAGGATAATATTGTCTATAATACTATTGCCGGTGCAACCAATGCCACTTATACAACACCTGTTATTACCAATACTACCTACTACAGGGCAGTGATCAATAACAGTGATGGCCAGTTCTGTTTTAATTCAGTTTCAGATACCGTTATAGTGAACACACCAAGCCTTACCGGAAATACCCCTGCCGAAAGATGTGGCCCGGGTACGGTGACCCTGAATGCAGCAGCCAGCTCCGGTGCACAGGTACAATGGTTCAGCGCGGCAAGTGGCGGCAATCCTTTGTTCACAGGCACCAGCTTTACTACACCAAGCCTCAGCGCCAATACTACTTATTATGTATCAGCAGCAAACGGGAGCATGGGCAATGCGGTAACCGGAGCGGGAGCTTACACATCGGTTTCCGGTTTTCCTGATTATTCAGGCGTAAGTCCTTTTGCTTATCACTATGGTAACTACAAACACCAAATGCTGGTAACTGCTGCAGAACTTAATGCACTGGGCGTTAGCGCCGGAACTATTAATTCTATAGGCTTTGATGTGGCCTCCGTAGGCAGCACTCCGGGTGTCTTTAATAATTTCAACATCAAACTTATCCCTACCAGTGCTACTGCGCTGACCGCTACATTTGCCACCGGCGGTACGGATGTATATTCTGCGGCATCTGTAACACCTGCCGTAGGGATAAATACTTATACATTCAGCACACCATTTACCTGGGATGGCTATTCGAATGTAATCGTACAGACTTGCTACAGGAATAACAATAGTGGTATCGTAGCCAACAGCGCTGAAGTAAAGTATGATACGACTACTTTTGTTTCGCTGACCGTGCACCGCGTAGATGGTACCACAACAGCAGTATGTGATGTAACAGCAGGCAACACAGGAACAGATGGGCCGACCTCAAAGAAACGTCCTAAAATGATCTTCGGTTATAATTCTCTTTGCGAATCGCCAAGAGTTCCCGTTACCGCTACTATCAAAACGATCCCAACTGCGGGCCTCAGCCCAAGCGGAGCTGTGTCGATCTGTGATGGTCAAACACAAACCTTAACCGCCACCGGTGGCCCGTCTTATGCATGGCTGAAAAACAATGCTGTAGTAAGCGGACAAACCGCAAGCACCTTTAGTGCAACACAAGCGGATAATTATAAAGTAGTGGTTACCGCAAGCAACGGCTGTACGGATACTTCTGCCGTTACCAACCTGACAGTAAATGCTAACCCGGTAGTGAATATCGGTACGGATACCGCAATCTGCCAGGGCGCTTCCCTTTCATTAGACGCCGGAAACAGCGGGACCAGCTTTGCATGGAGTAACGGGGCCAATACTGCAACTACTACGGTTTCAGCCGCCGGCACCTATCATGTAACGGTGACTAACGCCAACAACTGCGCGGCCTCCGACACCATCGTGGTTACAGAAAATCCTCTGCCTGTAGTGAACTTAGGAAACGATACTGCTATTTGTGATGGCGCCACATTGATTGTAGACGCCGCAACAGGCATTACATCTGATACTTACATATGGGACGACCAGAGTACCGCAAGTGACAGGACTATTACTACAGGAGGAACTTATCATGTAACGGTAACTACTGCCGCTGGCTGCTCTGCCAGCGATACGATCCAGGTAGGGATAAACCCTTTACCAAGTGCAGACAACATTACGGTCAGCGGCAATTCACCTCAATTCTCATTCAGTGTAAGCAATGGACAAAATATCAATACCTATAGCTGGGATTTCGGGGATGGCAGCCCTGCCGGCTCTGGCCCTTCTGCGGACCACACTTATACGCCTACGTCCACAACACAGACGTTTGAGGTAACCCTGATCATTACTAATGACTGTGGTAGTGACACCTTGACTGTGAATGTAACAGTAGCACCAGTAGGTATCACAAATCCACAACTTAGTGCGAACCAGCTGAAGCTTTATCCGAACCCGGCTACGCAAAGTGTAACGCTTGAAAATGTAAGCGGATTAAAGATGAAGCACATTACGCTTTTCAATGTGCTGGGGCAAGAAGTATTAAGCTTGCCGGTTACCAATAATGCGAAACAATCGATCAACGTAACCCAACTGACTTCAGGTATATACCAGGTGCGTATAGAATGTGAAGAAGGTATCGTGACGAGAAAATTAGAAATCCTAAAATAATCTTTTAGAATTTAACCTGACAGGGAGCTGATATTTATGATCAGCTCCCTTTTTTAGTTATTAGCTACAATAAATGAATCTAAATTTTACGTTCTGAATTTTCTTTTAATTACATTAAATTATATTTGAAAAAAAATAAAGTGCAGAAAATTTATCTAAAAAAAGATGAAAAAATAAAAAAACAACAAAAAATGCATGAAATATATGCCAGAGGATAGATATTTTTTTTCTACAGAATAGAAACAAAATGTTAAATTAGCCTAATTCAAGTTATGATTGGCAGCATCATAACTTGAACGGGTTCAAACTTAATGTTCACATATTAATTAACTATTCATGAAAAAAATCAACACGATCTGGCAGCGAACGAAAGCCCTTATGGGTATAGTTTCAATGCTTATGCTTTCCCAGACTGTAACACAGGCGCAATGCCTCACAGGAACGCAGTACCCTTCCAATACCATCACACCGGTCTGTAACGGGGTTACCTTTACACAAATAGCTCCCAATAACTATGCCGGGGAGTATGCAGTGGTTACTGTTACCAGCGGCGAAACCTACCAGTTTACAAGCAGCATAGCTACTGATTACATTACCATAAGTACCAATGGAGGCACTTCCGCTGCAGCTCATGGCGTACAACCTTTAACATGGGTAGCTACAACTACTGGAGATGTAAGAGTTTACTTCCATACCAATGCAGCTTGCGGTACTCAAAATACCAACCGTGCAACAGCGGTAAAATGCGGAGTGCCGCCATCCTGCCTGCCGCCTGCACCTACCACCACTACGGCTATTACTCACAATACTGCAACCTTAAACTGGACGGCTCCTGCTACCGCTCCGGCAAATGGTTATGAATATTATTACAGTACAACCAACACCGCGCCTACAGCAAGCACCACCCCTTCCGGGTCTGTTGGCGCCGGTGTATTAACCGCGAATATAGGCTCGCTGACTCAGGGCACTACCTATTATGCCTGGGTTAGAGCTGTATGCTCTTCTTCGGACAAAAGCCCCTGGATGGCTGCTTCAAGTTTCACCACAGAGTACTTGTCTCCTGCCCCCTGGACTGAAGGATTTTCCGGCAGCAATACTCCGGCCGGTTTTACTTTTCCTACCTACTGGTATTCCGGAACGACAACAGGTATAAACGGTAATCCGGGCAACGCTTTAATTGCTAATTTATATAGCTTTGCAACCACGGCAAACTTCAGCACTCTTAATGTAGGCCCCCTACCGGCCGGCTCTTTCCTGCAGTTTGATTATAAGAATGCAGACTACAATGCAACTACAGCACCTCCTGCAGGTGCAGGCTATATTAAAATATATGTCTCTACCAACTATGGCAGTACTTACACACAGATTGATTCATTTTCAACATTGACTACAACTGCCTGGACACCAAAATCACTGTCTTTGTCAGCATATACCGGTCAAAATGTAAAGATCAGGGTGATTGGCACCTGGGTTTCCGGCGATTATAATATCGCTTTCGATAACTTATTTATCGGCGTTCCGCCTACCTGTGCTACTCCCGGTGTAACCAGCAACAGCAATATTACTTTAAACTCGGCAAGCATCAACTGGACAGCTCCGGTAAATGCTCCGGCAAACGGCTATGAGTATTATTATAACACTGCACCTACCAACCCTACAGCATCCACTACACCAAGCGGTAGTGTTGGTGCAGGTGTGCTGACAGCTCCTCTATCCAGCTTGGCTGCAAATACCTGGTACTATTTCTGGGTACGTTCTATTTGTAGCTCATCAGACAAAAGCGCCTGGACGGCCAGAGATTCTTTCTTTACCGGCACCTGTGTTCCTAACGGATTAACCACCAGCACATCTTACTATGTAAGCAGCATGACTACTGCTGGTGCAATCGGCAATATCAACTATACCGCTACTTCAGGTATTCCTTATGTAAATAACACGGCAACTATACTGCAAACATACGCAGGCAACAGCTTTAGCTGTTATATGGAAGCCAGCGCAGGAACCAATTATTTCTACATATGGGTTGACTGGAACAATGACCTTGATTTTAGTGACCCTGGTGAGACTATTTTAGCAACAACTACTTATACCAGTAATGTAACACACACGATGAATATTCCGGCAGGAACTACAGCGGGTAATTACAGAATGAGAGTAGCTAACTCATGGAGTGGCAATATTACCGCCTGCGGTCCTGCAGACTACGGTAACTACATCGACTTTACGCTACAGGTAGCCGCACCGCCAAGCTGTGCAGCCCCAACGGCTGTAGCTAATACTGCTACCACAAATGTTTCCGGCACCATTACCTGGACAGCTCCGGCTACTGCACCTGCCAATGGTTATGAATACTATCACAGCACTTCCAATACCGCACCTGCAAATACCGCAACAGCTACAGGAAGTGTAGGAGCTGGTGTAACAACAGCTACTATCCCATCTCTCGCTCCTAATACCACTTACTATGTATGGGTAAGATCTGTATGTGGCAGCTCTGATAAGAGCAACTGGTCTACTGCTGCAACCTTCACCACACAAGTACTGGTACCTACAAACTGGCTGGAAGAGTTCAATACTACTGCAACGCCAGCAGGATTTAATATTTCGGGCTGGACTATCGGTACTGCCGGCAGCTTTGGTACTTCACCGGCGAACTACCTGTACAAGAACCAATATTCTTCCGCAACAGCCTATGGCGAATTCAGTACCTTAAATGTGGGTGCGATTGCTGCTACAGATATTTTGAAATTTAGGTACAGGGCTGCACATTACTATTCTCCTTACCCTGCACCACTTGCCGGCGCAGGATACTTCAAAGTATTTATCTCAACAAACTTTGGTACAAGTTATACCCAATTAGACTCTTTACCGCTTCCTGCAGTTAATGGATGGGATTCTCTGACTTACCCTCTTAACGCTTATGTCGGACAAAACGTAAAAGTTAAAATCCAATCTTACTGGAGCAGTACAGTTGCCGACGATTATAACATCGCTTTTGATAATTTCTTTATCGGTACACCGCCATGTACTCCTCCTACTGTAAATATCGGGGCAGATACGAGTATCTGTTCAGGAACTACGCTTACCCTAAATGCCGGTAATGCTACAGGTCTAACCTATAGCTGGAATACAGGCGCAACTACCTCCAGCATAAATGTTACCACAGCAGGTACTTACTCTGTTTCTGTATCTAACGGAACCTGCGCAGCAAGCGATACTATTATTGTTGGCCTTACGCAAACTCCTATTGTAAACCTTGGTCCGGATACAACAGTATGTACTGCCACATCTTATACGCTGGATGCCGGTGCCGGTCCTAACTATACTTATTTATGGAATACTGGTAATATCCAACAACAAATAGATGTGACTACTGACGGACAATATCACGTAACGGTAACCAACGGAACTTGTGTTGCCAGCGATACTGTAAATGTAAACTTTAGTACAATGCCTGCTGTAAATGGTATTACTGCTACCGGTAACCCATCTCCTACTTTTAACTTTGAAGCTAATGGTGCCAGCAATGCGGCCACTTATACCTGGGATTTTGGTCATAACGGAGCTACAGCCTCTGGCGCTACAGCAACCTATACCTACCCTTCACTGGCAACGGCAGCTACCTACACGGTGACCCTTACTGTTACCAATGAATGCGGATCAGCAAGTGTAACTACAGTTGTTACCGTAAATCCGGTTTCTGTTAAAGAGTTACAATTAGATGAAAAAGCCTTAAAACTATTCCCTAACCCGGGCAGCCATACAGTGAAACTGATCAATGAAAGCAATTTCAAAATGAAGCAGATCGTACTGACCAATATCCTTGGACAGACTGTAGCCAACATCCCTGTTCATAACAATACACAATCTATTAACCTGAGTAAATTACCTTCCGGCCTGTATCATGTACGGATCGAATTTGAAGAAGGTACTGTGATCAGGAAACTGGAAGTTATTAAATAAACGCTTCCGTTTCTTGCACATAAAAATAGCCGCTCCTTGTGAGCGGCTATTTTTATGTGCGATATAACCTTACTGGTTATCGATATATTCTTTAAAGGTCAGGCCGGGACGATCTTTCAACTCGTAAACGAATTGCCGCATTGCTTCGGCCCATTCATCCGCTGACCTGCTTTTATCAAATACTTCAGCAGGTATAGGCTTTCCGAACACAATATGCGTGGCATTGTTGCGCAGCTTATACAATTCATTGACGAGATAAAGCATTTCAATATTAGCCTTTATACCGATCAACTTCCTGAAGTTACTGAACCGGTAAAAAAAAGGGCTTAGCTGACCATTCACCAGTACCGGCACAACGGGTTGCTGATATTGCACCGCTTTTTTAATAAAACTGCGGTTCCACTTCAGGTCCTGGATCTTCCCGTCGATCTTACGGCTTACTAAACCGGCAGGAAATATCATCGTTACCCCATCTGAGGCGTATACTTCATCAATGCGCCGAAGGTTCTGCCCGGAAGTAGCACCTACTTTATTTACAGGGACGAATAACTTGCCGAAGTTCACTAACTGGGTAAGGATATCATTTACCAGGAAGCTAAGGTCTTTGCGTACGCTACCCACTATCTGTAACAAAGCCATGCCATCAATACCCCCTAAAGGATGGTTGGAGGCAATGATACAGGCTCCCGAACGCGGAACATTTTCAAGGCCGGAAAAGGTAATTTTGGCCGACACTTCTTTTAAGGCCGCATCCAGGTAGTCAAATTCAAATTTATCATGGTTCGCGTTTTCAAAACGATTCACATCGTCTTCGTGGACCACACGCTTGATGTAGTTGATCAGGAATTTAGGCGTCCATTTGTAAGCTCCCGGGTTTTTCTCCTTAAATATCTGCTCTATATCTATATACTTCTTCTCTGCCATTGCCCACTTAATTTTTCCGGTTCAACCAAAGCTCTATCTCTTTCGCATTTAACTCGCTTACCCCTGGCTTACGAATGATCTTACCGTCTTCGATCCAATACAGCGCCGGAACACTACCACCGGATAATTCTATAAAATCTTTATTGTCTATGAAACTATAAGGCAGGCCTTCAAAGTTGGATTCTTTTATAAAATTATCCAGCATTTCTGTCCTTAAAGAATCCCGTTGTACATCCCCGAAGAGTACATAGATAGGCATGTCCGGGTTTTCTTTTTTCAACTTACTTAATTCTTCTCCTGCTACCATACAGTGAGAACAGGTAAGGCTCAGGAATGCCACGAAGTGCTTTCCTTTCCGGAGGTCTTCTTTAGGTATACGATGGGCCTCTGTTGCCTGGTATACTTTCTCTATTTTCAATACTTTTGTTTGGTAAGGAAACATGATAAAAGGAACACTAACCAGGGCCGCCAGCAATAGAGTTGCCACCCAATGCTGCGTATTACTATTATTACGCCTTGCACCTTTCCATATTATACCCAGCAGGACAAGCAAAACCAGGTTTTTCAAAATAGATTGCAAAGGCGGCATATAAAAACGATCGCCCATACAGCCGCAATTCACATCGTTGCCCATGCGGGCATACAAGATCGCCAGGTGCACCGTAAATGCGACGGTCATCGCAAAAGCCATTTTAATAACCCACTTACCTTTTCCAAAAATATTGGCCAATAGCAGCAGGCCAAGACCGGCCTCTAAACCCACAAAAAAGCGGGCCCAGTAAGCCGAAGCAAAATCTGAAAAGCCCAATTGGGACTTAAGGGTAAACTCAAAGCTCTCTATAGGCAATATTTTGGTGATGGCAGAAAAGATAAAAAAACTTCCTACCAGTGCTGAAATGATAAAGTTTAAAACAGAGTCTTTTTTTTGTGTCGTAGTACTCATCCCGGAAATTTTTACCCCCAAAAATAAAACCGATAACCCGTTAATATGGGTATATCGGTTTTAAAATTTACTAAAATTATTGATTATTCAAAGTTGAACTTACCTTCTGAAATGGTAACGCGTTCGGTATTATTGGAAACATTAGCTACCACTACATTAAAAGCGCCTTTGTAGGTTCCTTCTGTCTGTACATAGTAGTTTTCATTACTTAACGAATTAAAGGTAGTCGTACCACCCTGCTCATTAATCGCGACATAGGTAATATTGGCCGCACCGGTAATATTATAACGTTTACCCCCATCATAGTTAGGAATAGTGATTACGATCTGCTGATACGCACCTGTGGCCCTGCTTTCGGCATATTTAGTACCTTGCATCACTAAGGTTTTTGTATCTGCATTATAGCTATACGACTTAGCTTCCGCTTTAAACTGTTGCCCGTCAACAAGACAGGAAAAAGTACCACTTAGAGGATTCTGCGGATCGGGAAGTTCTATACCCGGGGTGGCGCTATAATCTTTCTGACAAGCAGTAAACCCTAATCCAAGAACAACTGCTAAGGCGGTCAATTTTATGAAATATTTCATGGTATAACTATAATTTATACTAATTTTCGATAAGGAAGTAAAGTTAATTGTTTAGAATTAAATATCAAAACAAATTAAAGATTAAAAAATGGCTTCTCTTTTGCTGCAAGAAATTCTTCCCATACACGCGCAACTATTGTTCCCGCAGGTAAAATATCATTGATCATGCTGCTTACCTGGCCTATTTCCAGCTCACCTTCATCCAGGTCCCCTTCAAACATTCCCTTTTTGGCCCGGCCCCTGCCTAATAATAATTCCAGCTCTTCCAGCGAAGCCCCCGCAGCCTCTGCCTGGAATACGCTTTCGAAAAATTTATTCTTGATCAGGCGTACCGGCGTATGCTTTTTTAAAGACAATTGAGTACCTCCCTCTTGTGTAGCGATCACGGCCTGCTTAAAGTTCATATGACTACTGGCTTCCTCGCTGGCGACAAAGCGGCTTCCGATCTGCACCCCTTCGGCACCCAAAACCATCGCGGCATACATACTCCTTCCCGAACTAACACCGCCAGCCGCAATTAATGGGATTTCAATATTCGCCCTTACATTAGGGATCAGGCAAAATGTGGTTGTTTCTTCCCTGCCGTTATGCCCGCCGGCTTCAAAGCCCTCGGCCACGACCGCATCTACGCCGGCATCCTGGCTTTTTAAAGCGAACTTGGCGCTGGAGACCACATGCACCACTTTAATCCCTTCCGATTTAAGCATACTGGTCCAGGTTTTAGGATTACCCGCAGAGGTAAAGACAATAGGCACCCTGGCCTCGATAATGTGTTTTACATGCTGGTCGATATCCGGGTAAAGCAAAGGCAGGTTAACGCCAAAAGGTTTATCCGTAGCCGCTTTACATTTTTCCAGGTGTTCTTTTAATACCTCAGGATACATACTTCCCGCACCTATCAGCCCAAGGCCGCCCGCGTTACTTACTGCCGAAGCCAGCCTCCAGCCTGAAGCCCAGATCATGCCCGCCTGGATAATCGGGTACTCTATATTGAATAATTGTGTTATTCTATTTTCAAATTTCATATAATTATTGTGCTCTGTTACCAAAATCTATATCTGTATTGTCTCCTATATTCAGGCTTTGGCTCATTCCTCTTACAAAGGCATCACTGCCAATGATCGAAGACTTCAATACGACCTCTTCCAGCTTTGCATAAGAACCTATAATCGAATTACTGACGATGGAAGCATAAATACTGGTATGCTCCCCGATAGTCACATTCGGACCTATGATCGCGTTTTCAATCACACAGTTTTCAGCAATGCTTACCGGTGGCACGATTACTGCGTTAGGGAAGCGGGCTTTAAGCGAGGAGTCCGGGACATAGGATTTCAACAAAATCGCGTTGGTCTCCAAAAGCGTTTCTTTCTTACCACAGTCAAACCAGTTATTGACCTTAAAAGCACTCATTTTCCAGCCTTTAGCAATCATCATCTGTAAGGCTTCCGTTAAGTGGTATTCATCATCTATAGTCCCGATGCTATTTTCAATACAGTAATCAAGTGTATCAAAAAGGAGCTGTGTTTCTTTAATTTTGAAAATCCCTACCAGGGCCATGTTGGATTTTGGGATCAAAGGCTTTTCGACCAGCTTGTTGACCACATGGTTAGTCCCGATTTCCGCTACGCCAAAATTCCCGGGATTATCTACCCTTCTTACGCCCGCTTCTGAGCTGGTGCTATGCAGTACCCGGTCTATGTCAAAGTCACAAATAGTATCGCCATACATAATGATGATCTCGTCGCCCGCGACGACCTCTTTGGTCAGCCAGACCGCGTGACCAGTACCTTTCCGGTCATTTTGGTGTACAAAATGGCTTTTAAGGTCCGGGTAGGTTTTGGTAACATAATCCTGGATCTTATCGCCAAGATACCCGATCACAAAAATAAACTCGTCTACCCCGCTGTTGAGCAACTGATCGATGATGACGCTTAAAATTGTTTTCCCCGCTATCGGGATGAGGGCTTTGGGTTGAGTATAAGTGTGGGGCCGGAGCTTGGTGCCAGCACCCGCCAAAGGGATAACCGCTTTCATTGAAGACCATATTCTTTAGTCTCTGCAAGATAGGAATAATTGACCGAAATCCGGTTGCTAATGTTTTTTAACAGGAAAGGCTTTTAAATTATAGGATTCCTGCTTATTTTTAGTGCAACAACAAAACAATAAATATTATTCACCCCTAAAAACTAAAAACATGAGCAATGTAATTTTCTGGATTATTTTCGGTGGTATTGCAGGCATTATTGCGAAAGCGATCATGCCCGGGAAAAATGAACCACAGGGATGTCTCTTAACGATTATCCTCGGTATTGTAGGATCACTGGTAGGCGGATGGATAGGAAAAATGCTCTGGGACGGTGATGGTATTACCGGCCATAATATCGGCAGCTATGTGACCTCCATCGTAGGTACCTGCCTGGTCCTGTTTATTTACGGAAGATTTGCCGGCAAAAAATAGATCTTTTGAGCATCTTTATTGAGCATCAAACCATAGTGGCGATTGGTCATCCCAGTCGCCATTATAATTAATGAACAGCTCTGCTCCTGCTTCTATTGCACGCACCGTCCTGATCATAATGACCTGCCGCTCAAAATCCATATAATACTCGCAATTAGAGCCGAACTTATGATTGTAAAGGGAAATATAGCCCCATGCTGTACAACATTGATCTAATGCCGGCCCCCATTCGAAGATATAGTCATGTAACTTTGTCTTGTCCAGGTGCAAACGCTCTGCGGCACTCATCACCAGTACCGGCGATATTTCTATGATCGAATCCGCTTCCAGCGGAGCACTGGTAAACACGCCCCGTCCCATATCTCCGGCTTCATCTATATACAAACAGTCTGCGATAAACAGCTCCATACCTTACACTCAATTATTTAGTAAAACTTCAATTGCCCCTGCGATAGCAGAGGCAATTAATGATAATTTTCAAACCTGGCCTAAGCCTTTTTTAAGAAGCTGCTCTCAAAATGTCCAGCTTGGATTTCTCCAGCTTTTCTTTCGCGTATTCCAGCGTTATCGTAAAGCTACCGGTATGCTCTGCCGAAGGTAGTTCAAACATGGCGTCCGTCAGGATCATCTCGCAGATCGTGCGCAAGCCCCGGCCTCCAAGCTTATAGGTATAAGCTTTATCAACCATATAGTCCAATGCGTCTTCATCTACTTTCAGATCAATATTTTCATATTCGAACAGGCGTTTGTACTGGCGGATCAGCGCATTCTTTGGTTCCGTAAGGATACGTTTTAATGCTTCTTTATCCAATGGGTTGAGGTAAGTAACTACCGGCAAACGACCCAAAAGCTCCGGGATCAGGCCAAATGCCCGTAAATCCTGCGCGTTCACATATTGCAACAGGTTACTGCGGTCAAATTTATTTTTTTCTGTAGGGGATTTAAAGCCGATAGAACTGGTTTCGATACGACGCGCGATCATTTTATCAATCCCTTCAAAAGCACCGCCACAGATGAACAGGATATTCTGGGTATTGATCTTGATCATTTTCTGGTCCGGGTGCTTACGACCGCCCTGCGGGGGTACCAATACTTCAGAACCTTCCAGCAATTTCAGCAAAGACTGCTGAACGCCCTCCCCGCTTACATCACGGGTAATAGAAGGGTTATCGCTTTTACGGCCTATCTTATCTATTTCATCGATGTAAACGATCCCTTTCTGCGCGGCATCCACGTCATAATCACAGGCTTGCAGCAAACGGGTAAGGATGCTTTCCACATCTTCACCCACATAACCGGCCTGGGTAAACACCGTAGCATCCGCTATGGCAAAAGGCACCTGCAGGATACGGGCCACGGTTTTCGCGATCAGTGTTTTACCGGTACCGGTTTCGCCCACCATAATAATATTGGACTTTTCGATCTCTACATCATCTTCCACCACATGCTTCAGGCGCTTGTAGTGGTTGTACATAGCCACTGCCATTACCTTTTTGGCATCGTCCTGACCAATAATATATTGGTCCATGAAGGCCGCTATTTCTTTTGGTTTTAAAACCTTATGCTGATTAACATCATATTTGGCCTGGGTAGGGCTAACCGTTCCTTCACCATTACTGTCTACTATAATTGAATTAGCCTGACGCACACAATCATTACATATATTTCCGTGTACTCCTGTAATCAGCAACTCTACTTCCTGCTCTGCTCTCCCACAGAAAGAGCAAAAAGGACTACTTTTCTTCGCCATCTTTAAATTTTCAGAATTTGTGCAAAGTTACATTATAAATGGGCAATAATTTTAGCCTGAATTGCTTTGAACTCCTCCTCTGTTAATTTGATCTTGGGATTAGTAAAATTCAGGTCATCAGCCGAGCTGATCGGGATCAGGTGCATATGGGCATGCGGCACTTCTATACCTACGACACTCAGCCCGCAGCGGTTACATTCCGGGAAGGCCTTTTCAATTGCTTTGGCAATTGGCTGTGCAAAGGTCAGCCACTGGCTCAATACATCGGCCGGCGCATCCCAGATCTTATCTACTTCCTGCTTGGGCACTACCAGCACGTGACCGGCCCTTAAAGGAAAAATATCCAGGAAAGCATAAAAAGTATCATTTTCCGCGATTTTATAAGAAGGCAACTCGCCATTAATAACTTTTGTGAATATAGACATAGTAAAACTTTAGCCCCGAAATTAGTAAAAAAGCGTTTATCATAAAACATCTTTAGCCAGGATGATGCTCCATACAAGCTTTGTTTCCACCTTTACAAAAAATCGAATTGACTTAGCAGTAATTAGCCGAATCCCAAACAAGTGAGCTTCCCTTCTGTGGAATATAATTTGTTTACCATTAAATTTTTAAGTAGCTGTCAGGCATATCATAAATCATAACATTGAATTAATACGATTTGGAGGGAATACAGGAATTCCCCTATTGTTTGTTATTAATAATTATCAGATATTTGCCGCTCACTTAACCTATTTAAAAAATATGAAAAAACTGTTCATTCTTCTTTCTATAGGAGGAATACTGACACTTACATTCAATTCCTGTAAGAAAAATCATTTAGAAAATGATAACCTGCAGACTTTATCAGGAACTGCAATATTAGATGAAGAAACACAATATGCAGAAGAAGGACAACCAACAGTATTAGGAGAACAACTTCCTATCCCTTACACTATTGCAAATATGACTGCCGCTTATGAATCCTTAATGGCTGAGCCAAGAAAAGAGGGAAACAGGTCATTGAATACTGTTAACATTCGTGGTACCCATAAATACATCAAGTTTAAGCCAACTACAGAAGAACAATTAGAAGCGCTGCTTACATCTGATTTAGTTGTTTACGACTATCCATTAGATAGGCAAGAATTAATAGTCGGAAAATTTTATCGGGATCCTAATGTCCCTGATGATCAACCGACTTATCAATATGCAACTGTTCGTAACGGAACTACATTGCCAGCGGGTGTTGACTATGAGGTATTAACAGAAATGTACATTCCGGAGGAAGATATTGAGCTTTTAGGAACCGGAAACACTAACTACAAATTTGTTTATACCCTTGTTCAAAGAGCCGAAAACATATCAGGTTTTACGCCTTGGGAACTTGCCCACAACATTCCTTGGGGTAATCTAGGTGAACCAGGGCAATGGTATCCCAATCCGAATGTTAACCCTCCGGGTGGAGGCGGAGCGCCTGTGTACGGCACTATCCGTATTTTTGATACCAGGCTAAATGCACTTATTCCTTTTGAGGGAGCAAAAGTTACTGCCAGAAGGGGTGCCAGGACAAGACAAGGTTATACAAATGCTAATGGTCAATATGGACTAGATGGTCTTCCATTCATACATGGAACAAAAGTAGACTTCAAATTGCATATGGATCGCGAGCATTATGCCGTTAAAGATAATAACGGTAGCCGTGCAAATATTAAGAGGAATAACATACAAAGTAACCATTGGAGCCACGATATTACCGTGGGGTATGAAAACATGCAAGGTCACATGTTCAGGGCAGCATTTAGATATTTTTACCTAAATATTGACGGGCTTAAAAGACCAAGAACCTCTGGAAGCACAAGTTTAATAGCTAAAAATGAAGCTGATTTTGCTGGTCATTATAATGGGTTTAGAGATCGGATCAGAGTAGCAAGATTAGATGGAAACAATGAAGCATATGATTCTGATGAATATTTTGGTATTACAATACATGAATTAGCTCATTTATCCCATAAGAATGTTATTGATGGTGGAGGTCTTGCCTTTGATGATCTTCCAGACCTTATTCCTGAAAGCTGGTCTATAGCCGTTCAATGGCACTTGACTAATATTGAATACAGGGGAAGAGGAATTGCTAATTATGGAGCTGTAGATTATTTTGTACCTGGATTAAGAAGGCCACATGCTTATGCCTTTCAATATTGGCAAAGAAATTCTGACGCTATAAATAACCAGTACACGTCACTTTTTATTAACTTAGTGGATAATTTCAATGAATTAGGTAATAATTTTCCTTTTCGAGGAGCAGGTGTAATAAATGATCAGGTAACGGGTTATACTTTAGCTACTATTGAAACTTTTATGCTCCATAGTGTTTACGGACTTGGTAGCTTAAGTACACATTTAAAAGCTAATAGACCTCCAGGCGTAACAGAAGCACAAATAGATCAGCTTTTAAGTCAATATTAATCATTATTCAATATCAAACAATGAGAAATATTTTATGGATTTGCTTAGTGCTCTTGGTTTTGAGTAACATAGGTTGCGTAAAAGATAAAATGACAGCCTATAAAGCGACCTTACACAATAATTCTGGAGCTGATGTATTAATATTACCCTATAAAAATGGTTTAGTATTATCATCAGATACAATCAGGTTAACCAATGGCGGAAGCATTGAAATTGCTAATGGTTCTGATTGGGGAGATGTAAAAGTTGCCGGGTTTTCATCGGACTATTTTGGAGGACCAAATGATTCAACAATAATTTTGTTTAATGATTCATTTAGAGTGGCACATTATGCCAACGTTCCAGCAACTTTATCATCAAAACATTACCTTTTTGAATCAAATAGGAACCTTTTGAACCCTTTAAATTATGAATTTATTAGAGAAAAAAACACGAAAGGTAACTTCATTAATGTTCACGATTACTATTTCACAGCAGATGATTATAACTTTGCAAGGCAGTAGTTTTAAAGCCTGTAACGAATACTAATTAAAATAGAAATGAGGTAGTGGAAATGCTACCTCATTTTCTATACTGCCTTTCAGGGAAGACCAAACGATCAGGTAACGGGGTATACTTTAGCTAATATTGAAGCAAACATGCTAAGAAACTCCTTTGCGTTAGGCACTTTAAGTCAACAGCTTAAAGCTAACAGACCTGCCGGAGTAACAGAAACCCAAATTGATCTATTATTAAGTTCATACTAAATAAAAATTCAAGATGAATAAGTATATTAAAGGATTTCTTTCGTTGATTTTAATCACAATCTTTAGTAGTTGTATAAAAGATTATGTGAGTAATACAGAAACATTTCTCATTAACAACACTAATCATGTTATTGAAATTTATCCTTATACTGGCGGTTTTACGCATCCCAGCAATAAAGTTATTATTTATCCTAATCAGAGAATAAGTGTTCTTAAGGAAAATGTAAGAGGAAAATCATTAAATCCAATTTATGGCACAAACCTCCAGCCTTTCGACTCAACTGTTGTAACTTTTGACACTATCTACAGGGTCACGCATCGGAGTTTTAGGGATAGTGCTACCTTATGTTCAAAGTGTATTGCATTCTCTAACACTAGAAATATCAGTAATGAAGAAAACTACATAGAAACAGTTACAAAAAATCACAAAAAATTCCTTCGTGGATATTATGAATACATTTTCACCGAAGATGATTACAACTTTGCAAGACAGTAGGCTTGACCGCCCGGCGTCACAGAAGCACAAATTGATTTGCTATTGAGCTTTTACTAAGTGTTTTCTTAAAAGTAATGGTTAAATTATCATTGATTCAAAATAGAATTTATGAAAAGGTTTCTTAAGGTCTTAGTTTTACTTTGTTTTGCTGGAAGCATTTTCAGTTGTAAAAAAGAATCTACGACTTTTTCTTATGCTTGGATATTAAATAACTCAACAGTTAACGTGAAATTAATTCCCGTAAAAAATAGCCAATTAAACGCAGTTGAGAGTATCATTATTCGTAACAACGATAGTATAAAAATTATTACAAATGATTTTGCAGGTAAAGGCAAATTAAAAAATCCAGGATTTCAAAATGAAGTTTTGCTAACTGCAGATGCTTTATTAGTAATATTTAACAATACTGATAGTGTAATTCATTACAGAGATACCTCTTCACCGAACATGTTTCCAAATATAAATTCGGTTTATCAAACGAATGAGAGAGGTTTTATGAATATTGCAAACTGGAAATGGTCATACAAAGATGTAAGCAAACATAAACTAGAGAATTACTACAAGTTTATTTTTACCGAAGAAGATTACAACTTTGCAAGACAGTAGTCTTATCGTCTTAAATGAATAATAATTAAGATAGAAATGAGGTAGCATACTAACTACCTCATTTTCTATGCTGCTAAAGCTTCTCATTACTCGACTGAATTAAATCTTGAATAAAGTTTTGATCAATTCCTTTACAACGTTCTTGATCCAGTAAACATAAGTTTATTCATTAATTTAACAGACGATTTTAATGATATGACTGGATTTCCTCGAAGACCAAATGATCAAGTAACGGGTTATACTCTAGCTAATATTGAAGCAAACATGCTAAGAAACTCCTTTGCGTTAGGCACTTTAAGTCAACAGCTTAAAGCTAACAGGCCTGCCGGAGTAACAGAAGCCTAAATTGATCTATTATTAAGTTCATACTAAATAAAAATTTAAGATGAATAAGTATATTAAAGGATTTCTTTCATTGATTTTAATCACAATCTTTAGTAGTTGTATAAAAGATTATGTGAGTAATACAGAAACATTTCTCATTAACAATACAAATCATGTTATTGAGATTTACCCCTATACTGGTGGATTCACAGATCCTAATAGTAAGATCATTATTTATCCTAATGAAAGGATTTCAGTTTATAAAGATAATGTATGGGGCAAAAGTTTAAAACCTAATTACGGTACTTTGCTCCAACCTTATGATTCAGTTGTTATCGCTTTCGACACTATCTACAGGGTTGCTCATCGGAGTTTTAGGGATAGTGCTACCTTATGTTCAAAATGTATTGCTTTTTCTAGTAATAGAAATATCAGTAATGAAGAAAGCTACATAGAAACAGTTACAAAAAATCACAAAAAGTATCTTCAAGGATATTATGAATACATTTTCACCGAAGATGATTACAATTTTGCAAGACAATAAGAAAACAGAGTTGGAATGGTTTGAGCTTTAAACGCAACATACTGTTCAATAAAAATAGCGCCTTCTTTCAAAGGCGCTATTTTTTTAATATCATTTTATTTGATTACAAACTGCTGGATTGTTGCAGCTGGCCTTCACCGGTAATAATACCCATATTCTCCACTACCTGTGCGCCGAACTCCGATGTTTTCAACAAAGTAGCACCGGTCATCAGGTTGTAAAAGTCAATGGTTACCTGTTTGCGCATAATAGTTGCTTCTACTGCAGAAATAATCATATCTGCAGCTTCTTTCCAACCCATATATTCCAGCATCATACAGCCACTCAGGATCACAGAGCAAGGATTCATAGAATCCGTACCCGCAAATTTAGGCGCTGTACCATGTGTTGCTTCAAATACCGCGTAACCGGTTTTGTAGTTGATATTAGCACCAGGAGCGATACCTATACCACCAACGATAGCCGCTAATGCATCTGAAATATAATCACCGTTAAGATTCAGGGTAGCCACTACAGAGTAATCTCTTGGTGCTAATAAGATTTGTTGCAGGAAGTTATCCGCGATCACATCTTTCACCAGTAATTTACCATCTGCCAGCGCTTTTTTCTGTACTTCGTTGGCATGTGCTTCGCCATGCGCTTTTTTCAGCTCATCCCACTCGTCCCAGGTAAATGTCCTGTCGCCAAACTCCTGGCGCGCTACTTCATAACCCCATTTTTTGAAGCTACCTTCGGTAAACTTCATGATGTTACCTTTATGTACAATTGATACAGATGGCTTATGGTGTTCCAGCGCATATTCGATCGCGGCCCGCACCAGGCGCTTGGTACCTTCTTCAGATACCGGTTTAACGCCATAGGAAGACTGGCCGGGGAAACGCACTTTGCTCACGCCCATTTCATTCAGCAAAAATTGCTCGAATTTTTTAGCCTCTTCAGAACCCGCCTGCCATTCGATACCGGCATAAATGTCTTCCGTATTTTCACGGAAAATGGTCATATCTACATACTCAGGGTGTACTACAGGGGAAGGAACGCCCTTGAACCATTGCACCGGGCGCAGGCATACGTAAAGGTCCAGGTCCTGGCGCATCGCCACATTCAAAGAGCGGATACCCCCACCAATAGGTGTAGTCAATGGTCCTTTTATAGACACAATATATTCTTTAGCGATCTCTAAAGTTTCTTTCGGCAACCATTCGCCGGTCGCCTTGAACGCTTTTTCACCCGCCAGCATTTCTTTCCATTCAATCTTACGCTCACCATTGTAAGCTTTTGCTACTGCGGCATCAAATACTTTCTGGGCTACTGTCCAGATTTCAGGACCAATACCATCACCTTCAATAAAAGGAATAACGGGATGATTAGGAACTTGCAACTTCCCGTCAGCACCCATAACTATTTTCTCTGCCATAATTACTTTGAATTTTATAGATATTAAAAAAGATACGCGAAATTAAGCTAAGCGACCCAATTTAAACAGGCTTTACCATAAAATTTTATCGAATCCGGCCAAATGTTATGCTAAGCTGGTATATCCTGCTATATCAGGCAGAACATGTTCTATTAACGCAGCAACATCAGGTCTCCTTTTTTCTGGAAACGGTTTTCACCGCTGCCTTTATTCAGCTGGATATAGTAAAAATATACATCCTGTGCCACCGGAACACCTTCAAAATAGCCATCCCAGGGTTTATGAACATCATAACTTTCAAACACCAGCTGCCCCCAACGATTAAATATACGGAGTATATAACCGTTTACCGGGCAGTCTTCAGAACGGATCACCCCAAAGTAATCATTCTTCCCGTCATTATTCGGGCTAAAGGCAGTAGGTATCGCCACTTCACAATCGCAATAATACTGAGCGACAGTTACCTGGTCGGCGAAAGTACCGCACTGCGGATGGCTGAGCACCACTTCATAAGTTCCCGGTGCGTTTACCCTTATTTTTTTGTCGGTACTCCCTGTGCTCCAGAGAATACCGGTATTGGGTGGCGGATCTACTTCATAGCTCAGGTCAATCGGGTCCCCCGCACAAAAACTTGTATCATCACCGATAGCTGCATATAAGGTAAGCAGGTTGATATGCACTGTATCTCTGACCACACATCCGTTAATCACCGCTTCTATACTTACCGTACTGTTACCGGTAACCTGGTAAGCCGGAGTGCTGCTACCATCACCCCAGCGGAACGAGGAAGGCACCCCTTCAAAGGCAGGGGCAAGCAGGAAGCTGCCGCACACGGAGGTATCTGCACCTAGGCTCACACTCCCGGTTTTTATACGCACTTTAAGTGTATCCACGTATAACGCACAATTTTTGGTATAGTAAACCCAATATACCCCGGCGGTATTTATGATTCTCTGCGCGCCTGCAAGTCCATCATTCCAATGATAGTCTACCCCTCCGGTTCTGGCAGTAACGGTAACCTGATCTCCATTGCAGATCAGCGTGTCTTTCCAGGCAATACTAAAGGTATCGCCGGTCAGCATCATAGGTTTCATGACCGTATTCTGCAAAGCATAGTTCACATTTGTTCCGGTCAGCAAGCTGGTACTCTGTACACTTAGTCCGGCAGCTGCACCTAAGAGGTCCGGGTTTTCAATAGTACCCAACTTCGAAATATATCCGCCGTTCAGGTAAATCTTTCCATTAGGCCCTAACTGTAACTGGCTAAGCGAAGCATTGCAGGGCCCTAAAAAGAATTTACTGGATCTTATCTGTGCTATGGTCGGCAAGGCCAGGTTGTATTGGTTAAAAGCTTTCAGGCCGATCGCTGCGGCACAGTTACTGGCATACAGCTTTTTACTGTCCGGCGAGAAACTTACGCCATAAAATCCATAAGCATCATTGGAGGAATCTACAACACCTTTGGCAACTATGATTCCGGTATTGTTATTAAAACTGTAGAGTTCCACCAGATTGCCTTTAAAATAAGCGGCGGCCAATTGTTTAAAATCCGGGGATACCGCCAGCTGGCCTACATTGTAAAAATTGTTACCCTGGTAGCCCTGGTTACCTGATCCGCCCGGCCCCACATAGCCCTGCACACCGGTCTGTGAAATAACCGGTGAGGTATTCAACCCGCCGGCATCAATTCTATAGGCCTTAAACACGGGGCTGATCCTCCCGTGTAAAACGACCCAGATCCCACCACAGGCAGGCACCGCGATCATATGTTCCGAAAAGCCGGTGTCAATTAAAGTATGTGCCGTTCCGGGAACAATATCTCCAAGGCCATTATTCAAGGTCATATCAACCACCGAATAATAAAGCTTGCCGCCTTCATTATTGGCCAGCTCCTGGGCACTTAAAGAGAATACATAATATTTATTATTGTCATTGATAAAAGGAACTATCAGTGCCCCCTGGACCGTACTCTGCGTCACATTGACCAGCGGCGCCGGGAATATAGGATTGGCCGAAGGCATTGGATTATTGTTGACGTCCCATATCCGGTTACCATCTGTATAAAACCTGAGATTGCCATTGGCATCTGCTACAGATTGTGCGCATTCAAGCGCCGACATTACACTGGTAGTGGCCGACAGGGTATTAAAATTAAAACCCGCGCCGCCGCCAAATTTCCAGATACTGTTTTCCGGGATGTTATACTGTGCCCTCGCCATACAAGCTAATAACAACAGGGGCAGAACTATTAAATAGGAATAATATTTCATGCTGATAGAATTGTAAATAACACCCGGGAATTGCCCCGGGTGCTATTTTTCATGAATAATTGCTGCTATTATTTAAGCACGTTTAGTTTTAACCGGGCCACTCCTTTATCTGTATAAATATTTATAAAATACAGGCCGTTAGCCAGGTGGCTTACCTCTAAAGTGTTGACCATTTTATCTTTTACTATCAGTTCCTGGCCTAAGGTATTAGTCAGGCTAATCTTTTGAATGCTGATCGCCTGCTCAAAATCCAGGAAAACAAGTTTGGAAGCCGGGTTGGGGAACAGGCTGATGCCCAATTGCGCCGCATCCAGGTAAGGGATGCCCGATGGCGTTATTACGATCGTTTTGGTCAAAGTAAGATCACCACAGTCATTGGCAATCACCACCGTAACGGTATATGTTCCGGCCTGGGTATACTGATGCTCCGGCTCAGCGCTGGTGGAAGTAGCTCCGTTATCGCCAAAACTCCATAAATAACTGTCGGCCCCCTGGGCATTGATTACGCTGAAGCTGTAATTATTATCAATATCCCCGATAGCCTCTATGGCATCAGCGGTAGGCGCTGTTAATACTGTTACATCAATAGTGTCCTCTCCGGTACAGCCATTAGCTGCTGTTACTAATACAGAGTATTGTCCGGTGGCATTTACATCAGTAGTTTGTGTAGTCGCATTATTACTCCAGGTATAAGTAGCCCCTGTACCGGCATCGCCAGCATCCAGGGTCAATACATTACCCGCGCAGAAGCTGGTGTCATTGCCCAGGTCGATCTCAAGGTGCTGGATACTCACCTGCACTGTATCCGAACTGGCACTTTGACTGGAGGCGGTACAGGTTACCATACAGCGGTATTCCATACCGGCAGTAAGATTAGTAACTGCATAGCTGGTATTGGTAGCGCCGGATATATCAGTAAAAGCACCCGTACCTGCAGGGCGGGATTGCCATTGGTAACTGATATCAGCCCCGATAGTTGCCCCGGTCAATGAAAGGTTGGTCGTTCCACCGGTACATACTTCGGTAAGAGAAGCAATGGCAGCTCCGCCACTGGGCGTTCCGGTACAGGCTATCACTTCTTTAATACAGCGACAGCTTCCGGCATATCCCCTTGACCAATAATTTACAACAGCACCATTGAATATAGCATAAGGGTAAACTTCTGAAAAGTTTGTTGCCGTCCAGTATAAATTAGCAAAACCTGCCTGTTGTATACTGCCATTAGCACCGTTCCGGTGACCGGCATAAGGTAGTTTTAAATTGGAACTGAAGCCGCTGGCAAGGTTTGTAATATTCTCCGCTGCTCTTAAGGCATCCCATTCTGCTTTGCTGGGCATTCTCCAGCCGCCGCCTAAAGCCGAGCAAGGGTCGGTGCCATTCGTGGCGGTGGGGGCGCCTGCAGCCCAGGTATCTGAAACCTGGGGATTACCGGCCGGGCTTGTAGTAGCAGAGCCACCCCACCAGAGCGGCTGTACACTATTTCTTAAAAAGTTAGGATTGCCTGCTGCGATACCTGCCGGCGTATTATTAGTTAAGGTAGACACCTGCTGGTTGACACTGCTGCGCAACTGGTGCCCGTCAGCCCATCTACCCCATTGAAAGAGGTGACCATAAGAAGCGGTATCGGTAGCCGAAGTAGCTACCTGGCCGGAGCCCAGGTTTTGCTGTAGCCATATTTTCCCGTCGGCGGCCCTAACAGAAGTATGGGTTACCGATTGTCCATTATAAGTAAAGGTAACCGAACCAGTACTACCGATCGTAGCTCCCGGGTCCTGAGCCTTCAACTGGGGCATGCCTAAAAAAAGCATCCCTAAAATTTGTAATGTCTTTTTCATTTTTTCCATCTTTAATTTTAATGATAAGGTAATCTCAGCATTGCTTTCGCAGCTGATTTTTCATTATACTAAAACTATAGAATGGAATGCGGATACTTTCATTTAGTGCCCGGACAAAAGTATGGACAATTGACTATAAATTGTAAACCATCAACATACAAAGAAAACTAAATCATATATATCATCTCATCTAATGAAGTATCCTCTTCTAAAGAGAGCTTTTTCTTTAGCCGGTACCTGGCCTTGCGCACCGAATCCGCAGAAATGCCCAGCATAGAAGCAGATTCCTTAATGGAAAACTTTAATTTGATCAGGGTAATGAGCCGCACCTCAGCCGGTGTCAGATTTGGAAAGATCACATTTAATTTTGTAAAAAAGTGTTGATGCACCTGCTCTACCAGGCTGGTAAACTCAAGCCAGCCTTCCTCCGTGATCAGGCTGGCCTGCTCTATCCGGGAAGCCAGCTCGATATCTATGGCTTGCTGTTGTGTTCCTGTCTGTTGGTCCGAGCGATATTGTTCTATCTGTTCCTGTAATTCCTCGAGTAACTGGTTTTTGGTCCTGATATTTTCCAGATAGTTTTCTAATTGCTTCCTGGCATTTTCCAGGTTTAGAGTATAGATTTTTTGCTCTGCCTTTCTTGCCTTCCTATGGCCATTGAGCACAAGCAAAACAAAAAGCAATACCGCAATAATGATGACGATGATTAAATTCCGGACCAGTAACTGGCGTTGCCGCTCACTTTCTACCAGCTGCATTTTAGCCGCGTGCATATTACTGGCCACTTTCAGTTCCGTTCCCAGGAAAGTTGAGATCGTCGCCCTGGCCTCACTGCTCAGTTTATTAGAATAATAAGTAAATGAATCAATACTTTTTACATATTCAGGCCAGTCGCCTTTTTGAGAAAACCATTTGGATAATTGTTCGAAATATTCTTTTTTGGCTCCATAACTTCCGCAGTGACAATGCCGGGCAATACTGTCCGCTATTTTTAAGGCAATACCTGCGCTATCATTGATCTTTAAATTCAGGTAAGACTTTGCCTTCATGATCTGCACCGCGATAGCGCTTTCCCACCGCTCATAGCGGATACTGCCCTCATAGTCTTTGCCCAGGAACTCAAGCGCATTTTTATAATCACCATGTTTCAGGTAAATCGTGCCGATATTGCCCAGCATACTTACGATCTCGGCGCTGTCTCCAAGCTGTTTAATAATTTCCAATGCTTTGAAGCTGGCTTTAAGTGCATCGCCGGTTTTGCCCAGGTTAAAATAAGTTAGGCCTATATTACCCCAGCAATAGTATTCATCCAGCTTATCACAGAAATTATATTGAGCGGCTTTCTGAAGCAGCTGCAAGGCAAATTCCGGCTCCCCGTTATCAATATAGATTTGTCCCATAAAGGAGTAATAGGACCCGATACCGGGGAATTTTTCGGCCATGCCTTTATCACCTAGTAGTTCTTTGGTATGCAGTATGAGTTCAATGCCCTCCGTCTTTTTGTACTGTTTGTAAAGTATAACGGCTGCTTTAAACTGAACAAACGCTACTGCAAGATCGTAATCTTTATGTTGCAGATCGGCCATTAAATCATTTAATGCTGGTAGCAGCAGTGTGTCCGAAGGCTTGCCCGATACTTGCTTTTGTATCTTTAATAATGCATTGGCGTTATCCTTCAGCTTCCCCTTAGCAGAAAAGGGGACATTGTCCTTCTGGGAAATGGCGCATAAATGTGCCTCCCAATAACGCAACAGTTCAGTCTCGTTATTTACCTGCTCCTGGCCCCATACCGGCATGGAGCTCAGGCAACAAAAAATAAATAGCAGATATAAAGGATTTAAAATTCCTTTCATGTACATTTCAGGTTATCAAACAGCTCACAAACTACAGAAAATTTGATCAATTCCGGTTGTACCAATTAGGTAATTTTATTAAAAAAGCAGCAATCATTATTCTGATTACTGCTTTTCATTATATTAATTAGGAGTATATATTATCTTCTATATCCACCGCCGCCTCTGGAACCGCCACCGCCTGAGCCGCCGCCAAATCCACCTCCACGGCTGCCGCCACCACCGCTATTAAAATTGCTGCGGGAAGGAGCAGGTGAAGGAGCAGAGTAAGAACGGGATGGAGCAGGACTGCCGGAGCCTTCATAACTGCGGGACGGCCTGGTAGATTCACGTGGAGCTACCCTATTAGGCCGGTCGGATTGATAATTTCTTTCACGACCTGGTTGCGAACCTCTGTTGAAATTGTTATTATCAACCTCTCTTGTTCTGCGGGAACCTTCATTTATTCTTATTCCATTATTATTTCCAGGAACACGATCACGCGTATAACCGCTTCTTGGCCCTTGGTTTATAACACCATTTCTTCCTGAGCGGGAAGGCACATTGGAATTAATGCCCATATCCCCTCTTCTTCTGTAACTATCTCTGCCGGAGCCTACAGTTCCCGGGTTAGGCCTGATACCATTTGATCCACGGTAACCACCAACGGTGCTACCGTAACTTCTTCTCGGGCCATAGTTTACCCCTCTGCGGTTGCCATAGTCGAATACGTTACCATATCCCCAACCGTAGCCGTTGCCCCAACCATATCCCCAACCGGTGTAGCCAAAGCCGCCGCCCCAGCCCCAGCCCATGTAAGGACGGTTCCAATAGTTGAAGCCATTATAACCCCACCAGTTGCACATACCCCAGCCGGAATTCCAGTAGGGACTGCCCCAGGACCATCCTAAACTAATACCCCATCCCATACGGTATGGGCTGTAATACCAGGGGTCCATATAAACGGGCATAGCCCAGTAGGGACTAAATACAGGGCTCCAGTAATTATAACCGGCGTAAACATCATTAAATCTGCGGAATCGTGTTGTGTAGGAATCATCATCATAATCAATATATCCATCACCGTATTCATCATTATAACTATCATTAGTATAATTATCCTGACTGTACCGTTGATCCTGCTCGTATCTTGTGCTACGGTTACCATTAGTAGACCCCGAATTAGAATAAGGGTCATCAGCATACTGTGCAAGGGCAGCGCTGCCACTCAACATTAATGCCAAACCGGTGATAAATAACTGTTTCATAATAAATAAACTCGTTTTAAGGTTATGCTTTACAGCATTTTTGAGCTCCGGGCAATACTCCTGATTTTAAATTCAACACAGCTTACCAAGATGCCATTCAAAAATACTACTTTTGCGCTTAATATTATAATATATACTTAGACTTTAACTAATCATAAAAGGTTTAATCAATGAGTAAAGAAATTACAGCAAGAGCGGTAGATTATTCGCAATGGTATAATGATCTGATTATCAAAGGAGAATTAGCTGATTATTCTGCCGTTCGCGGTTGCATGGTCATCAAGCCTTACGGCTTTGGCCTGTGGGAAAACATGCGGGACGTCCTGGACAAGATGTTCAAGGATACCGGGCATGTGAATGCATACTTCCCGCTATTTGTCCCCAAAAGCCTGTTTGAGGCGGAGGAAAAAAATGCGGAAGGCTTTGCCAAGGAATGCGCTGTGGTTACTCACTACCGGTTAAAAACGGACCCGGACAATAAAGGAAAACTGATCGTTGACCCCGAAGCCAAACTGGAGGAAGAATTAGTCGTAAGGCCTACTTCTGAAGCGATCATCTGGAATACGTATAAAAACTGGATACAATCTTACCGGGATTTGCCTATTTTGATCAATCAATGGGCAAATGTGGTGCGCTGGGAAATGCGTACCCGCTTATTCCTCCGTACCGCCGAGTTTTTATGGCAGGAGGGTCATACCGCACATGCTACAGAACAGGAAGCGGTAGAAGAAACCGTAAAAATGCTGCATGTCTATGCCGATTTCGTGGAAAATTACATGGCCCTGCCGGTAATTAAAGGGGTAAAGTCTGCCAATGAGCGTTTTGCAGGTGCCGTTGATACTTATTGTATCGAAGCCATGATGCAGGATGGTAAGGCTTTACAGGCCGGTACTTCCCACTTCCTGGGGCAGAATTTCGCCAAAGCATTTGATGTACGGTTTAGCGATAAAGACAATAACTATGATTATGTATGGGCAACCTCCTGGGGCGTATCTACCCGCCTGATTGGTGCACTGGTAATGGCGCATAGTGATGATGAAGGCTTGATCTTACCGCCACGCATTGCTCCTTTACAAGTAGTCATCGTACCTATTTATAAAGGCGAGGAGCAAAAAGCCATGATCGATGAAAAAGTGGACACCGTTGTTAAAGAACTGAAGGCAAAAGGCATCCGTGTAAAATATGATGATGCCGATAATGCGCGCCCGGGCTGGAAATTTGCGGAATGGGAAAAGAAAGGCGTACCGGTACGTTTAACTTTCGGGGCACGTGATATTGTAAACGGCATCGTGGAAATTGCGCGCAGAGATACCTCTGAAAAGCAAAATCATAATCTTGAAGGTTTAGCAGGCACTATTGAAGCGCTGCTGGAGGATATCCAGCACAACATGTTCCATAAAGCGAAAACTTTCCGTGATGATAATATCCGTAAGGTGGATACCTGGGACGAGTTTGTAAAAACATTGGATGAGCAGCCGGGCTTCATTGCCGCACACTGGGACGGTACTCCTGAAACGGAAGAAAAAATCAAGGAATTAACGAAAGCTACTATTCGCTGTATTCCTCTGGACAATCCACAGGAAGCTGGTAAATGTATCCTTACCGGCAACCCGAGCAAAGAAAGAGTATTGTTCGCCAGAGCCTATTAATCCTTATCATTTAAAAAATTTTGGCCAACAGGTTATCGTAAATCATAACCTGTTGGCCAAAAAAATGTCATAAAACATAGAAATAATGAGTATATAAAATCTATATTCGCAAAAATTATGAGAAAGATTTTAAATTAATAATAGTTTATGAGAAAATTTTACCTGCAGATTTTTGCTTTTATATTGGCTTTATCCATGCTGTATCCTTCCCTGAAAACCCAGGCCCAGGATACGACCTGGGTGCAGACCTTTACCTTCGACTCCTTATGGACCCGGAGAGCCAAGTTCTTCTTCCCCACGGCCAATGAGCAGTACCGCAAAATCCTGATGTACTTCAACATCAAATGCTATCCTACCGTATCAGGCGATGGCAATTATGCCTGCGGAGAATGGGATTACATTTATTTCAACAATATTTATGACCACAGGGGTATCCTGGACTCTACCGCAAGGGAAGGACGCTATTTCAAATTGTATAATGGCAGCAGCCCGGACAGCTTACGCTATTCGATCCTTCCGCAGTATGACCTGTACAAATCCTGGATGTATAATACGGTACCTGTATATACTGCTACCAATAATTATACTGTAGGGGGTAGCACTACGGCGCAGCCACATCCTTTCAACCTGGCAGCAGGTAAAGAGAGAGCGCAATTCATCTGGAAAGCGGCTGAACTACAGGCCGCAGGCCTTACAGCCGGCAACATTACCGGGCTTAAGCTCAACTTCCAGGGTAATAATGCCACGCTGAATAATGTGCAGATCCGAATCAAACAGGTGCCCTATGACAGCTTTGACGTTGCCGTTATGGAATCCGATACGCTGAGCAAAGTGTATCATTATAACAGGATCATTACGACTTCCGGTCTGAACAATTTCCAGTTCAACACCCCCTTTAACTGGAATGGTACGTCCAGCCTGCTGATAGATTTCTCTTTCGATAACAGCAGCACCGCTACCAACAACCAGCTACTGGGCGAAAACACCAGCTACCCGGCAGGAGCTTATACGACTACCGGTAATTACAGCTTGGGCACTTCCCAGAATCAGGGTGGTAATGTGCGCTTCCCGGCCAGTGTTAATATGTTTAGTGGCACCGCGCCGCGCACTTACGAGATATGGATGAATGTAGATTCTTTCATTGCGCCGGAAGGCACTTTGTTTACTGCCGGCCGCCGGGGTAAAAACGGTGCGGACTTTACCATGCGTACGACCAGCCCCAACAATAATTACCGACTTAATGTATGGAGCAGTAATAACAGCCAGGAACCTATCTTCTCCGGTCCAAATACTAAAAATACCTGGAAACAGATGACCGTTACCTATGCCACGGACACCTTCTGCTTTTACATGAACGGGAAGCTGGTTTATACCAAAAGGAGAACCGGTATTAATACAGAGCCGAATAACGGGGAATTCTTAATAGGAGAATCCCGTGAAGGAGGTTATAACTACCTCGGCAAATTATCACACCTGCGTATCTGGGACAAAAAATTATCCGATAACGAGATCAGGCAATGGGTAGGTAAAGACATTACTTCCAGCCACCCTTCTTTCGCCAACCTTAAAGCCGATTACCGCATCAATAGCGGGTTTGGGTCTATCATTACAGATGCTTCGGCTAATGGACAGGCTTCCGGCAATATCAACAATAATCTTTGGTGGAAAAAAGTAAAACCTCAAGACTTCTATTATAATGTCCAGAAGTTGAACTGGAGGCCACAGGTTGTATTTGAGCGTAATACCTATACAACTACTATAGATTCAGCATTGGTAACAGATACAGTTTATAAAGCGCCTACAACTGTTTATATCTATGGCAACCCGGGCAGCAACCAGATCATTGCCGATAACTCACCTGTAAACCCGGGAATCAGTACAGACACACTCAATGTATGGACGAATCAATATCAATATACTTATACCAATGGTATAAAAACAGACTCTGTATTGATTAGCCTGGATAGTGTGATCTACAATTATGATATCAACTGGTACAGCAATACCGTAAAATACGAGATCGGGCGCAGCATATCCCCTTATGGGATCAACCTTGACCTGGGCAGCGGCCGCACCCGTATCTACGATGTTACGGATTATTACCAGCTCTTACAGGACTCTGTTGACCTGGAAGTGGGTAGTACCCAGGAATTGCAGGATGTGAGGTTTGCCTTTATTAAAGGGGAGCCTGCAGCCGAGGTCAATCATATCGCCCAGCCCTGGACACAGAATGGCCATGGCTCCTATACTTATGGTGCTATTGTTAATGAAAGTGTACTGGCCCCTAAAACCATCGACCTGCGTTCCGGAACAGACCAGGTAAAATTCAGAAGCTATATCAGTGGCCATGGCGGTGCGGAAAATGCCGGCCCTTCCTTCCCTAACGGTTGTTGTGAATTTATGTATAATAATCACTATTATAAATCGGGCGGACAAACGATCAAAACATTCCGTATAGAAAGAACAGACTGCTCGGTTAACCCGATCTTCCCGCAGGGCGGTACCTGGGTCTATCGCCGCGAAGGCTGGTGCCCCGGCGACATTATCGAATCGCATGACATGAATGTGTCTCAGTATATCAACAACGGGCAGATCAACCTGGATTACCAGATCGCTCCTGCCCCAGCAGGTAATGAGAATACCTACAATGGTAATTATCGTGTAGGCCTGCAGCTGATCGAGTACAAAACTCCGGGCCGTAATAATGATGCCGAGATCTACACGGTACGCAAGCCAAGTGATGATTTTGTTTTATCCCGCATGAACCCGATCTGCGTTAACCCGCAGGTAGTGCTCCGCAATGCCGGTAAAAACAACCTCACAAGCGCGGTGATCAAGTATAAAGTAGCCGGCGGGCAAGAGGAAATCTTCAGCTGGAGTGGCGACCTGAAATTCCTGGATACTGCGATCGTAGACCTCCCGGTTAATACGGCTTCTTTCTGGGTAGGTGACAATACAAACCGTTTCCTGGCCTGGATATCTGAAGCCAATAATACTACAGATGAGTACAGCGGTAATGATACCGGTATCTCTAAATATAATCTACCGGATGTATTACCTAATCAAAAGGTGGTTTTCAGGTTCAAAACCAATAGCAGGCCCCAGGAAAACACCCTGACAGTCCGCAATATGGCAGGAAACGTGATCCTTTCCAAATCCGGCCTGGCCGCCAATACCACTTACAATGACACCTTGAGCCTGCCTTTTGACTGTTATACCCTTACATTGGATGATAACGGCGCGGGTGGCGTAGGTGATGGCCTGCAATGGTGGGCCAGTCCTAACCAGGGCAGCGGCAACTTCGCTATTTTAAATGCGAACAGTGGCCAGGTACTCAAAAACTTCCAATCAGATTTTGGCGCGCAGATCTTCTATACGTTTACAGTCGGTTGGCCCCTTGAACTTCAGGATAAAGACCTGAGCAAATATGTACAGGTATATCCTAACCCTAACAATGGTAATTTCACGGTAAGCGCATCAGGCTTTACCGGTACGGTACAGATGGAGCTGAGCAATGCTTTGGGCCAGACCGTACTGAAAGATGCTTTTGAATGCTACGGTAGCAAATCAGAACACAAAGTAGGGGTACAGGGGCTTGCTTCCGGCATATATATGCTACACTTACATAGCGGCGGAAGCCATGCGGTACAAAAGATCATCATTAATAAGTAACATAAAACCTCCTGTATAATTATTAAAAGCCCTGCAGGTATTCTGCAGGGCTTTTTTTGTTCATACTATCACCTCCGTACTCAGTGCTATTTACTTCAGGCATACTACTTCTGAAGCATATTTTGAGGAACCCGCTACAGCGCTGTCTATAATTGTTTTTTGCACCGCATAAAGGTTAATACTGCCGCAGGGACTCGCTGATCCTGCTGTATTAAACGCAAAGGCCCCGTTGATGACATTTGTTGTGCCGGAATAAACATTAGCGGCCAAAGAACTGGTCAGGCTATAATTTAATAAATAGGTATCACTTACCGTAAAAGTGCCGGTTATGGTATCCCCTTTGGCATAGCCGCCACAGCCTCCTTTATTGGTTTTAAGCGCTACTACCGGCACTTCATTATCCATTTGTATGCGCTGCGTCACCACCGACATGTTTTCATGCTCAATACTTATTTCCAGCAGGTCGTTCGTACCGGGATTAAATCTCGCCAACACACTGCTGATGTTATTCAGATAAGATTGGTACACATAATACCCGTTCACATCCGGGTAGATAACCGGGTGCGTGATCTGGTTAGTACTTGTATCATAACCGATCAGGTGTAAAGGACTATTTAAATAATATTCAAGGGCTGTAATCATATTTTTGACCTTTACCCGGTACTTCATCCCTGCCAAAGGATGGGATAAGCCCTGCATAACTATGGTACCGCCGAAAGGACTATTATCATATACTGCAGCCTGGTTGAACTCAAGCTTGGCCCCTGGCTTTGTAAGCCCGCTTATCGGGTTAATGTTATCCACGGCTACCCCACCCAGGGTGATCATTACCGGGCTTTTGCCATCCCATTTTTTGCCCGGCGCGATTTGTATATAGCTATCCAGGATGTTACCCCAATAAGGTATAATGGTATGGTCTTTAGTAGAAGGCGGCACGTTCCAGGAAAGTACGGCTCTTATCTTAAGTACCACAGGTTGGGTACATTGATTCCTTAGTCCGGAAAAGTCATAAGGTAAAACAACGGAATAACTCAGGCCTTCACCGGAACCGGTAACATCATGCACATTTACGAAGGAGGTACCGATATATTTCCAGGCACAGTCCTCTTCAGTCTGTATCCAGAAACCAACATATTCTTTGCTTCCCCTGCTGCAGAGATTGCCGGAATAGCCGTTAGACTTTTTAACCTTAAGAGTGGCTACCAAAGCCTCTCTATGATAATCCAGGCCTACACAATGTAGCTCTTCATAACTGGTATTACCTTTCAGGGACAGGAATTTCTTCAGGCTTTCGGCCCAGTTCAGCTTTGCCGCGGCGAATATTTGCTGGCTTTGCAGGTTTAATTGCTCATTAGCCGCATACACTGTTTCATGCAGGATTTTTGCGCCCAGGCGTTCGGGCTCTATTTTTATTTTTTCAGCTTCATAGAGTTGTACCAGCTCCGCCAATTCAATTTTAGGCGCTACGACGGCCTCTTTAAGTGCTTTTAATTTTGAGCCGGAGCCCGGTAATACACCGGCAAGCGCATTTATACTGATCGCAGGATTTTCAAGCGCACTCGTTAAAATAGTACCTATTTTTTCAATCGGGAAAGTCGGCGATAAAAAGATAAGCGGGGCTATCTGTATCTGCGTTTCTTTCGCATCGCCCCAGGCGACAGCCTGGAACGGCCGGTCAGGCAATAAAGGGATATTCCAGGACAATACCACCCTTAGTTTTGGCAAATTAGGCCGGGAACATACCAGGTTTTTAGGGTCGATCTTCAATCGTACTACATAAGAGAGCGGTTTTTCAAGATTACCGGAGCAGTCTTTTGTATCCGGGATATCATGAACATTGACCGCCGCCATACCCATATCCTGCCAGGATGCTCCATCCTGGTAATCAATAAAGAAACGGACATATTCCATACTACCTTTACCGCAAAGGCCACCGCCGTAGCCACTGTTCCTGTGTATTTGAATAGTAGCGGTCAGTTCTTCCATTTTAGGATGATACCCGATACAACTTAAACCTTCAAATGCGGTATTATATTTTAAGGGGAAAACCGCTTTAAGTTTACTCTTCTCAAAGGTCCCAAAGTAGTTCTCATTCGCTGCCAATAACCTGGGCGCATTACTCCGTTGTTCCAAATGAACTTTTAGTTCTTTGTCTGTAAGTTTCAACATATTTTTAAATTTATTATATTAACCTACTCTTTTCTATTCAGGATTTTCGGCTTGCTCCCGGAATATTTATTGGTAAATATTTTATACAAAATTATTTTGCGGCCAGGGCGCCGGCAAGAGGGGAAACCCTTAAAATCGATGGGGAAAAATCTGTATCTTGTGCGGTAAATATCCCCCGGGGAATAGCCTCATTAACCTTGACACATCAAAACATGAATAAGCTTTTAAACGCATTAATCATCAGCAGTAGCCTGAGCAGTATTTGCCTGGGAAGTATCCGGGCCAATGCCCAGATCCAGGTCGGATCAGCGACCCTTAGTAAAGGCCCCGGGAAAATAAGCGCTGAAGAAATGGACAAATTCAGGCAATCTACGACCTACTTTATTTTACAGGAAAAGGATTATGAACAGCAGGCCGCATTTGAGCAGGCTATCGCCAAAGTGTGGACCATAACACCCTTTAAAATTATCCGGCCGGAGGAAATGAATACGCTGAATAAAACCAAATCCAGCTTTTTCTTTTTTGGTGGTTTTGTGACCATACGCCGGGGACAGAGTACTCTCACCCATCATCCGCATCTTTCTTATGACCTGTTTATGCTTTCCACGAATAAAAAGGGAAAGACAGAGCAAAACTTATTGGGTAAAATAATGTTGCACCTGGATAGTAAATCAATGACTTCTGTCCTCCGGTATGCTGCATTAAATAACAAAAGCTTCAGCGAAAAAGTGACCCCCTATTTGTACCGGGAAGCTACCATGCCTAACTGGACCCCACAGATGCTCTGCGGCTATTTAAAAGTAATTAACGACGGACTGACAAGCGGTACCCTGAGGTCAATGTTTGAGGAGTATACTGACCAGGAAGGGATTAAGGCGCTACGCAACCAGACCCTGTATATCCCGGACTATGTAAACACTAAGTACAACATGTTCACCGGGGCTGAAAAAGAAACGGAAAGTGACGAAGTGGAGGATAATACTTCCTATACCTTTGACAACAAATACCTGGAGGCAAAGGAAATAGAACCTGCCGCCGCCGCACAAAACAAGGCTTATGCCTACCTGTCTTATATCAAAAGCAGTACCGATAAATTTGTAAGTGTATTTGACGGGCAGACCGGTAAACTTTTATATACGGCTTATACACCGGTCTCTTATAATTTCAAGTCAAAAGACCTGAAAAGAATTGCTGCTAAAGTAAAATAAGCCATCTCTCTAAATTTAAATTTAATGAACAGGAAAACGGCCATTATCACCGGGGCAACCAAAGGAATAGGCAGAGCTATTGCCCTTAAATTTTTACAGGAAGGCTATAACATAGGCATTTGCTCCAGGAATCAGGAGGAGCTGGATCAATTTCGCGCAGCTGCTACAACTGAATTTCCACAACAAAGAGTCATCGCTTTACAGGCCGACCTGCAATTACCTGCCGGGGCTGAAGCCTTTGGCAACAGCATGCTGCGTGCATTTGAACATATTGATGTACTGGTAAATAATGCCGGTGTCTTTTTACCGGGTACGGTATTGGAGGAAACATTTAGCCAGCTGGAACAGCAAATTAATACTAATCTTTACAGCGCTTATATCCTGAGCCAGATGATCGGAAAAAAAATGGCAGAGCAGACTTCAGGCCACATTATTAACATATGCTCTCTTGCCAGCCTGCAGGCCTATGCGGGCGGTAGCAGTTACAGTATCAGCAAATACGCGATGCTGGGCATGTCTGACAATTTCAGGGCCGCATTGAAACCCTACAAAGTAAAGGTGACCGCAGTATGCCCGGGGCCTACAATGAGTGCCAGCTGGGAAGGCTCCGGTGTGCCGGAAGAAAAATTGATGCCGGCAGAAGATATAGCTACTATGGTTTTCAGCTGTGCGGAAACCGGTTTTAATACCTGTGTGGAGCGGCTTGTTATTAACCCTTTAGCGGATCTCTAATTCAATATATAAATACAAGTTTTTTACTTGCTCATCTAATAAAGCATAAAAAAAGACCACCGGAATGGTGGTCTTTTCTATTGTATCTTAAACAAGTATTATCTACGTTGTTTGCTTGCTTTAAATTGGTTACCAGCTTGTGTATCCAGGATGGTACTACCCAGGCGATCCATAACACAACGGAAACCTGTAGTAGAGCTTGGTTGATTAGCTTGTTGGAAACGACGTGTACCAGGGCTTAACCAGTAAGCGTTATCATCCCAGGAACCGCCTTTGATTACACGACTTTCGTTATTTACTAAGCTTTGCTTGCCATAATCAAAACGATACTTACCACCTTCTTCCAGGTAATCTCTGTTATCGGATTTTTTATAATCTCTGGCATATTTACCTGCTAAGTCAGTAGAGTCGATATCCACCCAGATCTCATGACCTAAGCTATCTTTCTCTGCAACAGTAAAGTCATCTTCAAGCACTCTTTTCTTGAACTCCGGACCACCAACGATCGGGTTGTGTGCATTGAAATCTTGTGTAGCGGTAGGACGGTAAGTATCCAAGCACCATTCATTTACATTACCGGCCATGTTATATAAACCATAAGCATTCGGTAAATAAGTGTGTACCGGAGCCGGGCCGTCGGCATTGTCATTCAAACCACCGGCTACACCCATCATGTCACCAGATTTACGTTTGAAGTTAGCCAGGATCTCTCCTTTCTGAGCATTTTTTTGTTGTGACCTTACAGAACGGATATCGCCCCAGGTATAAGCCTGGCGTTTAGTAACCGCCTCTTCTCCACGGCTGCGTTTAGTGCGTGGGTTCGGGTTGTTACCGATGGTTCCGATAGCTGCGTATTCCCATTCTGCTTCTGTAGGCAGGCGATAATTCGGCAACAGCATACCATCTGCATAGTTAGTCTGACGGGTTTTAGAACCGTTTGGATCTAAATCTCTCATTGGTTTGCCGGCAGTACCCAGGTATTGTCCGTTAATATAAGTTTGTGTAGTGAACACATCTTCATTAACCTGGTTAGGATTTTTCTTTAAAAGGCCGCGTTTGATCAGGATCATTTCATTCACCCGGTCAGAGCGCCAGTGCGCGTAGTCATTAGCCTGTTGCCAGCTTACCCCTACTACAGGATACTGATCGTATGAAGCATGATTAAAATAGTATTTAACATACGGCTCATTGTAAGACAGAGCGGAACGCCAAACAGTTTCATCAGGTTTAGCAGCGTCTACCACGTTAGGGTAATCCGCACCATAAGCCCTGTTTAACCAATATATAAATTCACGGTAGTGAACATTCGCGATTTCAGTCTCATCCATATAGAAAGATGACACAGTAACACGACGAGGCGTATTGTTATTTTGGTAATATAAATCCTCATCGGTCTGGCCCATCACAAAAGTACCACCTTCGACAAAAACCAACCCAGGACCCGTTTGCATGCCCTTATAGTTTTGCGCTGCTGTAAAACCTCCAAGCCTGGAATCATTATAATTCCAACCTGTTTTACTTGAAGTACCTCTTCCTTTATTAGAAGAACATGATGTCAATACTGTAGCGAAACCTACACCTAGCAAACTAAAACCTAATAGTGCTCTTTTCATCTGTTATTAATGTTGTTTATTTTTTTTGTTTCGAAATAAAAAAATCGAAAAGCGATACAATAATAGAACAATCTTTTTAGAAATGCAAAGTGTTTGCTAATTTTTTCTAAAAAAAATTGAAAACATGCTTTTCTCCAACTTTCATATCGGAGCTATTATTTATACCTACTAATTCGCTATAAAATAAAAACAGCTAAAAGTATCTGATGTACAAACATTTAAGCCGGTTTATCGATTTAATTAATCCGTAGTAATGGGTTTAAATGGTGGATAAAGATATAACTTTCCCTGTATAATTCATAGTGATTTGTTAAAAGAAATGGGACAAATTTTAGTTTGTCCCATTTTCATTTATCCTATTTCACACGCTTCAATTATCTTCTTCCGCCACCCATCGGGCGTCCGCCGCCATCATTTGATCTTGCCGGGGCACTTCCTCTGTTTTCCATTCTAGGTGCCGGAGCACTGGAACGCTGTACAGCCGGAGCTGAAGACCGGGGTGCGGCCATTTCTCTTCTAGGGGCCTCCATATTTTGCCTGTTGCTATTTGGCGGCGGGCTCATCGTCCTGGAAGGAGTTGGCGCCATATTTCTTGAAGGTGCCGGAGCCATATTCTGTCTTCTTTCAGGCGCAGGGCTCATTTGTCTTGCCGGAGGAGCCGGAGCTACATTTCTTTGAGGCATAGCCGGGGCCATATTTTGTCTCCGCTCCATATCCCGTGCAGGACTTGTTGTCCTTGACGGAGGTGCAGGGGCTACTGACCTTGAAGGGCTACTAACCCGGTCCGGCGCTGCATTCATCTGCCTGTTCTCCTGACGGGGTGCCATATTTCTTTGTTGATTTACCGCTTCGCGGGATCCGCTCCTATTTATATTACTACCCGGTCTTAAGCTTTCGTTGCTCCTGGTTCCGCGACTATTATTCAACTGCTGATCCCTGCTGTTTCTTACCGCACCGGTTCCATTATTCCTGTTTCTGCTGCTTACATCAATAGATCTTACGTTTCTTACATCGACATTACGAGTGCTACGGGATATCTGTGCCACATCAGGGCGATAAATACTGATATTATTACCTCTTACACTGGCCGCACCTCTTGTACCGCGATCAGAAAGGTTGTACACTCTAACCGGGCGGCGGGCAGAGCCTTCCACATCTCCCCTGCTTGGCCCAAGCACATAGTTACGGCCGCCTTGCCTGTTGTAGTTGTTAATTACCGTAGTGCGGTTGTATACATTGTATATGTTAACATTTCTCATATACGTATTATATCCACCGGTGTGGTAAATATTGCCTGCCGGTACGAAGGTCCAGCAATTGAAGCCGGGATTATAACCAAAGGACATGCTAATACTCATTCCGGGGCCTAAAGGCGCCCATCCGTAGTAGCCGCCACCCTGGCGCCAGGATACCCATGCCGGTCCCCAGGTCCTGCCGGGTAACCATATCCAGCCATACATCTGGTCAAAAGTCCAGCGACCATAGTGAAAGGCAGCCCAGCCCCAGCTATAGCTACTCATCCAGGTGTTACCGTATTGGGTCATTGCCCAATAACCGTTAGTCTGGTAAGGCACGAAGCCGGCGCCAACTCTCGGTACCCAAACCATTCCGTACCTCGGGTCCCGGAACCATTGGCCGTGGGGAGCCAGATCATTATAGAAGGCTGTATAGTCATTACTGTTATAATTGTAGTCGTACCCGCCATCATCATAGCCATAACCGTTATCATAACCATTATTATATCCCTGGTTATTATACCCTTGATCACCATATCCCTGGTTGGAATATCCGTCGTCATAATACTGGGCCTGTGCTTTCTGGGTACCGAAACCTGCCAACGTCACTATTGTAACACCTGTGGCCATTGCCAAACTTCTGAATATGTTGCTTAGGTTTCTCATTTTTATAAATTTAAAAGGTCTTTTAATTTTTTCTTTTATACATAGACGTAAGCCGGTAAAAAAGGTTTAATAGTATAAAGTTTGTCTATACTTATTAACGAGTAATTAAGAAAAAGATATGTTTATTAAGTCTTAAAAAATAAAAAAGCGGAGTGTGACACACTCCGCTTATAAAAATTTAAGTATTATATTAATCCGGTTTTTTACCGTCTAAAAAAGTATTGATCGTGCTGATATTACCTTTACCATTGGCGCCTTCATCTACTTTATAAGAAGAAAGGAACGGTTTAGAGGATTCATCGATTTGCTCTTCAGCGTTATTACTTCTGCGCATATAAGCCGGAACGTTCTCAATTTCTTCCGCGTTATTGCCATGGAAGTTAAAGCTCATCCTGCGCAGGCGCTCTGCACGCTCTTCCAGGATGCGTTTCTGCTCTTCGAAGCGTTCCCGTTCTTCAATCTCATGCGGAGATAAAACTCTTTCACCTATGCGCACGGTACCGTCAGCGGGCGTATGGTTTACTACCGGCTGTTGGGGCACATTTTGCTGTAGTGCCTGGTATGCGGTTACCGGTTCCGGTATCCGGTTTACCAAATCATCTTTAGGTGCCGGAGTCTGCAATGGAGCAACAGGCAATTCCAGTTCAAAAGTATTATTCGGTACTACCGAAACCTGAGGTTGCTGCATAGGCTCCGGTGTGATCAATCTTGGTGCCATCGGGTCTACTTTTGGCGGTTCTGGCACAACCGGCGCTTCCTGTACGGGAGCTACCGTGGTTGTTACCGGAGCAGTTGGCTTCAATTCTACCACATTCGGTTGCGGAGCCGGGGCCGCCTGCTGCTGCTTAACTTCCATTTGATTTTTCACTTCATTTTGCTGGAAGCCGGTAGCGATGATTGTAACCGCGATATCTTCACCCAGAGCAGGGTCATGGCCCATACCTAAGATGATATCACAGTTATTACCTGCCTGGTCCTGTACATAACCCTGAATGATATCCAGTTCGTCCAAAGTATGCTCGTGCGCACCTTGGGCAGAAGTTACGTTCAACAGGATCCATTTCGCGCCGCTGATGTCATCATCATTCAGCAAAGGTGAATTCAACGCCTCGGTAACAGCAGTATAGGCACGGTTTTCGCCGTTTGCCATCGCGCTACCCAGGATCGCCACACCACCGTTTTTCATTACGGTCTGCACATCGTTAAAGTCCAGGTTTACACGGCCATCAACGGTGATCAGGTCTGTAATACATTTTGCCGCTGTAGCTAAAATATTATCCGCTTTGGCAAAGGCCTGTGTAAACGGCAGGTTACCGAATTGCTGGCGTAATTTATCATTGGAGATGATCAGGATCGTATCTACATGCTCACGCATTGCCGCGATACCGCTTTGGGCCTGGTTCATACGTTTACGGCCTTCATAAGAAAACGGCGTGGTGACAATCCCCACGGTAAGTACGCCCAGCTCTTTACAGGTTTTCGCGATAACGGGAGCACCTCCGGTACCGGTACCACCACCCATACCGGCTGTGATAAAGGCCATTTTTGTATTTACACTTAATATTTTCGAGATCTCGTCAATAGACTCTTCGCCGGCCTGCTTGCCGATTTCAGGATTTGCACCGGCACCCAGTCCCTGTGTCAAATGGGGTCCTAACTGGATCTTGTTCGGGATCGGGCTTTGCGCCAATGCCTGGGAGTCGGTATTGCAGACAATAAAGTCTACTCCTTCAATGCCTAAATTGTACATTGAATTTACTGCGTTTCCACCGCCACCTCCTACACCAATCACTTTGATAATAGAAGATTGATTTTTAGGAATTTCAAAATGTATCATACCTTTAATTTTTTGTTTTGGGTTAGTAAAGTTCTATCTGGGCCCGGGGCCAAAATTAATTTAAAGTCTCATCTTCTTTGTCTGTAAAAAGCTCCTTAATGCTACTTTTAACAGTTCCGAATATAGAAGCGATACGCTTCGAAATATCTATTCTCGGCGCGCGATCCGCATCTTCTTCTTTCAGGAATTCTTCTTCATCAAACAAGTCCTGGGCAGGTGCTTTGGCATTTGGTGTTGCCGCTGCGGCCTGCACCATTTCTGTATCCTGGGCGGTCCTGGTTTCCGGGGTAGCAACGGATTGCGCTACCGTTTCCGAACCGGCAATGCTTGCCTGGTAGCTGATATTGCTTTTCTCAATATCCAGGAAGCCTTTTAAGATTAAGCCGATACAGGTAGAATACATAGGATTAGCCAATACTTCATCATAGCCGCCGGCAAGATGCTCTATAGGCAGGCCGATACGGGTATTCAGGCCGGTTTTGAACTCTGTTAATTGCTTCAGGTTCACCAGGCTGCTGCCCCCACCGGTTAAGATAATACCGCCGTGCAGTTTCTTATCCAAATCGTGCTGTTTCAGGTGATAGACTACATATTCCAGGATCTCCTCCATTCTTGCCTGTATGATATTAGACAAGGTTTTAGTAGAAAGGTTACGGGAAGGTAAGCCTTTCAAACCCGGGATAGCGATGTATTGATTACTGTTGGCCTCCGCCGCGATTGCAGAGCCAAACTGTACTTTCAACTGCTCGGCCTGGGCTTTTAATACGCCCAAACCGGTTTTAATATCATTAGTAATATTAGTACCCGCAAATGGAATAACCGCAGTATGCTGCAGGATGCCATCTACAAATACAGCCATATCTGTAGTACCGCCACCGATATCCACAATCGCCACGCCTGCTTCCAGGTCATCATCTCCCAATACGGCGGATGCGGAAGCCAGGGGCTGCAATACGATATCCATTGTCTTCAACCTTGCATCAGCTACACAGCGCTCTATATTGCGGATGGCAGTACGGTCGCCGGTGATGATATGGAAGTTAGCACCGAATTTGGTACCATTCATCCCGATCACCTCACGTTCCGGAACATTGTTATGATTATCCACCGAAAACTCGGTAGGGATAATATCAATAATCTGGTCCCCGGCCGGGATGTGGGTCTTGCTCTGGTCATTGATCAGCAACTCAATTTCTTCTTTGGTGATAATGTTTTCAGCATTGGTACGCACTCTGTCGCCACGGGAAGGAATACTCTTGATATGCTGGCCGGCAATGCCTACATATACATTATGTACCTCCAGGTTAGGATTATTTTCTCTCAGGTCACGGATGGCCTTATTGATAGAATTAATGCATTGCTCCAGGTTTTGCACTACACCATGGCTTACCCCATGAGATTCCGCTTTCCCGAAGCCTACGACTTCGATCTTGCCAAACTCATTTTTCCTTGCCGCAATGGCTACAACCTTTGTTGTACCAATATCAAGGCCTACAATAATCGGGCTTTCGTTTGTATTCATATCGCGCTGTTTTACTAGGTTGAAAGTATTTTTATTTCTTTTTGTCTTTTTTATTTTTATCGGCTTCCGCTTTCTTTGCTACTGTTGTTTTTGCCGGGGCAGCGGGCTTTGCTTTTGCTACCGGTTTAACAACTGTATTTTTCGGCGCTTCTTTTTTCTTCGGGTCTGCTTTAGCAGCTACTTTTTTTACCGGTTCCGGTTTCCGGGCGGTGACCGCACTTTCTTTGGTTTTTGCCGGAGTGGGTTTAGGGTTTGCGGCTACCACATTTTGAGCTATCGCCGGTTCCGGTTTAGGCACTGTTCCTTCGCCTATAGTATCTTTAGGCGGCACCCAGCCAATAGATGGCGTAGCCAATACCTGCCCTTTAAATCTTACATCCAGCACATTATAGCGGTCCCAGCCGATCTTATTGGAAACATCTTTGTAAAAAGACATCAGGTTATCCAGTTTTTCTAAGGCCGCGCTGGTATCTCCGAACCTTACCTTCTGCCGGCCCAGTGTAGTGTAAAAATTAAACTTATTCAGGCCTTCCATATCCACCTGGGTGATCTGCGCATTCCAAAAAGAGTCCTCTTTAATGATACTGCTCAGGTAGACCATGCTCCTTTTATTATGTTCATTGATACTATCATTCGCCTGTTTTACATAGTTAGTAAATACCGGCACAGAATAAGCATAATTTTGGCTTAAAGGCATCTCGAAGCCTGCGGTGTCAATATAAAAACTTGTTCCATCCTGGGCAAAAATCCTCGCTGCCGGTAAACGCTGCGTAACTTCAATATTCAGTATACCTTTATTATCTACAAACACCTGCGCGTCCTTGATCCAGGGATTGGATTGCACAATGCGCTCTATCTCATCTACATTGATAGTGGCTATCGTCTGGTTATCTACATTAATCCCTTGCTGGCTGATCAGTCCCTCCACATCCTTTGTCTTCAAAAAATTCTCTTCCCTGTCCTGGTGTTTCAAAGTAACCCTGGTCCCCGCGATCGGCTTATCGGATTGCTTGCGGTTTGCCGCAATCAGAATGGCTGAAAAGATGATCAGCACAAGCGAAACGACAGCAAAGCGCTTTACTTTCCGGGATGATATTTTACTTTGATTTTCCATTTAATTTTTTCGTCAACCTTATCTCTTTTCAATTATTTCCTTTAAGGGTGCTACTAACTTATCAATATCTCCGGCGCCCGCGGTAATAAATACCTCAAGCGGTGCACCAGCCGCATAAGCTAACAGCCCGTCTTTTGTCAAAATGGTCACATTCGGGTTACCCATTTTATTTTTTATCATTTCGCTCGTCACTCCATCAATAGGCAATTCACGCGCCGGGTAGATGTCGAGTAAAATCACCTCATCTGCCATATCCAATACCTGGGCAAACTCCGTTGCAAAATCGCGCGTACGGGAGTATAAGTGTGGCTGGAAAGCGATTACAACCCTTTTCTTAGGGAACAAGGTCTTTGCACTTTTGATCAGCGCCTGCAGCTCCTCCGGGTGATGCGCATAGTCATCTATATAGACTAAATAATCGTTTTTAACTACGTATTCAAAGCGACGTTTTACGCCCCTAAAGGCAGCTACCGCGTCCTTTATATCCGCATCCGGTATCTGCAATTGTCTGGCAACGGCAATGGCTGCGATACAATTCTCTACATTATGCATTCCCCCAACATTCAGGTGTACGCCCTGGATAAATACCCCTTTCCCCATTACGTCAAACTGGTAGGTACCCTGCTTCATCTGTATATGATCGGCATAGATATCCGCACCGGCGCTTTGCAGGCTATAAGTCATTTTATGATCGCCCTGTAATAAAGCACCTTGTTTCAAGCCATGTTTCCGGATCAGCACACCGCCCGGCTTAATGTTATGCGTATAGGCGATATATGCTTCCTGCACAGCTTCCGCGGTGCCATAAATATCCAAATGGTCCGGGTCCATAGCGGTCAATACCGCTACATCCGGATACAATTTTAAAAAGCTGCGGTCATATTCATCCGCTTCGATTACGGCAACATTGTTGTCATTTTCCGCGTGCCAATAATTGGTATTATAGTTTACCGAGATCCCACCCAGGAAAGCGTTACAACCATACCCGGTATGCCTTAAGATATGCGCAATCATGGTACTAGTCGTGGTTTTACCATGTGTACCGGCCACAGTGATTGCAAACATGGCTTCAGTGATCCACTGTAGCGCATCTGAACGTTTAAACACGGGGTAGTTATTATCCCGGTACCACTTCAGGATTTTGTTATCTTCCGGGATAGCCGGTGTATAAATCACTACATCCACCTCTTTATCTAAAGCAGCTTCATCGTCTGTAAAAGTCACGCCGATCTCTTCCGCTACCAAGGCGTCGGTCAGCTCTGTACGGGTTTTATCATAACCATTGACCACAGCGTTTCTTTGTTTAAAAAACCGTGCCAGGGCGCTCATACCGATACCACCGATGCCTACAAAGTATATTCTTTTTATATGATCAATATTCATCTCTAAGGTTTTAGTTTTTAGCAATACTTTTTACGATCCGGGCGATGCGTTCATCCGCATCATTTACAGCCAGTTTTTTCAGGTTATTGTGCATTACAGCCTGCGTCCCGGGCTCGTTCAGCAATTCCAGTAATTTAGACACCAATTCTTTCGCTGCGTTTTCATTTTTCACCATCCATGCAGCCTTTTTATTAACTAAAGACATTGCGTTGCTGGTTTGATGGTCTTCCGCCGCGAAGGGGTAAGGCACGAATATTACCGGCTTGGCCACGATACATAATTCCGCTATAGCCAGGGCGCCCGCCCTGGAGATCACGATATCTGCCGCGGCATATGCCGCTTCCATATTCTTTATAAACGCATGCACTTTTACCGCTTCTGCATAAGGATTTGCTGCTTTTACCGCTTCCTGGTAAAAAGGTTCCCCCGTTTGCCAGATGAGCTGCAAGCCCGCGTCAACTAATGTTTGCAGCCCTGCCGCGATCGCTTCATTGATCGCTTTAGCCCCCAGGCTACCGCCCACGATCAGCAGGGTTGGCTTTTCTGCGCTAATGCCAAAGGCTTCAAGGCCCTGCGCCTTGCTCACGTCTGAGCGTGCTATCACGGCTCTAACAGGGTTGCCGGTCTGGATGATCGACTGCTCCGGAAAGAACTGCTTCATATTATCATAGGCGACACAAATCGCTTTAGCTTTTGCACCTAATCGCTTATTACTCTTGCCGGCAAAAGAGTTCTGCTCTTGTATTAAAGTCGGGATTCCCAAAGCCTGCGCTGCACTCAACATAGGATAACTGGCAAATCCACCCACACCGATCACCACATCCGGCTGGAATTCCCGGATAATCTCTTTTGCTTTCCTCCTGCTTTTCCAGAGCTTAAAAGGCAGGGAAAGGTTTTTGAGCCAATTGCTGCGGTTCAGGCCGGCAATGTCCAGGCCAATGATCTTGTAACCGGCCTGGGGTACTTTTTCCATTTCCATTTTACCTAAAGCACCGATGAATAACACTTCGGTACCTGCATACAAACGCTGCACCGCATTTGCGATGGCTACTGCCGGGAAAATGTGTCCCCCTGTTCCTCCTCCTGCGATGATTATTTTCATAATTATGCTTCGTTGGCAAGCGCTTCTTCCTGCTCTTTTTGAACTTGTTTTACTAATTGTTGTTTACCTTCCATAGCATCTACGTAGCGGCTTACGCTTAGTATGATACCGATCGCTACCGCGGTAAATACGATGGAAGAACCACCTTTACTGATAAAAGGTAAGGTCTGCCCGGTCACCGGCACCAGGTGCACCGCAACCGCCATATTGATAAATGCCTGAAACACCAGGGTGAAGCTCAATCCTAATGAAAGGAAGGCCCCAAAGGCATAAGGGCATCGCCTGAATATATTGATACTGCGCCAGAGCAGTAATAAATAACAGAATATAACTAATGAGGCGCCCAGCAATCCGTACTCTTCGATGACAATAGCAAATACAAAGTCTGAATAAGGATGCGGCAAATAATTCTTTGCATAACTGTTTCCAGGCCCTCTCCCGGTAAGTCCGCCATTCGCTACAGCGATATTGGCCTGGTCGGTCTGATAGGTATCATCGGCATCCGCTTTTGAATTATCAAAAAATACCGCCACACGTTTCTCCCAGGTGGCACCACGACCTTTACCCGTCAGTTTGCTCACCCCGAAAATGGTCAGCATCATCAAGATACCGGCTACAGCCAGTAAAAGGATATATTTTATAGGTACCCTGCCAATAAAGAAAAGGATACAACAGGTAACTCCTAAAAGCAGTGCTGTGGAAAGGTTTGCAGGTGCGATCAGACCACAGATAATCAACACCGGCATCAGGATCGGGAAGAAAAACCCTTTCCAGAAATCATTTACAATTTTCTGCTTCAGGCTTAACTGCCGCGCCAGGAATGTAAATATCGCCAGCTTTGCCAGGTCGGATGTCTGGATGGTCAAACCTACAAAAGGAATGGCGATCCAACGCGAACCACTATTTAATTCGGTACCGAAAAACAGAGTATAGATCAACAGGGGTATACTCGCCAGGTAAAGGTACACTGACCACTTCATGAAAGTAGTGTACTTCATCCGGTGGAAAATATAAATCACCAGCAAGCCCAGGCATAAGTAAAAGGCCTGGGACACCATATACTTAAACGTCGAGGAATTGTACTGCATCGCCAGGCGGTCTGTAGTACTGTATATCAACAAAAGACTGAACAATGACAGGATGACTATCACCGACCAGATCACTTTGTCGCCTTTAACATTATCAAGTATTTTCTTCATCTTTTACATTAATCTATATGGGTTACAGGTTTCTTACCGCCTCCTTAAACTGGCGGCCCCTGTCTTCATAATTCTTAAATAAATCAAAGCTCGCACAACCAGGGGAGAGCAATACCACATCTCCTTTATCCGCAAACGCGTAAGCCGCGTTTACTGCATCTACAGCACTTTGCGTATCCGCTATCTGCGCTACTTTACCCTCGAAAGCCGCATGAATCTTGGTATTGTCCAATCCCATACACACGATGGCTTTTACTTTATCTTCCACCAACTCCATGATCTCGTTATAATCATTTCCTTTATCCTGCCCGCCTAAGATCAATACTACGGGTTTTTTCATGCTTTCCAGTGCAAACCAGACAGAGTTAAGGTTGGTACCTTTACTATCATTGATAAAATCTACGCCACGTACGGTAGCTACAAACTCCAGGCGGTGCTCCAGGCCTTCAAAGGTTTCAAAGCAGTCCCTGATCTTTTCTTTACGAATACCTGCCGCTCTTGCTGAAATACCTGCTGCCATTGAGTTGAACTGATTGTGTTTGCCGTCTAAAGTCATGTCATGGATAGAAACTTTCATATCATCACCATCCCATTTAATGTGCATATCTTCATTTTGCATATATCCGCCATCGCCTGAATTATTGTGCGCGTCGCTCATAGTAATATAAATTATCCTTGGGTTAATAGTATGTTGTTCTAAATATTTTCTGCTTGCTTCATCGTCCCGGTTAAGGATGACGATATCTTCTTTGTCCTGTTTTTCCGTGATCCTGAACTTGGCCGCCACATAGTTATCAAACTCATAATTATAGCGGTCCAGGTGATCCGGTGTAATATTTAAGATCATCGCTATATCCGGTTTGAAAGTGACTATATCGTCCAACTGGAAGCTGCTGATCTCGGCTACATACCAGGCCTTAGGATCTTCAGCGATCTGCCGGGCAAAGCTGTAACCGATATTTCCGACCATCGCCACGTTCAGCCCGCTTTCTTTTAAAATATGGTAGGTCAGGCTTGTCGTTGTGCTCTTGCCATTACTCCCGGTGATCGCTATGATCCGGCTCTCGCCTTTAAACCTGAATCCCCACTCTATCTCGCTGACCAGCTCAATTCCTTTTGCTCTTATTGCTTTTACAACCGGCGCTTTTTCCGGTATGCCCGGGCTTTTGATAATGATATCGGCGCTTAATACTTTATCCATATCATGGCCGCCTTCTTCAAAAGCAATACCCCATTGCTTTAATTCATTCTTATACCCTTCTTTGATCGTTCCAAAGTCCGACACCCAAACTTCATAGCCCTGCTTTTGTGCTAATAAGGCTGCTCCGTTGCCACTTTCCCCGGCTCCTAAAATCACTACTTTCTTCATATCGATTATTGTAATTTCATGGATACAACACTTAATACTGCCAGGATGATCCCTACAATCCAGAAGCGCGTTACGATCTTCGTTTCATGATAGCCCACTTTTTGATAATGATGGTGCAGTGGTGCCATTTTCAATAAGCGGTGCGCCTGCGCATATTCCAGGCCCCTTCTCTTCTTCTGGTATTTAAAGTAGAAGGTCTGCGCGATAACAGACAGGTTTTCTACCAAGAAGATACCGCAGAATATAGGAATCAATAATTCTTTACGAACGATAATGGCCATGCAGGCAATAATACCCCCTAAAGCAAGACTTCCCGTATCACCCATAAATACCTGTGCCGGGAAAGTATTGTACCAAAGGAACCCGATACAAGCACCCACAAATGCACCCATGAAAACCGAAAGCTCACCCAGATTAGGAATGTGCATAATATTCAGGTACTCGGCAAAGATGTAGTTCCCGGAAACGTAAGCGAACAGGCCAAGGCAAATACCGGCGATTGCCGATACCCCGGTCGCCAGGCCATCCAGCCCATCTGTGAGGTTGGCCCCATTACTTACCGCTGTAATAATGAATATTACGAAGACGATATAAATAATGGGCGTTACCCATTCAATATTTTCCTCCCCGAAAACAGAAGCTATTTTCGCAAAGCTGATCTCGTGGCTTTTATTAAAAGGTACGCTGGTCACCGCTGATCTTACTTTCACATACTCTCTTACACGGCCATCCGCTTCTTTCCTGAAGGTCGGGCTGCCAATAACTTTCTCAGTCGCGTCATATACGATAGGCTCTCCTTTTACTACCTCACGGGTGGTCACCACATGCTGGTTGAAGTACATGAGTGAACCGATGATGATACCCAGACCTACCTGGCCCACTACTTTAAACCTGCCTTTTAACCCTTCTTTATTTTTCTTGAAGACTTTAATATAGTCATCCAGGAAGCCGATAAGCCCCAGCCATATGGTGCTCAACAGCATCATTAATACATAGATGTTTTTCACATCAGCGAAAAGTAAAGTCGGGATGACTATGCCCGCGATGATGATGATACCACCCATAGTCGGGGTACCTTTCTTGGAGGTCTGACCTTCCAGGCCCAGCTCACGCACGGTTTCTCCGATCTGCTTTTTCCTTAAAAAATTGATCAGGCGTTTGCCATAAACCATAGTGATGACCAGCGACAATATGATCGCCGCCCCCACCCTGAAGGTAATAAACTGAAAAACTCCGGCACCGCTTAATCCGAAAGCCTCTCGTAAGTATTTAAATAAATCGTAGAGCATCCTAATTTATTTTTCGAGTAAGTTGAACATTTCTCTCAACACTTCTCTATCATCAAAATGATGTTTTACACCATTAATTTCCTGGTAGGTTTCGTGTCCTTTACCGGCTACCAAAATCACATCATTGGCACGGGCCAGGTTACACGCTGTTTTGATCGCTTCCCTGCGATCACTGATCCGGATCATTTTACGATATTGGCCCGGTGTTAATCCTGCAACCATTTCATCCAGAATCGTTTCCGGGTTTTCGGTACGGGGATTGTCCGCTGTCAATATGGTTGTCGTGCTTAGATCGCAGGCTACTTTTGCCATTTCCGGGCGTTTAGTCTTATCGCGATCGCCGCCACAGCCCACAACGGTAATAATATTAGCCTGCTGCCCGAATTGCTTAATGGTAGACAATACGTTTTGTAAAGCATCCGGTGTATGTGCGTAATCAACGATACCCAGGATCTTTTCAACCGGGGACTGCATGGTTTCAAACCTTCCCGGAGCGCCTTGTAAATTGCTCAGGCCCGTCAGTACCTCTAAGCTGTCTTTGCCACATAATACAGCCGCGCCATAAGCTGCCAAAAGATTGTAGGCATTAAAAGTACCCGTCATCCGGAAGTGTACCTCCTGGTTATTAACCAGCATTAATAAACCCGTAAGATTATTCTCCAGTATCTTGCCTTTAAAGTCCGCAGGCACTCTTAAAGCATATGATTGCTTCAGTGCTTTTGTATTTTGCAGCATTACCGTACCTCTTTTATCATCGACATTCGTTAAAGCAAATGCTGTTTTAGGCAAATGATCAAAGAAGCGCTTTTTAACTCTTATGTATTCGTCAAATGTTTTATGATAGTCTAAATGGTCATGGGTGATGTTGGTAAAAATACCGCCGTCAAACTGCACACCGCCTATCCTGTGCTGGTGCACGGCATGCGAGCTTACTTCCATAAAGACATAAGTACAACCGGCATCCCGCATCTGCGCGAATAGCGCCTGCAGGCTAATCGCGTCGGGGGTAGTATGTGTGGCAGGAATGACCTGGTCGCCGATCTTATTCTCTACTGTAGAAATCAAACCGCAAGATTCACCAAACTGCTCAAATAATTGAAATAATACAGTAGCTACCGTCGTTTTACCATTGGTACCGGTCACCCCGATTACTTTCATCCGGGCAGAAGGATTACCGTAGAAAGTGGCAGCTATCAAACCCACCACTTCATGCGCGTCTTCAAACTGAAGATAACATACCCCTTCCTTTTGGATTGCCGGCAACTCACTGCATACAATAGCAACAGCACCCTTTTCTATGGCTGTTTCAATATAAGTATGTCCGTCTACCGCGGCACCTTTCAATGCAAAAAACATAGCCCCCGGCTTAATCTTCCGGGAATCCAATACCAGGCCGCTTACCTCAGCAGCGGTATTTCCTGTTATGCTTACAGGACTCAGGCCAGTTAACAATGATTGAATGGTCAATGTTTCTCTAATTAATTTAATTCTATACGGACTGTTTGTTTATTACTATAGGTACTCCCCGCAGGGATAGACTGGTACACGACAGCACCCGCACCGGATACATTTACTTTCAAGCCTGCATTTTCCAGGAGGTAGAGCGCCTCTTTAACACCCATCCCTGAAACATCCGGCATTATATTATTCTTCACCGCTCTTGGCACCATTGCCAACCTATTCGTTTCATCCACCTGTACACCCGCCAGCAATGCTTCCACCCCGCCATTTTTAGGAGCTCTTCCAAAGTTTTGCAGCAAATAATACAGCTGGTAGGCCGGTGCCGGTTTCGCCGCGATCGTGTTCTCCTTTCCTAAAGAATCTATATTCAGCTTCCAACCGCCAATTTTTGTCGTATACAACTTGTCCGCGATGGCTTTAAATACGGGAACTCCTAATTGCGCGCCATAATACACACCGCCCGGTTTTGAACGGATCACTACAGCGATCGTATACCTTGGTTTATCGGCCGGGAAATAGCCGACAAATGAACCCTGGCGCACACCATCGCTATACCGGTATCTTACCTCGCCGATCACATCATCCACCTGGGCGGTACCGGTCTTACCGGCAGCCTGGTAGAAAGGTGATTTTGCAGACTTTGCCGTTCCTTTCTCTACCACTGCAAGGGTAACCTGGCGCAAAGCCTTCACGGTAGACTCTTTTCCTATTTTTTCAATGAGCACTTTAGGCTCGGTCTTTTTTACCAGCTTACCGTCATCCATAATGGCGCTTACCAGGTAAGGCTGCATCATTTTACCGTTATTAGCTACCGCGTTATATACCATACAGGTATGCAGCGGTGTGATCATGCTTTCATAACCATAAGCGATCCAGGGTAATGAAGTTACCTTGTTCCAATGTTTATGGGCCGTCGTCTTAATGGTTGGCGCACGCTCCCCGGCAAGATCAATCCCTGTCTTTTCACTTAAGCCCAGATGTTGCAAATGCTTGATGAACTTCATCGGGCTGTCTTTATAATATTTATTAGCTAATGTAGCAAAGGCTACGTTGGAAGATTGAGCGAATGCATTTTCAACCGTAATCGTACCTAAGCCGCCATGGTCATCTCTTACCGTTTGTGTACCAAACCTGGCAGCACCACCCATACAGTTCACCATAGTGTTGGCATCTACATAGCCATCTTCCAGTAAGGCATACAGGGTCATTAATTTAAAGACGGAGCCCGGCTCGGAAGGGATCATAGCGTAATTGAAGTCTTCCCAGTAGCTGCCATCCTTTTGCCGGCCCAGGTTAGCAATAGCTTTGATCTTCCCGGTCTCCACTTCCATAACGATGGCGGTTCCCTGCAGGCACTCATATTTTTCCATGATATCATGCAGCGCATGCTCTGCCACTTCCTGCACATCAATATCAATGGTTGAAATAATATCATGACCATGCGTGGCTTCAATTTCGGAACCGGTTACCGGCACCCATTGCCCACCGGCTTTATGCATTACCCGCGTACCTTGCCTACCTGCTAAAGCAGTATCGTAACTGTTTTCAAGACCAACAGTCTGAGCGTTCTCCCGCCACAAGCCAATCGTTCTGTACCCCAGCATACCATAAGGGTTCATGCGCTTCATTTTGGGTTCCGGCATGAAGCCACCTTTGTTCTTCGGCTTTTTAAACACCGGCAGGGTCCTGATCTTCTGGTATTGATAGTAGGCGACATTATTTTTTAAAGTCCAGTATTTAGACCCGGCTTTATACCCGGCTTTCATACGCTGCTTTAATATGTTCGCCGATTCATCTTCCATAATAGCGGCCACCGCTTCACAAACCGTATCTACATAATGATAAAAAGTATCTTTATTAATTACCGACAGGTCCATCTTCAGGTCGAAACGCGGAATGGTTGCCGAAAGGATACGTCCTTCTTCCGTATAAATATTTCCACGATCAGGGTAAAGGGTCTCATTGCGGGTGAAAGATTCGTTCGCCTTAGCCCGGAGCTCATCCCCTTGAGTGATCTGTGTATGTGCCGCTTTAGCAATAATCGCAATACCGAAGAGCAATATCAGGGCAAAAGACAGGTTAACCCGTCTTGAAATGTCCTTTTTTACACTTGATTTTTTTTGTTGCGCCACGGTTATTAATTATTGCTTGGTTCTTTACTTTTTGTATATTTTTTTATTTCGAATGCCGGTTTATCCAGCGGATGAATGCCCATTGCCGCCGTCTGGTCGCTGATCTGTTTTTCCGAGGTACTGTAGATCAGGTTGGCCTGTGCATCTTTATACCGCCATCTTACTTCTTCCAGTTCTTTATTTTTTTTCTCAATCTCCCTTGAGATCGCCACTCCTTTATTATTGTTAGAGATATAGGCCAGAGCCAGTATTGCCAGGAAGATCAAAAAAGGAACATTCAATACGACTCCTTTATAAGAAATACTATCGAAACGCTCTTTAAAGACCTCAAGCCGGCTTTGTTTTTTTACCTCTTCCATTTTTACTTACTTTTTTCATAGACCGCTACACGCAGCCTGGCACTTCGCGACCTGTTATTATATTTTAATTCTTCCTCTCCCGGCAGCACATCTTTCAATGCAGTAAAGGGATTTTCTTCTGTTCTACGGCCAAAAGCATCGGTCTGTATTTCCTCCAGCGAGCCTTGTTTCATCATCTTCTTTACCAAACGGTCTTCTAAAGAATGGAAGGTGATAATAGCCAGCCTTCCATTTGGCTTTAAGCAGGATTTAACCTGCTCCAGGAAGCTGCCTAAAACGCCCATTTCATCGTTGACCTCGATCCTCAAAGCCTGGAACACCTGCGCCAGGTAGCGGTTAGGCTTACCTTTGATACAGCTGTCAATACGGTTCTTAAAATCTTCTATCGTTTGTATCGTTCCATTCTTCCTTTGCTCTACGATCGTCTTTGCCAAAGTCCTTGCATTCCGCACCTCGCCATACACTTCGAACATTTTTTGCAACTGGTCGGCCGAATATTCGCGGATGATATCTGCTGCCGTGCGGTCCAGGCGATCATCCATTCTCATGTCCAGCGGGGCATCGAAGCGGATAGAAAATCCACGGTCTGCAGTATCGAACTGGAAGGAGCTTACGCCTAAATCCGCCAGTATGCCATCTACACGCTGCGTTCCCAGTAATCTCAGGAAGCGTTTAATGTATTGAAAATTTTCTTTTACTAATATAAACCTAGGGTCATCAATGGCATTTTTCCAGGCATCTTTATCATGGTCAAAGGCAATCAGCTTACCATGTTTCCCTAATTTTTCCAGGATGGCCCTGCTGTGCCCGCCCCCGCCGAATGTACAGTCAACATAGACGCCATTAGGCTTTATATCTAATGCCGCTACGCTCTCTTCGAGCAATACGGAAATATGGTGGTATTCCTGTTCCATTAGCTAAACAAATCATCGGTCAATTCAATATCCTGGTCTAAAGACTTCATATAAGCCTCTTTGCGCGCCGCGTCCCAGATCTCCACCTGATCACCCATTGCCCAGAAAACAATATCCTTACTTAAACCGGCAGCATCCTGCAGGTTTTTCGGGATCAGGATCCTGTTGGCACTATCGACTTCAAGCGTGCGGTATCCATCAAGGAACTGGCGCTTAAATTCCATTGCTTTTGCCTTCAGCGGGTTCAATCTTGCTAATTGCGCTTCCGCAATTGCCCATTGAGTTTCCGTATATAAAGTCAGGCTGCCTACTTTGGTAATTTTTACGTGAAAGCGTGTTCTTTCGGTCTCCGGCAATTGCTTGCAGAAATCTGCCGGGACGAGCAATCGTCCTTTCGCATCCATAGAAACCTTATATTCGCCGTAAATATTCGCCAAAGTGGGCTGTTTTATCTTTTATGGTACAAAATAACACAATTTACCACAATTTACCACTTTGTAGTTATTGCCATCTTATCCACAAATGCAAATGAAATAAATAATTGAAAATCAATTAATTAACAAATTAATTACTAGTTGTGCACAATCCAAATGTGGATAACGTGAATAAAATTTAACATAAAAAACACACGATTTTCACCTTTCACCCGAAAAGGTGGTTAAAAGTGGGCATTCAATACGAGATTTTCTGTCGCTCGGGGTTCATTATTATAGCAGGTTTCAAAGATCCTTTTTGCCCCCCCCGATTTTGAGTCATCTGTTTTTAATTATATCCAATAATTTATTTATATTAGCATATATTAACCTAAACCACACTATATGCTTCAATTCCTCAAAACACAGGTCTATTACCCCGTATTGGACCTCCTCTTCCCTAAATATTGTATTGCTTGCGAAACGCTTATTAGTGCCGAAGCCGGCTTTTTGTGCCTTTCCTGTAAACACACCCTGCCTTATACTGATATGGAAAAAATGGAAGAAAACGTGGCACAGATAAGAATGCTTACAAAGCTCCCGGTACAATTTGCCGCTTCCTTACTTTACTTTATTGATGCAGGCATGGTCAGGGCTATGCTCCACAAACTCAAATACCATAACCGGCCGGAAATCGGGGTTTACTTAGGAGAGCTGCTGGGACAAAAGTTTAGCGCCCAAGCCTGGTTCCGGTCCGTTGACGCGATCGTACCGGTCCCCCTTCATGCTGCCAAAAAAGCAAAAAGAGGCTATAACCAGTCGGAATGTATCGCGGAAGGCATCGCCAACTACAGCCATAAACCGATACTTGCCAATGTGATAAAAAGGACCCGTAATACCAGCTCTCAAACGGATAAGAGCCGCAAAGAAAGGATGGACAATGTAGCCGATGCCTTTGCGCTGCGCCGAGCAAAGCAGATTGAAGGCAAACATATCCTGCTCGTGGATGATGTGCTGACCACCGGCGCTACCCTGGCCTCCTGTGGCAGCAGTATATTAAAAGAGGCAAATTGTACCTTAAGTATTGCTACGGTAGCTATAGCCTATCACTAATCTGCGGGTATTGCTTATATTTGCGGACAATTTTTTTCCAAGCATGAAGACCATTCCGCAACATATCTCTATACAGGAGATCCCTGATTTTTTAAATACAACAATCGCGCTCTCAGAAGAGACTTTAAATAAAGTTAAAGCCAACAGGGCTTTTTTAGATAAGAAGCTCAGTACCGGTCAAACCTATTATGGTATCAATACCGGGTTTGGCAGCCTGTGTAATGTACGCATCAGCGACGATCAGTTAAGCCAGTTACAGCAAAACCTGGTGTGCTCTCATGCCACAGGTTTCGGAGATGCCGTACCACAGGAGATCGTAAAGATAATGTTACTGCTCAAGATCATCGGCCTGGGGCAAGGCTTCAGCGGTATTCATGAAGATACCATCAACAGGCTGGTATTTTTCTATAATGAAGCTATTTTACCGGTAGTGTATGACCAGGGTTCCCTGGGCGCTTCGGGCGACCTGGCACCACTGGCGCATTTAAGCCTGCCCCTGATCGGGCAAGGCCTTGTGTGGCATAAGGGGGAGCAAAAACAAAGTATTGAGGTATTAAAAGCTTATAATCTTGAACCATTAACTCTAAAGGCAAAAGAAGGTTTGGCCTTGCTGAACGGTACGCAATTCATGAGTAGCTATGCCGTATATAATATGCTTGAAAGCCAAAAGCTGATGCAATGGGCAGATTATATTGCCGCAATGTCACTGGATGCTTTTGATGGTAAAATTGAACCTTTCTCGCACCCGGTACATAGGGTAAGACCGCATAAAGGCCAGCTGGAAACAGCAGAAACGATAAGAACGCTACTTGAGGGAAGCGGTATACAGGCTATCCCTAAAGTGCAGGTTCAGGACCCCTACTCTTTCCGTTGTGTTCCGCAGGTACACGGTGCTACTAAAGACGCGGCGCGTAATATCCGCGACGTTTTCGAGATCGAGATCAATTCGGTAACGGATAACCCGATCGTGTTTGAAGAAGAGGACCTGATCATCAGCGGAGGTAACTTCCATGGCCAGCCCCTGGCCCTGAACCTGGATTTCCTGGCGATCGCTATGGCAGAGTTAGGTAATATCTCTGAGCGCAGAACTTACTTATTGATCAGCGGCCAGAGAGCCCTCCCTCCTTTCCTGGCGAAAGACGCCGGACTGAACAGCGGCTTCATGATCGCTCAATATACGGCAGCAGCGATCGTAAGCCAGAGCAAACAGTATTGTACACCGGCCTCTGTGGACAGTATCGTGAGCAGTAACGGACAGGAAGACCACGTGAGCATGGGTGCGAACGCGGCTACTAAACTGAAGAAAGTAATTGATAACGTACGCCGGGTTCTGGCGGTTGAATTGATGGTAGCGGCACAGGCCCTGGAGTTCCGGCGCCCGAACAAATCGTCTGAAGCTATAGAAAAGCTGTTTGAAGCCTATAGAAGTGAAGTAGCGTTCTATGATACGGATCGTTTCCTGCATGAGGATATGATCAAGTCTGAAAACTTCCTGAAATCTTATCAATTATAAGCAGGCGCTACAAGTCTGCCCAATAATTAATAACGATAAAGCCGGAGCGATCGCTCCGGCTTTATCGTTATTAATTATTGCGGATCACCTGGTTGCCTTTTGTCTTGAAGCGCAAAATGTCTTTCATGATATTTTTATCATCAGGGTTAAAGAACTTCAGTTCGCTAACGACATCCGGGTTTTGCCGCACCTGCTCCGCCACTATTTCGTAAGCAATATCCCTGGTAAGGGTTCTGAGGCTTTCATCTTTCCTAAATTCAAGCTTCATCAGGTTCAGATAGACGCGTTTCTGTGCATCAGGCAACTCCTTATACTGTTGCCGGATAGCTTGCTGTAAGACTTTCATATCTGAAATATTGGCAAAATAATTATTCAGGCAATTGTAGCCGTCCCAATCGCTGCGCCAGCCTTTCAATAAATGTTCCTGGGCTTTTTCCGGCATATCCATCTTTTTCCGGTAGATCAAAGATGCTTTTACCATTTGCCGGTTGTGTACATAGTCGTCTATAACCATTTGGTAAAAATGATGCGCATTTTGCCGGTCATTTATTTTTAAATACAGGTCTCCTACTTTTTCTTTCTGGTCCAACTCCTGGTACAGGTTTATCGCCTTTTTGTAGTTTTTTGCCTTTTCGTAACATTGAGCGGCCTGCTCTTTGTTGTATAATTTTTTAAGATAAATGAATGCCGCTTCATTGTAGAGCCCACCATCAGCAAGGGTACCTGCGCCGCGATAATTATCCTGGAGTAAGTTCATATATACTTGCGCCGCCCCTTTATAGTTCCCTTCCTTAAGGTACTTTCGGGCCAGGTCTTCATAAGCCTGCCTTACTTTATCAAACATACTGCTTTCCAGGTAAGCGGTACCGCCGCCGCTACTTGATGATTCCCCAGAACTACTGCTCAATGCGGTAATGATCAGCAAGATGACAAAAGCAATAAAAAGAAATAAGAAGACCTGCCCAATGACAGACCCGATACTCTGGTGCCTTAACTGACTGAACAATGCAATAACTTTTATGAAGGCCAGGATCAGGAAAGCAGCCATGAACTTGTCAACGAATTTTTGCTTAGCCATCTTTATCTGATTTTAAAATTGTTTTATCGGAAGCCAGCAGGCGGTACATTAAGGCGGCCGCCGCCAGGAGGATTAACCCTACCAGCCAGTTATAGCCGTAACGATCAATCAAAGGATATAGTATATAAGCCAGCATACTCAATAGTGTAAGCACCACAATAATTTTTGTACCTGCCGATAACTGCCGGCCGCCCATACTGATGGGTTTGCCTTTGATTACTTTAGTAAAAATAATCACTCCCAGCAGCAGGCCGGAGAGCAGAAGCAGGAGCCGGGCAAATGTACCCGGTGGCTTTGATGGTGTTTCGTACTCCGGAAACTCCGGGGCGCGGGTAATCAACGTATCTTGCGGTACAGCGCGAAGACCATAGGCCAGTTCAAGGGAATCTCTTACCCAGGTCTTTTTCCTTTCCAAAGCCCGCTGGTACAATACTTTTTGGTCGCCGGGACTTTGATTTTGATGCTCCGGCAATTTTGCAATAGAATCCTTTATATGTCTGCTCATTCTTTTTTCCACCGTGGCAAGCTCCGTTTGCACTTTCTTCATCTTTTCCTTCCTCATCTTTTCATCACGCGCGGCAACTTTATCCGATACGCTTTTCATCTGCAGCTCCAACTCATCCATCTGTAAGCGCATGCTGTCTTTTAACGCTTTATTATGTTGCACTTCCCGGCTGCCATATTTATAAACAGCGGCCATGTATTTTGAGCGCAATGCAGTGGCTTCCTGCTCTAAAGTATCTTTACTTCCCGGCTTTTGTACCGTGTCTTTTTGCGGAACTGCCAATAGCTCTTTATACTGTTTATTTAAAGTTTTTACCTGCTCTGTAGCAGCACCTGGAAGCGGGCCAACACTTCTGTCTGCCCGGATCGGGTTATTGGTATCAAATAATCTTGCTATAAACAAAACAACAGCTAAACCAATCGCGATAAGCTTCAGATACTGCCATGCTGTTGAACCTGATGTGCCATTACCATGGCTCCTGCCAGATCCACTTCCACCAAACAAGGATTCTAACCAGCCGGACCGGAAGTTAAAGGACGCCCAGCCCTTATCTCTTGAAGTATTCATTACATCCAGGGGAATGCCCAGGGCTAAAGCCCGGTCCGGGTATTTCGCCAGGTATTGCAGGTATTTTTCGGCTTCTTTTTTATTACCATTGAGTACTTTTTGTAAATTGAATGGAAGCTCTTTCATCCACGCTTCCTCCGTCTTTTGAGGCAACAGGGAATTGGCCACTTCTTCTTCATCCATTTCTACAGAGAAGCTCCGTATCTTGTCCGGCACCTCAATGCCTTCAAGAGGCTGACGTAGCTGGAGCTCCGTTTCCGGTATATCTTCTATTAGCTCCAGCCAATCTATCGGCGCTTCCAGGTCCACAAAACCAAAATCCGGGTGCGCGATTATCCATCTTGCTTTAACAGCAGCTATATCTGTCGCTGTCAGCTGCGGATACAGTGCTGCGTTCTCAGGTATAAAAAATTTATTATAGGCGCATTGAAAGCGTTTATGGTTACGCGTATCTTTAGGTAATGCTTTATTAAACACCAATAAGCAACCATACAGCACATTCACCTGATCTGAAGGAACGGCATATGCTTCAATATCTTTTATGCTGATCTTTAAAGCCTCCAATTCGCGGAACCATAATTCCGGAGCAGTTCCTTTTACCAGGAGCGCTCTTCTTTCATATTTATTCCCCTTGGCCGGTTTAATCCTCAGTTCCATGTGCTACAATATGTTGAATAAACGGTTCGAGATAAGCTGCATACATTTCATTCAAAGACCTGGTAAATTGCTGCGTAAACTCCCGGATGTAATAGTCTGATCCGCCAAACTCGCCGGATGTAGCAATAGCCAGGTAGCCATACTCTGAACAGGGAATATAAAATTCAGGCAGTTTTTTATCCGCGCTATTAAAAATAAGCATGCCCCTTGCATCGGAAGTAATCTTGCTGCCTTCCCCGAAAGTAAACTGGTTGCGGTATTGTACGGCCTTTAGTTTAATAGCAAAATTATTTCTTCTCAGGGTCAGTGAATCATGTTCGGAGTTGCTCAATTCAAGGTGAGACAATACCAATCTATTGTGTTTATTAATACCTACAGTATGTACATTCTTCAATATTCTGGGCGCATAGTTCGGTGCATTATTTATCAGGTTTTTATGATGGGTAAGAGCTTCCGTAAATTCCCTACTAAATATTGCCGTTTCCAGAGGTCCTTTCCGGGCAGGAATTTTAAATACTTTATGTTCCTCCTCATGGTACAGGTAAAATGAATGTTCTATACTCATCAGCCTGTATTCCTCATCCAGTACAAAAAGAGAAGTATCATATTCCACATATTCTTTCGTAACCAGGTTGAGGGTAAATAATAGTTTTTTATCTGCCTGGTATTGGCATAAAACCAATTCCTGCTTGTCATTCCTGCCTAAAGCAAAACACCCTTTATGTTTAATAGAAATAGCTTCAAACAGCACTTCAAAACCCCTGTGCGTACGGTAAAGATCATGCCGGCTGGCACTGTTAGAGCGTTTGGCGACATAAGTTTTCAACAATTGCTTTTTGGTACTCAGCAAATAGTGGGTACCCTCAATAATGAAATAGGCGATCCTGTCTTTGGGCGCCGGGAAAAGCAAAGGATAATTCTTAGATAACTCTTTTTTCTTTTCGGCCTTTTTATTGCTCTCATCTTTTCTTATCGGCGGACTGACCCAAAGCTCTTCCAGGGGCAGGACCATCTTTTGCAACTGCTTTTTGGTCCCTTTATTATAGGCGAAAATATTCAACTCACCGGCTAAGGAAGTTGTCACTATATATTTCAACTGGTCGCGATGCTCCTGTACTGCCTGTTGCATCGCAGCCACTTCCAGGTTCTCTTCATGGGTGAGTAAAAACACTTCCAGTGATTGATCTGCATGGGCTTCAAAGAAAGCATGCATAGCCCCGGACACTTCCAATACAGGGCTCACCTGGTTTAAGCTTTCGATGACCTGCTGCACTTCATTTACTAAGGCTTCCCGAAAAGTTTCTCCCAGGATAAAGACTTTGCAAGTGGTATTGGCTTTAGGGTGTTTAACAATAGCCAATGCAGCAGCAAAGGCCAGTATTTTTGGCGTTCCCCAGTTCTTTAAAGAAGCATCGATGAGTAAAACACGTTCGAAAATATTTTCCTCCGGCGGAATTTCTCTTTGGATATACAATGCTTCGTTATTAGCCACCCGGCTCAAAAACACTTCCTCTTCATTGGCGAACTCTGAAAGGAGCATCCTGTGCAGCTCTCCTTTATTGGTCATATCCGAAATACCACCAATCGGTTGTTCCCCGGGAGAAAGGTGGCGCATCGGTATTTTCAGCCCGCTCCAGATTCTTTTGATCAGGCTGCCTACCTGGAAGGTCTTGGGCTCTTCAATCAACTGCTGGATAAAATCTTTATCCTCGTCTACCCCAACAGCTTCTTCAATTAGTTCTTCTTCCAATTCCGGCTCTGCCAGGATGCCCTCTACGGCTTTAATAATGGACCCGGTTGTCGGGAACTGCTTATCCAGCAAGGCCAGGAAACGGATGTCCCGCAAAACGACGGCCTCTGTTAGTGGTTTCTTCTGCGCGCATTCTGCCAGTTTATAAGGCCGTTTCGCCAGCTTGCGCAGTAATATTTCTGAACTCCCCGGAGAATGCATATGATAGGTACTCTTCAATAAGGTCTGGAAAAGGATCACCCGGTTCTGACCCTGCTTGATATAGGAAGGTAAAGCTTCCAGCTTATGGATAAAGTCTGAAGCTTCTCTTATATAAGCTTCTATATATTCAAGTTTACTCTGTGGTAATTGCCTTATTATATCGAAGCATCCATTATGCTCATATCTTTTCTGACACGCAGCAAGCATCATCAGGAACGAGCCAAAAGGTGGTAGTCCGTTTGGTTGCAGCAGATTCAGCAGCTCTTCAACGAGCACGCGATAGGCTATGGCCCCATAACCGGGCACACTCAATAAATTATTATCCGTATTCCCTTTGGCATCTGGTACATCTTCATCTGATTCCCATTGCCAGAAATAATCTTCATAGGATTGAAAATAGGCATTCAGTTCCATTAGTAAATATTTTCAGTCAGTCGAAATGAGCTTAAGGAGAGTTCCCTGAACATTGCTTTAGGAAGGGCTATATAGCTGCCATTTCGTTCCCACAGCAGCCACCTGCTTTGGTCGGGATTATATTTTTGCTGTAGCAATATACTTACATTGTTAAACTCAAAATCCCAACCGGATGGTAACAGATGCCCGTCTTTTTGCCAGTAGGATTGTCCCGGGAACGCCAGTAAGGGCGTACCTATTACCAAAGCATTTTCTCCTACAACAGTCCACTTTAGTGGCGCCAGCTTAAAGGCCGGGGTATTAACTATCGTGTTCTTAATGGTTTTCATTTTTGCACACAAGGCAAAGGCAGGCTGTTCTTCTTCTTTCCGGATCAAACGGGCCGTGACTTTTTCGTGGATCCCAAAATAATTATGATTAAAATCAGGCCAGCTCAGCTGCAAGGCCTTCTCGACAGGAGACCATAGCAAAGCGGTGCGCATTCTCTGGGAAGGGACCAGCGCATTTCTTAAAAACAATAACCCATCCCGGAATACATACACGACCAAGCCTGGCAATTGTTTTATTTCAGGGGCATTAACCTGCTCTTCTGTAAAACCTTTGATCCATACTTTGTCTTCCTCTATTGCTACCTGGATATTACTCCAGCCCCGGATTGATCCCAGCAAGTCTATGGCCTCATAAGGCAATTCTGCCCGGTAGTCGTTTAGACGGATTGCAGCATCGTTTGCCATAACTTATCAATTTCTTCCTGTACAAATTGCTTCTTTTCTCCCTGGCGGATCCAGTCACAACGCGTCTGTAAATAACGCAGTTTATCTTTGACCACATTTTGCTCCTCAAAACTGATCTGGGGCGTGTTCCATTTTTCCACCAAAGCTTTTACATCTTTCATGACTTCTTCCGGATCGGGTGCTTTCTGTTGCGTGGCCTGAGGATGGGCCTGCGGATGATCGTCACTTTCAATCACCCGGTTAACAATGCCTTCGAGTATCTCTATCTGCTCCTCGGTGTCCCAGATGTGCTTCAGAATCCACAGGTCTGATTTCGTGGCTGCCGTTCTGCCACAGATCAGGGCACTCGCTGCTATCAGGTTCTGCAATTTCACCGCCCTGCGGTCTGATATCGCGATCCCTGTATTTCTCAGACTTATGATCGTATTGAGGTATACCTCATAGATAGGGTTCAGGTCTACTGCCCGGCAACGGTCCTGCAATTGGCGGACCTCATCGGAGGTAATGCCGGGTATTTCCGTATCCGCAGTTTGCTCCAGTTTACGACCGGCAAGCAAGACCTGGTGGAGCAGGTCCGGCTGTACGTTCTCCACCATGACGCGGATCAGGAAGCGGTCAAACAGGGCATTCAGCGCTTCATCTTCAGGCAGCACATTACTGGCCCCCACAAACATCAGGGCCGGCAGCCGTTTCGACTCTTTACCTCTTTTGAACATTTTTTCGTTCAGCGCCATCAAAAGGGAGTTCAGGATCGCGGAATTCGCGTTAAAGATCTCATCCAGGAAAACCATCGCCGCCTCCGGCATCATACCTTCTGTGTTGGTAAGCAATTCCCCTTCTTTCAATTTACGGATATCAAAAGGGCCGAAAATCTCATTGGGCTCGGTAAAGCGGGTGAGCAGGTATTCAAAGTTTTTACCATCTTTTACGGTGCGGGCAAGCGTCCTGACGATAGCAGATTTTGCCGTTCCCGGGGGGCCATACAAAAAAGCGTTTTCTCTCGCGAGCAGGCATATGCCCAGCAGGTCAACGACATCGTTCTTGCCTACAAAAGTTTCTTTTACATAGGAAAGTACGGCATTTAATCGGGTGATATCGGGTGTCATTTTTGTTCTTGATTTATAGTTTTCAGCGACTGCCAGAACTGGTTTTTATGGAGTCCGAAGGCAGCATGTAATAATTGATTAATGTAGGGAATTTCAGCGCGCTTGTAGTCTTTCTTCTCAACGATCCTGTCCAGGTATAGTTTGCGGTAAATTGGGTCTGCCAGTTCAGCCTGCCAGTCGGCTACTCCGGGCTCAATATCACTACCTATCGATGAATAATGGAATTGTTTTAAATAGTGTTCCAGTACAGGTAACAACGGATCTTTACTATCGGAAATATTTAATTGCGTAAAAATTTCCGGCAAAAAGCGCAGGCTAAGGTCCGCAGATAACTTCGCTGACAAGGTTAGATTCCCGTTAATTGCAGGAAATAAAGTGGCCAGGTCTTTTATGGTATTTTCCCGGATCAGCAAAAGCTGGGCGCTGTAAAAGATGGTTTTTGCCGCCCATAAAGCGCTTGTTGTGTCAAAGTCAAGGGCTGCCGGGAATTCCATGCTTTCCAGCTCAAATTCGGACTGCAGTAAGGGCAACACTTCTGCGGCATCTGCAGGAGACACTATATTTAGCTTGCTAAAAACAGTTAGGTTACCGTTTTTACGTAAGTCGTACAGGGTTTTAAAAAAAGAGGATGCTGTTTTCATGGTGCAGCAAAATTATAATTATTTATTATTTGTCCGGTCGTAGTTTTTATAAACGAAAAAAGCTTTAAGATTAATGTATTAATCCCAAAGCTTTCTATCAATTTATATTGTCCTGTTTAATCTGCCTGGAGTAAATCCATTAATGCATCCAGCTTTGGTTCCAGGATGATCTCTGTCCTACGGTTTTTCGCCCGGCCTTCAGCCGTTTCGTTCGACTCCAGGGGTAAATATTGGGAGCGTCCGCTAGCGATTATACGTAAAGGATCTACACTATAATCTTTTGTCAGTATTCTTACAATGGAAGTCGCCCTGGCCACACTTAAAGCCCAGTTATCTTCGAAACGGACTTTGATCGGCACAGAATCCGTGTGTCCTTCCACATTAATATTGATATCCGGGTTGCTGTTTAAAACTTCCGCAAGCTTAGACAAGGCATTTTTTCCTTCCGCATTCACTGCTGCACTACCCGAAGGGAAGAGCAAGCTTTCCTGCATACTTACATAAACTTTCCCGTCTTTTTGCGTTACTGTCAATTGATCAGAACGGAAGCCTTTTAACGCCTCTGCCATTTTATTTCTTAAGAGTTCGGATTGTGCTTTCTGCTTGTCAATGATCGCCTGCATGTTTTTCAGCTTCTCCTGTTGCTCGGTCAGCCGCTGGCTGCTTTCATCCAACTGTGATTGCTTGGCTTTTAAATCAGCATTCTGTGCATCAATCTCAGCTGCCGCACTACTGTTGGCAGATTCCATTAAGTGCAGCCGCTCTCTCAGGTTTTCAATATTTTCATTTAAATCCCGGTTTTGCTTTTGAGCACCGGCTAATCTTGAAGTCGCTTCTTTATACTTTTTATTAGACACACAGCTTTGCATGCTAATACCAAGTACTACTACCAAACCTAATATCAAATACTTGCTCCTGTTCATAAACATAAGTTTTAAATCCGTTAATATTTTCTTTTTGTGACGTAGGCTACCAGTTCTTCCATAGCGTCGCGGGCCTCGGATGCCGGGAAGGTATGCAATATATCCAGGGCTTCCTGCTGGTAAGCTTCCATTTTGCGTCTTGCGTAGTCAATACCGCCGGACTGATTGACCAGCCTGATCACTTCTTCTACCTTATCGCGCTTATGGCTTTCATTCTTTACTATATATATTATCTTCCTTTTGGTCGCTTCATCTACATTTTGCAAAGTATAAATAAGCGGTAAGGTCATTTTCTTTTCCTTTATATCTATACCGGTAGGTTTACCGATGTTATCATGCCCGTAATCAAACAAATCGTCCTTGATCTGGAAACTGATACCCAGCTTTTCGCCAAACTGGCGCATACGTTCCGCGTCTTCAAAACTTTCATTAACCGACCATGCTCCCGCGCCACAGGCTGCCGCTAAAAGCGAGGCCGTCTTGCTGCGGATGATTTCAAAGTAAATGTCTTCTTTAATATCCAGCTTCCTGGCCTTTTCAATTTGCAGTAGTTCACCTTCGCTCATTTCCTTAACAGCCGTAGATACCATTTTGAGTATTTCATAGTCGCCATGTTCTACAGATAACAACAAGCCTTTGGCCAGCAGGTAATCACCGAACAAAACGGCCACTTTATTTTTCCATAGAGCATTAATAGAAAAAAAGCCTCTTCTCATATTGGAGTCATCCACCACATCATCATGCACCAGGGAGGCGGTATGCAGCAGTTCTATAAGAGCGGCGGCCCTGAAGGTACGCTCACAGGTCTGGCCGGCAATTTTTGCCGAAAGGAATACAAACATGGGACGCATTTGTTTGCCCTTTCTTTTAATAATAAACTTCATCACTCTATCCAACAGCGCTTTCCCGGTCTTTACACTATTGGAAAAATGATCTTCAAATATTTTTAATTCCTCTTCTATTACATTTTTGCTCAGGTTCATTCAACAGAAATAAAACGGTCAGACATCAAGAGTAGCGCGTAAACACTACTATACAGTCGAAAATAATTCAACCAGATGGCTAAATTAAAACTATAATGTAAGAATAGCTGTATAAATTTTAAAAGTATGATAACAATTATTTTATGGCAATAATCTTTGCAGTAACAGAAAATGTGTATTTTGAGCCCGGATTTCAAATGATATATTTCACATAAAAACCCTATGTTTTTGAAATGTTATTAAATGAAAATCAGCTGAAATAGGGCTACAAAAAGCTTCGAAATATTTTTTTTATTAAGAATTAGACTATACCTTTGCCAAATATTGTATAGCGTACAAACTAAAAACACTTTATAAACAAATCTCGTTATGGTAAACAAAAAGTACATCTTGTTAGCTGGTTTGTGTGCGGCTATGGCTGCTCCAGCATTTGCACAAGAAACCAAGCAAGCATCATCTTGGAGCGGTAGGGATATGACTTACCGTGGTCAGGTATATGATGTTCTTGACACAGCTTATGTTCCTAAAGGAAGAATGGAGCAACAACGTCAATATTTAAATCACCAATATGCATTCCCTGCAAAACCACGCAACATGTGGGAATTAGGGGTAAATGCAGGTTTCCAAAACATTTTTGGTGATGTAACTTCTAAAATGCCTTGGAATGCATCATCTCCATTAAACGCATTAGGTTTTGGCGCGTCTATCCGTAAAGCTATGGGTTATACCTTCTCTTGGCGTTTAGCGTATAACTTCCAGAATGCTCAGGGTATCGACTATCGTCCTAGAAGAGCAGACCTTGCTACTGCTTATAACAACCCTTGGACTGCTAAAGGTTATACCAATGATGCAGACGTTTACAGCAACTACAAATACAGAGGTCATGAGCTGACTTTACAATTAGTAGCTGCGTCTAACAACATCCGTTTCCACAAAGCTAAGAACGCGGTAAGCTTCTACGGTTTTGCAGGTGCCGGTGCTTTATTATGGAACACTCAAGTAGGTGTTGCTAACAGCGCTAACGCTAACTGGAATTACGATGCATGGCAAGATACTGATGGTACTTTAACTAAAGAAGGCCAAAAAGAATACAGAAAAGAATTAAAAGACGCTACTTATGTAGATTATTCCCGTGAATATTTAACGAACAAAGGTCGTGCAAATATCGAAATCGGTGATAAATCCTGGGGTTTAGTTCCGGCTTTAGTAGGTGGTGCAGGTATCCAATTTAAATTAGGAGATCGCGTTACTTTACAATTCGAAGACAAAATTACCTGGACTGGTCTTGATATCTTAGATGCTACGGAAGTGCCTCAACTTTTGAACAATGATAAAGATATCATGAACTACGCTTCTGTAGGTCTTGGCTTTAACATTGGTAAAAAATCTAAGAATGTACAACCATTATGGTGGGTTAATCCTATGGATCATATCTATAGTGAAGTTGCTGCTCCTCGTCACATGATGCTGCCTGATCCGGTATTAGCTGATGATGACGGTGATGGTATCGCTAACCAATTCGATAAATGTCCGGATACTCAAGCTGGTATTAAAGTTGACGCTTCAGGTTGTCCTCTTGATACTGATGGTGACGGTGTTCCTGACTACATGGATAAAGAGCCAATCACTCCTACTTACTGTCAACCAGTAGATGCTGATGGTGTTGGTAAATGTCCTTGTCCGGATGATTGTGGTGGTGGTGAGAAATCTTGTGGCAACATCGGTTCTGGTGCAATCACTTTCTCTGGTAGCTCTACAACTTTATCTGCTGCTGCTCAATCTCAATTAGCTAACTTAGCTGGTCAAATGAGCGCTAACCCAGAATGTAAAGTAGTGGTAATGGGTAACGCAGGTTCTTCTAAAGTACAACAACAACGTGCTTGGGATCGCGTAAATAAAGTAATCACTTATATGACTGAAACTCAAAACATCAGCCGTGATCGCTTTATCTTCCAATACTCTGGTGCTACAGGTGACGTTAACTCTGTAATGTACCGTTCTGCAAACGATGGCGAAACTGGTCCTTCTTCTCAAGCTCCACCATTCCCACACTTGCAATCTAACAAATAATCTAAATCATTAGATTTATTTATAAAGAGAAAGACTATCAGTTGATAGTCTTTCTCTTTTTTAGTTACTCAAAACATGCACCTATCCTAAAGGTCAAAAGTTTTATCATAGCTTTCTGATCCAATATTCTACCTTTGCGCAAAGCACAAGAACAGCACTGAACGCTGTTCTCAAATTATTCTATTGAAATGTATACACTCAAAAAAAGCCTGGGCCAGCATTTTCTTCATGATGAACAAATGTGCCAGAAGATCGTAAGCCAGCTAAATATACCTGCAGGCTTACAATTATTAGAAGTAGGTCCCGGAGCAGGCGCATTGACCAAGTACCTCTTAAAGAAAGAAACGATCGATTTTAAAGCGATCGAATATGATGAGGAAAAAGTCAATTACCTGATCAAAACCTACCCGGAGCTCAAAGACAAGATCATACATATAGACTTCCTGAAGGCGGACATTCCCTTCCAGGGCCACTTTTCCATCATTGGCAATTTTCCTTACAATATTTCTACCCAAATCCTGTTTAAAGTTTTGGAGTGGGAAACACAGGTGGATGAAGTAATTGGCATGTTCCAGAAAGAGGTAGCACAACGGGTTGCCGCTAAAGAAGGCAATAAAACTTATGGTATCCTGAGTGTACTCATACAGGCATTCTTTAAAGTGGAATACTTATTTGATGTACATGAAAACTGCTTTACGCCACCACCCAAAGTGAAATCGGGCGTGATCCGCTTAACCAATGCGCAAAACCCTTACCAGATCGACAACCCTAAACGTTTTCTTAAAGTGGTTAAAACCGCATTCGGACAAAGAAGAAAAACCCTTCGCAATGCTTTGAAGCCGTTGTTGCAGGCCGAACAGCTGACCCATGAAATATTTAATTTAAGAGCGGAGCAATTATCTGTTGCGGACTTCGTTAAATTATATAATACCTATTTCGTCCATGTATAAACAAGTACTTACCGTTACCCAGATTGATCCTGTTTTAAGCGACTTCCTGGAGCAGCAAGGTTATTCTATCCACTATCAACCCAACCTTAGCCGGCAGGCATTGCTTGCTGAAGCGCATCTCTATGAAGGCATTATTACCAGCACCAAGATCACTTTTGACCGGGAGATGCTGGATGCCTGTACGCATTTAAAATGGATCGGCAGGATGGGCAGCGGTATGGAACTGATCGACCTTGCCTATGCACAGGAAAAAAATATTTTCTGCTGCAGTAGTCCTGATGGCAATGCCAATGCAGTTGCAGAGCAGGCTTTGGGTATGTACTTGAGTTTACAACATAATATCTTTAAATCGAATAAAGAAATTAAAGGAGGTATTTGGTTAAGAGATGAAAACAGAGGTATAGAAATTGAAGGAAAAACCGCAGGTATCATAGGTCTTGGCCATAACGGGTATAAATTTGCCGAAAAGCTGGGTCTTCTTGGTATGAAAGTGCTGGCCTACGATATTGAGCAAAAGGAGATCAAAGCCGAAAATATTATCCAGGTGGACCGGCTGGAAGCCATCCAGTCCGCTGCGGATATGATCAGTTTCCATGTCCCTTACAATCCCCTTACGCATCATTACTTCAACCATAATTTCCTGGAAAAAATGCAAAAGCCGTTTGTATTGCTTAACCTCTCTAGGGGTAAAATTGTAGCGCAAGCTGCCGTACTGGAGGGGTTAAAAACTGGGAAAATAAAGGGAGCGGCCTTGGATGTATGGGAAAAAGAGCCTCTTCATAAAATGGCCCCGGAAATGCTGCAGGAGGCACAGCAGCTATTAGCGCATCCCCACTTTATAGGTACCTCACACATCGGCGGGTACAGCCACGAAGCCACTTATAAAATGAGCCTGATCTTAAAGCAGAAGGTCGAGAAATACATTTTAAATCTTTAATATTTTTCCTTATTTTTGTAGGAATATGGATGCACGCGATATGTCCGAACACTTGGACATATTGTGTGTTTTATTTTTATGTAAAATTTAAACCGGATTTGTTATGTCAACTGTAAACTATGTAACAAAAGAAAGCTTGGAACAAATGCGCGAGGAGTTAACAATTTTGAAGACCAGCGGCAGGGCAGAAGTAGCACAAGCAATTGCAGAAGCAAGAGAAAAAGGCGATTTGAAGGAGAATGCAGAATACGATGCGGCCAAAGAGGCTCAGGGCCTCCATGAGGCCAAAATCGCGCAGTTGGAAAGCATCATCGCTAATGCACGCGTAATAGACACAAAAGATCTTGACCTGAGCAAAGTATCGGTACTGAGCAAGGTAAAGATTACCAATATGAAGACTAAAAAAGTTGTAGAATATCACTTAGTTTCTGAAAAAGAAGCGGACCTTAAAGCAGGAAAAATTTCTGTAACCTCGCCAATTGGTAAAGGCTTGTTAGGCAAAGCTGTCGGCGACATTGCCGAGATTAATGTGCCGGCCGGCAAACTCGAATTCAGGATTGAAGAAATCAGCCTGTAATCAACAACTTGAAATTTCCCTAAAAGAGTACTTACGACTTTGTAAGTACTCTTTTTTATCAGGAACAATTCCCCTATCTCATTCTTGCCACAAAAAAGGTCGCGGTAAATGTACCACGACCCCACAAAAAATTATACGTTTACATTCTTAGTCAGTATGATGCAGCTTAATTTTCAGCTGATCCATACCGGCATCAATTTTTAACTGGCAGGCTAACCTTGAGTTGGGTAACAGGTCCGGCAGAGTATCCAGCATCGCATATTCATCATCGCCGATTTCCGGCAGCGCATCCAGCCCTTCTAATACATCTACACAGCAGGTAGCGCAAAGCGCCATTCCGCCACAAGTAGCCAGTACCGGGTATTCGTGGGCTTTAAGCATTTCCATCAGGCTAAATCCCATATCTGTAGGGCATTCCATTTCATTAACCGTACCATCTTCCTGCTCCACGTATACCTTTATAAAATTATCTTCCATCTGCTAATTTTTTTGCAAAAATACTTTAATTGTTTTCCTTCAAGCATCAAATTTTACAATGTTGCCATAGGAGTTTGTACATCATGGTAAAATAAGAATTTCCATTTTTCTTCCGCACCTTCTATACTCCACTTTTCTCTTAATTCCATTGCCTTTCGGCCATCGGCATCATATTTAGCGACATACTTCATACGCATTTGCTTCATCTGCGGCGCTTCATCTCCACCAAAGAATATTTTCCCCTCATTACTCTCTATCCAATAGACCAGGTGCTGGGGACAATGCCCGTTAGTATGCTCAAAACTTATGTATTCATCAACAGTCCCCCTTTCTCCTTCCAGGAAGACTACATTGGGATGGTACCTTAACTCGTCCAGTTCCGAGGTAATATAGGAAGGCGCTCCTTTTTCATAAGCAAACTCCAGCTCCGGCGCATAAACATAAATTTTCGCATTATCATATGCCGCATCTGCGAGGATGTTGGGTATGCCGCCACTATGGTCTTTATGCAGGTGACTCATCAATATCTTGGTCACGTCTTCCGGTTCTATATTATGTTTCCTCAGGTTGGCGGTAAGCTGTGTTACACCATCAGCTTGTGAAAAGCCAAGCCCGGTATCCAAAATAATGACGTCTTTTTCATTAACGACCAGGAATGGCTGTACTTCTACCAGAAGTGAACCGGTACTCCGGTCATTTAACTCATCTTTTGCCAGGTCAAAGGGAATAAACGATTTATCTCTGCCTACTGTAAAATGCCCTTCCGAAAGAGGAAATATCTGTGTATTCATGCCGCAAAATTAACGAATAAGAATGTGTCTGTCCGCATCCAGGCGTAACATTATGGCCAGGAGGATCGAAAAGGACATCAAAGAAGTTCCCCCATAGCTCAACATAGGCAGCGTAATCCCGATCACCGGCGCTAAGCCCATGGTCATAGACAAATTGATCGCAAAGTGAAAGAACAGGATGGAGGCCACAGAATAAGCATAAACCCGGGAAAAAGTAGATCGCTGCCGTTCTGCAATAAACAGGATACGCAACATCAGGGCCAGGTATAAAAGTACTAATAGCGTACTGCCAATGAAGCCGAACTGCTCCCCTATCCCGCAGAAAACGAAATCGGTATGCTGCTCCGGCACAAATGAATATTTGGTCTGGGTACCATTCATAATACCTTTACCCGTAAGTCCGCCGGAGCCGATAGCGATTTTAGACTGCCTTACATTATAATCGGCATCTTTCCCGGCCAGTTGTCCCGGCTTTTGAAATTCAAGCGGCACGTCCTGCCCCAGCATGGAATAAATACGCTCTACCTGGTAGCCCTTAAATACATTTTTAAACACATAAGGCACGATCAGTTGCGAAAAAGTAACCGCGATCAGCCAGGCGCCAACTATAAATAAGATAACGGCTTTCTGCTTCTGTATCTGGCGCCATAACACCCATACGGAAAGCAAGGCAACCACTGTAATGGCAATAAACAAAGGCAACCTTTCTACTAAAAGAGAAGACAGGAACAGGACCACAGAGGTAATCCCGATCAATAAAATACTATTGGGTAATCCCTCCCGGTACATAGGGAAAAAGAACGCGAAGTAAACCAGAGCCAAACCCGTTTCGTTTTGCAGGATGATCAGCAGGCAGGGCAATAATACGATACCCGCCGCTATTAAACGGTGCCTGAGCGTATTGAACTTGGTGTCTGCGGCAGCCAGGAAACGGGCCAGGCAAAGCGCTGTAAATATTTTACAGGCTTCTCCCGGTTGAAAGGTAAATGAACCCAGTTTAATAAAACTATGAGAACCCTTCACTTCTCCCCCTACGACAAAGGTGACCAGCAGGAGCAGGATACCAAAGAGGTAACTGAGATTCGCCAGTGAAAAAAACAATTTACTATCAGTAAAAATGATCACAAGTCCGATAAAACAGGAGATACCAAAGAACATCAACTGCTTCATATGACTGCGCTGCATATCAAAAAAGGGTTCGCTGAAGCTGGTATACTCTGAGGTATACACAGCCATAATTCCCGTTCCCACTAATAAAAATACCAACAAGACGGTTAACCAATCCAGTCTACCCAATACCGATTTGCGATGTTGTGCCATAATATACCCGCTTGCTGCTATTTTTTAATTTTATAAAACTTTTCCATCATCCGGTCTACCAATATAGTATCTCCACGTTTTGCCATTGCGGCCTGCATGTTTTTGTCTGCCATCTTCAGTTCCCATCTTATGCGGTCTTTTTCTCTTTGCATGGAATCGATCACATAGGTATACTTTTTGATCAGGTTGGCATTAAACATTTTGTCCTCCAGGGCCTTCCTTTTTACGTCCACAGAATCTGTCAGGTACTTTTCCATCATCAGGCTGGCCACCGGGCCAGCCCAGGTAGCGCCATAACCGGAATTCTGAACGACTACGGCAATAGCAATTTTAGGGTCCTCTTTGGGTGCAAAACAAACAAACACTGAGTGGTTATCCAGTTTCGTTTTCTTACCATATACCACCGCATAGTTTTCCACGGTACCGGTTTTACCGGCTACATTGATCCCGGGTAGCCGCGCTACTTTACCCGTACCATTGGTAACCACCATTTCCATCCCGTCAATAATTGCCTGGTAGGCATCTGCCGTGATATGCATGGGAGTATGTTTCTCTTTGTATTTAGCCAGTTTCGGGTGGTTAGCATCACCCCCGATCTTTCTTACAAAATGCGGGGTGTAATAATAGCCTTTATTGGCGATAAGGCACATCGCGTTGGCAATCTGCATAGGCGTAAGCGCGATCTCTCCCTGTCCCATGCCTATGATGGCCATATTACAGGAGTTCCAGTTGCCTTTGTACATCCGGTTAAAGTAGCTGGAATCGGGAATTTGCCCACCCAGCTCGCCGGTAATGTCTACACCCAATGGATGCCCAAAACCGAAATTGATCATATAATCATGCCACTTCTGAAGGCCGGTGTGCACCCCTCCATAATCTTTAAAATCAACTACTTTCCGGAATACATCCACGAAATAAGCATTACAGGAATTGGCCATTGCCACCCTTAAGTTAGCCGCGTGACCACCCCCGGAGTGGGTACAGCCGATCCGCTTACCGCAGGCATAATAGCCGCCACCGCAGGGATAACCGAAGCTTGGGGTAATCGCGCCAACGTCGAGCCCTACCAGGCCGGTAATCGGCTTAAATGTAGAACCCGGCATATAAGAGCCCTGGGTCGCATAGTTATATAATGGTTTGGTCGCCATTTTACTGAGCTCCGCAAAATTGCGGCCTTTAGCCTCTCCCGTCAGCAGGTTAGGGTCAAAGCTCGGCGCTGATACCATTGCCAATATACCGCCGGTCTTCGGATCTATCGCTACGGCACTACCCATTTTCCCCGACATCAGTTTTTCCCCGTATGCCTGCAGCTCGGCGTCAATATAAAGCTCCAGCTCTTTTCCGCCTATCGCCGCGGTATCCATTGTCCCGTCTTTATAAGCATCCCGGGGCCGGTTCATTACATCCCGCACCAGGTATTGTACCCCCCTGGTGCCCCTGAGTTCTTCTTCATAAACATTTTCCAAGCCGCTCATGCCTACATAATCACCCTGGCGATAGGAAGCAAAACGGTCGGTAGCCAGCATAGCCGGTGTTACTTCAGATAAATAGCCCAGCATCAACGCCCCGGCAGCTTTAGGATAACTGCGGGCACTTCTTTCCACCAATTCGAACCCGGCGAACAGGTACATGTTTTCCTGCAAGCGGGCATTCAGTTCTTTTGATATTTCCGCCTTGAACACACCAGGTTTTTCCTTTCCAGTCTTCTTGATTACCTTGGTCATTTCCTTGCTGAAGCTGGTCGTATCCAGGCCTAATATCTGGCAGAAGGTTGCCGTGTCCATACTGTTATACTTACCCACAAGCGAAGGGGTTACCATCAGGTCGAAGGTAACATTATTGTAAAGCATAGGCTTCCCGTTCCGGTCTACAATAGCGCCCCGGGCAGGATAAATGATCTTACGATAAATCGCCTGGTCATTAGCCATCAATTCGTATTTCTCTTCTATTACCTGCAAATTAAACAGCCGGGCAACCAATACGATGCCCATGATCGCAAACAGGGACGCTATAATCCAAGCCCTAGGGCTTTCTGCAAAGTTTTTCATTCAAATATTAAAGCCAAAAAATAAGCACGCAAAATTGCAAGTAATAATCGTATTGCAAAAGTATAGCTTAAATACGATTGCCCTATACTCTTCATCAGGAATTTGTTGCCAATTTACAAAAAAAGTGGGAAGCTTTCAACTTCCCACTTTATGCTCTTATTTTAAGTCCGTTATCGTAACAGGGTCACATTGCCCGTTGTCCGGAAACGCTGGTTGGTATCTTTACAGTAAGCGTCGATTTCCCATACATAAACTCCTAACGCACATTCTATACCTTTCTTATTACGTCCGTTCCAGTGGGTATTTGGATTAGTGGTACTGAACACTTCCTGGCCCCATCTGTCATAAATCCTGAAGTAATTGACCTGTGTCAGTTGAAGATTTAAAAGACCGAATGTTTGTGTACTGGCAACAAAAGCATTAGGCAACCTGACATCTTCACACGGCACTCTTACCAATACCGAATCAATAGAGCGGCAACCGGATGGTGCTGTAACGGTGAGATAGTAAGTCATGTTTTGTGCCGGTCTTACCCAGGCTATAGTAGTATCCGGGTTAGATTCAAAAAACAGGTTTGGTGTCCATTGGTAGGTAAAGTCGTCACGTAAAGTTGTATTCGGCCCACCGATAATTGTTGTAGAACCGTCAGTAATCGTACGGTCAATACCGGCGTCCGCTACTACTTTATCCACTTTAATGTCAAACTCTTTTTTAACGATACAATTTTCTGCAAAGTTGAAGGTTACGGTATATACCTGTGAGTATTCCGGCCATACTTTTACAAAGTTACCCTTGGTAGTATTAATATTATAGTCCGGGCTCCAAACGATAGAATCGGTACCAAAAGTTAATGCGTGCATATTAATCGTATCCCCGCTACAGATTAATGTATCCTGTGTCGTCAGGTTAATAGACGGGTATTCCACAATATGAATCGGTAAGCAGTAATTCCTTTCTGTAGCCAAGCCTTCATCAACTATTAATGATACGGAATAAGTACCCACCTGGTCATATTTTACAGCAGGAGGCACTCTTAAGTTAGAGCCGCCCACCGAAGCATTGGTACAATTATCATATTTAATAACGGTAAGTGCATTGTTAGAGTTAACTACATGCATATAGACTGCCCCATTTTCCCGCACGGCGTTGGATAATGCTGTAGGCAATAAAAGATTAGCGCCCAGGTCATAAACCGTAGCTGTCGGCGTTCCGGCTATCGAAGCAGGCCAGTGCAATACTACCCATTCCGCGTTATCTTTATTGGTCACGTAACCATAGTAATCATTACAACTTCTTACAATAGCGATCCCTGTTGGCGCATCAATATCACCACTTAGGGAACCCAGGTCTATAGCAAAAGGAAGGTTTAAGTAAGAGTTACCAAAGGTAATATGGGTTAACTTATGAGAGTTTTCATTGGTTACCATAAAGTGGAAGTTATCCATTTCTCTTACTGCCGAAATACCACTTACACCATCAAATACACCACCCATAGTCCCGAAATTGGTAATATTGGCCACGGTGTCCAGGTTAGCACCGAAGTCGATACGCTTCATCTCGTTGTTGTCAAAAGTGAAGGCTCTTACGCTATCATTGGCAACAACCGTATAGATTTCGCGGGGATCGGTCAGGGTAGTCAAAACATTATAAGTATGATATCCTGTCATCGGGTAGTTCAGCCCGTTACCAAAATCCAACCTTACGAGTCTTGCTCCGTTGGTAGAACGTCCTATTACGAAAACATGCCAGCCATCAGCCGTTTCAATTACAGAAGTACCGGAGGGGGTACTGGGCGTACTGAACTGGAAATGTCCGAAATCGGTTACGATCGGGTGCACTTCGATCCCGTCCTCATATTGATACCTGAAAACTCTTCCATCACTATTTGCAGTAAATGAATAGAAAAAGTCGCCGGACCTAACCGTTGTTAAATTATTATTTGTGTTTAATTGCAAAGTACCGGTACCTAAGCTATTAGACTGAGGTATTGCGCCCAGCAATGGAGTACAAAAAGACCAGCGATATGTTTGCGCATTCGATACGATTGAATCCGGAACGAATTCAGATTCTTTACAAATAGTATCATGCTTTAATGAGAATAAAGGGCTTCCCAGTTGTGCATCAGCTTTAGGGGTAAGGCAGGCTAAACCCAGTACCGATAGCAGTAACCGTAATTTTCTATTCATAGAATCAATTGTGATAATGGTATACAAACGAACTCAAATCTTCCTACAGGAGTTCACGCTCCCGAAGATCAGAAATTTTTGGCTAATGTAATAATATTATCGCACATTTTCATAAAATATTGCTAATTTTATTTTTCATTTTTTTCAGAACTTTAATGTATGCATGGCAAAATTTTTTCCCTTTCCTTAGTTTGTAGTTTATTTTTCAATTCCAGTCCCGTAAAAGCCGATGAAGGCATGTGGCGGCCTGCCGATCTCAAAAAGCAAGAGGCCGCATTAAAAAAAGCCGGTTTAAAAATCCCGATAACTGATCTCTATAACGATGGTAAATCTGCGCTGAATGATGCTGTAGTTATTTTCGGAGGTGGCTGCACCGGGGAAGTCGTTTCTGCCCAGGGCCTGGTCTTTACCAATCACCATTGCGGCTATGGTTCTGTACAAAGTGTCAGTACCAATAAAAATAATTACCTGATTGATGGCTTCTGGGCCAAAAATAATGCAGAAGAAATTCCCATCCCGGGCTTAACGGTGACCTTCATCCGTAAAATAGAAAATGTTACCGAAACAGTGCTGAAATACGTTGAAGCCGGGATGTCGGAAGACGCAAGAAATAAAGCCATCAATGAGCAGATCCAATACATGGAGAAAGCTTTGAAAAATGCCTATGGATATGATGCCAAAGTAAAACCGTTTTACAATGGCAATGAGTATTGGGTAACTCTGACCCAGGTTTTTGAAGATGTAAGACTGGTGGGTTTTCCACCCAATGGTATCGGTAAATTTGGTGGCGATACCGACAACTGGATGTGGCCGAGACAGACCGGTGACTTCGGAATCTTCCGCGTCTATGCCGGCGCTGATAATAAACCTGCTAAATACAATATCAACAATAAGCCTTACAAGGCAGAAAAATTCTTTGCGATCAACACCTCCGGTGTAAAAGAAGGCGACTATTCTATGGTATACGGCTTTCCTTATGTAACCCGCGAATATTTAAGCGCCAGCCAGTTATCACAGACCATTGACATCAGCAACCCGATCCGGATCGAGGCCCGGAGGTTGAAGCTGGGCGTATGGGATGAGGCGATGAGAAAAGATCCCGATGTATTTTTAAAATATGCCTCCAAGCAGTCTTCCATCAGCAATGGCTATAAAAAATGGCAGGGCGAACTGCGCGGACTAGCGATCAATGAAGTACCTGATAAAAAACGCGCCTATGAGCAAAGATTAATGGCAAAATCGAGCCAGGATACCGGTAGCAATAGCCCGCGAATGATCCTCAACCAGATCAACGCGGCTGTAGAGAACAACAATACTTACCTGCGCGCCCAGGAAAGTACTTATGAAACGGTATTAGGAATAGAAATTATAAGACAGGCGGAATCGCTGCAAAAAATACTGGATATACACAGAAAAGGCATCAGCGGGCAAGCCCTGACCGATACGCTGTCGAAACTGAAAAAAGGCACGACCGCTTTTTATAAAAACTATGATCCGGAAGTAGACAAAACGCTTTTTGAAACCATGATGCCGTTTTACTATATGCAGCCCGGGCTGGCGGTACCCGACCGTATCAAAGCTTTGTATGCGGAAAACGGAAATGATTTTGGCAAATGGGCCAATAATGTATTTGGCCAAAGCGCCCTGGTCTTCAGCCAGCTGTCTGCCCCTTATTATGACGAACCTAAGGCCCGTGATACTATCGCTATCAAGAATGACCCGGCATTCAAGATCTATGACGCTGTGATCAGCTGGCAAAAAACTTCGGTTACACCGGCAATGCAGGCATTCAATAAAAGAACAGATATGCTTAGCCGCATTTATATGAAACAGCAGCTGGACTATATGTCCGGCGAACGTAATTTCTACCCGGATGCCAACCAGACTTTAAGATTGACTTTCGGACCGGTAAAAGGCATTAAGCCCCAAGGCCATAGCTATTATTCTTACATCAGTACCCTTGAAGATGTGATCGCAAAACATGATCCCAATGTGGAAGAGTTTAATGTTCCGGCTAAATTGCGCGATTTACACGCCCGAAAAGACTATGGAAGATGGGCTGTGAACGGTACCGTACCGGTAGCTTTCATCGCAGCCAATCATACCAGCGGCGGCAACTCCGGCAGCCCGGTATTGAACGCCAAAGGCGAGTTGATCGGTATTAATTTTGACCGGATCTGGGATGGCACTATGAGCGACTTGTATTATGACCCGAACCTTTGCCGCAATATCGCGGTAGACATCCGCTATGTAATGTTTATCATTGAAAAATACGGCAATGCTTCCTGGTTGCTGAAAGAAATGAAACTGGTAAAGTAAGCTATAACCTGAATAATAAGCAAAGCGGAATATTAACCTATTCCGCTTTTCCTTTTTCAAAGACTTTGGACAGGGTATGTGTTCATAAAGACCGTTTTTTAATCCGGGGTACCGTTTAAAAAAATGAAATGATGTAACTACGCAAAAATCAAACAGGCCAGTCCAGGCGACAAACATTATGATTATTTTTCTATGCGGAATTAAAATATTATTTTTATTCCGCATAACTAAATTTATAACCTTAACAAAAAACTATTTATGACTAAAACACTAAGGCGTACACTATGCTGTCTGTTCATTACAGCATCCATCATTATTGCTACCAGTTTCGCTGTAGCGGCGCAACAAGAGTGCTATTCAGACTCTCCTGCGGTAACCACCTTCTCAATCATAGGTCCCAATGCCGTTTGTGGCTTAGGGTCGGCAGACTGGATGGCTCATTTTTATAAACCTCAATCTTTTGACCTGGAAGACTATTCAACTATAGCCAAGACAAGCAAGAAAGAGATAAAAATAAAAGTAATTGTAGTCACTAATACCTATTATAGCTGGCCCAATTTTACCATTGCCGATACGGCAACGCTCAGGAATATATTTGAAACCTGGCCCAATAATACGACACAGAAGTCGCTATCTTCCCTTAAACCTACCAACAAGCCACAGAGCAATATTTGCAATGATTGCTATATAAGTGACTCCAGGTTTCGCATCCGGCTTACCGGGATAGAGTTTAAAAACACCTACGAAGCTTTTACTGAAGATACAGCAGGAATAGCCAACAAAACAGGAGATGCCGCTTATCATTTTGCAACATTTGGCAGCCAGGAAGACAGTATATTGAATGTGTTTGTTGTGAATTATGGCTTTCAGCAACCTGTTGCGAATACCTCCCAGGGCGGATATGCTGTTGGCGGGGGCAATAATTTCAACTTAATTACCAATCCTGTATTAGGCATAATAGCTTATAACTACAAAATCAATGATTACCCGGCTGCCGCAACCCAGTTTGTACACGAGCTGGGGCATCTTTTTGCACTGCGTCATATATCCAATCATGAATGTAATGATATAACCGACAGACTGGTAGACATTTATCCCCCGGGAGTTTGCGAGTTTCCGGACAATGTGCTTCCTTATGGCTTTGATCCTGCTAACCTCAGCAATACCCATACTTACAATTATATGGAAGTGGTTCCCGGAGGCTACTTCTCTCCCATACAGCTAAGCCGCATGCACCGGAGTGCCCACCTGGGGGATATGTCCAGCTATGTCTATCCTATTGACCCAACCTCTGTAGCTCCCTACCAGGTGCATACAGACCAGGTATGGGATTTCGGCATCAGGATGTATAAAGACATTATCGTAAAGGCCAATAATACCCTCACGATAAAATGTGTGGTAGAGATGCCCCCCTTAGGACGCATCACTGTAGAAAAAGGCGCCAAGCTGATATTGGACGGTGGCACCATTACCTCCTATCATGAGAAAGTGGGCTGGCATGGCATACAGCTCTACGGAGATAAAAACATGCCGCCATATGCCTACAACCAGGGCAGCTTTGAGATGAAAAACAATGCCCTTATAGAATATGCTTATGACGGGGTACAGGACTTTACCGACGGCACAGGCTTTGGCGGCGGCATTATCCAGGTCAGCAACAGTACTTTTAAAGATTGCCGCAGGGCTATAGAGCTCAACGATTATCCCGGCTACCCCCGGGGCTCCTCCTGTACTATTTCAAATATGAACTTCCTGACCACCAATCCCCTGGCCGCCACCAATGCCGGCTTGCTTTTACAGGACTTCCCCACGGTATCTGCCTTTAACGAGCGGGATGTACTCATTAGCAACTGTACCTTTAAGAATACCATACCCACCACTACGCCATTCTTTGACGTAGGGCAGCGCAACCGGGCCATCTACTCTGAAGATGCCGGCTTCCGCATCGAGGGTTGCAGTTTTGAGGGCTATAAGGAAGCGATTAATATCGGCAATTACAGCAACCATCCTTTCAGAAGTGTAAAGGTGATGAACTGCAGCTTTGACAAAGTAGCTACCGGCATCCTCTTTGCCGACAATTTCTCTTACGCACAGGGCAATACTTTTGACCACCCGCTGAATTATGTGTACAGCAATGGTACGATGGCTTACCTGTATGAAGGGCAGGCCATATATGCCGACAATGCCGGCGGCCTTACCCTCACCACCAATACGGTACTCAACTCGGGCAATAACCCTAATACACGGGGCATTACCGTTAACCGCTCCCTGGCTACCGGCGCCCGGGTTATAGACAATAGCATCAGCAGCGCGCGGCTGGGCATCATTACCCAGAACGACAACCCGGCGCTGGACCTGCTCTGCAACCACTTTGGCGGGGGCGACTACAACCTGCTGCTGAACCCCCAGAGCCCGGGCAGCCTGCTGAAAGACCAGGGTAATGGATGTGGTCCTTTACAATACCGTGCCGGCAATACCTTCAGCAATGGTACGCTTAAACATATAGCCTGCTATCTCAATAATCCGAATTGGATGTATTACTATTGGCTACCCGAAGCAGATCAAGACCCCGCCAACACCAACGGTACATTTATCAAAACAGGGTGTAGCGGTGTAGGAACTGAAGACCCTAATTCCCTATGCAACCTGCCGGGTAATGTAGAGTCGCTTATAGAGCAAATGGACGATGATGCCTTCCATAATTGGGCGCTGCAGATCGCCCCCGGGCCGCTCACCAGCCAGCAGCTGGCAGAATTTGCCGGCATCGTGCAGCATTTCAATGCCAGCAACAATCTGGGCGGCCTGCTGGCTTTCCTGGCCGCTATAGACCATGTAGCAGCTCAAAAACTATTAGTACCTTTATACCTGGAGCAGGGCGACTATGGCGCTATGGACCAGGTTATTAATAACCTGGCGGTCTCTGATGCCGAGCAGGCCGACATGCAGGCTTATTACAGCCTGCTCCGCAACCTGGCAGAAGAGGGCCGCAGTATTTATGAGCTGGATGCGGCCGAATTGACAACCGTTAGGGAAATAGCGGCCGGCGCTTTTGACATCAGCGCCCGGGCACGTAGCCTGCTGGCCTTTGCCTATGGCGAGGAGTGGCACCACTACCAGGAGCAGTTGCCCCCTATGCTCAGCAGTGGCAAAGCGGCGGTAAATGTATCGCCTGCAGCGGGCAGTATACTATACGATGCGGTACCCAACCCGGCACAGGCCGGCAGCCGTATAGCGGTAAGCCTTAGCGAGGCCGATGCTATCAATAGCAGCCTGTTGATCCGGGATATGATGGGCAAGGTGCTGCAGGAGCATAAGCTGGCAGCCGGCTGGCAGAGTGTAGCGATAAGTGTGCACAAGCTACCGGCCGGGGTATATACTTATAGCCTGCTGGGCAATGGCAAAGTACTACAGGTAAAACGCCTGGTGGTATTGAAATAAAAATCTTGCCGTGCCAGGCCCGATCAATAAAGGGCTTGGCACGGTTAACCTCTTAAATGGTTTAGAATGAAACAGGGTTTAAAATACATAGTGAATATTTGTTTAAGCTTAATAATGCTGCTTTCGGCCACCGGGCTAAAGGCACAACAGGAGGGCTAT
>JAEUVV010000003.1 GCA_016786705.1 Taibaiella sp.
TAAATCACTGGCTAAAAATCATCGTGCCGGCCGGCCGAAAACCAAACTCGCGCACTCAGACAGTGGTTTTCGTCTTTTCGACCAGCCCTATGATTTTCCTGACGCCGGATTTATAAAGGCCGTTCGCAATAAAGCGCATAAGTTAATATTTGATAGAATCATGAATTAATATTTGATAGCATTAAAAATAAAGTCTGTGCTTTATTCCTGTCCCGGATTAGTGAAAATTTATGATTTTGGCTGCCCGGCCATCGAAGTGGAGCAATGCGCGCGTATGCCGCTAAAGGCTGATCCCAGTTGGTGCCCTGTAATATGTTATGGCTGATACTTTAGGGGAACCAGTTCCTACATGCCGGCCTTGTACTGCAATTTTAAGGCTTAAAAAGGTTTTTATACGTACTACTTATTATCATTTTTGTACGTAAATGTGTTAAATATGTGCAAAAAAGAGCTTTTTTGTACTATTTTCTAATTTTTATTTAAATAATAGTATGTTAATATACTATTATTGCAGTGTAAATAGCTATTTATACCATCAATCAAAATCACCTTCAAAAATCAAGTATTATGAGCAACATTAAAATGTTATTATTGACTTGCCTGGTAGCCCTGGGCATGTTCTCTTCTTGTAAAAAAGATGAAAACGATATGGTTACCGAAAAAAGTATCGGTACCCTGGTAGCTGAAAACCAGAACCTCACTTTGCTCAAAGCAGCAGTGGTGAGAGCCGGTTTGCTGGAGACCCTATCCGGTAACGGAACTTTTACGGTTTTTGCCCCGGACAATGCTGCTTTTCAGGCTGCCGGCCTGGGCACGGAGGCTGCGATCAATGCAGTACCTGTTGAAGATCTTAAGAAAATCGTACTGTACCACGTGCTGGGACAGCGTTATGCTTCGGGGGCTATACCAGACGGAACCAATGAGCTGAGCAGTGTAGAAAATATCAATACTTATGTAACTAAGAATATGAATGGTGTTTTCGTAAACGGCGCTAAGGTGACTACAGCTGATGTGACGGCAAGCAATGGGGTGGTGCACATTGTCAATAAAGTGTTGATGCCGCCTTCCGGCAACATTGTTGCGCTGGCACAAAGTAATCCAGACCTGAGTTTGCTGGTAGCTGCCGTATTAAGGGCCAGCGAAGGTACGACCAATGTGGCATCGGTTCTATCGGGTAACGGGCCTTTTACCGTATTCGCGCCTACTAATGCTGCATTCCAGGCGGCAGGTTTTCCTGATGCCGCAGCGATCCAGGCGGCAGATCCGAACACATTGGCCGGCATTCTTACTTATCATGTAATTGCTGCCCGCGTATTTTCTTCAGATCTGAGCGAAGGCGCAATGCCTGCTACCGTAAATGGCGGCACCGTAACCATAACTTTATCGGGTGGCGCTAAAGTAAAAGGCGCCGGCAATACTACTGCGTCTAACATAACTGCTACTGATATGATGGCGACCAATGGTGTAGTACATGTGGTAGATGCGGTGTTATTGCCTTAAGCTGACACCCTGTGATTGAATTGAAAATCCTTACAAGAATAAAATTCCCCGGTACAATCAAAAGTACCGGGGAATTTTTTGTTTGGGTCCGGCATGTGAACAGCTGTCGCTTATTCCTTCCTTATCGAAGGAGTGGCAGGTGGCAATATTCATCAATGATTATACCGGCAGGGATGCCGGGATTAATGCAAATCCCGGCCTTTGTTCTTTATATAAGCGATGCTTAGCGTTTCTCGACTTTAAAGCTTGATCCGTCGCTCAGTACCAGCAGGTACTGGCCCGCGGCGATCTCATTGATGTCGATCAGGGTTTCCTTATGGCTGATGCTTAGTTGCTTTACCACTCTTCCATGCAGGTCGTACAGGTAAGCCTGTACCGGGGTTTCCGGAGCTGCAGCCAGTCTTAAGGTCAGGCCTGTTGTGGCCGGTATAGGGAATAGCTCGTGGCCCGCAAGTGCAGACTGGAAGCGCGCGCTACGCACCGGGGAATAAGACCAGGTGCCATCCGCATTGATCATTTTAAGGCGATACAGGTTCAGGCCCTTTACCGGCTGTTTGTCATGGAACTGGTATGGGGTAGCTTCGCTGGCATTACCGGCAGCGGCCACACGGCCTATCACCATAAAGTCTGCCGCATTACTACTGCGCTCAATCTCAAATGCAGCGGTAGCTTTTTCTGTAGCGGTGGTCCAGTCCAGCATCACTTCCTGGCCCTTTGCCTGTGCTTCGAAAGAGAGCAGGGTGAAGTCCAGTGCATTTGCGGTAGTTACAGAGCGCACCAGTGAAGGGCCGGCTACGCCGTCTGTACCGTTTTTTACCGGGGTAACGCGGTAAAAATACTTTACATTATTTGTTAGACCACTTACATTATAGCTGGTTACATTACCTACGTTCCGGTTATCATAGCCGGTTACTTTATTGGCAAACAAAGTGTCGGTAGCCACATCCAGCAGGTAGTTGATTACCGTGCCGGTAGCGGGCGCCGTCCAGTTAGCAGTAAAGCCATTAGAATAAATAGTAGAGGCCGAGGTGGGCACTGGGCGCACCATAGCATAGCTTTCGGTCCAGTTAGAAGTAGTACCGTTTAACGCAAAATTGGTGATTGTACCGGTATAATTATTACCGGAATAATCATACACCGTATTACGGCCGGCATTATTAATATTAGCAGTAGCAGCGCCATTGTCAAACATATAATAAGCAAGCAATCCTGTCTGCGGCAGGCTCAAAGGGCTGTACATATTGTCTTGTATCTGCGTCTGGCTGCGCTCTGTATTCCAGATGCGCACTTCATCCATAGCACCATTGAAATAACGTGTAGTGGTGTGCGACCAGTTGCCGAGTTTGAAAGAGGCCGCAGTATTGTTTACGCCGGACACAGCCTGCCCGCCAAGATTAAACGTACCCACACTTTCACCATTCAGGTAAAGTTTCATGGAAGTTTTATTGCTACCATTCCAGGTAGCAGCCACGTGGTACCATCTTCCCGGTACCAGGTTAGCACCGCTGTAGATCACACTGCTGTTATTCGTGCCGTCCATGCAGAAGAAAGCAAGGTTGTCGTTGTACATCAGCAGTTCAATACCGTTATTAAGCGTCGAGCGGTTCATCAGCTCCTGGCTGCCCGTTATATCGTTGAACTTTACCCAGCATTCCATTGATTTTACATCAGTAGCCAGGATGTTGCCCAGGTCTACATAGTCGTTACCGGAAGCGCCGCCGGCAAAGTTAAGGGCGTGGCCGGGTGCCGGCATAGCAACCTCAGTAACAGCCTGTACGGATGAGGTATCCGCACAACCGTTGTTGACAATTACCCGGTAGTTGCCTGCAGCGGTCGCAGTATAGTTTTGTGCTGTGGCCCCGGAGATTACAGCGCCGTCTTTCAGCCATTGATAGGTCCCGGTAGTGCTTGCCGTCAGGGTAACCATATTACCGGGGTATAAGGCGGTACTTCCGGATGTTGTAATATTTACGGTTGAATACGTGTAGCCGTATTTGGTGCCCAGGTAGCGGTTGACCTGCTGGATCTCACATAAGCTTAGCTTACGGTTGTACACGACCACTTCAGCGATATCCCCGTCAAAGGCGTTGTTGTCGCCGTCCCATCCCAGGTAGAATGAGCTTTGGGCATTTAGCGAATCAGTATTATCAGTTACCGATTGTACGGATACCCCGTTGAAGTAAATCGTGGAACCATTAGCTACGCGGTGATCGTAAACGGCAGTCAGTAATTTGGTTTCGCCCGGTACACCAGCGTCAGTGATCGAAACATTATTGGGTGCTGTAGGGCTGACAGATACCACACCATTAGGACTACCGTTAGCAAAGATGGTCATAAAGAAACGGTCCCAGTTGCCATCATCGTTACCCCATAAACCTTGCTGGGCCTGTACATTGCTTCCCTGGCGGTACACGGTAAAAATGGTTAAGGCTTTCATACTACGCGCGCGGATATCCAGGGAAGGCACATTGAATACGGAGCCTATGGTCGCATTGGTACGGGTAAACTTAACGGCGGACTTGCCGTTGATCTGGTTGGTACGATAGACCGCGGCATTTTGTCCGCCGATCATACTTACGGTGCGATTTTTAGGCGATTTGTCTTTCCAGGTGGTAAACGTACCGTTGTTAGCGGGGTTGGTTGTGCTCACCTCGGAGGCATCTAGCCAGAGTTGGAGACTGTCAGTGACCGGTAGGGTCTGGGCATGCAGTTTAGTGCATAGTAATAGTAAAAACGATGCCGTTAAGATCTTGTTCATACTTGCTTGTTTAATGTAATGGATTGGATTGTGTTTTAAAGGCCGCAAAATTAACAACTCATTTGTAAATTAACACTAAAAGTGGCTTTATTTTTGTCATAACTAGCTTATTTTCAGATATATATGAAATTATTTGCATGTACCTACAAGTAATATTCCAGGGTTTATTGGGAAATATATGGAATGGGACCCTGATGTATAGTGAAGCGACGGGCACACTATTATGCCTGCAATTGAAAGAACCAGGAAGAGGACGGGCTGGTCAGGCGAACGATGTGCACCTGCAAGCTACCTTTTAGGAATAAGTACGGGCTGATGACTTTCGGGAAGACACTGATCCCGCTGCTGAAAGCTATTGCGATTAGGGAAAGTAACCGATTAGTGGAATAAAAGTTTTTTATGATCGAGAGGTATCTTTCCGGATCGGTGGCAGTACTTTCCATTCATGTACTATGTTTTCCATTAGGATGGCATTATCGAATTGTATGCTGCCTTCCGGGAAAATATTCCTGTCTTCAAAAAATGCGGACCTGATGCGTTCCACTTTTAAGGGTTGCACCTGCCATTGCCGGGTTTGCAACTGTAAACCTTCATAACAATCACCATTGGGAGAGTAACCTATCGATCCCTGCTCAAAAAATGCCGATACATTAGCCAGTGTTTCAAAGATAGAATCTGTTGCAAACTGATCCGTCTTTCGGGCATCAATAGCTAGATGCATCTGGTCGCTGCTGGTAAAATCAATATGATAATGATCCTGATCCGTGACCACATTAAATTTAGCCAGGTAATGCTTGCCCGGGAAGAGCCTTCCGCCGAGCAACGTGTTCAATTTAAGCGAAGTATCCCGCCTGGGTATGTAGACCCCTTGCTGCATACGGCCCTTTTCTTCCCACTCTACCGCTATCCTGTGCGCCCCGTTTTCAGAGCTGATGCCCAGGAATTCCGGGAAGCCTTTTGGCCGCAGCTGTTTAAAGCGGATGAGACAAATGCCCGCAATAGATTTTCCTTTATAAAGTTTAGGACGAAACGGGGCCGGTAAAATCTGCTGCACATACTCCGGTTCCGCTACAAAGTTGATCAGCAGGCGTCTTTCAATAATACCCTGAATAGTGGGGAGTCGCAGGTACATAATAGGATATGGCGTTTATTGCTACCGGAACAAATTTATAGTATTCCGGCCATTTTAGTAGAATGATGACTATATTTATAAGCTCAAATACAAACCTAGTGAGGTACCGGGTGCCTCATTTTCTTTTTTAAGCAAACCAGTATGATTCAATATAAAATAGCGGATAGCGCGGAAGAGCTGGAAAAAATTTATAGCCTCAATTACCAGACCTTTGTTGAGGAGATTCCACAGCATGCACAGAATGCAACACAGCAACTCGTTGACCGTTTTGACCAGGAAAATGAATACATCATCGCGATCAATGAGCAAGAGGAACTGGTCGGTATGGTTTGTATCCGGGATAAACGCCCTTTTTCCCTGGATGCCAAAATAGGGAACCTGGACCGCTTATTGCCTGCGCATCAAAAAAAATGCGAAATACGCCTGATGGCCGTAAGGCCCGATTACAGGAAGACCGGCGTATTCCGGGGACTGGTACAGAAGCTTTACGAGATAGCGGCTCCCAGGAATTATGATATCGCGCTTATTTCCGGCACCGACCGGCAGCAGGAACTGTATAAAAGTATCGGTTTTGAAGTATTCGCGGATGCTGTAGGCACACAGGAAGCTTTATACTATCCTATGTATTTGGATATAAAGAAGCTAGGTAGTCACCCGTTTTTTGTTTAGAGAGCTTATGAAGATCAACTTTCTTACCGGTCCCGTAAGTATTTCGGATGCGGTGCGGGATTGCTTTGCGCAATTACCTGTTTCCCACCGGGGCGAAGCATTTACAGAGTTAATAGCAGCTGCTAAAGGCCGCATTCAATCTTTGACCCGTGCGCAGGAGGCTATATTGATGAGCGGTTCGGGTACCCTCGCCAATGAAGCGATCGCCTGGCAGCTGAAACAATTACCCGGAAGGGGTTTAATCCTGGCGAACGGGGAATTTGGCCAGCGCCTGGTCCGGCAGGCAGAGCAAACCGGGTTGCAATTTACGGCCCATGCTATAGCTTACGGACAGGTATTTGACCTGAATAGAATAAGTGAAATACTGCAGGTAAACCCGGAAATCTCCTGGTTGTGGATGGTAGTGCATGAAACCTCGGTGGGCACCTGGAATGATCATGAACCTATATTGTCTCTTTGTGAGTCCTACAAGGTAAAGTTAGCCCTGGATGGGGTAAGCGCCATCGGAGTACAGGAATTGGATTTGTCAAAAGTTTACCTGGTTTCCGGCGTGAGTGGTAAGGCGATTGCGGCTTACCCGGGTATCTGTTTTGTGATGAGTGACCATTCGGCTTTTGCGGGCGGGAATATCCCGGTGTACCTGGACCTGCATTATTACCAGACCTGTGGCGGCATTCCTTTTACCATCAATTCTAACCTGGTAGCGGCTTTAGACCAGGCCTTGAGCGAGATTGATCTTAGCGCGGATACCAAACATATGGCCACACTTAAAGCCCTTATGCTTGACTATTTACAGCGGGAAAATTTAAGTATAATTAATACCCTAAATCCTTCTCCTAATATGATCACGCTGCAATTACCGCCGGGGTATTCCAGCGAAAGAGTAGGGGATGACCTGGCAGAGGAAAGGATCAGTGTGGGTTATAAAAGCAAATATTTAATTGAGCGCAACTGGCTGCAGTTGTTTTTTACCAGGAATAATAGGATTGAGGAGGTGGAGGGTTTAAGGAACTCAAGTTTATACAAAAAGTGTAATTAAATTAATACGCTTAATATTTTAATTTGTCTGGTGATAATTGATCTAATTGATTCATTATATCAATATTCAATTTGGAGAATACCCTTTTATGAATATCATCTTCCTCCAAACTGCTGCCATATATAAGTCTGTCAAACAACTGTTTATTATGTGCTCCTTTCGTATTGGAAGGGAATAATTCTTGAAAATCTTTAGTTAAAGAATCTTTGTAAGTCTTATTATAAATGATTTTCTTTTTAATTAAATCAGCTGCGTAATCAGTATGGTTTTCATAGATTTCTAAAGGTCTTATAGTATTTTTAAAATCATCAGGAACATCTCTAAATTTGATCGATAGTTTAGATTCATCAAAATTTCCTGAGACAAAAGCTACAATGTCTTTTTCTTCTAAATATGCAATATAGTTTATTTGTTTGCTCTTTATTTTGTAATACAATTTAAAATCGAGAGGAGACTTACTTTTCAGGTGATTACAGTTGTTACAGGTTGGATAAAGGTTGCTTAAAGTAATTGCCAAAAAGGGATAGGTTGATTTCGCAACATTATGATCAGCTTGGTATCTTCCTAAACCAGCACCACGTAAAAAAATGGTATGTTGCGCATTACAGTAAACACAAACTTTTATACCTAACAAATTATAAAATAAAGGAATAACTTTTTTACGAAAGTTCTTGTAATCAAGTAATTCTTCAATATCGTTTAGAAACTGTTTTTTCACTATTTCCTTACAAGAAATGCTTATAGCATTAATTTTATTAATCAAACCATTTAATTTGAAAGGATTAAGACAGACCAAATTTTTAATATCTTTTATAATTTCTAGATATTGATAACAGAAAGTACTATTTTTAATTTTATACTCTTTGATTCTATTGATATCAGCTTTTTCAGAACTTGTCAATATCTTTTTTTCGTCATTGGAATATATGACTACTTTATTGCTTCTATAATCATTCAATTTCTGTTGTACTTTATTAATAAAATTGTCATAAGCACTTTCTGATTGCAAGCTTTTAATAGCTAGTTTGAACCTATTTTCACTAATTTGTATCATATAGTACTAATTTTCATTTTTGGATTTCTCAATAAAAAAATTATACAGTTCTTCATAGGTAGGTGTTGAATATTTTTCTTTCCATATTTCCAATAAAGAGTTTTTAATCAGAGGTTCTCCAATAATATCAATTCTTTGTTTCACTTCCTCTTTTGACTTCTCAGCAGTTTTTAAATCCTCAATTATTGAACTAATATACTCCTTAGCAAATCGCCCCATTGTTCCACCACTCATAAAGAATTCATCTTTCAATAGATCGTGAATATTAGCGGCAAAAGAGTTAACAGCATCCTGGGGTTTTGGTTTCCCATTTTCAAGTTTTAATACATTCTGGCTAGGTATATCTGAAAGTATAAACGGTGAATGTGTGGACATAATAATGTTTAAATCAGGCGGGTTATCTAAAGGTAATTTGGATATTACAGATGTCAATTTATAAATGTATTGCCTTTGATATTCGGGATGAAAATAAAGCTCTATTTCATCTAAGATCACATTTACATTTGAATACACTACACTATCTTCGCTTGTATAATTATTGGATTCAATATTATAAATATGATAAGTTAACGTACTTATGGAATTAAGCAATTGCTTTTCTCCTGAGCTAAACGATTCATAAGTGTTTTTATCATTCTCATCAACAATAAACGTATAATTGAAAAAAGGAGGAATCAGTAGGTTTTTTAGATATTGATCTGGATTAAAAATTTCTGTATCTTGACTTAGTGTTGATTTAATAAATTCTGAATGAAATTTATTAAGCTCTGGAAGTTTGCTATTTAATTCATCTATTTTGATCTTGCTATCAATGTGATAATATTTCTCTAATTCTTTACGATATTTTAGAAAATATAATGCTTGTTTGACTTTATCTGTAAAATGAGAATCATTATTAAATATTACCTCAATAAATTTATCAAAAGATGTTTTGTCTAAAGTTTGGTTGGGTCTCTTTCCTATGTTTTCAAATAGCTTATTATAGTCATTTCCAGGATAGTATCTTTTTGAAATAGTATATAATTTATGGAGTATATATATGCTATACTTAGATTCAATCTCTTTGACTGGGGTATCTATTTCAAATTTATTGATTACCCTACTAAGTACGCTTAACCATTTCGCCTTATTTTGTTTGAACTTAAACGCAAAAACTCTAATATCTTTTATATTCAGAGGATTTAAACTATCATCAAATTTTCTTTTCCTGATCTCGTTAGAAATAATATCCAATTTTTCACTCCATCCTGTAATTCTAATATCTGTGAACTTTTTCCCATCCAATACATCCTTAAATGTGAAAATGTCTTGTTCCTCATCCGTTTGTCTGATGTTGATTAGGTTCGTTAATAACCGTTGCTTAGATAGACGGAGTTCTGTATTAATTTTAAAATTTCCTTCCTCTCTCTGCGGAGTAATAACTATAGGTGATTGATAATTATCATTTTTGTGCATTAAACTTGACAGCCAATCGAATTGGAAAGGATATAAGTTAGAATTGAGAGAGTAAATAGAATAGTTAACACTTACCGTATAGAAGAATTGATTAAGAAAAATTCTGCTAAGTTTGAAACTTATCCATTTGGAATTTTCTTCATCCCAAAAGTCTGCTTCTTTTAAATTGAGAGAATTAAGCTTATAGATTCTGTCTGAGATAAAAATAAAATCAAAATCAATATTTTCTATTTTTTTTAATGGTTTATCATCATAGTCTCTACTAATCAGTTTTAGTTCAAGAGATAGGTTATAGCTGAGTATATGAATCAAGTCTATCAAAGAGCTTTTTCCGCTTCCATTTTTCCCAACAATTGCGGAAATGTTTATTTTTATAGGGGATCTGTTGTTTTCCTTTTCTTCCTCCGAATATAGATTTCTGTAAAAATCTTCTTTTAATTCGACCTTGTTTCTTTCTAAATCAAATCTTGAATAAAATTTGTATAGTTCTCCTTTTTTTAGAATAGGGAACAAATCATTGTCATTCAAAATTTTAATGCCTAGAATTTTAAAGTTATTTGTTTTTTTTGAAGTGAAAATTGGAAGTAATTCACGCTCTTTAGACTTTTCCTTGGGAGCATCAAATTCTTCAGCCAGATTTCCTTTACTTTTAAACCAATAAGCATTTCCAACTAAATCAACTATACTCTTTACCTTGGCAACATCTAACACAACTTGTGGATTATTCTCAAAGTTGATTTTGTGGAAAATATCAGATGTTTTTAAACGAGAATCATTGATACTTGGAATTTCAAATCCTTTAATAATTTCTAAAGTCCATTTATCTACCGGTATTATCCTATCAGGCTTTACCCAATATGAAAAGATAGAAAGCAATGATATATCCACTCCATATACGCCTAAAGCTTTTTTAATATCTTCTTTTTGTAATGATTGATTCGACTGAATCTTTACATAATATTCCCAAAGATTTGCAGAATCTTCCAATGTTTTAAACGAAAGACTTCTCATTCCTAATGGTGTAGGCATTCCATCAAAAATAATATCATCAAATTGATAACTACTACCAATCGCCTTTAGAATAGCATTTACCCTTATTATTCTTGTTGGTCTTTTCAATGAACTCATTGAGTAACTAAGGTATAGCTGCAAAGGATCTACCTGAGGCTCTTTTCCTTTGTATCTGTCCTTAAAATCTTCTGTATAAAGTTTATATGATTTTGTAAACCAATTGTGATTGTTTAAGAAATCTTTGCTTTTTAATAGTTCTTGAGTTAGAAAAGCACCAATGTTTTGAACGCCTATACTTTTACGATTAATTATTTTGTTGAGTTCTTCCCCAACAATTTTATTCACTTCATACCAGTGCCAGGCTTTATTTGTTTTCTCAGGCATTTATTATAATATTTTCGCTACAACTAACAATTTATATTTTGACCTATATGGGCAACTCATTTAACAACAATTTCCTCAATTTCCAATTAGGAAGATACTTATTCATCAGCATAACAAAGTTTTTGTTATGCTTTCGTTCCTTGAGGTGTATGAGCTCGTGAACAACAATATACTCAATACATTCCTTCGGTTTTTTGGCTAATTCAATATTAAACCAGATTGACTTGGCAGTATCGTTACAACTCCCCCATTTGGTTTTCACCTTACGTATCCCAAAACTATCTGGGCTTACACCGATTATCTTTGAATGATTATCTATCATTTCTTTCAGCACAATCCGAAGCTGCTTTTTGTACCACTGATATAGTTTTTGCTTTTTGAAATCTACCGAACTATTTTCGGGTACAATCAATTCAATCTTACTGTGGTGTAAAACTACTTGTGGTTTGCTGTCTGATTCTGTTATTTCCAGTAAGTATCGTTTGCCAAATAAATAGTGACTTTCCCGGGTGATATAAAGATATTCAGGTTCTCTATCCTGTGTGACAATTTTTTTTCTTTCTCGCCTTATCCAACCAAGCTTTGTAGAAACATACACTCGAAGGTGTGCCTTATCCATATTTTGGGGTGCAGATAAAGTAACTCTCCCCAAAGGCGGATGTACCCTTAGATGCACATTCTTAATAGGCTTGAATGTCAATTCTACTACTATATCATTAAAATGGAATACCTCTGGCATTTAATAATCCTGCTTATTGCTTTCTATAATCTGGTAAATTTCCAGTGTTTTATCTTCATCCTGTATCACATTATAAATAGCTTCCTTTATTTCGTTCTGTTTCTGCATATTATCCCTGAATCCGTCTTTCTTGGCGTATTGAACGGCTTCTTCACAGGCAATGGTTAACTCCTCGTCTTTGTCCAGATAGTTATAGATAGCTCTCATGCCTATTGTCTTCATTGAAACTGGTGTATCACTATCTTTACCTTTGACCACTCTCTTTACAAGACTTGCCGCTTTTAGTAAATATTCCTTGTACTCTATTGCCGCTTTTTTCCTTTGTTCTATTAATTCGTACAATAGTCGCGACATTCTCTCAAAGTACTTCGGGTCTAATAAATGTCTTTCTACAATTTTGGAACTGATGCTATTTTCTATGGCTTCAGCGACAGCTTCCTTATTACTGCGAATACCCTCTGGCATTTTGTCTATCGCACTGAATATATCCGACTCCATTAACTCCAATAGCGAAATACCTTCAAAGGGGCTGATGGTTACGGATTCATCTGCCTGAATATAATTATCAATCAGGTGCCTCATATCCGCTTCATAGGCTTTCAAATCTAGTGTTTCCCCACTGGCTATGCGTATCGTTTCTCTCAGCTTCAGATAGAACTCTAATCTTTCATCAAAGTGTGCCATTTCACTTTGGGTATAACCTGCCAGATCCATCTCCGCTTTAATATTGGCGTAAGCTCTGATGTAAGCTACTATAGCTTTATAAAGAGCTAATCGCTTGTACTCGTTTTCTTTTAGGTCGGAGGGCACTTCTGTATTGCCGCAGAAATAATGAATGTATTCTAAATCGGTTTTGGGCGATAAGACAGGTTCACACAATCCTTCTAGCTCTTCTAAAGCGTTATCAAGACGTTCCCTTGCCATTTCCAGGCGATCTTTTAACTGGATGTCCACTTCCTCTTTTGAAAAATGCTCTACATCCAATTCTGATGTGTAAATATCTATAGCATCCGTTACCTTTCCAAACAGCTCCATATAATCCACGATATAGCCAAAATCCTTATCGTCCGTATCCAGCCTGTTAGTTCTGCATATAGCCTGAAAAAGGGTATGGTCTTGCATCTTTTTATCAATATAGATGTAAGAGCAAGGTGGTGCATCAAAGCCTGTCAATAATTTAGAAACTACAATTAGTAGTTTCATTCTTGCAGGTTGCTTGATGAACAGGTTCTTGTTGCTATCCTCGTAGGTTTCGGTTTTGGTTTTTCCTGCTGTCGCTAATACGTCCTGTAGCAAATTATCGTATATTCTGTACACGTATTCCTTGTCCGTTTCGGAATATTCTCCGGTATCTTCTGTAGTAATATCCCTGGTAAGCGGATTATAGGAAGTTATAATAGCACACTTATTTTTGAGTGGCGTATTTTGAAATAATTCGAAATACTTACAGGCTTCATAAATACTGGAGGCCACTAAAATAGCATTACCCTTTTCAGACATTAAGCGAGGTTTAACGCTAAAGTCAAGAAGAATATCAGATACAATCTTCTCCATTCTGGAACGGGAACTCAACACATGCTGCATCGTTCCCCAACGTTTCTTCAGTTCTGATTTCTGAAAGTCGTTCAAGCCTCTTGTTTTAGCTTCAAACCAGCTATCTACCCTGTCTTGAGAAGATAATCGTTGTTCAATATCTCTGCCTTCATAAACCAGGTCTTTTACAACACCGTCTGCTACCGCTTCATTAAACTTATAGGTATGGATATATCTGCCGAACACGTCCATTGTGGTCTGCTTATCTTTTTTCAGCAAGGGAGTTCCGGTAAACCCAATGAATACAGCATCTTGCAATATAGCTTTCATTGTTTCGTTGAGCTTACCGCTTTGTGTGCGGTGACACTCATCTATAAACACAAATAGCTTGCCTTGCACAGGCACTGGATTGTTTTTTATTTCCGCAATGAAAGCCTTATAATCGGTTTCTCCTTTATTGCCAAACTTATGGATGAGTGAGGCTATCAGGCGAGGTTTAGGTTGAGTTAGAAATTGCATTAATTCCATTCCCGAACGGGTACGGGCAACCTGCTCACCCATATTTTCAAAGTTATCGCCAATCTGTTTGTCTAGCTCTGTTCGGTCTGTCAACACAACAATCCGGGAATTACTTATATTTTCCAGAATCCATTTGGCAAGGATAATCATCAGGATGCTTTTACCCGAACCTTGCGTATGCCAGATAATCCCCCCTTCATCTTCTCTTATAAATTGCTGGGCTTCCTTTAATGCAAAGTACTGATGCGGTCGAGGCAGTTTCTTTCGTCCAGCATCAAATATTACACCATTGTAAATAATGTCTAAAATGCGTTCTCTATCGCATAGCTTTTTAAGGTATTTATCCAGCTTATAGCCTTCGTTTTCTTCCTCATTTTCTTTCCACGCCAAATAGTATTTTTCAGGCGTTTCAATAGTACCATAACGTAGTCCTTGTGTATTGTTACCAGCAAGTATTAATTGAATGGTTGTGAAAAAGTTCTCATTGAACTTTTCTTTTTGATTGGATATGTTCTGTCGAATACTCTCCGAAATATCAACAATACCTCTTTTCAATTCCAATACGCCAAATGCTATCCCGTTTACATAGAGTACAATATCCGGTCTGCGTGTACTATTGCCTTTTATGGCTACTTCTTCTGCAATACCAAAATCATTATTTTCCCATTGCTCCCAATCTATCAAATGAACGGTTTGGTTTTGTTCTCTAATATTCTCCTTAGCCTTTACACCATAGTGCAACAAAGAGTAGAAATTTTTATTGCGTTCATAAATATTGCCGGAATTGGTTTGAGCAGCCTGTACGGCATCTTGTATAGCTTTACTGACTAATGCCGGAGCATACCCTTGTCTATCCAAAAAGGCACGCAGGTATTTTTCTTCTACATTTCTATTGTTTTCCCGCTCTTCCCAATTGCCATAATAAGTATAGCCCAGCTCTTTAAACAGCTGGATAACCCTGTTTTGGGTAATACGCTCTATGGGGTTGATAGTGTTCATACGCTACATATTAACGATGGCTTTTTTGAGTTTATGGTTTCGTGACTGATTACTGCTTTCGATAAGTCTTATTCTACCGGTCAATAGTTCCTGCATCATTCCCTCCTTAATTTGCTTAGCTTTTGCTAGCTTTTGTTCTAAGACTTCAATTTCGGAGTCCATATCGGACAGGATGTTAGCGACGTAGATTTGCTCATCAATTGATGGAAACGAAATTTCTAGCTCTAAAAAATTTGATTTAGACAAATTATATCTTGTTGCTCCCTGTGCTAAAAAGAATATAGCATTTCTGCCGTATGGCGAACGCATCAAATAGCTTAAGAACAACGAATTGGTTTCGTCGTCAAAAATTCTAAATCCAAAACAAAAGCTATTTAAGTACAAATTTTCAATATCATTAAGCAAAACGCTACTGATTCCTAATTCTTCTGGAGTTTCTGATGAACCATTAAATAATAAATCATTTTTTAAAACTCTATTTTGAAGTTCACCTTGTTTTAAATTTACTTTTTCAATGAAATTTTCATTAATTGTTACATTATTAATAATGTTTAAAAAAGGCAAGTAAAAAGCATTTCCTGTCCCAAAATCTTGCTTTGTTTTCCCTGAAAGGCCTCCATAAGTCTTTCCTACCTCTCTCAATTTTCTCACCTTCCAAGCTTTATTCGGCGTAAGCAATTTCTGCATTGCCCCTTGCTTTATCAGGCGTTTTTTAGTAATCAATTTTTCTAAACTTTCAACCCATTCGTCTGTATGAGTTAAGGTTTCTGCTATGGCTTGTTGTTCGGGAAGAGGAGGAAGAGGAATTTTTACATCACTTAAAACTCTTCCGTTTGTTAATGCTCTTGTCGTGTATGTTGCATTTGATATAATCTGTTCACGAACAATTCTGTTTGAAAATACATAGCCGCAAAATTTAATATCAAAAAGATTATTAAACGGTCTTGCTCTTAAAACAAATCCACTAAAGACCGTATCTTTTAATTCTTCAACAACAACTGATGAGTAACCAATTTCCTCTTGTGTTTCAGAAGTTCTGGTGAATAATACATCACCTTTTGTTACTTCAAAATTTCTTAATTCTTGTTTCGATAGAAATACTTTTCCTTTTATATCGCTAGTAATGAATGTGTATTTGAAGACATCCATATAATTAACAATAGGGAATCCATAGCCAAAAAAAGTTTTTTCTTTATTCAATCCATTTTTAAATTGAAAAGAATCGCCAATTCTTACAAGCTCCCAGTCTTCAGGAATCAACCCAATTTCTGTATGCTTAAAATTCCTCTCTACCATTGCCAGCCCATTTTTTGTAAGTGTGATTTCACTTTGCTTTCGTAATCACTGATACTGGTTTCCATTTCTGGCAAAGTCTCAGCATATCGTTCGGATAACTCAATAATACGTTGCGTCAGGTTTTGGCTGATGCGTTCTTTTTCAGATTCCAGGCATTGCCATAAATGGTTGATCCATTTTTTATTAATGACCAAATCCTTAATCTCTTCGATGGATAGCTTTGGATACTTGGCTGTTACCAGTCCTTCAATGACTGCTTTTTCGACTTTAATGAGCTTGGTAAAGCTGGCAATAACTTCATGTAGGTTAATATAATTTTCAATGACAGCCAATTCTTCCGCTGGGGCGTTCTCACTTTTTCTCTGTTTCAGCAATGCTTTTACAGTTGATACGTTTACTTTATCCAGTTCGCTGAATACACTATTTTCAACCTCTGTTTCCAATTCCATTTCTTCCAACTCCGATTTCACTTCTTCAATTTTTGATTCAAATTCCCAAACAGTATTGCATTGATCTAAAAAGAAATGTTCTTTTAATAAATCCACCGGAATCAATTTGCCTACAATGCCTTCTAACCCTTCTACATACTTATCCTTGGTCGTTTTGCCATCTTTACCTTTCTTACCTTTTATCACCGTCCTTTCCCACTGGGTCCCTGCCTTCCATCCTTCCATAGCAATCATGTATAAATCATCTTGCATCTCCTCTTCCCAATACTGCATCAGGTATTGATACATATCATAAGCATTGAGCAAAGGGTCACCTTTAAATACCTGTAATAAGCTTTCTCCTATAATTTTTATTTCCTGTTTCGGTAAAGCCCCCTTATGAAGTTGCTGTAAATATTTTTGTTGTTGCTTAGCCCACTTGCTAAATTTTTGCTCCAATTCATTTCTGTAGGCTGCGAATTGCGGATGATGGTAAATTTTAAGCCTGATATCATCAGGCTCAATCTTTAATTGAAGATAACCCGCTCTTTTCTTTTTGAACAGGCTGTTTTTAAGGTCTGGGAAAAGATGCCAATAATTGTTCAAAGCATTGATATCCTTTTCCGGAATACCCCCGAACAAATGTGCGTCAATATCTTGAATATCCTCTGGTTCTTGTGTATCTATGTAGCGGGGTATATTGAGATTGTAATCATTCTTTTCGTTGATGATTTCCTCCACCGGAACCATACGACTGTATTTAGGTATATCTGTAAAGCTCCCAAATACATCTACGATTTTATGAACATCTTTCTCTTGAAGCCTGTTCTTGTTCCCGTCTTTGATAAAACCTTTGCTGGCATCTATCATAAAAATGCCTTTCCTTTTTGTCGCACCTTCTTTATCCAATATAATAATACAAGCTGGAATACCTGTACCATAAAACAAGTTGGCAGGCAAACCTATTATACCTTTGATATAGCCTTTACTAATAATATTCTTCCTGATTACAGCTTCTGCATTTCCTCTAAATAAAACGCCATGAGGCAAAACAACAGCAGCCTTACCCGTTGATTTAAGTGATTTGATTATATGTAAAAGGAAAGCATAATCTCCATTTTTATCAGGAGGAACACCTAATTCGAACCGATCAAATTCATCATTATTGATATTTACACCATTGCTCCAGCTTTTAAGAGAGAAGGGCGGATTTGCCACAATGTAGTCGTAGGTTTTAAGCCCTACACCATTCTCATTCTTCCAGTACGGACGGGAGAGTGTATTGTCTGCCCATATTTCTGCCGAAGGATTACCGTGCAGTATCATATTCATACGGGCAAGGTTGGCAGTTGCAATTTCTTTTTCCTGACCGTATAACGTAATATTCTTTTCAGCTTCTTCTGCAACTTTGAGGAGTAGCGAACCAGACCCACAGCTTGGATCGTATGCGGTAGTTTGAGAGGTAGAATTGTCTTTATTAATACCAATTACTTTAGCCATTACTCTACTCACCTCAGAAGGGGTATAAAACTGACCTTTAGACTTACCCGACTCAGTAGCGAAGTGACGCATCAAGTACTCGTAAGCATCTCCTAATAAATCGTCATCATTGGCATTATTGCCTGAAAAATCCAAATCGGGTGAATTAAAAATCAGGATAAGATTGCTTACCGTATCAATCAGGTCTTTGCCTTTACCCAACTTTCCCTCATCGTTAAAGTCTGGAAAGTCATTCAGCTTATTGGCTTCTTTAATTTTGTTGAGTACCTTTTTATTAATATCATCTCCGATATTACTTGTGCCAACCAAAGCAACCATATCATCAAACGAAGCACCTTCCGGCACTTTGATTGCAGAGAATTTTTTGCCTTTATATTTATCTGAAATGTACTTGACAAACAACATTGTCAATACATAATCTTTATATTGAGAGGCATCCATACCGCCCCTCAACTCGTCACAACTTTTCCAAAGAGAACTGTATAATTCCGATTTTTTGATTGCCATAATATTAAATATCCTATAAACTTAAAATTCCTACTTCCCAATACAAAACTTTCCGAAGATCGCCCCCAGGATATCCCGGTCCACCTCGATCTTACCCGTAATGGTACCGAGCTGGTACAAAGCATCCTTCAGGTGGAGGGAAAGCAGGTCGCCGCTCAAACCCATTTGCATCCCTTCATCCACCTGTTCCAAAGCGGCAAAAGCGCGCTGTAAAGCTTCCTTATGGCGCACATTGGTAATCACCACCGATTGCGCCGCGTTTTCATTTTTAAAATGGGCCACCAGCTCCCCGGTAAGCCGGTCGATATTAAACCCCGTTTTTACAGAGATACCAAAATGATGGTAAGCCGGGTACTTTTCCAGCAAATGATTTTCATAACGATCATTGGCCCAATCATGCTTGTCCGCCTTGCTCAGCAGGTTGAAGATCACTTTATCCTGTAAACTATCCGCGAGCTCATCCAAAATATCGGTATCCTGCTCATACAAATGGATCACGACCTTAGCCTGCTGCACTTTCTCTTTGGCGCGCTCCACACCAATCGCCTCGATGGTATCTTCGGTATCGCGGATACCGGCCGTATCTATAAACCGGAAGGTAATCCCCTCCAGGTTAATCGCCTCTTCGATCACGTCCCGGGTCGTACCGGCAATATCGCTCACGATAGCCCGCTCTTCTTTCAACAAGGCATTAAGCAGGGTAGACTTACCCGCATTGGGCTTGCCAATAATCGCCACCGGCACCCCGTTTTTTATAGCATTACCATACTCAAAGCTCTTGATGAGCTGCTGGATTTTGGATTTCAAATTTTGAATTAAACTCTTTAAAGCGCTACGATCGGCAAATTCCACATCTTCATCAGAAAAGTCGAGCTCCAGCTCCATCAACGCGGTAAAATTGATCAGCTGCTCTCTTAATGCCGCCAGTTCGCTACTCACCCCGCCGCGCATCTGGTTCAGCGCGATCTCGTGGCTGGCCTTATTCTCCGCGGCGATCAGGTCGCCCACGGCCTCTGCCTGGGCCAGGTCCATCTTGCCATTTAAAAATGCTCTTTGGGTAAACTCTCCCGGTGCGGCCAGTCTTGCCCCTGCCAGTATACAGGCATTCAATACCTGGTCGAGGATATAAGGCGAACCATGCGCCGCGATCTCTACCGTATCTTCTCCCGTAAAGCTCTTGCTCCCCAGGAAAAGGGTTACCACCACCTCATCAATCATCCTTGCATTTTCCGCCTTGCGGTCCTGGTCGTAAATATGCCCGAAATGCACGGTATGACTGGCCTGCTGCTCTATTGGCTTGCCGGAAAACAGGCTACTGACGATAGAAAGGGATTGCGGCCCGCTCAGGCGCACCAAACCGATGGCGCCCACACCCGCAGCGGTAGAAATAGCTACTATGGTATCTTTAAACAACATCTGCAATATTACGATTTTATAAGGCTACACTCAGGCTCAGGAGGAAAAAACGGCGCGGCATGGGCCGGTAAGCGATCACTTCATACTGGGTATTCCAGATATTCTGTACCTGCAGGCCCAGTTGCGCTGCTACTTTCCCTAAGGCCAACGGATACATCGCCTGCAGGTTACCCGTATTGTAGGGCAGCAGGAAAATGGATTCATCGGTGGTCACAAAGCGATAGCCGGTATAGGTATGATTATAGTTCAGTAAAGCTCCTCTAAAGGTAAGCCCGGCATTCACATTGCCCGAATAGCGCGGCGCATAAGGGATCTGCTTACCGATGCTGCCGTCATTGGGCATATAGGATTCCAGGGTAGTAGAGAGCACATAGGCGGTCTTCAGACCGATATGTACTTCCAGGTTTTTATTAACCGCGTAATTCAAAGCATTATTGGTTTCTACACCCCGGTTATGCACCTTCGCCAGGTTATGCGGCGTCCAGATGGAGCCGCCCAGCCAGTAGATCCAGTCCCGGATCTCCCGGTTAAAATAATTTAACTGGTGACTGAAGCGCAGCGAGCCGGTTTTATTGTTCCAGTTTAAATCATAAGCCAGCTCCCGATTCCAGCCCTGTTCTGGTTTAAGGCTTTCGTTCCCCCCGGGTTTATTGTACAATTCATTCAGGGTGGGTACCCGGTAGGTCTTCTGCACACTGCCTTTTACGGTAAAGCGTAACCGGTCTTTATTCAATAAAAGGTATTGGATACCGGCCCCGGGCAATAAAGGAATCGCTTCGCCATTCAGCCACTCCTGCCTCAGGTTAGCCTGTACCCCCAGTCTTTTATTGCCATGCAGGTATTGATACGCCGCTGAAACCGCAGGCCTGGACTGATGCGGTGTACGCCCGTCCTGCAAATTGATCCGGGCATATTGAAAGGGCATATTCACAAAAAAGGTATGAACAGCTTCGGTATTTTTGATACTCAGGCTATGCTTCCAGCCGATCTCCTGGTAGTATTGCCGGGTAGTATTATTATTGTAAATATTATAGAAGCTATCGTTATAGGCTAAGTAATCGGTATTAAAAGAGAACTTAGCAAACCAATGGCCGATGCGGCTTTGGTTATTCCATTGCAATAAGGTGCGAAAGGCTTTGTCTTCCTGCACTTTCGTTGAAAAATCCTCAAACTGTGCCTTGGGGATTTCCCGGCTATAGTTTTGGTACCATACATCCAGGCCCAGGCTTTGCCGCGCAGAAAAAGCATAATTGGCCGTTGCGATAGCGCCAAAAGCCAGCAGGTTCGCATTCACCGTTTTTTGCTCCGCCCCGTTTATGTCCTGGTATTTGAAATTATTGCGCATGGACTGGGCAAATCCCTTAAGCCCGAACTGCCATTTTTTATAATTCCAGGCGCCCCCGGCATTAATGTCTTTACGGCCGAAAGAGCCGGCCCCCAGTGAGAGATTATAGGTATTACGGTCCCGGTCGTAAGGCTGGTCGTCCAGCAGGAGTGCGCCACCAATATTGCCACTACCCAGCAATGCCGCGTTACCTCCGTATTGTAAGCTTATTTTACTGAACAGCCCGGTCTGTATCAATGAAATATCGGAAACACCCAATGCCGGGTTGTTGAGCGGGATACCTTTCCACAAAACCATGGACTGCGCCGCGGACGCGCCCCGGAAGGATAGGGTAGCCATACTGTTGATGCCATAGGATTTTATAAAAACCGGGGATTGCTGGCTTAAAAGTGTGGCAATGGACAGGTGCTGGTACTGCTTCAGGGTAGCCGTACTAAAACTGTCGCTATACTGGCCGGTAACTAGAGTGGATTTAACATCGGAGCTTTTCTGTATCCTGCCGGCACTCACTTTGAAGCCGGGCAGGGTATCATAAAAAACTTGGCCCATCACCTTGGGAGCGATGGGCAGTAAATGAATTAATAATATAATGAAAAACCTGCTTTTACGATTCACGCAGCAAATTTACGCAGTTTCTTTGTCTATAGCGCCTACCATAGTGCTTTCTTTCTTTTTGCCGAAAAACATCTTCCATATCACTGGTGAAGTAGCAGCTACGATCATACCTATAACGATGTACTCCAGGTTTCTTTGTACCCATGGATTAGTGCCCAGGAAATAACCTACAGTACACAAAGAACAGATCCACAATACGGCACCAATGATGTTATACAGCATGAACTTGCGGTAAGGCATTCTTACTACACCGGCGATGATAGGCGCAAAAGTCCTTACTACCGGTACAAAACGTGCCAGCACGATAGCGCCGCCACCTTTACGCTCATAAAATTCTTTAGCCTGTACAATATGTTTTTTCTTCAGGTACCATGTATCCTTCCGTTCAAACAAGAAATTACCCGATTTTTTACCAAACCAATAGCCGAACATGTTACCGATCACCGCCGCAAGGATCATCATCAGTTCCCAGAAAAGCAGGTTGTGAATAGGGTCTTCAAAAGGCTTGTTACCACTGGCTATAATGGTACCTGTAAGGAAGATCAGGAAATCGCCGGGAAGAATAAAGCCTAATAAAAGACCGGTTTCCGCGAAGATGATCGCCAGGATGATATACATACCACCATTGGCCATGATCCACTCGGGATTGGTAAGGTTACTGAAAAAATCTATAATCGCGTCCATACAAAAATATCGTGTACTTAGGTGTTTTTAACTGAAAAGGTTGCGCGAAAATAGGATATTTTGGGCAACTGTCGCTACCCGAAATCGCTAAGAATTTGGTAAATTATAAATAAGTTATGCTTTGAAACCCTTTTTGGGAGCGCATTAAGGCCTTTTTGCAATCGACTTGTTAACAAAGCGCTGTAAAGGACACCAAAAAGTGAATTGTTTTTTACAGGATCCCAAGTATAAAACCAATAAGCATACTTATGATAATAAATCAAAGTAGGTTTAAATAAGGTTACCCAATAAGAAAAGGGATCAGGCCTGTATCGGGTTACGTTTGCCCAGGCCTATATATTTTTTCAGGTTCATCCAGAAAGCCAGGATCATATAAACAATGATCGGCGAACCTAAAGTAAGAAAGGAAATGTAAATAAACCACAGGCGTATTTTGGAAGAAGCAATATTCATTTTCTCTCCCAATTTGGTGCAGACCCCAAAGGCCTGGTATTCCACAAAGCTTTTAAATCTGATCAAAGGTTTACTCATAGTAATACAAAGCTAAGTATTTCAACAAAAAAATCTTTCCTTTTTATTTGTTATCAGGAAAGATTTTTAAGAAAATTAAGCTCTTTTTGCTTTTGCGTTTCTGGCTTTTTTAGGACGGCTAACACCATAGCTTCCTGTAGTAATTTTACCTCTTTTAGAGCGATTATCACCTCTACCCATTGCTGAAAATGTTTTGTTTGGTTAAATATGAAATGCAAAGTTAAAAAATAAAAGTGGAATTTCTGAAAATTCCACTTTTATAAATATTCAGGCGGTAAATTATTTTTTCTTACCACCGATCTTAGTAGCGAATTCTTTACCTGCTTTAAACTTAGGAACTTTGCGGGCCTTAATTTTAATCACCGCCCCGGTTTGAGGATTGCGGCCGTTACGCGCAGAACGCTCAGATACGGAGAAGGTACCGAAACCTACAAGCGTCACTTTATCACCGCCTTTAAGGGCTGCGATAACACCGGAAGTGAAAGAATCTAAAGCTTCGTTAGCCTGCACTTTAGTGATACCTGCGTCTTTGGAAATTTTGTCAATTAATTCCGCTTTGTTCATAATGTTATGTTTTTAAATGATGAAATATTAATTATGTATAGCAAAAATAGGCGATATTTTAACATAGCCAAATTTATTAAGCACTTTTTTGTTAACGGGAAACCCTTGCCTGTATTGATTATCCGCATATTTAACCAATCAATTATAAATAAACCTGTTATTTGCATAGGCCTGTATTAATTAATATCTTTGCAGCTATGAAAACCTTTGAGGTACCGGTACATTACAGAAGCCCGATCATTACGGCCATTAAAGCGCACAGGAAGCAGCTGGACAAGCTGAAAAAAGATTTTACCCCGAGCAGGCTCGTGTTAGATCATATCGAGATCATCCTGGCGCGGCATTTCGGCTTTTGCTATGGCGTGGAAAACGCTATAGAGATCGCCTTCAAGGCCATTCATGACAATCCCGGTAAACGTATCTTTTTACTGAGTGAAATGATCCATAACCCGCAGGTGAATGCCGACCTGATCGCAGAAGGCCTGCAATTCATTATGGATACCAAAGGGAATCAACTCATCGACTGGAACGAGCTGAACAGCGAGGATATCGTAATCGTTCCGGCTTTTGGCACTACGCTGGAGATTGAACAACTACTGAAAGATAAAGGTATACAACCGGCTTTATACAATACCACCTGCCCTTTCGTGGAAAAGGTATGGAACCGCTCTGAGAAGATCGGCAGCGATGGCTATACCATAGTCGTGCACGGCAAGCCTAACCATGAAGAAACCCGGGCCACTTTCTCTCACAGCAAAGCCACTACGCCTACAGTTGTAGTAAAAGATATGCAGCAGACAGAACGCCTGGCCCAGTATATTACCGGGGCAGCACCCGGGGCGCAATTCTATGAAGAGTTTAAAGGCCAGTACTCTGAGGGTTTTGATGTAACGAAAGACCTTAAAAGAATCGGTGTGGTCAACCAGACCACTATGCTGGCCAGCGATACCCAGGGCATCGCGGAATTCTTAAAACAAACGATAAAAGAACATTATCATTTAGATGAAGCCGGCCTTAAAGCACAATTTGCCGATACCCGGGACACCCTTTGCTATGCTACAAATGATAACCAGAATGCCGTTACGGAAATGCTACGTAATGAAGCGGACCTGGCTCTGGTCATCGGCGGCTACAATTCCAGTAATACTTCGCACCTGGTAGAATTATGCGAAGTGTTGTTACCTACTTATTTTATTAATAATGAAACCTGCCTGATCGATAAAGATAGGATCGAGCATTTTTCACTGCATGAGAAAAAGGTGATCTCTACGGCAGATTACATACCCGGCAAGCCGAAAGTGCGGATCATGATCACTTCCGGGGCCAGCTGTCCCGATGCTTTGGTAGAAAATGTGATTCGCAGGTTGGTCGCTTTATTAGACAGTGAAGCCGCGCTTGAAAAAGCCATGGCGGAGTATGCTTCCTAAATTTTAGCATTAGATTTTAACTGAATTGTTTATTTTTGTCCTTCAACAATCAGCAATAGTTATATAATGTAGAATTAATTCTTATCCGGAAATCTGAATAGCCGCTTCAAAAGAAGCAGGCATTGTTTACCTTTTAAGAATTAATCTGATGTTGCTACTCCAACAGGTGACTTATGCGCACCCCAACAGGGAGGTACTGTTTAAAGACCTCAACTTTTCTCTTAATACGAATCATAAATGGTCCCTGATCGGGAATAATGGCTCAGGCAAATCTACCTTATTAAAACTGATCGCAGGTGAATTGCAGCCGCTATCAGGAACAATTCAACGGGGAGAAAAACCTTATTACATCCCGCAATTATTTGGACAATATAACCACTTATCGGTAGGTGCCGCTTTGGGCGTAGCGCTTAAGCTTACCGCCTTGCAGCGCATATTAGCCGGTGATACCGATGAAGTACAATTTGAGCGCCTGAATGATGACTGGACCATAGAAGAGCGTTGTAAAGAAGCCCTGGCTTATTGGGAACTTTCAGGCATAGACCTGGACCGGCCTATGAGCCGGCTAAGCGGCGGTCAAAAGACCAAAGTGTTTTTAGCCGGGATCATGATTCATCAGCCGGCCTTTGTTTTGCTGGATGAGCCCAGTAATCACCTGGATGCCGCATCCAGGACGATCTTATATGAATTTGTGCAGCAATACCGCGGCGCAATGCTCGTGGTGAGCCATGATAAACGCCTGTTGAACCTGCTGGACACCACCCTGGAACTATCCAGGGACGGGCTGAAAACTTATGGCGGGAATTATAATTTCTATGTCGCGCAGAAAGCTATAGAACAGGCCGCCTTACTGGATGATGTACACAGCAAGGAAAAAGAACTCCGCAAGGCCCGGGAAAAAGAACGGGAGACTATAGAACGGCAGCAAAAGCTGGATGCTCGGGGGAAAAAGAAGCAGGAAAAATCAGGTGTGCCACGCATTATGATGAACACGCTGCGCAACAATGCCGAGCAAAGTACCGCGAAGACCAAAGCCGTCCATGGCGAAAAGATAAGCGGGATCCGAGAAGACCTGTCTGCACTACGGGCAGCGCTTCCGGACCTGGATAAAATGCGCCTGGGCTTCGATGAATCCGCTTTCCATACCGGGAAGCTATTATTTGAAGCTAAGGACATTAATTTCAGTTTTAACGGGCTGCCATTATGGAGCTATGACAGAAAGCTTTCGGTACATTCCGGCGACCGGTTGGCCATAAAAGGCCGTAACGGTTCCGGTAAAACTACCCTGATCAACACCATCTTGGGCCTTCAAGTCCCGGGTTCAGGAAGTATAAAACGCAATGAGTTCCGGGCTGTTTATATAGACCAGGAGTATTCCCTGATCGATAACGAATTGAATGTTTATGAGCAATTACAGCGCTATAATGACGGTGCTTTACAGGAAAGCGAGCTAAAGAATAAACTCACGCATTTCCTCTTTGGTAAAGAAAGCTGGGATAAGGCCTGTGCCGTACTCAGCGGCGGGGAAAGGATGCGCCTGGTATTATGTTGCCTTAGCCTGAGCAGGCAGGCGCCCGACCTTATCGTACTGGATGAGCCTACCAATAACCTGGACCTGCAGAATGTATCGATATTAACCCATGCGATCCGGGATTATAAAGGCACGATTGTGGTAGTTGCTCATGATGAAGATTTCCTGGAAGCGGTTAACATCAGGCAGGAGATAGATTTGTCTTAACCTAAACCTATAAGGTCTTTGAAACCTTATAGGTTTGTATACTATCTGCTTCATCCTTCGACGGTGCTCAGGCTGACAAAATACCTTAAAGCAAAAGGAGCAGCATTCAGCCGCTCCTTTACATATTTACTCATCCGGATCTTTTAAAAGCCCAGGATCAAAGTCAGGTTGTAATTCCTGCCGGCCTGCGGGAAATAATAATTAAAAGTTTGTAAGCCACCGGCATAATAACTGAACGTATACCCTTTACTTTCATACTGTTTATCCAGCAGGTTATTCACCGAAGCGATCACTTTAATATCTTTTAAAGCACCAAATCCGGCTTCATACATCGCGCTGAAATTAGCCAAAGCGAAAGGGTTGATACTCTTGCCCTTATTATTATCAAGGCTCCATGCATTTGTAGTATTATCCAGGAACTGGCGGCTGACATACTTACCATTCAGGCTAAATGTAAATGGCCGTGCATTCCGGATCGTAAATGGCTTAAAGCTTAAACCTGCTGTAGCGATCACTGAAGGTGATAATGCAATATCTGTATTTTCATGCGCTACTTCAACCTGTCCGCCATTATCATAATCATCTATATACTCCGTAAAGGATTGGATCTTGTTTTGCGAAAAAGTGGCGTTAGCATTCACACTAAACCATTCGTTGAAGTGATGGCGGGCCAATAACTCCACACCTGCGCGGTAACTTACCGGCACATTCGCACGGGTATAAGCGCCTACATCATTAATCTTCCCGGTCAGGATCAATTGATCTTTGTAATGCATATAATAAAGATTCGCGCTCAATTCTGTTCCGTTTTTAAGGTAGCCATAGCCTAATTCAAAATCGGATAAGCGCTCCGCTTTAGGTTTATCATTGATGCCGGCTTCGAAATCATTACGGTTCGGCTCCTTATTCGCCATAGCGAAAGAGGCATAGATCTTTTGATGACCACGCAGATAACTGATCCCTACCTTTGGATTGAAGAACAGGAAATTATTATCCTGGATCACGTCCGGGTTCTTCCGGAAACCATTAATCTGGTAATTAACAGCCCTAAGCTGCAGGTCAGCAGTGGCGTATAAGTTTTCCGCCAGCTCCTGTTCCGCCTTCAGGTAAACATTAGCATCTGTTTTGTGCGCCGGCAACCGATACCATTCGTAGCCCTGTGGTACGCCCCCATTTGAAGCCCAGTTAACACGGCCATAGTGCTCACCGTCATACTGGGTTACCGCACCGCCCAGGTTAACCATGGTCTTGTTCTTTGCATATTGTATATTGAATATACCACCGTAATAATAATTGTCTAACCACAACTGGCGGGTTAAGGAAGTTTCCGTAAGCGTATCATTACCGGCAACAGGGTTAGGCAGGTAATAATCCCCATAACTTTCACCGATACGGTACTCGTCATAATAACCTTTACCACGGGTCAGGAAAAGACCGGCATTCAGTTTCCAGTTAGCATTAAAACGATGGTTTAAAAACAACTGGTAGTAGTCCTGCTGGTAATTATCGGTCTGGTCCTTATAAAAAGTACCATCTTCTTTAATACCTAATTCATTAAAACGCCGGTTATTCTTCAGATCCGCTTCCGCCACGCCATTCCAGGCCTGGCCGGTCTTCTGTACACCGGAGAAAAGGTTAAACTTAAGATTAGTCTGCTCGTTCTTGCTCGTCCAGCCGGCGATGAACTGGAATGATTTCATATCGGAAGCACTGCGGTCAATAAAACCGTCACTCTTGATTTTAGACAAGCGAAGGTCAAAATTAAACCCGTTATTCAACCTTCCGGTACCGGCATTCAGGGTATGCCTTAAGGTACCGAAAGACCCTACGGAATTGATTAAAGTAGCACTGGCTGTATTGTCCTGTTCTATATTGCTGATATTAATGGAAGCGCCGAAAGCGCCGGAACCATTAGTGCTGGAGCCGACTCCACGCTGTACCTGTATACTGCTGGTTGAAGAAGCTATATCCGGGAAGTTGACAAAGAAAATACCCTGGGATTCCGCATCATTTACAGGGATACCGTTCACGGTAAGATTGATGCGGCTATTATCCGTTCCTCTTACCCTGATATCGGTATAGCCCACACCGTTACCCGCGTCCGAGTTTACGAGGATAGAAGGCGTCTGGTCCAGTAAATAGGGCAGGTCCCGCCCATCATTTAATTTTTCTATGTCTTTCTTCCTGACATCGCTGAAAGCGAAGGGCGATTTATGCCCCAGCCGGAGCGCGTTAACCGTTACGCCCGACAGGTGTTCATAGCGGAGCGTATCCGTTTCGGCCTGCTGGGACCATGTTGCCACAGGTAAGGTCAATAAACTGATCGTTCCGATAATTTTATATTGCATACTATTTGGATTGACAAATGTTTTACTTTTTCAATAAAAAACTGTAGCCGGAAATACATAATGCAAACATTATGATCTCCTGCGCAGATCATTTTAAATATTCAGTAAGTAAAAAACGAAAACGTTTTGGGACCTACCATTTCCTAACCAGCATTACCTGGTCCAGGTTCTACGGGTTTGATCTCAGCCTGAAAGTAAGGCACCCCGTGGTTGAAATAGCTTATTGCATTTCAGATGCAAAATTAGTACAGATTTTCCGAAAGAAAAATTCTTTTCCCGTAAATCGCAAGCAGCGCCAAAGAGGGGTCCCAAAAACTAAAATGCTTGTCACATTGAGCTCCGTCGAAATGCGCCAAAGATTTAGGATCAAATTTGTCTATCCTTCGATAAACTCAGGATGACAAATTGGGGAACCTTTGTTGACAATCTTTTTTTAGCCAGATATAAAATGAAAAAGAGGACCGCGATAGCGATCCTCTTTCTTATCCATTAACAGCCTGGCTTTAAGCCTGCTGGTACATCACCATTTTAGCTTCATTATTGATCGCTTCAAGTGCGATCTGGGCCGGTGTATCCTCTTCGTGGGAAACAATATAGTTAATGATGCGTCCATTTAATTCCTTGGCATCCTCTTCCGGGTTCAGGGTTTGCGCGATCTGGTTGATCATGGCTATTTCCTGTTCTTTCACCGATACTATGGTATTCCATACGCTGGAAGATACATAGATCTGTTGCGAAAGATTATGTTCAAACTCTGTTTTGATCGATGCAATGGCCAGCGTTTGCAGGTCGCGCACGGTCATACCGGTGATATATACCCTTGGGATCAGTTCCCTTGGATGAGATCTTTCAATAAACATGGTCAGGCGCTCATAGGCCTGCAGGCGCAGGCGTAAAGTCGTTTCCTGTCCTTCCTGGAAAACGGCCAGTTGCTTTCTCTTGAACTCACCGGTAAGAAATTTACCAACGATGATGGCACAAGCGATCAGTACGACGATCGCCGGGATCGTGTACTTTAATACTTCTAAAATTGTTGCTCCAACGCCCATTTAACTAAAGAATTAATTATTTTAAATCAAATTTGATGCCCTGTGCCAGTGGTAATTGTGTGCTGTAGTTTACGGTATTGGTCTGGCGACGCATATACACTTTCCAGGCATCTGAACCGCTCTCACGGCCGCCACCGGTTTCTTTTTCACCACCAAAAGCACCACCGATCTCTGCACCACTGGTACCGATGTTTACGTTGGCAATACCACAGTCACTACCTGCAGCAGCTAAGAATTGCTCAGCTTCACGTACATTAGTAGTCATAATTGCAGAAGACAAGCCTTGCGGAACGCCGTTTTGCATATCGATCGCTTCGTCCAGTGTGCTGTACTTCATAATGTATAGGATCGGTGCAAATGTTTCATGCTGCACGATCTCAAAGTGATTTTCTGCCTCGATTACACATGGTTTTACGTAACAACCGCTTTCATAACCGGCACCGCTCAAAACGCCGCCTTTCACCAGGATTTTACCCCCCTCAGCTTCCGCTTTTTTAATAGCATCCAGGTACATTTCTACAGCAGCTGTATCGATTAATGGACCTACATGGTTTTTAGTATCTAAAGGATTACCGATTTTCAGTTGTTTGTAACCGTTTACCAGTTTTTTCTTCAGCTCTTCATATTTGCTTTCATGGATGATGAGGCGACGGGTAGTCGTACATCTCTGGCCTGCAGTACCCACTGCGCCGAAGATCGCACCGATCAAAGTCATATCCAGGTCCGCGTTTTCTGTAACGATAATCGCGTTGTTACCGCCCAATTCCAATAAAGAACGTCCTAAACGGCCGGCAACAGTAGTCGCTACTTCTTTACCCATCCTGGTAGAGCCGGTAGCTGAAACCAAAGGAATGCGGGTATCCGCGCTTAATAATTCACCGATCTCTCTGCCACCGATCACCAGGCAGGAAATACCTTCAGGCAAACCGTTTTTCTTCAATACATCACCGATGATCTTTTGACAGGCGATCGCCGTAATCGGGGTTTTTTCTGATGGCTTCCAGATACAGGTATCCCCACAAACCCAGGCTAAAGCCGTATTCCAGCTCCATACCGCGACCGGGAAGTTGAAGGCGGAAATAATACCTACAACGCCCAATGGGTGATATTGCTCCATCATCCTGTGGCCCGGGCGCTCGCTCGCGATCGTTAAACCGAACAGCTGGCGGGAAAGACCCACTGCCAGGTCACAGATATCAATCATTTCCTGAACTTCACCAAGGCCTTCCTGTAAGCTTTTACCCATTTCATAAGAAACCAGGGCGCCCAGGCTGTCTTTCTTCGCTCTTAAAGATTCTCCGAATTGACGAACGATCTCACCGCGTTTTGGCGCCGGCATCATTTTCCAGGTTTTGAAAGCTTCGGTAGCTTTTTGCATCGCTTTCTCGTAATCTTTAGCGGTTGATTGCTTTACCGTAGCGATCAGCTTGCCGTCTACCGGGGAGTAAGAATGCAATTCCGCACCCGTGCTCTTGATCCATTTAGTGCCTGTAGAAGTACCTTCGTTTAATTTTTCAATTCCTAAGTCGCTTAGAATTTTCTTGATATTCATAAATACTGATTAATGTAATTTTCGGATGCGCAAATATAGCTTAATTTTTTAATTGAAAAGCCGCTTTAGCAAAGCTTTAGGCGCCATGGTCCTCGAAGCGGAACTTGCGTAACTGCGGGGTCCGGAAATAGGTGATCGCCACCACCAGCAGGGTAATGCAGCCACCGGTAATAATGGCCGGGAAAGTACCCAGGTAATGGGCCATAGTGCCGCTTTCAAAATCACCCAGCTCATTGGAGGAACTGATGAACATACTATTCACCGAAGCCACGCGTCCGCGCATTTCATCCGGGGTTACTAATTGTAAAATGGTTCCCCGTACTACCACACTTACCGCGTCAAACATACCGGTAAGGACCAGCAGGCCGAATGAAAGCAGCAAATAAGGGGAAAGGCCGAAGGCGATAATGCCTAAAGCAAAACCGGCAGTACAGACGAAAAGTTTTTTACCCGGGTTAGTCTTAAGGGGGTAGAAAGCCAGTAAAATCAAAGTAAGCAAAGCGCCTACACCCATAGCGGAACGCAGTAGCCCATAAGCTACCGGGCCGGAGAAATAAACCCCGGCTTCCAGCGGGAAACGCTCTTCAACCACAGCTGGCAACAAGGCGATGGCACCGCCAAAAAGCACGGAAAACATGTCCAGTAATTGCGCGCCTAAAAGGGCAGGGGTCTTAAACACAAATTTTAAACCCTCCCCGATACTCTGGAATATTGGTTCTCTCTCCTTCTTTAAAATTGGCTTGGGCGCAATGCGTAATATCGGGATCAATAAGAGGAGTTCAATAGCCACCACGATCCCCATGCCACTTGCCGGCCCGTAAGAAGCGATAATGATACCCGAAAATATAGGCCCGAATACTGCACCTAACTGCCAGGCCATGCTCGACCAGCTTACCGCATTGGGATACAGTTTTTTAGGGATCAGTAAACCCACAAGAGAAAATGCCGTGGGGCCTACAAAAGAACGGATGACCCCACCCAGGAAAATGACTACATAGATGAGGCCCACCCGCCAGTTATGGCTTAAATGTTCGGCAGCCACAGGCAGGGAGAGATAAAATAAGCCGACTCCCAGTAATAGATAGCTGACAATAATCTTCACCATCAGGTTACGCTTTTCACTTAAGTCGACAAAATAACCGGAGAAAAAAGAACAGGCGACTACCGGGATCACTTCCGCCAGACCTACATAAGCCAGGGCCATCTTGCTGTGATTGGTGATCTGGTAGATCCAGTAAGTAACAACAGTGAACTGCAGGCTTAGCGCGAAGATCAGGCCGAAACGGATACACAGGTAATTGCGGTATTCGCGGTAGCCGAGCGCTTCATTCTTAGCCAGGAAATTTGAAAATGCTTTCAATTGCGGAAGTTTAAAATGATTGAGCCTGCAATTTACCTGAATTGTGAAGAACTGCTCCATAGATATTTTCAATCCGATTGCATGAAAGCAATTATTTTTGCAGTAAATACCAGCGCTCATTTTATCCGCAAACCAACATACCGAATTTGTCAAACAGCTTTCTAAAAGGCTGGGCTTCGACTATTGCGGTATCGCCAGGGCCGAACGCCTGGAGGAGGAGGCCCGGCACCTGGAGGCCTGGCTCAACAAAGGTTATAACGGCAATATGGGCTACATGGAGCGTAATTTTGACCTGCGGGTAGACCCTTCTTTACTCGTACCCGGGGCACAATCGGTGATCACTTTATTATTGAATTACTACCCGGAAGAAAGCCAGGTGGCGGACGCGCCGAAAATCTCCAAGTATGCTTACGGCGCGGATTATCATGAAGTGATCCGGGAAAAGCTGAATGAATTCCTGTTTGAGCTCCGGGCCAATATCGGGGAAGTAAACGGCCGTGGTTTTGTAGACAGCGCGCCTGTGCTGGAACGGGCCTGGGCCAAACGTAGCGGTATCGGTTGGGTAGGGAAGAACGCCAACCTGATCACTAAACAGTCGGGTTCCTTCTTCTTTATCGCTACCCTGATCACCGACCTGAAACTGGAGTATGATGACCCCTTTGCCAAGGACTTTTGTGGTACCTGCACCAAATGCCTGGATGCCTGCCCTACAGAAGCCATTCTTGCGCCCGCTATTGTAGACGGGTCAAAATGTATTTCCTACCTTACTATTGAGTTGAAAGATGAGCTGATCGCCCCGGAATTTGCCGGGAAGATGGACAACTGGATGTTTGGCTGTGACGTGTGCCAGGATGTATGCCCCTGGAACCGTTTCTCCAAGCCCCACCAGCAGGAAGCCTTTAAACCGATTGATGCGGTATTGAACTTTACCTCGGGGGATTGGGAAGCCCTCAATGAAGACTATTTCAAGCAATTGCTCAAACATTCGCCTATAAAGCGCTCCAAGTGGAAGGGCATCAAAAGAAATATAGAGTTTTTAAAAGTCTAAGCAGTTCATATTATAAAAGAAATTATAATTATTATATTTGATTCATAGATATTGACAGAGCAATTAATATGAAAAAGCATCTTCTTTTAGTACTGTTGTTCTTTATAAGTAAAAACGCTTATACGCAACCCGGGCGCCAAGCTATAGGTGTAAAACCCTTAAATTATTCAAATATAATCTGGAAGCCGGATCCCAACGACCACTTCGGCCGGCAATTTGGATTAGAATATGAATATTGTTTTTCCAAAAACAAAAAATTCAGTGTAGCAGCACCTTTTACCTACGGAATGATCCGGGAAAAGAGTGATTTTGGCTCTGACTTAAAAGGGCAGGAGTTTTTCTTACACCTGGTATAAAGTTCTATCCCGGTACTATTTGAGCGCAGCAGGCATAGTTTTGGTTTGCATTTGCTGCTAGGACAGGCACAATACAAGTATGACAGGCTTTTTGTGAAGGGAGCTCTTGCTTTAAATTACTGGGGTTGCTTAGCCAATTATAATTATTCACTCCGGCTTTGGCGTACTTTTTTCCTGAAACCGGAAGCCGGCATCGGATATAGGTTTCAGGAAAAAAAGGATGATTTTATGTTCCTAAATGACGTTGGCCCTTATTCTGGCTGGATCCCGGGAAGTGCTACAGAAAACAAGACTGCTTTTATCGTCAATTTATCGCTTGGCCTTCACTATAGATTTTAAAAGCCTTACTTTAAAAAGATTTCTTTGAACTTATAAGAAGCGATACTTTGATCCAATAAGTCCGAGCAATTTGTATATTTGTGCCCGATAAAAATTAAAATAATCATTACGATATATGTCAACTACAGGAAAAAGAGTGATCAAAGCGCCAACCGGCAGCACATTGAATTGTAAAAACTGGGTTTCGGAAGCCGCCTACCGGATGATCCAGAACAACCTGGACCCGGAAGTAGCCGAGCGCCCCGAAGACCTGGTCGTATATGGCGGGATCGGGAAAGCTGCAAGAAACTGGGAAAGCTTTGATAAAATCCTGGAATGCCTGAAAAACCTGGAAGAAGATGAAACCTTAATGGTACAATCCGGTAAACCGGTAGGTATCCTGCGTTCTCATAAAAACGCGCCAAGAGTATTGATTGCGAATTCCAATTTAGTAGGCAAGTGGGCCAACTGGGAACACTTCCGCGAGCTGGAAGCCAAAGGCCTGATGATGTATGGGCAGATGACCGCGGGTAGCTGGATCTACATCGGTTCACAAGGTATCGTACAGGGTACTTATGAAACTTATTTATCCCTGGCCAATAAACACTATAACGGTAGCCTGAAAGGTACCCTGAATGTTACTGCCGGTCTTGGTGGTATGGGTGGCGCTCAGCCCCTGGCCATCACTATGAATGAAGGTGTCGCACTGGTAGCGGAGATTGAGCAATGGCGTATTGATAAGCGCATCGAAACCCGCTATTGTGATGAAAGCTACAGCGATATTAAAACAGCGGTAGACCGTGCCCTGGCAGCTAAAGCCAATGGCGAAGCCGTTTCTATAGGTGTTTGCTGTAATGTGGTAGACTTGTTACAATATCTGATCGATAATAATATTGTGCCGGATACCCTGACCGACCAGACCTCGGCACATGATGAGCTGATCGGTTATTTCCCGGAAGGACTTTCTGTAGCAGAAGCGAATACTTTACGCGAAAGCGACCCGGAAAACTATAAATCCCGTTCCCTGGATACTATGGCAAGACACGTACGCCAGATGTTAACCTTACAACAAATGGGTGCGATTACTTTTGACTACGGTAACAACCTGCGCGGACAAGCTAAAGACAAACGTGGCGTTGAGAACGCGTTTGACTTCCCGGGATTCGTACCGGCCTATATCCGTCCTTTGTTCTGCGAAGGTAAAGGTCCTTTCCGCTGGGTAGCCTTAAGCGGCGATCCTGAAGATATTTATACCACCGATAAAGCGCTGGCGGAACTGTTCCCGGAGAATGAAGGTTTGCAACGCTGGTTGAAAATGGCGAAAGAAAAGATCGCTTTCCAGGGTTTACCTTCCCGTATTTGCTGGTTAGGTATGGGCGAAAGAGAAAAAGCAGGTCTTTTATTCAACCAGTTAGTAAGAGAAGGCAAAGTGAAAGCGCCGATCGTTATTGGCCGCGACCACCTGGATTGTGGCTCAGTAGCTTCTCCAAACCGCGAAACTGAGGCTATGAAAGACGGTTCTGACGCGGTAGCTGACTGGCCGATCCTGAATGCCCTGATCAATACTGCCGGAGGTGCAAGCTGGGTAAGCTTCCATCATGGTGGTGGGGTAGGTATGGGCTATTCCCTGCATGCCGGTATGGTCATCGTTGCCGATGGCTCTGAGGATGCCGAAGAAAGATTAAAACGCGTATTACATAATGACCCGGCAATGGGCGTATTGCGTCATACCGATGCCGGCTATGAAGACGCGACGGAATATGCCGATAATTTTGGCCTGAATATCTGGTAAGCAGCATATTTTGAATAATTTATGAATGGCGGCAGGATTTTCAGCCGCCATTTTTCTATTTTTAAAGCTTAATTGATACAGAGATATAATGAAGAAAATTATTTTAGGTACTGTCGCCGCTTTTTTAGCCCTGGCTCCCATTAGTCCGGTTATTGCCCAGGGAAAAGCGAAAACCACGAAACAAAAATCCGTTGATCAGAACTCTTTGCTGTGGAAGATCAGCGGGAACGGGCTTAGCAAACCTTCCTATGTATTTGGTACCATACATCTCATTTGCCAGGATGACTTTTTCTGGACCCCGGTAATGGATGCTACTTTTAAATCTGTGGAAAAGATCTGTATGGAAATGGACATGGATGACCCCCAGCTGCAAATGACGCTGGCTATGGGCATGATAGATAAAGAGGGAAAAAAACTATCTTCTTATTTTACACCGGAAGATTATGAAAAACTGACGGCCTATGCTTCAGAACGGCTAAAAGAAGTGCCGCTAAGCGTCCTGGATATGATGAAGCCCGCCGCGGTATGGACCACGATGATCATGCTGCAGTATAATTGTGCAACGGTAAAGTCGTATGAAGTAGAGCTGGTAGCAAAGGCTAATGAGGAAAAAAAAGAAATCCTGGGCCTGGAAACAGCTAACGAACAGCTGGATTTCATATTGGGGATGCCTGATGCCGAAGTGGTAGAAGCGATCAATGACATGGTACAGGGTAAGGGCAAAGCGGAACTGGATGCACAGTTCGCGGACATGATCAATGCTTATAAAAAGCAGGAGCTCAACCAGCTGTATGCATTGAGCGACCGGGAAACGGCCATGAAAATGGATAAAGTAAAATTCCTCGACAACCGGAATGAAAACTGGATCCCGAAAATGAAAGAGATGATGGCGCAGCATTCAACCTTCTTCGCGGTAGGCGCGGCGCATTTACCCGGCAAAAATGGTGTGCTTCAATTATTGAAGGCGGCGGGTTATACGGTAGAGCCGGTAAAATAGATTGTGACGAAATATTAAAAACCTATAAGGTTTCAAAAACCTTATAGGTTTATATACCTAAAACAAAAGTGGACGCTGAAGCATCCACTTTTGTTATTTTTTATAAATAAGTATGACTATTTTTTAATGTACATTACTTCTTTTACCGCTTTTACCGTCTTTGATACATCCGGCAGGTAAGCCGCTACTAAATTCGGTGCATAGTGCATATTAGCATCTGCCGAATTCACACGGATCACCGGCGCGTCCAGGTAATCGAAGGCGTCTTTTTGTACGCGGTAAGCGATCTCTGAAGAGATAGAGGCAAAAGGCCATTGCTCTTCCACGATCACCAAACGGTTTGTTTTCTTTACAGAATTCAGGATCGTTTCATGGTCCAGCGGACGGATCGTACGCAAGTCGATCACTTCAGCATCAATCCCTTCTTTAGCCAGCTCTTCGGCTGCGGCTAAAGCTATTTTCATCATTTTATTGTAAGAAATGATCGTGATATCTTTTCCTTCACGGGCGATACGCGCTTTACCGATCGGGATCAGGTATTCTTCTTCGGGCACTTCACCCAGGTCGCCATACATTACTTCAGATTCCATGAAAACAACCGGATCGTCATCACGGATTGCTGATTTTAATAAACCTTTGGCATCATATGGGTTGGAAACAGAAATTACTTTTAACCCCGGGATATTAGCATACCAGCTTTCAAAAGCCTGGGAGTGCTGGGCACCCAGCTGACCGGCAGAACCGTTAGGGCCACGGAACACGATGGGGTTACCAAAATGGCCACCGCTCATAGACAACATTTTTGCAGAGTGGTTCAGGATCTGGTCTAAAGCCAGTACGGCAAAGTTCCAGGTCATGAATTCTACGATAGGGCGTAAACCATTGGAAGCCGCACCTACCGCTATAGCCGCAAAACCTAATTCTGCGATCGGGGTATCAATTATTCTTTTGGGACCGAACTCATCTAACATTCCCTGGCTTACTTTGTAAGCACCATTGTATTGCGCAACTTCTTCCCCCATCAAAAATACACGCTCATCTCTACGCATTTCTTCTTGCATTGCCTCACGTAAGGCCTGACGAAAAGCTATTTCAGCCATAAACTATTCTTTATTAGATTAATTTCTGATTATAAAAAATTCGGGTAAAGATACATTACTATCTTGTAATCGGGATTATTTTATCTGAAAAAATGAATTTTTAAGTTTTCCACCCTTGATGGGTTCTTTTGTTGTATAATAACGCATTCCTTAAGTACCTGTTTTCTGCCGTTTACCTGAATTAAACACCAAAGCGTAGCTAATAAAGCAAAATATAAACCAGGAACCGGACTTATGAAAAATTATGGATCAATGGAGCAGAACAAGCTTAACAGGCCATAACCACACACAATATTAAAAAAGAACAGGCAACGGTTTATAAATACAGTGCATTGTCTTTATTCTTATATTTAATCTTTTGATTAAAAGATTGAATATTTATTTTCCCTTACTTTTAAATAGGAGTTTATGTTGTACTACAAAGCCCTGGCCCGGCAATTTCTGCTTATTAGCTGCCTGATCCTCAATATTGCTTACGTACAAGCACAATCACAAAGCGAAACGGACGCCGCCTTAGGCGCATTGAAATCCATGAAGCCGGAGCAGGTAGAGATGATGCTGAAAATGGCGATGAACACCTTGCCACCCAACAAAAGAAGCGACCTGGAAGATGCCCTGAAGCTAATGAAGGCGACCAGGCCGGAAACGCAAGCTATTGAATGGAAACACAAATCCATCATATTTGTACCCATCGCTCATGCCAGTACGCCGGAGTTCTATAATGGTGTTAAATCCGTGGTCAGCAATTATAAAGCAAAAGGCTATACCGTTTTTTATGAGCAGATCACAAGAGCAGCAAAAAAGGAAGAAACCGCCGGGAAGCCGGATACCCTGGCCCTGAAATTCAGGAAACTGGTCGGCCTGGAACCTACCCGGCAGACCTATGCCATATTGAAAAATTTCTTTCCCGGTATCGTAGCCCAGCCGGAATACAAAGACCTGGGTATTACCGCTTCGGACCTGAACGCCGACATCAGCCTGGAACAACTGGTAGGAAAGTATGAAGACCTGTATGGCCCTGTTGCCCTCAATAATTGTGATTTTGAAACTAAAACTGGTGTATTAGGCTATAATTGCGGTGCCCTGGGCAATGATATAGAACCCGTGATCCTGGATTACCGGAATGAAAATGTTGCCCGCCTGGTAAAATCAGCGGCTACCTATAAAATCCTGGTTATCTATGGCGCAAAGCATATCCCCGGCATTATCAAATTATTATCAGAAGATTAGCCGGGCCTGGAATTGGCTGCAAACAGGTTTTTTGCCGGCAAAAAAGATCATCCTATTTTTTTAAGAACAATATGAATAATTTTAGTTTTTTTTCCTAATTTTGCATTTCCAATTTATTTATTAACGCAAATAATTTCAATTATTATGGCAGTAAAAATCCGCCTGCAACGCCATGGGTCTAAAAAACGCCCATTTTATTTTATCGTAGCTGCTAACAGCACTTCCCCACGTGACGGTAAATTTATCGAAAAATTAGGTACTTACAATCCATTGACCGTACCTGCGACTGTTCGTATCAATCGTGAAGCTGCTCTTGAGTGGTTAAACAAAGGTGCGCAACCTACTAACACAGTACGCCGTATCTTATCCTTCAAAGGTGTATTGTACATGAAACACCTTATGCGTGGTGTTGCTTTAGGTTTATTCAACGAAACTGAAGCAAAAGAGAAATTCGAAAAATGGAATGCTGAACACGAGCAATTAGTCGTTAAACGTGAAGAAGCTAACCGTAAACACAAAGCGGATAAGCGTCATGCTGCTTCTCAGGAATCAGTTCGTCGTGTAGAAGAAAAAGAAGCTGCTAAAGCTGCTGCAAAAGCAGAGGCTGAAACTGCAAATGCTGCTACCGAAGACGCTCCTGCTGCTGAAGGAGATGCTCCTGCAGAAGAAGCTTAATCTTTTTTGTATAAAAATTAAGGAAAAGGAAATAACAATTTGTTGTTTCCTTTTTTTATGAAACCAGATCAATCATGGAATTTATTCAAATAGGGAAAATAACAGGGACACATGGCCTTAATGGCAATGTGAGCATATTTCACCATCTCGGTAAACTTTCCGGCTTAAAAAACCTGAAACATATCTTCATCGAACTCAAAAGAGAAAGCTATATCCCTTTTTTCACCGAGCAGGTAAAAATTGATAACGACCAGGAACTTTTTGTCAAACTGGAAGAAGTGGATACTGTAGAAGACGCTAAGTCCCTGAGTGGCAAACAGGTATACCTCAGTACAGAGCAATACGAAAAATTAAACCCTAAAGAAGCGGATATTAATTTTATCGGCTTTGAAGTCTGGGACCAGCAAGCCGGGAAGCTCGGCAAAGTGGAAGACCTTTTAGAAACACCGGGCCAACTGCTTGCCAGCATCTCTGTAAACGGCAAAGAAGTGATCGCTCCTCTAAACGACCAGACGATTATCTCGGTAGATATACCTACCAAGCAATTGAAACTGCAGTTACCGGAAGGATTGCTGGATGTATATTTAAACGACTGATTTACAATATAAGGGGGATTTTTAAGGGTAGATCTGTACCCGGGTTTGGAGTTTGCCCCATTCTCCATTAACTTTGGACGGCTTAGTATCAATGTTGAGCTTAAAACACACAAAAGAATAGCACATATGCAGGATTCAATTTTATTATCCGTAAAGAACCTGAAAAAGTCATATGGGAATCATAAGGCTGTAGATGACATTAGTTTTGACATAAAAAAAGGAACAATTTTCGGGTTACTAGGCCCTAACGGTGCCGGTAAAAGTACCTTGTTACGTATGGTAACCGGTATTTTCCACCAGGATAGCGGCGAGATCCTGATGGATGGTAAACCCTTCGACGGGCTGCAGCATACCGACCTGATCGGCTATATGCCCGAGGAACGGGGACTGTATAAAAAAATGAAAGTAGGGGAGCACATCCTTTACCTGGCAAAATTGAAAGGTTTAAAAGGCGAGGTGGCCACGCAAAGGGCCAAATACTGGGTAGAACGCCTGCAAATGGGAAGCTGGTGGAATAAAAAAGTGGAAGATCTCAGTAAAGGGATGAGCCAGAAACTGCAGTTTGTGGCCACGGTGATCCATGACCCTAAATTACTGATCCTGGATGAACCATTTAGCGGGCTTGACCCCGTGAACGCCAATGTTATAAAAGAAGAGATCTTCAGGCTGGCTAAAGAAGGTACCACGATCATCTTCAGTACCCACCGCATGGAGCAGGTAGAAGAGATCTGCGACCAGATCATTTTAGTGAACCTGGGTAAAAAATTACTGGACGGCAGCGTAGAGCAGGTAAAACAGAATTTTAAGGAGCACATTTTTACCGTGGCTACCAACGACACAATTGCTCAATACCCCGATTTCGTGGAAATACTGGAGAAGAACCCGAAAAGTATCCGTTTCAAGGCTACAGAGACAGATATGCCTAATAAAGTATTGGGTCACCTGATCGCGCAAAGCAATCCTATTCAATCTTTCCAGGAGCATCTGCCTTCATTGAATGATATTTTTATCAGGCTGGTAGGTACCTCACCTACCGCCAGACCATTTGAAGCTAACTAAAAACAAAAAACATTCCGGTTCATGAAAACAGCCATAATCATAAAAAGAGAATACCTCTCGCGCGTTAAAAAGCGCTCCTTTATTATTACTACCTTATTACTTCCTATCCTGTTCATCGTATTCCTTTTTGGTACCAGTTACCTGGCAGCGAAAAGTACCCGGGAGAAAAAAGTGGTAGTGAAAGACGAAAGCGGCTATTTTATCAACAAGCTGAAATCTTCAAAAACAGTACTTTACTCTTACTCCCAGGAACCGATTGAAGGGCTAAAGGAGCGATTGTATAATGACAGTTTCACTGCCCTGATCTATATCCCGGCCTTTAACCTGGACCAGAAACAAAAGTTCCAGATCTATAGTAATGAGAACCTGGGTACTGAAGTAGAAAACAACCTGAATGATCAGGCCAACAATATTGTACGGGGCGAACGCATTAGAATAGCCGGTATTGACGAGCAGAAATACAAAGATGCCAGTACCGACATGGTAACTTTTGACAATATAGTGGGTAAAGAACAGAAAAAAGGTAACACCAACCTGGCCAGCATCGTAGGTATGGCCAGCGGATTCCTGTTATACCTCTTCATGCTGTTATACGGCGCCAGTGTTATGACCAGTGTTATGGAAGAAAAAACGAACCGTATCGCCGAGATCATCATAAGCTCGGTAAAACCCTTCCAGCTAATGATGGGTAAGATCGTAGGCGTAGCTATGGTGGGCCTCACACAGGTAGCGATCTGGGTTGCTTTCATCGCGATACTGGCCATGGTGGCCATGCCATTACTCAGTAATATGCAGATGGACCCGGAACAAGCCAGGGCGATCTCGGAACAGGCCATGGCGGGTGGTGATGCCGGTTTTGCAGGTAAAATAGCTACAGTAATGGCTACCGGTACCCTGGAAGGCGTCAATTTACTGTCTGTTTTCGGCTGGTTTGTCTTCTTCTTCCTGGGTGGTTATTTCCTTTACGCGGCACTATTTGCTGCAGTAGGCAGCCTGGTCAATGAAGGACAGCAGGATGCACAGCAGTTCAGCACAATTATTACTTTGCCGATCATTTTCAGCTTTGTGATTATGACTACTGCCATTAAAGACCCTAACAGCGGGCTGGCCGTTTTTGGCAGCATCTTCCCGCTGACCTCACCGATCGTAATGATGGCGAGAATACCGTTTGACGTTCCGGCTTCACAACTGATCATTTCGGTAGTGTGTCTCATTGCCGGTTTTGTATTGACTACCTTACTCGCTGCTAAGATTTACAGAACGGGCATCCTGATGTATGGTAAAAAAATAACCATGAAAGAAGTAGGTAAATGGTTGTTCCGCAAAAGCTAAACGCTAATTTGAATTGAATCGTCGCCATTAATTTATTTTAATGGCGATTTTTTTGCCAATTTGTTACAGGTTAAACCGGGCTACCGTTATAATATTCACTTTTTATTACCAGCATTTCCGGGTCAAAAGCATTAACTTTGAATGTTATACTTTTATCAAAACTTTTGCGTTTTAACAATAATAAGCAGGTATAAATCCATTGCGGTATATTTTGCATCCTGTTTTGATAAATAACCCGAAAACTGTTGAAATAATGAATAAATATCTAAGCCTTTGTTCTTTCGTTCTTCTTGGCGCATTAAGCGCTGTAGCGGGAGAAAAACGCACGGTAAACTTTAAGGATTTTAAAGCTTATGAAGTGTCTGATGAAGGGGTTTACCTTGGATTTATCACCATGCAGAACCGTATCGATACCGGTACGCTTACCCTTAAAAATGTGCAGGCAGAAAAATTTGAGGGACAACTTCCCGAAGGTGTAGTGGTTGTGGATGGCAATATCCGGCCGGGCATTTTCTGGGGCATTCAGCAAAAGCAGTTAAAGGCGGGCTTCAGATTGCCGCTTTACTACCGCCAGGACGGCCAGGTATATAAAGTGCGGTCTTTTGATATGGAAGTGGATGAAGAAAAACCTTCCAAAGTACTGGCCCGGGATTATACGGCGAACTCGGTATTAAGTACCGGCAACTGGTATAAAATAGCGGTGGACAAAAGAGGGATCTTCAAAATCGATTATAATTTATTACAATCGCTGGGTATTAACCCGGCAACGGTCAACCCGGCCAATATACGGGTTTATGGTAATGGCGGCCAGGTAATGTCTGAAGCGGTGAGCGACGGGGCTTATGACGACCTGGTGGAAAACGAGATCGAGGTGGTGCATGCCGGTGGAGGCAGCTTCGGGCAGAATGACTATATACTTTTCTATGCCAACGGGCCTATACAATGGACCCCGTCGTCTAATGGGAAAGATTTCCAGCATAAGCTAAACCCTTACGAAGATAAAAGCTATTATTTTATCAATGTAGACCTGGGAGCAGGCAAGAGAGTGGGTAATGCAACAGCGGTACCCGGTACCCCTGCAACGACCATCAGCCGTTTTGATGCCTACACGGTCATAGAGCAGGATGAGGTCAACCTGGGTAAGATCGGTAAAGAATGGCTGGGTCAGAGAATTCCCAGGAATAGTCAGCTGGACTTACCTTTGTCCTTAGGAGGCTTAAGCGATACAGTCCGTTATAAAGCCACTTTTGGTGGCATCACCGAAAGCGGGAATATAGGTATTAACCTCAAAGTAGGCAATAATAATGTGGGTAATACTTCTATTGGTATTACGAGCGGAGATTATGTCTATTACAGGAATGGAGAGGTATCAGGGTCCTTTATGCCCGGTGCGGCCAGCTTTAATATGGGTATTGCTTTCACGGCAAGCTCTGTAAACGCCTCGCTGTACCTGGACTATATTTTATTGAACTACAAACGCCCGCTATCCCTTCCTTCAGGACAGCAGCTGAGTTTACGCTCTTTTGAGCAACGTGCCGCTGTAGGCGATGTGGTGGCATTTAACCTTACTAATGCTAATACGAACACCAGGGTATGGAATGTGAGCAATCCCTTAAGCCCCAGGCAAATGCCGGCACAATTATCCGGCTCTGTGCTTAGCTTTACGGATTCCGGTGGTGTTTTGGGGGAATATATAGCTTTCGATGGGGCTGCTTACCTGACGCCAACGGCTATCGGCAGAATAGATAACCAGAACCTGCATGGCTTGTCCCAGGCAGACTACCTGATTATTACCAATAATGACCTGTTACCGGCAGCGGAAAAGCTGGCGGCCATTCACCGGGATAAGTTCGGCAGAACGGTGCACGTAGCCACTGTAGAGAAGATCTATAATGAATTCTCTTCCGGCAGCCAGGACATAGGCGGGATCCGCAACTTCATCCGGATGTTTTATGACCGGGGCAATGGTACCCATGATCTTAAAAACATACTTTTGTTCGGTACCGCTTCTTTTGATTTCAAAAACAGGATCGCCAGTAATACCAATGTAGTGCCTACCTACCAGACCGATATTTCTTCCAATGGTAATTCGGCCTATGTAACGGATGAGTACTTTACCCTGCTGGATGATGGCGAAGATATCCGCGATAATACAGAAGGTAGCTTCATTGATGTAGGTAGTGGCCGTATACCGGCGCGCAACCTGGATGAAGCGCATAACTATGTGGCTAAAGTGGAACAATATATCAGCGCGCAAAGCTTCGGGGAATGGAAATTGAACTCCACCTTTGTAACCGATGATTTTGAACCCGGCATGGGTTTCCTGAGAAGTTCGGAAACGATGAGCACCGCACTGGATAATGCTTATAATGTAATAGGGGCCAGTAAGCTTCTGGCAGATGCTTCACCCAGGGTAGCTACTCCAAGCGGAACCAAATTTCCTTCTATTACCCGGGATATCAATAACCAGGTATTTAACGGCACCTTCCTGATGAACTATATCGGGCATGGTAACCCTACAAGATGGGCGGTAGAAGAGATCCTGTACCAGGGTGATATTGACCAATGGTCCAATTTTGAGAAACTGCCTATGGTCATTACCGCTACCTGTGATTTTGGTCGTTTTGATAATCCCCTGGAACCTTCATCCGGCGTAAATATGGTGATCAAGAAAAACGGCGGCGCCATTATGTCCCTAACTACTACCCAGATCGTATATCCCGGCCCTAACGACCGGCTGAATGCGGCGTTTATAGGCGAGCAGTTCGTGCAAAACCCGGATGGCAACTTTACTACTTTCGGAGAAGCTTTTATGCATGCCAAAAACGCGGCCAGCTCCTCTTCGAGCACCCGTTTAAACTCTAAGAAATTTGTAGTACTGGGCGACCCGGGCCTGGCACCGGCTTTGCCCAAACATAAAGTCGTAAGGGATTCTATACTGGAAGTGCGGGGAGCAGAAGAAGCTGTAGCTACTGATACGCTCAAAGCTTTAGGTAAGTATATCATCAAAGGCCATATAGCGGATGCCGCGGGTAATCCAAAAACGGGCTTTAACGGCCAGGTGTATGTAACCATTTTTGATAAAAGAAGAGAGGTGTCTGCTACTAACCCGACCTTACTCGCTTCAAATGATCCTAATAAGACTTATTCTTTACAAAATAGCGTACTGTTCCGTGGTAATACTACAGTAGAAAACGGGGAGTTCTCGGTCAACGTAATTATCCCTAAAGATATCAATTATGACCTGGGTAAAGGTAAAATAGTCTATTACGCTTTTGATGATAAAGAGGAAGCAGCCAGTGCGGATACCAACCTGATCGTAGGTAAGTTCAGCGACTATGCCGGTGTGGACAACAATGGCCCTGTGGTCAAGCCATTTATTGACAATAACCTGTTCCGCTCCGGGGATATCGTAAGCGCCAACCCGATGCTTTATGTAGAGTTGGAAGACGATAACGGCATCAATGTTTCCGGCTCTTCTGTAGGTCATGACCTTATAGCGGTGCTGGATGGCGATTACAGCAATCCGTTTATCCTGAATTCCTTTTACCGTACAGAGCCCAACGATTTTAGCAAAGGCAGCCTGTTCTATCAATTATCACGTTTAACGCCGGGTAAGCATACGATTACCGTGCGCGCCTGGGATGTGTACAATAATTTCGGCGAAGGTTCCATTGATTTTGAAGTAGTGGCAAGTGATGCGCTGGACTTTAACCTGTACAATTTCCCTAATCCTTTCAGTCAAAGTACCAGGATCGTCTTCCAGCATAACCAGCCTAATGTTGAGATGGAAGTGGACCTGCGGATCTTTGGCACCAACGGGCAGCTGGTGTATAGCCAGTCGCGGCAGATGCAGCCTACGGGAAGTTTTACTTACTGGACCTGGGATGGAACGGATAGGAGCGGGGCTAAAGTGGCACAGGGTGTCTATATGTGCCAGCTAAATATAAAAACAAGCACAGGAATTTCTAAAACCGTATATCATAAACTGGTTTTTGCACGTTAAATAGTAGAAGCTGCAAAAGCAGTACCCGAAAAACAGATTATTTAAATTAATAAGAAATTGGTGCTTACTATAAATGTTGTAGTTTTGCACCTTCCCAAAAACAAAATTATATATTGATGACTCGAAAATTGTTTGTTCCCGGAATCACATTGTTAGGTATGGCAATTTGTAATGTTGCCCAGGCGCAGGTGTATAAAGAAGTAGGACCTATATCCTACGCCGTCCCTTTCCTGACTATCGCCCCGGATGCGCGTTCAGGCGCGATGGGTGATGTAGGTGTAGCTTTATCTCCGGATGCTTACAGCCAGCATTACAATGTAGGTAAAATGGCAATGAACGAAGACGAAGCAGGTATTGCTGTCAGTTATTCTCCCTGGTTGAAAGATATAGTTCCTGATGTTGCGCTTTTGTATGCATCCGGTTTCTATAAATTCGGGGAAAATAAAGAGCAGGCAATCAGCGGTTCCATCCGCTATTTCAATCTCGGTGAAATAAACTATCGTGATGAAAACAACGAAGATCTGGGTATCGGTAAACCAAATGAATTGGCCATCGACCTGGGTTATTCCAGAAAACTATCTGAAAACTTGTCATTGGGTGCAAGCATCCGGTATATTAATTCCAATATCGCTGCCGGGGTGAAGAGTTCCGGTAGTTCTTCCGGCTACAAGCCAGCTAATACTGCCGCTGCAGATATAGGCTTATTTTATACCAAAACTACCATGACCTCCGAAGAGCAGGGTTCCACCTTTAACTTTGGTGCCGCTTTAAGAAACCTGGGTGGCCGGGTAACTTACTCTCAAATACAAAGAGACTTCTTACCGGCTCAATTGGCCGTAGGCGCCTCTTATACTTACCACATCGATAAGTTCAATAAATTCACCGCGTCGATCGACCTGGTAAAATTACTGGTACCGGCTGCTGAACGGGTTATTGAACAAAATGGAGATACTTCTTATGTACAACCAAGAGATATGAGCGTGGTATCAGGTGCATTAAGCTCCTTTACCAAAGCGCCGGGTATGTACGGTACTACATTGGGCATTGGTGCAGAATACTGGTACCAGGATCAGTTTGCCCTGCGTGCAGGTTATTTCCATGAAGATAAACAGCTGGGTAACAGGCAATATTTTGCCGTAGGTATCGGTTTAAGGTACAGCATGTTTGGTATCGACGCTTCTTACCTGGTGCCAAGCGGATCCAGCATCGCGCGTAATCCATTAAGCAATACATTACGTTTCTCTTTATTGTTTAATTTCAACAATAAAAAATACTTTAAAGATAAAGAAGAAGCCTAATTTAACCAGCTTCTTCCAAGCCAAAAGCACTGCTGTATCCCTGATACGCAGTGCTTTTTCTTTTATTCCTCAATGTTTTTGTTTAGGTTGAGAAAATGCTCTAAATTGCTTCGTTGTCTGATTTGTCATACTTTTTCTGACAAAAAAACCGGAACTTTTGTTTATAATACTTTAAATGAATCGTATGAAATTAAGAATTGGTAATGGTGTAGATTTTCACAGGCTAGAAGCCGGCATCCCGTTTACACTCGGAGGCATACAGATCGAACATGATAAAGGTCCCGTAGGGCATTCAGATGCAGACGTGCTGCTACATGCCATTTGTGATGCTTTACTGGGCGCAGCCGCCCTGGGTGATATCGGAAAGCATTTCCCCAATACAGATGACAGCCTTAAAGGCATTGACAGTAAGATCCTTCTAAAACGTACCCACAACCTCATCAAAGAGCATGGCTACAATATCGTAAACATCGATGCGACCGTTTGCCTGGAGAAGCCAAAGATCGCCCCGCATATACCTCATATGCTGCAAACGATTGCCAGTACACTGGGGATTTCTGAAGAAGATATTTCTATAAAAGCGACCACTACAGAAATGATGGGTTTTGCAGGAAGGGAAGAAGGACTGGTAGCTTATGCCAGTGTCCTGATTTCTAAATTTTAAATAATCAATTAATTATAATAATAAATGAGTCAACAGGAAAGGACAGAAGTAAATCAATTAGGTGAATTTGGCTTGATAGAGCATCTTACCAAAAACTTTGAAATAAGAAAAGCCGGTACCTTACTGGCCGTTGGGGATGATGCCGCTGTAATTGATCACTTCGGTCGCCAGACCGTTGTTACCACAGAGTTGTTTATAGAAGGCGTACATTTTGACCTGATGTACACGCCGCTGAAACACCTGGGCTATAAGATCATTTCCGCCTCTATTTCGGATATCTGTGCCATGAATGCCGAACCGGCCCAGGTAACCGTTTCCATAGGCATTTCCAACCGCTTCTCCGTAGAAGCGCTTACAGAACTGTATGAGGGTATCTATTATGCCTGTGAGCACTATGATATTGACCTGATCGGCGGCGATACCACATCGGCGCCACAAGGCCTGACCATTAGCGTAACGGCGCTGGGCGAGGTAAGCCCTGATAAATTTGTATCCCGTAAAGGTGCGCAAACCGGTGATCTTATCTGTGTAAGCGGCGACCTGGGTGCTGCTTATTTAGGCCTGCAGCTACTGGAAAGAGAAAAAAAGATCTTCATGGAAAGCCCGGGTGTTCAGCCCGACCTGGACAACAGGGCCTATGTAGTGGGTCGGATTCTGAAACCGGAAGCCCGTCTTGATATTGTAGAATGGCTGGCTGCCCAGGAAATAGTGCCTACCGCAATGATGGATATCAGTGATGGCCTGAGCTCTGAGCTGTTTCATATCTGTAAACAAAGCGAGGTAGGCTGTACCATATATGAAGACAAGATCCCGTTCCATGATGAAATGCGGGAAGTAGCTTATAATTTCGAGATCGACCCTACAGCCTGTGCCTTAAGCGGCGGCGAGGATTATGAGCTTTTATTTACCGTGAAACAGGAAGATTATGATAAGATCAGGCTGTCTGAAAAGATCAGTGTGATCGGTTATATTACAGAAGCGGGCGAAGGTAAAAAGATCATTACCCGGAAAGGTAATGTACATGACCTGCAGGCCCAGGGCTGGCAACACTTTCAATAATGATGCCGGGAAATACTATCCTGTAACTAAAGAAAAAGGAAGATAAATGGATTTGGAAAAAGTATTGGAAGCAGCCAATAAGGACAGGAAAAAGCTTACGAAATTCCTGAAAAAGTTTGATGATATTATCCCCCCTGATCTGGGCGAAATCGTTGCGGAAGAAGATAAAAAAGTCTGGGAGCAGGTAGACTGTACCGTTTGCGCCAACTGTTGCAAAACCATGACCCCGATCTTCACGGAAGAAGATATTGCCCGCATTTCGGCGCATCTTAATATGACGCCACAGGCCTTCTTTGACCAGTACCTGGAAGTAGAGGCGGACACTGGCAGCACCGTAAACCGGGTATTACCCTGCGTTTTCTTAAAGGATGATAAGTGTAGTATTTATGAAGTACGTCCTATAGATTGCGCTGAGTTTCCGCACCATGATAAGCGACCTTTTGATGACTACAATGATACTTTTATACAGAATGTGTTTCGCTGCCCGGCGACTTATGAATTGGTCAAAAACCTCAAGGAACGTATAGAGTCTGAATATGATTTTTAAATGCTAATTTACGAAACCGGGGAGCTGTTGGAATAGCTCCCCGGTTTTATTTTAAGCTAATGCCAAAGGGTTTAGCATTTTGATGTTAAAGTATTTCTCCAACGTGCTTGTTGATATTTTCGGCCATTTTGCCCAAAGGCAGGTCATTCGGATCATTACCGAAAGGATCCTCTATATCCTCCGCGATTAACTCTAATGTCCCTAATACATACGCAATAAATGTAGTCAATGGCGCTACATTATAGCCTAGCTGGAACACATAACCGATGGGTAAGGTTAAGATATAAATGGCTATAAAACGCTTAATAAAAGAACTGTAAGAGTAGGGGATCGGCGTGTTTTTGATCCGTTCACATTTGCCACAAATATCCGTAAAAGCGCTCAGGTCTTTATTCAGGTTGATCAGCTCTGCATCCGTAATTAAGCCCTCTTTATTCAATTGCGAAGTTTTCATATACAGGATCTTGGCTACCTTATTCGGTACATGTTTACCTTTTGTTTCCTGTACCAGCTCTGGGTGCTCTTTTTCATCCAGCGTGAGGCGTGTACTCTCTTCATTGAGGTGTACCCTTAAGGTATCGGCATATAAGGGAATATATTTCTTAAAAAAATTACGGTTCTCTTTATCATCTCCATCCAGGAAAGCAGCCAGTTTTATGGCCAGGTTACGGCTGGTATTCGTCAGTTCTCCCCATACCTTCCGGCCTTCCCACCAACGGTCATAAGCGGTGTTGGTCCGGAAAACAATGAGTAAAGAGATCACAAAACCAAGAATAGAGTGCAGGAGGTTGATATGTTTCAACTCCTCCAGTACCGAAAATTGCAGGTAATTGATCTCTACATAAGCGACCAGCAGGCTGTAGGCAAATATGCAAAGCAGGTAAGGCCAGAACCGCCTGAGGGTATCTGCTTTGGAGAAAAAGAATTTAAAATCGAACCAGGTCTTACCGTCGTATATATACATGTACAGGCTTTAAAGAATCGCTGTAAAAATAAAGCATTTGAAAAAAAATACACCATGGGAAACCCAATTTTTCGAATAATGATAATCATCTGGTTTTGATGCAAGTTCTCATTAAATCTATTAACTTTGCGCTCTTGTAAATGATTCAAATTTAAACAATGATTAACCTTAGATTCCCCGATGGAGCTGTCCGCAGCTATGAACCAGGTATTTCGGGACTGGATGTAGCTAAGTCAATTAGCGAGGGTTTAATGCGTAAAGTATTGGCCGTATCGCTTGATGGTAAAATAGTAGATGCATTTGGTCCGATAACGACAGATGGCGAGATCAAATTCCTGACCTGGGATGATGAAGGTGGTAAATCTACATTCTGGCACTCTTCCGCACACCTGATGGCGGAAGCTTTACAGCACTTTTACCCGGATACCAAATTCGCTATCGGCCCGCCGATCGAAAAAGGATTCTATTACGACATCGACCTGGGCGAGGCGAAAATTACTGATGCAGACCTGGAGCAGATTGAAAAGAAAATGAAAGAGCTGGCAGGTAAGAAAGAACGCTTCGCCCGCCAGGAAGTATCTAAAGCGGATGCGATCAAATACTTTACAGAAAAGCAGGACCCTTATAAACTGGAACTGATCGATGGCCTGCAGGACGGGCAAATCACTTTTTATACACAAGGTGATTTTACTGACTTATGTCGTGGACCTCACATTCCTAATACCGGTTTTATCAAAGCGGTAAAACTGACCAATATTGCCGGCGCTTACTGGCGTGGCGATGAGAAGAATAAAATGCTGACCCGTATTTATGGTGTTACTTTCCCTTCTAACAAAGAGCTGGAAGAGTACAACACTATGATGGAAGAAGCACGTAAGCGCGACCACCGTAAACTGGGTAAGGAACTGGAATTGTTCGCCTTCTCTGAAAGAGTAGGTGCCGGGTTACCATTATGGTTACCTAAAGGAGCCATGCTGAGAGAACGTTTACAGCAGTTCCTGCAGAAAGCGCAGATCGAAAGCGGCTATTTACCGGTAATTACCCCGCATATAGGGAATATTAACTTATACAAAACTTCAGGTCACTACGAAAAGTACGGTGCGGATAGTTTCCAATCCATCAAAACACCGCATGAAGGTGAAGAGTTCATGTTGAAGCCCATGAACTGTCCGCATCACTGCGAGATCTACAAAACTTCGCCTAAGTCTTACAAAGACTTACCGGTACGCTTTGCAGAATTCGGTACCGTATACCGTTATGAGCAGGCGGGTGAATTGCATGGCCTGACCCGTGTACGTGGCTTTACCCAGGATGACGCGCACCTGTTCTGCCGTCCTGACCAGGTAAAAGATGAGTTTAAAAAGGTAATTGACCTGGTACTGTATGTCTTTAACTCTTTAGGCTTTACCGACTATACCGCTCAGGTTTCTTTACGTCACCAGACCGACAGGGCTAAATATATAGGTTCAGAAGAAAACTGGGATATCGCGGAAAACGCGATCCGGGAAGCTGCTGCAGAGAAAGGCCTGAATACCGTTGAAGAGTACGGAGAAGCAGCTTTCTATGGTCCTAAACTGGACTTCATGGTGAAAGACGCTATTGGCCGTAGCTGGCAGCTGGGCACCATCCAGGTAGACTACAACCTGCCCGAGCGCTTTGAACTGGAATATGTAGACAGCGATAACAGCCGTAAACGCCCGGTGATGATCCACCGTGCCCCATTCGGTAGTATGGAGCGTTTCGTGGCCGTATTATTGGAGCACTGTTCCGGTAAGCTGCCTTTGTGGTTAGTGCCTACACAAGTTAAGATCTTACCGATCTCTGATAAGTTTATGGCCTATGCCGAAGAGATCGCCGCACTGCTGAAAGGTAAAGAGATCCGTTGCGAGATCGACGACCGCCAGGAGAAAATCGGCCGTAAGATCCGGGATACCGAATTAGAGAAGATCCCTTACATGTTGATCGTGGGAGAGAAAGAAATGGAGAGCAAGACCGTAGGGGTGCGCAAACAATCAGTAGGCGACCTGGGCGCACAAACAGTAGAAGAATTTGCCGCTCATATCCAGACGGAGATTGACGCGAAACTGGCATAAGATAAAATAATTTAATAGATATCGTTCCAAAAAACTAAATTCTTGTCACATTGAGCTTGTCGAAATGCGGCAAGAATTTTAGCATAAAATTTCTTTCTATTGCTCATGTCTCCTTCGACAGGCTCAGGATGACAGGTTTAGATGCGAAACTGGCATAAGATAAAATAATTTAATAGATATCGCTACAAAAAACTAAACTCTTGTCACATTGAGCTTGTCGAAATGCGGCAAGAATTTTAGCATAAAATTTCTTTCTATTGCTCATGTCTCCTTCGACAGGCTCAGGATGACAGGTTTAGATGCCAAACTAGCATAAGATAAAATTGACCAAATAGATAAACCGGCTTTATCCAGGCCGGTTTTCTTTTTTGGTTCATGAAGTTTGTTCACAATAATGCTTCTGTCACTTCTAATACTTGAAAAAAATGGCATCAAAACTCATTACTTCAGTTTTCACCCGGCGATAGGGATTTTGTAAGTGTAGTTGCTGATTTTTGAGATAATTACGCATTCTTTTATTGCTCAAAAATCGATGCGCGAAACGTGCAAAATCACGGTGCTCTGCAATCGTCTTAGTGAAAACAGGCATTTTTCGTTCTTTTGTTGCCGCACAAAAGAACAGATCATAAATAAGTAGCACAAAAAAGGATGCAATCAAACAATTACATCCTTTTTTTCTTATAAATCTGAAGCGATTAATTCGCCATTTCTTTACTCCAGCTACCCACATTGGAAATGCCCCATTTATCCATATTGGCAAAGGCAAAGTCCATTTTATAACGGTCCGGGATATTTTCCGGGTTTAAGAACTCGCCCACCGCGTAGTTAGGGAAGATCTCCTCATAAGTCAGCATAGAGTTCAGGGAAATTCTTCTGTAAATATGCGAACGGGTTAATTCTTCTTTAGAGCCTAAACCACCGGCACCCAGCAGTTCAACGAAATTCTCAACCGTGTATTTATGGAACTGGGCCACACGCGTTTTCTTATCGTCTACTACCAGCCCTACAGATAATGTTTTGTCTTGTGTCGCCACGCCTACCGGGCATTTATTGGTATTACACAATAAAGCCTGGATACAACCTACGGCCATCATCATGGCACGGGCAGAATAACAGGCGTCCGCACCCAAGGCCATAGCTCTTACCAGGTGGAAACCGCTGGTCATTTTACCGGAAGCAAGGATCGCGATATGTTTTTTGATATCTAAACCTCTTAAAATATTAGAAACAAAATCCAGTCCGTCTAATAAAGGAGCACCTACATAGTTGGAGAACTCTTGTGGCGCCGCACCGGTTCCGCCTTCACCACCGTCAACGGTGATAAAGTCCGGGTAGATATTTAAAGCGATCATCGCTTTACAGATACTGATGAACTCGGATTTGTGCCCGATACACAATTTAAAGCCTACCGGTTTACCACCGCTAAGATCTCTTAATTTCTGTACAAACAGGATCAGCTCTTTTGGTGTGCTGAACGCGGAGTGGAATGGGGGAGATGCCACCAGTATTCCTGGCTCGATCGCACGGATCGCCGCAATCTCCGGTGTATTTTTGGCTGCGGGCAGGATACCACCGTGACCCGGTTTTGCACCCTGGGAGATCTTGATCTCAATCATTTTCACGTTCGGGATCTGGGCTTTCTCGGCAAACAGGTTTTCATCGAAATTACCATCTTTATTCCGGCAACCGAAATAACCGGTACCGATCTGCCAGATGATATCCCCACCATGCTTTAAGTGGAAAGGGCTCAAACCACCTTCACCGGTGTTATGGGCAAAGCCACCGATCTGCGCGCCGGCATTCATAGCCTCTACCGCGTTGGAGCTTAAGGAACCATAACTCATGGCCGATATATTGTAAATACTCAGGGAATAAGGTTGTTTACAATCTTTATTCCCTACCATTACCCTTGGGTTGTGGTCCAGGGTTTTGAAATCTTTTGGCGCGATGGAGTGACACATCCACTCATAGCCTTCAGCATACACATCTAATTGCGTACCGAAAGGCATGGTGTCATTTTCTTTCTTGGCCCTTTGATAAATAGTAGAGCGGTCGATCCGGTTGATGGGTCTGCCGTCAATATCAGATTCAATGAAATATTGGTAAATTTTTGGGCGCATATCCTCCATAAAGAACCTTAAACGCCCGAAAACGGGGTAGATACGCATGATGGAGTGCCGGGTCTGGTACATATCGTAATAACCCAGGATGGTTAATACCAGGATAATGGCAAAAAATACAGACCAGTTTTTACTTAAAAAGAAGGTCAAGCCGAGGGTGCCTAAAAGAAGAAGAGACGAAACAATAACAAAGCCTTTTCGCATACTAATTTCCTATTGCTTGGTGGAATTTATAATAAAAATGCGAACTTAGAATTATTAACTTACTTAAAAAAATAAAAAAGTATTTTTAGTATTTTTTAAGGGAAAAAGAGGGAGATAAAATAATTCCTAGAGCATATTATATATAGTATCTTGAAAACATTTATCTTTAAAAATATAATTTAAGGATTTATAGATATATTATGAAAGCACATATACCTAACAGCGCATTTCTTGGGAACATTGAATCATATTTTTACAATTTAGATACAAATGATACTTCTTGCCTCGAAGTTACATCAAATCAAAAATGGATTTCAGTACACCCTTTAGTTATTGCAATGACAATTGCATTAGCTAAAGAAGTTAGACTTAATAAAGGAGAGATTAAATGTCAAGATTTTTCTGCAAAATCTAGGCCATATTTTTTAAGAATGGGATTAATTGATGAACTGAATCCTAATCATGGAATAGCTATTGTAGAGCATGAAGAAGCTGGAAGATTTATAAAAGCCAGAAAAATAAAAAATTCAGAGGAATTAAATCAATTTATAACCGATATGGTCCCTTTGTTACATACGCCATAAATAAATGATTTATGCATAAATTTGAGTAAGCTAGCAGCAAATTAAAACATTCAAACTATGGCCATAATCAATCCCAGCATTAACTTCAACGGCAATGCCGAAGAGGCTTTTCTTTTTTACCAATCCGTTTTCGGCGGCAACTTCGGAAAAATAGTCCGTTTTAAAGACCTTTCCGGGTACCCGATTGAGGAAAGCGAGGCAGGCAAAATCATGCACATCACTTTAGCTATTGGCAACAATGTACTGATAGGCAATGATGTACCCCAAAGCATGGGCCGGGTAAATGAACAGGAAAACCGGTCTAAAATCTCCATCAGCGCGGCCAGCCGCGAAGAAGCGGACCATTTATTTAACGGGCTTACTGCCGGTGGTAGCGTAGAAGTACCTATGAACGACAGCCCCTGGGGTTCTTATTTCGGTATGTTCCGCGATAAATACGGGATTGAGTGGATGATCGACTTTAACCCTGATGAGCAGGCCGGGGCCTAAATCTTTTTTATCCAAATAAACCTGAAACAAGCCATGCGAAAAATCATCGCCGCGATCAATATGACCCTGGACGGGTATTGCGACCATACCGCGATAAACCCGGATGCAGCCATACACGATCATTACTCAGAGTTATTGAAAAGCGCCGGCACTATCTTATACGGCAGCATCACTTTTAAACTGATGCAATACTGGCAAGACCTGCTGCGCCAACCTTCCGGCGTTCCTTCTATGGATGATTTTGCCGCTTCAATTGACCAAATCCCGAAGATCGTCTTCTCGCATAAGCTACAGGATACCGGTTGGGATACTGCAACCCTGGCGCAACAATCCCTTGAAGCAACAACTATTGCGCTTAAACAACAGCCGGGTAAACCTGTCCTGGTCGGCAGCCCGGGCCTCATCCGCCAGTTAATGCAGCTTAACCTGATTGATGAATACCAGATTTGTGTACACCCCGTTGTTGCCGGTGGCGGTAAGCCTCTATTTGAAAATGTAGACAGAACCTTATTTAAACTCGTCAATACCAAAACATTTGCCAGCGGAGCGGTCATCCTGTATTACGAGGAAGTAAGCACAAAACCCGGATAAATTAATAAAAAGACAGCGCTTCTTGCGTACTATCACCAATGATACATTTAAAAATGCGCACTTTTGTAATAGGCGATATTCACGGCTGCTATGATGAATTAATGGCGCTAATTGCCAAGGCAGGACTGAGTGATGCGGACCGACTTATCGCGTTGGGTGATATCGTAGACCGCGGCAATCAGTCAAAAGAAGTATATGAATACTTAAAAAACAGGACCAATTGTATTGTTTTGATGGGTAACCATGAGCGAAAACATCAGAAAGGCATTTTGAGCTATGCCCAGGAAATCGTCAAAGTCCAGTTCGGCCCGGGTTATGAGTCCTTTTTAAACTGGCTGGACTCCCTTGGCTATTATTATGAAACAGATGAGGCTATCATCGTGCATGCTTTCTTTGAGCATGATATAGCCCTGCAACAACAAAAAGAAGAAGTACTCTGCGGCGCTACTTCAGGAGACCGCTACCTCTCCAAAAAATACCCGGAAGGTAAGTATTGGCTGGATTTTTATACCGGTGAAAAACCGGTTATATATGGCCATCATGTGGTCGGCGATTTGCCAAAAATTCACAACAACACCTATGGCATTGATACCGGTGCCTGTCATGGAGGCTATTTAACGGCCATAGAGCTCCCGGGCTTTATCATACACCAGGTAAAAGCCGGGAAAGATTACTGGAAGGAAGCACAGAAAGCATGGCAACTCCCGGTATTAAAAGCCAAAAACTGGGATGAGATGACTTTGGAAGAGATAGAGCAACAACTTAACAAACTTGCCTATATTGAAGAGCCGGCCATCAAAAGTTACCTGGCCGGGATCCGGCAATGGAAGGAACAACTTGAAAATGATTACACCGGCATTAAAGAGCGGATCGAAGCATTGACTCAGCAACTGTTAGTCAATCACCCGGAAACTTTCAGTGTGGAAGCGAATAAATATGCCTTCAAAACCTATCTTTTTAAAAGCAGGTCCAATAACCTTAAGCTCGAAGACCTGCAAAAAGGGTTAAATACGCCGGACAAAATAATGCAGATAAAAGACGAGTTAGCCTCATTAATTTAAACCATTAAATCAATATGCCTAATTTAGACCTTACAAATATAAATAGTTTAAAAAACTATCCGGAACCTACAAATGAGCGGCTGAAAACCTTATTTTCAGGCATAGATATTATTATTATTAAAGATGGTGGTGTATGTGGCAACCAGGCTTTGAAAGAAGAAGTTGTACTTACTTTAAACCAACAAAATGATATAATACGTTTTAGTGAACTTTTGAGCATTGATGAGTCACAAACAGGTTTTCATTGCATGTGCCTGGGTAACTATGCCATAGAACTTCATAGCGAAGAAGCACTGACCGCCACTATTGGTTTGCATCATGGGCAATCTATTCGTTATGATTATTGGAATAGTGATGCCTTTCTTACCCGCAATGAGGATTTATTAATCTTTTTAAGTGAAAAAGGTTTGGAAAAGCCACTCGAAGACAGACTTAAAGAATTAAAAAACAAGGAAGCTGCTCAGTTGACCAAAGTAGCATGGCTGCAAGCTGCACCTGAGTGCTTTAAAAAGTATTGGGAACAAATCAATCATTTGAATGAGGATTATATTATTCCTCTCTCTGCTGAGTTGGCTACTGAGATTCCTGATAAGCAGCAAAAAATTATTACATTATTGCAACTCTTCGGCAAAACAGATAATTTATGGGCAGATTACCCAGTATATGAAGAATGTCCGAATGCTATCCTTAAAACATTTGAGGTGAGCGATATCATACAGGCCTATTTAAATTCCGAACGCAATTATAAAACGCGAAAAGGGTTGGGCAGGTTTCTTTGTGCTCCTGATTTTAAAAGAACCCGCACGCCACATCTAAAACACCTTACCGAAGAAGTAATAACAGACCTGGAAAGGTGTTTTAACTACCTGGGGCAAAAACGAGGCATTAATGAAATATTTGCTTTAAAAAATCATACCATTAAACAACAACAATCATAAGATCTATGAAAGACCCGGTTAGCGATTTGAAGGTAAGCAACAGGAAAACCTTTGCCCAGTTTATTCAATTACTACATAAAGATTTCCTGAACAATCCAGAAAGTTGGCAAAACAAAACTCTACCTGATTTCCTGGACGCTGTGAGCGCTTACACAGAAGATATTCAAGGCTATTATGATAATAGGAACCTGAATATAAATGCTGATAGTCCGGACTGGTCAACCTTTGCAGATATTTTTAGAGGAGCAAAGATTTATGAATGAACCATCGATGAGAAGGTGACAGCAAGAGTTTATCTAAACAGGAAATATATAGTATTCTTTAAATATTTACATGAATTTTATTGAAAGCCTTTCCAACTATGTCTTAGAGAACCTAACGACTAAAGATCTCCCCAAAATCGGTGAAATTGCACTCTCGGAACAATTGGAGTCTGAATCTGCCTGTATACTGGCCGGGATGATTGGGAAAGATAACTCATTTGAAATAGTGCATTATTTTAATAGTAGCCTTAAAGAGTTGAACATGAAGCTCCCGGAACGTGCCGCAGCAGCGCGATTACTCACTAAATACTATTTGCATCAAATCGTTCAAAACCCGCAGCATGCTTTTGAAATCATGATTAAGATTGATAATGAAATTTATAAAAAGATCAATCTTGACTATTCCAACCAGCAATATGTGGGAGCAGCATTAAAGCTGGAACATTTATATACCTGGTACCGGGAAATACAGGACTGGCGGGATGGTGGAAGGATATTATATTACAATGATCTGCCCCGGCAGGAGCAACTTAAAAAATTTGAAACACTGCTGGTAGCAGCAGCTAAAGATGCCTTAAATGAACATTACTTAAACCTATAAGGTTTTTGAAACCTTATAGGTTTCCTGACACTAAATACTTAATAACAACCATACAGCAATAACCCGATAACAATAAACCCATGAGTATTTTTATAACAACAGAACGGCTTATCTTAAGAGAAATAACCGAAACCGATGAAAATGACCTGTTCGAAATGGACTCCGATCCCGAAGTGCATTTATTTATCGAAAATAACCCGGTGCAATCAATAGACACCATAAGGTCTATAATCGCGATGCTCAAAACCCAGTACCGGGAGAATGGTATTGCCCGCTGGGCGGTAGTGGACAAAGCAACTAATGAATGTATTGGATGGTGCGGATTAAAATACTTTGATCAACCCTTAAATAACCACCGGGATTTTTACGAGCTCGGCTATCGCTTCAAGAAAAAACATTGGGGCAAAGGATTCGCTACCGAATCTTCCAGTGCCGTGTTGGGGTATGGATTTAAGCATTTAGCTATTGATACTGTATATGCTATTACAGATCCCAAAAATCTGGATTCCAAAAAGGTGCTGCATAAACTCGGCTTCGAATACCGGGAAACCTTCGACTACGACGGCGATTTAACGGATTGGTTTGAACTCGAAAAGCGAAATTGGATCAATAAATAATTAAAACCAGTATACCGGTTACGCTTGTTTTGTGTAATTTAGTAAAGTTCAAAACCCGGCATGCTAAATTCCTATGAGCGTATTCTCTTATCACTTAGTACAGACTTCTTTTATTTCCGGGCTAAAGGCGATCCTGTTGCCGCCTCAACCTGGGCGGATCCCGGGCCTGGTCCATTGGGAATGCATGCAATGTATGACATTAGGGTCCGCTGTTTTTTCCCCATCCCGGCTACTGCTGCGGCAGATCGCTCTATTTGCCCAATGGGAAAGTGAAGCGGCCATAGACCATTTCCTGCAACAAAATAAGCAGGGTAAAAAACTGGCCAAAGGCTGGCATGTACGCCTGGAATTTATGCGGCAATGGGGTAGTATAGCCGGCTTTAAAATACCCGCGGCAACGACCAGTCCCGATACACCGGATGCGCCCGTAGTAGCGGTAACCATTGCCCGGATGAAACTGCCGGAAGTACCCCGCTTTATCCGCTGGGGCCGGCCGGTAGAAAAACTGGTCCGCGATCATCCCGGCACCACCTTATCGCTGGCTTCCATCCGCTTACCCCGGTTGGTTTCCACCTTTTCGATCTGGAAATCTCAAAAAGAAATGACGGATATGGTACGCGGGCATAGTACCCTGCCGCAACCTAAAAGGCACCTGGACGCTATGCAGGAAAGAGAAAGAAAGGACTTCCATTTTGAATTTACCACTTTAAGGTTCAGGCCCATTGCGGAATATGGCAGCTGGAAAGGCCAAAGCAATTTCCTGCCTCAAAAAGAACAACAATAGTATATGGCTTTCGCGTACCCGGTGCAAAAAATACAGGATTGGCTGACCCAGCAGTGGGTGATTCTACGGGGTCAAAAGATCAATCCTGAAGCATATGCCTGGCTTATGGGCCCTTTTGGTAACCTCGAAGCCATTGGTGAAGATTATATAAGGCAATTTGCCCTTAAAGAAGGCCTGATCATGGAAAAAGGCGGGGCATCCAAAGGCCTTATCCCCGAAATGAGCCAGCTGAACCTCCCTGATACCGAATGGATGCAATTGTCCCGCGAGGTGATCCGTTTTTATGAAAAGACCGCCGAGTATAAACTGGACTTCGCGGTGCATTGGAATCCTTTTTTTAAGGTCTGCGGCATCCTGCTCAACAAATTATTCAGTAAGCGGCTCAACCAGCTAAATGTCCCGACCAGCAATCTTAAGGAAAGCGAAGTGTTAAACAGCGAACTCATTACCCTTTCAGACCCTGTGTCTAAAGTTGTAAAATATACTTTCTGGTACCGCTCCATCCAATCTACAGGCAAAGTAGTTTATTCAGGTGTTTATGGCACCTGTACCTTGCCTTCCGGCAAAACCTGTGTGAAAGCGGTATTCCCTTTACCTAACGGTAACGCTACCGTGTTGATGTCCCCTAAAGTCGATAAAGACGGGGCGCTCATACTGGACTCGAGCGGCGAACGCTTTGGCGATGCCGGTTTCTATTTTTTACTCAAAGATGCCAAAGGGCATTACTGGTCCCAGTTCATCCGTTCATTTCGCGACCGTTTAGTAATCAAATCAGCGCAAGGCCATCTTTCGGCGGAGCAAACTTTAACGCTCTGGCATAAAAAGGTACTAAGGTTTAATTATAACATAAAATTAAAAGTATAAACTACAGTAGGCTGAGGTGTAGAAGCAGGGTAAATAATAAATGGCTTCCGGGATTTTAAGTAACTTCGGTACTCATAATACTGCAATTACATTCTATTATTAAGCTCAAAATAGAAACAGCCATGATTGATATTTTAAACAGGACAGCATTATTTGAACACATCACTAAACTCAAAGAAGAAGATAAACCGGCATTCGGCGCCATGAGCCCGCAACATATGATAGAGCACCTCGCTTTTACCATAGGCTTTTCTAATGGCAATGCGCCCCAGCAACAACATTACCCGGCAGAAAAAGAAAAAATGATCAAAGCTTTTATTCTGGATTCAGACAAAGATATGCCCATCAGCTTCAGGTCCCCGGTCTTGCCGGCTGAAGGATTGCCCGCGCTTAAACAAGCCAGCCTGGCTGATGCAATTGAGCAACTCAATAAAGAATTAAGTGATTTTGATCAATATTTTATCCTTAATGCCGAAGCGCAACCTGTAAACCCGACAATGGGCGCGCTGAACTACCGGGAATGGCTCCGGTTTCATAACCGGCATTTCAGCCATCACTTCAAACAATTTAACCTGATCTAGCGGCAGGACTGCCGCGCAAATAAACCGGATGACCTTAACAGCAAGGCTTGACGAGATTCATGACACTATAAGATCCAATAAATGGTATAAATATTTTACCATATTCAACCGTATTGCCTTGGCAGCAGGATTTATCCCCTCAGGCCTGACCAAAATAGTAGGGGAACGTTTTACTGCGCTATCGGTTAAACACCCCATGGGCAACTACCTGGAAGCACTTTTTAATACCGGCTATTATTACCTGTTCATTGGTTATGTACAGGTAATCGCTGCCATACTCTTACTCATTCCCCGCACCGCGACCCTGGGAGCAGTACTCTATTTCCCATTAATCCTGAACATTTGTATCCTGTCACTTTCCGTAGGCTTTGACGGCTCTTTGATCACCTCGCCACTAATGGTACTGGCCAACCTCTATTTACTTTGCTGGGATTATGACAAGCTAAAGTTTATTCTACCGTTTTACAAGCCCGGTAAAGAAGCCAGGCAACCATTACCTGAAAAGACGACCGGCAATAAATTCCCGTTAAAATTTTTCGCCGGGGTCTTCCTGGTTGCAGCACTAACTGTATTGCTCGTGACCAATGCTTACCATAAAAAGACGAGAAACACATTCGGGGATTGTGCCAGTGATTGCAAAAGTGAAGATAATACCCGGGAGTGCTACGATTTTTGCGATTGCATCCACAATCAGGGCAAACCATTTAATGAATGTGCGGCCGCGCTCAGGCAGGCCAAGCAAAAAAGCAATTAAAAACATACATGAAAAAATATTTACTTACATTTTTCACATTACTATTGGCCTTACCGGCTTTTAACCAGGTAGCTGAAAACACGGAGCTCTATAAAACCATAATGAGCCGGGACAGCCTGCTGTTTAACATAGGCCTTAATACCTGTGACATCCGGCAGTTTGAAAATCTGCTCAGCGACAGCCTGAAATTTTACCATGATAAAGACGGGATTTCCGATAAAGTAAAATTCCTTTCTGATTTAAAAAACGGTCTTTGTAAAGACCCGGTAAAGCGCCAGGTAAAAAGAACTCTAGTTAAAGAAGATACCAAAATATACCCTTTATATAAAAATGAAGTACTTTATGGCGCGATCCAGGAAGGTACACATATGTTTTATGAAAGGGATGGGCATCAGCCCGGTATTGCAAAATTTACCCATGTCTGGCAATTGGAGAAAGGAGCATGGAAACTATTTACCTCCTTAAGCTTTGACCATAAACCTTATGAACAAACAGACGTAAAGCCCATTTTTGATAGTGATACAGGTATCTGGCAATGGCTGCAGCGAAATAAAATACCGGTACTTGGGCTGGGGATTATTAAAGGCGGGCAATTGCAGCAGGTAAAAATGTATGGCGAGCTCCGCAAAGGATTTGCCGCGCCCTATAATACCATTTTCAACGTGGCTTCATTAACCAAACCGGTAACGGCCCTGGTCGCTTTAAAATTGATCAGCCAGGGGAAATGGGACCTGGATGAACCGCTCTATAAATATTGGACCGACCCGGACCTCCTGCAGGATCCAAGACATAAAAAGCTGACTACAAGATTTGTTTTAAGTCACCAGACGGGTTTCCCCAACTGGCGATGGATGAATAAAGACGGGAAACTTAATCTCCAATTCGAGCCGGGCACGCAATACCAATACTCCGGAGAAGGCATGGAGTATCTAAGGAAAGCTTTGGAAAAGAAATTCAAAAAGTCTTTACAGCAATTAGCTGATGAGCTCATTTTCCGCCCCCTGCAAATGACCGATACCCGTTATGTATGGGATGCAAAAGTCGATACCGCAAGATTAGCACCAGGTTATGATGAGCAGGGGAATACTTATGAAACCTTAAAAAATAAAGCCCCTAATGCCGCCGATGATTTGTTGACCACAATAGAGGATTATAGTAAATTTTTAGTCAGTGTAATGCAAGGCGAAGGCCTTTCCCCTGAAATGAATGAAGCCATGAAAACCGCGCAGGTTGCCAGTATAAAAGGGAAGCATTTTGGCTTAGGTTTTGAAATTTATGATTTGGGTAAGGGGCAATATGCCTTATCCCATGGTGGTTCCGATAAAGGGGTGCAGACTATCGTGTTTATATTACCCCAAACCGGGGAAGGACTGCTCATCTTTACCAACTCAGATAAGGGTACTGCAGTGTATGAACCCCTGATCAGGCATTACCTGGGCGACAATGGTGAAAAAATAATTGAAACAGAAATGCGGCAGTAAAGCGAGAAATCAACGATTAGTATGACAATACAACTAAGCATAAGAGATTTATACCATAAGATCGAGGAATACAAAGGAGATAAAATACTTACAGAACTATTACTGCCCTGGCTGGAGCAAAACCGCTACCGGGAATACCTGCATGCTTTACCCCTTAACAGGGAGATGCGCGAAGAAGACAATTGGGAGCTTTACGCCTTTTCACGGGTTTTAGACCTGCTGGCTTTGAGCAGCAGACCGGATAGCTACCCAGAAGATTTAGAGGAAAAAGAGCCGTTTTTAACAACGGATGAATATATACAACTGGCAAAATCATTAGGATTGAATATTGGATATCCCGAAAAATATGACCCTTTTCATTGCGAAATAGCCACCGCTATAGCAGGTCCGCTGAATTTTGAAATAGTAGGCTACCAGCACCCTGTCGTTAAGCTGAAAAACCTGATGATCAAGAGAAGCCCGGTGGTCATCACCTTAGATCCTGAAGCATACGATTTTAACCTGGTCAATAGTGCCCTGCTTTACTGGACCTTCAGGCGCAGTAACAGGAAAACGACAGATCTTTCCGAAGGCTGGGGAAGTAACTCGCAGTGGCGTACAGCATTCAGGCTGGACCTGGAAACCGGGCAATCTTATATCTATAATTTAAACGGTAAATTTGACCTGAATGTACCGGACCCGGCAACCCGGGAGGAACTTAAAAAACAGGATTTAAGATTGGAAGATGCTATCGAGCTGGTGGTCAACCGGCAATTCATCCGGTGCGCCAAAAAATACGACTACCAGTTCCCTTATGATTTCAAATATGAAACACGCAAAAATCAATAAGGCCAGGTTATAAATTATGTCTTAAACCAGGAAACAATGATTAAACCCCTTTTCTATAGCTTAATTTGGTTGATGGCCATATGCCTTATCGCCTGCACCTCGCCGCTTTCCAGTGAAAAGATCACCAGTCTTTCATTAATCAACGCAGAAATAGAAATAATGCAAAACCCGGAAAATAAACAGGCGAATTCGATCGTAGTCATTTTGCGGGACAATAAAGGCCGGAGGATCAGTAACGACTCCGTCAGTATTATTGTGAATGGGGTGGAGGCGTCCATCAGCCAGCGGCAGGGACTTTATTATACCAATGAATCCGGCTATATTCTGGCCGATGTCCCGGTCAGTGCAACCTATAAAGTGGACCTAAAACTTCCTGATCAGAAGATTTACTCCTTAGGATCGGTTGCTGCTTTAGCGGAAGAAAGTGCGGATAACATTACCTGTGATGAAGCCGGTGATATCAATAAAGATTTCATGATGTCCTGGAAAGGTTTGAAAAATATGGATGAATTGTCCGTCTCTATCTCTGAACTGCGAAAGAATAGCCCGGCCAATGAAAAGAATTATAATTACAGGCCGCAACAAATAATAAAAATCGGCAGCTCAGGTACCTATACACTTTCAAAAGCGCTGTATGAAAATGATACCGCAGTAATCAGCGGGATTGAATTTGATTTCAGAATTTCGAAAGATGGAGCAGTTAACCCGGAATTATTACCTGGCAGCAAAATAAGTATTAAGACATTGATTGAAAAAAATGTCAATTTTGAAGAATAAACTATGAAAATACAGATTATAAGCGACCTCCACCAGGAATTCGGGATAACGGAATTGGATTTTAAGCAAGCTGACCTTGTTATTTTTGCCGGTGATACCAACATAGGTACCAAAGGAATAGAGTGGATAAAAAACCAGGTAACACAGGTACCGGTAATCTATATCCTGGGTAACCATGAATACTATAAGGGATCTTATCCCAAAACACTTAACAAGATTCGCGAAGCAGCTAAAGACAGCAATATTTTTGTGCTGGAAAATGAAAGCCTGGAACTAGATGGCATTAAATTTCATGGTGCAACACTATGGACTGATTTTTCCCTTTTCGGTGACCCGCTAACCTTTGGTATGCTGTGCCAGGGCAAAATGAATGATTATAAAATGATCCGCCGCGACCCGTCTTATTCCAAAATGCGCTCTATCGATACCTATAAACTGCATCAGCAGTCCCGGAAATGGTTGCAGGAAAGTCTCGAAGCCTCTTCGGCCCGGAACGTAGTTATAACCCACCATGCACCCAGTATACAGTCGGTGCCGGAAGCCTGGAAAGAAGATTATTTAAGTGCCGCTTATGCTTCTGACCTTGAAGAACTGGTACGCAACTACCAGCCGGAATACTGGATCCACGGGCATATACATACCCCTGCAAATTATCAGATTGGAACCACCAATGTGATTTGTAACCCGCATGGGTACATTCATGAAAAATACAACGGCTACGAAAAAGAGCTGATTATTGAACTATAAAGATGGGTAAATTCAGTCTTTATGCTGCACCAGAACACATAATATTAAATCACATACCATGCATAATCCAATTTGAATAGAGGGTGAGCTCTACTGTTATCCATGACGGCTTAGCTATCTGCATTATCTTTTTTATTAATTTAGCCACAAGTGAAATAATACTGATAATAATTTTATTCTGATCCACATGAAAAGGAATTTTCTTTTTATTCTTATATTAATTATTTCCTGCAATGCAAAGCGATACGATCAGGGAGAAACACCCGCTCAGGTCAAAAAAAAACCGGAAGCAATAAATAAGATTAATACTGCAGATCCCGATACAGAGCTGCTTGAAATTTTTACTGATAGTTTGCATATTGGTGAGCCGGGACAATCCAAGGTTGAGTTGATCAGGCATCGGGTATTGGATGATACCTACGTGATCATAAGATTCTACACCAAAGGGCCAGCCTACTGGTATCTTCAAAATACATATTTATATGAAAGCAATACATTGATGGACCTGAAACCTCACATCGCTGATTTTAATAATGATTCATTCATGGACATCACCTTTATTTCTGCAACAGCAGCCAGAGGGTCGAATGAAGTACGGCGGCTTTTTATTTATGATGCTGAGGAGAAAAAACTGGTATCCATTGTAAATTCTGAAAACTATCCCAATATGCGCTACAACAAAGAGCTGGACTGCATTGATGCCTTCCTTGTTTATGGAGGTACTTCTACTGTTTTTACAAGGATCGAAGGAGATAGCTTAAAAGAATTTGCCAGTGTGCATAATGACCAATACCGGACGGTATATGAAATAGACAAATCCGGAAAGGAAAGACAATTAAGCAAAGACAGCATTACTGATCCCGGCGAAATTTATATACGTTATATTAATTACAAGCCCTTAAAGGCATATGAAGAGTAGCATTAAAAAAAATTTCTTAATACATTTCAAAATAACAAGCTTAAATGTCCCCTAACATCCGCATCACTGCCCACAGCCAAACCGAAAAACTCAACATAGCCGGTGGCGAATACCGCGTACTGGTTCCCGGTACACAAACCAACGGTAGCTATGCCATCATAGAAATGGCCGTTCCGCCCGGCGCCGGACCTGTCCCACACGCACACCCAGGCTTTGAAGAGATCTTCTTTGTACTGGAAGGGGAACTTAACTTTTATACCAAAGAGGGGAGTACTGTGGTACAAAAAGGCGACACGGTAGTCATCCCCAAAGGCGGTATGGTCCATAACTTTAAAAACCTGGCGGATCAACCGGCCAAACTACTCTGTACCGTAATCCCTGCCGGCCTGGACCAGTTCTTTACAGAAGCAGCTGCCTACCTGCAAACACAGCCCGGGGATGCAGAGGCAATGAAACAATATATGCAAACTTTGTCTGAAAAATATGGCCAGCAACTCTTTCCTCCGGATTACTGGAATAAAACATAGAATAACCTGCAATATAAACTGTACAAAATGATCAGCTTCAAGAATATACAAACCTATACGACCGGTTTCCCTACTACTCAATACAGTTTTTTAGGCACTCCGGAAGAAGCGCGTAATATTCCACCGGAACATAAAGACCAGATTTTCTTCTTAAGTGAAGAGGCGACCCAATTTCTTTCTGCTTATCTCGATAGCTCACGGATGCTAACCGGACCCTTGTGGAACCCTTTTAACGAAAGGTATTTCAAAACGATTGATGAATTTGAACTTACTATCGACCGTGAAGCAGAACTAAAAAAATGGCTGTACAACAAACCCATTCCCTTCGATCATTTTGTATTTATGCACAGCAATTGGGGCGACCAGGTAGTTATGCTTACCTGGAAAATGGTTATTAAGTATTGGGATGGCCTTTTTTCAGGACATGACCTGGTTCTTTTTGACCAGACCCTGAACTGGGGTCTTTTCTATTTTCATGAAGATTTCCTGTACTTTGGCAGCGATAAGATCTATGACAAAACATTTGAAGAAGATAAAATAAGAGAACTCCAGCAGCTGCAACAAAAATATTTCAATAAAAACGATCTTAATTTTACCGGCCCGGAAAAAAGGCAAGCTATTAAAGCGTTCAAAGAAAAATATAATATCAACCGGATCGAATAAATCAATAACAAGCATCCTGAAATGCCACTACCGTCCGATATAAAACAAGTTTTTATCAATACCCTGAATGAGGATATGTCGGTCCCTGAGTTTGAGCAATGGCTCTATGCGGAAAAACGCCTGGAAAGCCTCCTGGATAAGTATGACTACCTCGATCTAATTGCTTATCCTTATAAATCAGATACACAAAACGGTTTGTTTAAGCTCCTGGAAAAACATATAGATAAAGGCGAACAGGAAATGATGCGCATGGACCAACTCCTGACCAAAGCATTGGACAGGGATAAGTCATTACCCGGGATTTTATCCTCCTTTTACAATATGTATTGTAAAGGATACTATTTCCTTGAAGAATTAGGCTTGAATTACGGTTTGCGCATTAATGTACCTGAAGTGAACAGTAACTATGACACCTGGCAAAGTCTAACTACAGACGAGCAAAATACTTTGCTGGCGAGCTTCTACCCGGAGCTGGAAACAGAACTTATAAAAGTGATCTCCTGGCTGGATAATGGAAAAATTATCCTCACCGGTATCCGGAACGAATACGATCGTTTAGATTTTATAGATAACAGGGAAATAACAGAAAAGTAAATTAAGCAGGTCATTATTTTAATCAAAATAAAACGAAACTTGTATAATGAGAAAATTCTACCAATCCACCTACTATTTCTGGATCGTATCCAAACTCCTGATCGCTGTAGGCGGCATCATAAGCTCCTTCGGCAACCTGGCAGACTTTGAGTACTTGAGGAGAGAGGAAAAATTAGCCAACTTTATTGGTGTTTTGTATTCCATATTATTAATAGCTGATGTAGTAATGACCTTTAACGGTCAATATAGCAAGCCGGTAAAGTACACTACCGGCACAATCTCCATGATTATCGGCCTGGCACTGTTCCTGCTGATGATCTATATGAGTGTCATTAGCATTCCGCTCACCATCGCTTTTATTGGTTGGATCATACTCCTGGGCATCTTTGATTATTTAGTCGTTAAACGAAGGGTAGATGAACCTGAAGAGGAGGCTATTATTTAAACACGGCATATAAAGAATGCATCTATAGCATCTCGGCCCCAAACGAAAACGGCAGGAGCTGCATCGCGTGCTCAATCTTGTAAACAGGCCCGGTAGCGCTGCAGAGCAAAAGCGCTATGGGCTTATGTTGCCGCGCGATATACTCAGCGATGGTCTGACGGCAGGTACCGCAGGGCGATAAGACGGTATGCGCCATAGCTTCCGATAAATTATCTTTTTGATAAGCAATGGCGATCATAAGTACGGTTTCCCCGGGATGTAAGACAGAAACGGCGCTCAAAGCAACTCTTTCAGCACAGAGACCGGCAGGAAAAGCCGCGTTTTCCTGGTTGCTGCCCTTAATGATTGCCCCATTTTCCAACAATACAGCCGCACCGACTTTAAATTCGGAATAGGGCGCATAAGCCAGCGTTTTTGCCGCGTCGAAGGCAGCCTGTGCCAGTTCCCTTTCAGCTGCCGGTAATTGTTCCACATCGGCTGTTATCGTATACTCAAATTCAAATTTTGCCATAGGTCATCATGCTGGTCTACTGCAATTTAAGCATAAATCGTATACGAAAGCCAAAGCCGCTTGCTAACATTTTATTTGTAAAACTTAAGCTTATCTTTGTAGGCAATTTAAACAACAAACATGAAAGATTTTTTCAAGTATTTCTTCGCCTCTTTACTGGCGATCATTGTATCCGGTATTTTACTGGCCATAATTTCATTTGGGATCATGGGCGCCCTGGTCAGCTCCGCTACCAGCCAGCAAATGGCCGTGATCAAAGAAAACAGTATCCTGGAAATAGACCTGTCCAGGCAAATTACCGAAATACCACAAGCGAATATACTCTCCGCGATCACCGGTGGCAGCAATGGCTCTTCCGTTGGCTTGTTTGAAGTGATCCGCTCTATAGAAGCCGCTAAGTCGGACGATAATATTAAAGGGATTTACCTTAAAGCCGCCGGTAATGCCAACGGCTGGGCGACCTCCCAACAGTTAAGAGATGCCCTCAAAGATTTTAAAAACAGCGGGAAATTCGTATTTGCCTATGCAGATGGCATTACCCAAAAAGCCTATTATATCGCTTCTGTGGCCGACAGCATCTACATCAATCCCTTAGGTAGTGTAGAACTCAAAGGCTTAAGCACCAGCCTGATGTTTTATAAAGGACTATTGGATAAACTGGAAGTAGAACCCGAGATCTTCTATTGCGGCAAGTTCAAAAGCGCTACAGAGCCGATCAGGGCTTATAAAATGACTGATGAGAACAGGACCCAGATCAAAGCCTATCAACAAGACTTCTGGTCCGAAATCCTGGCCGCAGTAGCCGAGCATAACAAAATGGAGCCGGCAGCGATCGATTCCCTGGTAAATGGAGGTTTAATACACACCAGTGCCGACGCGGTAAAATACAAGCTGGCCGACGGCATCAAATATAAGGACGAATTTGAGGATATCCTGAAAGCAAAATTGGGACTGGATAAAAAAGACAAACTGAACTTCGCTTCCCTGTCTGACTATAAAAGCAGGCTTTCTCAAAAACCAAGCAGCAACCAGATCGCCCTGCTGATCGCGGAAGGAAATATTGTAGACGGTAAAGCCGGCGCTACCTCCGATGCCGTCATCGCCTCTGAAGATTTTATAGAAGAGATCCGCAAAGTGAACGCCGACAGTAATATTAAAGCAGTCGTAATGCGGGTCAACTCTCCGGGTGGCTCGGCTTTGGCTTCTGAAAACATCCTGCGTGAACTGGACCTGCTGCAGAAAAATAAAAAATTAGTGGTTACCATGGGCGACTATGCCGCTTCCGGTGGCTATTACATCTCCTGTAATGCCGACAGCATCTTTGCCTTACCTAACACCATCACCGGAAGCATCGGGGTATTCGGGGTAATGATGAACACCCAGAAAATGTTTAACAATAAGCTGGGTATCACCTTTGATACGGAAAAAACTGCGCCGCTGGCCGATATAGGCGACGGTAACAGGCCTATGAGTGAGCGCGAAAGAGCAATTATCCAAAGTGGCGTAGATACTATTTACCATATGTTTAAGTCACATGTGGCTACAGGAAGAGCAATGGATATTAATTATGTAGACAGCATAGGCCAGGGCAGGGTATGGACCGGTAAAAGGGCCTTCGACCTGAAACTGGTAGACGGCCTGGGCGGTCTTGACCGGGCTATAGCAGCAGCTGCCAGGTTGGCCGGTTTAAGCACTTATCGCGTGGTGACCTACCCCAAACCAACCTCAGATATGGAGCGTTTACTGAAATTAATGAACAGCAGCCAGGCACAAAACGAGCTGGCAAGCAGGGCATTCTTACAAAGCGAGCTGGGTAACCCGGCCATAAATGCCTGGACCCAGTTATCCCTGATGCTGAAGCATCCGAAAACAATATGGACTATTTTACCATTCATTCCGGAAACAAATTAATAGCATTGAAATTCCAAAAAGCCCGGTAAAATATGCTTAGGTCTCAATCATATATCCTATATTTGGGGCTTGTTATTGAAACACAAAAACTACTAAAGAAATATTATGGCTGAAATCGTTCGTATGCCCTTGTTGAGCGACACAATGAAAGAAGGTGTTATCGCAGCTTGGCATAAAAAAGTTGGCGACAAAGTACAATCAGATGATGTAATTGCAGAAGTAGAAACCGATAAAGCAACGATGGAAGTAATGCCTTACGTTGACGGTGTACTGCTTTATGTAAGCGATAAAAAAGGGATCCCGGTAAACGGGATTATGGCAATAATCGGTAAAGAAGGAGAAGATATTTCAGCTTTATTAAAAGAAGAAGGAAATGCCGCTCCCGCGCCGGCTGCGGAACAAAAAACAGCTACAGAGGCTCCTAAGGAAGCACCTGCTGCTGCATCAGCGCCAAAAGCAAGCGCCGCTAAACCGGACGAATCATTAGCTACCGTTATCCAGATGCCTTTATTGAGCGATACCATGAAAGAGGGTAAGATCGCTTCCTGGCTGAAAAATGTCGGGGACAAAGTAGCTTCAGATGACGTACTGGCAGAAGTGGAAACGGATAAAGCGACGATGGAAGTAATGCCTTATGTAGATGGTACGGTACTTTACATCAGCGATAAAAACGCTATTCCTGTAAATGGCATTATGGCTATAGTAGGTAAAGAAGGTACCGATATACAACCTTACCTGGATTATTATGGCAATCCTGGTGGCATGACCGCGGATGCGGAAGCAACAAAAACGGAAACACCTGCAGCTAAAGCGGAAGCAACTCCGGCCCAGGAAACTGAAAATAACAATACAGACGGTGGCAGAGTGAAAATATCTCCGTTAGCCCGTAAAATGGCTAAAGATAAAGGGATCAATATTAATGAAGTGAAAGGTACCGGTGATGGCGGAAGAATTGTAAAATCTGATATTGAAAACTTTGTACCTGCAGCTAAATCTGCTGGCAGTGCAAGCACCGCTAAAGCTGCGGTAAGTGCCGCAAACGGCGTATGGCAAGAATCCCATACCGATACCGACCTTTCTCAAATGAGAAGAGTGATCGCGCAACGTTTGGGTGAAAGTAAATTCTCAGCACCGCATTTCTACCTGACCATTTCTGTGAAAATGGATAAGGCGATCGATGCCCGCACAGAGATGAATAAATTATCTGAGTTCAAGATATCTTTCAATGATCTGGTGATCAAAGCATCCGCTATGGCATTGCAAAAACACCCGGCCGTGAACAGTTCCTGGATGGGCGATTTCATCCGGGAAAATCATCACATCCATATCGGTTCGGCAGTAGCAGTACCGGAAGGATTGATCGTCCCGGTGATCAAATTTGCCAACCATAAAACGCTTTCTGCGATCGCGGCGGAGTCTAAAGAGCTTACTAAAAAAGCGAAAGATAAAAAATTACAACCTGTAGAATTTACCGGCAATACATTCACAGTCTCTAACCTGGGTATGATGGATATCGACGAATTTACCGCGATCATCAACCCGCCGGATGCCTGTATCCTTGCGGTAGGTAAAATCGAGCCTACCCCTGTAGTAGAAAATAATGAAATCGTGATCAGGAATATCATGAAGCTGACTTTAAGCTGCGATCACCGCGTGGTGGATGGCGCAGTAGGAGCGGCCTTCCTGCAAACCCTGAAAGCATACCTGGAAAACCCGGTAACCATGCTGGTTTAATCAACATACTTTTTATAAAGCAAAAGGCATTTACCTAAACGTAAATGCCTTTTGCTTTATGTCACCCTGAGTCTATCGAAGGGTGAAACAGGGCAAGAATTTATATCAAAACAATAAACGACTTCAAAATGAAGTCGTTTATTGTTTATTTAAAAGGCTTTACTTACTATTTCCAGCCACCACCCAATGCACGGTACAGTTCTATAATTGCCGTATTTTGCTGCAACACATCACTCACACCGGCTAATTGCGCCGCCAGCAAGCTTTGTTCAGAGGTCAATACATCCGTATAATTGGTATTACTGGTATATTCCAGTAACTGCATATTAAAATTCACCGCTTTTTCCAATGCTTCTATCTGGCGGGCGCGGGTAGTTTGCTTCTCCAGGCTGGTTTCATAAGCATATAAAGCATTACTCACTTCCTGGCCCGCAGTCAGGATGGCATCCTGGAAAATATTGAGGGCCTGCTCCTGCTGTAGCTTGCTTACCTTATAATTGGTCCGGATAGCTCCCCGGTTAAAGATCGGCTGTGTGAGACCGCCCACCAGGTTATAAAAGATAGCAGAAGTACCGGCAAACAGGTTTTTATGCGTCAAGGCACTGATACCGATACCTCCGGAAGTCAAAGCAACTGTAGGGTAGAACTGCGCTTTAGCTACATTAGTATTCTCAAAAGCCCTGCGATAACCCATTTCCGCGGCCATCACATCCGGACGGTTTTGCAATAATTGTACGGGTACACCTGTAGTTAAAGGTGTCTCTATCTTGTAATCGTTAAGAGAAGAACGGTCAATGGCATGCCCCGGTTGCGCGATCATCGTGCTGATGCTGTTTTCCAGCTCCCGGATGCTCCTTTTCAGATCAGGTACAGACACCTGCGCAGCATAAAGATTGGCCTCTGCCTGTACTACTGCAGCCCCGGTCAGGATCGCTGAAGCTTTTAAAGCTTTAATGGTATTCAGCGATTTCTCTCTTAGCACCACTGTCTGGTTAGTGATTTCCAATTGCTGGTCTAATGCCATTAAAGTATAATAAGCATTCGCTATACTTGATACCAAAGCTGTTTGCACTGCCTTTTTCGAAGCCGCGGTCTGGTACCAGGAAGCCTGTGCCCCGCGCTTGGCGCTGGCCAGCTTGCCCCATACATCCAGTTCCCAGTTGGTAGCAAAGCCCATTTGTACTGTAGTCGTGTTCAGGCGGATGCTTACATTCGCCGGGAAGTTCAATGCCTCCGCCGAAGCATGGTTATAAGTAACCTGTGGTGCAAAACTGAGCGTAGGGTAGAAAGCGAGTTTACTTTGTTTATAAATCGCTTCTGCCTGCGCGATCTGTAAGATCGTGTTCCTGAAGTCGTAGTTATTCGCTAAAGCCGCTTCTATAAGTCGTTGCAGCTTCGGGTCTTTAAATACTTCTTTCCAGCTTAATTGCGCGATTGAATTGGTGTCGGTAGCAGACATATCCCGGTAAAGGCTGTCCTGTATATTTTGAGTAACCGGAGGCTGCTCATATTTTCTGGTAATACCACAGGAAGCCAGGAGTAGCGGTAGGGCTAATACACCTATAATTTTATATGATTGATTTAATCTCATTGTTGATAAAGCTTTTACAGGCTATAAATTATTCTCAGGAGGTAACGCATCGTAGGCCTGGTCCTTATTCTGGCGCTTCACCGTGATCTTTTCCTGGAAGTATTGGAAGATCACGAATAAAACAGGAATAACAAAAACACCCAATAGGGTACCTATCAGCATCCCGCCGATCGCACCAATACCGATTGAGGAGTTACCGATCGCACCGGCGCCTTTAGATACACTTAATGGTAACAGGCCCAGGATGAAGGCAAACGAGGTCATCAGGATCGGGCGCAGACGGGCGGTAGCCCCGGATATCGCGGCCTCTACAAGGCCCATGCCCTGTTTTCTTCTTTCTACCGCGTATTCCACGATCAGGATCGCGTTCTTAGCCAGCAACCCGATCAGCATGATCAGCGTGATCTGTAAATAAATGTTATTACTTACATCAAATAAATTGGCAAAAATGAAGGTACCCGCAAGTCCCATTGGTAAGGATAGTAGTACTGCAAACGGCAGCATATAGCTTTCGTATTGAGCCGCGAGTAAGAAGTATACAAAGATCAGACACAATGCAAAGATATAAACGGTCTGCCCGCCACTGCTTTGCTCCTCGCGGGTCATACCGGAGTATTCATAGCCGAAACCGACCGGTAAGGTTTCTTTAGCTACTTCTTCCACCGCGCGCAGGGCATCCCCGGAACTATAACCCGGGTTAGGCGATCCATTGATATTGATCGAAGTAAACAGGTTAAACCGGTTGATCGTTTGCGGGCCAAATACTTTCTCCATAGTAATATACTGGGATACCGGCGCCATCATACCGGCTTTATTGCGTACCATTACATTGTTCAGGCTGGCCAGATCGGCTCTAAACTCAGGCTCTGCCTGGTACATCACCCGGTATTGCTTACCGAATTTATTAAAGTTGGAAGCATACACCCCACCATAGTAACCCTGCATTGTAGACATGATATCATTCACGCTGATCCCTGCCTTCTTCGCCGCGGCCACATCAATATCCATCCGGTATTGCGGGAAAGTAGGGCTGAAAGAAGTCTGTGCGAACTGGATCTCCGGCCTTTGGTTCAGCCTGGCCAGGAATTCACTATTTACGGCGCTTAGCCTTTCGAGGCCGGCACCTAACTGGTCCTGTAGCTGGAACTCAAAACCACCACTCATACCAAAACCCTGGATTGTAGGCGGGGCAAAGAATACCACTTTGGCATCTTTAATATTGGCGGTGCGGGCAAATAATTGCTTGATCAGCATCTGGGCGCTGCTGTTTTTACCCGGGCGCTGGTCCCAGGGCTTCAGCCTGATGATCACCATACCGAAGTTACTACCCGAACCACTGATCATACTACGGCCGGAAATACGCAATACACGCTCTATCTCTGGCATGCCTTCCAGAGAAGCCTGTATCTGCTTCAATACCGATTCGGTACGCTCTACAGAACTACCCTCCGGTAAACGAACATCTGTAGTGATAGAACCCATATCCTCGTTCGGTACAAATGCTTTCGGTGTCGTATTCATCAGGTAGGCAAACAAGCCGGTAAACAATAAAATACCCAGTATAGCCAGCCATTTCTTATTGATAAAGAAACCTACCGCTTTTTTGTATTTATTGGTCGTCGCGTCAAAAGCCGTATTAAATGCACCGTAAAAACGTTGCAGGATGTTTTTCTTTTCCCCTTCATGATGGTCATGAGGTTTCAGGATAATCGCGCACAAAGCCGGGCTAAGCGTTAAGGCATTCACCGCGGATAAGATAATGGATACCGCCAGGGTTAAACCAAATTGTTTATAGAATACCCCTGCAGATCCCTGGATAAAGCTAACCGGGATAAATACCGCCGACATTACCAGGGTGATGCTGATGATGGCGCTGCTGATCTCGCTCATCGCGCTGATGGAAGCTCTCCTCGGGTTACGTTCCCCGCCTTCCATTTTTGCATGCACCGCCTCCACTACTACGATGGCATCATCCACCACGATACCTACGGCCAGTACTAAGGCGAACAGGGTTAACAAGTTAATGGTAAAACCAAACAACTGCAGGAAAAAGAAGGTACCTACAATCGCTACCGGTACCGAAATCGCCGGGATCAGGGTAGAACGCCAGTCCTGCAGGAATACGAATACCACGATAAATACCAGGATGAACGCTTCGATCAAAGTATGGATCACTTTGGAAATAGAAGCATCCAGGAAGTCATTGGCATTGGTGATGGTAAAATAACTTACCCCTTCCGGGAAGTTTTTTGAAGCCTTCTCCAAAACGGCTAAAGACCCATTAATAACGTCCTGGGCATTAGAACCGGAAGTCTGGGAAATGGCAACACCAGAGCTCGGGAAGCCATCCGTATAAGAAGATCCGTTATAAGCCTGGGTACCCAGTTCAATACGGGCAATATCTTTCAGGCGCAGGATTTGCCCGTCATCCGTAGATTTAACTACGATATCACTAAACTCCTGCTCATCCTGCAAGCGACCTTTATATTTTAAGGTATACTGGAAAGACTGGTCTGCATTCTCTCCCAACTGGCCCGGTGCCGCCTCGATATTCTGCTCGGCCAGTACCGCGTTGATGTCTGAAGGAACAAGGCCATAGCTGGCCATTACATCCGGTTTCAGCCAGATACGCATAGAGTAATCCTTAGAGCCGAATACCATCGCTTCACCTACACCGTTTACCCTTTTGATCTGCGGGAGGATGTTGATATTAAGGTAGTTTTGCAAAAAGGACTGGTCATAAGCCGGGTTTTTACTGGTCAGGGCAAAGATCATCACATTACTGCTCTGGCGCTTTGCCGTGGTTACACCGGCACGGGTAACCTCCTGTGGCAACAAGCTGGTAGCACGGGCCACACGGTTTTGCACATTTACCGCAGCCAGGTCGGGATTGGTACCCAGTTTGAAATAAATATTAATATTCGCCGTACCGTCGTTACCGGCAGTAGAGGTCATGTAGGTCATGTCCTCCACACCATTGATCTGCTCTTCCAGCGGGATGACCACACTGTTCAGCACCACCTCGGCACTGGCACCCTGGTAACTGGCCTGTACACTTACGGTCGGTGGCGCGATCTCCGGGTATTGGGATACGGGTAGGGTAATGAGGCCCAGGATGCCCAGTATCACTATGATAATTGAAATCACTGTAGACAATACAGGACGTTCAATAAATTTTTTAAACATGTTCTGGAATTAAAATGATCCTATAATCTTATTTCTTTTCAAATCCTTTCAGGGCACTGTCTGCAGGGATCAGCGTCGGTTTGATAGGCGTACCTTCGGTAAGCAGACCAATACCTTCTACAATCAGCCTGTCCGTTTCTTTTAATCCTTCATCCACCACAAAATACCTGCCACCCGGTACTTCACGTACTTTGATCGGTACTGCCTTTACTTTATTACTGTCGGCTACGATATAGGCCAGGCGTTTGTCCTGCAGCTCAGTGGTAGCTTTTTGCGGGATGATGATCGCGTTTTCGACATAAGTAGGAATACGCACTACAGCGCTGCTACCGGAGCGTAACAGCTTTTGCTCGTTCGGGAAAGTCGCGCGCACATTGAAGGAACCGGTCTGTGAATTTACCTGACCGCTGATAGATTCCAGTTTACCTTTTTGCGGGTATTCTTCCGAGTTGGACAGCAGGAGCGTTACTGCCGGCATTTGCTTCAGCTTTTGCTCTATGGTCGCGCCCGGGGTATTGATAAAAAATGCCAGCTGTTGCTTTTCATTCATGGAAAAATAGGCATACACTTTCGAAATATCGGATACTGTAGTCAACGGCAGGGTAGAAGCGTTTACATAACTACCCACACGATAAGGTATCGTTCCTACGAACCCGTTCACGGGGCTGGTAACTGTAGTATAGCCCTGGTTGATCCTGGAATTATTATAAACCGCTCTTGCCTGGGCCAGTGCGGCTTCCTGCGCTTTTAAATTCAATTGCGCACTTTCATATTCGTAAGGGCTGATGATATCCTGGTCTACGAGGGGTTTCGTTTTCTGCACCTGGAGCCTTGCTGTGGCAACTGCAGCTTCAGCGCTGGCAATGGCCGCACGGGTATTATTAACGTCCTGGGCAAATTGCGGGTTGTTGATCGTAAACAAAACCTGGCCCGCGCGTACCGGCTGGCCTTCATCCACCATTACTTTTTCAATATAGCCATCTATCTTCGGCCGGATATCAATATCCTGTATGCCTTGCAAAGTAGCAGGATAGTCTGCAAATAAGGTTACAGATTGCCGGTCCAGCTGGATCACATTGTAGGACTTCACCTGGTTGGCTTTTGACTGGGCCTCTTTAGCGGCATCACCACCTTTACAAGCCACAAAAAAGGCGGTACTGCCCAGTAAGCCAGAAATGATTAATCCACCCCTGATTAGTTTATCTAAACTCATTTAGAAAAGTTTTATTGTTGTTGTTGTGTGTGTTGAAATATTAATTTTAAAATGACTTCCTTCCGGCTGGTATACAACTCATTCATTTCTTTTTTGGTCACATCGAATATCTGCTCATAATACGGGCGCATGATAATCGGGTAAGACAATAAAGCAAAGATGTTGATGTAAAAATTTAAAGGATTCATCTTAGGTATTTTCCCATCTTCCATTTCTTTTTCAATTTCACTGAAAAAGATATCTAATTCAGGAAAATGATATTTTTTCATTTTTTCGGTTTTATTGTCGCCTACCTTATTGATCTCGGTGATCATAAATATATTAAAGTAAGGATACTCCTTAATGAAATCAGAGCAATGCTGGATTAAGGTCGATACTTTATCGTAAACACTTGCCGTACCGCTCACCGCATTATGCAGTAACATTTTAAAGGTGAACCTCAATTCTTCAAATACCAGGTCAAAAAGCTTTTGCTTGGAACCGAAATAATAATTGACCAGCGTACGCTTCACACCCGCATTATCCGCAACTTCCTGGGTGGATGCATTCAGTTTTCCTTTGTTGAAAAAGAGATCTTTTGAACACGACTTAATGAGTTCTTCAGTTTTATTATCCTTCACGATTTTTGACAAAAATGTCAACAAAGGTAATTGAATAAATAGCGACCGGGCAAATAGAAAGAATTTATTTAACGATTTTTTGACGCCATAGGCGCATTAACAATAAGTATGTCTGAATATGGTCAAATATGCGCGGGTATTGCAATAGATCATCTATCGTTCCGGCTACTTTATGTATTTTGCAAACAAAAAATTAATATCGGATGGAGCAGCAGTTTTCAGAAGAGCAGTTAAAAAGCCTGGCCGCACAGTTAAGATGCCCGCAGGGAGAAATGGGTATAGAAACAGGCCTGAACATGAATACCGGTAACCAGGCCATGATTGCTGAAACCCTGAACCTTTTAAACCTTCAGGCTGATGCAAAAGTACTGGAACTAGGCCCCGGTAACGCGCAACATCTTGAAGCCTTATTGCAGCAATATACTATCAGTAGTTACCATGGACTGGAAATATCCCCAACAATGTGTGAGCAGGCTACTGCGCAGAACAGGCATATAACACATACAGGGATTCGGTTCTCCTGTTATGACGGGCTCCGGCTTCCTTTTGAAAATGGTAGTTTTGACGCGCTGTTTACCATAAATACCATTTACTTCTGAGAACAACCGCAATTGCTGTTAACGGAAATAGCAAGAGTTTTAAAACCTGGGGGAAAATGCCTGCTTACCTTTGCACAGGCGGCTTTTATGCAACAATTACCTTTCGTGCAATATGGATTTACCCTATATGATACGGAAAAGATCACTGCCTTACTAAAGGAAACAGGCCTGGAAATTGAAGCGGAATGGCATAAGGAAGACTTCCCCATCAGTAAGACCGGCACGAAAGTAACGCGCCAGTTTACCGTTTTACAGCTGAAACGATCAGCTACCCAGGAGGTAACTTAAAGCGGCCCAGGCCATCGTTCCGGCACCCGTTACCAGTGCGGCTTCGTCAATATCAAAATGAGGATTATGCACAGGAACCATATATTCCTTGTTATCCTTATTAGTACCTAAACGAAAAAAACAACCGGGTATTTCCTGGGTATAAAAGCTGAAATCTTCAGCCGTCATGCGCATATCTAAGGGCTTTATATAATCAGCCCCTAAATATTCCTCTGCATAGCCTTTTACCGATGCCGTCAATGCCTCATCATTGTATAAGCAGGGATAACCCGGCGGGCTGTCAATAACAGCGGTCGCGCCCCAGGCGGCACAATTATGGTTGACTATTTCATGAATTAAACGTACGGCCTCTTTTCTCCAGGACTCATCAAAAGTGCGCAAGGTACCTTTAAGAGTAACTTCTTCCGGGATCACATTGGTAACATGCCCTCCATTTATATGCCCGAACGAAAGCACGGTAGGCGTAAGCGGGTGACTGCGCCGGGATACGATTTGCTGCAGCTGAACAATAATATTCGCAGCGATCACGATCGGGTCTATAGTACTTTGGGGTAGGGCGGCATGTCCGCCCTTTCCTTTAATGGTAATATGAATTTCATCAGCGCTTGCCATATATTGGCCCGCCCTGAATCCAAGATAGCCGGAAGGTAATTCGGGAAATACATGTAAACCTATAATAGCATCGGGTACCGGGTCTTTTAAGGCCCCGGCCTCAATCATTAAGCTGGCGCCACCGGGACTTTGCTCTTCCCCGGGCTGGAAAATAAGTTTTACCGTTCCCTTAAGCGAGGACCTGTTTTGCCACAAAATTTCCGCCGCACCCAGGAGGCAGGTCGTATGTACGTCGTGGCCGCAGGCATGCATCACCCCTTCATTAAGGCTTTTATAAGGTACTTCATTTTGTTCCGCGATAGGAAGTGCGTCCATATCGGCACGCAACGCGATACATTTACCGCTTTCCGGCCCTTCTATGAGCGCTACAATACCGGTACCGGCTATACCTTTTTGATAAGGAATACCCAGATCATCTAATTGTGCCGCCACATAATTCATGGTTTGCACCTCTTCGAAAGATAATTCCGGGTGCCTGTGTAAATGCTGCCTGGTCTTTACCAGTTTAGGCAGCAAAGCCTGGGCATAGCCCTGTATATCTGCGCGCATGAAAAATTTTATCTGTTTATCGGGATGTATCCGCAGGGGTATTGCTGGCCCCGGTATCCGGGCTGTCATAGCTGCCGGAAGGTACCTTAGGCGGAATTTTATTGTTGATCAAAGAAGGTACGACCATGGAGGTATAGGTTTTTCCTAAATACCTGTATAACTCCAGGGCTTCCTGCCGGGATTTAAAATCACCGACCTTTACTTTATAATAAGGCACTTCATAACTGATGTAGGAGCGGATGGACGGGAACCGTTTCATAAAGCTGATCTTGGTAGCTTTGGCCACTTCCCGGTCGGGGCCGCTGTAAATCTGGATGCGATACCCTTTGGTAACGCTGGACACTTTTCGTTTTATACGCACTGTTTCCGGCTCTCCGGTATCTGTATCATCCATAAAGTTTGATCCGCTCGCAGGAGGCTGTTGCGGAACTTGCGCAAACGCAGGTGCCGCTAAAAAAGTGGTTAAAACCACCAGGACTAAAAATGCGTATTTAATCATATTGCTCTCGGTTTTGCTTTTAACAAATGGCTTCATACACCGCGACAAGGGCAAATTTACGATTTTTTCACTTCTTTTGAAATCTGGACACCGGAAGAAGTACCTATGCGTGTGGCACCGGCCGCAACGTATTCTTTAAGGGCTTCAAACGTCCTGATCCCGCCGGAGGCTTTGATATGTATCGTTTCCGGCAAATGCGCGCGCATCAGTTTTACCGCCTCGATGCTGGCGCCTTTTTCAGCATAGCCGGTAGAGGTCTTTACAAAATCTACTTTATGCCGCGCATATAAGGCACAGGAGTCCACTATTTCCTTTTCTGTCAGTATGCCGCTTTCTATAATTACTTTCACTACCTTATCGGCCAGCCTGATCGGTTGCAGGCATAAAGCAATCTCTTTCGAAAGATAGTTGATGTCGCCGTTTTTCAATGCGGCAATATTATGCACGATATCCAGCTCATCCGCGCCATCAAGCAAAGCCTGCCTGATCGCGATTACTTTACTGTCTGTACTATCATAGCCAAAAGGGAAACCGATCACTGTAGCTACCAATACTGTTGAATTGCGTAACAACTGTTTGGCCGCTTTTACATAAAAGGGAGGCACACAAACCGCTTTAAAATTATAGGTCAAAGCCTCGGCACATAAAGTTTCGATCTCTGCCAGGGTTGTTGATGGTTTCAGTATAGTATGATCTATATAAGGTGCTATATTCATTGTTGCCAATTATTCGCGTACGATTACAGTTTTAAAGGTAGGTGCATAGCCGCCCCAGATTCCCAAAGCCCCGTTTGAAATATTGGAAGGCACTTTTATAGGGGTCGAAAACGGGTTGCCCGTAGTCCCTACAGAAAAGTCCAGGGTTTGCCAGAAATCATAAGTCGTCTTATCTATGGCAGAAAACTTGATCGTTACCGTATCATCAGGCAGGAAAGCGAACCGGCCTTCCGCTGTAGAAGTGTCCATCGGGCTCAACACATTATAAAAGTCAAGGTCTGTGCTCGTACCATTAATAATATCATCGTTCATGGTCGAAAAACGCCCGGCAATAAACGGCCTGCTGTTTTGCTGGATGAATATCCGGAAACGGTTGCCTAACTCCGGCGGATCATTATAGCGTACCATCACCCTGCGGTATTCGGGATGCTCCGGGTCCGGCTCTTCAAAAGGCTCGCTCCAGATCGTATCAAAAGCGGCGCTTGCGGGCTGCGGAATCGTGGTAACCGATTCATACGTTTTGCCTTCAATGACGATCTTCAACTCGTACGATTTACCGGCCTGGCCCAAAAAGGTAAGATCAGCGATATTAGCAGAGTCTACAGAATAAAACTTATAGAAATTGCCCATTGTATCTATAGAATACTCCCTAAGGTTGACGGTCCTGCTGCCATCGCTTACACTGATCTGCGCGCCGCTGATAAACGCATTCTGCAGCGTGCTCAGGTCCAGCTTTGAAAAAAAGCCGAAGCTGTTCGTCAGCATAACGACGGGTGGGGTACCAATCTCGATACCGCCTTCCACAACTACCTTTTCAGAAATACTTGCCGGCAAATTAAAGTTTACCTCTTTTTCACAGGAGATAAAGGAAACAAAACCGGTAATGGCAGCACAATACAATAGCGCCTTTTTCATAGTTTATTCAATTATTTTCTTTGTATAAAACTTTGGTAAAGCATAATGCCCGCAGCTACGGAGACATTCAGGGAATCAAACTGGTCCGACATCGGGATCTTCACCAGATGGTCGGCTGTTTTTAATACATAAGGGCTCACACCTGTATCTTCTGCTCCCATAACGATCGCAACCGGCTCCTCCAGTGGCGCTTCCGAAATATCTTTAGCCGCTTCCAGAGTGGTCGCGGCGATCTGTATGCCGTTCAATTTTAAAATATCAATAGCCTGTTGCACAGAGGCGACCCTGCACACCGGGATTTTTTCTAATGCGCCGGCAGAGGTTTTAATCCCTTCTTCGGTAACCGCGGCGTTATTGGAGCTGGGAATAATGATGGCCTGGGCCCCGAAGCTATAAGCGGAACGGGCAATCGCGCCCAGGTTCCGGGTATCCGTAATACCGTCCAGCAATACGAATAAGGGCACTTTACCGGCATCTACCACCTGGTCTATAATACCCTGTAAAGGCTGGTATTTGATCAGCCCGGCGATAGCGACCACCCCCTGGTGATTGGCCTGGGTAAATTTATCCAGCTTTTCAGCCGGTACATAACTCAGCATGATGTCCAGCTTCCTGGCCAATGTCTTAATAACCGTTAATTCCTCACCGGTCGCGGTTTTCAGGATAAATATCTTCTCAATATCAGCAGCCTCTTTAAGGGCCTCGATCAATGGTTTACGGCCGATGATCAACCTGCTTTTAGGTACGCTTGTCTTCTGGGCTCTGAAATTTTGTCTGTTGTTCAATGTGCTTTACTTATTTGTGATTAATATTTTTATAAGACCATTTATGCAGGAAATCGCTCATTTTTTCTTTACTGTAGCCATTTCCCTTTTCCAGGTCTCCGGTATTTTTGGTGGCCATATAATTGCCTTTATCATCCAGCAAAACGATTACCGGGAAACCGTATTGCTGCGGGTTATTCAAGGTAGCAAGGATCTTTTCATTCTTGTTTTCCTTACTATAATTGATATGCATCACTTCATACTGCCCGAGCGCCTTGCTCAGTTCGGGATCATTTTTCAAAAAAGCGTCCAGGCGCCGGCACCATATACACCAGTTACCCCCTACGAAAATAATGATATTCTTTTGCCCTTTCAATGCCCGCTCTTTCGCGTATTTCAATTCATAAGCCGCATCCGCATATACTTTATATACCTGGAACTGTTCTTTGCCTTCCGTCTTCTGAGCATATAAACGGTTATTTGCCGGGATATTGGATAAGCTAAGCAGGGAAACAATAAATATTGTTTTAAAAAGTGTGCTGCTTTTCATGTTGCAAAAGTACTATTGAATCCTTAAACCTTTGGAATTAAAATTGTGTACACCTTTCCCGGCTTCACGGTTAGCGATTTAGCCCGCAGCCATTGATTGGCCAGCTTCACCTGCTGGTAAGTACTATTGTTTTGTTTGGCCCAGGCCGCCAGGTCGGCAATAGAGCTGCTTACCTGTATTCTTTTACCTTCTATTGGCTGGTATACATCATTTCTATCCAGGAAGAAACCATGCTTTTCGGGATTAGTAATGATCGTTTTCAATGCCAGTATGCGGTACACATAGCGATTGGTTTCCTCAGGCAACAGTAAATTATAATAGTTGTTTTCATATTGCTGGGCGCTGTAATTGCTGTAGCCGCCCATACCCATATTATAAGATGCCGCCGCGGCTGTCCAGTTGCCGAATTTGGCATAAGCCTGTTTCAGGTACTTGCAGGCAGCTATTGTAGACGCTTCAAGATCATAACGCATATCCACTTCATCGGTAATTTCCAGCCCGAACTGTATCCCGGCCGCTTTCATAAATTGCCAGTAACCGGTAGCCCCGGCTTTAGACACCTGGTTATATAAAGCGCTTTCGGCTACTGCCAGGAATTTAAAATCTTCCGGCACACCCTGCTCTCTTAAAATTCTTTCGATAACAGGAAAAGTACGGTGAGCCAGTTTAAGGATATACAGGGTGGAACCATGCATATAAGTGTTGAACAATAGCTCACGGTCCAGCCTTTCCTTCACATCCCAGCGGTTTAAAGGCGTTTGCTCACCGGCAAAAGCAATACTTGCAGGTAGCTTAGGAGGCGTAAAACGATTTACGGGGTTAACAAGCGGTGGGGCAGGCATTGGTTTTGGCGGATCTACTTCTGCTGTGGCCATAACGGGAACCTCGTTTGTTCGTAAATCTTTCTTTTTGGCATAACTTACGGTACCCAGCATCAGGCCGGCACCAAGCGTATATATAAGGACTTTATGATTCATTATAGTTAAACTATTTTTAATACTAAAAATGATTATATTATTGACAGGCAATGGTTGTGCAAGATAATAAACTAATCGTATAATAATCTGTTAATGAAGTGCCTGAAAATTTCTTTAAAAAAATGATAATGTACTATCTTTGCCAACCAAAATTACCTTTCAACAGGTATCCATAAAAAATTGCATTATTCATTATGACAGATTCGCAAGCTGCAACAGACACTCCGGTAGCCTATTTACTTTTAGAAGACGGAACATTATTCACCGGGAAACCCTTTGGAAAAATAGGGACTACGGGTGGAGAACTATGTTTCAACACCGGTATGACCGGTTACCAGGAAGTATTTACTGATCCTTCTTATTCGGGCCAGATGTTAATCATGAATACCGCTTACGTAGGCAACTATGGGGTAAATGAAGTGGATGTGGAATCGGATAGGGTAATGATCAAGGGCTTGATCTGCAAGAACATTACCGCAAGGTATTCCCGTATGACAGCTACCGGCTCCCTGAGTGATTACCTGATTAATAACGGCATTGTAGCTATCCAGGACGTAGATACGCGCGCACTGGTACAACATGTGCGCACCAAAGGCGCTATGAACTGCATCATCTCTTCCGAGATAAGCGATGTGGCCCAATTAAAAGAACAATTAGCCGCCATTCCTAAAATGGAAGGCCTGGACCTGGCTTCTGAAGTAGGTACCAAAGTAGCTTATACCTTTGGTAATGAAAACGCCCCGATCCGGGTTTCTGTACTGGACTTTGGGGTAAAAAGAAATATGCTGCAATGTTTTGCGGACAGGGATGTATTTGTAAAAGTATTCCCGGGCAAGACCAATATCGAGGAGCTATTAGCCTTCCAGCCGGATGGTATCTTCGTATCCAACGGCCCCGGCGACCCGGCTGCTATGGACTACGCGGTAAAAACCGTGCAGGATATCCTGGCCAGTGGCAAGCCTATGTTCGGTATCTGTCTCGGCCACCAGTTACTGGCCCTCGCCAATGGCCTGAAAACTTATAAAATGCACCATGGCCACAGGGGACTGAACCACCCGGTGAAAAACCTGCAAACCGGCTTGGGCGAGATTACTACCCAAAACCACGGTTTCTGTGTAGACGACGCTTCAGTAAAAGCCAATGAAAATAAAATAGAAATTACCCATGTGAACCTGAACGATGGTACTGTAGAGGGTATAAAAATCAAAAATAAACCTGCCTTTTCGGTACAATACCACCCGGAAAGTACGCCCGGCCCTTACGATTCCAGGTACCTGTTTGACGACTTCCTGAATCTGATCAACCAACACAAAAACAATTAATTTCACTACAAATTATAAGCTTTAGGTATCATGGAAAAGGTTTTAGTAATAGGCGCAGGGGGTCAATTGGGCGTAGAACTTACATTGGCTTTAAGAGAAAAATTCGGTAAAGACAATGTGATCGCTTCGGATATCAGGGAGCCCCACGTTTTGCTGGCAGAGAGTGGCCCTTTCATCCAGCTGGATGTGATGAACTCCAACGCGGTAGCTGCAGTAGTGAAGAAAGAAAGCATCACACAAATCTATTTGCTGGCCGCCATTTTATCGGCCACAGGCGAGAAAAACCCGCTTTGGGCATGGGACATCAATATGAAGAGCCTGATGAATGTCCTGGATATCTGTGTAGAGCATAAGGTATCTAAATTATACTGGCCGAGCTCTATCGCGGTGTTTGGTAATACCACTCCTAAAGACGATACCCCTCAAAAAACCATTATTGAGCCGACTACCGTTTATGGCATCAGCAAATATGCCGGTGAATTATGGTGCCAGTATTACTTTGAAAAATATGGCCTGGATGTACGCAGTATGCGGTACCCGGGACTGATCAGCTGGAAATCGGCACCAGGTGGCGGCACTACAGACTACGCGATCGATATTTATATCGAAGCCCTTAAGAAGCAATCCTACGAGTGTTTCCTAAGCGAAAATACATATTTGCCGATGATGTATATGGATGACGCAGTGCGTGCTACATTAGAACTGATGGATGCGCCGAAAGAGTCTATCAGAAACAGGATGTCTTACAACCTGGCGGCAATGAGCTTTTCTCCTAAAGAAATCGCCGAAGCGATCAAAAAACGTATCCCGGAATTTACGATTTCGTATGCACCCGACTTCAGGCAGAAGATCGCCGATAGCTGGCCTTCAAAAATTGATGACAGCGAAGCTAGAAAAGACTGGGGCTGGAAACCGGAATATGACCTGGAAGCAATGACCGACGTAATGCTGGAAATGCTGAAAACAGTGAACAGGATTTAAAAGAATAAATAGATTGTAATAATAAAAATAGCCAGCTGGATCAGTTGGCTATTTTTATTGTAGCTTTATAAGTGCTATAATAAGTGAATAGTGAATAGTGAATAGTGAATAGCGAATAGCGAATAGTGAATATTTGAGATTGCTCCATTGCGCTACGCTACAGTCGAAAGGACTTCAAGCATTAACCATCACTAATCACCTATCTCTTATTACACATTAACAACTAACAATTAATAAAAGTAATGTTCAACGCCATACATCCCAAGCTCCCCATGCGGGATTATACAAGCACCCGGGCATTTTATGTCGGTCGGTTAGGCTTTACCCAACTTGGCGACCCACATTTTGAGGCCTACCTTATGCTGAAAAAAGAAAATATAGAAATACATTTCTTTTTATTCCCGGAACTTGACCCTTTGGAAAACGACGGCCAGGTTTACATCAGGGTGGATAATATCGAACAACTCAACCAGGAACTACTGGCGCAAAATATCCGTTTCGCCGACCTGGGTAAACTCGCACTGAAACCCTGGGGCCAATGGGAATGCGCCATACTCGACCCGGACCATAACCTGCTCACTTTCGGTCAGCCTGCGACATAAAAAATCCCTGTTCTAAACAAAACAGGGATGCTAGAACTATCAATAAAGTAGATTAAACTGTCATTTCTTTTACGTCTTCCGCAATCACCAGTCTGCCGGCTGTTTTCGCCTTAATCTCTTCGACCGTTACTCCCGGTGCATATTCTTTCAATAAGAAGCCCTCCGGGGTGATTTCAAAATAACCCAGGTCGGTCACGACGCGTTTCACACACTTTAAACCGGTGATCGGCAAAGTACAGGCCGGCAATAATTTTGAATTACCTTCTTTATCCGTATGCATCATCGCTACGATAATATTCTTGGCCGCTGCAACGAGGTCCATTGCGCCGCCCATACCTTTTACCATTTTACCCGGCACTTTCCAGTTAGCGATATCGCCCTGGTCTGAAACTTCCATAGCCCCCAAAACCGTCAGGTCTACCTTCCCTGCGCGGATCATACCAAAGCTCAGCGCGCTGTCAAAAAAGCTGCCACCGGTACGTAAAGTCACCGTTTGCTTACCGGCATTGATCAGGTCCGGGTCCACATTTTCTTCTGTAGGAAAGGGCCCGATACCCAGCATACCGTTTTCACTTTGCAATTCAATTTCAATATCTTCCGGAACAAAATTAGCCACCAGTGTAGGCACGCCTATACCCAGGTTGACATACATCCCGTCCTTAAGTTCTTTTGCAATGCGTTGTGCGATCTGCTCTCTGTTAAGCCCCATTTTATCGGTTTTAAAGATTTGTTTTAAGATGCTCCAAAAGTAGTACAATATTTCTATTTGGACAATAACATTAATAGGTAAATTCCGCTTTGAAATTAACCCTTTCCCTCGCCTTGGTCACCACCTTCCAGTTACCCCGGTATTGAATAAAAGAGGGAAGGAGATCATCACCAACCTGCCTTAAGGTAACATACATATCCACATCAAAATCATAACCTAAAGCGTCATAAGAAAGCGAATAATCCCTTGCGATAATAGAATAATCATTGGGATTGAACCAGGTGATAAAGCGGTTGATCACAACTTTTTTCCTGTATTCCGGTTTGGGCACCGCGGCAAATTTATAAGTTTCCACACCATTCTTTGTTTCGGCACTCAGGCTGAAATCGTACATTTTGGCTACATCTGGTTCAAAAATGCCGACCTTATTACCTATGAAAGGCAAACCCGGAATATTGGCGCCCGGGTTGAACATAAGGAGTTTCAACTGCACTTTACTTTTCTCCACACGGTTTAGGCCCGATAGCTCCCTGGACATGGATCCCCGAACTATATTATTTTCATTACACACCTTACCGCTTGTAAAAAACAGGCTTGCATACAATTGTGCCGTGAAATAATTATAAGCACCTTTTTTAGTATAAAAGTCACCGGTAACTTTTTCTTCCAGTGTTTTCATGGTCCGGCAACCATCCCGGTAGATCTGCTTGGTTTCACTCACCAAAGAGGCCGCACTTTCTCCTTTTTTGTTGAGGCAGTTAATATAATTCTCTGCATTATAAGACTTTAAGCGCATCGTCTTAAAGGCCTTATAGAAAGTTGTGTCTTCTTTGATCAGCCGGATGAAGTTCGGCACATCAAAGCCTTCATTCCTGGCCCGCACGATAAAAGTATCCAGGGTAATATTTTCAGAAAAAGCGGTAGTGTCCACCTCCTGGCCAAAGGAGGCAGTGGTGGTCAAAACCATTATCAGCGCACTCAATAATATAAATAAATAATTACGAAACATCTTGGCTGGATTGTAAAGCTGCTGCGAATAGGATATCTTCAGGAGTAGTAATCTTTAAATTAGACTTTTCACCGGCTACCAGGTGTACCTTAACGCCATATTGTTCCACCACACTGGCCTCATCGGTAAAGCCTGACTGGTAAGGCTGGTCAAATGCCGGTAAAAGTACTGCACCTTTAAAGGTCTGTGGTGTTTGCACTGCTCTCAAGCTTTCCCGGTCTACCATCTTTGACCCCAGCTGCTCATCTACCTGGCGGATAGAATCCGTAACAGGCACCACCGGTATAGCACTGCCAAATTCCTTAGCGGCAGCATAGCAGTTCTGGATCAATGCAGTAGAAATCAAGGGCCTGACTCCGTCATGCACAAAAATAATGTCCGCTTCCGTAGTACCGCTCAAACCGTTTTTTACGCTTTCAAAGCGACTACTTCCACCTGCTACGATTGTAATATCTATTCCTGAACTGAAATGTTGCAGCACACTATTTGCATAACTGAAATGAGACTGGGGCAATACCAGTACGATCCGGATACCCGGAATGGCCTCTGCAAATGCATTGATGGCATAGTAGAGAACAGGTTTACCGTTTAGGGGTAAAAATTGTTTGGGAATGGCATTCTGCATCCTCAGCCCCTGGCCTCCGGCTACAATAACGGCTACGGCATTCGTGTGTTCTTGTGTCATTTTGGGTATTGTGCGTTCAAAATTAAATGAATCTGTTTAAATCCTGCTTTAAAAATGTAGCCATTGGTTATTTTATAACAGGTTATGACAGCGCTGGAGGGGTAATATTCTTAAAAGGATACTTAAAATTAGGCGCAGCGGGACTAAAAATAAAAGTAAAATATGGTTATACAGCCGTAAATAAATACTTTCGTGTATATATCTGAATTGTTATGAAAAAGATCTTATTACTGCTTAACGCAATGCTTTATTTCTTCACCAGCTGTTCCGCGCAGAAAGGCGGCGATAACACGCCTGTGCCTGAATCTATTTATGATTTCAAAATAGAGGGCCTGAGTGGAGAAACCATTGATTTTGCCCAATTTAAGGGAAAAAAAATACTGATTGTCAATACGGCTTCCAAATGCGGGCATACGCCCCAGTATGAAGAACTGGAGCAATTGTATAAAACTTACGGGGAAAAACTGGTGATCGTGGGTTTCCCGGCCAATAATTTCATGTGGCAGGAACCGGGAAGCAACAAAGACATCGCGGAATTTTGTCAAAAGAACTACGGGGTAAGCTTCCCTATGGCTGCCAAGATCTCGGTTAAAGGAAAAGATATGGCCCCAATCTATAAATGGCTTACAGATAAAAAATACAACAAACTGGAAAACAGTAAGGTCAGCTGGAACTTCCAGAAATACCTTATAGACGAGCAGGGCAAACTGGTTAAGCACTTTGATCCGGCTACAAAACCATTAAGCGCTGAAATTGTTAATGCTATAAAATAGTTCGGAAAATGCTTAACTCAAAAATTGTTTATATAACATTTACAATTTTATCATTATCAATACTTTCTTGTGTAAAAGATAAGCCCAATAAAATAGGTTCCGGTCCTGATATTAATGATAATCCGAGAGTAATCATTGCCAATGAAGGCGTTTTCAATGGAGGCAACGCCTCCCTAAGTTATATTGACCTAAGCACCCGAAAGACATACAACGATGTTTATTTTGCACAAAACGACCGGGTACTGGGAGACGTATTCCAAAGCATCACCGGGGATGATAACAATCTCTACCTGGTCATCAACAACTCCAATAAGATCATCATCGTTGACAAAAAAACTTTCAAATACAAGTCGGAGATCAGCGTTTCGCAACCCAGGTACCTATGCCTCATTGGAAACAATAAAGCATTGGTTAGCAGCATGTACCGATCCAAACTTCAAGTAATAGACCTGAACACAAATCAAATCACCAAAGAAATAAGCCTGCCTTATCCCAACACTGAGGGAATGGTCGCTTTAAACAACAAAGTATACATCTGCCCCTGGAATATCCAGTGTAACTATATCTATCAATTTGATATAGCCACCGAGCGCATAGAGGACAGCATTCACATCAGCGGTTACGCGCCTACACAGGCTATTGTAGATAAAAACAACAAGCTCTGGGTATTTGCCGGCAACCCGCACCTTAATATCCAGGCCAGTATCACACAATTAGACCCGAATAACAAACAAATACTTAAACAATTCACTTTCAATGGATCAGAAGAAATAATTAAACCAGTTTTCAATGCTGATAAAGATGCGTTCTACTACCTGGCAGTGATGTATTCCAGTAATTCAGCCACTGACTATAACGGACTATACAGAATGAGCATTGAAGCTACCCAAACACCCGCAGAAGCCCTGGTAAAAGCACAGGCGCTTCAATATTTCTGGGGACTGGGCGTCAATCCTGAAAACGGAAATATCTTCCTGGGCGACCCGAAAGGCTTCATCCAGAGCGGCACCGTGTCCGAATACACGGAACAAGGCGTATTAAAAAATACCTATACCGTTGGCCTGGGCCCGGGATTTTTCTACTTTGACTAAACGTTTAAAATATAAAAAATGGTACCTGATTTGCCTTTTTATCCTGGGGCAATGTACCAACTATTGTATTGGACAAGAGACCATTAATCCCTATAAACTCATATTAGTTACCGATAAGCTCAAAACCGAAGTTTTACCCGGCACCTTTAAAGATACACTTGCATTGGTTGACGAGCTCAAAGCGCAACTAAAACAAGCACAGAGACAGGGCAAGCTGGCGGCCAATATTGATTCTGTACAGTATAGCAACGATACCGCAACTGCTTACCTCTATAGCGGGCAAACCTACAGGTTCGGTAAAATAAATTTTGATTCAATCCCGGCCGGCCTGCTCAACGTGACAGGCATCAGCGCAAATCAATATGCAAACAAACCCCTGGAGCCGCAAAAGATCACGCAGCTTATCACAAAGATATTGACCTATGCAGAGAACAACGGTTATCCCTTTGCTTCTATCGGGTTCAAAAACAGCCAACTATCAAAAGAAGGGGTACTGGATGCCAGCCTGATCTATAGCCCAGGCAAAAAAATAATTATAGATACTATTGAAATACAAGGAAATGCAAACGTTAACTATAGTTTTATTTTAAGCTACCTAGGTTTAAAAAACAAGCAACTCTATAATGAATCGGCTATAAAATCTATTTCCCGGAAAATCAGGGAATTGCCCTTTTTGCAGGAAGGCCAACCCTGGAACATGAGTTTTAACATCCTTAAAAATTCATTATATCTCTACCTGGACGAAAAAAGATCGAACCAGATAAATGCCTTACTGGGCTTTCAACCTAACAACCTGGAGACCGGCAAATTTTTGTGGACGGCTGATGTACAGATGTTATTGAACAATACCTTAGGTTATGGAGAGACTTTTTCCGCTGCTTATAAAAACCTCCAGGCTAAATCTCCCCAACTGGATATAGGCGCTATTGTGCCCTACATCCTGGGCAGCAAATTTGCCGTAGACGGGAAGTTTGAATACTTCAAAAGAGACAGCCTGTTTGACCGGGTCACTTTTGAAGCCGGTTTACGCTACCAGTTTTCTGAAAAAGACTATTTAAGGTTCAGCTACCAGCAATACAACAACCGCGTGCCTAACCCGGATACTGCTTTTGTGAGCGCCAATAAACGCCTGAGCAATAATGTAGATTTAAGCTCAAGGGGTTTTGGCCTTAACTATGTGATGGACCGGACCGACTTCAGCTTTAACCCCAGGAAAGGCTGGACGGCAAGTTTAAACGTAACGGCGCTGAGGCGTACTATCCGAAAGAACGACCTGATACTCAGTATCAATGATGGCTTTGACTATAATACTTTATACGATACGGTCAACCGGCAACCCAACCAGTACCGCATCTCGGGCGACCTGCAATATTTCATCCCCTTAAGTAAACAACTGGCCATAAGAACAGCCTATAGCGGCGCCTATATCGGCGGGCGCGACCTTTTCCAGAATGAACTTTACCAGATCGGTGGCTTTAAAGTGCTGCGGGGTTTTGATGAAAGAAGTATTTTTTCTAATCACTACCATATCTTTACGGCAGAGCTGAAGGCGATATTGGGCGAGCGGTCTTACTTTTCTTTATTTTCAGATTATGGCCGTTTTTTTACGCAATATAATATAATCGACCTCCGGCGAAGTGCGCTAAGTTTTGGTACCGGGCTGACCCTCGAAAACAAATCGGGCCTGTTTAATATTATTGTCGCTTTGGGAAAATTTGACCAGGATCCGCTCCGCTTCCGCGATACCAAAATACATTTTGGCTACGTGACTTACTTTTAGCGATTAAAATAGAAATTAGTACTTTTGTGCGTTTCTGAAATTTTTTAAATTACCCAGATGGTAGATATAAGACCGTTTAGAGGCCTAAGGCCCAAAGTTGAATTGGTTGAAAGAGTTGCCGCTTTGCCCTATGACGTATCCAGCCAGGATGAGGTCATGGCCAAAAAAATAAATCCCTATAGTTTTTATCATATTACGCGTTCAGAAATTGATGTAACGACCGGAGCTCCCGTCAACAGCAAAGAAGTGTACGAAAAAGCAAAAGAAAACCTGGACCGCTTTATTAATGAGGGTATCCTTATCCAGGATGAAAAACCTTGCTATTATATTTACCGGATCACAATGAATGGCAGAAGCCAGACCGGACTTGTCTGCTGCTCGGCTTTGAAAGATTATGAAGAAGGCCGTATCAAAAAGCACGAACTGACCCGGCCTGAGCGGGTAAAGGACCGTGTTGACAATATCTTAATGACCGGGGCCCATACAGGTGTCGTATTTTTGGCTTACAAAGCCATTGATGAAATAGAAACGATTATTAAAAACTGGACCGATCAGCATGCGATGGTCTATGATTTTGTAGCGGAGGATGGGGTAGCCCATAGCTTCTGGGTGCTGGATGATGCGACACAAATAGAACAACTTACCGAATTGTACCGGCAGAAGGTAGCCGCTACCTATATCGCAGACGGGCATCACCGCTCTCATGCGGCAGAAAATGCCATGCGCTCCGTTAACGGTCAGGCCACCTCTGACGAGCATCAATATTACCTGACCTGTATCTTCCCCGATACCCAGGTATACATTATGGATTATAACAGGGTAGTGAAAGACCTGAACGGGCTTACGGCGGTAGAACTGATCGAAAAGGTAAAACAGTCATTTGACGTTACAGAAAGCGCTGTAGCCGTAAAACCGCGCGCGAATCATGAGTTCGGGATGTATGTAGCCGGCAAATGGTATGTATTGAAAGCAAAACCAGGCAGCTTTGATGCGGGGAATGATATAGCAGCCCTGGACGTAAACATTTTGCAAAATAACCTCTTAAGTCCCGTATTAGGAGTGGGCGATCCCCGGGTGGATGAAAGAGTAGACTTTGTAGGCGGGATCAGGGGGCTGAATTACCTGGAGCAGCATGTAGACAATGGCAGATTTGCCGTAGCGTTTACCTGTTTCCCGGTGAGTATGCAGCAATTATTCGATGTGGCCGACAGTGGCAATATAATGCCGCCCAAATCAACCTGGTTTGAACCCAAGATCCGGGATGGATTAGTTTTACACTTAATTTCTTAAAAATTTCAGCATCCCTAAATGGATACACTAACACAATACAATGAAGTAGTCGCTAAATGCCAGGAAGTGTTTTTAAAAAAAGCACTTGATTATGGGACTTCCTGGCGCATGTTCCGGCCCATCTCTATTGTAGACCAGATCTATATTAAGGCCTGGCGCATCAGGCAGATACAGGAGAACAAAGGCGTGCAGAAAATTGAGGACAGCATAGAAAGCGAATTTTCAGCAATCATTAATTACGGTTATATCGCTTTAATCCAGTCTTCCCTGCAGGAGCAGGACCCTGTAGACCTGCCTTTAGCTGAGGTAACGCGTTTATATGAAAGTAAGGTGGAGGAGGTGCGGCAATTAATGCTGCTTAAAAATCACGACTACGGGGAAGCCTGGCGCAATATGTCGCAGGAGTCTTTTGCCGACCTGATCCTGACCAAGCTATACCGGATCAAGCAGATTTTAGCGAACGATGGTAAGACCACCATATCGGAAGGAATAGAGGCCAATTTTTGTGACATTATCAACTATGCCATTTTTGCCCTAATTTTAATCAATGAATAACCCTAAACTTTAAAAGTAAAATATCAATACATGCAACAAGCAACAAAAAGAAATGCCGGTTACTACATCTTGAATTTTATCAGAATCTTTGTCGGTGTACTATTTATCTTTTCAGGTTTGATCAAGGCAAACGATCCTTTGGGCCTGTCCTATAAGATGAACGAGTTTTTCGAAGTCTGGAAGATGGAGTCTTTTGTCGCTTACAGCCTTTACATTTCCATTGCCATGATCATATTTGAAATACTGGCAGGTGTAGCGATGATAATAGGTTATGCTTACCGTTCGGTTTCTTTCCTGATCCTCCTGCTCACCATCTTTTTTACTTTCCTGACCGGTTACGCGGTTCTATCCGGTAAAATAAAAGAGTGCGGCTGCTTTGGTGACTGTATTCCTTTACAGGCGCATCAATCCTTCATAAAAGATATTGTACTGCTCATATTGGTAACCATCTTATTCATCTCCCGCAACAGGATTGAATCTTTCTTAAGCAGGATCACCGGTACCATTGTCATCTTCATCACCTTAGTGCTCTCTTTAGGCGTACAGATCTATGTACTGCGTAACCTGCCTTTTGTAGACTGCCTGGCTTATAAAGTGGGTACCGATATCTGGAAAGACATGCAGATGCCGCCGGATGCGACCCCTGACGTTTATAAAACACTCCTGATATATGAGAAAGACGGCAAGCGCATAGAGTTCACAGAAGAGCAATTTATGGCCGATTCAACGCTTTGGGATAACCCGGCTTATAAATATATAGACAGCAAATCTGAGTTGGTAAAAAAAGGTACCGGTTTACCTAAAATACAGGATTTCTCGGTAAGAGATTTCGCCGGCCAGGATTATACCGAGGCATTATTGCTGGATGAAGGGTACAGCTACCTGTTATTTGTAAAAGATGCCGATAAAGTAAGCGGTAAAATGGATGATCTGAAAAGTCTGATCAAACAGTGCCATAATAAAGGCATTGGTTTCTATATTCTTTCTGCCAATGACGAAGCGACTACCAACAGGTTTAAAACCCGCTTTGGCCTGGACGCGGACGCTTATGCTATCGACGGTACCATGTGTAAAACGGCGATGCGTAGCAATGCAGGTCTTATGCTGATCAAAAAAGGGGTGATCATCAATAAATGGAGCCGCTATAATTACCCCACCACTGCAGTCAATCCATAAGGCACGTTTAAAATAGTCATTAAAAAGCGAACAGGCATTCAAAATTGAATGCCTGTTCGCTTTTCTATAATACATCCAATGTTTAATTGTAAACGATTAGTATATAGTGGCCCCAACCTTATAACAGAATATGACACCTCATTTGAGGGAGCCCGCTGTAGAAGTTAAAACAGGATTTTTATTAAGCTACAGTTACTAATCCGACATTGCTCACAAAATAAATAATAAAACAAAACTACAAATTGATATCTTTTTTAAAAAATAATACCAATAAAAGGCAAATAATTAGTTATTTTAATTAGCAAACTATCCCGGCAAAGCATGTTTCAAAAAATAGTATTCAATTTATACAAAATGATTTTAGCTATTCAAAAAAGAAAGGTGCTTAATTAAAAATAAAGATTTAATCTTATTTAAATATTAATAACAATTAAAAAGTTTATTATGGTTAAAAATGTATTGAAATTTATTTTTATTATTACTGCACTTTTCAGTAATAACAATGTACAGGCCCAATATTTTGTGCCACCTAATGCATATGAGCATGTATATAATAACTACCATTTATACGGCGAGTCGTATGATATGTCTGCTTTTGCGTTTAAAAACAGCCAAACACCTACTGCCTGGGGAGAGGTGGATGTATACCTGAGTGCTTTTGGAAATTCTATGATAGGAGAGGCTCTTGTACAGTTTACAGAGCCGGGTAATCCTTCAAATGTATTTTATCATGGCAACCTCGCAGGTTTACAGGTCGGCCCTAACTATCAGGATGCCTCTTATTTCCAGGTCGGCGCAATCTTTAATGAGAATACGGGAAGTATCCAGATACTGCTTGCCTACCAATGGGATGGTTTTAAGATCGATATCTTTGATATTACTACCTCTTCTACTGATCCGGTTGTCTATAATTCAACTATTTACCTGACTAGTTCTGCCGGCTTGAATCACCCTTACAATCGTATTCGCATGGATTGTGACGGGGTTAAACTATCCAATGCTGTTATCACATGGCAAAATCCGAATGTTGGCCTGCAAACTATTGCCTGTGAAAATGGTAATTGGAGCAATGTGCTTACAATAAATAATACATTTGGTGAAGCCGGGCCCGATGTTGCCTTAAATTACGTTTACGATGAACCCTTTGTACGCTATGTGCATCATGATGCTACACGCACTGTAGTTACAGAATCGGTTATTGAGTTCGGAGCCATAATGGCTGCTGCCGGCTCCATAACACCACTGGTTGAAGATGTAAATATACTTAACAACCCCTTAAACTCAAACCTGGTGATCGATACCAAGGATCATGATGAAATAGGTGGAAAAGCCTGGGCATACAGCTACTCAGATGGAGTAGGTGTATATGTACGCTATACAGATGATTTTAATGCAAGTGGCCCAGCAACGGTAATAGTGAATTCCGGTGCATTAGGCAATGCCTCTATATACGGCCAATACGAAGTATATGCTCCTTCTTTATGCTATACCGGACAAGGTATGGATGGCATAATGGTCGGATGGTATCTTACCGACGGTAACTACAATGGTTATGTGGCCCTGGAAATGAAAAAAGACGGGGGTGGCCTGATTAGTGATGCAGATTACCTTGAGCTTCCGAACGCATTCACACAAAATTATTTCCCCTGGCTTCCTAATGCCGGTATAGCTTTGAGTAAATGTGACGGATATATGGCCCCGGAAAAATTTTTGTATGCGGTATACTTAAATTATAATGATGCTACTTCATCTATTGAGGCACATCATGCCTTCCACGACAGAAATATAACTACTTTTAATGGCAAAACGAATAAACTGGATTTCAGCACGGTAAACGCCTATCCTAATCCATTTAATGAGGTGATCAATACTGCTGTAACCTTAGCGGAAAAAGGTCTGGTACGCTTAGAACTGTTGGATATTAATGGTCGCACCGTATCAAATTATGAAGCTAATTTAGTAGAAGGGACTTACCCTATACAGCTGAATGGCCTGCAACATATTGTTGCCGGCACCTATTTCCTTAAGACATCTGTAGACGGGAAAAAGATTTCAGTAAGTACTGTAAGTAAAAAGTAATTTTAAACCAGACCATAAAAAACAAGCTTTCTTTTAAGAAAGCTTGTTTTTATTTAGCAATGCTGTATGTAGAGCTTAGTAACGTACTTCCACGGCGGACATTATTTAAGCAAATTTAAAAGCCCGGGAAACTATAGGATAATGCTATAATTTCCCAGGCTTTTATAATTGATTAGGGATAAGCCCGGAGCAATATTAAGACCATTATGCCGACCGAGCAATAACGAGTGGAAACATCTCTATAAAAAACCACGGAGATTTCCCGACTTTATTACATTGCGCCCGAAAGGACGCGCTATTATTTACTTATTCACTCCCCGTTAATCATTAAAAATTCAAAATTAACCCCTACAATTAGCAGCCTTCATAAGCGATGGCCACCTTGATCTCAGCCACTTTGTTGTTTCTTAACACGAAGGTCAGCGTGGTCCCGGCCTCATCATCGTAAATGGTAAAATTACGGTCCGACTCGATCCGCTTGCCATTTTCATCATAGGGCTTGAATATTTCTATGCGGCTGAAGTCTTTATAAGTAGCCCATAACTCTTCTCGTGTACTGCCGATGCCAATACCTGATTTTGTCTTGAACCTGGTACTTTTGGTGCTTAGCTCTGAAACGAAAACGCCCTCCTGGTTTTGCTCATCAATATATCCCTGTGAAAGGCTCACTTCCAGCAGCTCATTATTATACTTAACAACGGTAGTACCATTATATTCATTGCTTTCAGAAGGCACCTTAAGGGGTTTCCGGGCCAGCTCTATAGCTTCAGCTTCTTTCATATGGATTTTAAACGGACCGATACGCAAGGTAGATAAGTTCCAGTTAGGCTCCTGGGCATAACCATTCAATGCGCCCAGCACTAATAATAAAGAGAGTAATTTTTTCATGTCTATGTGTTGTTAATTTAAAGCTCAAATGTACAAAAATGGAGCGCTAAAAAGCTATCAAACTCCCTGTTTTAAAGTATTTAGCGAATGTTTAGGGCTATTTGACCTGATCCTGGTGATTCCATCCACAAACCAGGCTGTTTCCTTTTTATTCTTCCGGTATTATATGGGTAAAAAAAATTAAGTCATGACCCGGGGCCATGACTTAATTAATATTTAAAATCTTAAAAACTTATTTTTTCACAACTGATTTGGTAACTGATTTTTTACCATCTTTTGTGCTCAGCTTCACCAGGTACTGACCTGCAGCAAAATTGCTTAAGTCAATTTGAGATACGTTCTTTTGTTTAATCACAAGGTTACCGGCCATATCTACTACTATTACATCCAGTGGCTCTTTAGCATGAATATAGATCAGGTGAGCAGTCGGGTTAGGGTACAGCTGTACACTGATCTGTTCCGCGTTTTTCACACTTAATGGCGCCGTTGTGAATGGAATATGCTGCCAGGTAGTAAAGCTATCGGAATAGTAACAGAATGCTCTTACGTGCGCATAATAATCAGCGGCAGCGTTAAGCCCTGTCGCGTCATAAAAATTGCTATTGATAACTGTGTTCACTACATCAGTACCGGAAACGGCAGCCGCCTGGTTGATCACCACTTCAAAAGAATCAGCCGCCCCGAAAGTATTGCTAAAGTTCCAGTTAATCTTTGCAGCGTTAGCGTCAATATCGCTAACGTTCAGGGCAAGGTTTTCGGAACAGGTAACGCCATCTTCCATCGTTATGAAGTTATCCATAGCAAAGTAAGAAGGGTAAAAATCATTAGCGGAAGTTACGCGGAACGTCAGGCTGTCTACATGACCCAGGCCTTGCAGGTCTACCCAGTCCCAGCCTTTAAGAGTACCTTGCTGTGCTGCAGGAGTAGCGGAGCGGTAGTCGGACAGGTAATAATTTACGGAGTCTACTAAAACGCCGTTCAGGAAGCCACGTACCTGTAATTTAGCCCAGCCATTAGCGACCGCGCCGGTACTATATTGGTCCATACCATAGCTATACCCCCAGGTGGTATTGGCCACCCTGAATCCTGCTACCTGTACACCTGTAGCGGGTGCCGTAAGTTTCATTTTAGCCGGGGAGTAGGCATAAGCCACTGCATAGTGCTCTGAACTGTCGTAACCTACACCTGGTTTTGCGGCATATTGAAAATGCAGGTCATAGCAAGTCGTACAATTAGTCGTATCGAAAATGTTAGAATAAGTAAAGCCTTCACCGCCATAAAAGCCGCCGCCAAAATCCGTAAAGGTACCATAAAGCGTAGCACTTCCTGAACTAAAGTTGTAGCCACTGGCTGCATTATCAAAATAAAAAGTGTCCGTACCTAAAGTAAGGTTTTCAAAATCGGCACCTGTTTGCGCATTGGCCATAAAGCCAAAGCATGCAGCAGAAGCTGCGAGTAGTAAATGTTTTACCATCTGTATATTGATTTAAATAAATAATTCCTTTTTTCTTTTTCCCGAGAAAAATGACGGAAACGCCTGTAACGGCAGGTCTTCTGACTTTGTTCTTTCTTGATAACGACCTTCCCGCAATTGCAGTGGTATTGTAGCAGGTTATCAATATTTCCAGAACTTACAGCAACGGGTATTGTTTTGGATTTGCACCAAATTCCCTATTAATTCCAATACTTCAATAGCTTTAAAATGAAGCGGAAACCGATTACGGCACGAAATTACACTATTTTGCATATCAAAGCCCGGTTTTTATTTAGAAAAAAATTGGGCATACATTTGCTGCAAAGAAAATAATAAGCGTAATGATTTATAATGTGATTGGTCTGATGTCCGGCAGCTCGCACGATGGCCTGGATATCGCTTTCGTGGAGATAACAGATGTACGTAACGACTGGACTTTTGAAATAAAGTACGCTACCTGTATCCCTTTTGAAAAAGAAATGGAACAACAGCTGCGCCATGCAGCCACATTGCCGGTACCGGAGTTTCTGAAGCTCCATACGGCATTCGGCAGGTGGATGGGACAGCAGGTAGTTGAATTTATAGCAACGAATGAACTCTACCATAAAGTGCATTTTGTTGCTTCCCACGGCCATACCGTATTTCATGACCCGGCAAGTAAAACCAGTGTGCAGATCGGGGATGGTGCCAGCATTTCAGGCATTACGGGGCTGCCTACTATTACGGACCTTAGAAATGCTGATGTAGCACTGGCAGGGCAGGGTGCACCTATAGTACCGATTGCCGACCATAAATTTTTCCCCGATTTTAAATACTGCTTAAATATCGGCGGCATTTGTAATGTTACGATTAATGATGCGGCACCGGTAGCCTTCGATATTGCACCTGCTAACCAGGTACTGGATTATTTTGCACAAAAAGCTGGAGTACCGTTTGATGAAAATGGGACGCTGGCAGCACAGGGAAAAACAGATGCTACTGTTTTAGCCGCTTTGAATGAACTTGATTATTATGCGTCCGGCGGGCCTAAATCTTTGGCCAATGATTACAGCAAACAATTAATCAGCATCATTGAGAACAGCAATGTTACCGCTACAGCTGATATCCTGGCAACACTGGTAGCCCATATCGTATTTCAGATTGCCGCAGCCATTGAAAGATTCCCGGCTATAGAACCGGCAAAAATGCTGGTTACGGGTGGAGGCGCTTTCAACAGGTTCCTGGTGACAAAGCTGGCAGAAACATTACAGCAGCAGGCTATAGAAATTGTAGTACCGGAAGATAATATTGTAAATTATAAAGAAGCATTGGCGATGGCATTTATAGGTGTTCTACGCTGGCGGGAAGAAGAAAACGTACTCTCCTCGGTTACAGGGGCCACTAAAAATACGATTGGCGGCGCTTTATGGCTGGGAAATTAGGTCCTTGAATTAATTTTTCTCTTCAAATTTCTTTTTTTCGTTTAAGTTTTTAACTTTGTGGGATAGCATTGTCTTAAAAAACAGGCAAACTTTAACATTTATATTTCATACATGAAGCGCAGCATAGTTCTATTGGCATCACTTTTTGGAGTTTCATTATCTTCTATAGCCCAGGTAACAGTCACGCCTGAGATCGGCTATAATTTAGGTAAGTTTTACGGGTTTACATATGACCCGACCGCAAATGTGCAATACACAGAAAACTATGACTGGATGTGGAGCCCCAGAGCCGGTATCGCTTTAGATATTCCCCTGGGCAAAAAAGGCTTTTCTTTTGAACCCGGATTGTACTATAATGTACGCACCTCAAGAGTGACCACAGATATCGACGCTTATAAAGAAACTACTACCACCCGGCAAAACTATGTGGAATTACCCATTAACTTAAAATACAGCTGGGAAGTTGCCCGTTATACCGGTAAGTTTATGGTACAGTTATCGCCCTATGTAGCCTATGGCGTTTCAGGCGATGTTAGCGGAAAAAAAATACAGAAAATACCGACTTACTACACCACTACCTATTCCCATGACCTGGAGTGGGGCTCAGAGATGAACCAGCTGAAAGCATTGGATTATGGTGCTTATGTAGGTTTCGGTTACCAATTACAGATGGGCTTACAGATCAGGACTATTTATGGTTTGAGCTTTGCGAATTTTTCCAATATTCCTAATACCGTGGCCAGCCCGGGTAGTGTATTTAACCTGAGTGTAGGTTATGTACTGGGAAGAAAATTACCAGGAAGATTTTATTAATCTGAGATTAAAAATAAAAAACTAAAGGCGCAGATCATAAGATCTGCGCCTTTAGTTTTTAGCTTTATACCAGGCCATTTTAAAGGAGTGAATGAGCCCCCGGTAAGTATTATTTTTATTGGGATACAGATATTTTAGAAGTGATCTGGCCAATCATTTCATAAAGCCGCTCAATATTACTTTCCAGGCGGCTGATTGTCTGCTCGTACATTTTTTTCTCCAATACACTTAGCGCAGGCGGGAAATTGGTATGCCCGCCAGGATCTTGCCGGGACTGGGACAGTACACTGTCATAGCCTTCAGTGATCAGGTCCTGGGGCGTTGTTTTGTATAAAACAGCAAGTTCTTCCAGTCGCTCAAGGGTAATTTTTGTTGCCCCTTTTTCTAATAGACTGTAGGCATTTTGTGAAATATCCAATTGATTAGCAACATAGGCTTGAGTATAATCATTGATTTCTCTTAAAGTTTTCAACTTTTTGGCACATATCTCTGTTATGTTCATTACCTGCTTCTTATGGTTGTTTCGATTGCTACCATTCTGTTGAACAACAGAATGATAAAAAATTATCCTGTTTTTACTTCCGGTATATATTTTTATAAGATTTTAACCCTGGCGCTCAGCTAAAAAATCCTCTTTTATCAGCAAAACTGATGGGTATCTGAATTTTTGATAAACAAACTGATCTACTGATATCTTATCAACCAAAAAGTAATACGTATTGCCTCCTGTGTAACAACTTTGCAATCAGAATAATTCTTAACCCTTTTAGGTAAATGAAGTCTGGCGGATTGCTAAAATCCTGGAACAAATTTAAAAAAAGTTATCTGTATTTCCAATTTTAAAGCTGTTCAACCCAATTTCAAATACAATTGAATGAAGTCAAAATAAGTATGAACGCTGGTATTTACACAAAATTAATGATTGTTTGCTCCCTTTTAGCGGGATCCGTGGCACAGAGCTTTGGCCAGAATTGCCCTACAGTCAACACCACTAACACTTTCTCAGGTTCTTATGTAACCGTGAACAGTGGCGAGACATATGGCCTGTCCGGCGGCAACTGGTCCGGCGGTGTTTCTTTAAACGCAGGTGGAACAATCTATATCGCTCCGGGTGCAAGTCTTACTGTTTCCTATGTAAACGGAAACTTCGACGGAAAGATCATCAACTGCGGCACCTTGAACATCAACTTGTATGGCAATGCGAGAAATGCGGAGCTCATTAACTACGGTACTTTGACTTCCAACGCGATTCAAAACCTGACAGGCTCTATTACCAACTACGGTAATTTAAGTATCGGCCAGTTTACTACCAACGGAGCCCAACTGGTGAATTATAAAAAAATGAACCTTCAAAATGTTTCGCTTCAAAATACAAGCGTAAGCAACCATGATACCTTGACCGCAAATGGTGGCTTCTATGCCCTTAACGGCGGAACTATTGATAACCGTGTGAACGCTTATATGTCGTTGAATAATAACAATGGCAATACAGAGCTGGCGACTACTGTAGAGAATACAGGTACCATGATCATTCGCAAAGCTAATTCGGGAAGCGGCATCTCCAGGAAAGTGAATAACTATGGTGTAATGAAGATTTTAGACCAGGTGATCATCAGCTCCTCTGCTTACTTTACGAATGACAGCTTACTGGAATTTGTGAATATCAATAGCGTAAACATGCAGGGAAGCGCTTTATTGCAAAACAATAAAAGACTGAATATCACTTCCGGCGACATCGCCTTAAACTCTTCCGGCAGCCAGTTTGTAAACAATGGCATGGCGAAAGTTTCAGGAGCGATTAAACAAAATGAGGCGGGCTCTAAAGTGATCAATAACTGCAGGATGTTTGCCGAAAGCTATTTTATCGGCAATGGCATTACCGAAAACAAAGGTCTGATATGGGTTACAGGTGAATTTAAAGTAGAAGGCTTACCTTCTGAAGTAAAAAATGACACTACCGGTTTTATCCGGGGTACCAGCTTCAGAAACTCAGGTAAGATCACCGGTTACGGAAGTTTCTACTTCACCGGCAACACGAATTTCAACAGTGCAGGTGTGTTTTCAGGTTCAAGCGCCAGCAACCCGATTATGTTCTTCGATGCATCGCAGACCGGCAGCCAAATCTTTGATACTTATGTACAAAACAACCCGCCAGTAAATACCATCAGACCGGCAACAATGGTCCCTATGGATACTACAGCTTACAATTGTACACCAGTCCTGGCCATCGCGGGATACCCTCCCTCCACCGCCCTGGTATATAAGCAAGTATGTTCCAATGCGCCTATCCAGATTAACCTGAATGATTATGTAACACCACACACAGCAGTTAACGCTCAGCCTTTTACGGTGCAACTAAACTCTGCCAAATTATTTGATTACTATAATAACAGTAACGTTACCAACAATACAAGCAACCTGGATATACCGAATAAAGGAACTTTTGTATTGAATCAGGCAACCGGTATCATCACTTTTACACCCAGTGCTAATTTCAGCCAGGGAGAAGTAAAAGCCCAATATATTATTTCAAATACCGCTGCCGGAAACCCAATGCCTTATCCCAGTAATAAAACAAACATTACCATCACGATAGGAAGTGGTTATTCCGCGCCAATCATCTCGGTAAACCAACAATAAAAGGATTGCAAAAACTGGTATGAAACAAAACAAGTAGGAAACAACAAACCAGTAAGCAACAATCGGTATGAAACACAAGTAAGTATGAAATAGGATATCGGTAAGGTTTCCACTAAAACCTAAAAAAAACTTACCGATATTAAAACAAGTAAAAGTCTTTAAATCCTAATAAAGCAGTAGTGCAAACTGGTATGAAACTCCCAGTATGAAACACAAGTAAGTATGAAACAGGATATCGGTAAGGTTTCCACTAAAACCTAAAAAAACCTTACCGATATTAAAACAAGTAAAAGTCTTTAAATCCTAATAAAGCAATAGTAAAAACTGGTATGAAACTTCCAGTATGAAACACGAGTAAGTATGAAACAGGATATCGGTAAGGTTTCCACTAAAACCTAAAAAAAACCTTACCGATATTAAAACAAGTAAAAGTCTTTAAATCCTAATAAAGCAGTAGTGCAAACTGGTATGAAACTTCCAGTATGAAACACAAGTAAGTATGAAACAGGATATCGGTAAGATCTCCTAAAACCTAAAATTTTACCGATATTTTTTTCCCGCTTTTTTAATATTTCCATTCGATCTTTTTTAAAATGAAAAATATATACAATACATTATTCGTTGCATTATTAGCAGTAGCTACTGGTTCTCAGGCACACAGCCAGGCCACTCCTCAAAGTATCAAAATCTGTCGCGGCAGTGCCGTGGTATTGAAAGCAAACCCCACAGCAGCAGATGTTGCCGGTGGTTATATATGGTACCGCGATGGAGCAGTTATAGGCGGAGCTGGCGATTCCTTAGTGATCACACAGCCAGGAAGCTATACACTGGCATCAGTAAGCGGCGGCGGATGTAATTCAACTATTTCTTCTGCATTGGAGGTTACCTATAAAGAGCTGATTGCTGTTGATGATCTGGCAAACACTCATTCAGGTACACCTGTAAACATTCCGGTAACAACAAATGATGTCGCAGAGTGTGGAAGTATCAACTTCCAGACATTAAGCATATCGACTTTACCCCAAAACGGGAGTGCTAAAGTAAGTGCTACAGAGCCTGGCGTATTTTCCTATACACCGAATGCTTCATTTGTAGGCACCGATTCTTTCACTTACACCGTTTACGATGTTGCCGGGAATGTTTCCAATGTTGCTAAGGTATTGGTAGATGTTACCTCTGCTACCCCTTTGGCTCTGGACTTACTCGCTTTTAATGTAAGCAAAGTAAAAGAAACACATGCCGAAATAAACTGGCAGGTAATTGAAGATAATACAGAGGCTACCTTTACCATAGAGAGAAGCAGCAATGCTAAATCTTTTGAAGCTATAGGTACATTGAAGGCTAATACCAGCACTGTTCGCCAGAAAGCAGATTACTCTTTTACAGATAACAGCCCTTTAAAAGGTAGTAACTATTACAGGCTGAAAATCTCGGATGACAATGGCCAGGTGAATTACAGCAATGTAAAAATGCTGAGCTTCTCTGCTACTGATGTTATTTCGGTATATCCTAACCCGGCAACAACAACAGCTTATGTAAAAGTAAGCGGCGCTGCACCTAAACTCGTACAGTTATTAGACCTGAACGGAAGAGTGTTGCAATCTGTAACATCGGCCGCTAACATTGTAGCAATAGAGATGCATCAGGTGTCAGGTGGTTTATACCTGATCCGGGTGATCGGGCAGGATGATAAAGCAGAAATTTTTAAAATAGAGAAAACGGTAAAATAACCGGAAATAGCTACCGGCAAAGAATCGCTTCAAAATAGGATTGTGTTAAAATGTTTTGTTGTGTTCTTATTAATTCTTTGCCGGTATGTATTTTTATTCCTATAAAAGTGGTATTTTTGAAATGTACGTTAAATGACCATAGCACACCTCAGCCTCTTTACCTGGAGAATTGACAGTACGTTTCAAATCATACTACTTATAGCTGAAATAAAAGCATTCCGCAACCCAAAATAATTTACAATAAAATACATGTGGTGGTTTGTTTACCAAAACCGTTACATGTATTTTGATTTTAACTTTTACTAATTTAGCTTCAGAGGAATAAAAGATGGATATAAACTTAGAAAGAGAAATTCCCCAGGTAAGACTTAGGGCATTTCGTGCGATAGATGACCCGGAGACTTGCATGCGATTTATAGAAGGCCATCAACATGTATTGGAAGTATACAATTTAAAAATGGTTACCTCTGCTAATTATGAATGGATAAAAAATCCGGCAGTGTTTGTGATCGTGGTAGAATCCCTGGACAAAACCAAATTGTACGGCGGGGCTAGAATTCATGTTGCCGGCGGTACCCAGCCTTTACCGGTAGAAGAAGCGATAGGCAGGTATGATCCCCGGATATGTGACCTGGTTCGGGAGTGTGCTATAGAGGGCACCGGAGAAGGTTGCGGTTTATGGAACTCCAGGGAAATAGCCGGTTATGGCGTAGGCAGCATATTCCTTTCCCGCGTAGGCGTAGCTATCTCCTCCCAGATCGGTATCAAAACACTATTTGCCTTATGTGCTCCCTATACCGTAAAATTAGCAGAAAGTATAGGCTACCGCGTAGACGAGCGGTTAGGAGACCATGGCACCTTCTATTACCCCAGAGAAGGCTTTGTAGCCACATCCATGTTTTACCAGGACATCCAAAGTGCAGAAACCGCTTCTGAAGAAGATAAGAGTTCCATTTTAGACCTCAGGAACAATGTAAATATTGTGCGTATTGAAACCTTGCGCAAGAAACAAATTGAAATTCACTATGATATTGCCATCCCCAATATAAGCGCCTGGGATTTAAAAGAAGTAACCGCTAAATTTGCACAATAATTCATTCCATAAAATAAAAAGGGTTACAAATGAGTTCTAAATTGTATAGTATAGAATACTTAGAGAAGACAACACAGTTACTAAAGGAAATTAAAGAAAAGTCCTATGAGCGCTTCCTTGATCTTGAAAAAGGCCACATCGTTGATGTAGGCTGCGGTACCGGCCAGGACGCGATCAACCTGTCCCGGCTGATCCCCGGAAAAGTACAGGTTACCGGTGTAGATATTGAAGAAGGTATGATCCTTAAGGCCCGCGAAAATGCGCAGGGTATGGAAGGGATCTCTTTTTTACAGGCTAATGTAGAAGCCCTCCCTTTTGACAATGAATCTCTTCAGGGCCTTAGAAACGAAAGACTGATACAGCATGTACCTCATCCGGTGCAGGCTTTTCGGGAGTTTAGCCGGGTATTACAACCAGGTGCCTCATTAGTGATCGTGGAAACAGACTGGAGCAGTATGACCCTTTACAGTGCACCTCCGGGTATGGCCAGCCGCGTCAAAGATTTTTATGCTGATAAAAATGTTCCTAACGGCTCGGTAGCTTTAGACCTCAACACCTTATTGATACAGACGGGCTTCAAAGATATTGAATTCAACGTTTACCCCTTAGTCTCGCATTCCCTTGACCAGGTAATCGCCTTCATCAGGCTCGACTATATCCTGCAGCAAATGGTAGAGCGTGAACTAATGAGTACGGAAGAGCATGAGACCTTATTTAAATCCCTCAGGGAAGCAGATACTAAAGGGCATTTTGCCATGTCCTTAAATTTAGTTGTGGCTACAGGAATAAAATAGCAGATACATATACCGTATTTAAATTAAAATGTAAATTGCCGCTTTATTAAATAGTATATGCTCCGTAACTTTATTGTTGTTTTTCTCCTGCTTTTTTGTATCAATACACACGCACAGAAACAGAATATTATCCTGCTGGACAGTAATTCGAGGCCGCTTATAGGGAAAAACCTGCAGGTTTTCATTCCTGATTCCGAAGTCGATTTTAAGACCGCCTTAAATGCTGTTTACCAGCCGGTATCAAGTGAAGTACCTAATTTTGGTACCCATAAAAACAGTATCTGGATCAGGTTGACCGTTCAAAACAATAGTTTTACTCCTTCTTTTGTATTGTATATGGATAATCCGACCTTAGATGAGGTCGAATTATTCTGGAAACCAACAGGGGCCGATACTTTCAACCGCCAGTTACTCAATAAGGAGCAACCTTTAAGTGTCCGTAAACACAAAGGTTCTGATTACGTGTTCAGGCTGGACCAGGACAATACGGAACCCGTAGTTTACTATGCGCGGATAAAAGGCGAGCAGCCGCTCATCCTCCCGGTAAGTGTCAACTTGCCCAATGCACAATTGGCTGAAATGCTGAAAAAAAGCTGGTTTAACGGTATTTATTTTGGCCTGGTACTGATCATGGTGACCTATAACTTCTTCATTTACGCTTCCGTAAAAGACAGCAGCTATCTTTATTATGTAATGTTCATTTGTTTTGCGGGCCTCACTCAGCTCATGCTGAAAGGGATCGCGTTTCAATATTTCTGGCCCAATACGCCATTTATGGAACAGCATGGTATGGTACTCTTTGCCTCGCTCAGCGGTTCAGCAGGACTGCTCTTCACCCGGCAGTTCCTCAACCTGAAAAAAGACTTCCCGATACTGAATAGAATAATACTCTTCGCTCTTATTCCTTTCGCTATCAGTATAGCGCTTATTCCCTTCAGCAGGCAGCTCTCTTTCCTTTTTATGAGGAATGCCACAAGCGTAGGCGCCTTGATCGCTTTATTGATTTCCATCTATGTATTGCGAAAAAGCAGGAAAGCTTCAGTGATCTATTTTGTAATTGCCTGGTGTATCCTGATAGCGGGGTCTATAGTCTACCTGCTCTTTAACTTTGGTATTTTAAAATACAGCACCTTCACCAATTACTCGGTACAGTTAAGCTCTGCCATTGAGATGACCTTATTATCCCTGGCATTGGCCAGCCGGATTAATATCCTCGAAAAGGAAAAGGAAAATTCAAGAAGAACGGCGCTCAGGCTGGCCCGTGAAAATACCCGCATCGTAAAAGAGCAAAACCTGCATCTCGAAGAGCAGGTCAATAAACGAACAGAAGAGCTCGTACTTAAAAACGAGATCCTGAACGAGACATATGAAGACCTTAAGCAGGCGCAGTCAAAATTAGTCATTGCTGAAAAAATGTCGTCCCTGGGGCAGCTGACCGCGGGTATAGCGCATGAGATCAACAACCCGATCAATTTTGTGGCCTCAAATGTAAATCCTTTGCGGCGCGACTTCAAAGCATTGTTGGATGCGCTGGACAGGATCGAAGCCATAGGCTTGAAAGACGGTACTCCTAATGAATCCAAGAAAAGAGAAATAGACCAATATAAATCTGAAGAAGACCTGGAGTACCTTAAAACTGAGATCAGCTACCTGCTGAATGGTATACAGGATGGCGCCAGCCGGACCGCTGAGATTGTAAAAGGATTACGCGTATTTTCAAGAGTAGACGAGGCAGAACTAAAATCGGCCAATATCAATCATGGGATCCAGTCCACATTAGTGATTGTTAACAACCTGCTTCATGGTATCCAGGTTAGCGTTGACCTGCAAGAATGCCCGGAAATACTTTGTTACCCGGGGAAACTCAACCAGGTGTTTCTGAATATCATTACCAATGCGATCGGCGCGATACGTGAAAGGCATGGCCAGGCAGAAGGCGGGCATTTAGAAGTGCGGACTTACCCGGAAAACGATCAGACGATTTGTATCATGATCAAAGACAATGGTATCGGTATGGATGAAACGACTTTATCCAAACTTTATGAGCCCTTCTTTACTACTAAAAAAGTAGGCGAGGGTATGGGTTTAGGCATGTCTATTGTATTTTCTATTATTAAGGAGCATAACGCCAATATTTTTGTGGATTCGGCCGTCAATGAAGGCACAACATTTACTATTAAATTAAATACAAATAATAATTAACTTTCAACAACATATGAAATGTTATGTATTGTATAATATAGAAATGAAAAATCGAAGAAATCTTTGTTTTTTCAGTATTTACCTTAACTTTACATAACAGATCGTTTTACTTCTTAATGATTTAATTGAGTCTAATGTCAGATAAAATAACTATATTATACGTTGATGATGAAGAGAATAATCTAATTTCGTTTAAAGCCACTTTCCGTCTTAAATACAAAATATTTACTGCTATAGGAGGAGAGGAGGCCTTAAAAATATTGGAAGAGAACACTGTGCATATTATCATTACCGATCAACGCATGCCGAATATGACCGGTACAGAATTTCTAGAAAAAGTACTACATAAATATACCGACCCGATCCGTATCTTATTAACGGGTTATACTGATATGAGCGCTTTGGTAGAGGCGGTAAATAAAGGCCAGATCTTCCATTACCTCACCAAGCCCTGGAGCGAAGAAGAGCTGGAGCAAACCATTGAGCGGGCTTATGGGATCTACCTGGAGAAAGAGAAAATCAAACAGATGAATGAAAAGCTTTCGCTTTCCAATGAGCAACTTGAATTTTTATTAAGACAGAAATTATTGTCTTAACAAGCAGTATACTTAAAACAAAGAGCAGTTAATCGAAATTAACTGCTCTTTGTTTTAATATCATTATTATCTTAATTTATCTATCTGCTCAAGACTGTATTTCCCGGATCTGTCGCACCAGATCATCCAGGCCAGGGAACTTATGCAAAGTGACCTGCTGTTTACGCAATGCCAGGTGATCTGCCAGCTGGAGAACCAGTTCCAGGGGGTCAATTTCAAATCCGATCCCTTCCACTGAAGCTTCCGTACCGGCTATTAGTCCCTCATTGCTCATACCGATACACCAGTTTTCAATAAAGACAGCTAAAGGAATACTGTCCATAACACAGTCCTGCCATTCTTCCGTAATACAAAGTGTGGCCTGATCGCTATCAGACCAGAAACATAGCTTATCAAAGGGCAGCCCTTCATCATCTTCCATCAAATTACAAGGGGCAGAAACATAGCCTTCTTCATTCTTTAATGTATAAACAATTCCGGTATCACAGACCTTTTCTACAAAATGTTTATGATTAGCTACAATATAATGCAGCGCTTCCTGGATATTGAATGTGGATATCATCTTAACTTTATTTATTCCATGACCAGTTCTTTGGCATTGTCCAATGCCGCCGCGGATGGAGAAGCGCCACCGATCATGGTAGCGATCAGCTGTATCCGCTCCTCTTTACTTAATATTTTGATCTGGGTATTGACTTTGCTTTCAGCGGTAGTTTTATATACATATAAATGCCGGTGTCCTTTACCGGCTACCTGCGGTTGATGCGTAATACAAAGGATCTGGTGATAGTCGCCCAGGGAACGCAATAAAATGCCCACCTGCTTGGCCGCCTCACCGGAAATACCGGTGTCTACCTCATCAAAGATCAGGGTAGGCATGTGCAATGCCTTTGCCGTCAGCGTCTTAATGCTCAACATAATACGGCTCAATTCGCCACCGGATGCCGCTTTTTGCACCGGCGCCAGTTTACCGCTCTTGTTGGCATCCAATAGATACTGTACCTGGTCTTTTCCAAAAACATTAAAATCAGCAGCAGGCTTCAATTCTATTTCGAAACGCGCATTAGGCATGCCTACGAGGTGTAAAAGACCGTTTATGTCTTTTGCGAAATTTACCGCGCTGGCCTGTCTGACCTTTGAAATTTTATCCGACTGCGCAGCTAAGTTGGATTTTTGTTGTTCAATATCTTTTTCCAGTTGCAACAGGTCTTCCCCGGCATGCTGCTGTTTCGAAATGCTCATAGCCAATGATGCGTGTAACTCCCTTAAAGCGTTTGTATCGGCCAAGCCGTGTTTTTTCAACAGGCGATTGCCCAGGTCATAGCGCTCCTGCATTTCCTGGAGCTTAGCCGGGTCCAGGTCTATGAGGTCCTGCAACCTTTCACAATCTGCAGCAACATCTTTCAGCTCTTCATAGCAACTGTTCAGCCTTTGTCCCAAAGCTGCCGCTTCAGGCATATAACTTTCCAATTGTTGTAATTGCTGTGCCAGCTTGCGGATTTCAGCAACTATAGGCTGTTCATTTTCGGCAAGCACATGCATACTTTCAGAAAGCGTGTTCCGGATCAGTTCAGTATGGCCCAGCTGCTTCAACTGCTGTTCCAGCTGCTCGATCTCCTCTGCCTGGAAATTAGCGCTTTCCAGCTCTTCAAATAGGAACTGGTTATAGTCCGCTTCCTTTTGCCATTGTTGTTGCGCCGCAGTAAGGTTAAGATAAGCTTTCTGTAATTGTTTATATTGATCAAAGTCCTGCTGGTATTGCTTTACCGCGGGTAAATGGCCCGCAACGGCATCCAGGGACTGGTACATAAATCGGTTATCGTCCAGTGCGCGGTTATCAAACTGCCGGTGCAGGTCTACCAGGCAGGCCGTCAGTTCATTCAGTACTGCAAGCGTCACCGGCGTATCATTGACAAAAGCCCTGGATTTACCGCTGGTGCTGATCTCCCGCCTGATGATACTAGGGTGCTCGGCATCCAATTCATGGGCCTGTAATAAGCTATTGAAATCGGCATTGTCCCGCGTATCAAAATGGGCCTCGACGATACATTTCTCCTGGGTGTTGATCAGTACAGAACTATCGGCACGCTCGCCCAGTATCAAGGAAATGGCGCCGAGAATAATTGATTTTCCGGCGCCGGTTTCTCCTGTAATTACATTTAAATGCTGATCAAAACTGATACTGATCTCATCAATGATCGCATAGTTTTTTATAAATAACTTTTGTAACACAGCTACGAGTAGTTTTCTTATTTTTTAGGTAACAATATCTCAGCCATCATACAGCGGGCACTACCACCGCCATTAGACTCGATCGTTTCAAGAGGTACATGTATGATCGGGTTAAAAGATTCCAAAGTCTGTACCTGCTCCTGGCTTAATGAAGCATAGGCCTGGCTGGACATCACGAGGAATTGTTCCCCATTCACATTCATTACCTGCAACATATTGCCGGCGAAGTGGTTCATCTGCTCAAAGCTGATTTCCACGATCACTTTTCCTGATTGCGCCAGCGCGCCGGTAACAACAGCTCTTTCATCCGCCTCCTGGATACTGTCCAGGCAGATCACCGCATACTTATCGCCCAGGCACATCATTACATTAGTATGATAAATATCTTTGCCTTTCTGGTCTACGGCATTGAACACTACCGGCTCATAGCCCATTTCTTCACAGAACTCCAGGAACAGGTTCTTATCTGTTCTAGGGGAGATACAGGCATATGCGATCTTATTTTCCCGGTCGAGGATAATGCTCCCGGTACCTTCCAGGAAAACATTATGCGCCTCATTTTTAGTCAGGTCGATCGTACTATCTATCTGGAAGCGGCTTTTGATGGCTTCTATAACGGTTTCTTTACGTTCAAGCCGCCTGTTTTCCGCAAACATAGGGTAGAGCACTATAGTGCTGTTTCTATGGAAGCTGATCCAGTTGTTGGGGAAAATACTGTCCGGTGTATGCGGCTCTACAGTATCTTCTACCACTACCACGTCAATTTCATGGCTGCGTAAAGTAGCCACAAAATGATCAAACTCTGCCAAAGCCTTAGCCTGTACGGCTTCCTGGTTCTGGCCCGCTACCTGGAAGGTATTGTTCACCGCGGTTTCAGCATTATACCCAAAGCGAACAGGTCTTACCATTAACAATGCATAACTCATAATATGCAATTAAATATTTTTAGTAAATAATTATTTTAATCTCTTAACAAAGGCATGCTCATACAGTGGAAACCGCCCCGCGCACGGGAAAGCTCGGCCGAAGGCATCAGTATGATCGTATCTTTGATATGTTCCGCTTTTACTTTATCCTCCTCCAGGTCCTGGATCAGGTCTTCCACTTTCACTACTTTAAAACCGGCCTGCTCAAATGCTTCAACGGTTTTATCATTCCGGTCGTAGCCCAGTACAACACCCTCTTTGATCGCTAATAAGTTGCAGCTATCAGTCCATTGCTCGCGCATGTCATAAGGGAACTCATCATTACCCGACAGGATGATTTTTACATCTTTTTCTTTACAACCCAGGTCTTTGGTACTGATGTCGATCAATAATTCTTCCAGGCTGTCAAACTGTACCGGTTTATCTACGCTTTTAATATTGAACTGGATAATCTTTAATTTATCATCTTTAGCTTTCTGGGCCGTACCTATGCCTAAATGCCTTTGAATGCTATCTCCGTCCAGGTGCTTTACCGATTTATTGGAGAAGATACCCAGCATAACCCATACATTCTTTTTCACCTGGGTAAATACAGTATCGATATGCATATAATCGCGCTTACGCGGTATCTTAACCACCGTAACTTTTTTCACCACCTTACGGTCAAACAGTGCTTTAATGGTCTGGTAAGCCGCATCCCAGGTCGTGCGCTCGCTCACGCCTACCAGTAAATGATCTTTACTCACCACCATCACGTCTCCGCCCTCCAGCGTCACTTTATGGCCTTCAGATTCTTTAGGCAATAAGAAGTGATGCTCTGTATCCGGCAGTTCGATAATCTTATCAGTATACGCTGCAAACATCGGGTGGTTGAAGAAAATATACTTAGTCAGCAAGGCCTCACGGGTACGCGCTTTCTTGGCCGGCTTGTTTAGTAATACGTAATCATTAACGGTGATACCGATATCCCGGGTAAAGATAAAGTTAGGGATAGGCGGGAAGATCATTTCATTATCATTATGCGTACCGCTGATGAAGATCTTCGCCAGTACTTTAGGCTCATAGCCTAATAAGGTCTGCTGCATGGCATAAGAACAATTCTCAATAGCGCATACAGAAGCAATTAATTTATGACGGATATCTTCTTTTTCCAGGATCTGGGCCAGCAGGAGTTGCAACTCTACCACTTTATCGGAAGCATGGAAATCTTTATGATCCGGTTTATAGAAAGATCTTTTATTTTTAGGGTCATCAATTTTCTTCAGTTTGCCCTTTATTTTTTCAGGGTCCAGGAAGTACAAAAGCAATTTAGTGTAATAATCATATTCTTTTCTCCGGATGGTATCCAGGTGAACAATATCTTCGAACAGCCAGTCCTGCGCTTTTGAAGGGACCACTTTACCTAATCCGCTATCCGGGCTGTGTACCAATAGTCTTCTTAAGGTGCCTGTTTCTGTTGTTACATTAATTTGATCTTGTTTTGATTTCGACATAAATTTTATAGCCTTGATGAATCATGCAAGTTAAGGCTTTTTTTAGGATTGTACGAATTATGATTGGGTAAAAGCCTGTACCTGTTGTGCCCTGATTTCCGCTACTATGTTTAATCCGGGCTAAATCAGTTGCCGGTAATTGATTTTTTAATTTCAATGCTTACTTTTGAAAGATGATTAAGCGCTTTTTGAACTGGCGTAGCTATGCTATCTTATTCGGGATCTTTATCCTGGGCTTTTCTTTTTACTTTATCAATAAGATCACTAAGGAAATGGAACTGGCAGAGCGGGAAAAGGTACAGGTCACCATAGAGGCCATTAAACAGATGACGATTCCTGATGCCAATACAGACGTAAACCTCGCCTATTTTATTATTGAAAAGTATAAAGACATCCCCCTTATCATGGCGGATTCGGAAGATAGCGTCCTGGAATATATGAACCTGGACCAGAAAAGGATCGCCGCCGATTCAAACTATATAGCGGCTAAATTAGCGGAATATAAAAAGGCCGGTAAACTCATCGTGGCTGATATACAGTTTACCAAAAGACACATCTATTACGGCGATTCACCTATGCTGGAGAAGCTGAAATACTACCCGGCACTTCAGATGGCCGTCATTTCTGTATTTGTACTCATTGTATTAATAGCTGTTTTTAATGCCCAGAAAAGTATCCAGAACCAGGTGTGGGTGGGCATGTCCAAAGAAACGGCACACCAGATGGGCACTCCTTTGTCTTCCATTGTAGGCTGGATGGAATTACTGAAAGAAAATGAAGACAACCGGGAGTATGTACAGGAAATGGAAAGGGATGTTAACCGCCTGCAATTGGTGGCGGACCGCTTTTCCAAAATAGGCTCCGTTCCGGTACTGGAAGAAGAAAACCTGGTGCCGAGGCTGGCAGCTATGGCAGCTTATATGCAAACCCGGGCACCGAAAAAAGTGGAGATTACTTTTGACAGCAATGGGGCGGAAGAGGCGGCTTACCTTGTAAGCGGGCCTTTGTTTGACTGGGTGATCGAAAACCTGATCCGGAATGCCCTGGACGCGATTGAAGGCAGTGGTAAAATAAAGATCAACATGACCAACACCACCCGGCAAATCGTTATTGACATTTGTGATACAGGGAAAGGCATGCCTCAAAATGCCTTTCAAAAAGTCTTCAAACCCGGCTATTCTACCAAGAAGCGGGGCTGGGGCCTGGGACTTTCCCTGGCCAAACGCATCATCAGCGAATACCATAACGGCCAGATCTTCGTAAAACAGTCGGAACCGGGCAAAGGCACTACATTCAGGATCATACTTACCCGCTAGGAAAATTAAGGTAAACTTAATGTGGAATATGATACCTTTGCCGGTAGTTTATGAACCCATTAAGTAGCACAGAGATTTTCGAAAAGATCAATCAATTAAAAGTCGTGGTCATTGGTGACCTCATGCTGGATCAGTATATCTTTGGCAAAGTGGACCGGATCTCCCCGGAGGCCCCAGTACCCGTGTTGCGCATAGGCCATAAAGAGTCCCGGCTGGGCGGCGCCGCTAACGTAGCATTCAATTGTAAAAGCCTCGGCGCTGAAGTGAGCATAGCCAGTGTCATTGGTGATGACGAAAACGGGCATGCGCTTAAAGCTTTGCTGGAACAGGAGGGCATCCATACCGAGCTCGTCCATTTCAGTACTTTCCGTAAGACTACTACAAAATCACGCATCGTAAGCAAAGGACAACAGGTGATGCGCCTGGATGAAGAAGAACTGGCGCCCTTAAACGCAAAAGAAGAGCACCCTTTTATTGACGCGACCCTGCGCTACCTGCAGATCCGCAAGCCGGACCTCGTGATTTTTGAAGACTACAATAAAGGGGTTTTAAAAGAAAACGTGATCCACAGGGTACTGGAGCATTGCCAGCATTTAGGACTGGTAACGGCCGTAGATCCTAAATTTGACAATTTCCTGGCCTACAAAGGCGTGGATATTTTCAAACCGAACCTTAAAGAAGTCCAGCAGGGTCTGAATATCAGTATCCCGGAAGTAGAGCTGGACCAGATGAAAGAAGTGCATAACTTACTGTATAAGAACCTGGAACACAAGGTTACCTTACTCACCTTATCGGAGCATGGCATGTTTTACAGTACCGGCGATACAGAGGGCCTGATCCCTACCAATGTACGCAACCTGGCCGATGTATCCGGGGCGGGGGATACCGTGATCGCAGTCGCCGCCATGGTTTATGCCGTAACCCGAGATGTTTACAAAATGGCTCAATGGAGCAATATAGCCGGTGGGCTGGTGTGCGAAGAAACCGGCGTGATTCCTGTAAATAAAGAAAAATTAGCAAATAGCATAAATTCAATAACCAAAAACAATTAAAATTTAAACATGTCATTAGTTATTACCGGAACCATGGCTTTCGATGCCCTGGAAACGCCGTTTGGAAAAGTGGATAGAATCATCGGCGGATCTGCCACCTATGCTGCCTGGGCTGCTTCTGCAGTTTATAATAATATCAAACAGGTATCGATAGTAGGTTATGATTTTCCACAAGAGGAGTTTGACCTTTTGGCAAAAAGAGGGGTAACTTTTGAAGGTGTTGAAATAAAAAAAGACGAAAAAAGCTTCTTTTGGAGCGGCCGCTACCACGCCGATATGAATACCCGGGATACCCTGGTGACCGACCTGAACGTACTGGCTTCTTTTGACCCGCAATTGCCGGAGAGCTACCAGGACTGTCAATATCTTATGCTGGGCAACCTGGTGCCTGCCGTTCAGCAAAGCGTGATCAGGCAGTTTAAAACCCGCCCGAAGCTGATCATCATGGATACCATGAACTTCTGGATGGAAGTAGCTATGGACGCGCTGAAAGAAACCATGAAAATGGTAGACCTTATCGTTTTAAATGACGCGGAAGCAAGACAATTAACCGAAGAATATTCTTTGGTAAAAGCCGCGCAAAAGATCCGTTCTATGGGACCGAAATACGTGGTGATCAAGAAAGGAGAGCATGGCGCGCTTTTGTTCCATGAAGATAAAGTATTCTCTGCCCCGGCATTGCCATTGGAAGACGTGTTTGACCCGACCGGTGCCGGTGATACCTTTGCCGGTGGCTTCATTGGCCATATCGCCCGCTCTGATGATTTCAGTTTTGAAACAATGAAAACGGCCGTGATCATGGGCTCGGTAATGGCTTCTTTCTGCGTAGAGAAATTCGGACCGGAAAGAATGAAAGAGATAACTACAGAAGACATCCAGGGAAGACTGAAGCAATTTAAAGCTTTGTGCACTTTCAATGATGTATTAGAACTTGTATAAATAAAAAATTATAGATTATGCTTAGAAAAACAAAAATCGTGGCGACCGTAGGGCCGGCCTGCGATACTTTTGAAAAATTATTGGAATTGGTTAAAGCCGGGGTCAATGTATTCCGTTTAAACTTTTCGCATGGTTTGCATGAAAAGCATAAGGAAGTAATTGACCATATCCGCAGGATCAATATTGAGCAGCCGTACAATATTGCCATTCTTGCCGACCTCCAGGGCCCGAAATTACGGATCGGCGAAATGGAAAATAACGGGGTATTCTTTGATGAAGGCGAGATCATCACCTTCACCAATGAGCCTTGCGTGGGCACCAAAGAGCAAGTATACATGTCTTACCAGGACTTTGCCAAAGATGTGAAAATCGGCGAGTCGGTATTGCTGGATGACGGTAAGATTGAAACAAAGATCACGGAAGTGCATCCTAATGGTATAGTAAAAGCCAGGGTGGTTAATTCCGGTATTCTCTCTTCCAAAAAGGGCGTAAACCTGCCGGATACTAATGTATCGATTCCTTCATTAACCGAAAAAGACCTGCGTGACCTGGAGTTTATTATTGAGCAAAAGATCGAATGGATCGGTTTATCCTTTGTGCGCAAACCGGAAGACATCAAAAACCTTAAGGCCATTATCCGCAACAAAGAAAGCCATGCCAAGATCGTAGCCAAGATCGAGAAACCGGAGGCGCTGAAGCACCTGCGGGAAATCATCCTGGCCTCTGATGCCGTGATGGTAGCCAGGGGTGACCTGGGTGTGGAGCTGCCGATTGAACGCGTACCCATGGTACAAAGGGATATCGTAAGAATGTGTATCCACAGGGCCAAACCGGTGATCATCGCGACCCAGATGATGGAGAGCATGATGACCCGTACCCGCCCTAACCGGAGTGAGATCACAGATGTGGCCAACGCGGTGCTGGAAGGCGCCGACGCCGTAATGCTGAGCGGGGAGACGGCGATGGGCGATCACCCGTCCCTGGTGGTAAAAACAATGTCCAATATTATCGTGGAAACCGAGAAAGAGGAAAGTGTATACAACCGCAACCTGATCCCGCAGCCGCATTCGCCCAGCTTCCTGAGTGATGCCCTGTGCTATAATGCCTGTAAAATCTCGGAAGAGGTTAATGCTAACGCGCTTGTAGGGATGACTCAAAGTGGCTATACCGGCTTTATGCTGTCCAGCTTCCGGCCAGAAGCGCCCCTGTTCGTATTTACCAAAACTGAATCCCTGGTGAACCAGCTGAGTCTCAGCTGGGGGGTTACCGCCCTGTATTACACCAACGAAGAGGACGTAGATAACATCATCTTTGAACAGATCGATATTTTAAAAGAGCGCGGTTATGTAAAAACCGGCGATGTAGTGATCAATACCGGTAGTATTCCCGTAGCAGCACACCTGCCCACTAATATGCTGAAGATCACTAAAGTGACCTGGTAAAAGTATTTGTAAAATAGATAAGGGCTCCGGCAATGCCGGAGCCCTTATCTATTCATTCCAGTCTATTGGGATAATATCTAACAAGGTAACCAAATTATGCCAGCGGGCGCTGACGAAATATCAACAAATTTGATATTCAATTCTTGCCGTATTTCGACGGAGCTCAATGTGACTAGAATTTTATCTTTTAGCAGATGCTCTTCAGATCATCTGCAGCAAAAACATAACAATACACCACTGTATAATTATATTCTACTGTTGACTGGCCAAGCACACTGTTTAATAGATATCCCAACCGGAAATCGCCTCGGCAACCGATTTCCGGGGTCGTTTTTGCTCCACTTTTTGGACAAGCAAAAAGTGGAAATAAGCAACTCAGCAATCGTCAGCCATATTGGGTATTCTTTGTTCCAGAATAGCATTTTCGTACTTGAAGAAAACGAGTCCTAAAAGATAACCAAAATTGCCTTGCCGGACCACGTCGGCACATAAACGAACTTAATACTCAATTCTTGCCGCATTTCGACAGAGCTCAATGTGACTAGAATTTTATCTTTTAGCAGATGCTCTTCAGATCATCTGCAGCAAAAACATAACAATACACTACTGTATAATTATATTCTACTGTTGACTGGCCAAGCACACTGTTTAATAGATATTCCAACCGGAAATCGCCTCTGTAACCTCCCGACAAACTGTTGGGACGGGATCTTTTTTCCTTCACTCTTTGGACAAGCAAAAAGTGGAAAATAAGTAAATCTACAACCATCACCCTTTTACTAGTATACTGAGCTATTCTTTGTTTCTGAGTAGCATTACTTGCGGCTGCGTTTCTTTACCTAATGGTCTTTTAAACCTATAAGGTTTTAAAACCTTATAAGTTTAATCGGCTCTTTAGAAACCGGGCAAATAAACGGCAAAACAGAAGCGGCTGAACAATAATGTCCAGCCGCTTCTGTTTTATATTAAGCTCAGTTTATGCCTGGGCTTTTAAGCTTTTAATACGCTCTTCTTTATCTTCTTCTAATTTCAAAGAGTCCTTTTTATCCATGTCGGACAACATAGGCGCTGCAAGGAAAATAGAAGAGTAAGTGCCTACCAGTACCCCTAAAGACATGGCGAACGCAAAACCTCTCAATACCTCACCACCGAAGATGAACAGGATCACAGCGGTAATAAACACCGTGAATGAAGTCATAATGGTACGGGATAAGGTAGCATTGATAGAGCTGTTGATCACCTCGTTTTTATCCGCATTCGGCGTGCGACGGAAGGTCTCACGGATACGGTCAAATACGATTACGGTATCGTTCATTGAGAAACCGATAACGGTCAGTAAGGCCGCGATAAAGTGCTGGTCGATCTCTAATGCAAACGGAACAATGTTACGGAAGAAGGAGAAGATCGCTACAGTAAACAAGGCATCGTGGATCAGGGAAACAATCGTACCAATAGAGTACTGCCATTTTCTGAACCGGATGAAGATATACAGGAAGATCGCTACAATAGAGTAGATCGTTGCCTGTAAAGCTCCTGATTTCAGGTCTTCAGAGATCATCGGGGATACTGCCTGGGTACTTTGTACATACTTGGAAGTGAATGTAGGCAGGTCAACTGTAGCCGGGATGAATTTCTCTGCTTTCAGCCCTTCATACAATTTAGCCATTACTTTGTTTTCCGCATCTTTACCCTGCTGGTTGATCAGGTAATCTGTGGTAATGCTCAACTGGTTACCCGTACCGATGGTTTTCACTACCGGGTGTTTTTCCAGGTGCTTGGTCATTTGCTCACGGATATCAGATGTTTTGTATTGCTGGTCAAACTTGATCGTGTAAGAACGGCCACCATCAAATTCAACCCCATAATCAAACCCATTAGCGAAAGCAGCCAGACCGGCAACCATCACGATCGCGGAAATAACATATGCGATCTTTCTTTTACCAATGAAATTAAATTTAGCTTTCTGGAAAATTTTCTCAGAGAATTTAGTGAAATATTTAAAGTGACGGCCTTTCTTAGTATACGCATCCGTGATCATACGGGATACCATGATACCGGTGAACAGGGATAACAATAAAGAGATGATCTGTGTAGTAGCAAAAGCTTTGATCGAACCCAGGCCGAAATACAACAAGATCGTTGCCGTGATCAAACTGGTAACGTGACCATCGATGATCGGTGCATAAGAACGTTTGTACCCTTTATCTACCGCTTCTTCATAAGTATCACCCAGTGAAAGCTCATCCTTAATACGCTCAAATATAATTACGTTAGCATCCACGGCCATACCAATACCCAATACGATACCGGCAATACCCGCCATCGTTAAAGTAGCACCTAAGTTAGCCAGTACACCGAAAGTGAATAACAGGTTTAGTAATAAAGCGATGTTAGCGATAAGACCTGAAGTGTTATAATAAACCACCATCAATACAAAGATCACCAGGAATGCCGCGATAAATGATTTAATACCACCATCGATAGACTCTGCACCTAAAGTAGGTCCTACAATTTGCTCAGAAACGATTTTAGCCGGCGCTGGTAATTTACCGGTTTGCAAAATGCTGGCTAACTCAGTACCAGAAGTTACGTCAAAACCGCCAGTGATAGAGGAGCTACCGGTATTACTTTGGCTGATTACATTAGGAGCAGAATACACGAAGCTATCCAATACAATCGCGATAGGCCTGTTCAGGTTATCGCCGGTCAGTTTAGACCAGATACCCGCACCTTGCTGATCAAATTCCAATTTGATCTCCGGAGTACCGTCTTGCTGGTAGTCGAACTTGGAACTTTTCACACGGTCGCCTTCCAGTTTAGCTTCAGTAGTACCCGGAATCGTTTTGATCACATAAATACCATAAAAAGTATTTTTCTTTCCGTTTTTATCAGCTCCGCCAGCTTCACCTAATAAGAACACTGCATTAGAAGGGAATAAAGCTTTTACTTCCGGATCGTTCAACAAAGAAAGTACTTTCTCTTTATCCTTATTGGCAACAAAGCCGATCATATTAGCTTCTTCCTGGATAGGTTGCATGAATGAGAACAGGGATTGCTCCTGGCTTTGTGCTAAAGAAGAAGAAGTATCTTTTGCCATTGCATTGGCCAGGCTCGCCTTGTTTGCTGTATCTGCAGCTGCTTTTGTAGAATCAGATTTTGCTACAGCGGTATCATTAGCCGGGGCAGCAGTTGCCGCTTTGCCGGAAAGCTTCGCTTTAATGACATCATTTGCTTTAACCAAAGACTCAATTACTTCACTGTTTTTATATACTTCCCAGAATTGCAGTTTTGCAGTCGCCTGGAGATAGTTTCTTACCTGCTCAGGATTCTTAACACCGGCAAGCTCCACCGTGATGATCCCTTTATTTTTATCTAAAGAGATAGACGGTTGGGCTACACCAAATTTATCAATACGTTTTTGCAATACAGTGTGCGTACGATCGGTAGCTTTATCGGCTTCAGCACGGATATACCGGATCACATCTTCATTACTGCTGTTATGGGTAATTACCGTTTGGTTAGGTTTGGCGAAGATGCCGGACAGCTTGCCACCCGGGTTTACCTGCTGGTAAGCTTTTACAAACAAGCTTACAAAGTTGTCCGGGGTTTGCTCATGCATTTTTTCTGCCAGGGCAATCGCCTGGTTCAAACCCGGATCTTCCGGATTGATGGCCATAGACTTTATCAGTCCTTCCAGTCCAACTTCCAGGGTCACACTCATACCACCCTGAAGGTCAAGACCTAAACCTAATTCCTTAGACTTAAGCTCCTGGTAGGTATACTCTGAACCTAAGAAGCTAAATGCTTTTTCATCACGTAAACTGTCTGTGATGTGTACAAACGCTTTGTTGATCAACTCATCTTTTTCAACGCCTTTTGCATCAGGATGAGACTGACCCACTTTTTTTACAGCCATTGCTTCATACTTCCGGTCTACGCTTTGCGCGACGAAAGTAAATGACAGTCTCCATAGCGAGAACAGTATCAGGGCTGCGGTAAAAAATTTCACCAATCCTTTTAATTGCATACCAAAAATTGTGTTAGGATTTTAAATTAAAAAATTCAATAAGTGGGCAAAGATAATGGTTAATCCGAATATTGTTATATATATTTTACCATTTCCTTAGTATATTTTAGGCGTTTTCCGGCTATTTTTTTGCACAATTGTTAATAAATGTACTTATATTATCTGCAAGTTAATTTTTCGGCCGCTGCCGGGCGATAGTGTATCTTTGCCAAAAACAATCCATTGAAATTCACAGCAGGCGATAAGGTCATTGTAAAACATACCAAAGAAGAAGGAAAAGTCATCCAGGTCATTAACGAGGAAATGGTAGAACTGGAGGTACTGAATACCCGGTTCCCGGCATTCGTGGATGAGCTGGACCATCCTTACCTGGAATGGTTTACCAGTAAAAAAATGAATGCGCGTAAAAGGGCTTTAAACCTGGACGACTTCCCGGCAGAAAAACCTGGACAGCAAAAAGGAGATAGTAAAGCGCATAAAGGCTTAGAACAAGGATTTTACTTCTCCATAATACCCGTTTACTTCTTTGAAGGGGAGGATGAGCAACTGGCCCGGTTGAAATTATACTTCATTAACCAGACAGAATATACCCTTAAATTAAAATATGACTGTATCACTAATTTAGGTAAGGAATTTACTTTAGGTACTACTATATATCCCTTTCAGCATCTGTATCTTCATTATATAAAATTCGATTTGGTAAACGAAGGATTATATTTTGATTTCAAAATCGAAAGTGTGGCCAAAGCGGCCGAAGCCAAACAGCTGGAATACCAGTTAAAAATAAAACCCAAACACATCTTTCAAAAAATCCAGCAACTGGAACAGAGTGGGGAACCGATGTTCTCCATCCGGATCGCGACTGATTTCCCCACCGTAGACCTTTCCGGATTAAAAGCATCAGATCTATTTGCGCTACCGGCTGCCAAACCTGCCCAGACCTATAATTTCAAAAAACGCCCGGCAAAATCACAGGAAATAGACCTGCATATTGAACAATTAGTAACAGATTACCACACCATGTCGAATGCGCAGAAACTGGAAGCACAGTTGCAAGCCTGCGAACTGGGGATCATTGACGCTTACCACAACCAGCTACCCTCTATAGTGATCATACACGGCATAGGGGCCGGGAAGCTAAAGGAGGAAGTGCACCGGCTGCTTAAATCCATGAAGAAACAGGTGCGCCAATTTGAAAATAAATATAGCCAGAAGTACGGTTTTGGTGCTACAGAAGTATTTTTGAGGTATATTTAATTAAAACTGCAAATTACTGATTACCAATTATTAATTAAAATTAACTAAAGTAAAATTTAGATTTATTTATTAACTACAGTCTGGATATTTTCATCCAGGTATTTTATCAGCATTACAGAATCACCTTTCGTCGTAGTTGTTTTAAAACCCATCTTTTGGGCAAACTTTAGGGCCTTAAGATTTCCTTTCTCAGTTTTAGCAATGATCTTGTCTACTAAGTATTGCTGTTGTGCCCGGGCGATCAATAACTCAAAAGCGGCTTTCATGATTCCTTTTCCCCAATAGCCGGGGAGCAGCGTACCACCAATCTCGATTTCCCGGTTTGATTGGTTCAAGTCATGCAACGCACAATCACCGATAATTATATCCGGGGCATCTAGCATCCTGATACTATAAATCTCGTCGCAAAGAGAGATAATATGCCGGGTAAACTCAAGGGGAGATTTACCCCCGGTAATAACATGTTCCAAAGCGCCTTCCGGGTTATATAAGCGATAAAACGCTAAAGCATCTTCATCGCTTAGCGTTTTTAGTATGATATTACCCTTGCTCATTACAGTATCCATTGGTCGATTATTTTTATCCCGCTGCTATTTCCCGGTCAATAATTTGCTGTTTCTTTTTTCGTTCCGATTTTCGCCGGTCCGCTCTATCTTTAGCTAAATACCGGTTCTTATCTCCATCAAAATGTATACTGCCATAGGCCAGCTGTGTGCCCTGGCGCACCATCAAACCATTAAAAGGACAGTCGGCATAAGGACAAGTATGTTTCGAATAAATACCAAAGTTTCGGTGCCGGATTCTTTTATCCGCTAAAATGCTTTGCTGGTTTTTGCGGATATCTGCCCAGATCTTTTCTTCATCGCCATTCGTCAAAGTTTGCCCCAGCGTGCTAACTTCCATATAGGTATGTGGATCTTTGAGCTGCAAAAAATCAAAGGTCTTTCTAAAAACTTTATGTGCATGTTCCCGGATGATCAATTTTTCTTCAATAATTAGCCCTTCATGTTCTGTAAGGGAACGATATAGACCAAGGGTATTAAAATCTTTATATTTTTTATGATTATCAATACAATGGATATATTGTTCTAAAGTAAGATGATTAAATGGTTTTCCTATTTTCATATCAAACTAATGTAAAACTTAAGTAGTTATAAGAAAGCAAAATACAAAAATCCAGGCTTTCCGCCATCAGCATTTTGATTTAAGGCGGCTCAATATTTCCTGGGATATATTCAGGTAGGTCGCTACTATCTTATTAGGTAACCTCTATACAATTTCAGGACTTATCTCCCAACGAAAAAACATAAACGTTGATGTAAGTCAAAAAATGGATTTGCTTTTCAAAAAGGTTAAAAGATCAGGGCAACCAGCTCGTGTCTTTGTTAAGTTTTCTTTTTTTAAGCACAGAGAATATTTCATTACCGGTATGCTCGTTAAAGCTATGAGTATCTGTAATGCCGGTTGAAAAACAATCATCATAACTTTCAATTTTCCAACGGACCAAGCGGCAATCCGGGTTTAGGTAAGCGGTGCTATAGGATTTTTCCTGTTTAGCGACACGACGGTAAGCATCCTCCATATCTCTGGCTTTCACTAAAACATACCTTTCTTCATAGGTTTGCATACCAGTTGTGATGCCTTCTATCTGGATCGCCACGGTCATTTTTACGCAGAAAAATTCAAGTATCTGTGATATTTTACATCTCTTTGCATGTTCTATCCTTTCGATGTAGACATTCCTTACGCAAGCCAGTTTTGCAATTGCAGCTAGCTTATCCAAACTGATCTCTGTTTTTATGCCACGCGGACTTCTTTTCGATCCAATCAGACTAAATGCAGAAAGTTTTATCTTTTTAAGCAATGCCTCTAATTGCTTTTTCAGAAAGTTGTCCCTATATCTTTTACGGTCATTGAGCTCAAGCTGAGTTATATCTTCAACTTTAGGATATTTCAAGTAAATGGAAACCGCCAGTTTCCGCTCTGAAGAGTTCATTTCTTTAGTAAATTTCCAATCTTCAAGATTATTTTTTTTATATTTCATATTTCAATAAGCCTTATTAAATATAGTAGCAGTACGTTTGTTTAATCAAACACTCTTCAGGGTCCATCCTACAGACAAACTTCAAACTCCGTATCCAGGTACCATTTACAGATGCATTGAAAAATCGGATAAGGAATGAATTAATACTTCATCTGAATACTGCATGTAATATTTTTAAATCTAATAAAAATAAACAAATTACCATATATTATATATAACCAACTCAACTAATCAGAGTTTTTCTAAATTTGGCCATTATATTTTAATCAACACCAGCGACATTATTAATAGTTTATCCATTCAAAAGATTAACAATCAATAAATTCCTTCTCTTTTTCATAAGCAGGGTAACTTTTAATTGCCCTATTAAAATCTTCACAAGCTTTTTGAATATTACCCAATTTCCATTCTGCTTTTGCTTTAAGCATATATACATAATCTGGATTATATAAGTTTTTTATAGCCGCCTCGTAATCTACAACTGCTGCTTTATATTTTTCCAGCTTATAGAATGCGTTCCCACGCAATACAAATAAATCAGCTGATATTTCGGAGCCATTCTGACTGATAATGTTATTCACCTGTTCAATACAGGCTTCATAGGCCCCAAAAGTAAATAATTGCCTGGCATAGTTTCTTCTCGCTGGCCAGAATTCAGGATCAAGTCTTAGCGCATATTCATATTCTTTGAGCGCAACCAGGTTAGTCAGGCTATCATATGGACAATCTTTTGTCCGGCTATTTGCAGATTGGAAATAATCATTTGCAGTTTTTAAATGATTAAATTTTCTACAGGGATTATTTGAATGATCTTGCTGTGTAATGTAGTTAAAGAGTAAAGAATCACTAGCACTGAATTCAACTTTTTCCTCTTTTGCATTCCCACAACTAAAAAATGGAAACAGACAGGCAATAAAAATTAAATATTTCATTTAGTATTAATAATTATTTCTGGCGCTTAAGCATTTGGCCAGTTCCTCCCGCACCTCATCCGGGAAACCGGAAAGTCCGGGGATATCATTGTATTCTACGAAATAGCGGTTCCCGTTTTGCTCCTCCAGGATATCAACGGCCACAATGTCCGCTTTCAAATAGTCCTGCAACTTTTTCGTCTGCGCCACAAGACCCGGCTCCGGGTCTATCAATATAAAATCGGTCGTCTGCACATTCGCTTTCCAGAATTTACCTCTCCTGGCCATGGCCCAGACTTTATCACCAACTGCCAGGTAACGGATATCTTTATCATAATTGATATAGGGTTCAATAGTAATATATTCCTCCGAAATAAAAAGCAAGTCTTTAATGTCCTGCCATTTCGCTTCACTATCCACCAGGACTTTACCAAAACCACCATGATAATTCCCGGCTTTAACCACGAATGGGAATTTCATTTCGATTTGACTTAAGAGCGTTGAGGTTGTCGCTACATTAAAAGGGATCAAAGGCAGATCACAGGCTTTTAAAACGTTCAACATACTTAAGCGGTCATAGCCCCGGGCTAATACATCCGCGGCATTAACACAATGAATGCCGGAAAGCCGGATCAGCTCCAACGCTGTCTTATGCCTGGCATCGGGCCTGATAGCGCCCACGCGCCATAGAATCTTGTCGGGCTTACAAACGCCGTTTTGGTCCACCACGAAAAGCCGGCCGTCTTTCAACAGCCATTCCGCTGTTTGAATTTTTTTTTGTTCTACTTTATATTGGGGTAAAAACTCCTGCCAATAGGTTTCCCCGTTAATCACTAAAATGGTTTCCATGTTCTTCGCGTCTAAAGTTTATCACTAAGTCATTAACAGGCTTTGTTTATGCGCTTTTTAATTAAGCAGTAAGATTATTATTTAATCAACCTGATCAGACAATTTAAGATGTCGGCCCCTGTTTCCTAAGCAGGTCCATATTATATAAATCCCGTTTTTCGTCCAGGAACAGCTGTTTCAAATTATATTTTACGCGCATCACCTGGCTGGGATGTGTAAAACAATGAAAAGCGATCTCTTTTTTAAACAAGCTCTTTTCGATCTTATCAAAGATAACGTTGAACTCAATTGTTTCACGATCTTCCCTAACACCTTTAAGGGATTCTTCCAGCAATGCTTTCATCCTGGCCGATACATCCGCAATGATCTTGTCATTTAATTTCTGATCGAAAATATTTATTTTCTCGATCAGCCGGCCATATTCATATACTTTTCGATAAATATACCCTTTATCAATAAGGTCCTTAATGATCACGTCTTTATCCTCATCAACGGCATTTTCATCAAGAGCCAGCTCCAGCATGATCCGTTTGCCCATATCATGATAAAGCAAGCCGGAAACAATATTGATTTCCTTATTACAGGCCTTACAGGTAGCAGTATTCAGTGTGCCAGACAACACTTTTTGTTTCAACTCAGGGTCAATAGTGACATTGACCGATTGATAGTAATTAACTTCCTGTACCACCTGGCAATAAGGGCAGGATTGAAGTGATTTATGGGCTAAGCTCATGGTCTTTTTAAAAGGCTTGCATTAAAAATAAAACGGTTACAAAATAGCTATTTTATTTTTATCCGGCCGATAAGGCCAGTGTTTTTCTTCATAGATAACACTGTAAAACTGTTTTAGGGCATCGTGAAAAGGTCTGAGTATTTTACCGGCAGTTCGTTTGATCCTTATGAGTTGTTTTTTTTCAGCGCTTTCCTGGTTCAAATCGTCGATATGCAAAATGTCAAGCGAAATTTCTTCACCATTTTTTGTAAAATCAAAAAAGTAGGCGGCTGGTTCCAGCCACCAGGTTACGCGTCGCTGTTCTTTATCCTGTAATTGAGTTACTACATGGAGCAATTCTTCGGCCGGGTCATTGAGTACATCCGAGGCATCAATGGGCAAATAAAAATTCCCGTAATAAAGTTCTGCCGGTAACCAACCATGCTCAGGTGTACCTAATGTAAATGAAAGTTTAGGGTTCATTTTTATGGTATTTATTATGAGTTTAAACCGACGGAAACATAACCTTAACCTCAGCTCATTTATTTTTACAGAATTAAAAACCTATAAGGTTTTTGAAACCTTATAAGTTAGGTTAACCAGCCCCATTAACCGGTAAAAGTAATTATTTAGCAGATAAATCGTACTGGATTCCGAAATTCAGGGTAAAATACCGTTTCACCACAAGGGTTTCATCATATATCGCAACCGACTGCGCTAATCCCTAAAATAAAACTAAAATCCCCTTAGCAGCATAGCACTATATTTTATTGACCTAAATTTGGGCTTGCTCATGCATCAAATAGCCAGATATAGCCTCAATAAGCTTATCGTCCTGTGGACGGTCTTATTGCTGTTTACACCATGTACGGCCAAACAATCGCTTAAAGGCTTCCTGGGTCTCCCGGTCTCCACACTGAATACTGCCGGGCAGGCCAATAAGCTCCGCAACTGCCCCGAAACCAGGCAGGCTTCAGAAAACCAATCTACAGCTTACTCCTCAGCAAAACAATTCAAAGACCTGCTGCCAGGTGACCCCATTGCTTTCCTGGCAACTTATAAGGAAACGGTCACAGTAAAGCTCCCGGACATTACTAACCGGCGCCAGGCCTACACCGTTCCTATATACATTCTCCACGAGCGACTGCTTATTTAGTACACTATTTATTAATTACTTATGTGCTTTTACTAAAGCGCACAAGGACATTCGGAGCGGCACAGGCAACTCCGGCTATATTTTTATGTGTATCCTCAACAATAAGCTTTTGACATGAATCAAAATAACTACTATGCCGGCTTATTGACCACTGCATTGCGCTGGGTCACCGGCTGGACTTACTTTTCCGCTTTCTGGAGAAGATTAGTACTGGAAAATAAATTAAACCCTGAAGAAGCCGGCTATATCGGCGAAAAATTCAACCACTTCTTACCCAATGCCCTGGGCATCAAACCGATGATCGAATACCTCGTCAGCCACCCGGAGGCGCTCTGGTGGGCAATGGCCATTTTCACTATTGTAGAAGGCATTGTCGGGCTCTTCTTTATACTTGGTCTTTTCACAAGGGCGAACAGTATTGCCGTAATGTCTTTGGCCCTAGGCATCCTGCTGGGATCTGGCTGGCTGGGCACCACCTGCCTGGATGAATGGCAGATCGGCATCCTGGGTATTGCTTCGGGCTTTACGGTTTTCCTGTCGGGTGGGGGCTACTATTCCATGGATCATTACCTGTCCCGCAGCAACAGGCGCTTTTCCGGCAGCCGTTTATGCCAATGGCTGGGCTCAGGCCCTTTAGGGCTCAAAGAAGCTACCGTAAAGAAAACAGCCTTAAGCGGCGCTATACTCATCTTCGCCCTAAGCTTATTCACCAATCAATATTTCCACGGCGGCGTTTATGGTAAACTGCATAACCTTTCAGTACGGCCACACGTTACGATCACAGAACCGGAACTTGATAAAGGGAGTTTAAGCTTTACCGTATTCCGGGACGAAGGCGCGGATGTATACGGTTCTTTTTTGATAGGGCTGCAATTAAAAGATAAAGAGGGAAAGGTTGTTTTTAAACAGGACCAGCAACAGTTATCAATGCTTAAACCGGAACAGGTAAGTAATAGTTACGTAGCTAAAGTAAAACCCGGCAAACACAGCCTGGTATTGCCCTTAGGAGCAAAAGCCCGTTTAAAATTCTCTGACCCGGTATTACAGCAGCTGCAAGGCGTTTATACCCTCACTTTAACCGATATCAGCGGTTTAAGCTGGGAACAAACAGTAGCAACGCTACCTGTTCAATAACCTGAAATAAAAAGAGTGTTCTGATTTAATTTGTTCATACTGAGTTTATCGAAGGATAGACAAATTTGCTTTAAATTTTTCCGCATTTCGACAAGCTCAATGTGACAAAAATTTAATTTCAGAACACTCTTTATTTTTACTTAAAGACTGGTTTAGCCCATTTCCGGGTACAGGTCAAAACCTGTCATATATTCATTAATCTCGCCTCTTACCGTAGCGATCACGCTGTCATTATCAGCATTCATCAACACCTGGTCCAGCCAGTAGACTACCTGTTGCATTTCTTTTTCTTTAAAGCCACGCGTAGTCAATGCCGGTACGCCTACACGGATACCGGAAGTGATAAACGGTGATTTATCATCAAAAGGCACCATGTTTTTATTAATGGTAATATCCGCTTTTACTAAAGTATTCTCGGCCTTTTTACCGGAAATACCTTTATTTCTCAGGTCGATCAGCAGTAAATGGTTGTCAGTACCACCGGATACCAGGTCATAACCTTTTTCCAGAAAAGCGTTCGCCATTGCCTGTGCATTGCTTTGCATCTGGCGGGCATATGCCTTATAATCATCCTGCAGGATCTCGAAGAAAGAAACTGCCTTAGCCGCGATCACATGCTCTAATGGTCCGCCCTGGATGCCCGGGAATACGGACAGATCGATCAACTGGCTCATGGTTCTTACTTCACCTTTTGGTGTTGTCAGCCCCCATGGATTTTCGAAATCATTTTTCATCATGATGATACCGCCACGTGGACCACGTAAAGTTTTGTGGGTAGTAGAGGTTACAAAATGACAATGATCAAAAGGTGAATTCAATAATCCGGCAGCAATAAGGCCCGCAGGGTGGGCGATATCTGCCATTACCAAAGCGCCTACTTTATCGGCAATAGCACGTACACGGGCATAATCCCAGTCGCGGCTGTAGGCAGAAGCCCCGCAAATGATCAGCTTTGGCTTTACCTCTTTCGCTTTTTGCTCCATATCATCATAGTCCACGAGGCCGTCTTCTCTCTTTACACCGTAATGGTGTGCCTGGTATGTTTTACCAGAAAAAGCAACCGGGGAACCATGCGTCAGGTGTCCGCCCATGCTCAGATCAAGGCCCAGTATGGCGTCTCCGGGCTGTAATACTACTGCCTGCACGGCCATATTAGCCTGCGCGCCACTGTGCGGCTGAACATTAGCGTAGGCAATATTAAATATTTCTTTCAGACGGTCGATGGCCAGTTGCTCACTCTTATCTACTACCTCACAGCCGCCATAATATCTTTTACCCGGGTAACCTTCCGCGTATTTATTGGTCATCACGTTACCCATGGCCTGCATTACCTGCAAGCTGGTAAAGTTTTCTGAAGCAATCAGCTCTAATCCTCTTCTTTGTCTTTGGAGCTCTTCCTGAATTAAATCAAAAATGGCAGTATCTCTTGTCATGTTTTTAGCTATTTGATAATTTTTAGATTACTTTTTCGGGCAGGACTTGCAACGCTTGCCCCGCTTATATTTTTTACAGCATTTTTTGGCTTCGCAAAACAGCGCACACTTAAACGCGCCAATGCTAAAATCATGTTTTTCTTCCTGCTCCACACGTTCCGGTACGACACTTTTCATGATAATTAATTTTATTATAGTTAATTGTTAGCCAGCAATACCTGCCAGGCCAGCTCAATATCGCCTTTATGAATTAACTCTTTGGCGTATTGGTGTAAGGCGATCTGCTGCTCTGCTGCATCATCGCTATATTCTTTAAGAATATGAATCAGCCGTTCATCATTTGAAATATCGGTAAGTACCGGTATTTCAGAGCTATTGGCCAGTATACCTAAATCATTTCCCGTAAGCACGCTTGAGTTTAATACGGACTGCGGTAATTGGTCAAATCCGATACCTAACTGCAGGTTAGGCTTAGGTACTTCAAAAACACTGTCCCCGGAAGCACGGCAGTAATAATCCATACCCATACGCGCTACCAGGTCAATTTTATGCGGATCGATCTGCAGGTTTTCATCCAGAATCGCGTCGTCAATATGCATTTTAATTACCTCGCAAATGATCAGGTTGGCTGCGCCGCCACCTTCACCGATCGGTTTTACTTCCATCACCCGGCATTCCAGGCTTACCGGGGCTTCCTTCACCCGGAATGGTTTTACCAGGTCTGATGCGACCGGCGTAAACCCGGATTTAATAAACTCATCGGTACCTTTAGGGTATTCACAGCTGGCCAGGCTCATTTGCTGTACCATAGCATAAGACACCACATTGATCACTACCTCCTGCGTTTCCTGTACATTTTCCAGGGTATGCTTAATAGTATTATCTCTTACCCTGCGTGCCGGAGAGAATACCACTACCGGCGGGTTACTGCCGAAAACATTGAAAAAGCTGAAGGGAGATAAATTGGCATTGCCTTCATTATCTATAGTGCTGGCAAAACAAATGGGTCTTGGCGCTACACTGCCTAGTAAATAGGCATGCAGCTGTTTGGTACTGATTTCTTGCGGTAAAACTTTCATATCTTTTCTAAACCCGGCAAATTTAAACAAATACTTATATTAAAGCTCAATTACCGGTAAAAAACAAGAAAGAGCTATGCCCGGCAATAGCTCTTCTGAAAATTTAAGCGTCTTTATTTTCAATATTCCAGTTATCAAATAAAAGATTCAGGTAATGATTCTCTTTCGCGGTGATCACCTCATCTGCTTTACAGAGCTTAAGAGCGAACTGTATAAAGTTCAGGCGCTCTTCTTCAGTAGCATCTTCGTAAAAATCATCCATGTATTTTAAGAAATGGGCTTCCCAGTCTTCCTGGCTCAGGCTGCTGATGATATCCATTTCTTTATCTAAATTAATATGAAAAGGAAACTCCTGTACCAAAAATTCGCGCACGATCATATCCCCGTCAACAGAAAATTTATAGTCTACCGCAGATAAGATCATTAATAAATGGTAACCGGCAATTGTTTTATTCGTTCGTCTGTGCATATGGTTTTAGTTAGTAATAGCTTTAGTGTCTTTCGCTTATATAAAATTAGTCATGATCAGGTTCAGGTCGGTATACTTCATATCAAAGCGCTTAGCGATATGCTGGTTGGTCACCAATCCTTTATATAAGTAAACCCCGTTCCGGATACCTTGTTTTGTTTTTAATACGTAGTCTACTCCTCCTTTTTCCGCGATATCCATTACTATAGGCATCAAGACATTGCTGATTGCCTTGGAAGCCGTTCTTGCTACACCGGAAGCTATATTAGGTACACAATAATGGATCACATCAAATTTTGAGAATACCGGGTTGTCATGCGTCGTCGGCCTTGAGGTTTCAATACAACCGCCACGGTCGATGCTGACATCAATAATTACAGAGCCCGCTTTCATCAGGCCTACCATTTCTTCGGTCACTACCATCGGGGTCACCCCGTTAATAGGCTTCAGCGCGCCAATAACCACATCGGCTTTCGCCAGCGATTTCTTTAACTCGGGCGGGTCAATAACGGAAGTATATAAACGTCGCCCTACATTATTTTGCAAACGCATAAGGCGGTAAATAGAATTGTCAAATACTTTAACATCGGCGCCCAGCCCTAAAGCCGTACGTGTGGCGGACTCGCCCACAACGCCTGCGCCCAGGATAACTACCTGTGCCGGGGGAATACCGGAAATACCACCTAGCAGTATACCTACACCGTTATGGGAGTTGCTCAAGTATTTAGCCGCCTGGATAATGGCGGAGCTGCCCGCTATTTCACTCATGGTCCGTACAATAGGATAAGACCCGTTATCATCTTTTATAGAATCAAAAGCTATGGCTACGATCTGTTTCTTTACCAGCTTCTGGATCATTTCTGATTTTAAGAAGGGCAGGTGTACGGGGGAGATAACGACCTTTCCCGGCTGCAGGATATTAATTTCCTCATCCGATATCGGCGCCGATTTGATAATGATGTCAGAGCGGAATACTTCCGCTTTATCATAAACAATCTTGGCTCCGGCTTCACTGAAATCGGAATCTTTATAAAAAGCGTGCTCCCCGGCTTTGTGTTCCACTACAACCTCATGCCCGTTCTGTATCAATACCGAAACCGCTTCCGGGGTAAGGGGAATACGATTTTCAGAAAAAGTATCTTCTTTCGGAATACCTATGAATAACTGCTTCCTTCGCGGAATAATTTCAATAGTTTCTTCTAAAGGTATGTAGGAAAAGGAGGAAGATATTTTTACTTTGCTGGACATAATTTTGGTCTGTGGATATCGAAAGTTAAAAGTAAAGCCAATTTACAAATTTGGCAAGTATTTCAGTGTAATTTTATCATATTTTCAACAAAAGATCTTAGCTTTATTTTTATCTTCGCTTTAATAAATACGACTTTACATTGCTCAAGATAACTCAAAGCCAACGACTACTACAGAAACTTTCTCCACAACAGATTCAGTTTATTAAACTATTACAGGTGCCTACAGCAAACCTTGAAGAAGCTATTGAGCATGAACTGGAAGTGAATCCGGCCCTGGAGATCGACCCGCAGACCAATACCACAGAAGACCCTTACGAATTTGCTAATGATACGGAACAGGAGAGCTCCAGTGAAGGCGGAGACGATACTGATGATATTTCTGACTACCTGAGAGATGAGAATGACAGCATGTCCGATTACCATGTCAATGAGAACGGGGATGATGATGAAGACGACCGGGAATCCCCGGTGAGGCAGGAATCTACCTTTCACGACTATTTATTGAGCCAGATCGGCTTGTGGGACCTGGATGAACAAGACACACGAATAGCAGAACAATTGATCGGCAGTATAGATGACGATGGCTACCTGAGAAGAGATGTGATGAGCATCGTAGACGACCTGGCCTTTAATGCCAATGTCTACGTCTCTGAAGCAGATATAGAAAATATTTTATTGAAAGTGCAGGAACTGGACCCGGCTGGTGTAGGCGCCGCCGACCTTCAGGAATGCCTGATGCTGCAATTAAAAAGACTGGAACAAACCAAACAGGTTACCGATGCCCGCCAGATCCTGCAGAAATACTTCGATGAGTTTACCAAGAAGCAATATGACCGCATCAAATCGCAATTGGGTTTAGATGACGAAGCCTTTAAAGCTGCCATACAGGTCATTATAAAATTAACGCCCAAGCCGGGCATGGCCTTCCATGATGGCTCTAAAGAAAACGGCTATATCATTCCGGACTTCTTTGTCTACAACAATAATGGTATCCTGGAACTAACCTTAAACTCCAGGAATGCGCCCACCTTAAGAATTTCAGACGAATACCGGGACATGCTGAAGGCCTATGATAAAGGCAGCATGAAAGATAAACAGCAGAAAGAAGCGGTCACCTTTATTAAGCAAAAACTGGATGCGGCCAAATGGTTTATTGACGCGATCAAGCAAAGACAGCATACCTTGTTGTATACGATGAAGTCCATAATGGATTACCAGAGCGAGTTCTTCTTTACCGGAAATGAATCTTCTTTAAAGCCAATGATCTTGAAAGATATCGCGGACAAGATCAATATGGACATTTCGACCGTGAGCAGGGTGGCCAACAGTAAATATGTACAGACCGAATACGGTACTTTCCTGTTGAAATACTTTTTCTCGGAATCTATTACCAATGAGGCGGGTGAAGAAGTATCCACCTACGAAGTGAAGAACCTTTTACAGGACCTGGTAAATAATGAAGATAAAAGCAATCCGCTATCCGATGAGCAGTTGATGGAACAGCTTGCCGAAAAAGGGTTTAAAGTGGCCAGGCGTACTATTGCCAAATACAGGGAACAGCTTCAGATTCCGGTAGCAAGACTGCGGAAACTGGCGTAAAGAACTTGCAGTCAAATTTGCTATTGGTAGTACATTATTTCAAGCACAAACGAAGAATAAGTATACTTTATGATAAAGTTTGCAAGCAAGGCTTTATAGTAAACTCGAGTAACCTCACAACAGCTTTGACAAATTCAGCCTGGGCACTGTAAAAGGAAGGATTAATTAATCCTTCTTTTGCCTTGATGCAAAAGAAGCAAAAAATCAAGGCTGTGAAAAAATTGGCTAAAAATAGCGTATGCAACCTCAAATTCGCCAAACTCGCCCAAAAAGTCACCCCATTAATCAGGCTTGTGCCCGGGCTCAGACAGTGGCGAATTTGCCTCCACATAGTGGAGGTCGGCTTAATACGCCATTTTTTTAACGCCATTTTTTCAAATGCCAGTCCACCTAAAAACTTTGTAAATAAAAATTAGCAATCTCAGCTCAAGCAACCATCAAATATTGGTTTGGTAAACCATTGAGCATGCTACCCATGTTTGAAATAGCTCATTTTTTATATGTGCTAGAAACCGTTATGCTGTCGATTTGCTTTGCAATGCTGTTGACCAGCGAACCTAATCCGGAAATCATGTTGGCAATTGATTTCCGGGGTCCTTTTTGCTCCACTTTTTGGACAAGCAAAAAGTGGAAAAACTGCTTCTTTTAATGTCCTTAATGCTATTCAACAATCTAACTAATCAGACTTAAGAGAAGAGAATAATATCATCTCGGGAGTTTTACCAACCGTTTGAAATAAATAGTATAATGCTTACTGATAAAAATACCGTTAAGGAGGAAATAGCATAGCTTATATGTTCCTTTTTTATGCTCCAAGATTTTTCTGTTTATAAATAATACCGGTTCTCCTTGATATAATCAATCACTTCATCCGGCAAAAGGTACCTGATGCTCTTCTGTTCTCTGATCATCTGCCGGATCATCGTAGCCGATATTTCTATCAAAGGGGCGTTTAAAAGATAGGTCTGTTCAGAAAGCTTTTCAGTTACTTCATGTCCCGGCCTTTGATAAACAATCACCGGGTAATGTTTCAATAACTGTTCATAATTCTTCCAGCGCGGCAGGTTCTGGTAGCTGTCGCTACCCATGATCACCGAGAATTGCTCATGTGGAAATTTTTCCTGCAAATAGGTGAGGGTATCAATGGTATAGGAAGGTTTAGGTAAACCAAATTCTACATTACTCGCCCTGAATTTATTATTGCCTTTAATGGCTATTTCCACCAGGTGCAGGCGGTTGTATTCATTCAGCAGGGAGCTGGTCTGCTTTAATGGGTTATGCGGGGAAACTACGAACCAGATCTTATCTAAATGACTGTGCTCTATAACGTAATTAGCTATGATTAAATGGCCTAAATGTATCGGGTTAAAACTTCCGAAATACAATCCTATATTCACTATAAAAACACTTAAATTGATTAAAAATTATCCAGGCGGTTTGCACCCGGGCTACTACAGTTCCACCCAGATATGCGCCGCATCTGTTTTACGGATACTTAATACATAGCCGGCCACCTGTACGGCAATAGGATCACCAAAGGGCGCAATATGAGTTACCTGTACAGGCTTGCCGGTGATAAACCCCATCTCCATCAGCTGGACAGCAAATGGCCCTTCCTCTATTTTTTTTATCACTCCTTTTTGCCCTTTTACTAAGTCTGATAAACGCATCATCACCGCTATTTTGTTGGCAAATTTACCCGTATTTATTCGCTCTGCCAATCCAAGAGACAAATTTGTCGTCATTTTTTTTTAATTTCGCCGCTAGCAGCAAAATACTGTAAAAAATATAAATGAGTATTCAGAATAACTATGTGGCCATTATGGCCGGCGGTATTGGAAGCAGGTTTTGGCCCGAAAGCCGCCAGAACTTACCCAAGCAATTCCTGGATATCTTGGGAACTGGTCGCACCTTCATTCAGGATACTTATGCCCGTTTTAAAGATATTTGTCCTAAGGAAAATATCTTTGTGGTTACCCACCATTCCTACGAACATCTTGTGAAAGAGCAGTTACCCGAACTGCCAGAAAGCAATATTATCAAAGAACCTTTCCGGAAAAACACGGCCCCTGCGGCAGCCTATGTTACCTATAAGCTCCAGGCCTTAAATCCTAAAGCAAACATTATCCTGGCACCGGCAGATCACCTGATCCTGGACCAGCGTAATTTCGAGATAAAAGCCTTCCAGGGCCTGGACTATGCCTCCAGGAACGATGCGATATTGACCTTCGGGATACAACCGACGCGGCCGGATACCGGCTATGGCTATATTCAATATGCCAAAGATCAGCTCGAAGACGGCATCGCGAAAGTGATCGTATTTACAGAAAAACCTAATCTTGACCTGGCCCGGGTATTTTTATCCTCCGGTGATTTTGTATGGAATTCCGGCATTTTTGTATGGAATGTAGATACCTTTACCAAAGCATTTAAAGAATACCAGCCGGAAATGGCCGAAGTATTTGAGCAAGGCAGGAACGCCTATAATACGCCTAAAGAATACGCGACCATGGAACGGCTATATACGCAGACGACCAACCTGTCGATAGACTACGGCCTGATGGAAAAAGCAAAAAATGTTTTTGTGATTCCTTCTAATTTCGGCTGGAGCGATCTCGGCACCTGGGAGTCGGCTTATGAGCATTCGGCAAAAGATTATTTAGGAAACGCAAGCAATCAAAAAAGTGTTTTTATCGTGGACGCGGCCAATTGCATGGTGAAATCCAGTGCGAACAAACTGGTGGTATTGCAGGGCTTGCAGGACTATATTGTCGTAGATACCCTGGATGTTTTACTGATTTGCGAAAGAAGCCAGGAGCAACAAATAAAAGAATATGTTGCCGAAATAAAACGCAACCTTGGCGAGAAATATTTGTAAGAAAAACAATTAAGAATAAAAAATAAACAATGCTTCCAAAATTTAAAAGAGTATTAGTAAAGCTTTCCGGCGAATCGCTAATGGGCGACAAAAACTATGGTTTAGACTCTAAGATGTTAGGTGCTTATGCCCAGGATATTAAAGAGGTTGTAGAACTGGGTGTTGAAGTAGCGGTAGTCATAGGCGGTGGTAATATTTACCGGGGTATGAACGAGAGCGAAACCGGTATCGAGCGGGCACATGGCGATTACATGGGTATGCTGGCCACGGTCATTAACGGTATGGCATTACAGGCTTCTTTAGAAAAAATAGGCGTAAAAACCCGCCTGCAATCTGCCCTGGTTATGGACCAGGTTGCAGAACCCTATATCCGCCGCAGGGCGATCCGCCACCTGGAAAAGGGCAGGGTAGTGATCTTTGGTGCCGGTACGGGAAATCCTTATTTTACTACCGATACCGCCGGTTCCCTGAGAGCGATCGAGATCAATGCTGATGTGATCCTGAAAGGTACCCGCGTTGACGGTATTTACACGGAAGATCCTGAAAAAAACCCGGAAGCGACCCGCTACGAAAAAATCACTTTTGATGAAGTGATCGCGAAAGGCCTGGCCGTTATGGACCTGACCGCGTTTACTCTTTGTAAAGAGAATGACCTGCCGATTATTGTTTTCGATATGAACAAAAAAGGCAACCTGTCTGAAGTAGTTTCCGGTAAAAATGTAGGTACTATTGTTCAGAGCAAATAATTCAAATTTATAAGCTAAACAGCTTACTTAAATAGAAATGACTAAAAAAGACCGCTACCAGTTTGTGATTGATTATTTTTCTGAGCACGCTCCCGATGCGGAGACGGAACTGCTCTATGATAATCCTTATCAACTATTGGTAGCGGTTATTTTATCGGCCCAATGTACCGATAAAAGGGTCAACCTGACCACGCCTGCGATCTTTGCACAATATCCCGATGCCGAAAGCCTCTCCAAAGCCACTTTTGACGAACTCTTCCCGCTTATCCGCAGTATCAGTTATCCTAACAATAAAACCAAACACCTGATCGGCATGGCCCATATGTTGGTCCATGACTTCAACAGCGAGGTGCCCCTTACGGTAGCCGAACTCATCAAATTGCCGGGTGTAGGCCGGAAAACGGCCAATGTGATTACCTCCGTTATCGACAACCAGCCTAATATGGCAGTAGATACGCATGTATTCCGGGTATCGGCCCGCATAGGCCTGACCACCAATGCTAAAACGCCGCTGCAAGCTGAGTTACAGCTGATCAAACATTTCCCCAAAGAGCTGATCCATAAAGCGCATCACTGGCTGATCCTGCACGGCCGCTATATTTGCCTGGCCCGTACCCCCAAATGTGAGCAATGCGGTATTACGCAAGCCTGTAAGTATTATGCGCAGCATTTTGCGAAAAGCTAGAAGCAGGCCTGTAACGCAGACTTCCCTTATAATACCTTTCCTTATACAGCTTTTTTTGAAATACGTCTTGTATAGTCATTTACCTTAATTTATTTTCTTTTGCCTTGATGCAAAGAACCAAAAGATCAGGGCTGTGAAAAAATTGGCTAAAAATGGTGCAGGTATCCTAAACCCCAATTCTATTCTTACCAATTCCCGTTAAATATAGACGATTACGCTCAATTCTTGCCATATTTCGACGGAACTCAATGTAACAAGAATTTTAGCTTTTGAAAATGCTCATTAAAGAAACTGAAATAAAGATATTACAGTGCCAGACAATTATTTTCCACAGCTGAATCGCCAAGCACACCGGTTAATAGATATTCCAACCGAAAATCGCCTCTGCAACCGATTTTCGGGGTCCTTTTTGCTCCACTTTTTGGACAAGCAAAAGGTAGCAAAGCATTCACTGATGTTTTTATTGCGTTCTTTGGCACTGATAAATGCTAAAAACTTTTGTATAACCAAAAGTGGAAAAGAGATTCAATGCCTAATTAATACAAAATACAAAGCTTGCTGGTGATAGCACCAGCAAGGGCAGGAATTTAGGATTTTGGAAATGCTCATTAGAGCAACTACCATAAAGATAATAGTACCAGGTAATTATATTCCACAGCTGACTGGCCAAGCACAATGCTCAATAGATATTCCAACCGAAAATCGCCTCTGCAACCGATTTTCGGGGTCTTTTTTGCTCCACTTTTTGGACAAGCAAAAAGTGGAAAAAGAATCTGCTGTTCGGCCTATTAGCAAAGCGCATGTCGAAAAAGATAGCAAAAGATTTAAAATCCCATTTTATTTACAAATTTGGGATGCCCTAACGGAACATCCCGAACAGCGAGAGGAATATAGACAAATTTAAGGCTCAATTCTTATCGCATTTCGACGGGGCTCAATGTGACAATAATTTTGGCTTTTAGTAATTCTCTTTAAGAGACAGTTATAAAATAGATAGTGCAGTTCCTGGAAACTATATTCCACAGCTGAATCGCCAAGCACACCGGTTAATAGATATTCCAACCGAAAATCGCCTCTGCAACCGATTTTCGGGGTCTTTTTTGCTCCACTTTTTGGACAAGCAAAAAGTGGAAAAGAAATAACTCCACAAGCGGCAGCCTCACAGTTGTTAAAGTAAAAGATTAGGTTACTACATTGTTCCAGCAGGACTCACTTGTAACTATTATTCTTCTCTTAGTACTTCGAATAAGAGACAAATCTAACGCTCAATTCTTATCGCATTTCGACGGAGCTCAATGTGACAAGAATTTTGGCTTTTAGTAATTCTCTTTAAGAGACTTTTATAAAATAGATAGTACAGTTCCTGGAAACTATATTCCACAGCTAACCTGGCCTTGCACACAGTTCAATAGATATTCCCACCGAAAATCGGTTGACAAGTCGATTTCCGGGGTCCTTTTTGCTCCACTTTTTGGACAAACAAAAGGTAGCGAAGAATCATTCAACGATTTAGCAAAGCATTGTCAAGTGCTTTTTATATGTTCTTTTGTCTTGATACAAAAGAACGAAAAAATCAAGGCTGTGAAAAAATTGGCTAAAAATCGTGCCGCGAACCTCAAATTCGCCAAACTCGCCCGAAACTTCTTCGGGTATGTGAAACAATAAAAGGCTCAGACAGGGCGAATTTCCCTCCGCAAAGCGAAGGCCAGCTCCCTGCCCAATTTTCTTAACGCCATTTCTTCAAAGGCCAATCTTCAAAAAGAATTGCTATTCATTAGTTAAAGAATAGCCTGCTAAAGCGACCATTCAAACGCTAACCTGGCCAAGCACATAGCTCAATAGATATTCCAACCGAAAATCGCCTCTGCAACCGATTTTCGGGGTCCTTTTTGCTCCACTTTTTGGACAAGCAAAAAGTGGAAAAGAATCTGCTGTTCAACCTATTAGCAAAGCACATGTCGAAAAAATAATAAAACAGGATTTACAATCCTGCTTTATTACCAATCTGGGATGCCTTAACGGAACATCCCGAACAGCGTGAACAAAAAAAGCAGCACTTTTTGTGCTGCTTTCCTATATAATTCGATTTTTCTTAGCTCTCTATCCTCCTGATATCCGCGCCTAAAGCCTGCAGGCGACCATCTATGTTTTGATAGCCCCGGTCAATCTGGTCGATATTTTCAATTACACTCTTACCCTCCGCCGACAAAGCCGCGATCAGCAAAGCAACACCTGCACGGATATCGGGCGATGCCATACGAATACCTCTTAGTGCGGTCTGGCGATTAAGGCCGATCACTACGGCGCGATGCGGATCGCATAAAACGATCTGCGCGCCCATATCGATCAGTTTATCGACAAAGAACAAACGGCTCTCAAACATTTTCTGGTATATCAGCACGGTACCTTTTGCCTGCGTGGCCATTACCAGGATCACCGAGATCAGGTCAGGTGAAAGACCCGGCCACGGATGATCATAAATATTAAGTATGGACCCGTCAATAAATTTATGAATGGTATAACTCTCCTGTGCCGGGATAAAGATATCATTACCCTGTATTTCGAACTTTACCCCGAATTTGGCAAAGGTTTCCGGCAGGATACCCAGGTGCTCCACATCTGCATCCTTGATCAGGATCTCGCTTTGCGTCATTGCAGCCATGGCTATGAAAGAGCCGACTTCGATCATATCGGCCAGCAGGCGGTGTGTGCAGCCGCCCAATTTTTTTACGCCATTAATGGTCAGCAGGTTGGAGCCAACACCTTGTATATCGGCGCCCATAGCATTCAGCATTTTGCACAACTGTTGCACATAGGGTTCGCAGGCCGCATTATAAATCGTCGTAGTCCCTTCTGCCAGGACCGCCGCCATTACGATGTTCGCAGTACCGGTTACAGAGGGTTCTTCCAGCAGCAGTTTAGCTCCCTTAAGCTGAGAGCCATCCAGGATAAACTCTTTTACCTCGGCGTCATAATTAAACTGTACCCCCATTTTTTCAAAACCCAAAATATGGGTATCCAACCTGCGACGGCCGATCTTATCCCCGCCAGGCTGCGGCAAATAAGTTTTACCAAAGCGGGCCAGTAAGGGCCCGGCCAGCATCACCGCGCCACGCAGTTTGCCGGACTTCTTTTTATATACTTCACTTTGCAGAAATTCTATGTTGACACTTTTCGCTTCAAAAGTATAACTGTTATCTCCTGTTTTATGGACAATGACGCCCAGGTCACCCAGCAATTCGATCAGCATATTAACGTCCAGGATATCGGGAACATTATCGATGGTCACTTGCTCTTCGGTAAGCAATACGGCGCATAATACCTGCAGGGCCTCATTCTTCGCGCCCTGTGGTGTGATACTGCCTTTTAAGGGCTTACCGCCCCTGATTTCAAATACTGACATGCTCTGTTTTAGCTAAAATTCATTAATACTGTTCAACTTGCAAAGTAAGTTTTTTTTCGGATTGGCCGGAAGTATGTGTATAAATATAAGCACTCCTGCCCGTTAAATAAAACTTAGAGTTCCAGTATCTTCTCCGAAAAAAGCGGGTTTTCCTGGTTGCCAAATGAAGGCATTTCTCTCACCGTGGTCGCGACAACTTTCAGGTAGTTCTTAATCTCCTCCGTATATTCATTCTGGTACAATTGCACGCTGTTTTTATAGGGAAAAATCAGTACTTCATAAAAAGCTACTTTACCTTCCGTATCGATTATATAATTGGTAAAATGAATACGTACTTCCCGGTTATCAAACAGGGGCCGCTCGACTTTCTTGGATTTCACCGCGTTTTTAATCTTTTTCTCAATGTCTTTTTCTATAGACCGGGGTACGCCATACACCACCTGTTTACCATCATAGGTAAGCAATTTACCCCGCTCCAGCACCTCTTTCCGCGAAAGCTTACCGGTTTTAGGGTCCTGCACATCTACCGGTACCGGTTTTGCGCTCCAGGTTAGCTTTTTACCATGATGCAGGGTAGTGGTCGTCTTTTGTTGCGCATAACTCAGCATGCTTATCCCTGAAAATGCAATGATCCATGCGGATTTTAATAAAGATGTTTTCATAAAGAAGAATGATTTAAATGGAACAAAAAAGGCTACCGTTTATCAATGAAAGGTAGCCTTTAAGTTTATTGGGAATGAATTTAGAATTCAACTTTTGGTGCGGATTGCGCGCCTGCTTCCGCTTCGAAATAGCCTTTGGTTTTAAAACCGAAGATCATCGCGGTGATATTCGCCGGGAACTTCCTGATGGAGCTATTGTAATCATTTACCGCAGTATTAAAGTTATCACGTGCTACTTTGATCCTGTTTTCGATACCGGAGATCTCATCCTGTAAGCTCAGGAAATTCTGGTTGGCTTTCAAGTCCGGGTAGTTTTCCTGCACCATCATTAATCTTCCCAGGGCCTGGCTTAACTCACCTTGTGCGGCCTGGTATTTCTGGATCGCTTCAGGACTGAGGTCATCAGCGTTTACCGTTACCTGTGTAGCTTTCGCCCGTGCAGCCATTACCGCTTCCAGGGTGTTTTTTTCATGAGCGGCAGCTCCTTTTACCGTAGCCACAAGGTTAGGAATTTTATCAGCTCTTAACTGGTAGGTATTTTGAACATTACCCCATTCTTTTTTAACCGTTTCTTCTTTTGAAACGATAGGGTTATAGCTACAGCCCGCAAGCCCGGCAATCACTACAATTATCGCGACAATGATCAGTAATCCTTTTTTCATGCTTTTTGCTTTTTTAGTTTTTTATAAGTGCTCAAAAATACAATATTCTGTGATGGATAAAAATAATTTCGCCTAATTTCTGCTGTCCGCGCCCCAATACAATTTTTGACGCAGGGTCTGCAGGAAATCATGCTCATCTAAACGGATGAGTTTAAACCCGAAATGCTCCTTCTTTACGGCCAGCTGCACCTTATCCGTGATCGTGGCCACCCTGGAATCGAGGGTACACAAAAACTGGTCGGTACGCCCCTCTACCTCAAACGAGATAATGGAACTGTCTGAAACAATGATCGGGCGGATATTCAGGTTATGTGGTGCTACCGGCGTAATAATAAAATTCTCGGCCGTAGGGAAAACAATAGGACCGTTACAACTTAAAGAATAGCCTGTAGAGCCGGTAGGCGTAGCTACGATAAGCCCGTCTGACCAGTAAGTATTCAGGAAATCGCCATTAATAAAGGTATGGATCTTGATCATAGAAGAAGAATCTTTTCTATGGATCGTAAACTCATTCAGGGCGAAAGGATAGGGCCCGAAAAGGTCTACATTCGAATCCAGGTGGATCAGGCTGCGCTCTTCAACCGAATAGGAACCCAGCTTCAGGGCCCTGATGGCAAAAGCGATCTCTTCTTTGCTGACATCCGCCAGGAACCCCAGACGCCCCAGGTTGACCCCTAAAGTAGGTATATTCGAATTGTACACAAAACAAACCGTATCCAGCATGGTACCATCACCACCCAGACTCAGCATAATGTCTACATCTTTACCCAGATCGGTATGGTCGGTAAAGCATTCGAACGATTCCGGCAAATCTATGTGCACGGCCAGCTGCTCTTTGAATTCTTTAAATAAAACAATGTCGACCTGCTGTTCTTCCAGGATCTTAAACAAATAGTCGAAAAAAGGAATATCTGTTTCTTCGAAAACCCTGTTGTATAAAGCTATTTTCACTAAAGTTATAATTTTTTACGGCTATTCTCCGGACTTATGTAAATACAAACCACTTAATCCCCTGTCGTTGATCGTATACTCTAATCGTATGCGAATATCGTATAAAGTTACAATATCTAATCCGATTCCGTAACTATATAGCCATTTGTTGCTTAAGATATTGTTACCTGGCAATGCCGAAAAGGTATACCCTACATCGCTATAACCTTTGGCAAAGATTCTGAGGGGTATATAACGAAAATAACGGATGGGCAATTTTATCTGCTGATCGACCAGCTTATACTTGAGGTTGCCCCGGAGTATATTGAAGAACGTGCCATCATGTACAAAATACTCATAGCCCCGCATTTCATCAAAATCATAGCCCATATTCTTTTGCATATGATAGGGTAGATCTTTTCCAAACGCTTTACGCCCCCTGATGATAAAATTATAATACCACCTGGGCGCGATTTGCCGGTACCAGTCTGCCTGCCAGTGTATGGAGGGCAGGAATTTTGCACCTAACTGGTAGTCCGCGCTAAAAGAGCCTATGGCCCTGAACCCTTCCAGGGGATAGTTCCAGTTGTCTACTCCATTATAATCAACCCGGTAGCTAAAGCCTAATAGCATTGCCTGTGTAGCGCCCTTTCCCAGGTAATCCGGGTTAAGCCATCCCGCGATGCTGTCATGAATAGATAAATGCCTCAGGCTAAGCTGGAAATTATGGTTCGTGGCAAAAGCAGGCCGGAAATTATACCAAAAAGCAAAAGCGGTCTGCTGAAAAGCCGGTTTATCCTCAAAACGTTTAAAACGAAGCTTATTGCTATCTGTCCGGTAAGCTACTTCCATATTATGAAATACCGCTATTGATGCACCGATACCATGTTTTTGCTGCCGGTCCAGGAAAGGCATATTATAGCTCAAAGCAAATTTACGGGTATAGCCGATCTGGCCTTCGATGCCTAATTGCTCTCTGCGGCCGCGTACATTCTGGTGGATAAGACCCAGGCCAAGATTCAGGCGGTTCAGTTTCGCTCCCTGCTCCTGCCACCAGACATTGAAATTACGGTCGGCAAATTCAAGATTAGGTTTTGGAAAGACCGGGAAACGCTCATCCAGGTAAAAGCGGACCATTTGCCGGCCGGACAATAGCAAAGTATCAGCCTTTACTTTATTGAACAGTTGTGTATTAAACAACCTTTTTTCGGCCAGTTGAAGGTATTGGCTGAGCGAATCCGGCAGGATACAGTCTTTTTCTTTGAAATTGAGCTCCCGGGTTAGTAAGGCACGCTTAGTACGAAAATCGCCTTCAAAGATGATACTGTCCACGCAAAAATACTCTTGAGCATGGGTACCCAAAGCATAAATCAGGAATAAGCATAAAATAATTGGCCGGCGCACGGCTGCAAAGGTAAGCCAAGCAAGATATCCTGTACCTCCATTTTTTTGACATTTTGGCAAAAAAAATGGGTTTGGCAATTAATTTGAACTATAGTAGGGTATAAACACTTGATTAAATACACTTTAAGATATGAATACACAGGAAACCAACTTAAATAACGAGCAGGAGCAGCCTATAGACGAGCAGAGCACGAATGAAACGACACCCAATGCGGAAGAACAATTGTCAGCATTAGAACAATGTCAAGCCGAATTGGCAGAGATGAAGGATAAATATTTAAGACAGGTTGCCGAATTTGACAATTTCAGGAAGCGCAATGCCAAAGAACGTATTGAATTGATACAGACAGCGGGTAAAGATATCATTACCGAGCTGCTGGAAGTAATCGACGATATGGACCGTGCAGCAGAACAAATGGAAAAAACAGAGGATGTAGCTCAAATTAAAGCTGGTACTCAATTGGTTTTCAGCAAATTAAAAAGAACGCTTGAAAATAAGGGTTTAAAAGCTATGGACACTAAAAATGCGGATTTTGATGTGGAATTCCATGAAGCGATCACAGAGATCCCGGCGCCGACCCCGGACCTGCAAGGTAAAGTGATCGATGAATTACAAAAAGGATATTTCTTAAATGATAAGCTGATTCGCCATGCTAAGGTGGTGGTTGGAAAGTAATCATCTTAAATTATTAATTGCGTAAAATGACAAAAAGAGATTATTACGAGGTACTGAGCGTGAGCAAAAGTGCATCCGGCGAAGAGATAAAAAAGGCCTACCGTAAACTGGCTTTACAATATCACCCGGACAGGAACCCGGGGGATACAGAAGCCGAGGAAAAGTTTAAAGAAGCGGCAGAAGCTTACGATGTACTAAGCAATGAAGAGAAAAAAGCACGCTATGACCGCTTTGGTCATGCAGGCATGAGCGGTGCGGCCGGCGGCGGCGGCTTTAATGGTGGCGGTATGAATATGGACGACATATTCAGCCATTTCGGCGACATCTTCGGCGGCGGGGGTGGCGGTGGCTTCAGCGACTTCTTCGGAGGTGGCGGTGGCCGGGGCGGACGCAATAACCGGGGTTCTAACCTGCGCGTAAAACTTAAGCTGACCTACGCGGAAATGGCCAATGGCGTCAATAAAAAGATCAAAGTAAAAAAGCACGTAGGCTGTACCACCTGTGGCAGCTCCGGCGCTAAAGATAAAAATTCGGTACAGACCTGCCAGACCTGTGGTGGTAGCGGCCAGGTACGCAGGGTGACCAACACTTTCATGGGACAAATGCAGACCGTATCTCCTTGTCCGACCTGTGAAGGGCAGGGTACCACCATTACCAACAAATGTACTTCCTGTAAAGGTGAAGGCAGGGTATATGGCGAGGAAACGATCTCCATTGATGTTCCGGCAGGCGTACAGGATGGTATGCAACTGAGCATGGGCGGCAGAGGTAATGCCGGCGAGCGAGGTGGCCCGGCAGGTGACCTGATCATCCTGATCGAGGAAGAAAAACACGCGGAGCTTACCCGTGACGGTAATGATGTACAATATGTATTGTCTATTTCCTTCCCGGACGCAGTGTTTGGAACACAGATAGAAGTACCAACGATTGATGGCCGCGCAAAGATCAAAATTCCGCCAGGCACACAAAGCGGGAAAATTTTCCGGTTGAAAGGGAAAGGTTTCCCCGACATTAACGGCTATGGCAAAGGGGACCAACTTGTTTTGGTGAAAATCTGGACGCCTACAGAACTTACCGAAGAGGAGAGAGCGGCTATAGAAACCTTAAGAAAATCGCAGTCCAAAAATATAGAGCCGGGTGAAGAAGCGAAGAAAGAGAAGAGTTTTTTTGATAAGATAAGCGACTTCTTTAATTAATTACCGGTATAAAAGCAGGAAAGCACTACTCATCAGTAGTGCTTTCCTTTTTTCTTTATAGTCTTTTCACAAAGGTCAAAGCTTATTTTACCTGGAATTTGAACTCTAAAGCCTCAAAATCTTTTACCGTATCCATTACTTTAGCGGTCAGGCCTTCCTGGAAAGTCTTCATTTTTTTAGAAATAGTTTGGTCAGCTGCACCCAGGATCTTAGCCGCCAGGATACCCGCATTTTTAGCGCCGTTTAAAGCTACGGTCGCTACCGGGATACCGCTTGGCATTTGTAAGATAGACAGGATAGAGTCCCAGCCATCAATAGAATTGCTGGATTTTACCGGAACGCCGATTACCGGCAAAGTGGTCATGGAGGCCACCATCCCGGGCAGGTGCGCAGCGCCACCGGCACCGGCAATAATTACCTGTATACCGCGAACGGGGGCTTGCTTAGCGTAATCAAACATTCTTTCCGGTGTTCTATGCGCGGAAACAACAGTAATTTCAAACGGGATCTCCATTTCTTCCAGGAACTCCGCGGCTTCTTTCATTACAGGCAGGTCGCTTTTACTGCCCATGATTATTCCTACTCTTGGTATCATCTTATTAAAATTAAAAAGTTAAAATTAAAAAGTCACTATCCTATTGTGAAAAAAAATACGAGCACCAGCAAAGCTTAAACATCTCTTTTCAATTATAAATTGTTAATTATTAATGTGCTAAACTCAAGGTGACCCCTGGCTTTATCATTACACCTATTAAACCTTGCTTAAATTAAATTTATAACCCGATCCAGGCATTTTTCACCATCTACGTCTCACCATTTACTTTTCACATTTCACTACGCTCCATTATTTGAGACTTCTCTCGACTCCATTACAGAGCGTTGCTCGCAAACTTCATCATAAAACATTTATTCTTCGTTTGTGCTCAAAGTGACGCAGTTTTAAACTATTAGCAATTAACTACTTTTCACAATTTACTTTTCACATCTCACTATTTGAACTAAGCTTTTACCTTAATAGTAGCTAATATCTTGTTGGCATCGGCTTTCACTTTTTCAGCGTCTTTACCCACAACGGTAACATGCCCCATTTTCCGGAAAGATTTTGTTTTGGACTTACCATACAGGTGTACAAACACGCCTTCCATACCCAGGATGTCATCAATTCCTTCATATATAGGCGTACCTTCAAACCCTTTTTCACCCAGAAGGTTTACCATCGCCCCATACTGTAATGCTGTAGTACTGCCCGGGGCCAGGTTTAAGATCGCGCGTAAATGTTGCTCATACTGCGAGCATAAACCGGCTTCTATGGTATGATGCCCGCTGTTATGCGGACGTGGCGCCACTTCGTTTACCCAGATGCTGCCGTCTTTATTATAAAACATTTCAACGGCCAGGATACCTACCATGTCCAGCTTTTCGATCACCTGCAAGGCTAAAGCTGTAGCCTTTTCAGCGATATCATTTTCTATTTGTGCCGGGGCAAACAGGTATTGTACCATATTACTTTCCGGGTTGAACTCCATTTCTACGACAGGGAAAGCATTAGTTTCACCTTTTTCATTCCGGGAAACGATCACAGAAAGTTCTTTTTTAAGATCAGCCATAGCTTCTATAACAGAAGCGGCCTTGAAGCTTTCGCTTAAATCCTCCTCATTCTTGACTTTTCTTACCCCGTAGCCGTCATAACCGGAAGTGCGCAGTTTCTGGAAGAAAGGGTAGGGAATGCCGCTCCGGGCGATCTCTGCCGTATTTTCTACCAAAGCAAAAGGAGCGGTCGGGATATTATGCTCCTGGTAGAAAAGCTTTTGTAAACCTTTATCCTGGATGATCTTTAAAACGCGGGGTTGTGGAAATACTTTTACGCCTTCCTGTTCCAGTTGTAATAAAGCGTCACTATTTACATCTTCAAATTCAATAGTCAGGAGGTCTTTATCTTTCCCGAATGCATATACGGTATCATAATCTTTGAAATCGCCTACCCGGAAGTCCGGTACCAGATGTGCACAGGGCGCATCTGCCGAAGGGTCCAGTATAGAGATCTGTAAATTCCAGTCAATGGCTTTCTGCATCAGCATGCGGCCCAGCTGACCGCCACCCAGTAAGCCTATTTTTAAATCGGTAATTTGTTTATTCATTCAAAAAGTAAAAAGTAGTTATCCTGTTATTTTAATAGTAAAAAATAATTATTGTACAGATGACAAGTATCATTAAACCAAATCCAGCTGCGGTGTTTAATCCGGGGTCCTCTTTAAGAATAGCTTTAAATGGTTTCCTTCCCAAATGATAAAACCACCGGATAGCAGCCCCGGGTATTTTCAAAACGTAATCAAAAAAGACCAATATAAGCGCCTCCGCTACTTCCATCTTTAATTGTTTAAAATCAAAAAGTCAAAATAAAGCGTTCCTCATTTTGACTTTTTACTTTTGATTTTAGTATTATTTACCAAACAAATTCGGCATTCCTCCCGGAGGCATCGGCGGCATACCGCCACCTTTACCACCACCGAATGGATTCAAACCTCCCATTCCCGGCATACCTTTAAACTTGTTCATTTGCTTCATCATCTGACGCATCTGGTCGAACTGTTTCATGAATGCATTCATTTCCGAAACATCCTTACCGGCCCCTTTAGCAATCCTGTTACGGCGCGCAGGAGTGATAATATCCGGGTTGGCACGCTCTGCCGGCGTCATAGAGTCGATCATCGCTTCAATACCTTTAAAGGCATCATCGCTGATGTCAATATCCTTGATGGCTTTACCCACACCAGGGATCATCGCCAAAAGATCTTTAATGCTACCCATTTTCTTGATCTGCATCAACTGGGTTTTGAAATCATCAAAGTCAAATTTATTAGCCCGGATCTTCTTTTCTATTTTCTTAGCCTGCTCTTCGTCAAACTGGTCCTGTGCTTTTTCTACCAGGGAGATGATGTCACCCATACCCAGGATACGCTGTGCCATACGCTCGGGATAGAACACATCCAGGGTATCCAGCTTCTCGCCCATACTTACGAATTTGATGGGCTTATCTACCGTGTATTTAATGGTTAATGCAGCACCACCGCGGGTATCGCCATCTAATTTGGTCAATACCACACCGGTAAAGTTCAGGCGGTCGTTGAAGGCTTTAGCCGTATTCACGGCATCCTGCCCGGTCATGGAGTCCACAACGAAGAGGATCTCGCTGGGCTGTACCGCTTCTTTGATATTAGCCACCTCGGTCATCATCGCCTCGTCAATGGCTAAACGGCCGGCGGTATCGATGATCACCACCTGGTTACCATCTTGTTTTGCCTTGGCTATGGCAGCTTTGGCAATACTTACCGCATCTTTATTTTCCGGGTCAGCATAAACAGGGACTTTTACCTGTTCTCCCAGTACCTGCAACTGGTTGATTGCTGCAGGACGGTATATATCCGCTGCTACCAGAAGTGGTTTTTTATGCTTTTTACTGTTTAGATAATTGGCCAGTTTGCCTGAGAAAGTGGTCTTACCGGAGCCCTGCAGGCCCGCGATCAGGATAACGGTAGGTCTGCCGTTAAGTTCCAGCTCTGCCGCCTCGCCACCCATCAGCTCAGCCAGCTCGTCTTTAACGATCTTGACCATTAACTGGCCCGGAGATACAGAAGTTAATACTTTATCCCCTAAAGCTTTTTCTTTTACTTTATCCGTAAATTCTTTAGCAATTTTATAGTTTACGTCGGCATCAACCAATGCACGGCGAATTTCTTTAATAGTAGCTGCTACGTTGATTTCGGTAATCCTGCCCTCACCTTTAAGTTGCTTAAAGGCGGAGTCTAACCGTTCACTAAGACTTTCAAACATTGCTTAATATAAAATTTGAGGAGCAAAGTTAACTAATTTTAAGCGAATATTTAAACAGTAATATAAAGCAAAAAACTGCCATTACCGGCAGCTTTTTTTAAAACTTAAAAACAACAAATAATAAGTATTTTTAGAACGTTTTAGCCACAAATACAGGATTCTGCTGATCCGCAATATCATAAATAACCATACCACCTTCCACCATGCAGATGAGCACATCATTATAAGGGATCACATCATAGAAATTATATCCACCAATAGTCTTTATCAAAGCCAGGTTCGCGATGCTGTTTACATTAAATATTTTTAAGCCGGCCTGTCCGTCACATACGTATAAAGTATTTTCAGTAATACCCAGGCCATGCGGGTTTTGCATAGGTATTGTCCTGATGGTTGTCGGGTTCCGTAAATCAGCAATATTATAAACGATCAGGGCATCTACACTGCCTCCGCAGGAACTTCCATTGTTGGTACTGCGTACGGTAACATAAGCCAAACTGTCTTTTGCCACTACCGGGTCACAGGCCCTTACGTGGCTGGCCATACCTTCTGAACGCGGCTGTTCCGGGTTGCCCAGGGAATAGATGTACATAGCCATTGCCGAACCAATAAATAAATTACCATTATAAGGATAAATGGTCTCAATCCCGAAACCGACCTCTATTGAAGATACCTGGACCGTATTTTTAGGATTGCTGATGTTGAATGTTTTCAAAGTCGTACCATCTACCACATAAAGATAATTACCATAAATGGTAAAACGCGCCAGGCTTCCTCCGGTACCGGTACCAAGCCCCGGTGCATTGTTATCGGCTTTGGAACAGGCCCCGAAGGTGAAAATAACACCGGCAGCTAACAATAGTGTATATATTATTTTTTTCATTTAATTAAGGTTATTTTAGTAAATACAAGTGGCTTCTATATTGTCCTGTTTTTCCCATCCGATCAACATCCCCTTAGTAGAATCCACACATTGGAAATAACCCTTAGCCGGTGGCAACTCTGAGGTATTCAGGCTGAAGGCATCCGGGATACGGCTTTCAACGGCCACCTCCTGCGGGTTCGTAATATTCAGCACCACTATATCTTTGAAGTTATTGGTATAGATCAGGTTGTCTTTAATGGCTATTTCCTGGGCACCATAAACTTGAATGAATTTTACAGGCACGGGCTTTTTATTTTCCAGCTTATAAACGTGAATTCCCTGGTTTTGCTCCAGCTGGAACACATAATTGTTATAGGCATAGATCTTGCCGCCCGAGCGAACCTGTTGCGCAGGCAGGTTAAGAATAACCTTTGCTTCTGCTTTATCTTTATAGATGGGGACCCAGACTTCATCTCTTTTAAGATTGGCCTGGTTACAGGAAGCAAAAGCCATCGCTAATGCTGCTGCAACTAAAAAATAGTTCTTTTTCATAAATAATTAATACTTTCTGATGTGATGGGGTCTAAAGGGCTGTCTTTCCCGGATTAAAAAATACCGAAGCTATAAACTGTATACAATATTAAGATTAAGCTTACATCACTTCAGTATTTCCTAACCGATTTTGTTTGTTTAGTCTAAAGAAGGTAGTATTTAAAAGTACTTATCTTCCCGTACAATCATTAAGACGCAACAATTTCCCCAAACCTTAGTAAAAAATAAAAAAAGCTGAAAAATCAGCTTTTTTTAGGGCAATCTACAGCTTATTATTTCTTAACCAACGCGATACGAAGTACTTCTCCCATTTCTTTGACATAATGGAACTTTAAACCTTTAATAAAAGCCGGGTTGATCTCTTCCACATCAGAGCGGTTTTGGGCACAGAGTATAATATCTTTAGCTCCTGAGCGCTTGGCCGCCAGTATTTTTTCTTTTATACCACCTACGGGTAACACTTGTCCTCTAAGGGTGATCTCGCCCGTCATCGCTATGCGGCTCTTCACCTTTTTATTGGTAAAGGCCGAGGCAATGGCCGTAAGCATCGTAATACCGGCACTTGGCCCGTCTTTTGGTTGTGCGCCTTCCGGTACGTGAATATGTATATTCGTTTCTTCAAACTTTTCAACCGGGATACCATATTCAGCGGCATTGGATTTTAAGTAAGACAGGGCGGCATAGGCACTTTCTTTCATTACATTACCCAGGTTACCGGTCAGGGTCAGGATACCTTTTCCCTTACTGAGACTGGCTTCGATAAATAATACATCACCGCCTACATAAGTCCAGGCCAGGCCCATTACCACACCCGGGATGCTGATACTTTCAAATTCATCATTAAGGTATACGGGCTTACCTAAAGCACTTTCCAGGTAATCAGGTGTTACCGTAGTTACGGGCTTTTTGGCCAGAGCTACATCCATGGCAATATGGCGCATTACACCGGCGATCTTTCTGTCCAGTTCGCGCACGCCAGATTCACGGGTATAATTTTCAATCAGCTTTTGCAGGGCAGGTTTACCAAAAGTAAATTTAATGTCTTTTAAGCCATGTGCTTCTTTTTGTTTGCTGATGAGGTGTTTCTGGGCAATTTCTATTTTTTCTTCTATAGCATAACCACTCAGCTGTATAATCTCCAGGCGGTCTCTTAAAGCCGGCTGAATGGTATTGAGGTTATTGGCCGTAGCGATAAATAAAACCTTGGAAAGATCATACTCCAGTTCCAGGTAGTTGTCATAAAAACCAGAGTTTTGCTCCGGGTCCAGGATCTCGAGCATAGCCGAGCTTGGGTCTCCTTTGAAGTCTTTACCCAGTTTGTCGATCTCATCCAGGATCATTACCGGGTTAGAGGTTTTGGCCTTCTTGATAGACTGTATAATACGGCCCGGCATAGCGCCGATATAGGTCTTACGGTGTCCACGCAATTCACTTTCGTCGCTCATACCGCCCAGGCTTAAACGGACAAAGTTCCGGTTAACGGCCTTGGCAATAGAGTGGGCCAATGAAGTTTTACCAATACCCGGAGGGCCTACGAAACAGAGGATAGGGGATTTCATATCACCTTTCAGCTTAAGTACGGCCAGGTATTCGAGGATGCGCTCTTTGATCCTCTCCATACCAAAATGATCGTCATCCAGCACTTTCCTTACCTTTTTCAGGTCGTAATCATCGGTGGTATATTCGCTCCAGGGCAGGTCCAGCATCAGTTCCGCATGGTTGTAGGAAACAGAATACTCCGGCGTACTTGGATGCATACGCTCCAGTTTTTCCAGGTCTTTTTCAAAAGCCTCAGCTACTTTCCGGTCCCATTTTTTCACCTCCGCTCTTTTTCTTAAATCACTGATTTCCTTTTCATTACCCTCATTCAACTCATCTTTGATCGACTTCAGTTGCTGCTGCAGGAAGTATTCCCTTTGCTGCTTGTCCATCTCGCCCCTTGCCTTATTGGTAATTTCATTTTTAAGTTCGGCCATTTGCAGATCGGCCTGTAAGAGGGCCAGTAATTTTGAGGTACGCTCTTTTATATCATCAATCTCCAGCAGGTTTTGCTTTTCAGTCAGCTTGGTATCCAGGTTGGTAGCGATATAATGGATCAGGAAAGAGTGGCTTTCAATATTTTTCAGCATCATTCCCGTTTCGATCTGGATATTGGGGGATAGCTGGATAATCCGCTCAGCGATATCTTTGATCGAACCGATCATAGCGTCAAATTCATTATCTCCTTTAGGGAAATTGTCTTCCAGGTATTTTACTTCCGCTTTCAGGTAAGGCTCTTCCTGGGTGTATTTTTTGATCTCAAAACGGGCCCTGCCCATGATAAACAGGGTAGTATTCCCATCAGGTAGCTTCAACTGTTTGATGATCTTGGCTACCGTACCCATTTTATATATTTCATCGGTACCCGGGTCATCGTTCTGGGCATCCTTTTGCGCCAGTACCCCGATCAGTCCATCTCCTTTTTGTGCCAATTCAATGGCTTGCAAAGATTTATCTCTTGCTACAGTGATTGGTAATACTACGTTGGGAAACAGTACGGTATTTCTCAATGCAATGACCGGTAACTCTTTAGGAAGTTTCTTTATATCTTCATCCTGCATTTCAGCTTCGCCAAGGGGGACAATCGGTAAAAACTCGACATCATTGCCCTGGCCCTGCACAAACAACTCTTTTATATTCATCTATAATTTTTTTATAAAAAACACCCTTACTGACAAATTGTCCAGTTATACTAACAATCAGCCATCAGATGCGATCAGGTATATAGAGGTTCAAACAATATGCCAAAAAAAATTGCTGAAAAAATTTCAGTTTTGTGCCCTTGCTGGTTAACTTTGTGTCAGTTATTTCTTTGGAAACAAACAAATTAAATTATATATGAAGCATATTTTTACCCTTGCATTAGCTTCCCTGCTCACACAGGCAACGGTAGCCCAGGATGCCCCTAAAATTGAAAAATCCGCTAAAACAGGCAAAGTCTATTTTGGCATTAACATGGATACTTACATCCTATCATCTTCCCTGTTTGACAGGGCCGGGGAAGATTTTGTGACTGTTCCAAGGTTTACTTTATTCCCGCATTTCGGTACTTCAGCTCACTACAATTTTTCAAGAAGTTTTGGCATTTTCAGTGGTTTGGGGATTAAAAATATCGGTTTTATTGATAAATACAACAATAGCCCGGACAGCACCGTGATCCGGAGAAATTATACGATTGGTATTCCTTTAGGATTAAAGTTCGGGAACATGTCCGGCACATATGCCATGATCGGGGGCGGTATCGATATCCCGTTCTGGTATAAAGAAAAAGGGTTTGTAAAGCGTAACGATAAAGATAAAATGAATGAATGGTTTTCGCAGCGTTCTGCTACCGTTTTACCCTACGTTTTTGTAGGTGCCAGATTTCATCCCGGCGTATATGTAAAAGCTGTTTATTATCCTACCAATTTTATGAATCCTGATTTCAAGGAAACGGAAAATGGCTTCTCGCTACAACCTTACAAGGATTTCAATGTTAACCTGATGATGTTAAGCGTCGGTTTCGACCTCCCTTACCGTCCCAAGTATGATTAATTTATATCCTTAGGAAATTGATAAATATTAAAAACCGGCAAATTGCCGGTTTTTTCATTAACAAAACTTACATCCACATAATAGTTTTTAAGCCTGGCTTATTGTCACGGGATGTTCCTATTTTTGCAGCATGCCCAAGATATTGCTCACCACCCTTAATGCCAAATACATCCACCTTAACCTGGCCATCCGGATCTTATACGATCTTAACCGGGAGAAAGGGGACCTGGATTTTTGTGAGTTTACGATTAAAAATGATCCGCTGGAAGTCGCGCAGGCCTGCATCGCTTATGATGTAGTTTGTTTCAGCTGTTATATCTGGAATATTACACAAACGCTTGCAGTGGCCCGGGCTATAAAATCGCTCCGGCCCGAAACTAAAGTGTTACTGGGCGGGCCCGAAGTCAGTTATGAATGGGAGCCGGTCATTGCCAATGACGCGGTAGACTACCTCATCATCGGCGAAGGCGAAATACCTTTTGAACAATTTATAAACAATTACCCTGATATAAATAATGTCGCCAACCTGGTATCCAAAGAGAACGGGCAAATACATTATAATAAACAGCAGGTACAGTTTGACGTGCAATTACTGGCAGACCGCAATCCCTACCAATATGACCCGGTGGAAGAGCTGCATAATAAAGTATGCTATATCGAAACCAGCCGCGGCTGCCCTTATAAATGTGAGTTTTGCCTGGCCAGCCTGGACAATAAAGTGCGTTACCTGCCCATGGATACTATCAAGACCAATTTAAAATACCTGATGGACCATGGCCGCACCATCAAGTTCCTGGACCGTACTTTTAATATCAAAAAAGATTTCACGATTGATCTTTTCGAATTCATCCTGCAGCACTACCGGAAAGAAAATGTTTTCCAGTTTGAAATAACGGCAGATATCGTTCATCCCGATATCATCAGATTCGTCAATGAAAAAGTACCTAAAAACCTGTTCCGCTTCGAGATCGGGATACAGACCGTAAACAAGGAAAGCAACCTTGCGGTGAGCCGGAAGCAGAATTTTGACAAAACAGCTTCGGTGATCAAACAGCTGGACGATAAGATCGAGATGCACCTGGATCTGATCGTAGGACTGCCGCTGGAGTACCTGGACGACCTTAAATATAGTTTTGAACAAACCTTCAAGCTGCATCCGCCGGAATTGCAGCTGGGCTTTTTAAAATTCCTGAAAGGTACACCGGTACGGGAAAAATATGAGCAGTATGATTATGTATTTGATCCCGAACCGCCTTACCAGATCATACGCAGCAAGTTCCTGAGTGAAGAAGACCTCTACCATATCACCCTTGCCGAGCATGCCCTGGAGATCTATTGGAATAAAAAACGGGCTTATCATGCCCTCAAATACATCAGTGAGCATTACAGCATATTTGATACCCTGATGGGCCTGGGAAAAAGCTTCGGTGCAAAATACCCTTTCCATCAATATACCTTAAAGCAGGTGTATGAAGTAGCCTTTGACTATTTCAAAGACCATTTCGAAGATCCCATAGTAGCCGAATTGCTGGCCTTGGATTATTATACTTATTATAAAGTAAAACCACAGGACCTTTTCCTGCTCGAAGTTGACAAAGATGCCCGCTTCGAAAAAATAGCGCAACTCGGATTAAATCATCATAAATACCGGTACGCCATTTACCCGGTACATTTTAATGTAACTCAGTATATGGACTTAGGCATTATTACTCCAGCAGAAGAGTTGATGATCGTACAGTTTGATGGCATACATGCCGGGAGGGTATTACAGGAAGATGCAGCACTGTTATAAGCATATTGTAATATGAAATTGTTTTGTTTACTTGCCTTATTGATATTAAACGCTAAAGTTGCATCGGCTACCGGATACAAAGTACCACCAGTTATCGATTCCTGTGTAGTGCTGTTTAATACTTATGAAACGGCCCTGAAGAATAGCGAAGCGATAAAAAATTTCCTGGACCGGTACAAAAACGATACTGCCCTGCGATTTGATATTCATTATTACCTGACCGAAAATTGTGGCAACGGATCTGATACTTCTCATAAATGCAGGGGAAATTTTATGTTACTTCTCGCACTTATTGAAGCAGCAGGTATTAACAAAAGTACAATAATGTTGTCCTATGAAGAGCTCTCTCTTTATTACCCAGTAGAGCGATTTATGATTACAATACAGGAAAAGCCTGATACCAGCGATTGGGCTCCACCACCACCTCTGGACGATTAGTAATTGACAAAAAATCATATATTTCAATAGCGCATTAAACTTCAGTATTATTGAATAAATTGCAATAACATAAAATAATACTGTAATGAAAGTAACCGTAGTGGGTGCGGGAGCAGTAGGCGCTACCTGTGCAGATAACATTGTCCGGAAAGAAATCTGTGATGAATTAGTGATCGTAGATATTGTAGAAGGTGTGGCTGAAGGCAAAGCGCTGGACCTGTTGCAATGTTCCTCGCTATTGGGCTTCGATGTCAATATCTCCGGTACGACCTGCGACTACCGGGCTACCGAGCATTCAGATATTGTAGTGATCACTGCCGGTATCCCCCGCAAACCAGGCATGACCCGGGAAGACCTTATCGGTACCAATGCCGGTATTGTGAAAACAGTCGCGGATAACATCCTGAAATATTCCCCCGATACGATTCTTGTGGTAGTAGCCAATCCTATGGATACGATGACCTACCACGTTTTGAAATCTACAGGACTGCCTAAAAAACGGGTGATCGGTATGGGCGGCGCTTTAGACTCGGCACGCTTTAAAACCAACCTCCAGAAATTACTCCATTGCTCCCAAAATGATTTACAGGCTACCGTTATCGGCGGACATGGCGACACGACCATGATCCCGCTGACCCGGCTGACCACCTTAAATAACCTGCCCATTACTGATGTGCTGACGCGGGAAGAACTGGATAAAGTGATCCAGGAAACCATGGTCGGCGGTGCCACCTTAACCAAATTACTAGGCACCTCGGCCTGGTATGCACCGGGCGCCGCGGCCACTATGGTACTGGAATCCATTGTGCGTAACAAAAAGAAAATATTTCCCTGCTCGGTCTACCTGGAAGGTGAATACGGGCAGGAGGACATCTGTATCGGCGTGCCGGTAGTTTTGGGAAAGTATGGCTGGGAAGAGATCATTGACCTGAAGCTGAATGCAGAGGAACAACGCATGTTTAATGAAAGTGCCGCTGCCGTACGTAAAATGAATGAAGTACTGAAAACGGTATAAGCCTATTTAATCCTCTCTTATTTTATAAAGAGGTTGGGTCGGGTCGTCAAGACGGTATAAACAATTGCCTTTTTTAAGGTAAACGAACGGCTCATTGTCAATAATGACATTCCGGTCGAGTACAAAAAAACCGTCATCCGGTATTATTACCAGGTAAGTGCCTGTTGCTTTACTATCCCATAAGTAGCGATAATTGGCCTCATCACTAAAATCCAGGCTATTATTGAGATAATTAAGGATAATATAGCGATGACTGGTATCGGTATAACTACAGGTTCCATTTGAATCAGTATACAAATCGTAAAACTGCTGTTTGCTGTTCCCGGTCATCACATTAAAACCCCGCCAGGGGTTGCCAGATTCATCCAGCACTTTAATAATAACACTACAATCCGTATGTGGCGTAAATTGAAAAACAGGCAGGGGAAGTATACTATCTCTGTCTGAATAAGGAAACAACTTTAAAGTATCTCCGTCGAACCGGTAAGTGCCCTTACTGACTGCTTCTGATTCACAGGATATACCGCGCTTTTTATACCGGCCCTGATCCAGTACTATTTGATAATATCCCGGATCGCCTGTAGCAGCCTCATAGCATTGAGCAGTAGTCCATCCAGGTATGGCTACTAATAAAATAATCAATAAAGAGCTGCCATTCCTCATTGTTACAAAGCTTAAGATAATAAGCCCCGGTAAAACCGGGGCTTATTTGTTGATGATAATACAATTATTTACTACCGCAACAAGGTCACGTTACCGGTCTGTTTAAACGGTTTACCTTCTGTGGTAGTGGCCTTTATCTGGTATACATATACACCAGTTGGCTGTGGTGTACCCTTAAAAGTACCATTCCAGCCCTGGCGGATATCTTTTGTTTCAAATATTTTTTGTCCCCAACGATTATAGATCTCGAATGATTCTAAAGTTGCCAGGCCTCTCATGCTGACTTTATAGTCATCATAGTTGGGATTAAAGGCATTAGGCATCTCCAATACGGTTTCTTTTACCCAGACATCGATTGAATCAGTGATGACGCAACCATAATCGGTTTTTGCGGTTACAAAATAGCGGGTATCTACAGTAGGGTTAAAGCGCGGATTGCTGATAGCCACATCATTGATACCGGAATTAGGGAACCAATGGAAGAAGACCGCATTAGTACCAGGCTGCAGGTAATAAGTTTCACCGGGGTAAAGATTTATGTAATCCGGCAACTCAAGTACTGCGGCAGGGTGCACCGTAATATTAACGATTTGCGTGTCGGTACAACCTTTAGCACTGGTACCTAACAGTTGATAGCGTGTGGTCACCTCCGGCTTAGCAACCGGGTTACCAATCGCCGGGTCGCTCAGTCCCTTTCCGGGTTGCCACAGGTAAGTATCCGCACCACTTGCCAGCAATTGAACCGAGTCCCCGGGACAGATCGCGAAATCGGTTTTGGGTAGCTCCAGGAAATCCCCGGGATTGACGATTACATCCACCGTATCGGTCAGGCTACAAGGTACATTGTTTACCGTATTGGTTACGCGCAGCACATACCTGCGGGAAGCATCTGCATAGAACCACACATTAGGATCCGTATCCGCGTTTAGGTTGGTGGAAGGCGTCCATTGATAAGTATAATTGTTATTAGGCGGCAGAGTATTGGACTGCAGCGGTACAGAATCATACTGACAGGCAATAAGCGAATCCGGCATCATAATTTGTTGCGGGGTAGGTACCACAACCAGCTCCATCCTGAAAATAGAATCGCAGCGCATACCTGTTGAAGGTATGATGGTATCATAGATACCGGATGTGGTCAGGCTGCGGCCAAAGAAATCAAGCGACTGGCCGGAGCAGATGGTTTCAAACATTTCTATAACCGGTATAGAATCGACCATGACTCTTGAGGTATCGCTGATGGAAATACAGTTAATATTTCCCGTAGTACCGGCAGAACCTGTAATATAGCGGATCAGGTATTCGCCCAGGGGCAGGCCTGTAGTAGTAAAGGAATAGTTGGGGCTGGCAGAAGGCGCTCCCTGGTTTTGCCAGGTAAGACCGCCATCTGTACTGTATTGCCATTGATATTCGGCAGGACTATAGGGGCTGTTGATCACATTAGCGACAAAGTCCAGAGTAGTGTTAGAGCAGGTCAGGGTATCCAGCTTAGGCAATACTTGTGAAACCGGGATACAGGCCTGAACCGTAATATCATCAAGGGCCAGGTCATTACCACAACCGGAACCTACAGAATTATTGACTACCTGGAGCTTTACGGAAGTATTGGTACCATTGGTAAAGGTAACGAAGAACTGGTGCCAGCTCGTATCGATAGGTACATTACCGGTATTCGCCAGGGCAAGTACCGCGTTAGTAACGGGATCTACCACCCTAAGGGTCAGGTTGGGATATTGTGTATTAGCGCCACAGGTACTGGTGGCCACCAGCGAGGAGTTTACATTCATCACCCATACGCCAAGTCTTAATGTGGTATTGGGGCAAAGATTGTCCATCGTATATTCAAAAAATACGGTTGCGGCGGTAGAGGGGGCATTCACCAAAAGCATCAATCCATTGGGATCCCCGGTATGATCTGTCGCGTTCACCCAGTTTGCGCCCTGACCGGTCCCGGGCGCGGAACTGTTTTTTACTAAGCCCGACTGACCATCTGCCAGGGTGGCGCCCGGAGGGCCGCCCGCACCCACAAATACTGTTGAAGTACTGGCCCCGGGAGCGTAAGTTGCCAGCGGCCCGTACCAGTTGGCCGTAGCATCGCCCTGGCCAAATGTCTGGTTGATCAGGAAAGGGCCCCAGTAACCGTTACAGGTAAGCTGGCTATTAGCGTGCAGGGAGTATAAAAATAATAGAATGCAAAAAGAAAGTTTCTTCATACTGCGAAATAATAACAAACGTCCAAAGATATAAATTTTAGCTAAAATCTATAGAATATAAGAAAAATTGCCTAAAAGGATGCATTTTTCCAGATTCAGGTACCCGCGTTACAATCGGGCACTTAATATTCCGGCTATAGTTTAAGACACCGGATAAAGAGAATGAGTTGGCTATTTTAAAAAATAAAATAAGTGCCTTTCCTAACTTAAAACAGCACCTGCCTGCTGCAATTATTTTCTTATTCCAATAAGCTCCGGAGTGTATTTAAATTATACATGTAAACAATAATCAATTGTTCACCATAAAGAAAGCGGTCCTGGGAAAACGGTTAAACAATTCATCTTTCAGGTCCTCGCTAATAGGCATTTCTTTTATAGCGCCGGCCATACATTCCAGCCAACCCATAGCATCTTCCTGGGTGATCGGATGCGGCATATGCCGGGCCCGCATACGTGGATGTCCATATGCATCTGTATAGGCTGCAGGTCCGCCCAGAAACTGGGTGAGGAAGAGCTTTTGTTTATGCTTGATCAGCTCCTTATCTCCGGTAAATAGACGGCTGATACGTTCATGCTCATAAACAAGATCATAAAAACGATCCAGCAAGCTACTCAATGCTTTTTCGCCGCCAATTCTCTCGTAAAGTGATTGTTCTTCTGCTAATGGTTCCATACCCTTGTACTTATATATTATCCTGTATGGCAAAGTTACAGCATTGCAGGATGTAAGCATATATCGTAGCCTTTTTAGCAATTACACATAAGGGAAAAATCCTCAAATTATTTTCTTTAAAATATAGCATCAAATAGTTAGTTGAAAATTACAATCAATTGATTGTAAAAGCATTAAAATCATCATCTAAACAAACAAAAACTAATCTTAAAACTATAGCCGGCCTTTGTGCGCCTGTCTAAGGGAAAATAAAAAAAGAACTTGCAACTAATTAACAGCTGCTTAACCATACGATCAACCCTTGTAACCTTCCAGGCCCATACAATTATAAAGCTCCATCTTGTTCCGGCAATAAAGTACTTCTATCAAAAAAACATTAAACAGTTTTTATAATCATTCAAAACCAGAAAATATGCCCATTCTTTCAAAATCGCTGAAATACCTGAACGGCGACCTACCGTTCCCCCTTTCATTGACCTTTACCGGCCCGGTATTTGAGTACAAAAAGCATCAAATACTATCCGCTAACAAGGAAAATCCCGCTAAATTAATTGAGCGCATCAAGATTGATGAATACAAAGTCATGGCCGAAGTGGAAGGCCCGGCCTACCAGGTTACCCTTCCCGGCAACAAGGATATGCTCGTAGCGGTAGAATACCTCGCGGAGCTTATGAAGACCGCCTCCAATGGCTCAGCAGGTATGTCTACCGTCAATATCGACGATCTTTCTTATAAGATAAAGGTTACCTTGCAGGACCAGCTTATAGAGGAATTTGAAGTAATTGACTTTTTTTACCTGGAGCAGCGGGGGCAGGACACCACCGGTAATATACCTGCTTATGAATGGCTATACCTGAACAAAACAGCCTATTCGGAACTGGTGGACACCCTTAACCTGGGCATTCTTGGCAACTGGGTGTTTATCCTGCTCTTATATGCAGTACGGGAAAAAGAAGGCGCTTACTTTATAGATCCATCTGTTTACCAGGAGCAATTGATCCGAATGATCAATACGGTGTATACTGCCGCCTATGCCCAATATGGTGATCAAAGCAAAGCAATGCTGGATGCCGTGCTCAAAAGAGTAAGGGCGGCTTTAAAAAATTTCGACCTGGACCGTTTGCTGGATTTTCCTTTGGATATCCCGGAACAGTTCAACGGGCTAAAAGTAGCCGGTACTTTTACCATCAACACAGACAAGGAGATCCCCGCAAGTACCCTGGATTTCTATAAACTGGGCATTAATTATTCCAACGGGCAGGAGGCTAAATTAAAACAATACGACTGGAGCAGCCAGGCTACAGAAGCGGATATTGCCAACCTACCCATACCCTTCCAGTTTAACCTGCAGGACAATGTCATGAACCCGATCACGGTAAGCGTGAAAGGTTATGACGGTTCTGTATTATGGTTAAAGAATTTTGTACCTTCTGACGAAGAACTGGAGGATATCAATATCCGCGTACAACTACTAAGCCCCGCAACTGTTAACAATAACAATAACGGGAACAATACCGCCCAGAAAAAATTAAGAGGTCAGGTCATCAGTACCGCTTCTGCGAAAGCCAATGTTAAAGACCTTACCGTATTGATCCAGGCCAAGAAGCAAGGAGACGCGCTTTACCGCATCGTGGGCTCGGCCCAAACGGATAATGGCGGTTATTTTTCCCTGTCCTATCCTTATGGGCAATATATAGAAGCACAAGCCATCATTTCTACCTTACCGGATAGCGCGACCAGCATTCTTATCGAACAAAATGAACAGGCAGAAGAAACCATCGCTGATGATTTCCTTTACCTGTTGATCAATGGTACGGTAAGCGATGGCCACGAGCATAAAGAAGATGATTGCAGCTGCCACAGCACTACCAAAACTCATCGTTTACCCGACCATGCCGACCTCATCAACTCGGACGAGTATACCCAGGATATCGGCAGCTCCTGCATGAGTCTTACCACGCCCAACCGCACTCTGAGAGAATACAGCTACCATGCTATCGTACGTATTTCTGACCCGGATGTGGCTAATTATGTATTAGAAAAAAGAAATACCGGTAATGGTAATTTCGAATTTACCTTAAGCGGCGGTAAGTCCCTGATCCAGCGCCAGCCCGTAGGCCTGGAAAATCCTATTATGTGGCAGGAGGCCCCGGATGCCAAAGAAAACCTTTCCTTTTATCAGTCGGTAAGCATCGCTACCGGTCATATATTGCATTACAAATCCAAATTTAAAGCAGATGGTTACTCATTAGGAGAACTTTTATATTCACTGCCCCTGGCCCCCGGTCAAAAGAAACAGATCGTTGTTTTTGACAGCGGACGTAACCTGACCGGCGCTGAAAGCCAAAGCCTGAGCCAATCAGAACGCTTATCGGCCGACCTGCTCAATGACCGTTCGATTACCGACCAGCTCAGCGGCCTGATCAATGAATCTATGTCGGGACGCAGCTCGGCAGAAACTTCAGGAGTAAGTGCCGGCCTGGGCGCCAGCGCATCCTACGGTCCATTTGGCGCCTCTCTTGGCGTAGCCGGAGGTTATTCCAATTCAAACTCCAGCGCTTCTCAAAACAGTGGCCGCAACATTTCCCAGTTCTTTGGTGAACGCTTAAGGCAATCGATTATGCAAAATGCCGAAAGTTACCGGGGTATGAATGCGTCCGTGGTTACTACAGTACGGGAAGGACAGACTTATGCCGCAAGTACTGAGGTAATCTCTAATCATAATCATTGCCATGGCCTGACGATGATGTATTTCGAAGTACTGCGCCATTATGCTATCTACCAGGAGTTAGTGAGTGCCGAAGAATGTGTCTTTGTGCCTTTCCTGATGACCAATTTCACGAAAGAAAATATCTTTAAATGGAAAGATGTGCTGGCGGCCAATCTCCTGCCGGTACATTCCAATACCTACCTGCAACCGTTTAAACTGCTATTAAGAGGGCGGCAACACCCCCTCATCAAAGCTTTTGATGCCAATGACCGCATCCGCACTAATTACGAGCATGTTGATTACCCCAATGGCATGTTTGCCGATGAAAGGATTACCGAGATCAAAGGACAGATGCAGATCCGCATCCATATACCAAGACCTAAAACGCGTTTTGACCGCATCCTTTCTTTCCCGGTGATCAAAACAACCGTAACCTCGCAGGGCGGGGTAGATGTTGCCGGAACGATAAGGACCAATATTATGGATTCTGTAGTCGGCGCTGTAGTACCCTGTGCGGCTAAAGGGCCTACAATAAAGTATGAAACAAACAGTACAGAGGTGCTGACCCGGAAGGCTATCTTTGATATGTTCATGACCCTGGACGCCAATTACGAAACCGTGCCGCCGGCGCAATGTATCCGGGTGAATTTTAACGGGCCTATTGACCTGTTCTCCAATTTTTTACCGATCCTGTTTCATGGCGATGCCACCCCAACGCCGATGGACTTCTTTGCCGGTATGGAAACAGAAAGAGCACTTTGGACCGCTTATGCCAAGATACTGGGCATGTCGCTCAACGAATTGTTCCAATACTTCAACGGTAACGTGGTAGCCGACTGGGACCGCATTTTCAGGGAAAACATAGCGCCCCTGATCGCGGATAAGCTGATCCGGGACAACTGCTTCAGCTTCCTGCCCCTGGGCCAGCTTGACCTGACCCCGCAAGGCCGCTATGCAGGCGGGGAGCGGCTGATGACCGTCACCCTGGCCGGCACTACCTCGCTGAAACGAAGCGAGATCACTAACCTGAAGATCAATTACAGCCTGCCCGGCGGCCTGAATATGAGTGAGCGGGAAGCCTTTTTAAACTTCATCACCCTGAACCTGGAGACTATAGACCTCCAGTACAGTACCAACTTCAGCAGTAATGTGCTTACCAGAAGGACCCTGCGGAATGACCTGCGGGATAGTATTCCGCAATTCCCTACACCGTTAAACAGTGAAGAGAAGCGCAACCCCAGGAAAGAGGATATTTACCTGGTACGTCAGCTGATCGAGCACCTGAACAGTAATATGGAGCACTATAATAAAGTGCTCTGGAAAAACCTGGACGAAGACCGCCGCTATATGCTGCTGGATGGCTTTACGATCCAGATCTTTAACGAATACGGTAACCCGGTGGCTTATCGCAGCCTTGCATCGGTCGTTAAAAACCAGATGATGGGCATTGCCGGTAACGCTTTGGTCTTCCCCGTGGCAGCCGGCTACCGCGTCAGCCAGTCATACATTATCGAGCCTAACGGGGAGGATGCTAATATTTTGAGCGGGGACGAGCTTTTGAAACAATATGAGCCAATCACCCCTATGGAACCCTACCGGATTAGCGTACCGACCAAGGGTGTCTACCTCGAAACCGTACAAAGCGCCTGTAATGCCTGTGAAAAAGTATACCCGAATTCTTCTCAGGACTGGGATAAGTTCCGCACCGATGAACCTACCGGCTTTATGCCGATCACGACACCAACGCCAACGGTCACCGACTGGAAGGCCGCGTTCAAAGATTTTGCCAGCCCGATGATCAATATACAGAATGCACCGGCCACACCGGAACCGGCAGCAGGATTAGCCGGCCTCTCAGAGCTATTGGGTAAATCGGGCGTATTTACCGACATTACCGGCCTGCAGGGCAACCAGCAAAACGCGATTAAAACCTATCTCTCCAACAATGAGAATGCCAAAGCATTCGCAGAGATGGCAAAAGGCCTGGCCATGCAACAACATAATACAGATAATGCCAATACCATTGCGCAAAGCCTGGACAATGCCCGCGAAAGCGGCGCGATCACCCCGGACCAGCACCAGTCCTTAACCCGGCAACACCTGGAGCAACAGATCGATGGTGGAGAAAGCAGGCGTACACAAGCGGCTGCAGAACGGGAACAAAGCAGGCCTTCGCTTTCTGAAGCGGCCGTAGAAGCGGCTTCTGAAGGCCGGAATGTAAGTGCGCAGCGCATAGATCCCGATGGCAGTACCGAATCCCTGGTGATCGGCAACGGCAGCACAGAAGACAGCACGACCCGCATCGCGCTATTGAGCAGCAGCGCAGACCTACGGGCTTTTGAACCTGCAACCAATTCCAAAAGCGGTGTGATCAATATGGGTGTAAATGTAGTGGGCATCTCTAACCCAACAATTTTATGGGAAAATGTAGGCGGTACTCATGTAAGCTTTAGCACGGCTAATGCCCCTACCACCAATATCAGCGGGCTGGTACCGGGTATCCACCAGCTGAAAGTCAGCGCCACCAGTAATGGCGTAAGCCCTACGGTAAGCAGGCATATTAATTTCACGATCTCTGTACCGCAATTTGTGCGGATAACAGAGGATAGCGCCGCCTTTGATGCCGCTTTAGACAAATATCATGTGGCCCACCTGAAAAACGCTATTGTCGCTGAAATGCGGGATACCTGCAACAACATATTGCGCCAGGCCAATGTACGCACCATATGGCAATTAGGCGGGCTTAGCGAAACCATGCCGGCCCACCTGGCCGCCAACATGATCACTACCGTGACCATCAAGAATATGGATGCGGCCCGGCCTACGCTCCTGGGTATCTGCGGCCTTGGCGGCTTAGGCTATGGCCCTACGGTCTATAATGACATTATCGAGATCTACCCGGGCGCCTATGCCACTACCACCGGTGGAACCCTAGAGCTGGATACGCAAACCATAGCCCTGATCAACGAGCTGGAGAATGCAACGATGAGCGACCCGGCGATGGAAGCACTGGCGGTCAAAATGATGGGCCGGCTGATCGGTGAAACTACCGCCCATGAAATCCTGCACTCCCTGTTAGGCGCAATTTCCCCGGACGGACACAATATTCCTTCTATAGCCGGCGATATATTGAACCGCGGTGCGGAAAGAACCTTTACCCAAAGAACGGGTATGGTGAATACAGTGATGACCAGCCCTATGGAGCCGGGTGACTTTACCGATAACGGGCCGGATACGATTGACCGCTTGCAAACGGCCAACCAAAACCGGATGAATACCCTGTTCCCTGTAAATCCTGCCTGATCCATTCCTGGCAGCAGGTAAAATAAAAGCCTCCCGGATCTGTTCCGGGAGGCTTTTTATTATATCAATACTTACAGCTTATCGAAATATTTAAAAGAGTGGTTTTTCTTAATATTCAATAATGCATTGTAAATCAACAAGATTACATTAGCTACATCATCTTTATGCACCAGCTCAACTGTAGTATGCATATAGCGTAAAGGCAGGGAGATCAGGGCTGAAGGGGTACCGTCATTGCTATAGGCAAACGCGTCGGTATCGGTACCGGTAGAGCGCGAACAGGCATTTTTCTGCAAAGGGATTTCTTCCTTAGCCGCTGTATCGGTCAACAGTTTCAGTAGGTTCATCTGTACGGCCGGGCCGTAAGCAACTACAGGGCCTTTACCACACTGCACATCACCCTGTGTGATCTTATTGATCATCGGGGTATGCGTATCATGCGTCACATCGGTACAGATGGCCACATCGGGTTTTAACCTGCGGGCAATCATTTCCGCACCTCTTAAACCTATCTCTTCCTGTACTGCGTTGACGATATATAAAGTGTAAGGTAGCTTTTTCTTATTCTCTTTAAGCAGGCGGGCTACTTCCGCAATCATGAAGCCGCCGATGCGGTTATCCAGGGCGCGGCCCATATAGTAACGGTCGTTTAATACTTCAAAGGTGTCTTCATAAGTAATTACGGAGCCGATATCAATACCCAGGGCCAATACTTCTTCTTTAGAAGTACAGCCGCAGTCGATAAAAATATTTTTCAGGGTAGGCGCTTCTTCTTTCTCGCCGCTACGGGTATGGATAGCCGGCCAGCCGAAAACGCCACGCACTATTCCTTTTTCACCATGGATCAACACTTTCTTGGAAGGCGCTATCTGGTGGTCGGAGCCGCCGTTACGGATCACGTAGATGAGGCCGTCGCTGGTAATATAGTTGACGTACCAGGAAATTTCATCGGCATGCGCCTCGATCACCACTTTATAATCTTTACCAGGATTGATCACGCCTACAGCCGTACCATAATCATCAAGGAACCATTCATCAATATAAGGCTGCAGGTATTGCAACCACATTTTTTGCCCGGCAGACTCGAAAGAAGTAGGCGAAGGGTTATTAATATAGGAGGCTAAAAAGGTAAGCGATTGTTTATTCAATACTTTTTTCATGTTATTAATTGTTGGCTGCAAATATCGGCAAAAAGGATTCATGAGCAGCTGAATGTTAGCAATAGTTCTTAGCGCCCGAATTTGAAATAATTACTCAGCGGGTGCTTTTTCCCCTGCAACATAGCCGCTACCATATCCATGCCAATGACCGAGAAGGTAATACCATTACCCCCGAATCCTAATACAAAATAAGCGCCCGGGAAATCTTTATGGGTACCGATGTAGGGTAAACCATCTTTAGTTTCCCCGAAAGTGCCGGCCCAGATAAAGTCGGAACGGAAATCATAGCCCGGGAATATCCGCTGTACCTGTGTTTCCAGCCGCTTGCCTTTACGGTTCAATAAGCTATCTCTTTTTTTAGCGCTTACAAAATCCTCGTCCTCGCCGCCAATCAGCAGGCGGCCGTCGTCCGTGGTACGCATATAAATATAGGGGCTGGCGGTATTCCAGAACAGCGTTTTATTGAGCGACTTAAACTCATTGTCGGTTACTTCACTGACAACCGCATAGGTAGATAAAAGCTTCACGAAATTTTCTTTGATCAGCTCTGTACTTTCAAAACCATTACAGTAAATGATCTTTTGGGCCTTAATTATATTACCATAATCTGTCGTTACGGTTACACCATTTTTTTTGTACACCACTTCTTCTATATCGGTTTTATCATAGAGCTCCAGACCTCTTTTATAGTTATAGGCCAGGAGGTCATGGGCCAGGCAGAAAGCGTCTATACTGGCGCCTTTGGCAGAAAGGATACCGCCATGTGTATTTTCCAGGCCATATTTTTCGTGTATTTCTTTTGCCGTAAGCCATTTAACCGGGAAGCCGTACCTTTTACGGGCTTCAAACTCTTCCCGCAGCCAGGCTACATCTTTTTTATAAGCGGCGAAATAAAGGGAGTCTTTATTTTTAAAGCCACAGCCTGACCTTACCTGTTTGACCACTTCAGCCAGTTGATCGATAGAGTCAAAGCAAGCTGTATAAGCCGCTACTGCACCTTTTTCGCCGATCTGGCCGATCAATTCGAACAAGGGCACATCTATTTCGTATTGCAGCATAGAGGTAGTGGCCGATGTGCTGCCATTAGCGATCTCCCGCCTGTCTATAAGTACTGTTTTATAACCTTCTTCCATACAGCGATGCGCGATCAGGCTACCGGTAATGCCGCTGCCCACGATCAGTACATCGGTACTGATGTCTTTAGCCAGGGAAGGGTAGGAGTGCTTCAAGCCGTTTTTTACCAGCCAGAAAGGTTCATTGGATTTTAATTTCATAAATGTTCAAAAAAATATAATACACTGCAAATACTTATATAATAGTCATTAAACAACAGTATTAACGCACCTCATCTCCTAATTGTTCTAAAAGTACCAGGTAAGGTTTATGGAAATGATGCATAAAAGTTTTGTCCTTATCATCGGGATACATTTTATAATAAGCCTCATCGGGCAATAAAACTATCGTTCTGCCGGTGCGCACATAGTGATTACTATTGTAATAATCCGGTGGCAAAAACTCCGGCAGGTTTTTCCGGATCATTTTAGAAGTCATCTTACCCAGGTATTTCTCATAATTTTTCTGAGCCTGCTGTGTCGGCTTACTCAGCTTTCTATAAATATGCCGTAAAGCCAGCCTTTGCAATAGTTTTTGCTTTTTGATCATCGCGTCGGCATTATTGAAGGGGTTCACATTATTAAAATCAGCTACTGTTTGTATCGACATCGGCACTTCGGGTACCCAGTCCGCGGCATTCACCACGTTATATGCCCAGCCGCCCTGTGTTTTAGCCTCATAATCGTAGGCATAATAAAGGTTACCGGGTTTAGGCGCCGCGCTGCAATAGGTCTTAAACCGGATATCTTTAGGCAGGCCACCATTTTGCTGCAAGCCGTATAAATGAGAAGTGACCAGGAAAGAAATAGCGCCGCCCTGGCTATGCCCGGTAATCAGCACATCCCGAACCCCTTGCCGGTATAGTTCATTGATCTTTGGAATAATTTCTTTAGCAAGATAAGCAGTACTCAGTAACCAGCCTACATGAACGGCAGCACGGGGATTGTCGGCAAAATGATAGGAAAAACTATCGGTACTGCTCAATTTTAAAACCCCTTTGGCAGGTACCATAGCCGCGTACAGGTTGGCCAGCCAGCTTTCCGCGTTCTGTGTTGTACCACGGATACTGATCACGGCAATTTTATCCTCGCTGAGCCAAAGGTCCCAAAGGTTATCCAGGCCTATGGGTTCAGAGCGATAGATCATTTTATATTGCGGTTCCGGGAATTGATTATAATAATCAGGACCACCGGAGGTACGCGCGGAAATGTACATTAGTTCCCGGTATTCTTCTTTTTGAAAACCAGGCTGTAAGCCTTGTGCCCATGATGACAAAGTAACCAGGCCTGCGGCTAAGCCCATAGCGATCTTAAAGTATAGAAATCTCATGTTTATCTATTTTATGAAACCACATATTGTTTGTAACCCATTGATGGTGGACAAGATACAAAACTTTGCATGCACCACATAATGGTTATTAAATTTAAGGCCTGCATTCCTGTAAAGTAATAGGTTTATTTTAAGCAGGCAGCCCGCGGAAACTTTATCTTTGTGATACAACAAGCCTGTAAACCTCCAGGCAGCCCCATTCTATGCAGCGTAAGATCATTCATATCGACATGGACGCCTTCTATGCCTCGGTAGAGCAGCGGGATTTCCCTGAATACCGGGGCCTGCCGCTGGTGGTCGGTGGCCTGCCCGAAGGCCGGGGCGGGGTTGTCGCCACCGCCAGTTATGAAGCCCGTCAATTTGGTATCCGCTCGGCTATGTCCTCCAAAATGGCACAACGCCTTTGCCCGGAAGCCATTTTTGTCCTGCCCAGGTTTGAAGCGTACAAGGCTGTTTCCAGGCATATTCGTGAAATATTCCTGCGTTATACCGATTTTATCGAACCGCTTTCGCTGGATGAGGCCTACCTGGATGTGACCGCCGATAAGCAAAATATCGGCTCCGCCATAGAGATCGCCAGGCTAATCAAAAAAGCGATCAGCGAAGAACTGCAACTCACAGCTTCAGCGGGTGTCTCGGTCAATAAATTCGTGGCTAAGATCGCTTCTGATATGAATAAACCGGACGGGCTTACTTTTATAGGCCCTTCCAAAATTGAAGCTTTTATGGAAGCCCTGCCGGTTGAAAAGTTCTTCGGCGTAGGTAAAGTGACCGCGGCAAAAATGAAAGCCATGGGACTGTTTACCGGTAAAGACCTCAAGCAGCTTTCTGAGGCGGTGCTGGTACAGCACTTTGGCAAAACCGGTAAATTCTATTACCAGATCGTAAGAGGTATTGATAACCGCGCGGTACAGCCGCAGCGCGCCACTAAATCGGTGAGCGTAGAAGATACCTACCAGGAAGATCTTTGCAGTAAGGAAGCTATGTTACCTGAACTCGAGTTGCTCTTGTCAAGGCTGATAGCAAGATTACAGCGGTCCGGGTTGAAAGGCAGGACCGTAACGGTAAAGTTCAAGTTCCATGATTTCAAAATCATCACCCGCAGCCAATCCGGCCAGCAGCTGATCGATGATAGCGCCACCCTTTTATCTATGGTCCATGGCATTCTGGAACATGCACCCCTGGAAGGCAAGCGCGTTCGCCTGCTGGGTGTAGGCATTTCCAATTTTGAGCTGCCGGGGGAACCGGTCCGGGATATGCAGTTAAAACTATTTTAATCTGTTATTCCTATCCGCTTTCTTGTCTTAAGGCAAGTTTTCTCTGCCGATAAGTACCTAACTTCAATCCCAAAAGCATTTTCTATACGCATAAAACAAACAAAACATGAAAAGATTAAAGTATCACATCGACATTAATGCTCCGGCAGCTAAAGTATCCGATACCATGCTGGGTAGAGCGACTTATAAACAATGGACCGAAGCCTTTAACCCCACTTCAGACTTTGAAGGCAGCTGGGATAAAGGAGAAAATATCCGGTTCACAGGTATCAGCAAGGAAGGTAAGAAAGAAGGTATGGTAGCTGAAGTGATGGAACATATTCCTAACGAATTTGTTTCTTTAAGACATTACGGCGTGCTGGACGGTGAGCAGGTGATTAGTGAAGGGCCGGCCGTAGAAGGCTGGGCGGGCGCGCTGGAAAATTACTCGTTTAATGAACAGGATGGTAAAACTACCGTTACCGTAGAGGTGGATTGCAACGAGCAGTACCTGGATTATTTCGACAATGCCTGGCCCAAGGCCCTGGATAAATTGAAAACATTAGCGGAACAATAATTTCTACTATCAAAAAGCAGCTTATGAAAATCGTAAAAACTATTTTGTTCTCGCTGTTTGGCCTGGTGATGATCAACGGCGGGCTGAGTAAATTGTTTAATTACATGCCACCGCCCAAAGATCTGCCGGAGGCTTTGAGCAGGGATAATGCCGCTTTCGCCGAGATCTCCTGGCTGATGCCTTTACTGGCCTTTGCCGAGCTGTTGGCAGGGGTTCTTATCCTTATTCCAAGGACCAGGGCACTCGGTGCTTTGGTCATTTTCCCGGTTATGATAGGCATATTACTGACGCATATCACCGTTGCCCCTGAGGGCCTCCTTATTGCTTTGGTACTCTGGGCCATATTATTGTGGATGATTATCGACAACCGGCATAAATACCTGCCCCTCATTAATAAATAAACAGCGGGAATGATGTACGATGAAGCAGTAACACAGTATATTTCCGGCTTTGAGCCGGATATCCGGGAGCGTTTAAATGCCCTGAGGGCGCTTTTCCATGAAACACTGCCGGATACAGAGGAAAGTATCCGCTACCAGATGCCGGCCTTTATGATAGGGCCCAAGCGCTATCTTTATTTTGCCGCTTACAAAAAGCACATCGGCTTTTACCCGGTATACGGAATGGTAGCGCTGGCGCCTGAGATCGAGCAGTATAAAGCCAAAAAAGCGAAAGACACGTTACATTTTATGCATGATCAGCCATTACCGCTGGAACTGGTGCGGCAAATCATCCGGTATAAAACAAAATAGGATTTGGGATAAAAACCAGTTTAGACAAGCTGGTTAAAAGAGTTCATTTCTCATTCAGTTTATAGGAATGTTGTTGTTTCTGCCACTTTTTGCTTGTCCAAATGCGTTAGCATTCATAAGCACCGAAAACTACAATAAAAAAACGCATAAAAAGTGGAGCAAAAAAGAAACCTTGCAGGAAACAAGTCCCGCAAGGTTTTCACCTCAAAAACACAACACCAAAAACGGTTAATTGTACAGTCGGGCAAAGCTTACCCGTAAAGTTTTATACTTAAGGCATCAATACGCCATCGATCACATGGATCACACCGTTAGACTGATTGACATCAGCAATCGTCACCTTGGCGCTATTGCCTTGAGCATCTTTCACATATACATCTTTCCCTTTCATCCAAAAGGTAAGCTTGCCTCCCTGTACTGTTTTTGCTTCATACATACCCTTGCCGTCTTTTATCGCTTTCTTAATCTGCCCGGCGCTCCATTTACCGGGAATTACATGGTAGGTTAATATCGTGGTCAGCTGCGCTTTGTTTTCCGGCATCATCAGGCTGTTTAAAGCAGCTTCAGGCACTTTTGCAAAGGCGCTGTTAGTGGGCGCCAGTACGGTGAACGGTCCTTTGCCCTGTAAAGTTTCCACCAAGCCGGCCGCTTTTACCGCAGCTACCAGTGTAGTATGATCTTTAGAGTTTACCGCGTTTTCCACAATATTTTTAGAAGGATACATCGGTGCACCACCCACCATTACGGTTTTTTCTTTGGTCTGAGCCTGGCTCATATAGGTGCTTCCCAATAAGGCGGCGGCAGTGGCGGTAAGCCATACAATTGATCTGAATTTCATAATCTTTAGTTTTTTTGTTTATGGATTGAAAAGTTTTGTACTATTATTTACGAGTATGGATGTCGTTTGGATTTACTGCGAAATTTTTTTTTTGAAAAATATTTCCGATCCTTATCAGCAATGAGCTACTTCTTTTTGAAAGGTTCAAAATCCAGTGATACCGAGTTCATACAATATCTTTTACCGGTAGGCTCCGGGCCATCCTCAAAGACATGGCCCAGGTGCGCCTCGCAACGACCGCATTTTACTTCCGTACGCTCCATATTATATGAGCGGTCGGTATGATAAGTCACGGCATTGGTACGTATGGGTTCAAAGAAAGAAGGCCAGCCACAGGTAGTAGCAAATTTTGCGGTAGCTTTAAACAGCGCGTTACCGCATACGGCGCAGTAATAAGTCCCTTTTTCATCAAATTCATAGTATTTACCGGTAAAGGCGGTTTCTGTTGCCCCTTCACGGGCTACCAGGTAAAGCTCCCGGGGCAGGATGGTTTTCCATACCTTATCCGGTACCTGCAGCTTAGTGGTATCAGTCCGGGAATAATAAGGGTTTGAGGGCGCATGTTTTTGCGCGTACAATATAGTCGTAGATAAAGCCAGGCCTATCAGCCATAGTCCTTTTTTCATAAATTATCATTTCAATCATATACGAGAACGTCTGGCACCTGGATTTCCAAAAAGTTTTTTTTAGTTTATCCTACACATATATCGCTCGTTTCCACTACATTTGTAAGATATCTTTTAAGAAAATACTTGACTTCAACTATCAGGCAGGAAGAATTGGCAGCTATGCTGCGCAACAGGGAACGAAAGGCCTTCGATATCCTGTATGATAGTTACTCGGCTGCCTTATTGGGTGTGATCTGCCAGATGATCACCCCTAAAGAAAGCGCAGAAGATATCTTACAGGAAACCTTTGTAAAGATCTGGAAGTATATAGACCGTTTTGATGCTTCAAAAGGCAGCCTGTATACCTGGATGCTGAATATCGCGAGAAACACGGCACTAGACGCCCTCAAATCCAAAGGGCATAAAAAACAACTCCAAAACCAAACGATCGATAATATCGTATATAATGAGAAAGGTTCTTCTGACCTGTCGCAACCGGCCGCTTCGGCCAGGCTGGACCTGAAAGACCTATCCGGTATATTGGACCAGGAAAATACTTTGCTGATCTCTAAAGCCTATTTCGAAGGATATACGCAGGCGGAGATCGCTGAAGCAACCGGCATGCCTTTAGGAACGGTTAAAACACGCATGCGCAGTGCCTTAAAGAAGTTGAGAACATTTTTTAATGATAAATAATTAATTTAGTAAAGCGTAATATAATTTTAGTTTGAACACTCAGGATATCATATCATCCGGCATTATCGAAAGCTACGTACTGGGCACTGCAAGCCCGGAAGAAGTGGCTATGCTGGGTTGTATGCAACAATCTTTCCCGGAAATAAAAGCGGCGGTGCTGGAAGCCCAGCAAGCTCTTGAAGGAATGGCAAGCCACCTGGCTGTTACGCCCTCTGCCGGACTGAAAGAAAAAATCTGGGACCGCATCGAAGCGGAAACAGCCACAATAAATACTGATCCTGATACGACAACAGTAACTGCTGCCCAAGCTGCGGAGCCGCTAAAAGCCGGCAAAAGTATCGCCTGGAAAGGCTGGGCGATGGCCGCTTCCATTTTGCTGGTGCTGAGTGTCGCTGCTAATATCTATTACAACCAGGATAATACGCAAAAAGAGCGTGAGCTGGCTGCCATTACCGCGCAAAAAAATGAACAGGCCTTAAAAATGGCGGCTGCAGAAAGCAGGATCGCTATGCTGAACCAGCCGGATATGAAAGTGGTGCGCCTCAAAGGCGCCGAAAACCACGCCACAGCCCATGCAATGGTGTTCTGGAACGAGCAGACCAAAGAAGTATATCTTGATGCCGCGGCCCTGCCTAAAGCGCCTTCCGGCAAGCAATACCAGCTCTGGGCGATGGTGAACGGCAAACCTGTAGATGCAGGCCTGTACACATCAGAGGCCGAGCTCGGCAAAGCCTTATCTACAATACCACAAGCAGAGGCTTTCGCCATTACGCTTGAAAATGCCGGCGGTAGCCCGGTGCCCACCTTATCGCAGCTGTACGTGATCGGTACGGTCTCCTGATCAATTGTAAATGATTAATGGGAGATAGGTGATTAGGTGATGATCAATTATTACTTGCCCATTTAATTTGTAATTGTTCATTCGTAATTTGTAATTGACAATTATAAACGCACATTTCACTTTTCTTTAGAATGTTTCTCTGTAGATTTATGTACGAAAGTAAAGTATATCAATCACTTAAGCCAAAAGCATATGATCTACCGGCGTTTAAAGAAAGGAAAAGGTTTTTGCTATACCGATAATACCGGTCAAAATGTTACCGACCCTGAATTAAAAGATTTCTTCAAATCCCTGGTGATCCCGCCCGCCTGGGAAAAAGTAACGATCAACAGTTCGCCCCGCGCAAAGATACAGGCTACCGGCTATGACGTCAAAGGCCGTAAGCAATACATTTATAACCCTAAATTCCGGAAAAAGCAGGATGAGCTGAAGTTTGACCGCATCATCCGCTTTGCCAAACAGCTGGAACATATGCGCCGCGTTACGGGGCAACATTTACGCAAGCGTAAGCTGAGCCGGGACAAGGTGCTGGCGACGATGGTGCGCCTGCTGGAGGCCGCCTTCTTTCGCCCGGGCAACGAGTATTACCGCAAAGAGAATCAGAGCTTTGGACTCACCACGCTGCGCAGCAAGCACCTGGAGATACGGGGTAATGAAATGATCTTTACTTTCCGGGGTAAATCGGGTCAGGACCAAGAAAAACATATTATGGATGCCCGGCTGACCAGGATCGTGCAGGAGCTGGATGAGCTGCCGGGCTACGAGATCTTTAAATACCTCGACGAGGAGGACAAGCTCCACGATATCCGCAGTAATGATCTGAACCAATACATCCGGGAGGTAATGGGCGAGGAGTTTTCGGCCAAAGATTTCCGTACCTGGGCGGGCACAGTCATTGCCGCAATGGCCCTGGACGAGATCGGCGCCGTGCAACCTGAAGAACAGCAACGGTTGAAGAAAAACATCCGGGATGCTGTAGTCACGGTTAGCGAAAAACTGGGGAATACACCTGCCATTGCCAGGAGCTCGTATATCGATCCGAGGGTGATCACCCATTACACGCAGGGCCGTACCTTAGCGAATATGAATCGTTCGGTAAAGAGATTGCTCAAAAACAATGAACAGCTTTCGGTAGAAGAGTTAGGCGTTTTATGCCTGTTGCGCAAACGTTTGGATAAAACCACCTAAAGAAGTGAACTATCTTAATAGCTTACTGGCTTTTACTATTTTCCGGGCCTCCTGTTCAAAGTAATAGGCGATCTCAAAGTTTTCATGGGCTACATTTTCAAGCACGATAACACTCGTTTTGCTGCCCGGGTAATATAAATTAACCGCTGTAAAACCTTCAGCCGGGTGAAAACCCGTATGCCCTATTTCTTTTATGCTATCTTTATCATTGATGCGCAGGCCGTAACCATAACCAATAGGCTCGTTGCCAAAGAGCGGGTGCGCATTGGTCATTTCGTAAGAGGTCATCAATTTATAAGTAGCCGGCTTTAATAGTTTACCGCCATGCAGGTTTTCATTCCACCTGGCCAGGTCGGGCGCGGTAACGATGAGGTGGCTGCCGAAACAATGCGTAGCATCAAAACTTAACTGTTCATGTCTCGCTACCGTTCCATCTGTTTTGATCGTATGGCCTTTACTTAAAAGTTTACTGTTGTCTGCACTAGGGTAGGCGCTGTGCTCCATGCCGCACTTATTGAAGAGGTCCGTTACTAAAGTTTCAAAAGACTTACCACTTTGCTGTTCCAGTATCAATCCTGCTACCGCGTAGCCCACATTGGAATAGCTGAATGCCTTGCCCGGCCTGAATTTCAGGGGCAGGTCCGGGTTGTCGCTTTGCAGCCCGGAAGTATGGTTCAGCAATTGATGTAGGTTTATGGTATCGGCCCATGGATATTTAAAGCCGGGCAGGTACTTCCGGATTGGGACCTGCAGGTCAATCGTTCCTTTATCCACTTCCTGCAAAACCAGGGTGGCCGTAATTTGCTTGGCAATGGACATGGTCGAAAATTGGTCGCCGATCTCCAGTGCTGTTTTTTTATTGAAATCCGAAAAACCATGTGCTTTTGTATACATAACTTTCCCGTTTTGCTGTATCAGCACTACGCCGTTAAAACTTCGCGGATCAGTTGCTTTGATTAAGCTGTCTATATTAGCAGAATAATCATCCGTTTGTTTTACCGCGGTAGTCGTACCTTTTTTAACCGGGGCACTTGTACAGGCAGCAAAAAAGAGGGCTAGCGCCAGCAAGCTGAGCTTGAATTGGTGTTTCATTAGCTTTTGGCAGAATCGTTTAAGACCACTAATTTAAGTTGCTTTATTGAATTGCCCCCCGAAACTTTGGACCAACCTTTTAAGGGCGCAGGCTAAATAGTTTAATGCACAAAGGAACAAGCCCGATGGAGATAGCGATAAAAATAGCTACCCTTACATAGTTCAGGGTTTGCCAGAGTGCAGTCCTGCTGACCAGGTCTTTACCCAGCGATGGCTCCTCGGCTACTTTTTGAAAATCGATGATATTAGGCGCGAAGAAGGCAAGCGTCCAGACCCTCACGGCCATATGAAGCACAAAGAGGATCAAGAGCCAGTTCCTGACCGGGTCTATTTTCCAGCAGAAAATAATGGCCAGAATAAAAGTGACCTCGTGCAGGGAGTGCAGGATGATCCAGAAATTTTTAAGACTGGTGCCGGGTCCGTCCAGCAGGAGTCTGAAGTTGTCCGGTGGCGACAGCGTCCATTTGGGTACGAGTATAAAAGTTTCAAAAATTTGCGCGCCGTTCATTAAGAAATAGAGCAGGGTGCTGATGCAGAGCCAGAGCTCAGCCCGGTTCAGGTAACTTAAAGATATATTTTCCATTTTAATCATTTTGATTTTCGTTTAACTGATGCGTAGTGGCTTTCATGATTTCAGTGGCTTTGGTAAAATAGCGTTCAATGATTTGAATTTCCTGTTCCGTAAACGTGTTGAACAGGGCACTTGTTTTTTCCTGCAGTTCGCTGAAGATCGGTTGCAGAAGGCGCATACTATTTTCCAGGTTGGGGATGATCATCACCTTGCGGCGATCGTTCGGAGTGAACTGCCTTTCGAGCAGCTGTTTCTTTTCGAGGCGGTCTATGAGGCCGGTGACCGCGCCGGTGGTGAGACCGGTGAGTTTGGCTATATCGCCTGCGGTAAGCGCTTTATGTTGCAGGATCAATCCCAGGTATTTATGGTCTGCGCCGGAGAGGCCGGCTTTGCGGGCGATGGCCTCGTGCATGAAGATGGAAGCATCCGAGTACATCCGGCTTGCTTTCCGGAATTGCTCTATGGCTTTGTTGTGTGCTTTTTTGCTCATTATCTAAATATCTTAGACACAAAGATAATTATTTGCTAAGATATAAAGAAGAGATTTTCGGTGAATGCTGGGAGAGGGGCGGTGAATTGATTTTCAATGTAGGCGGCTATAATGTAAAAAGCTGCTCAAGAATGATGAGCATTAGGTAGAGGAGTTAAGTGTTTTATGTTTGTTAAGGAAGCGATTGATAAGGAAGGCTAGCGATCAAGCTATTGCAATAGCTTACTTCCTTTTGATATTCTGCGATCTCCTTTTCAAAATAATATGCCATATCGGAGTTCTAATTCGCTACATTTTCCATGACCACAACACTGGTTTTTATAGCATGATATATAAATTAATCGCAGTAAATCTTTCGCCGAGATGAAAACAGATGTGACCGATTTGCTGAAAAATTTTTTCCTGAAATACACTCTATGTAAATCCGCTTTCACAGTATAAACAATTAATTGTCTTCTTTTTCTAAAGTTGAAGAAATTGCAGATTTTATGCTAAGCATTTTATATTAAGTTTGTCAATACAATCTTTTAGTAAATATGAGATATGAAGTAGGTTGTTTTTCTCTTGCAATGCAAGATTAGTAAAAGCACTTTTATATTCTTCTTTTACTTTGTAAAGGCAAAGGAGAATTTCATCTTCATTTAAATTTAGAGATTTCAAATAATCCTTATCTAATCGCACTTTTTCATTTTCAGAAAAAAAAGCAATGTTTTTTCTTTCCTCTAACCAGCCATTAATTATCCCCTTCTTCCAAACCTCAATACCAATTAAATCTTCCATAGTTGTTTCAAATCGAATTCCTTTAGCTTTAAGTGATTTCAATAAAATAGAGTACTTATACGACGTTTTTAACAATGAAAAAGTTTTATCTTCAGCAGAATTATTTGAAACTACTCTATTTATATTTTCTATTGATTTTTGGCCTTTAATATCATTGTCAAATAATCCAACGGATTTTATATATATTCCATTTTCTTTTTTATTCAGAGACTTACTCCAGATCAAAATTTTACGTTCTACCCAATCCACTCCACCCCCATAGGCAACACAGTCTATTTTAACCTTATTGATTTTATCAGGAAAATAGAACTCAAGAGTTCTATTTAGTAATTTGCTGTCATTAATTCCTTCAACAAAAATTGTTTCAATTGTATACTGAGATAAATTCGATTTAATCAAATTAATATGAAAAATTAAATCGCGTAAGTAGATCTTCCATTCTTCTCGTGACATGTCATAATAACAAACCTTCCATATTTGATTAAAATTAGAAATAAAGTTTTTATGTTGAGTTAATCCCAGAATGTATAATGGTACATTTAACTTTTTTCTGACTTTATAAATTTCGCCTACTAAAATCTCACCACCATTATCAATCAAATTACCACCATCATGAAAAGGCATTAAAATGTCTGAAATAAGTAAATGATACTTATTTCCTTTTAAATAGTCGATTGCTTCGGAAATACTTAATGCTTGATCTATTTTTAGTGGAACATTAACCTTATCTTTTATAGTATCAATAATATTATATATTTTAACTAAGTCATCATCTACGATTAAAACAGATATATTGGGACTCATTTACTGTAGTTTTCTTATTAGGCTTGATAATATATTTTTCCAACTGTCATTTGTAGATTCGTAATATACCCCATCTATGTAAAAGTCATACGTTTGCTTGTATTCTGAATTTTTTTGCTGAAAAGTTAAAACTTCATTATTAATGGGAAATTTATCAAACATCGTAAATAATACTACAGGAACATGAATTTTTTTTCTTTTCATTTCACGTAGTATTCTTTCTCCACCAAAAGGTTCATAATTTTGATTAATATCATTTTTTGTTTCTTCCCAGAGAGGAATGGTCATATCAAGAATTAACAAGTCATATGTGTTTTTTTTCAAAGAATCCAATCCTGATTGAAAAGACTCTTTAATCTCCACCTCATTTCCTTCTAAGAAAATAGATAGCTTTTCCTTTTTTACTTTATCGTCCTCAATTATTAGTATTTTCATTACTAATAGATTTTTTATATATTAAATATAATGAAACAGTAACAGAATTATCGTCAATAATATAATCAAATTTATCAGTTATACACTTTGCTTCATAAATCATTATCCTCTTAATCTTGTGAAATCCGCTTTCTCCTTCAATATTAGATCTTTCAATATTCTCAAAATTTTTCCACTCATCTTTAATTTTCTTTAAGTTATATTCGGCTAAATATCTATCCATTGCTAAGTAATTATTTTTAATATCAATCTTTACATACTTATCTTCTTCTAAACTAACGTTAACATAAATATTAACAAGCTCATCTAGACCGGAATGGATTATACAATTAGAAAAAATTATATTAAATACATAAATTAAACTACTATACCCTGCAACATCTGTAAAATCCATTTTTAATGTTGATATTATTTCTATGTTTTTATAAAGCTTTCTAGTAAGTTCAAAACTAGCATTAATAATGTCTTCAATAAATAAAAGATTAGAAGAAGATGAAGTTTCCAAAGAAAACCATTGTCCTATTTCTTCAAGGCATATCTGCAAATCAGTCAATGATTTATTGAGATTATAATGTATATATACATCAGATAAATTAATACTAATATTAGAAGAAAATTCCGTTACAAATTTATTATATATAGAATATACATCTTGAGTGAAATATTTGTATATAGAAAAACATAAATTAAAGTTAGTGTAATTGCTTAAGTCATTTAACAAAATATCAATTATATCCTCGGTACTTTTTAAAAATTCAACATGATTATAGTAAAACGAATATAGTATTTCATCATTTGTAAAATAGCTAAATATTGCATTCGGTTTATCAATTTTTTCATTACTTATTTGAACAATTTCGTTTTTTAGAAAGCTATTATATTCATCAACTTTTTTACTAAACTCTTTTATTTGCGCTTGGATTATTTTATTAATTTGATGATCATTAATCTCAGAATTCCAAAACTCACTATCAATATAATTATCTTCTAATTTCGTTGTGACAAGTTGAGAACTTTCGAAAACACTCCTAATTTGGTTTTCGAGTGAACCGTGCCTGATTCTTGTACTCAAACAGCTGTCTAACCCATATTCCTTACTAAAAAGGAATTGTTCCCTTACATCATAATAAATAGCCTTAAAGGCAATAAAATCTGCATCGCTATATTTATCAATATCTACAGAGTCTTGTTCTTTTAAAGACTTTTCCCAATTTCTAGGTTTGGAAGAATTAAATCCTAAGAGTATATTATTTTTCTTTTCATCTACTATTCGAAATAACCTATTAAAATCATCTTTATACTTTTCTACTAATTGCTCTTTTAACTTTGGGACATCAACAAATAACCTACCATTATTAACTTCTTTAATCACTTTCCTAACAGAAATTTTCCTATTAATTTCAATTATCTCAGTTTCATAAATAGATTTATTTTTACTATCAATTAAAATAAGTTCATCAAGAATTTTTATTCTTAATTCCTCAACTTTTTCGATTTGACTGAAAAAGTATTTTATAGTGTCAATTGAACATACTTTATTAAATACATAAATGGTAATATTTAGATTCTCTAATAATATATTTAATTCAGTTAAGTTATTGATCTCAATATTATTTAAACTTAAAAATTCATCCAACATTTCATATAAATCATATTCAGAATTAAACAATGAAAATAGAACTAACGCTTGTACGTTATTTATATATTTATATTTATCTGTATCATCAAATGTTTTTTTATAAAGTTCTTCAAAACTGATTTTTAAATAAAGTGTGGAATCATCAAAAAATAGATTTCCAAATAAAGCTAAACATTCTTCAATCCGACCCTCATTTAAATACGAATTGTATAAATAAAACGAATGCTTCTCTATTAAATATGTTATTGATGTTGGAAATATTTCGTTAGATATCAGATTAATAACATTGTTATAATTTTGGTTATTATAATTAAAAATAATTTCAGCATTCAATACTTGATTAACATCATTAGATTTATATTTTTTTACATCAGCATTATTTATATTTAAAAGTATTCGCTTGTATTGATAAAAATTATATTTATGAATGTCGCAACACTGTTGTATATCGATCTTTTTCTCTTTTTTCAAACAAATCTTATATGAATTATAAGATGAATATATTTCGTATCTGGAAAAATTCTGCTTGTTGCCGTCAATTTCAGATAAAAAATCCATAATTTGCAACCCTAGATTTGAATTAGAATTTTTTAAAGCTGCTTTATGAAGTCTTTTTATATATTTTTCGCTATCCTTGGAAAAGTGTAATAACTCATATAAATCCTCTAAAATACAATCAATAGAATAAATTTCAGTCTTCTCAAACTTTCTATTAAGCATTATTAAAGATTTTACATAAATTTCATATACTTCAAATTCTAAGGCGTTACTTCTAATGTATTCATCGCACAATTTAAAAGATTCAGAATAGTTTCCTAAATAGAAATTTTCAAGTATTATATAAATATTTTCAGAAAAATCAACTTCAATATATTCAGTATTAGATAGTAAGTTATGAATATTCACAAGCCTGTTATCTTTTATACCTAAATCTATTAAATCTTTTGTTATAGATAGAAACAGGTTGAAATATTCAGCTTTATTTTTACTTATATTGTATGCAATAACATCAATCAATAAGTTGTACTGATCAAATATGCTAAAAATATTGCTTACATATAATATACTTGTTAAATCCTCATAATCATAATTATAGTTAGCAAACTTGAAATTTTTAAATACAAAAAAATCACGTATAAATCCAAATGCATTTACAGAATTAATATCATTTTGTAATTGAGCTACAAAGCTTTCGAACGAAATTGCATCCTCTACCTTTTTGCTACTGAAGTTAATGCAAAATTCATAAAATGAATTTTGTACGGAACTTAAATATTGACTTAGTGATTGCCAATTTTCACTTGAACCTAATTCGTTTTCTGATATTAACAAATCTGTTTCAATAGACCATAAACTGTATCCAAAGTTGTTAATAATGATATCCAATAATTCTCTAGCATCTTTGTATTTAGATAGTAAAATGTAATTATCGATTTTATCTTTTAACTCCAAAAATTGATTTATACTTTGATAATTGAATTTTACTTTAGAATAAATCCAGTATATTTCGGTATTAAAATTACCTGTAAAAGCATAAGGCTCATTATGTTTAATTGAATTAATATTATTTAAAAAAAGGTTATTATTAAGAAAATTTTTGAAGAATGTATTTTTTTTAAAAAAACTATAAAATTTTTTAGGTTCTTCTTTAGTTTTAATATAATTAAGTTTTTCTGATAATCCAATTTTTGAATTATTCAATATTTGCCGTAGGTTCATTTCTATTTATTTAGATAATTAGAGCAAATTAAGACTTTCTTCATAAAACATACCACGAATTTACATATTGACGAATAAACACAAAAACGCCTCGCATAAGCAGGGCGTTTGTTTAAATGATCATCATTTAAATACTCTTCAATATCGTTTCAATTTGCTTTTGCAATCTATTATCCGGCAATGCAGCAGCCGGTAAGTGCTTTTGAGCTTTCAACAAATATTTACGGGAAGTTTCCACCATCTTTTTATCCCCTTTACTCGAGTTTAGCAAATCAATAGCTGCATTAAAATAATTAACAACAATAATCCTCGAATTGTCCTTATTGTATTGGTAAGCATTATCGGCAAAACGCAGGCTCTTTTGAAGCCGGTTTAAAGCGGTATACTTTTCAATAGCATTTTTGTAATCAAATATCTCAGTAATATCGGCAACAGGCGCTGCAACATGGGTCATTTCCTGAAAAGTCAAAGGCGTATGAGACAGTTGCCACATCGGGTCTGCCGGAATATGATTATTCAGGAATTCCTTAGATTGGGTCAGTAACATACCTTCACTTAATCGCTTTTCAAAAATAAACCGACCGGAACTCTTTTTGATCCCTCCCGACATCCATAATAAATCACAATGAAACCACTCTTTACCTAATTTGACAACATTCCAGGCATGATTGGTTTCCTTAAATACCGTTTTATGTTCCTCAAATTCCTGAACGTAGCCCTCGATAATTTCATTTTTAATACCCAGTCGATTACAAAACTCTGCAAACAATAAGGTATAGTCACTGCAAATGCCTTTCCTGGTTTTAAATACGGTCCTGTAATCGGTAATGTTACCGCCCTGCTGAAATTTTACCTCATCAAAAGAGATATGATCATACATCCAGCCAGCAACCAATACTATTTTTTGTGTATCATTAATAGCGATAGTATTTATTTTTTGGATGAGCATCTCAATCTTTGCCACTTCTCCCGGCAATTCAGATTTCCGTTCGAAAACGGCATGGTCTAATTCAATTACTTTCCTTTCCTGGGCGTATATATAGTTACCTATTAGTAAACATATCAGCAAAAAAAGTTTGTGCATTAAGAAGAATATTTAATTAATGTAAATAAAGCGGGCTTTTCAGCCCGCCTTTAATTATGTAAAACCTTTAAGATTAGTTTTATTTTTGATTTTCCACACACCAGTTGCGTGCATTTACAAAACCTTCGATCCATGGACTTACTTCATCACGACGATCAGCAGGGTAGTGCGCCCAGTTCCATTGGAAAGTGGACCGCTCGATATGCGGCATGGTCACCAGGTGACGACCAGTGCGATCACACATCATAGCCGTATTGTAATCCGAACCGTTCGGGTTATGCGGATAGCCCTCATAAGCATATTTAGCCACGATGTCATATTGATCTTCGGTAGCCGGTAAGTTGAATTTACCTTCACCATGCGAGATCCATACACCCAGCGTGCTGCCGGCCAGCGTTTTCAGCATAATGGAATTATTCTCCTGTACTTTCACGGAAACAAAGTTCGATTCGTGCTTACCGGAAGTATTGTGCAGCATTTTTCCATGCTCGGCATGATCGGGGTTGATCAGCTCCAACTCCATAAACAGCTGGCAACCGTTACAGATACCCACAGACATGGTATCCGGGCGGGCAAAGAAATTATCTAATGCTTTTTTAGCTTGCTCGTTGTAGAGGAAGGCACCGGCCCAACCTTTGGCCGAACCTAATACATCAGAGTTGGAGAATCCACCTACCGCACCGATGAATTGAATATCTTCCAATGTTTCCCGACCGGAGATCAGGTCGGTCATATGTACATCCTTCACATCAAAACCCGCCAGGTATAGGGCATTCGCCATTTCCCGCTCTGAATTGGAACCTTTTTCACGAATGATCGCCGCTTTAGGACGAGCCGTGCCCGCTTCGATTGCAGGACGTCTACCGTTAAAATGTGCCGGGAAAGTGTATTGTAAAGGTTGATTTTTATAATTGTTGAACCGCTCCTGCGCCATACCGTTTTTAGACTGTTTCTGGTCTAAAAGGAAAGAGGTCTTATACCAGGTATCTCTTGTATCGGCTACATTAAAGCTAAAGCTGTCCGCATTATTTTTAAAGCTTACGGCTGCTCCTTCGATCACCGTACCGATCTTCACAATGTCAATACCGGCATGAGTGAATAAGCTTTCAAATGCCGCATCTTCTTTAGCCTGCAATACTACAGCGATGTTCTCGTTGAACAATGTTTTTACGGTATCCGCTTCATTTAAGCCACTCAGGTCATAGTTAGCAGCTAAATTTACATCAGCGAAACACAATTCCAGAAGGGTAGTGATCAAACCACCGGAACCCACATCATGGCCCGCAGCGATCTGCTGCTGGTTGATCGCTTCCTGGATCGTATTAAATGCTTTAGCGAAGTATTCCGCGTCTTTAACGGTAGGTACTTCATCACCGATCTTATTATGGATCTGCGCAAAAGAAGAGCCTCCTAATTTAAAGGCATCTTTAGATAAATTGATATAGTAAACAGAACCGGCATTTTTCTGCAGTACTGGTTCCACCACTTTATTGATGTCGATACAGTTACCGCCTGCAGAGATGATGACCGTACCCGGGGCGATCACGTTTTCACCATTAGGGTATTTTTGCTTCATCGACAGGGAATCTTTACCCGTAGGGATATTAATGCCCAAAGCTATCGCGAAATCGGAACAGGCTTTTACCGCTTCGTACAAACGCGCGTCTTCCCCTTCATTATTACAAGCCCACATCCAGTTGGCCGAAAGGGAAATTCCTTTCAAGCCATCTTTGACCGGCGCGAATACAATATTGGATAAAGCCTCGCCTATCGCGTTGCGGGAACCCGCAGCCGGGTCCACCAATGCAGTCAATGGCGAATGGCCTACGGTAGTAGCGATGCCTTCTTTAGACTTATAATCCAAAGCCATCACACCTACATTGTTCAAAGGCAGTTGCAACGGTCCGGCACATTGCTGCTTGGCCACGCGGCCACCCACACAACGGTCTACTTTATTGGTCAGCCAGTCTTTACAGGCTACGGCTTCCAGCTGCAACAATTGCTCTAAATAAGTAGGAATATTATTTACTTCGTAAGAAAGACCGGCATAATTGTACGCCACTTTCTTATCGTTCATTATAGTTTTGGGAGAAGACCCGAAGAAATCTTCCAATGCATAATCCATCGGTTTTTCTTTGGTTGTCTGCGATTCAAAGGTAAAACGATGATCGCCGGTCACATCACCTACGGTATACATAGGAGCGCGCTCACGGTCGGCTACGCGTTTCAAAGTTTCGATATCTTTTTCAGCGATCACCAGGCCCATTCTCTCCTGGGATTCGTTACCGATGATCTCTTTAGCGGAAAGAGTAGGGTCGCCCACCGGCAATTTGTCCAGGTCGATCAGCCCGCCGGTATCTTCTACCAGTTCTGACAGGCAGTTGAGGTGTCCGCCCGCGCCATGATCATGGATGGAAACGATAGGGTTATGATCCGATTCTACCAGGCCACGGATGGCATTGGCCGCACGTTTTTGCATTTCCGGGTTAGACCGTTGGATCGCGTTCAGTTCAATACCAGAACCGAAAGCGCCGGTATCTGCGGAAGATACCGCTGCACCACCCATACCAATTCTATAGTTTTCACCACCCAGGATCACGATCTTATCGCCGGGTTTTGGTGTATGTTTTTTAGCCTGCTCCAGCTTACCATAACCGATACCACCGGCCTGCATGATCACTTTATCATAGCCCAGTTTACGGCCGTTTTCTTCATGTTCGAAGGTCAGTACGGAACCGGTGATCAAAGGCTGACCGAATTTGTTACCGAAGTCAGAAGCACCATTAGAAGCCTTGATCAGGATATCCATCGGGGTCTGGTACAGCCATTGACGGGCGTCCATCGCTTTTTCCCATGGGCGGTCTTCCAATAAGCGGGAGTAGGCGGTCATATAGATCGCGGTACCTGCTAATGGTAAAGCGCCTTGCCCGCCGGCTAAGCGGTCGCGGATCTCACCGCCCGAACCGGTCGCAGCGCCAGAGAACGGCTCTACGGTTGTCGGGAAGTTATGCGTTTCCGCTTTCAGGGATAAAACTGATTCGAATTCTTTTTCTTCGTAGAAATCCGGCTTATCGGCCGATTTTGGGGCAAATTGCGTTACTTTAGGACCTTTAACGAAGGCCACATTATCTTTATAGGCCGAAACAATCTCATTCGGATTGGTTTCGGACGTTTTTTTGATTAATTTAAATAAGGAGGTCGGCATTTCCTCGCCATCGATGACGAAAGTACCGTTGAAAATCTTATGGCGACAGTGCTCAGAGTTCGCCTGGGAGAAAGCAAATACTTCCGCGTCGGTCAGTTTACGGCCGATCTTTACGGCCAGCTGGTCCAGGTAAGCAACTTCTTCAGCGCTTAAGGCCAGGCCTTCCTGTTTATTATAAGCAGCAATATCATCGATCTCCAGGATCGGTTCCGGGCTGATATTGATGGTATACATTTCCTGTGTCAATGCCGCATATTTCTGGGAGATCATCGGGTCAAAGTCATTGAAATCGGCCGGTACCGGCTCAAACTCTTCAATCCGGATAATGCCTTCGATCCCCATGTTCTGGGTGATCTCTACCGCGTTGGTACTCCAGGGGGTGATCATCGCCGCACGGGGGCCCACATAATAGTGGTTGAGCGTGGTATCATCGAGTTTTTGGGCTTTGCCAAACAGCCAGTTCAGCTTTTGAATGTCTTCTGTAGAAAGGTTTTGTGCAGTTTGAACACCATAAACGATGTTCTTTGGGTTCACGAAGAAATGAATCATTATGTGTTGTTATTGAAGCTTATAATAACTAAGGCGCAAAATTACGGAATTATTACCAATATTATAAAGCTTAAAGTTGCGGGATAGCGTAAAATAATCGGCCGTTTTTAATTTAGGATAATTTTGTCCGAAATAAAATTTAATCCTAATTTTGCCCGGAAGCAAACAAAGTACTATTCTCTTTTCACTAAAGACTATTCACTAACAAAAGATGTTCTCAAAAGCCTGCGAACACGGCATCAGGGCCATGATCTATATCGCTACCCAATCTACAGCGGGCAGGCGGGTAAAACTGGGCGATATCGCCCGGCATTCTGGCTCACCGGAGGCCTTTACGGCCAAAGTATTAGGCGCTTTATCTAAAGCAGGGCTGCTGGAATCGCTTAAAGGACCTGCGGGTGGCTTCGGTATCGATAATGCAGCGAAGATATCCTTAAAATCCATAGTACAGGCCATTGACGGCGATCGTTTATTCAAGGGCTGCGCCCTGGGATTACTGGAATGCGATGCCAGCAAACCCTGCCCGATGCACCATAAATTCGGTGCCATGCGGGACGGGCTGAACGATATGCTGGAAAGTACTCATCTCGAAGAATTAGCTACCGGCTTAAAATCCGGTGCTTCTTTCCTCTTGCGCTAAAATTTTTTTGACCTTATTTAAGATAAATTTATCCGGAATGAACACTCAGCAAGATATACAAAGCCTGGACAACATTAAAGTAATAGTAGATGAATTCTATGCTAAGATCCGCGTCGATCAACTACTGGGTGGCCTCTTCAATGGCGCTATAAAAGATCGCTGGCCCGAACACCTGGAGAAGATGTACCGCTTCTGGCAAACCGTTTTGCTGGAAGAACACACTTATAAGGGCAGCCCATTTCCATCCCATGCGGGCTTACCGGTAGAGCAGGCGCATTTTGACCGTTGGCTGCATTTATTTAATACAACAGTAGACGGGCATTTTGCCGGGGAAAAGGCGGAGCGGGCCAAGTGGCAGGGTGCAAGAATGGCGGAACTGTTCTTATCTAAAATTCAATATTACCGGGACCATCCCGCTATATCGGTGTTATGAAAGTGTACATACAGATTTACTACCTTTTGTCTTGATACAAAAGGTAGTGCCCTAAAATCAAGGCTGTTAATTATGATTCCACACAGCCTGTAGGTCACCCTGAGTTTATCGAAGAGTGGAACGCATGAATTGTATGCTTCGACAGGTTATATTAATCGGCATACTGTTCCATCCAGCTTTGAAGGTTGATTCCCAACACGGTTCTATTAACGGGCGGCTTGAAAGTAGAACATAGGTATAAGCTTAGGGATCCCCGTTTCTTCTTCCACTTTTTGCTTGTCCAAAAGTAGCGCAAAAAGGACACCGTCCCAACAGTTGTCGGGAGGTTGCCGGGGCGATTTCCGGAGGGAATAACTATTTAGCGGAGTGCCTGGCCAGGCAAATTACAATCTATAATTGCGCACGCGCCCTACTAATCAATGCCCATCACTTATCACTCATCACCTATAATCATTAATCATTTACAATTAAAAAAGCCTATTTATAATCAATCAAACTGATCGTCTGTAAGGCACCGGGATATTCCCGCTCATCATTGGAAGCAACCACAACCAGGCGGCCTTTACCCAGCTCCTGCAACCAGCCCTGGTACATAGCCACCCCCTTAAGGTCCAGGTTGCTGCAAGGTTCATCCAGCAACAGGAATGGAGTATCGGAGAAAAAAGCCTGGGCCAGCTTGGCCCTTTGCTTCATCCCGGAAGAAAAATCATGGATAAATTTATCCCGCACCTTTTCCATTTCCAAAGCGGCAATGATCTTATCTACGGTCCAGCCGGGCAATATTTTCTTGAAATTAAAATGAAAATGTAAAAATTCTGAAAGCGTCATTTCCTCGATTACATCCATAGCCGGTGCACAAAAGCCGACACTTTGAAATAAAGTATCGGCCCCTGTTGGCTTTCCGCCAATTTCATAATTGATCCGGCCGCTGCTGATCTGCTGCATACCGGCTATCAGCCTTAAAAGAGTAGATTTACCGGAACCGTTCGAACCTAATAAGGCATAAACACCGGCTCCCTCAAATGTCGCGCTGACATTTTTAAAGACCCAATCGCGGATATATCTTTTGCTAACCTGCTGTAGCTCAATCTTCATTTGCAACACCTGTAGTAAGCCCGCGCATGATGCCGTGCTTAGACTCCCTGATAAATTTTAGAATCTGCTCCCTTTCCTCTGAGAATGGAATTTCTGCTTCAATAATACTTAAAGCATTAGCAATATTATAGCCTTTTACATAAAGGATACGGTAAATATCCATTACATGGTTAATCGTTTCGGAAGAATAGCCTTTACGCTTCAAACCTACCGAATTGACCCCTACATAAGAAAGCGGCTCACGCGCTGCTTTCACAAACGGTGGCACATCTTTACGCACCAGTGAACCTCCGGTGACGAAAGCATGAGCGCCGATATTCACAAATTGCTGTACGGCTACCAAACCGGCCAATACGACATTACTACCTACCGTAATGTGGCCGGCGAGTGTAGTGCTGTTAGAAAAAATACAATTATCCCCGATAATACAATCGTGGGCCACGTGACAATAAGCCATGATCAGGCAGTTATTCCCGATCTGCGTCAGGCCACGGTCACTGGTACCTTTATTGATCGTCACACATTCACGAATGGTGGTATGATCACCGATAATAGTAAGCGTTTCTTCGCCCTGGTACTTAAGGTCCTGCGGTATGGCCGAGATGACCGCCCCCGGGAATATCCGGCAGTTTTTGCCGATACGGGCACCTTCCATAATGGTCACATTGGAAGCGATCCAGGTACCATCACCGATCTCTACATTTTTATGTATGGTAGAAAAAGGGTCAATTTTTACGTTTTTCCCGATTTTAGCTTCAGGATGAATATAGGTTAGCGGATGAATCATTTTCCTATGTAATGTATTTTTATCTATTCGAACTTGGTGTTACCTGGGCCATTAATTCTGCTTCTGCAGCTAATTTACTGCCCACATAAGCTGTTGCTTTCATTTCGCATAAACCTCTACGTATCGGCGCCATCAATTCCATTTTCAGGATCAGGGTATCGCCCGGCATTACTTTGTGTTTAAACCTTACTTTATCTATTTTTACAAAATAAGTATCGTAACCGCCTTCAACTTCCGGCATGATGCTTAATGCGAGCAAACCACCACACTGGGCAAGTGCCTCTACTATTAAGACGCCGGGCATGACCGGATTCTTAGGGAAGTGCCCCTGGAAAAACGGTTCGTTCATGGTTACGTTCTTAATGCCTACCACGTAATTCTCTGTAAGCTCAATGATTTTGTCCACCAGCAGGAAAGGGTACCTGTGGGGCAATTTAGATTCGATCTCGTTGATATTCAGGACCGGCTCTTTATTGGGATCATAAACCGGGGCTTCGAGCGCCGCTTTATTTTTCTTAATATACTCTTTGATCACTTTAGCAAATGCCACATTACCGGCATGTCCGGGACGTTGCGCGATGATCCTGGCATTGATACTATAACCACTTAAAGCCAGGTCTCCCACAATGTCTAAAAGCTTGTGACGCGCCGGCTCATTAGAGTAACGCAGGTCCAGGTTATTTAAAATACCACCATCTTTAACGTCGATATTTTCTTTATTGAACGCTTTTTTCAATTTGCTGAGCGTAGCATCTGAAATCGGTTTGTCTACCACCACGATCGCATTATTCAGGTCACCGCCCTTGATCAGGTTATTATCCAGCAGGTATTCCAACTCGTGTAAGAAAGAGAAAGTCCTGCAGGAGGCGATCTCTGCTTTATATTCAGACAGATCGTTAATTGAAATATGCTGTGTGCCTAAAACCTGAGAATTGAAGTCAATCATGGAGGTGAAAGAATATTGGTCCGCGGGTACTGCCAGCATATCCACATTCTTTACCGGGTCATAATAATGCAGGTTCTCGGGTAAGGTATATACATTTTTCTTGGTTTCCAGCTCTTTCACCCCGATCTGCTCAATGAGTGCTACAAAGGGCATCGCGCTGCCATCCATGATCGGTACTTCAGGTCCGTCGATCTCTATCAGTACGTTATCCACGCCCAATCCTACAAAAGCGGACAGTAAATGCTCAATGGTACTTACTTTAGCTTCTTTATATTCAATGGTAGTTCCCCTGGAGGTATCGGTAACAAAATCCACATCTGCTTTTACGACCGGCTGGCCTTCAAGGTCAACGCGTTTAAAGCGATAGCCGAAGTTAGCTTCGGCAGGGTGCAGGGTAATGGTTGTTTGCGCCCCCGTATGTAATCCTATACCGGAAAGGCTTGCGGTGTCTTGTAATGTAGTCTGGTTAACCTGTTGAATCATCTATTTGGAATGATTAATATTATATTAATGAATGCTTTGTTACTAATTGATACCTAAAAACGGTATTTATTTAAAAACGAAAGGCAAACTTAGCTATTTTTTTCTATCAAGGCTTTCAATTCAGCCTCCAATTTGTTTATTCTATCCAGCATTTCGGGCAGTTGACGGAAAACGATCTGGCTTTTCACCTCGCTTTTATAGTCGAAGGCGGGACTGCCGCTAATAGCGGTCCCTTCCTGTTTAATGGTTTTGGATACCCCGCTTTGCGCGTTGATCCTGGTACCATTGGCCAGCGAAATATGCCCTACGATACCAGCCTGACCGCCTACCACACAATTTGAGCCCAATTTGGCAGAACCGGAGATGCCGGTCTGGGCCGCAATCACTGAATTAGATCCAATCTCCACATTATGAGCTATTTGCAGCAGGTTATCTAACTTAACGCCTTTTTTAATTACGGTAGCCCCCATAGTGGCCCGGTCGATACAGGTATTAGCCCCGATCTCCACATCATCCTCAACGATTACTTTGCCGATCTGCGGCACTTTATCATAAGTACCGTCTGCTTTAGGCGCGAAACCAAAACCGTCGGAGCCGATCACCGTGCCGCTGTGAATGATCACATTGGCGCCGATCTCGCAATCTTTATAAATGCTGACCATAGGATGGATCACCGTATTATCTGCTACCACTACTTGCTCGCCAATAAACACATTGGGATAGATCTGTACATTTTTACCGATAACAGCGCCTGCAGCAATATAGCTGAAAGCACCAATATAAGCACTCTCATCCACCTTTGCAGTATCCGCCACAAAAGACTGGGCTTCAATACCTTTCTTTTTTTGAGCACCGGTCAAGCTTTCATACATCTGTAATAGCTGCGCGAAAGCGGCATAAGCATCCGCTACGCGTATCAGTGTAGTTCGGAAAGCTTTTTCCGCCACAAAATCTTTTGAAACCACCACAACTGCTGCAGCGGAATCATATAAGTAAGGGGTATACTTAGGATTGGCAATGAAGCATAAAGACTGTGGGCCTGCTTCCTCTATTTTAGAAAAGGTATTAACGATGGCTTCGGGATTACCTTCTACTGTACCATTTAAAAGCTGTGCGATCTGCGCTGCTGTTACCTGCATATTACTGAATATATTTCAATTATTTACCTAACGATAGATTTCTTAATTCTGGTATCGCACAGATATAGTGCTTTTTGATTTCCCCGGAAGCGCCATTCCCGATAAGGCTGTTGTTAACCCCGGAAATGTCCACCACGCGGCCGCTTTTCATAACAATGTTGATATTATCATCATTTGACTTATAAGCGCTGTTGCTGGTACTACCCCTGAATAAGAAATAATCACGATTTTCATCATTTAAGATACCACTGGCATTACCTGCCTGCAGGTAGCGCTCATATAGCTCGCGGTTCTCTTCAGAAGATAGCTTTACTTTGTAAAGATTACGGTCGGTAAACATCCGGCAAAGCCTTGAAAGGATATCATCGGGATGATTGCTCCATTCTTTAATACTGCAGATCACATCAGCATCATCTATTGCACAGAATTTCTCCAGGATATGTCCATCACTATCGAAATCTTCTTTTTTTAGTTTTTCATAAAGAAAAAAGGAAAAGGAAGGAGTCGCAAAAAGTTGTTTGCCTTGTTCTGCCAGCTCTTTTGCTCTTTTCAATATTTTCACGACCAGCTTTTCGGCACCCAGAACGGTCTTGTGCAGGTATACCTGCCAGTACATGATCCTGCGGGCCACTATAAACTTCTCAACGGAATAGATCCCTTTTTCTTCTACCATTAAACGGTCATCAACAACCGTAAGCATCTGGAGGATACGATCGTAACCGATGGTACCTTCTGCCACACCGGAAAAAAAACTATCCCTGTTCAGGTAATCCATACGGTCCATATCCAGCTGGCTACTTACCAGCTGGTGTAAAAAAGGGGTAGGGTAATCGTTGCTGAAAATTTCCATGGCGCCGGAAAGGCTTCCATCGAACTGCCGGTTCAGGGATTCCATGATCTTTAAAGAAATAGATTCATGAGAAACCGGTATCAGAGTATGCTCCAAAGCATGGGAAAAAGGTCCGTGGCCGATATCATGCAGCAAAATGGCCAGGCGCGCCGCGGTCACTTCATTGGGAGAGATGACTACTCCTTTTCTTTGCAAGCCTTCCAGGGCGGTACCCATCAAATGGCAGGCACCTAAGGAATGGTGAAAGCGGGTGTGCACGGCCCCGGGATAAACAAGCTGGGCCATACCCATTTGCTTAATTCTTCTGAGCCTCTGGAACCAAGGATGCTCGATCACCTGCATCAGCTCTTTTTCAGTAAACTGAACAAAACCGTAAACAGGGTCATTAATTATTTTGCCGTACAATTGAGTTGCTTTATAAAGGGGCAAAATTAAAGAATTATATAGCGTAATCAACAAATAGTTTTAAAATTAAGGCTATAAAGCTTGTAATAATTGACGGCTTTCAGATACTTTTGCGGGCTAAAAAGCCTATATATGTTTTTTATCGCATTATTCCCTGTATTCGCCGCCTTCGTTTCCTGGATCGTTTTTAAAATTTTTACGGTAATCCTTTTACAGGGTTTTTATAAAAAGAGAAATGAACTTGCCCGCACGGTCGCCGACCTGATCGCGGAACAGAACCTGGCCAAAAACCTGGAACATATGATCGCTGCTGAAAAGATCAAGGCTTATGAACCCTTAATCGCAGAGCGAATAAGCACTTTTTTAGACCAGAAACTGCAAAAAAAGATGCCGGTACTGGCTATGTTTTCCGGTGATAAACTAATGGTACAGGCAAAAGAAGTAGTGATGGAAGAGATTATGGCATCTTTACCGGCTTTAATGCAGGAAATCGCCCAAAAAGAGTTGACTAATGAGCAGATTGCGGCAAAAGTAAGTACTGCTATCAACAAATTACCCGGTGCGGAATGGGAACGCAAGGTAAATACACTATTAGGGCCTATATTATCAAAAATACAAATGGCTGCTGCAATTTTAGGATTTATACTGGGTATATTGTTTGTACTGTTCCTGGTGCTTTACTATTACATTTTCCTGGAGCAAGTAAAGTAATGATGTTAGTGAAAAGTAGGAAGTGAAAAGTGAGAAGTGCGGTAAGGGTACTTTTGATATCATCTTGGCCAAAATTAATGATTAGTGGTTGGAGGCTGTTTCTTTTTCCACTTTTTGCTTGTCCAAAAAGTGGAGCAAAAAGGACCCCGAAAATCGGTTGCAGAGGCGATTTTCGGTGGGAACTGCTATTAAGCAACGTGCTTGGCCAGTCAAATTCGAATATTGATTAAACACACTAGCTTTCATCTATTGAATATAATCATTAGGTGACCCGGCCTTGCAAAGTTGACGTATAAAAAATTATGCAAGAAGCCGACTAGTCGACAGCAAATGGAAACATCTCTTTTAATGATTAATGGATTATAAGCGATTAATTAACAATTAATCATTCACAACTAACCATTAAACTACCAATCTTTATCCAGCTTCTTAGGGCTCGTTTTACCTGCCTCCGCCTTACGTTCCTGTACCTTCCTTTCGCTCTGCTGCACCGCGTTCAGCATTTCCGCGGCTCTTTGTTCCGTCATCTTTTGTTGTTCCGGCTGGGATTGCTGTTGCTTTTTACGTTCTTCTTCTTTCTTTTTATCTTCCTCAGACTGCTTGTCTTTATCTTTTTGATCTTTATCTTTTGGGTCCTTGTTTTCCTTATCTTCCGGCTTTTGCTCGTCTTTTTTGTTTTCCTTGTTGTCTTTGTTTTCGTCCTTCTTATCCTGTTTGTCCTTATCTTTTTGCTGTTCCTGTTTTTTGAGCATTTCCTGGGCATAAGCCAGGTTGTACTTTGTATCCCTGTCAGAAGGGTTACGTTTTAAAGCATTTTTATAGGCATCTACCGCGCTTTTCCAGTTTTTTTCTTCGGAAAAGCTGTTACCTATATTATGATAAGCTTTGGCCTGCAGATTTTTATCTGCCGTAAGGGTAAGGGCTTTTTCAAATTGTTTTCTTGCCGCTTCATGCTTTTTACCTTGCATCATGGCATTACCCTGGTTGTAATAAGCAATAGGACTCTGGTTATTTTTCCCCTGTGCCTGGCCGTATTTTTTTTCGGCCTCGGAATATTTACGTTGACGGTAAAGGTCGTTACCTTCATACAACAGGCCATTTATATTACCCTGCTTTTTAGGCTCCTGCGCCAAAGCAGTAAGCGAAAAAAAACATAAGGTAAGAACTATAAAATATTTGAAAATCATTTGATTAATCATAAATTATACTAGCTGCAATTTTACTTTTCGGGTACCAGGTATAAAGACATTAACCAGGATCAGTACTAAAGAGAACAGTAAAAAATATTGATAATAACTCTTGTAATGCAAGAACATATTGGCGCCCATATTACGGCTTTCCATTTTAGCAATTTCGTTCGATAGGTTGGTTACCGCCTGGTTATTATTGGCCAGTAATTGATAGGTACCTTTACCCGCCTCAGCCACTTCTTTCAGAACCGCTTCATTCAATTTGGTAATCACTTGCTGCCCGTTTTCATCAAGTTTATTACTCCCTGTTTCCGGGTCAAAAATCGGCGCGCCATTAGGCGACCCTATGCCTATCGTATGTATAATAATACCATCCTCTGCAGCCTGCTGTGCCAGTTCAACCGCTTTTTCATCATGGTCTTCCCCGTCAGAGATCAGTACAATGGTCTTAAACTTACGGTCTCTTTTATCAAATGCCTCCTGCGACATGGCTATGGCATCACTCAATACTGTACCCTGGGTAGGTGCGGAACTGGTATTGGTTGTATTCAAAAGCATTTTAATAGTACCATAGTCCATAGTTAAAGGCGACTGCAGGTAAGCCCTGCCGGCAAACAGTACCAGGCCGACCTTATCATTGCTCATCTTATTCAACATAGACTGTACCAGCAATTTGGCGCGGCTCAGCCGGTCCGGGCTAATGTCCTTTGCCAGCATACTTTTACTCACATCGATCGCGAAAACGACATCAACACCTTTGCGCATCACCGAGCTGGACTGGTCGCCGGCCTGCAGGTTGACCAGCCCAAAAATGGCGGACACAATCGCAAGCATGCTCAGTACCATTTTCGTGGTACTCCTGCCCGGAATAGGAGTTGGCAATAACTGCCCTACGATTGCCTCATTGCCTAAGCGGCGAACACTTTTTTTACGCCAGGAAAGGTAGCGCAGGTAGTAAAAAATAAGTAGGGGTATGAGTAAAAGCAGCCAGAAATAGGCGCCTGTTTCAAATCTAAACATAATCGCTTAAAAGCATTGCACTCCGCAAATATAACAATACTTACACATCATCAAATGAGTAGTGTGATGAAATAGGTCTAAAATTAACAAAATGTGCAGTCAGCCGGTATTTGTGCCGTCCCTGCCCGCAATGCTCATTTAATGAAAGAGCCGGAACTTTTTGTAAGTAATTTATATTTACTACCTTTTGTCTTGATACAAAAGGTAGTGCCCAAAAATCAGCTTTATAAATCCCAGCTAAAAATCATTATCCAGGCAGGTCGAAAACCAAACTCGCATACTCAGACAGTGGTTTTCGCCTTGTACACAGGCAATGGTTTTCTTAACGCCGGATTTATACAGGCCGTTTCAATGCTAGTTATATTAGGACATAGCCTTAAGTCACCCTTCGATAAACTCAGGGTGACAGCATACTTCGGCTATATTCTCAATAGCATCCTTTAACAGCCCGCGGGCTGAATATTTAATACACTAAATTTTTCCGGCTTTGATCTCTTCCACCACCTCGGGGTTCAGCAAAGTTGAGGTATCGCCAAACTGGTCGAAGGCGCCCTCCGCGATCTTACGCAGGATGCGGCGCATGATCTTCCCGGAACGTGTTTTCGGCAAGCCGCTTACAAACTGGATCTTATCCAGTTTGGCGATCGGTCCTATCTGCTCGGTAATGATCTGGTTAATTTCTTTTCTCAGGTTTTCCTTATCCCGGCTTTCCCCGATATCTTTCAGCATCACAAAACCATACAAGGCATTACCTTTGATATCATGCGGGTAGCCAACGATTGCAGATTCCGCGACTGCCGGGTGCTCATTAATCGAATCTTCAATCGGCGCGGTGCCCAGGTTATGCCCCGAAACAATAATGACATCATCTACACGCCCGGTGATCCGGTAATAACCTACCTCATCCCTTAAAGCGCCGTCCCCGGTAAAGTATTTACCCGGGTAAGCCGAGAAATAGGTATCAATATAGCGTTGATGATCGCCCCAGATGCTGCGCGCGATACCCGGCCATGGATAACGGATACATAAATTACCGGTAGTCTGGTTACCAATGATCTCAATCCGCTTATCGTTCAACAGCACCGGCTGTATGCCCGGCAGGGGCAGGGTAGCATAGGTCGGTTTGGTTGGGGTTACGAATGGTATGGGCGAGATCAGGATACCGCCGGTTTCGGTCTGCCACCAGGTATCTACGATCGGACATTTTTTCCGGCCCACATGGTCGTTATACCAGTGCCAGGCCTCATCATTGATCGGTTCCCCTACAGAGCCTATTACTTTAAGGCTGGACAGGTCATGCTCGTCCACCCATTTGGTATCTTCCTTAGCCAGGGCGCGAATGGCTGTTGGCGCGGTATAAAACTGGGTTACTTTATGTTTATCGATCACTTCCCAGAACCGGTCCGGCTGCGGGAAGGAAGGCACGCCTTCAAAGATCACGGTAGTGGCCCCGTTCAATAAAGGACCGTATAAGATATAGGAGTGACCCGTAATCCAGCCGATATCGGCCGTACACCAGAAAATGTCATTTTCCTGGTAATTAAATACATTTTTAAAAGTATAGGCAGTGTAAACCATATAGCCGGCTGTAGTATGCAGCATGCCTTTAGGCTTACCGGTAGAACCGGAAGTGTATAAAATGAACAAAGGATCTTCGGCATCCATGATCTCCGGTACACAATCGGGAGAAGCTTTTTCCAGTAGAGGTGCGATCCATTGATCCCGGCCTTCTTTTACCGCAACTTCCACATTAGTACGTTTTACCAGTAAAACCTTTTCAACGGTATGGGTCTTTTCCAGGGCTTCGTCCACCAGTGCTTTAAGGTTAATGGTTTTATCACCCCGGAAGCTGCCGTTGGACGTAATGACCATTTTTGATTCACAGTCATTGATCCGGGCGGCAATGGCGGCTGAAGAGAAGCCCGCGAACACGACAGAGTGGATGGCCCCGATGCGTGCACAAGCCAGCATCGCGATCGCCAGCTCGGGGATCATTGGCAAATAGATACATACGCGGTCGCCTTTTTGAATACCCTGGTCCCGCAGTACGTTGGCAAATTTACAGACCCGCTCATGCAGCTCCTGGTAGGTAATATATTGTACCGCTTCATTAGGATCATTGGGTTCAAAAATGATCGCGTGCTTATTACTCCGGTTCAATAAATGACGGTCGATACAATTTTTCGTCATATTCAGCTTGGCATTGATGAACCATTCGATCTTCGCCTCGCGCATATCGTATTTCACTACCTTCTCCCATTTCTGGTACCAGACGAAGTTGTCATCTGCAATTTTGTCCCAGAATTTTTTAGGGTTCTTAACGGATTTCTTATATTGTTTAAAATAGTCCGGGAGTGATTCTATCTGATAATTTTTCATTGTTCTTATGATTTCATGTGTGCAATACGATACCTGTGCTTTGTGTGAATTTTGAACACACAAGTTACAAAAAAGAAAAGCAAAGCGCCTAAAGATAAAGCTATATCCTTGCTCATTTAGTATAGTAAATATGCCGGATCGTGCAGTTATAATAATACCGGAAATAAAGTCCTCCGGTATTCAGCCGAATGTTCTGTCTTTTTTTGTAATTTCGCGCACTTATTGTGTATACAAGCAATAGTGTAGCACAATTATCCAGCTGATTTAATAAGATATATACAAATGGTATTACCAATAGTGGCATACGGGCACCCTGTTTTAAGAAAGGTAGCTGCTCCCATAGATGAAAATTACCCGGACCTGAAAAAACTGATCGCCGATATGTGGGAAACAATGTACCACAGCAACGGGGTTGGTATCGCGGCGCCTCAGATCAATAAAGCCATCCGTTTATTCGTGGTGGACACCGAACAGATCGTAGAGAATTTTGATGAAGAAGATAAAAAAGAGTTTCCTGACGAAAAGCCGATCAAAAGCGTCTTCATCAATGCACAGCTCCTGAATAAGGAAGGTGAGCCCTGGCCTTATAATGAGGGTTGCCTGAGCATTCCTAAAGTACGCGAAGATGTGTGGCGTGAAGAGCAAATAACGATCGCTTATTTAGATGAAAATTTTGAAGCGCAGGAAAAAACCTTTAACGGCATTACAGCGAGAGTGATCTTACATGAGTATGACCACATTGAAGGAAAACTGTTTATAGATTACTTAGCCCCGATCAAAAAACGCCTGATCAAAAAGAAACTGGACGATATTTCCAAAGGAAAGGTGAGCATGGGCTACAGAATGATTTATCCTAATAAATAAAAGCGACAAGGCATGAAATCTTTCATCCAGAACTTTTTTGTAAAGCCACCAGTAATTTTCCCTTTGGTGGCTTGCTTTTTAATATTCCTGGGCATCTATGAAGCTTCGCAGACGCTTTTTTCAGACCAGGTAGAAGGAATTTATAAAATCAGGCCTGTATTAATGATCCTGATGGCCATATTCTGGACCGGCGCTACGTTTTTCCAGAAATGGGGTGCGCTGGGCTTTGTCATCCTGACAATCTTGTCTTTAATGGTCTTTTTTTATTCCGACTCTATAGAGCTTAAAGCTTTATTTGGCAATATACTGATGCTTAATGTACCGGTTGAAGGCAGCAGGTCGATCCCGATTCCATTAAGCGCGATTTTTTCTTTTATCGCTTTGTTTTTTTACCGCCGGATGAATTAATTCACCCCTTGAAGCCTCGCTTATGAAATATACAGATATGATCGGACATGAGGTGGTGCTGGAGCAAAGCCCGCAACGGATCATATCGCTGGTACCTTCACAAACCGAATTGCTTTATGACCTGGGCCTCGGCGAAAGGGTAGCAGGTATTACCAAATTCTGTATTCACCCGGAAAGCTGGTTGCGCAGTAAAACAAGGATCGGCGGGACCAAAACCGTTAACATAGATAAGGTAGCGGCTTTACAACCCGATCTCATTATCGCTAATAAAGAAGAAAACACCAAAGAAGATATAGAGCGCCTAAGGGCCATAGCCCCTGTATGGACCAGTGACATCTTAAACCTGGAAGACAGCCTGGAAATGATCCTGCGCATCGGGGCGCTTACGCAAACAGCGATCAAGGCACAGGAAATTGCGGATAATATCCGCAGGGATTTTAATCCTGACCATATGCAACTCCTGAAAGATCAGCGTGTTGCTTATTTTATCTGGTACAACCCGCTGATGGCAGCCGGCAGCCATACTTTCCTGCATGATATATTGACAAGGCTTGGTTTTGAGAATGTTTTTTCAACTATGTCCCGCTACCCGCAGACGCAATGGCAGGAATTACAAGCTTTAGCCCCGGATTATGTGCTGTTAAGTTCGGAGCCTTTTCCTTTTAAAGAAAAGCACCTCCTTGAATTCAGCGAAAAACTGCCAAATGCCCGGATTTTATTGGTCGACGGAGAACTTTTCAGCTGGTATGGCAGTAGGTTACAGCACTCCCTGGCTTATTTCAAAAAGATATTTGCACCCAATTTGTCGCATTGATCAATTTTAACAGACTTTTTGGCATTTATTATTTTTTTGCACGGGATTTGAGATAAAGAATAATATATTTAACTTCGCAACACTTTTATATTATAGACACATATAAGTGTAACGTTGTATTGTAAACGTTTATACTATCAAACACAGAAACGATGCTAGGATTTCTATCAAAACTATTAGGTGGCAGCAAGTCTGAAAAAGACGTAAAGAAAATTCAGCCTATAGTTAAGTCAATTAATGAATATTTCGAGCGCTACAGCTCATTAAGCAACGATGAATTAAGAGCCAAAACAGGGGAATTTAAACAAAGAATTGCCGAGTATCTTTCTGATATCGATGCGCAAATTGCTGCCAAAAAAGAAGAAGCCAGCAGTATAGAAGAATTACATACCCGTGAAGCCGTGCTCAACGAGGTAGATAAATTAGCTAAAACACGTGATGAAAAGCTTGAGGAAATATTGGAAGAGCTATTACCTGAAGCTTTTGCTACTATTAAGGAAGCCGCACGCCGTTTCGCAGCAGGTGAAGAGGTAGTATCTACCGCAACGGATATGGACCGCGAGCTGGCTGCCAATGGCCGTCAGCATATTACTATTAACGGGGATCAGGCTATACAAAAAACAACCTGGTTAGCTGCCGGTGTTGAAGTATCCTGGAACATGGTACACTATGATGTACAGCTGATCGGTGGTACCGTATTGCACCAGGGTAAAATATCGGAAATGGCAACGGGTGAAGGTAAAACGCTCGTTTCTACCTTACCGGTATACCTGAATGCGCTTGCCGGCTTAGGCGTTCACGTAGTAACGGTGAATGACTACCTGGCCCGTCGTGACTCGGAATGGAACGGACCTTTATACGAATGGTTAGGCCTGAGAGTAGATTGTATCGATAAACATCAGCCCAACTCCAATTCCCGCAGAAATGCCTATAACGCAGATATCACTTACGGAACGAACAATGAGTTCGGCTTTGACTACCTGCGGGATAATATGGTACACCGCCCCGAGGAAATGGTACAACGCAAACACCATTTCGCGATCGTGGATGAGGTGGACAGCGTATTGATCGATGATGCGCGTACGCCATTGATCATTTCCGGCCCGGTGCCTAAAGGGGATGACCAACAGTTCCACTTCCTGAAGCCAAGAATTGAGAAAATTGTTGAAGCACAAAAGAAAGTGGTTAACCAGGCTTTGAACGAAGCGAAAAAATTAATTAAAGAAGGTAAAGCCGATAAAGACAGCGGTGGTTTACAATTATATCGTGCCTTCAGGGGTATGCCTAAAAACTCTGCGATCATCAAATACCTGAGTGAAGAAGGTAATCGCCAGATCATGCAAAAGGCAGAGAACTATTATATTGCCGAGCATCAGAAAAATATGCCTAAAGTTTATGAAGAATTGTATTTCTACATAGATGAAAAGCAAAAAAGCGTAGACCTTACCGAAAAAGGAATCGCCCTGATCACCGGTGCGGGTGAAGATCCAAACTTCTTCGTACTTCCTGACATCAGTACTTCACTGGCAGCGATCGAGAACGCCAAAGATATCTCTGACGAAGAAAGAGCACAACGCAAAGACAATTTATTACAGGAATACGCGGCGAAAACAGACCGCATCCACTCGGTACAGCAATTGCTGAAAGCCTACACAATGTTTGAAAAAGACGTTGAGTATATCGTGGTAGACGATAAAGTGAAGATCGTAGATGAGCAAACCGGCCGTATTATGGAAGGCCGCCGTTACTCTGATGGTCTACACCAGGCGATCGAGGCCAAAGAAAATGTACATATCGAGGCGGCTACGCAAACATTCGCGACCGTTACTTTACAGAACTACTTCCGTATGTACCACAAGCTGGCCGGTATGACCGGTACGGCAGAAACGGAAGCAGGTGAATTCTGGGAAATCTACAAACTGGACGTGGTTACGATCCCTACTAACCGGGGTATCCAGCGTAAAGACCAGCAAGACTTAGTTTATAAAACTAAACGTGAGAAATATAAAGCCGTTATTGATGAAGTAGAAGCCATGCGCGCGATTGGTCGCCCGGTACTGGTAGGTACCACATCAGTAGAGGTATCCGAGTTGCTAAGCCGGATGATGCAGCAAAGGAAAATTCCACACAACGTATTGAATGCCAAGCAGCACGCCAAGGAAGCTCAAGTAGTTTCTGAAGCCGGTTTACCGGGAGCCATCACCATCGCCACTAACATGGCCGGTCGTGGTACCGATATTAAACTGGGCGAGGGAGTGAAAGAAGCGGGTGGTCTGGCCATCATAGGTACCGAGCGCCACGAATCCCGCCGTGTGGACCGCCAGTTAAGGGGTCGTGCCGGTCGCCAGGGTGATCCGGGTAGCTCCCAGTTCTTCGTTTCTCTTGAAGATGAGCTGATGCGTTTATTCGGTTCCGAGCGTATTGCCGCGTTGATGGACAGGATGGGTCATAAAGAAGGTGAGGTATTGCAACACGGCATGATCTCTAAATCTATTGAGCGTGCCCAGAAAAAAGTAGAAGAAAATAACTTTGGTATCCGTAAGCGCTTGCTGGAATATGATGATGTAATGAACGCGCAAAGGAACCAGATCTATAAGCGCCGCCATAATGCCCTGTTCGGCGATCGCGTAGCGATTGATATTGATAATGCCATGTATGATGTGGCCGATGATTTCATCGCGCAATTCCAGAACGGCCAGTCTTATGCCGACTTTAAACTGGAAGTAATGAAACACCTGGCTTTTGAACCGCAGATCACAGAAGCGGATGCTAAGTCTAACAACGGTGTAGAAGCTTTCTACCAGGAAATTAAAAATTTCTATCAAAATAAAGTTGCCGGTATGCGCGAAGCGATGTTACCGCAATTCCAGAATATCAAAGTACAATCTGAAGGCCGTATTGAATATATCATGATCCCGTTCTCTGACGGCGTGAAAGGTATACAGGTACAGGTAGGCCTGGACGAAGCGATAGAGAAAGAAATCAAGCCGGTACCGGAGGCATTAGAAAAATCCATCACACTGGCATTGATTGATGAGTCCTGGAAAGACCACCTGAGAGCCATGGACGATCTGAGAACATCTGTACAGATGGCTTCTTATGAGCAAAAAGACCCATTATTGATCTACAAATTCGAAGCATTCGAATTGTTTAAGAAAATGATGATAGAAACGAATAAGAGCATCGTTTCCTTCCTGTTACGTGCCGGTATCCCGGTGCAGGAAGAGCAGCCACAGCATGTACAGCAAATCCCGCAGGAGTATACAGATTTTGAAGAACTGTATGACAACAGCGCCGATATTGAGCGCAGAGGCGAGGATTACGCCGCTGATGAATCTGATTACTATTCAGAAGATCATATTTATGAAGCGCCCAAGCAATCCCCGGTTTCTGTAGAACCTAAAATCGGCAGAAATGATCCTTGTCCCTGCGGCAGCGGAAAAAAATACAAACAATGCCACGGAGCTAATCTGTAAAGATCAACTTCATGTATAAAAAAGGTTGCGCATTTCATGCGCAACCTTTTTATTTTCAACCATTTACGACACTTAGCTGATTACATAAAATCCCAACTGAAAGACTTATAGTTTAAAATGAAAAATATACAAAGCAGCAGGCAACATCAGGATTGTGTAAGGCATTTAATATAATTAAGAACTATTTTACCTGATTTATACTAAAACTTACGCCTAATTTTCAGGAATCATCTGTTCTTTAAACAATACCTTTTTAGTTAAGAAATCCTATAGGACACAGCTGCTTTTGACAGGTTTACTCCTGCTCCAGGCAGCTGTTAATATTATCGATCATTTGCTGTACCGTATCCTGCTGTACCGGGTTCAGCCCGCTGTGATCGGTTACCTGGTCTGTAGCATACATCATCAGGCACATCGCCAGGAAGTCCTGCTCATCTTTGCCCGGGATCTCGTTGCGCAATTTGGCCAAGCGCTGATCGGCAACCTTCATTGCCTGCCTGATCGCCTGTTCCTCTTCTGGTTTTACCCGGATCCGGTAACTCCTTTCGGCCAGCCAGATGGTGATGGGAATAGTGTGTTCCATATGCATATTTTTGACGGATAAAATTAAACTTTTGTATCCGTATATAATGATATAATTTTACAGCCAAATATTTTTATCAGTATGGGTTTTTTCGACAAACTGTTTAAGCGTAATAAGGAACAAGAAGAGCAAAAAGAAGTGCTTGATGAGGGCCTTAAGCAAACCAAGCAAAACTTCTTTAGCAAACTCTCAAAAGCCATAGCCGGTAAAAGTGAAGTAGACGAGGAAGTATTGGACAACCTGGAGGAAGCCCTGATAACTGCTGATGTAGGCCTGGATACAACGGTTACCATCATCAAAAATATTGAAGCACGCGTAGCCCGGGATAAATATGTAAGCACTTCCGAGCTTAATAATATTCTCCAGGAAGAGATCGCTAATATCTTAACCGATGCCGGATCTGCTGAATATAAGACTTACAATACGCCTTTAGACAAAAAACCTTATGTAATACTGGTAGTAGGCGTAAACGGGGTGGGTAAGACCACAACCATTGGTAAGCTGGCCTATAACTTCAAGAAAAATGGTAAATCAGTATTGTTAGGAGCTGCGGACACCTTCAGGGCAGCGGCAGTAGACCAGTTAACGATCTGGAGCGATAGGGTCGGGGTACCTATCGTAAAAAAGGAAATGGGTAGCGATCCCAGTTCTGTAGCCTATGATACTATCGTGAGTGGCCTGGCCCGCAATTCAGATGTTATTATTATAGATACTGCCGGAAGGTTGCACAATAAGGCGCACCTGATGGAAGAGCTCAGCAAAATAAAGCGTTCGATTTCCAAAAACCTGGAAAATGCGCCGCATGAAGTAATGCTGGTACTCGATGGCAGCACCGGGCAGAATGCGCTGGAGCAAGCCAAGCATTTTACCGCGGCAACAGAAGTTTCTTCCCTGGCCATTACCAAGCTGGACGGAACGGCCAAAGGTGGCGTCGTACTGGCCATTGCCAACCAGTTCAAGATCCCGGTAAAATATATCGGCGTAGGTGAAAGGATGGAAGACCTGCAGGTGTTTAATAAATACGAATTCGTAGATACCCTGTTTTCCCTTGAAGGATAAGGCTTTCACTCCCAATCCGTAACAATAATTTTATATACTCTCCCTTTTTTGATTTAAAAGAATTGTAATTTTGCGGTCTGAACAAAAAATTATAGTTCAAATTTTACACATTTCTTTATGAAGCATATTTTACTGCTATCGGTAATCTCTTCATTTTCGGTCATCGCCCAGGCGCAAACCGCATTAGTGAGAGGGGTTATCCAAAACAAAGAAAACAATGCTCCGATTGCTGAAGCAGACGTTACTCTTCCCGAATTAAAATTATTGAAAGTTACAGATGCCGATGGTCGCTTCGCTTTTAGCCAGGTGCCTTACGGTTCTTATCAATTAGTAGTGGCTACCTCTGCCACTAAAAAAGATACGGTAATGATCAATGTTAACCAGGAAGTAGTAGATCTTGGTGCTTATACTTTTTCTGTAGACCTGGCTGCGGTAAATTTCACTACCGGCCAGACCCCGACTATCGCATTGGAAGATAACTTCGCTGAAAGTGATGAAGATGGGGTGAGCGGTCAGAATGTATCCGGTGTGTTAACCGCCTCCAGAGATCCATATATGGCAGCGGCTTCCTTTACATTCGGGCCGATGCGTTACCAGATCCGTGGTTATAAAAGAGACCAGCTGGAAGTATATATGAATGGCTTACCAATGAATGACGCAGAGTCCGGTTCCGCCTTCTTCGGTCAATGGGGTGGTTTGAACGACGCGTTCAGGAACCAGACCGTTACCTTCGGTTTAAACCCTTCTGAAGTGGGTTTCGGCGGGCTTACCGGCTCTTCCCAGATCGAAGCTACCGCTGCTGATCAGCGTAAGCAAACAATCGTATCTTATGCAGCATCTAACCGTACTTATAGAAACCGGTTGATGCTTACTCATAACTCCGGCATGAATAAAAACGGCTGGGCTTACTCCTTTGCCGGATCTAAACGCTGGGCTCAGGAAGGTTATATCCCGGGTACTTTTTATGACGGGTATTCTTTCTACGCTGCAGTAAGTAAGAAATTAAACGAAAGCAACTCTATCCACTTAACCGTTTTTGGCGCACCTACCAGCCGTGGTAAAGCGATGCCTTCCACCCAGGAAGCAATGGATATCGTAGGTAGTAATTTCTATAACCCGAACTGGGGCTATGTGAATGGCGAAAAGAAAAATGCCCGGATCAATAATTCATTCCAGCCTGCAGCTATCCTGACCTTTAAACATAACCCGGATGTAAATACCCGCTGGAATACATCATTAGGCTTCCAGACCGGCTATAACGGCAATACGGCACTGGACTGGTATAATGCCATGGACCCGCGCCCGGACTACTACAGGAACCTGCCCAGCTACTTCCTGTACGACCCGCAAGGTGCCGACCAGGCTGCTGCTGATGCGCAATTAGCCTACTTACAGCAAAACCCTGACATGATGCAGGTGAACTGGCAACGTCTTTATGACGCCAACAGGATGAACCAAAGAACCGTTAACGGGGTGAGCGGAGCACGTTCTGTATATATCATCGGTGAAGACCGGGACGATATCAATAAATATATGCTGAGCTCTACTTTACAAAAAGTATTAAGCCCGCATACTAAACTGACGGCAGGTGTAGCCGGTGTTTACCAGCAAATGGAAAGCTACCGTAAAGCATATGACCTGCTGGGTGGTGACTATTATGTTAACCTGAACCAATTCGCGGAGCGTACCTATATCGGCAACACCGACTTAAACCAAAACGATCTGAATAACCCTAATGGTATCGTTAGAAAAGGCGATAAATACGGTTACTATTATAAATCAAACTTCTACAAAGCATATGCCTGGGCACAGGGAGAGTTCACTTATAATAAAATGGACTTCTTCTTAACCGGAAGATTAGGTACCGAAGGGTTCCAGAGAAACGGTATGTATAAGATCGGTATTTTCCCTAACGATTCTGAAGGAAAATCTGAAAACTTCGACTTCCTGACTTATGCAGTAAAAGGTGGTGCTACCTACAAAATAGATGGCCGTAACTATCTTTACGCGAGCGGAAGTTATATGACCGCAGCACCTACTTTTGATAATACATTCGTCTCCCCGAGAACAAGGAACAAAACCATTGATAACGTGCAGCTGGAGCAATACGCTACTGTTGAAGGAGGGTATTTACTGCGCTCGCCAATGATAAGCGGCAGGTTGAGTGGTTTCGTTACCGAATCCAGGAACCTGACTGATGTTAAACGTTTCTACCACGAAGATTACCGTACCTTCGTTAACTACGTGATGCAAAATGTAAACATCCGTAACCTGGGTGCTGAAATGGCCGTGAAAGCTAAACTGACTAATACCTTAACCGCGAATGCTGTAGCTACCTGGACCCAGGTGTTTTATACCAGCAGACCGGATGTAAGTGTTTACCTGGATAATGACACAACTACACGTGTAGCTAAAAACACGGTTTACCTGAAAGATTATTATGTAGCCTCCGGTCCGCAATCTGCTTACACAGTTGGTTTAAGCTATAATTCTCCTAAGTACTGGTTTGCTACCGTTAACTTCAACTATTTCGACCGGAACTACATGGAGGTTAACCCGGCCAGCAAAACATCTGACGCGGTTGAGTTTGTAGAAAAAGGTTCCGATCAGTGGAAAGCTATCCTGGACCAGACTAAATTACCTGCATTCTATACCGTTGATATCTTTGCAGGCACTTCTATCCGCGTAAAAAATCATATCAAGAGTGCGGGAAGTAATGTTTACTTAAGATTAAACGCTGGTGTTAATAATGTGTTGAACAACAGGAATATCATTACAGGCGGATTTGAACAATTACGTTTTGATACGCAAATGAAAAACCCTGAGCGTTTCCCGCCTAAGTATTTCTATGGTTACGGCGCGAACTACTTTGTCAACTTAGCCTTAGTATTCTAATCAGGATCACTTGAGCATAAATAAAGCCTTATAGTTTCAACTATAAGGCTTTTTACTATTTTATTAAACCTATAAGGTTGTGAAAACCTTATAGGTTTACTCTTATATCCAACTATTTCGGCTGCCACAAATAATGCTGGCATACCCCTAAAACATCCTTCGACGGGGCTAAGGATGACAATAAGAGATAAAATGTGTCCTGCTAAGTATGTCGAAGCATGAACCAGAAACATTCATTGGTCATTATATCAACCGGGCCGGCTGCTCTAATGACTGAATTAATAATTAACCACTAACAATTGACAATTTAAACTGCTCCGGCATTTCCTTAATCAACCCCGAAGCGAAAGCCTGCTTAAACAAGGTTTCAATCGCCTGGTCACCCAGGCCTTCCAGGCTTGAACTATACTCGTTCACATATAAATTGATGTGCTTGCGCATTACCTCCTCGCTCATCTCCTGGGCATGCATTTTCACGAATTCAGACAGGGTGGGGTATTGCTGCCAGCTGTTTTTAATACTGGCTTTGATCTGGTTTTGTACTTTTAATTTGATTTCCGGGGCAAGACTTTTCCGGATCACGATCCCGCCTAAAGGAATAGCGGCCTTAAACTGTTCTTCCCACCAGGCCCCGCAATCCATAATTTTCTCCAGGCCTTTGTCGGCATAAGTAAAACGGTTCTCGTGTATGATCAGGCCGGCATCATAATTGCCAGAAAGTACCCCCTGTTCAATATCGCTGAATAAAACTTCTGTTTTATTTTTTGCATCCGGGAAAGCCAGAGAAAGCAATAAATTGGCGGTGGTGTATTTTCCAGGTATGGCAATTTTAGCATTCGCCAGGAAGGCCGCAGGATCATTTTTAATGGCCCCATATTTTTCCCTGGTAGTGATCAGTAGCGGCCCGACGCCAAAACCTAATGCACTGCCACTATCTAAAAGCACATACTGATCGGTAAGGTGTAAAAAGGCGCTATAGCTTAATTTAGTGACATCAAATTTCCCTTCAAATGCCCATTGGTTCAGCTGTTCCACATCAGCAAGCCCGAACTCGTACTCGATGCCGTTCTTGTCCGGGTTTTCATGCACCAGCTGGTCAAATATAAAAGTATCATTAGGGCAGGGACTAAATCCAAGCGTTAAGTGTTCCATAATCGGCTTAAAAAAGCAAAGTTAATCATTAATATCTTGCTACCTTTGTTGGAGAAATTGTAAAAATGAGTAAAAAGATAATAATAGCGATCGATGGATATTCTTCCTGTGGAAAAAGCACCCTGGCGAAGGCTTTGGCCCGGAAACTCAATTACAATTTTATTGACACCGGGGCTATGTATCGTGCCATTACCTTATACTTTATCCGCAATAATGTAAGACTGGACGACCCCGAAAATGTAGCGGAAGCACTAAAAAACGTGAACCTGCATTTCGAGTTCAATGAAGCCAAAGGAAAGTCGGATATGTTCCTGAATGACGAGAACGTGGAGCAATTTATCCGTGAAATGACCATCGCGCAAAAGGTGAGTGAAGTGGCTGCCATTAAAGCGGTACGTGTGTTTGCGGTAAAACAGCAGCAGGTGATGGGTAAAAAGAAAGGTATTGTAATGGATGGACGGGATATAGGCACAGTAGTATTTCCCAATGCCGAACTGAAGATCTTTATGACCGCTGATATAGAAGTACGCGTAAAACGCAGGTTCCTGGAAATGCAGGAGCAGCACCAGAATATCAGTATAGAAGATGTGATCAATAACCTGCAGATGCGGGATTATATAGACAGCAACCGCGAAGAAAGCCCGCTGCGGCAGGCTGAGGATGCGCGTGTATTGAACAACAGCGATATGAACCAGGAACAACAATTGAACCTGGCCCTTAAATGGGTGGAAGAAGCGCTTAGTGCTAAAAAAGAAATGGCGAAGTAAACCAAGGCTCCGTTGTGTCCATATTCCGACAAGCTCCATAGGACAAATTTGATGTGTATAAAAAAGCCCGGTTGCAAGTATTGCAACCAGGCTTTTTTATCTGTAACCATTAACGGATCAGGGTTACCTCTCCTTTAAACTGTTGCTCAGTACCGTCGATAAACCGGATGCGGATGATATAAGCATACACGCCATTGTCCTGTACTTTACCATTAAAGCTCCCATCCCAGCCATGCGACCTGTTGGCAGAAGCGTGGATCACCTGCCCGTAACGGTTATATACTTTAAAGTCAATAATTGAGTACGCCCGGTCCAGGTTGACAAAGGGAATGAAGACATCATTTTTACCATCTCCATTAGGAGTAAAGGCATTCGGAACGACAATGTCTTTATTATAAGCCCGCGGTTCTATATATAAACTTGCGGTATCCAGACAGCCACCCGGCGTAGTCGCAATAACCACTACCGTTTCCGGGTTATCCAGGCTTATACGCTGGTAATTGAGCCTGTTATAAGGATCAAAAAGGTACTCCGGGAGCCACCGGATCACGTTTACCGCATGCTGCCCGCGGTTCTCCACCGCTACCCGGAAGGGCTCCCCTTCATATGGGTCCTGTGGATCCGCAGCACTTAAAACTAAATCAATATGTTCAATGTTAATGGCAGTATGAACGATCAGGCTGTCACAACCGATCTCATTCTTTAAGGTATCACTTACAACCGTATTCTGCGTGTAGCGCGTACCGTTAAACCATAATTCGCCACAACCGGTAGTATCCTTGTTCCGGACTGATGGCTGCCGGTTAAAGACCTCGATAGTTACAATTTTATAAACACTGTCACAGCCATTTTGGTTGAATAAGGTATCCCTGACGGTGGCATTCTGGTAGTAAGTCATCCCATCATATTGTGCTTCGAAACAGCCTTTCACCGATTCGCTTTGCGTAACAGGGTTAACCGGCAAAACAGCCAGGTTAAAGATCACCAGGCTGTCGCAGCCCTGGGGTACCGGGTAGAAAGTCGTAATACCTGTCTGTGGCGTAGTATACACCACACCATTGTAAGTATAGCTTTGCCCCTGGCAAATGGTCGCATTGAGTACGGTCGTAGGCAGCGGGTGAACAGCCAGGTTGAAAGTAACTATGCTATCACAGCCATTTACCGTTTGCAGATTAGCGACCACGCCGCTCTGTGGAGTGGTATAAACATTCCCGTTAAATGTATAAGATTGCCCCTGGCAGATCGATTCATTCAGGGTATGCTGGTAGGATGGGTTAACAATAAGATTTAAAGTAATGATGGAATCACAGCCTGCTGCATTCTGGACCGTATCTTGAGCAGTATTATTATTGCCGGTATAAGCGATGCCATTGAACAGGTAAGTTTGTCCCTGGCAGATGACTGCGTTTTGGGTGCCGGTCAGGTATCCATTCACCGTAAGGTTTAAAGTAACTATAGAATCGCAACCGGCAGGCGTGCTGAAGTTGCCTATGATACCGGTCTGGGAACCCGTATAAGTGATACCGTTAAAAGTATAGGACTGGCCCTGGCAGATAGTCGCGTTGACGGTATTGGTAATAGGCGGGCTCACGCTCAGGTTAAAGGTTACTATGGAATCACAGCCCGAGGCAGTAGTTAAACTGGCTACGATACCCGTTTGAGCGCTGGTATAGGCCGTGCCGTTAAATGTATAAGACTGGCCCTGGCAAATAGCGGCGTTGATCGTATGCGTAATAGGCGGCGTAACGATAAGGTTGAAGGTAACTACAGAATCACAACCGCCGGCAGCCGTAAAATGCGCAACAATACCCGACTGGGAACTGGTATAATTAATACCGTTAAAGAGATAAGACTGGCCCTGGCAAATTGTCGCGTTGATCGTGCTACTCAACTGGTTCATCACTGTGAGGTTCAAGGTCACGATGGAATCGCAACCCCGCGCGCTTACAAATGTATCCATTAAACCGGCCTGTGAGGTGGTATAAGTAATCCCGTTAAATACAAGCGACTGTCCGGCACAGATAATGGTATCAATAGTATCGGTGATCAAAGGAAGTACGGTTAAATTGTAATGGACAACGCTGTCACAACCTGCCGCCGTTTGTAAAGTATCCGAAAAATTCTGGCTGCTGGTATACACATTCCCATGTGAATCGGTAAAAGAGCTGCCAAAGCAAATGCTGGTATCTACAGTAGTACTTTTCGGCGGGCAGAAGAGCTCAATGGTTACATTGTCTATCCCAATACCATTAGAAGCGCCACTGGAATTGCCCCGGCCGCCGCCCCAACGGAAATAAAAGGTCTGTCCCGGCTGGATATTCAGGTTGCTGAGTACTAAAGATTTCAGGGTAGCAATCTGGGTACAGTTAGATGCGGTACCTGGCGCCTGGCTATGACTTAAGCTGCTTACATTAGCACCGGGAATATTGGTAGTAACGGTAAATCCATTCGTCCTGCCGGAAGCTACTCTCCGCCAGGTTTCGAAATTGTAAGATACCCTTAAACTGTTGATTGCGCTGCCTGTATTATTGACAAAGGAAACCTGGGCTACAAAGGTGTCACTCGTTCCGGAGGGTAAATAACCTAAAGCTCTTTCTCCGGAACTGCTGTAATAAGCCCATAATCCTCCTGAATTGTCTGAACCGCAACCCGTACCACGCTCTGTAATGCTGGCTTGGGTCAGGATGGTCCAATACTGTGGCAGGCCGGCAAAGGTGCCATTAAAGCTGTTAAAATTTTGCGTATAAATAGAATTGGCGGCAGTAAAAGGGAATTGAGCTTTTGCCTTAATAGTAAAGCAGGAAATAAGGAAAAGTAAAAAAAACGAGTTGTGTAAACTGATTTTCATCAATTAAGTTTGAATGGTGAATGATGGAGTTTTAAGGGTTTAAATCATGCACAAATTTCTTTTAAATAAATGCAGGCATTAAAAAACCATCATTAACAAATTACTATTTCAAACACGCATAAATTACTTGTGCCCAATCAGCCAAAACCTTTATGGACCTACATTTCGGCCTTTACAAAATAAACAGGCCCATGTACTTATAATTGCCAGGGCTGTAACTATATTAATTTTATAAAAACAATAAAGGCTATCAAGAGTTTGATAGCCTTTACCACAAGTATTATTTAATCAATTAATCGTTTACTTTACCTTCAATAAATTGTTTGATCCAGTGTGTATCTACTGATTTTGGTCTTTCGATAGGGAAGCCTAAAGCCCTGTCCCAGCATAAACCGGCCAATACACCTAAAGCACGGCTCACACCGAAGATCACGGTGTAGAACTCTTCCTCTACCAAACCGAAGTGTTTCAATAAGGCGCCACTATGTGCATCCACGTTAGGGAACGGGTTTTTGATCTTACCGGTAGCACCCAGGATTTCCGGAGCTACTTCGTAGATATTCCAAACAGTCTGTACCATCGGGTCATCCGGGCAGTGTGTTTTGGCAAATTCAGCCTGCGCGGTAAAACGTGGATCGGTCTGGCGCAATACGGCATGACCGTATCCCGGAACCACTTTACCTTCACTTAAAGTCTTTTTGATATAATCAGCGATTTGCTCTTTGCTTGGCGCATTAGTACCTAATTCCTGGTTCATTTCTTCGATCCATTTGATCACTTCCTGGTTAGCCAGTCCGTGTAAAGGGCCTGCAAGACCGTTCATACCGGAAGCAAAGGCCAGGTAAGGGTCAGACAGTGCAGAGCCTACCAGGTGGGTAGCATGGGCCGATACATTACCCCCTTCATGGTCCGCATGGATGGTTAAATATAAACGCATCAGGGCATAAAAACCTTTAGAGTTATAACCTAACATATGCGCAAAGTTACCTGCCCAATCCAGCATACCATCCGGCTGTATATGATCGCCACCTTTATACTTACGACGATAGATGTAAGCGGCAACACGTGGCAGTTTAGCGATCAGGTTCATACAGTCATCAAAGATGTAAGACCAGTAATCTTTCTTGCTGATACCGTTGGCATATTCTTTTGCGAAGATGGATTCTCTCTGCAATGCGGTTACCGCGATAGAGAATTGCGTCATCGGGTGGGTATTTACCGGTAATTTTTCAATTACGTCGAATACATAATTGGGTACATGTGATTTACGGGCGAAAGTTGCCGACAGGTGCTCCACATCTTCAGCGCTTGGCATTTCACCTACCAGCATCAGGTAAAATAAACCTTCTGGTAAAGGTTCGGTACCGCCCGGTGCTTTAGGCAGCATTTCTCTTAACTCTGGAATCGAATAACCTCTAAAGCGAATACCTACCTCTGCATCTAAAAGTGACGTTTCTGTAATCAGGCCGATCATACCTCTCATTCCCTGGTATACCTGGGCTATAGTAATATCTCCTAATTTAGTATTTCCGTGTTCTGCAATTATTTGTTTGATCTCGGCAGCAACTGAATCAGCTTTCGCTTTAAATCTATCCTTTACAATTCCCATAAAATTTTTATGAATGTTTAAATGAAAAATACTGCTTCGCTTTTTCGGCGAGCGGGACAAAGTTAATGAATTAAAGTTTAAATTAAAAGCCCGAAAAGCAAACATTTATAACATTATTGGTCAAAAGTATAGGCAAATAAAGCTTGTTTATAGTCTTTTTCTCCAGGCATTAGGTCAAAGCCTGGTGATATTTAATGCAAATTTAATTTTCAAGAAACCCTGGTGCCAGATAAGTTACTTTAATTGAAAACTATTCTTTTATAAGCTGTATCCCTTATAAAAAAAACTACCACTTCTTTGTTGAAGCGGTAGTTTTTCGATATTGTTTTAATAGTATTTTATTTAATTAAGCCACACCAAATTCCTTACGGATAATATTCAATGCAGATCCGGCTTTAAACCATTCGATCTGCTGGGCATTATAGGTATGATTTACATTAAACTCTTCCAGGGAACCATCCGCATGGTGTAGAATGATGGTCAATTCTTTACCCGGAGCAAATTCTGTAAGTCCAACGATATCGATTGTATCATCTTCCCGGATTTTATCATAATCGGCTTTATCTGTAAAAGTAAGCGCCAGCATACCTTGTTTCTTAAGGTTGGTTTCGTGGATACGGGCAAATGATTTTACCAGTACCGCTCTTACACCCAGGTGACGGGGCTCCATAGCCGCATGCTCGCGGGAAGAACCTTCCCCATAGTTTTCATCACCGACCACGATCGATCCTATGCCTTCCGCTTTATAAGCTCTTTGCACATCCGGAACGCCGCCATATTCACCGGTCAGCTGGTTTTTAACGGTATTCGTTTTCTCGTTATAGAAGTTGGTCGCACCGATCAGCATATTACTAGAAATATTGTCGAGGTGGCCCCGGAACTTCAACCACGGGCCTGCCATAGAAATATGGTCGGTCGTACATTTACCTTTCGCTTTGATCAATAATTTCAGGCCTCTGAGGTCCACACCTTCCCAGGCAGGAAATACTTCCAGCAACTGCAGTCGGGATGAGGTAGGGGATACGATCACTTCTATATTGCTGCCGTCAGCCGCAGGTGCCTGGTAACCGGCATCCTGAACCGCGAAGCCCTTCTCTGGTAACTCCCAGCCCGTAGGCGGGTCTAATTTTACCTGTTGCCCGTCTTCATTCGTCAAGGTATCCGTTAATGGATTAAAGGTAAGGTCGCCGGCAATCGCTAATGCCGTAACGATCTCGGGCGAGCCTACAAAAGCGTAAGTATTCGGGTTACCATCCTGGCGTGCCGCGAAGTTCCGGTTAAAGGAATGGATAATGGTATTTTTTTCTTTCTTTTCGGCACCTTCACGGGCCCACATACCAATACAAGGTCCGCAGGCATTCGCGAACACCGTACCACCGATCTTATCAAAAGTATTAATGAAGCCATCACGCTCGATGGTAAAGCGTACCTGTTCAGAACCCGGGGTAATGGTATATTTTGCTTTCGCTTTTAAATTTTTAGCCACGGCTTGTTCCGCAAGGTTTGCCGCACGGCTGATATCTTCATAAGAAGAGTTCGTACAGGACCCGATCAAACCCACTTCTATGTTGGTAGGCCAGCCATTCGCTGCGGCCGCTTCTTTCATTTTAGAGATCGGCGTGGCCAGGTCCGGGGAGAATGGCCCGTTGATGTAAGGCTCTAAAGTAGACAGGTCTAACTCGATCACCTGATCGAAATAGGCTTCAGGGTTAGCATACACTTCCGCGTCACCCGTAAGATGTTCTCTAATTTTATTCGCTTCATCAGCGATCTCGGCCCTGTTGGTCGCTCTTAAATAGCGTTCCATAGAGTCATCATAACCGAAGGTTGAAGTCGTAGCACCTATCTCGGCACCCATATTACCAATAGTACCTTTACCGGTACAGGAGATATTTTTAGCCCCTTCACCAAAGTATTCCACGATACAACCGGTACCACCTTTTACGGTCAGTTTACCGGCGACCCAAAGGATGATATCTTTTGGCGTAGCCCAGCCATTCAGGCTGCCTTTCAGGTGCACCCCGATCAGTTTCGGCATTTTCAATTCCCAGGGCAGGCCCGCCATCACATCACAGGCATCGGCACCACCAACACCGATAGCGATCATACCCAAACCACCTGCATTAGGGGTATGGGAATCCGTACCGATCATCATACCGCCCGGGAAAGCATAGTTTTCCAGCACTACCTGGTGAATGATACCGGCGCCGGCTTTCCAGAAGCCCAGGCCATAACGGTCGGATACGGAAGATAGAAAGTCATAAACCTCTTTATTGGTATCCACCGCTACCTGCAAGTCCGATACAGATTCGTTTTTAGCCTGAATCAAGTGATCGCAGTGTACTGTTGAAGGTACCGCTACTTTATCCCGCCCACAGGTCATGAACTGTAACAGGGCCATTTGCGCTGTCGCGTCCTGCATGGCGACCCTGTCCGGTCGGAAATCCACGTAATCCTCACCTCTTTTAAGCGGGGCCGTAGCCGGCTTATCCAGGTGGGCGTAAAGGATCTTCTCCGTTAAAGTTAAAGGACGGTTCATCAGCTGGCGTGCTGCTTCAATTTTAGCAGGCATTTCAGCGTACACTTTTTTGATTAAATCTAAATCGAAAGCCATATCAAATCTTATTGTTTATCTATTTGTCAAAATTAGATGACAATTTACGAAAAAAATCAGGAAGTACAATTTACCTTATTGTTAAAATAAGGCTTTTCAATAATTCCTACAAAAAGCGACCCATTGCGCATTTGATCATTGGTTTTTTACACTTTGAAAAACAGCAATTCCAAGGCTTGTAAAAATAAAAAAACGAGGCGACCTGGTTACAAGTAGCCTCGTTTTAGTTTGGAAAAGAAATATTAATTAGCCGTTACAGGAGCAAACTTAGTTAAGTTGATCCCTTGTACCGCAGCTTTGTATTCTTCTATACTTGGAATACGGCCGAGGATAGCTGAAAGTACCACAACCGGTGTAGAAGCCAATAACGATTCTCCCTTTTTACGATCAGAGTCTTCTACCACACGGCCCTGGAACAGGCGGGTAGAAGTAGCCATTACCGTATCTCCTTTGGCCGCTTTCTCCTGGTTACCCATACATAAGTTACAGCCCGGGCGCTCTAAATACATGATATTTTCATATTCTGTACGCGCGGTATTCTTAGGTAACAGGTCATTGAACTCGAAACCAGAGTACTTCTGCAACATATCCCAATCACCTTCTTCTTTTAATTCATCGATGATATTGTAAGTCGGCGCAGCCACCACTAAAGGTGCATTAAACTTAACTTCACCTTGCTGCTGCTCCAGGTTCTTCAACATCTGCGACACGATTTTAAGATCGCCTTTATGTACCATACAAGAACCTACGAAACCAAGGTCTACTTTTTTATCGCCTTCGTAGTAAGACAGTTCACGAATCGTATCGTGTGTGTATCTTTTGGATACATCAATGTTATTCACATCCGGATCGGCGATCATCGGCTGATCGATCACGTCCAGGTCTACTACTACTTCTGCATAATATTTTGCATTGGCATCCGGCATCAGCGCGGGTTTTTCACCTGATTTGATCTCCGCGATCCGCTTATCCGCTTTATTGATCAACCCCTGCAATACCTGCCTGCTGTTATCCATACCCTTATCGATCATGATCTGGATACGGCTCTTAGCGATTTCAAGCGATTCGATAAGGGTATCGTCCTGTGAAATACAGATGGACGCTTTCGCCTTCATCTCTGCGGTCCAGTCGGTAAAAGTAAAGGCCTGGTCTGCCAGCAGAGTACCTATATGCACCTCGATGATTCTGCCCTGGAATACATTCTCTCCATCAAATTGTTGCAGCATTTGTAATTGCGTCGCATGTACCACATCACGGAAGTCCATGTGCTCTTTCATGGCACCTTTGAAGGTTACTTTTACTGACTCAGGGATCGGCATGGAAGCCTCACCGGTAGCTAAGGCTAAGGCTACCGTACCGGAGTCCGCACCAAAAGCCACGCCTTTAGACATCCTTGTGTGGGAGTCACCACCGATAATGATGGCCCATTCGTCGATGGTGATATCATTCAATACCTTGTGGATTACATCCGTCATAGCATGATATTCCCCTTTAGGGTCACGGGCGGTAATTACCCCGAAATCATTCATAAACTTCATCAGTTTAGGAATATTGGCCTGTGCTTTTTTATCCCATACAGAAGCGGTATGACAACCGGACTGGTAAGCGCCGTCCACAATAGGGGAAATAACCGTAGCTGCCATGGATTCCAGTTCCTGAGCCGTCATGAGGCCGGTAGTATCCTGGGAACCTACGATATTTACTTCAACCCTTACGTCGGATCCGGCATGTAATACTTTACCGGGAGCGATACCTACCGCATTCCTGTTGAATATTTTTTCTACGGCGGTCAGGCCCTGTCCTTCATTAGAGATTTCCTTGGAAGGGGCAAATACCGGAGTCGCCTCGATACCTAATATATTCGCCGCCACGGTCTGGATCTTTTTACCAAATACGATGGCATAAGAACCGCCGGCACGGATAAATTCTTTTTTCTGTGGCGTCAGAGCTTTCGCGATATCGATCAGCTCCTGCTCGCCGTTATATAATTTCTTGGTCTTTGTGTTGATGGTAAGTACGGTGCCGGTAGCTACAGAGTATACTTCTTCCAATACCGGGTCGCCGTTCTCATTACGTACTACATTACCCTCCGCATCTACTTTCTTTACCCAGTTCTTCAGGTCAATACCGATACCACCGGTTACATCTACTGTAGTTAAGAAGATCGGGGAGATACCGTTGGTACCGCCAACGATCGGCGCGATGTTGACAAAAGGAACATATTTACTGGCTTGCTTACCGGTCCATAGTGCCACGTTGTTCACACCGGACATCCGGGAAGAACCCACACCCATAGTACCTTTTTCAGCGATCAGCATTACGCTTTTATCCGGGTGCTGTGCCTGTAAACCTTTAATCTCCAGTTGCGCCTGCGGCGTGATCATGCATAAACCGTGCAGTTCACGATCAGAACGGGAGTGGGCCTGGTTACCCGGCGACAATAAGTCTGTAGAAATATCGCCTTCACCGGCGATAAAGGTTACCACCTGGATTTCTTCAGGAACCTCTGGCAACTTCGTAAAAAACTCCGCTTTAGCATAGCTTTCGAGGATATCTCTCGCAATCGGGTTTTCGTTTTTGAAAGCTTCTCTTAAACGGTCTGTATCCGCGTCATAAAGGAATACCTGTGTTTTCAATACTTCAGCGGCCGCTTTAGCAGTAGTTATATCGGCACCCAGAGCCAGGTCCAGCAATACCTCTATTGACGGGCCGCCTTTCATATGGGATAATAGTTCGAATGCAAAGGCTGGTGTAATTTCTGCTACTACGGATTCACCAAGGATGATTTCTTTTAAGAACTTTGCTTTAACACCGGCAGCGCTCGTCGTGCCCGGCAAAGTGTTGTAAATAAAGAATTGAAGTGAATCTTCACGATGCGTGTTAGCCGTATCTTTAATTTGCGCGATAATTTCGCTTAACAATTCGGCACTGTCAATTGGTTTGGGGTGAAGGCCTTGTGCTTTTCTCTCTTCAATCTCTTTAAGATAATCCTGGTAAATGTTCATATAAAATTGAAATATGGTCGGCAGGCGCTTATTCCCGCCTTTTTCTTTGTTAAACTGTATAAATATTTAAAAATTAGTCTGAGGGAAATGATAGGTACTTTTTAGGGTATTTTTCAAAGCCATCAAGGCTTGCAAATTTAGTCAATAAAGAAGATTAAAAAAAATATTCAAGCCAAATAGTCATGCTTTTGTCATAAGAATTAATTATAATTGAATAGGATTTGACGATCAGTTTTCCTGTTAAGCAAAACCAACAGGTCAGATTATATCATTAATAAGTAAAGCAACCATTAATTAAACGAAAAACAATATGATAAAAATCAGGCATCATAACACTTTACTACTCCGGTTCATCGTTGCCGTTATTTTAATTATCCATGGAGTGCCCGGCATGTTTAATAACGGCGTATATGAATTTGGTAAGCTATTTTTAGATCATAAGGGGTTCGCTCCTATAGGGGTACCGCTTGCCTGGGCTATTAAAATATCACATGTTATAGCGGCTATTTGTCTTTTAGTGGAAAAGTATGTTAAATGGGCATGCCTGGTTACCGTGATCATTTTAATCGCAGGTATTGTTATGGTGCACCTGCCCAATGGCTGGTTTGTGGTAGGTGGCGGAACCAACGGCATTGAGTTTAATGTCCTACTCATCTGCGCGCTGCTTACTATTATGTTTCCTGATGGCATATTCCAAAAAATTGCCCGGCCTTAAATTGAATAAGTACCGGGCAAAATAAGTAATATTATATTAATACAGCTTACACATTAAAGCGGAAGTGCATCACGTCGCCATCTGCTACCGTATATTCTTTACCCTCAATACGTAATTTACCCTTTTCCTTGGCACCAGGTTCACCGCCTAATTCGATATAATCCTTGTAAGCGATCACCTCGGCTTTAATAAAGCCTTTTTCAAAATCGGTATGGATCACACCGGCAGCCTGCGGCGCTTTCCAGCCTTTATTGATCGTCCAGGCACGTACCTCCTGTACACCAGCGGTAAAATAGGTGATCAGGTCCAGTAAGTTATAAGCCGCCCTAATCAGACGGTTCAGGCCCGGCTCGGTCAATTTATATTCTTCGAGGAACAGCGCTTTATCATCCGGGTCTTCCATTTCGGAGATCTGCGCTTCGATATTATTACACATGATAATGATCTGAGCGCCTTCTTCATCCGCTACTTTTTTCAAAGCTTCAGAATACTGGTTGCCTGTGTGCATAGAAGCCTCTTCTACATTGGCAACATATAAAACCGGTTTGGCTGTCAGTAAAAAGATATCAGCGATCGCTTCTTTATCTTCTCCTTCCAGACCAAGGCCACGTACGTTTTTACCTTGCTCCAGGTGCGCTTTACATTTTAGCAATACTTCCAGCGCCGCTTTCATTTTCGGATCGCTCTTAGCCATTTTTTCCACTCTTGCGATCTTTTTTTCCACGCTGGCCAGGTCCGCCAGTTGCAGCTCGGTATCAATGATCTCTTTATCACTTACCGGGTTGATCGCACCTTCTTCTCTCAATATATTCTCATCTTCAAAACAGCGCACCACGTGAATGATCGCGTCTACTTCACGGATGTTGCCTAAAAATTTATTACCCAGGCCTTCTCCTTTAGAAGCTCCTTTTACTAATCCCGCGATATCAACAAACTCAATAGCGGTAGGTAAAATACGCTCCGGTTGCACGATCTTGGCCAGGGCGTCCAGGCGCTCATCAGGTACGTCCACCAATCCCACATTCGGTTCAATAGTACAGAATCTATAGTTAGAAGCCTGTGCCTTAGCACTGTTGCTTACTGCGTTAAATAAAGTTGATTTACCCACATTCGGTAATCCGACAATGCCTGCCTGTAAAGCCATGTTTTAAAAAATTTGTGCAAATATAGTATTATTTCTCCTCCTAATTAAACCCAAAAACAGCAATTCACTAAAGCTTATCAACGGATATAATTATCTTTGCCCGCAATTACATTTTTGGATCGGTCATGCAAACGGGTGTTTTAAAATACGAAAACAATACATTACAGGTAAACAGGATGGGGCGGGGCAGCCGGTTGCTTTTCGCGTTCCATGATTTCGGGCATCATGCCGGTGTATTTTTACCCCTGGAGCAGGAACTTGGTCATAAATATACCATTATCGCCATCGAGATACCCGGCCTGGGCCATTCGGTATGGCAACAGAAGCAGGTAGACAAACTGGCCCTGGTAACCATTATTGAGCGGTTTAAACTGGAATTCAAAGTAGAAAAGTTTGACCTGCTGGCCATAGGTTTTGGCGCATTGTATGCCTTGAGCCTGATCGAGCAAAGAAGTGAATGGATTGAAAAAGTAGTCCTTTTTGCCCCGGACGGTCTTAGGAGAAGCTCCTGGCAATCTGCCGCTACCAGGTACTTCCTGGCTAAAGGCAAAATCAAAGCAGCGATTTCGCAACCTGATAAAGCCGAACATAAATTAAAAAGCCTGGTCAGCTGGGGTATCCTGAAAAAAGAATGGCTGGCACCGCTGACGGATTATATTAAAAATGAAACGGTAAGAAATACCTGGAACCGGGTGTACCCCCTGCATTATAAACTTGTGCCCGAGATCCAGAAGGTAAGGTGGAATGTAAAGAAAAATAAGCTGGAAGTCCATATCTACTGTCCGGAAATGGCACTGGTACTGAAAAAAGACGCATTCAAATTTGCGAAAAAACAGGATTTCACCTCTGTTCAACTATTGCCAGAGGCCGATCTTAAGGATACGACCACTTTAATGCAGCTATCAGCAGCTATTTTTAATCCCAGGCAATAGATGACGGTTTATCTCTGGTTTTCGTATGCCCTGGCCGCAGCCTATGTCTTGTTAATGCTGGCCTATAGCTATGGTTATTGCAAACCTAAGCGAAATGGAACTGCTCCCCAACCCGGTGAACAACCATTTTTTTCAATCATCATTCCCGCCCGGAACGAAGCGGCCAACATTGAAAAATGCCTGAACAGTATTTTAAACAATAATTATCCCGGTAATAAATTTGAAATTATCCTCATCGACGATTTTTCAGAAGATGAAACTTATGCTATCGCGACACGACTTGGCGGCAACAACCTGCTGGCACTAAGGCTCTCGGACTATATCAATAAAGAAGAACGCCTGAATGCCTTTAAAAAGAAAGCCCTGGAGATCGGGATCAGTAAAGCAAAAGGCACTTATATCATTACTACCGATGCGGACTGTATCGTACCGGCCAGCTGGCTGCAATCCTATGCCGAAAAGCTGAACACATCCGGCAATATCCAGTGCCTCGCCGCCCCGGTCAACTTCATTCCGTATAACAACCGGAAAAACTGGCTGTACTATTTTCAAAGTATCGACTTCATGACCATGCAGGGCATTACTATCGCTTCCAACCGGCTCGGGCTGGGCAATATGAGCAATGGGGCCAATTTTCTCTTTTCGAAAAAAGCATTTGAAACAGTAGGGGGCTATAAAGGTATAGATCAGAAAGCCTCCGGGGACGATATGATGCTGATGCAAAAGATCCAGCAACAGTACCCTGATGGTATTGATTTCCTGTTTGATAAAAACGCGATCGTAGCTACGCCTGTACAGCCCGACTGGGCCTCTTTCTTAAATCAAAGAATCCGTTGGGCCTCAAAGGCCGACAGCTATCCACAGGTCAAGCTGACCCTGGTCTTGCTGCTCGTTTACCTTTTTAACCTTAATTTTTTAATCCTGGCCATTGTTGCCTGCTTCAATACGATTGCATTAAAACCGTTACTATACATATTTATATCAAAATTAGTAGCGGAACTGGCCTTCGTTATGCCTTTGTCAATTTTTTTTAACAAACGTAAAGAGTTGTTTTATTTGATAATTTTACAACCTTTACATATATTGTACATTATTTCTGCGGGATTCCTGGGGAAATTCGGTACTTATAACTGGAAAGGAAGAGCAGTACATTAAAAACATTCTTTCATATGAGAAAAATAATAGGCCTTTTTGCATTATTGCTGATCCTGAGCATGGGATTATATGTTTACTGGAATTATATGAGAGTTTATGATGACGGCGTCCGGGAAGGAGTAGTCCAAAAATTTTCAAGGAAAGGAGATGTTTTTAAAACCTACGAAGGCGAACTATTAGGTGGCGGATTCGGAAGAGTCGGAGCCGGCTTCCAGGCCCAGTATTTCTACTTCAGCGTGGAAGACCCCCAGGTAGCCAGTTTTATTGAGCAGAATGCCGGTAAGAATCTAACCCTCCATTTTATAAAATATAAGAAAAGCCTGCCCTGGAGGGGAGAGAACTACAATGCTAAAAACCAGGAACCTGGCCAATACATTGTAGACAGGGCCGAAATTTCACAGAGCCAGCGCCCGGCAGGTAGCCAGGATGGCGATGAGGAAGGAACACAAAACCCGATACCTTACTAATTATCATATTTTTTTCGTTTTTTTGTTCTGCCTAGAAGTGTAGACATGTTAGAAACGATTATTGCTTTAGATAAAGCTCTTTTTTTAAAGATCAATACAGAATGGACCAGCCCGTTCCTGGATACGATAATGCCTTACTGGCGCGAGGCTAAAACATGGATCTTCCTTTACGTGATCATTGTAGGCTGGACCGTTTACAAATTCGGCGGCCGCATCTGGCCCTGGTTACTGACCATAGGACTGATGATGGCGATCAGCGACCAGATCAGCAGCAGCCTGATCAAGCCCTGGGTAGCCAGGCCCAGGCCCTGTAACGACCCGGAAATAGCCTTTCAGGTCCGCAGCCTGCTAGGATACTGCCGCGACAGTTTCAGCTTCATGTCTTCCCATGCTGTTAATCATTTCTGTATTGCTACCTTTTTGATTTTTACGCTTAAACCCTATTGGGGAAAAATAGTCTATATGCTCTGGCTTTGGGCCTTTTCCATAGCTTACGGGCAGGTATATGTAGGAGTGCATTTCCCGGTAGACGTTACCGCCGGGGCAATTATGGGCAGCCTGATGGGCTATTTGTTTGCAACACTATTTTTGAAGAAGATCGGGATGCCACAGGTCCGGAAAAAAACCTTAGCGAATTAACCTTGAATTACAGACTGATACTTAAAATATTACTGCTGTCCCTGCTTATGATAGCCGGGCATCATGCCCTGCAGGCCCAGACCGTGGTCATGGGTAAGGTATTGGATGAAACAGACCGCATGCCTGTAGACCGGGCCATAATCATTATAGGCAAGGATACCACTTATACGGATAGCCTCGGCGCATTTATCGCGGTCAACAAAGAAAAAGCTAAAGAATTACTGGTCCTTACCAATGATTATGCGCCCCAAACGGTGCAGCTTTCCGATAGCAATGAATATGCCCTGACTATTTTGTTGACCCAGGAGGTACAGAAATACGTAAAAGATAAAGATTTAAAAGGTAAAGAGATTGACCATGTAGATCGCCTGAGCGCCGGTGGAAATGACACCAGTCATTTTGCAGGCGTCCAGGGAAGATTCGCGGCTTATATCCTGAATGCTAAAACCAGGGAGCCGCTGGATATTACCACCATCTACATGAAAGAAACGGAAGACGGTACCATAAGCGACAGTACCGGTTACTTCGAAATATTGTTTGATGGCGAGCGCCAGACGATTGTACTGGACGCGCTGGGCTTTTATGTAAAAGATACCCTGGTCAGCAATATCGGCCAGGCACCACCGGACACCATTTACCTGGAGCCACTGCCGGGCGAGCTGGATGGCGTAACTGTATATGGGCGGAAGAAAAGATACCGCAACAAAAACAATCCCGCTGTGGCCCTGATGCGTAAAGTGATCGACCGCAAAGCACAGAACAGGATGGTTTCGGGAGAAGACGCCAAATACGAGGTTTATGATAAAATGGTGCTTTACATCAGTAATGTGCCCCGGATCATTACCCGCAACTTCTTCTTCAAAAAACTACGCGTCATTTTTGAGAACGAGGATACTACCATGATCCCCAAACGCAAACTGGTGCCGATGTATGTCACAGAAACGCTTGCCGACCATTACTATAGTAAAGCCAACCAAAAAGAAGGACGCCAGCTTACGTCAGAAAAACGCATCCGTTTTGACAGCCGGCTTATCGAAAGCCGGAACATCAGCTCCTTCCTGGACCGCCTGTACGACCAAATTGATATCTATGACGATAAGATCCGGGTACTGAACAATTTTTTCCTGAGCCCGATCGCCCCGGCCGCGCCCACCTTTTATAAATTCTTCATTGTAGATACCAATGTGGTTGACGGCCAGCAGATCGTGCAGCTAAGGTTTGAGCCCCGCAATACGAATGATTTCCTATTCGAAGGCCGCATTTATGTGACCCTTGGCCCCGACTATGCCGTAACCAAGGTAAATATGAAAGTACCTAAGAAAACACCGCTCAACTGGACCAGCGGCCTGGACATTAACCTGGGCTTTACCCGCCAGGAAAATGGCAAATACTGGCAGACCAGCAGTAATTACCTGGTCAATTTCGGTTTGTTTAACTCCAAAAGGGGAGTAGTAGGCGTGCGTTATGTAGACAAAAGCAATTACCAGGCTAACCCCGTAATCCCCGATACCGTATTTACCGTTAAACAACAAACAACAGACGCCGCCGATACTTTATATGAAAAACCGGACCAGTTTTGGGAAGCAGAGCGGCCGTTCCCGCTTAGCCATGTAGAGCTGAAAGCTTACAGAAATATAGATTCGCTAAGGGAAACCCGAATGTACAAAAACATGATGAAAACCATGTATATAGTAGCTACGGGCCATGTACCTACCAAGTATATCGAGTTTGGCAGTATCTACGATGTGGTTTCCTATAACCCCATAGAAGGGGTAAAATTCAGGGCCGGGGGCCGTACCAATATTACTACCATCCCTAATCTATTCCTGCAGGGTTATGCCAGCTATGGTTTAAGAGATAAACGCCTGAAATACTATTTGGGTGGCACGGTAGCGCTGAATGGCAAATATGCTTTTGGCTTCCCGAGACATAACCTGAGCCTGAGTTACCAATACGACGTACGCTCCCCGGGGCAGCAGCTTGGTTTTGTAACCGCTGAAAAACCGGTAGACCTGATCCGCAGGGGCGACAATAACCGCTACCTGTACAACCGCTTGTTTACCTTCCTGTACACTAAAGAATTCCAAAACCGGATGACCCTTAACCTGGGCTACAACAACTGGCAGCAGGAAGCAGCAGGAAGCCTCTATTTCCAAAGGGCTAACGGTACTCAAGATACGATCCGTAATTTGTCTACCAATGAATTCAGCCTCAACTGGCGCTACTCCCCCGGGGAAAAATTCATTCAAAACAGGCGGCAAAGGTCTTATATGGAAAACCAAGCCTGGGTGTTCAACCTTAAGCTCACTGCCGGTTTTAATGAAGGCTATGCCGATAATGTAATAGATTATCAAAAGCTGGAAGCTAAAATTGAGAAACGATTTTTCTTCCCGCCATTCGGCCAGGCTTATGTATTCCTGACCGGTGGTTACCTCTTGGGCGAGGTACCTTACCCCTACCTGTTCATCCCGCAGGCCAACCAGAGCTACCGGTATAGCATAGGCTCCTACAACCTGATGAACTTTATGGAATTCGCTTCAGACCGCTATGTCGGGCTGACCATAGATTATCACATGAAAGGATTCCTGCTGAGCCGGATACCGCTGGTCAAAAAAATGTACCTGCGCGAAGTGGCCAGTTTTAAAGTACTTTACGGGGATATAAGGAAGAACAATTTACCTCAATACAACCCGGATTTATTACAATTCCCTGTCAATGACAAAGGCGAAAGCATTGTCAATTCCTTTGGCCGGCAACCCTATATTGAAGCCTCTGTGGGCGTGGAAAATGTGCTGAAAGTATTACGGATCGATTTCGTCAAACGCTTTACCTATACAGACCTGCCCCTGGTGGCTCCCTGGGGGATAAGATTCAGCTTCGGCGCTGATTTTTAAATAACAAAGCTTGAAGCTTTTACCTTATCTTTGCGCAAAAAATTACACGATCATGACAACTGGAATGCTTCATTTACACAGCGTATTACGCTACCTGGTATTGTTCTTTGCACTTTGGGCGATCTTCAAATCCATGTCCGGCATGGGAGGCGGTAAAGCCTTTACCAAAGGAGACCAGAGACCTGGATTATTTTTTATGATCAGCATGGATGTGCAGCTACTGGTAGGATTGATCCTGTACTTTACCGGTGGTTTCGGTCTCAATAGTATCAAGTCCCTGGGCATGGGCGAAACCATGAAAAACAGTATTACCCGTTTCTTTGCCGTTGAGCACCTTATCGGTATGCTCATCGCTTTGGTACTGGTGCATATAGGCTATGCCGCTACCAAGAAAGCCGAATTGACGGATCAGAAGAAATTCAAAAAATCATTCTGGATGTACCTGATCGCGTTAGTAGTAATCATCGCCAGCATTCCATGGCCTTTCCGCGAAGTAGGTGCCGGCAGAAGCTGGTTCCCGGGCATGTAATCCAAAATATTATTAAATAAAGGATAAGGTATAAAGATTTGCACATCTTTATACCTTATTTTTTACTGCAAATCAATACTTTTACCCCCGTTAAATAAAAACCCGCTTGAACGGATGAGATACCTCTATGTCATTTATGCCCTGGTCCTTTTTGTTGCCCTGTTTTTCGTTGTTTTACCTTTTGTATTATTGTTCAGCCTCTTTGGTAACCGGGGCCGCAGAGCGAGCTGGGTGGTCGTTCGCATCTGGGCCTATATCTGGTTCAACCTGGTAGGTATCTTCAATAAGAATATTTATGAAGCCCGGCCTGTAAAAGGGCGGAATTACATCGTGGTCGCCAATCACATTTCCTACCTGGACACACCGGTTATCTTCCGGGCTATCCCTTTTTTCGTACGCCCGCTGGCCACTTATGAATATTCAAAGATCCCCTTGTTCGGCTTCCTCTACAAACATCTCGCGGTCATCATAGACCGGGCTAACCTACAGAGCAAATCGGATGGCGTAAAAGTACTGCGCCATACCCTGGATGAGGGCAGCAGTATACTAATCTTCCCCGAAGGCCGGTTTAACAAGAGTGAAAAACTACTCAATGACTTCTATGATGGCGCTTTTAAGATAGCGATGCAGACGAATACCCCCGTTTTACCCTTGTTATTTTTAGATACGAACAAATTATGGAATCATAACCGGTTCTGGTCTTTCAGACCGGGAAGGAATCGTGTAGTTTTTTTACCGGAAATTGACCCGGACGAAAACAAAGACAGTGTAAAAGAATTAAAGGAAAAAGTGTTTAAAGAGATGGAATTTTACCTCGAAAAATACCAGAAGTTTAAATAAAAATAAATTATTAACATTTCTTTTACCCAAATGGGGCAAGGATTGTAGCGATTTTCCTCAAATTGTGGAATAAAGCTGTTGGCTACATTATTTTTTTGTCTTAAATTGCATTTATATTTTTTTGTTTTGTTTTTAGTTTAAAGAGGGTAGGGGTCGTTTTCGTATGATTCCTGCCTTTTTTAGGCTACTAAGCCAAGCCTCTACACTAACCCCGACAATTCCCCATATTACTATAAAATAGCTAATGATTATTGGCCCATAAGCAATCCATAAATTAAGTATTTATGATTTTTTGCGGATACTAAATTATTGTAACTTTGCAGCCTTATGTCAGATGCTATTCTTCACGAATGTGGTCTTGCTTACGTAAGATTACGCAAGCCAATCTCTTATTATTACAGAAAATATGGTACTGCCTTTTATGGTCTGAACAAATTGTACCTGTTGATGGAAAAACAACACAACAGGGGCCAGGACGGAGCCGGTATCGCTACTTTGAAATTAAACGTGGAGCCGGGCCATCCCTATGTGCACCGTTTAAGGATCCCGGGATCCGGGGCAATCAAAGAAATTTTCAAAAACGTAAACCAGGAAGTGGAGGAGCTGGAAAAGCTTTACCCCGACCTCAAAACCCACCCCGGGCTGCTGAAAGGCTACCTGCGCTTTATGGGAGAGATCATGCTGGGCCACCTGAGGTATGGTACCCAGGGTAAGAACGAAGCGGCATTCTGCCACCCCTTTGTAATGCCGGACATTAACCCGGCACGCAACCTGACCATGGCGGGCAATTTTAACCTGGTCAATACCGACGAGCTCTTTTCAAGAGTAGGCGCTACCCCAAGCCCGCAAATGCGGGACAGTGACCTGGGCGCCATGATCGAAACGGTGCATCACTATTTATGTAAAGAAGAAGCCTTAAGCCCGGAAAACCCGGACATGGTAAAAGTGCTGAAACAGGCGGCTTCTACTTTTGACGGCGGATTCGTCTGCGGAGGCTTAGTGGGCAATGGTTCCAGCTTTGTTTTAAGAGATAAGAACGGTATCCGTCCTGCTTTCTACTACCAGGATGAAGAGATTATCGTCGTCGCATCAGAACGCCCGGCGATACAGACTACCTTTAATCTGGGTATTGAAGATGTAAAAGAGTTAGCGCCCGGTCACGCGGTAATCGTTGATCCGGACGGCACCTTCCGTTGCGAGCGTATACTGGAAGAAGCCCCGAAAACGGCCTGTAGCTTTGAAAGGATCTACTTCAGCCGGGGCTCAGATGCCGATATTTATAAAGAGCGTATCGCCTTAGGCGAGCAGCTTTCCCATGATGTATTAAAATCGATCAATTACGACCTGAAAAATACGATCGTTTCCTTTATCCCGAATACCGCCGAGATCGCCTTTTACGGGCTGATCAAAGGCCTGGAAACTTACCTGAAAGACGTATTGGTAGATAAGATCATCAAAAACAGGGACACGCTTACCGAAGAAGAAATGAGCGAGCTTATTCATCGCAGGGTGAAGATCGAGAAGATCGCCATTAAAGATGTTAAGCTGAGAACTTTCATTACGGAAGACAGTAGCCGGGATGAAATGGTGCAGCACGTATATGATATTACTTATGGTACCGTTCGCCCCCATGTAGATACGCTGGTTGTGATCGATGACAGTATTGTAAGAGGTACGACTTTAAGAGAAAGCATTATTACCATGCTGGACCGCCTGAAGCCGAAGAAGATCGTTATTGTATCTTCCGCGCCACAGATCCGCTACCCGGACTGCTATGGTATAGATATGAGCCGGATGGGCGATTTCATCGCATTCCAGGCTGCCGTAGCGCTGATCAAAGACCAGGGCAAAGAGGCATTAATGGAAGAAGTATACCAACTGATCAAAAACGCTTCAGACGAAGACCTGTTAAAGGAAAACTATGTAAAACGTATCTACGAGCCGTTTACAGCAGTTGAGATCAGTGCTAAGATCGCCGCTATGTTGAAACAAGACTTTATTGAAGCTGAAGTTGAGATCATTTACCAGTCTGTTGAAGGATTGCATAAATCCTGCCCGAATAATACCGGGGACTGGTATTTTACTGGTAACTACCCGACCAAAGGGGGGAACCGTGTGGCCAACAGGGCTTTCTTAAATTATATGGAAAAGAAATCGGGAAGAGGCTACTAAGCTAAGCAAGCCTTATCCCGGTTTTTACTACACAAAAAAATAAGCACTTCAAATGAATGAAGTGCTTATTTTTTACTTATCAATGTTTATTAACCTAAGTAAGATTTTAAAGAACCGCTGTAACGCGCTTTCTGCAGGCGTTTGATCGCTCTTTCCTTGATCTGGCGGATACGCTCTTTCGTAAGGTCGTATTTTTTCCCAATCTCTTCGATAGTAGGGCCATTATCGCCTTCCAGTCCGAAGTAGGAAGAGATAATCTCCGCTTCGCGAACACTTAATGATTTCAGGATGCGCTGGATCTCTGCTTTCAAAGAGTCTTTCATCACATCATCATCGGTATCGCTGCTACCTTCCAGTAAATCGCCCATGGCCACATCTTCCGCTTCGTGTACCGGGGCGTCTAATGAGGTATGGCGGCTGTTGCTGCTGAAAATGTTCGCGATCTCTGTTTCGCTCATTTCCAGGATAGAAGCTAATTCTTCGGTGCTTGGCTCCCGCTCGTGCTCCTGCTCGAACGCGATATAAGCTTTATTGGCTTTATTATAAGTACCGATCTTATTTTGAGGTAAACGTACCAAACGGCCTTGCTCGGCCAATGCCTGTAAAATACTCTGACGGATCCACCAAACGGCATAAGAAATGAACTTAAACCCTTTTGTTTCATCAAAACGCTGTGCGGCTTTAATCAATCCTAAATTCCCTTCATTAATCAAATCACTCAATGATAAACCTTGGTGCTGATACTGCTTAGCTACCGAAACCACGAAACGAAGATTCGCCTTCACCAATTTTTCCAAAGCACGCTGATCGCCCATGTGGATCTTTTGCGCTAAAATGGTTTCTTCTTCCGGCGTAATCATCGAAATACGGCTAATCTCCTGCAAGTACTTTTCTACGGCCTGAGAGTCACGGTTGGTAATCTGGGTAGCTATCTTGAGCTGTCTCATATCTAAAAAAACTGTTTTTTTTGTTTCGAAAAAAGCCTATATTTGATCTCTCAAATTCTCCTTTCCCCTAATTGGGTGTAAAAGTATAATGCTTTTTTTTCATTTCAAAGCAATTGCTTTTAATTTATCTGTTAAAACTGACAGATAAGCAATCTACTATTATCCCACAAAAACCGTACCAATAAAGGCTCTTCCTGTCAAATTAACGCCTTTTAAGGTTATTTTTCAAGGTGCTCCAGTTATCCCTGACTGTCTTTAATCAATATCACAAACATTACACTATAAGTACAGTCGCAGACAGATCATTCAATTACAAATCTGGATAAAATAAGAAATACCCCAGGAGCTGCCAGCATTTAAACCTATGTCAGGTTTACTGTAATGTCAGCACCTAAAATAATTTTCCACTTGTGCCAATCCATATCAGGAATTAAATCGTAAGTAATAGGAACACACATTCATTTAATTTCAAAAAAATTATTTTATGAAGAGATTTTTCCTGTTTTTATCTTTATGTGCCCTGGCCGGCAATCGACTATCTGCACAACAGCTTATGATACTGACCGACAACGGACAGCTTTCGATGATGCAAAGTGTCGCTAATCCCGCTACCTTAACGCCCAACATTACGATCAATGGTCTGCCGGCAGGTATGATGATAGCCGGTATCGACTACAGGCCAAACACGGGAGAATTGTATGGCCTGGCTTATAACAGCGCCCTTGGGAACAATAATGCGCAGCTTATTGTCATTAACCCGGCGACCGGCATGGCGACGGCCATAGGCACTCCGGTTACCCTTAACCTGGGTATAGGCGGTATTGGTTTTGATTTTAACCCTACTGTTGACCGCATCCGGATTGTAGCAGAAAACGGCATGAACTACCGTATGCACCCTACTACAGGAGCTATAGTAGCCACAGACGGGAACCTGGCCTATGCCGCTACGGACGTTAACACCGGGACTACACCGCACATCATCGCCTGTGGCTACACCAATAGCTATATCGGCTCCGAAGCGACAACACTTTTCAATTATGATAAAGGCTTGGATGTACTGGTGAGCCAGGTTCCGCCGAATAACGGCACCCTTAATACGATCGGCACCGCCGGATTAGCTGTAAATGCCGCTAACCCAACAGCAGGCATGGACATTTACTTTGACCCGATGACTAAAACAAATATGGCCTATATCAATGCCAATGTGGGCAGTGCGGTTAATGATAATTTATACCGTATCGATCTCAGCACAGGACAAGCCACTAACCTGGGTAATATAGGCGCGCCGGTCAGAGATATAGCTGCTGTTATTGACAGGACGGTTCCGCCAGACTATACAGGTGTATTAGTGTATGGACTTACCCGGGTAAACAGTAATCTTATCACCTTTTCTACCGATAATCCAACCTTAATCCGCAGCCTTAAACCCATTACAGGGCTAACGAATAATCATCGGGTAGCCGGCATGGATGTGCGCCCTGCAGACCTAGGGCTTTACGCGTTAGGCTATAATGATACGACACAAGACTTCGGTGTATACCGGATCGATACCGCTACGGGCGCAGCGACAAAAATCGGCACCGGCGGGACTATGAACCTTGGTATGGGAGAAAGGATTGGATTCGACTTTAACCCTACAGTCGACCGTATCAGGATTACCGCCAGCAATGAAGCTAATTACCGCTTACACCCGGGAACCGGCGCATTAGTGGCTACAGATACAATGTTATCCTATGCTGCTGGTGATACACATACCGGTGAAGACCCTTATATAAGTAGCATAGCCTATACTAATAGTTACAGTAATGCAAGCAGTACGACACTTTATGGCGTAGACGCGATGAATGGCGCTTTTGTCTCTGTTGCCCCCCCTAACGCGGGTATATTGAATACAATAGCAGAAAACATACTCCTGTTCAACAGTATGGACAGAACTACCGGGATGGACTTTTACTACGACTCCGCAACTGCTGCCAATCAAGGTTATTTTGCAGCGAACAGCAATACCGGCATGAACGACTCCCTCTATCGCATTGATGAAACCGGTAGCCTTACACTGGTTGACGCTATAGGGTGGGGCGTACAGGTAAGAGAGATTGCAACCCAATTAAAATTCACCAACCAGGGAGGTGTAAGCACAAAAGATATTATTAAGCAAAACGCGTTCAGCCTATATCCTAATCCAACGAAAGATCAGCTTACCATCAGCTTTACACAGGTGACTGCTGCTGCACAGGATATAATGCTAACGGATATTTCCGGGAAAGTCATTACACGGCTAAGCATTCCAAAGAACAGTACAACATATACCTGTTCGCTTAGCTACTTACCGCAGGGCATGTACCTGCTTAAATCCGGTTCTTTTACCCTTAAGTTCATGAAGATGTAGTATACATTTTTCCTGATTTTTTTGAAATAACCGGTAAACGGCTTATTCACCAGGGCAGCAGGTGATAAGCCGTTTTTCTATACTAAAATAACTTAAACACAAGCTACACACATAAAATTAAAACTCATATAACTCAAGCAGCATTAATACATAATTATTAAAGCCCCAATAAACATGATGAATCATTTAATTTTAAGGCATAAAGAACAAATTCTATTTATTAAACCTGCCTGTACGGTCAACAGGTACTGAAGAAATACATAAGTGTGTTTAAAATAAGTTTTATTATCCTAATTTTGTGCGAGTTTAAAAAATACAACATTAAAATATATGGCACAGGATCTGTATCAACATCCGGATTATTACTTATTAGACGAATTCCTTTCTGATGAGCAAAAGGTAATCCGTGACTCTGTAAGAGCTTTTGTAAAAAAAGATATTTCTCCTATTATCGAAGACTATGCACAACGTGCGGCTTTTCCTGATCAGATCATTAAAGGACTGGGAGAACAAGGATGTTTCGGACCTTTCGTGCCTGAAGAATACGGAGGACCGGGCCTGGACTACATGACCTACGGTATTATGATGCAGGAGCTGGAGCGCGGTGATTCCGGCGTTCGCTCTACCGCGTCGGTACAGGGCTCCCTGGTAATGTACCCGATCCTGACTTACGGTACTGAAGAACAAAAGAAAAAATATTTACCCAAATTAGCAACCGGGGAAATGATGGGCTGCTTCGGTCTTACCGAACCTGATTTTGGTTCTAACCCTGCCGGTATGATCACCAACTTTACCGATGCCGGGAGCCACGTGATCCTGAACGGTGCTAAAATGTGGATCTCTAATGCGCCTTTCGCGGATATCGCTGTAGTATGGGCGAGGAACCCGCAGGGCAAAATTCAGGGTTTGATCGTTGAGCGCGGTATGGAAGGTTTTACTACACCGGAAACCCACAATAAATGGAGCTTACGCGCTTCTGCAACCGGTGAATTGGTATTCGATAACGTAAAAGTGCCTAAAGAAAATATTTTACCTAACGTACAAGGACTTAAAGGACCTTTGGGTTGTTTATCCAGCGCACGTTTCGGTATCGCCTGGGGTGCCCTGGGTGCGGGTATGGACTGTTATGATACCGCATTGCGCTATTCGCAAGAACGTATCCAGTTCGACAAACCAATCGGTGCTTTCCAGTTACAACAAAAGAAACTGGCAGAAATGATTACCGAAATCACTAAAGGCCAGTTATTGGTTTGGCGTTTGGCCCAGTTAAGAAACGAAGGTCGTGCTACACCGGCACAGATCTCTATGGCTAAGCGTAACAGCTGTGAAGTAGCGATCAATATCGCCCGCGAAGCCCGCCAGATGCTGGGAGGTATGGGTATCACCGGTGAGTACAGCATCATGCGCCACTCGATGAACCTGGAATCTGTGATCACTTACGAAGGAACACATGATATACACTTACTGATCACCGGCCAGGATGTTACCGGCCTGAGCGCTTTCAAATAAGCAATTTAAGGGATCAAGATTATAAACAGAAAAGCAAGGCTGAAGCCTTGCTTTTCTGCTATCGTTAAAAAATTGCTTTTATCCCTGTTTCCACACAATGCTTTTTGTGAATGCTTATATTTGCACAAATTATCCGACATGACTCCTCAAGAATTTATTAAACTGGCCTTAGAAGAGGATATCCGCTCCGGTGACTATTCCACCTTAGCCAGCATCCCGCCGCAAGCGCAGGGTAAAGCCATCCTTAAGCTGAAAGAAGACGGCATACTGGCCGGTATGCAATGGGCACAGGATATCTTTCACTACCTGGAGCCGGAAGCTCATTTTAATATTTTTCTTAAAGACGGAGCAGCTATAAAATACGGGGATATAGGCTTTGAAGTATCGGCCAGAGTGCATACCATACTTATGGCGGAGCGCCTGGTGCTGAATACCATGCAACGCATGAGCGGTATCGCGACCCTGACCCGTCAATATGCGGATAAGATCAAAGGTTATAAAACCAAAATACTGGATACCCGCAAGACCACTCCGTTATTCCGTTTGCAGGAAAAGCAGGCCGTGGTGATCGGAGGCGGGCATAACCATCGCTATGGTCTTTATGACATGGTAATGCTGAAAGATAACCATATTGATTTCTGTGGCGGTATAGAAAAAGCTATTTTAACTACCCGGAATTATCTTAAGAACAACCATCTTGACCTTAAAATAGAAGTAGAGACCCGTAATATAGACGATGTACGAAGAGTATTGGCAACCGGTGGTGTAGACCGCATCATGCTGGACAACTATAAGCCGGAAGAGATCGTTGCCGCGCTGCAACTGATCAATGGCAGCGTGGAAACAGAAGCCTCCGGTGGTATCAATTTTGAGAACATCGAGTCTTACGCTGCTACGGGGGTGGACTTCATTTCCATTGGCGCCCTCACGCACCATGCCGTAAGCCTTGACATTAGTTTGAAAGCAGAAATTTAAGTACCGGAATCCGTGAAAGACATCCTATTTATCGTAAACCCACGTGCCGGTGTAGACCGGGTAAAGGCCATAGAGGAAGCATTACAAAAACATTTAGACCAGCAGCAATATACTTACCGGATCGAGGAAACCAGGTATCCCAAACACGGAACAGAAATTGCCCGGGCAGCGGCGGCATCCGGTGTGGATGTAGTGGTAGCGGTAGGTGGTGATGGTTCCCTGAATGATATTATTCAAGGTATACGCGATACAGAAACCGTACTGGGCGTGATCCCTATGGGCTCCGGCAATGGAATGGCGCGCTCTGCCGGTATTCCCTTAAAACTCGAAGCAGCCATAAAAGTGCTGAATAAAAATAATGTACATGCCATAGACACGGGGTTGGTGGATAACAAGCGCCTCTTTATCAGTAATGCGGGCGTTGGGTTTGACGCGGTCGTGACTGAAGCATTTTCGCAGAGCAAAAAACGCGGTTTCTGGTCTTATGTAGGTATTATCAATAAAAAGATCTGGTCTTATAAACCCAAAGAATGGACGATTGAACTGGATGGAAAGATCATCCGCGAAAAAGCGTTCATGATCACCGTAGCTAATGCTACACAATTGGGCTATAATTTCCAGATCGCACCGGTAGCTTTAATGAACGATGGCTATTTTGATGTAGTGATCATAAAAAAGCATCCGAAATTACTTTCGGGCATCATCGGTTTGCAGGCATTTACGGATACTTTGCTGAACAACCGGTATGTTAGTCATTACAAAGCGAAAACAGTAAAGATCTCTAACGATGGCAACCGTGTAATGCAAATGGACGGTGAAGCAATCGACTGTAAACCAACTATTCGCATCGAAATACTGGAGAAAAGCATTAAATTACTTTGCCCATAAAGATTATTGATAACTTAATCACACTTTGTGCAAACTTTTAATGATATTATCATTAAATATTAGATTAATTTTGTGTGCTTTTTATAACCCATGTCTGATAAAACACCTAAGCCACGTTCCAGAAATGTATGGACCCCACTTTTGCTTGCCCTTGTGATGATCATTGGCCTGGTGGGAGGTTTTTATCTGAACAAATTGACGGGGAATAAAAGAGATTTCGCGACCATCCTCGACCGGAACGACCGCCTGGAGGAAATGATAGATATCATTTCTGAAAAGTATGTGGATTCCGTAAGTTCCGACTCCCTGTACAATGACGCGATCAATGGGATCTTAAGCCACCTGGACCCGCATACCTCTTACATACCCGCTAAAGACCTGGACGCCGTAAATGCCGCGCTCGGTGGCAATTTCAACGGGTTGGGCATGGAGTACCAGTTTGTGAACGACACCCCTATGGTTTCCCTGATCAGCCCCAACAGCCCGGCTTTCTTTGGCGGTATCGAGACCGGGGATATGATCTTAAAAGTCAATGACACTACCGTTGCCGGGGTACAAATGTCCAAAAGAGAGTTAGTAACCCGTGTAAGAAAATGGGGCGGTAACCAGGTCAACCTCAATATTTACAGGCCCATCGAGCAAAAAAACCTTACGATAAAGCTGACCCGTGCAGATGTGGAAATTTCCAGTATTGACGCGGCTTTTATGCTGGATAAAGAAACCGGCTATATCCGCATCAAACGCTTCGCGGCCAATACTTATGAAGAGTTTGTCAAACAGCTGAAAGAGTTGAAGGAATCGGGCATGAAACGCCTGATCCTCGACCTCAGGGGCAATGGCGGCGGCTTCCTGGAAGCGGCAACAGAGATCGCGGATGAATTCATTTCGGGCAATAAATTACTGGTATATACTTATGGTTCAAAAATAGGCCGGGAAAATTATAATGCTTACCGGACCGGTATTTTTGAAAACGGCAGGCTGATCATCCTGGTAGATGAGGGCAGTGCTTCCGCCAGCGAGATCCTGGCAGGGGCTATACAGGACTGGGACAGGGGCGTGATCATAGGAAGAGATACTTATGGAAAAGGCCTGGTACAGGAGCAATTCGAAATGGGAGATGGCGCGGCCATGCGCATTACCATTGCCCGCTACTACACCCCGGTAGGCAGATCGATCCAGAAATCCTATACGCAAGGCCGGGAAAAATATTTCTGGGACAAATCACAACAGCTAAGTGATACCAATACTGTAGATAAGGGAACGAAATTCTTTACCAGTGAAAACAACCGCCCGGTATACGGCGGCGGCGGTATCCGACCCGACCTGATCGTTTCTAAATTCGAGGAAGCTTACTCTTCTGTATTAAGCCAGATCATTACAGATCCCAGACTCGACGACTTTATCTATACCTATTTCGCCCATAACCCGAAAATATTCAAAAGTTTCGGCTCCTTCCAGGAGTTTGACGCGACGCTTGATTTCAAAGGCGACTTTGGCAAACGGCTGGACGCGGTATGCGCCGGCATCAGCCCGCTGTACCGATCTATTGTAAAAACCAGGCCGGCAGAATTAATGCTGTTACAAAATTATGTAAAAGCCACTTTAGCCCGCATCATGTTTAATAATGATGGATTCTATAATGTCATGAACCGCTCCGACAAGGTTTTAAAACGCGCTTATGAGGTAATCAGCTCCGATGAATATTCAAAGATCATAGGCGGGAATACGATCAAGCCAAGTGAAGGACTGTGAGTCAATCGCTGCAAGGAAATTAGTCTGCCCATTGCTGATCAGCACATAAGGGCACTGCAGTTGCCGGTAATAATGCAGCGTTTGCATCAGGGTGGCCTCATTTAATACAATATGCGGGGCTTTACATTCAATCAGCATCCAGGGATTTCTTTCACGGTCATAAACAACCGCGTCATAGCGGCGCTTAAGCTGGTTGATCTTCAGTTCCTTTTCCACAGCTATTAAACCGGCAGGGTAGTTGTATACCTGCACAAGTGCGCGGAGCAAATTCTGGCGCACCCATTCTTCCGGGCTCAGCCGGATGTACTTTTTCCGGAACACGTCAAAGATATACCGCAGGCCTGTGGTTTCTTTATATTTAAAATCGGGTTCCGGGTACTGGATGACTAGTTTCATTCTGCCTGCAAATATGCGTTTTTTTGCCGGGATTAAAAGTGTCAATACCTGTTCCTATGGGGGTATTCATTAATTCTGGCTTAAATATTGAAGCAACCTTTTTATTCCTTACAAAAAATGTTTTATTTTGTTTTCCCTGGATTACCAGGGCATAGATAATAAAACGGAATCAGATGAAAACGAAACAAGAAATAGTAAAAGACTGGCTGCCCAGGTACACGGGCCAATCATTAGAGGACTTCGGGGATTATATTATACTATGTAATTTTCAAAATTATGTGGATATGTTTGCGCAGATGCATGGGGTACCCGTAATCGGATATAGCAAGCCTATGACCTGTGCTACAGCAGCCGGCATTACGATCATCAACTTTGGTATGGGCAGCCCCACCGCGGCTACTATTATGGACCTGCTTACCGCTATCGAGCCCAAAGCAGTATTGTTCCTGGGTAAATGCGGTGGCATAAAAGATAAAACAAAAGTGGGCGACCTCATCTTACCGATCGCTGCTATAAGAGGGGAGGGTACCAGCAATGACTATTTTCCCCCGGAAGTACCGGCTTTACCTGCCTTTGCCTTACAAAAAGCGATCTCCACAACGATCAGGGATCACGATAAAGACTACTGGACCGGGACCTGCTACACTACCAACAGAAGGGTGTGGGAACATGATGATGCCTTTAAAAGCTACCTGCGGTCCATACGCGTAATGGCCGTAGATATGGAAACGGCTACCATATTCTCTGTAGGTTTTGCGAACTCAATCCCTACCGGCGCATTACTTTTGGTTTCCGATCAGCCGATGACACCGGACGGGGTTAAAACTTCAAAAAGTGATACTTCCGTTACCCGGGAATATGTATCGGAGCATTTAAAGATAGGTATAGAGTCCCTGAAACAATTGATCAATAACGGGCATACCGTTAAGCACCTTTTATTCTAAGCTCAGGTTGCAGTAAAATTCTTTCTGAACAGCAAATGAGGCAACATCTGCCTCTGAATGGCTTTGCTCTTTTGTAGTAGGGTAAAGCCATTTTTCCTGCCCGTTGATCACTACCAGCACCGGCATATTAAAGCCCGGTATACACTTTTCCCATTTATAGCTAAAGCCTTTCTTTGCTCTTTTAATTTTTAAAGTAGGGAGTTCTTTATGACGGAGATATTGGTCAAATACTTTTGCCAGGTCTAAGCCGCTTTCTTTTGTGATAAAAGCTTCCATATCCGGGCCGATAATGACCTTATGATAAAACTCATTATTCATTTTGCGGACCATGACCTTGAATGCCTGATCGTCTTTCATTAATTTCCGGATCATATGTACCAGGTTGGCTCCTTTGGGGTAGCAGTCTGTATTATTGTTCCGGCATTGGCCTAAAGCGCCTTGCATCGGGGCTTTGTTCAGAATCAGGCTCCGGGTACCGATCAGGTAGTCCATCGCTTTTTCTTTACCAAACATCGATTCTATATACATGATCTCGGTATAGCTCGTAACCCCTTCATTGATCCAGAAATAAGCCGGATCGGCTATGGAGATACTGTTACCAAACCACTCATGCCCGGTCTCATGCACCAGGATAAAGTCAAACAATAAACCGATGCCGGTTTTACTCCGGTCACTGCCCAGGTAGCCCATCTGGTAATTATTACCATAGGCTATGGCACTTTGATGTTCCATGCCCAGGTAAGGCGCCTCTACAATTTTAAAACCATCATTATGAAAAGGGTAGGCTCCCATCCAGTCTTCAAAAACAGCCAGCATTTCAGGTACTGATTTGAAGTGCTCTTTAGCCAATTGGAAATTTTCATTCAGCACGAAATAGTCCAGGTCCATCTTTCCGTTGATCCCGTTGAATGTTTCCTGGATGCGCAGGTAATTGCCGACATAAAAAGTGATATCATAAATATTGATCGGGGAAACCACCTTCCAATGCCAGGTGTTCTGGTTATCCGGGGCATTCGTTACACTGAAAAAGCGCCCATTACCTACCGCTGTAAGTCCGGCAGGAACCGTATAATGCAGGTCTACTCCCATTTCCGGCTCATCGGCATTAATATCTTTGCAAGGAAACCAGATACCGGCACCGGCACCCTGACAGGCAACAGCCCACCATACTTTACCGCGGCTGTCTTTGGTGCGGACCATGCCGCCATCCCAGGGCGCTTTAATTGCAGCTTTGGGCTGGCCCGAGTAATGTACCTCCAGTACAAATGTTTGTCCCGCTTTTAAGCCGGGTACTTTGACCCGATACTTATCTTTTTCCTTTTTAAGCGCAAGCTCCGCATTACCATATACTACTTTACTTACCTGTAATGGTTCCTGCAGGTCGATCTGGAATTCCGCTTCCGGGTCTTTCAACAAGTCAGCTTTAATTTTTACCACCCCATCCAGGGTGCTGTTCAAAGTGTCAAAACTGATGGCTAAATCATAATGTAATACATTAAAATTTTCCCGGGCCGGTGTATTGACGCAATCCCTGGTTTGCGCCTGCACAAAAGGGGTAAAAGGGATCAAAAACAGAAGGGTATATATAATTCTTTTCATGAGCCTAATCAAACAGCACCGAAGTTAAGGAATAATACTACAAATAGTAAAGCCGGCAATTGCTGCCGGCTTTACTATTTGATCAGGTAATGAAGCATTTTATTTAACGCTTAATAATTCCATTTCAAATTGAAGAATACCATTCGCCGGAATATGAGGCGGCCTGGCCTGCGGACCATAAGCTAAAGCGGAAGGCAGGATAGCAATCACTTTATCACCGGTCTTCATTTTAGGCAGCATTTTATCCCAGCCTTTGATCATCTGGCCTTTACCTACGGTAAAATCAATTGGCTGTACGTGGTTAAACTTAGGGTCTACATTAGAATCAAAAACTTTACCGTCCAACAAAGAGCCCGTATAGTTCACGGATACAAATTTATCGTCCGCTGCGGCAGCACCGGTGCCCACTTTAGTAACTATATAGTACAAACCGGAAGCATCCTTATAGGCTACTTTAGGGTTTGCTTTCACGATACCGTTTTTAGGCAGCGCCTTTACGGTAATTCCTTTGGATTTCAGGTGGCTTAAAATAAGTCCGTCGTCAATCGACATTTGCTTCGCCGTTTTTTCTGCCGCTTCCTTCTCCATTTGCTCCTTGTTCTTCACGTCTACCATTTCTACATGCCAAACGGCAAAGGCTCCGGGTTTGATCCACTCCGGCATTTGCTGGTTGGTCCTGGCAAACAATTCTTTGGCGGCCAGGCGGAATTCCGTATGCTCTCCTTTTTTCATTTTAAGGATACCCTCAAAAACATCCCCTTCAAAGTTCGGTTTGTTTAAAGGTTGCTCAATCGGCATATTATTGTTCATCTTGCGGGAGTCGATCAGCGTACTGTCACTCACGGCAAAGCTAATGTGCAGGCTGGCTACATCGCCGGGCTGCGCCTCATAGGTACCGCTTCCTTTAGTAATGGTTTTATATTCCAGGCCACTGGGATACTTTTGGAACTCCTGGGCGTTTACTGTTGCAGAACCGGACAGCATAACTGCTGCGCTTAAAATTAAATGGCTAAATTTCATGTTGCAAATCTATTATATTTATTAGGGTATTATGTTAGTGATTAGTGATTTTAATTTTTTCAAAGTTACTTCCATACTTTCTTCAGAGGAGCCACCGGCCGCGTTGAAGTGCCCGCCGCCGTTGAAATACTCCCGGGAAAAGCTGCTCACATCTATTTGACCTTTACTTCTGAAGGATAGTTTAATGAGCCCGTTTTTTTGGGTCAGCAGTACGGATACTTTTACTGTATTAATCCCGAGGGGCATATTTACAAGCCCTTCAGTATCGCCTGCAAGCAGGTTAAAAGGCCTGATTTCTTCTTCGCTAAGAGCTATTATCGCCAGTTTGCCATTGGCGCTCACTTCCATTTTCTGGTGCATGGCATAACCTATAAAACGCATCCGGTTCTCCGTCCAGGAGTCATAAACGTCCTCATGGATACGGCTATGCTGCAAGCCTCTTTTTTTGAAAAAGGCTATCATTTCATGTACATTAGCATTGGTCGCCGGGAAACGGAAAGAACCCGTATCGGTCATAGCACCGGTATAGAGGCAACGCGCGATATCATCATTGATCAATTCCTGGTCACCAACCTGGAGGATAAAATCGTAGATCATTTCACAGGTACTGCTTTTCTCCGGGTCACTGGTCCCGGCATAAAAAACTTCCGCTTCCGGTTGTAAATGATGATCGATGAGGATAAGCGGCTGTACCGCATTTCTCAGGGGCGCCTCCAGTAGTTTTACCCGGCTTAGGTGATTAAAGTCCAGGCAAAAGATCAGTTCGGCCTCTTTTAACACGCCCATACAGGTTTTGGGCTCGGACTCAAAATTCAGGACCGTGTCCACACCCGGCATCCAATGCAGGAAATCGGGCAGCTCATTCGGCACGACTACAGTAGGCTGGTGCCCTTTTTGTTTTAAGTAGTGGTACAAACCCAGGCTGGAGCCAATGGCATCCGCATCCGGTTTTTGATGGGTGGTAATAAAAATTTTCTTGGGGCTTTCCAAAGCCTGAAAAATATGGTCTATGCTCAGCATTTTATTTTTTTAAAGCAGCTATTCCATCAGCTATTAACTGATAGTAAGCTTGCGAATATACTATTTTCCAAGGTTTACGATTATATCAAATTCCTCTTTGCTCACATCGCAGACAGACAAGCGGCCCTGCCTGATCAGGGATAGGTTTTGCAAACCCGGCTGTTCTTTCATTTCTTTCAGGGTAACCGGAGTCTTGAATGGCTTACCTGCCTTAAGGTCTACCACGACCCAACGCTCATCATCAATAGTAGGGTCGGGGTAGGCTTCTTTAAGCACGGTGGCCATGCCCACTACCGCCATACCTTCATTACTATGATAAAACAATACTTTATCACCTTTTTTCATGGCTTTCATATTATTCCGTGCCTGGTAGTTACGCACGCCGTCCCAAAAGGTGCTGCCATCTTTTACAAACTGGTCCCAGCTGTATTTAAAGGGTTCAGATTTTACTAACCAATAATTCATCTTACCTGGATTGATTCAAAATGAAAAATATAATTTTTTAGGATAAAGAGGCTGCTTATTCCTCACTAAATTTCAATAGTGCCGGAAAAGACCATTTTCGCAGGTCCTTTAAGCCAGATATTTACAGCATGCTGCGCATCCGTTTTTTCAAAGCTTACTTCCAGCATACCGCCCATCGCCTCTACCGGGACGGTCATTTTACCCGTTTTGCCGGCAGCAGAAGCAATAGCGGCGGCGGTAACCCCTGTACCACAGGCCAGGGTTTCATCTTCCACCCCTCTTTCATAAGTACGTATTTTCAATCCTGCGCGTGTATTCATAACAAAATTGACATTAATCCCTTTAGGCTGAAACTGCTCCCTGTTCCGGATCGCTTTACCTTCTGTATACACATCAATACCGGCCACATCCTCTACGAATTGCACGAAATGCGGAGAGCCCGTATTCAGAATACTTGCCTTATCCTCTATATCAATATGTTCAACGTCCTGCATTTGTAAAGACACCAGGTCGCCGGGAAGAATATTCGCTTTATGAGCGCCATCTATGGCAGTAAAAAACTGTTCGGCCCCGGCAAGTCCTGAATGAAAGGTGAAGGCCGCGATACAACGCCCGCCATTGCCGCACATGGTACTTTCATTGCCATCCGAATTGAAATAGACCATGCGATAGTCATAGCCTTCGGCCTGCTCGACCAGCATTAGCCCGTCGGCGCCTATGCCAAACCTGCGGTCGCATAAAAAGTTTACCTGCGCCGTAGTTAAGCGGATAGCTCCGCTACGGTTGTCAATGATTACAAAATCATTGCCTGCACCCTGGTATTTAAAGAAATCGATCTTCATTCCTGCAAATGTATGATTTTAAATAGGCTTAATTGTTGTGTATCTCGAAAAAATAATCTAGGTTTGATGCTCTAAAAATTAACATATACAATTATGGGTATATTTGCGAAGAAGCAATTGAACCAGCTTATTGCCGAGGCCAGTGAGTCGGAAAAGGGATTAAAAAAGACATTAAGTGCCGGTGCCCTCGTTTCCCTGGGTATAGGCGCGATCATCGGAGCGGGCTTGTTCTCCCTGACCGGGATGGCCGCCGCGGATAATGCAGGTCCTGCCGTTGTTTTTTCTTTTATCTTAGCTGCTGTAGGTTGTGGTTTTGCAGGTTTATGTTACGCAGAATTTGCTTCTATGATCCCGGTCGCGGGTAGCGCTTATACTTACTCTTATGCTACCATGGGTGAATTGATCGCCTGGATCATCGGCTGGGACCTGGTACTGGAATATGCCCTTGGGGCCGCCACAGTAGCCGTTAGCTGGTCGCAGTACGTCAATAAGTTCCTGCATTCGCTGGGAATAGATCTCCCCCAATACCTGCTCCATGGCCCCTGGGATGAAGTAAACGGGGTGCCGATGAACGGAATTATCAATCTTCCGGCTATCATCATAGTGTGTTTATTATCACTGTTATTAATCCGCGGGACTAAAGAGTCCGCTTTGTTGAATAATATCCTGGTTATTTTAAAGGTAGTCGTAGTACTTGTTTTCATTGGTATCGGCTGGTCCTTTATTAATCCTGCTAATCATGAGCCATTTATCCCGGTAAATACCGGCGAGGAAATGGTAAAATCCGGGGCGATGTCTTTCTGGGATTTCTTTACCAGTGACTCTTTCGGCACTTACGGGATCAGTGGTATTTTAAGGGGCGCCGGCGTAGTATTTTTTGCCTTTATCGGTTTTGACGCGGTGAGTACGGCCGCGCAGGAGGCTAAAAATCCTCAGAAGGGGATGCCGATCGGGATCATCGGTTCACTGGTGGTATGTACGATCTTGTATGTGTTATTCGCCTTTGTACTGACCGGTCTTGAAAATTATATCAACTTTAAAGGCAATGCCAGCCCGGTAACTACGGCATTCGCGCATACCGGCTATACCTTCCTGAACGGGTTCCTGACTGTAGCTATTATCGCGGGTTATACTTCCGTAATGCTGGTGATGCTGATGGGGCAGAGCAGGGTATTTTACAGCATGAGCGTGGATGGTTTGTTGCCAAAAATGTTCTCCGACCTGCATAAAAAGAACCGTACACCTTATAAGACCAATCTTATTTTTATGGTTTTCGTAAGCCTTTTTGCCGGTTTTGTACCGGTTGCCGACCTGGGCCATATGGTGAGTATAGGTACCTTATTTGCTTTTGCGCTGGTGTGTATCGGGGTGATCGTTATGCGTAAGACTAATCCTGATGCGATCCGTGGGTTCAGAACACCATTTGTGCCGGTATTGCCTATTTTGGGGGTGATCGTTTGTGTGGTGTTGATGCTGGGCTTACCTATAGAGAGCTGGGAGCGTTTAGCGATCTGGCTGGGTTTAGGTTTGATCATCTATTTTGCTTATAGTAAGAAGAACAGTAAGATTGGCAATAAGATGGAGTAAAATGCATATTTTTATTAGCTCGTTTATAAAAGTAAACCCCGGTAAAAGATCTTTACCGGGGTTTATTAATTAAGTAACAAGCACAATCAAAAGAAATTGTTTTTCTGCGGCGCTTAATTGTTTTTTAACCAGAACTTCCACCAGGGTGATTTAGTTTTAGGTGCCGGAACATTAGGTTTTTGATTTTGATCTCTATTTTTACGAATACTGCAGGCCATGCAGTGTTTTTTCCTTGAATCATTATTTAACATAATATAAATTATAGGACAAAACGGTGACTGCGGTTTGGCCGGACAGTGTATGCAGCCCAGTGCCGTTTGTCCTATAACAATATTATGTTAAATAATCTATCAGCTTTGGTACTGCTATTGAGCTTTTGATTTTCGATCAGTTCGGCTCTTTTGGTTTGTCCTATAATTAGTCGTTATGTCTGCGGGCTGCAAACCAGGTTTGCAGCCCGCAGACATATCCACACAACATTTGGAATTTAGTTTTGAATAAACGCTTTAGTGCAGCCCTTGCCCTTGCGGGTAAATAGCCGTAAAGGCAGGCGCTTCATGGGCTGGTAAAAATTCCTGTGTCGGACTGAAAACTTACACAGGATTTTTTACTGCACCCATGTTCACGCCGTGTTTATAGCGTCTTTAAAATTTTTGCCTTTTTGCCAACGCTTCTTTTTCTCTTTTTTAATGGTCGCTCGCTGGCCTGTAAACCTGCAATATGCCTGTAGGTCTTAATTACAGGTTTCCAGTCGGGCGCTCGCGGAGTTGTTTGTCGTTCTTTTGCCTTGATGCAAAAGAACCAAAAAATCAAGGCTGTGAAAAAATTGGCTAAAAATTGCACAGGAAGCCTAAACCCGCCGAACTCGCCCGAAAAGTGCGTTATAAAATTATAGAGCGTGCTGGGCTCAAACAGCGGCGGCTTTTCCGTGCCAAGTCACGGACGGCTTCCTGCACAATTTTCTTCACGCCATTTTTTCAAAGGCCGGTCCTAATATGGCTTACAACTCATTGACAGCGTCCAGCGTGTAGTGACTTAGCGTTTCTATGGCGTTGGTAAATACTTTGATCTGCCAGGTGGAAAAATGGCGCAAAGCTCCGGGCTGTTCGTTGGTTAAAAATATATTGTCGGGCGTGGTAAAAACCATGCTGGGTATCAGGTAATACACGGACTTTATATCGTTCATATACACGGTAAGCAATATCAATAAATCCGGGCGCGGTGTATAATCAAAATAAAATTATCTACGTAAAGCGAAATCTTCTGTAAGATAAAACACGGTGTCAATAAAAAACAAGATGCCGTTTTGGGATAGCACATTCTCATCGTGCAGGTCTTCAAAAATAAGACCGGTTTCCCGATTAATATAATCGTTATTACGGGTGTTGGCAAAGCCATTGTAGGCCAAAAAGTCCTTTACAAGGGTAAGATCAGTAGGTTCGGTAGCTATAATAAAGTCTTGCTTTACCACGGCATGCAGCTCTTCCTTTATAATTTTGAAACCTAGAAAATCGTAGGCGGTAGCGGGGAAAAAATAGTTATGAATAAGGAGGCTGTTAAAATAATCGAGCCAGTAGGCGTAGAAAATGCTGTCGTTGGTTTTGAGTACGCTGTAATCGTCATATCTGAATACCCGCTGCTCTGCCCCTGCACCAATAAAGTTTTCTTCTGAAATATCGCCTGGGTAAAAGAGGGATTCGGTATGAGCAAAGGCTATGAGTGCTGCTGCTTCTTTACTTTTGAGCTGCTGCTGTTTTTGAGCGCTTGAACCTGTTTCCGCATATCTTCTAAGGAAATTTTGGACTTTTTTGAGTTGGCTTTTTGTGCCAGCTGGTTCATCTGTGCAAATGATATTTTGTAGTTCATGTTTAATGCTTTTCATTCTCTGATCACTCTTACAAAGGTACGAATTATAGATGATTGTCACAAATGCCCAGGACTTTCCCGACCGGCTAAAGCCACCTACACGATCTCAATGTTTTCCTAGAATACATTCTTTTAATACTTCATATTTTAGCCCTTTGTGTGATGGTCAAGCGGCATTTTCCAGTCGGGCGCTCGCGGTTTTGTTTGTCGTTCTTTTGCCTTGATGCAGGCAGCACCAAAAAATCAAGGCTGTGAAAAAATTGGCTAAAAATTGTACAGGAAGCCTAAACCCGCCGAACTCGCCCGAAAAGTGCGTTATAAATTGATAGAGCGTGTTGGGCTCAAACAGCGGCGGCTTTTCCTCCGCTATGCGGAGGACGGCTTCCTGCACAATTTTATTCGCGGTATTTGTTGTTGTTTATTTTGGTGCTCATGAATGCAGAGCATTTCTTCACGCCATTTTTTCAAGGCCGGTCCCGCCAGCCAAGCATATTCAGCAATTAAACGTTAATGGGCGTAAGGCAATATTCATCAGTTGACTGGCCAAGCACACGGCCCAATAGATATTCCCACCGGAAATCGCCCCTGCAACCGATTTCCGGGGTCTTTTTTGCTCCACTTTTTGGACAAGCAAAAAGTGGAAAAAGTTACTTAACATAATGTAGCCACCTACACAATCTCGATCTGTTCTCTTTGAAACCGCTCTTGCAGGGCTTCATACTTTTGCTCTTTGGCAATGGTGATGGTGAGCCGGCCTTTTTCGCAGGCAATATCTACTACGTGACCGGGTTTAAAACCGCTGTCCTGTAACCATTTTCCGGCCAGCCGCAATGCCGGGAATGAGGTGGCTGTTCTGCTGTTGATGCCCCGGAACGCATAGCGGCATACCGTCATGCGGCGGATGGGTTTGGTAATGCGGGGTGTTTTTACTGTTTGCATAGTTTAGCTTTTTTGTTGGTACAAAGCAACAACCGGTATGTATTGTTTCCTACAAAAATTGATGGTGTGTTACACCAAAAACGCTTGTATTTTATGTATCTTTAGGCTTGCTAAATCTAATTTGAAAAAACTAAATTTGCTCCTATGACAACACATACTGCTATGCCGAACCACAAAGTACACGAAGGCCGCAACATTAAACGTTTTCGCGAAATGCTGGGTATAAAGCAAGATGCCCTGGCTTTTGACCTTAACATGAGCCAGCAGGCCGTATCCTTGCTGGAGCAGAAAGAAACGATTGATACTCCCCTACTTCAAAAAATATCTGCCTTATTGAAAATACCGGTGGAGGCGATCCAGAATTTTGATGAAGAACAGGCGGTGAATATTATTGCGAATACAGTGAATACTGTTAATGATAATGCCACAGGCCAAGTGTTTCAGATCAACCCTACAATCAATACTTCTGAAAAATGGATGGAAGCGTTAGAGGAAATTAAGAAATTGAATGAGGAGAAAATCGCGCTATACGAGCGTATGTTGCAGCAGCAAAGAGAAATGATTGAGAAGCTGGAGCAATTGATTAAAGGGAAGTAGAATGCCGTAACACTAACCTTACACCAAAACCTATGGCAAAAAACAAAAAGATACAGGTTGAAGGGCTTGAAATTGTTTTGTACGAAGACAATCGGCAGGACTTTATTTCCCTGACGGATATAGCACGCTACCGCGATGCCGAAAGGAGCGATTACATTCTTCAAAACTGGATGCGAAACCGTAGTACCATTGAATTTATCGGTTTATGGGAAACATTTTACAACCCCGGTTTTAATTCCATCGAATTCGATGGAATTAAAAATATGTCTGGCTCCAACAGCTTTTCATTAACGCCCAAACGCTGGATTGAAAGCACGAATGCTATAGGCATTGTTTCAAAAACAGGTAGATATGGTGGTACTTTCGCTCATAAGGACATAGCATTTGAGTTTGCCACATGGCTGAGTGCCGAGTTTAAATTCTACCTGATCAAAGAGTTTCAACGCCTCAAAGATGATGAAAACAACCGCCTGCAGCTCGATTGGGACCTGCAGCGTACCATTTCAAAGATCAATTACCACATACACACCGATGCTATTAAAGAAAACCTGGTACCCAAGGCCATTACCAGCCAGCAAGCCGGTTATGTATATGCCAACGAAGCCGATCTGCTGAACGTTGCTCTTTTCGGTATTACTGCCAAAGAATGGCGCGATGCTAATCCCGGCGCTGCCGGAAACATCAGGGATCATGCTACTTTGGAGCAGCTGGTAGTTTTAAGCAATATGGAAAGTATCAACGCCTTGTTGATAAAACAAGGATTGCCTCAAAGCGAAAGACTGCTACAGCTTAACCAGGTAGCTATCACACAAATGAAATCGCTCATCCAAAATAAAGCTATCAAAAGGCTGAAATAGTGCAAATGGCGAAGTACGAGCAATAATTCATAACAGGTAGTTTTTTTATTTGGGCGTGCCCCTGCCCTATTTGTTGTTGATATTTTAGCGGGCAGGGTCTGGCTACTATGGGGTGCGCTGCGCTCCCGTGCTGTGCACCGGCTCCCTGCGGTCGCCGCCCGCCGTATCCCTCACGCGGGCATGCAATACGTATACAGCCCACTTACATAATTTGTATCCCTTCTTTTAGCTGGCGTAAGCAAATATTCATCAGTTGACTGGCCAAGCACACGGCTTAATACCTGCCCGTCCGGTCAGGCGGGGATATTCCCACCGGAAATCGCCCTGGCAACTTCCCGATAGCTATCGGGACGGGGTCTTTTTTGCTCCACTTTTTATGCGCGTTGTTTTTATTGTTTAATTTGGTGCTTATGAATGCTAAAGCATTTGGACAAGCCTGTCTGCCGACAGGCAGGCAAAAAGTGGAAAAGCACATGCTACTTAACATAATAAGCGCCCTCTACACAATCTCGATCTTTTCTCTTTGAAACCGTTCCTGCAAGGCTTCATACTTTTGCTCTTTGGCAATGGTGATCGTTAACCGGCCTTTTTCGCAGGCGATTTCTACTACATGGCCGGGCTTGAAACCACTATCCTGTAACCATTTACCGGCCAGGCGCAATGCCGGGAATGAGGTGGCTGTTCTGCTGTTGACGCCCCAAAACGCATAGCGGCATACCGTCATGCGGCGGATGGGTTTGGTAATGCGGGGTGTTTTTACGGTTTGCATAGTTTAGCTTTTTTGTTGGTACAAAGCAACGGCCGCCATGTATTGTTTCCTACAAAAATTGATGGTATGTTACACCCAAAACGCTTGTATTTTATGTATCTTTAGGCTTGCATAATCTAATTTGAAAAAGCTAAATTTGCTCCTATGACAACACATACTGCTATGCCGAACCATAAAGTGCACGAAGGCCGCAACATTAAGCGTTTTCGCGAAATGCTGGGTATAAAACAAGATGCCTTGGCTTTTGATCTCAACATGAGCCAGCAGGCCATATCCTTGCTCGAGCAAAAAGAAACGATTGATACTCCCCTACTCCAAAAAATATCTGCCTTATTGAAAATACCGGTGGAGGCGATCCAGAATTTTGATGAAGAGCAGGCGGTGAATATTATTGCTAATACGTTTGGAGATAACGCTTGTGTTGGCAATCCTAGCTCAACTTTTAATTTCAATCCAGTTGATGCAGTCCTAAAACTCCATGAAGAAAAGATGGCCTTATATGAAAGGATGCTGAAGGAGAAGGACGAGATGATGGCGAGGTTGGAGCAATTGATTGAGAATAAGAAATGATTGGAAATGGAAGATCAGACTAATTTCAAAAGCCAGGTTGATATTCAACAAGAACTAAATTCGGAAGAGTACAAACATGAATGGAATAGATTAATTGACATGCGAAAATCAATTACTTATTGTCTTTCTTTTTGTTACATGAACTCTGCACGAGATGGTATAAGTGGAGAACAGAATTTTTTTCTTCGAATTCTTGACGATATTATTCAATCAATTGCCTCGATAGAAATGCTTGCCAAAGAAGGTATAATGAATACTTGCAGGAGAGAACTGAGGTATTTGATAGAGCTTTCTATTAAAAGTTGTTTAATAGTTAATAAGAATCCAAAAAAATCTTTTGAACAACAGATAGCTGAATATGAAAAACTCTTGAGTTCTTCTAATATTAATCCAATTAATACCTTAGGCTTTTCGTATTTTGATAAAGTCCAACAGGAAGATTTTAAAACTGAGGTAAAAAGACTTTATGGATATTTAAGCAAGTACACACATGCAAGTGCACATCAAATTCAAGAAAGATTGGCAAGTGCTATGAATGGAAGAACCATTGGTTTTGAAGGTATAAGTGAACTAAAAGTATTAAATAAGGATGTTGAGAAAGTGCTATCGATAGTTGTAGTGATGATTTTTCATTCAGTTGCCCAATATGTTGTTGGTGATTTTTTGGTAGAACCAAATGGCAAAACAGTCGATTGGTATTTTAATAAATCAAAATTCATAAATATAATTGACGAAAGTTTCGATTATAAGCATGAACGACAAGTTAAATTAGCTGAACTAAAAGAAGAAAGATTTAAAAGGATAACGTTCTAATTTGAAAGCAATTTAGATATTAATCACGTCAACTATGTCATTCCGTCGGGCCTCAGGAATACTGGCTTTACAATATTTTCCAGCTACATACAAAATATTTATCAATTAAAAACGGGGAAAACCCCGTTTTTTTATTTAGCCATTTTTGTATCCTTGCTCTCTTAAAAGTAGGGTTTTCCAGTATTGCAAAATTCTTGTACGAATATTAGTTTTGTTGTAAAAATATTAGCAACTTAAATAAACTCTTGTAAAATTTATAAAGTGATGTAGCATCTGTGGGAAGCTATATACAATTTTTTAAAACTGTAAATAAATGGCCTTAATTAAAATTAAAGAATCTCGTAGTGCTTCAGATTTTCTTGTTTGTGAAGTTACTTCAAGAAGTGTTGCAGACTTATTAGTTTGCAAAGTTGAATCGAGAAGTGTGGCGAGAGGAAATGACCACTTATGGTGTTTTGTCGAATCATCTTCGGTTGCAGACTCGAAAGTTTGTTTTGTGACTTCAAGATCTGTTGCTGACTTATTGATATGTTATGTTGACTCTCGAAGTGTAGCTGGGTGGAAAAAAGAACACCCATTAAAAGGAAAAATAGGAAAATAAGAAATAAATAATTGACAGCAATATCCTCTTGTTGAATACAATTATAACAATGGATGTCTTCAATAAAATGAAGAACAAAAACTAATCATCTTACTATAAACAGCTATTATGGAGATAAAAAAAATAGAAGTTGAAAATTTTCGATTATTAAAAAATTTCTCAATGGACCTTCAGGATGAACTTTCTCTTGTTATTGGGAAAAATAATACTGGAAAGACTTCTATTCTTTCAGTTCTTGATAAGTTTATAAATGAAAAAAGTAAGTTTTCTTATGAGGACTTTAATATTGATTTTAAAAACGATTTGGAAGGTTTAATTAAGTCAGCTGCTGTTCCTGATGAATTCCCATCTAAAGGAGTTAAATTGAAAATTTATATTGAATATAACGAATCGGATGATTTGTCTAATGTAAGCAGGGTATTGATGGATTTAGACCCTGACAATAACAACATTGTTCTGGGTTTTGAATACATTGTTAGTTATAGTGATTTTTTAAGAATAAGAACGGACTATGCTGCCTTCACAACTAGTGAAAATGCCAAAAAGATTAAAAAAAAAGAATATAAGCCAAGAGAACTAAAAGATTTTTTAAAGCAAAACTTAGAAGCTTATTTTAAGATTCATAAATTCTCTTTTGAATATGATACTGCCACAAATAAGATTACTGAAACTAAACCAATTGACCTTGTTCGTGAAAATATTAACTTAAAAGACATAATCAGCTTTAAATACATAAGTGCAAGAAGAGATGTGACCAATAAGGAAAAGGAAAACACCCTGTCAAAACAGACTTCCAGCCTTTATAAAAAGAAAGAAGATAGTAGTGATAAAACCCAGGCTACAGAAGATTTTAAAGATCAGCTTTCAGAAACTGACAGCACCTTAAGCGATATTTACAAAAAATTATTTAAAGATGTAATAAAAAAAGTACAGGATTTTGGCGGTGTTAAGTTAAATGATACTGATATAGAAATTATTTCAACATTACAGCATAGAGAATTGCTTGAAGGAAATACCACAGTAGTATACACTCATGATAACCATAAGTTACCGGAGCACTACAATGGTTTAGGTTATATGAACCTAATAAGTATGATTTTTGAAATTGAAATTCTAGTACAAGACTTCAAAAAAGAAAAAGATAAAAAGCCTGCAGATATAAATTTACTCATTATTGAAGAGCCCGAAGCGCATACACACCCTCAAATGCAGTATGTCTTTATAAAAAATATTAAAAAACTACTTGGGGAAGGGATTAAAAGAGATGATGGGATAGAAAGACCATTGCAATATATAATTACCACGCATTCATCGCATATTGTAGCAGATAGTGATTTCGATGATATTAAATATTTGAAAACAATAGCAAAGAATAGCGTAACTGCCAAAAACCTGAAAGATCTAAGAGTACAATATGATGCCGACCCAAAACAATATCAATTCTTAAAACAGTACCTAACAATTAGCAGAGCTGAAATCTTTTTTGCTGATAAGGCTATTCTTATTGAAGGAGATACAGAACGGATTTTGATACCAACTTTTATGCGAAAAGTTGATTTGGAAGAAGCCACACGTTTAGAAGCAGAAGGAAAGGCAGATACATTCTTACCGCTTCTATCGCAAAATATATCAACTATCGAAGTTGGTGCATATTCTCAAATCTTCGAGAAGTTTATCGACTTCTTGGGTATTAAATCATTAATATTAACAGATATCGACGCCGTAAATGATGATGAAACAGCCTGCCCTGTAGATGAGGGGACAAGAACAAGTAATTCAGCTATCAAGCATTTTTTGCCAGCTGTGACTTGGAATAATTTAAAAGCTTTACCTGTTGGTGGCAGAACAATTATTGTGGGGAGTTCAACAATTTGTATATGTTACCAACAGGAAGAAAACACCTACCACGCAAGAAGTTTTGAAGATGCTTTTATACACCTAAATAGAGCATTCGTAAAAGCAAATAAAGATACTTTCCAAGGAATAAAAAATGCTTCTGATTTTGATGATGATATAAAAAGCCCTTATGTTTTAGCAGCTAATTGTGTTAAGAAGAAAACTCATTTCGCATTGGATATTTTATATCACAGTAACGATAAATTCAGTAATTGGAATATTCCTGCTTATATCAAAAATGGTTTATTATGGTTGAAGGAAGATTAGATTTAGAACCAGAAGTACAGGAGATTTTTAAATCTATTGACAAAGGACGAAATTTTCTTTTAAGTGGTGGCGCAGGGAGTGGAAAAACCTATTCCTTGGTAAATGTAATTCGCCAGGCAATAGCTGAAAATCCAACTGCTAAGGTTGCTTGTATGACATATACCAATGCAGCAGTTAAAGAAATTGAAGAAAGGGTAAATCATAAAAACCTTAACGTATCTACGATACACGATTTTTTGTGGGATAACATTAAACACTTTCAAAAAGAACTTAAAGAAGCACTTATCTTCTTAGCGAACAATGAGGATGTTACCAAAATTTCCATTGAAGAAACGAACCCCGTTCCAGATAATTACTATGCAGTTTTACCTGATGGCATACAGTATAAAGAGTTTGTTAGAATACGTGAAGGAATTATATCTCACGACGAATTACTTATAGTAGCCAATTATCTTTTTGAAAAATATCCTAAGCTTAGCAGTATTGTAAAAGATAAATACAAATTCATTTTTATTGATGAGTATCAGGATACTAGCAAGGCTGTTGTAGAAACATTTCTTACGCATTTTAAGAAAAGCGAGCGAAAGAATATTATCGGTTTTTTTGGAGATGCTATGCAGGCAATTTACGAAGAAGGCATTGGCAATTTAGACGATTATAAAGGAAGTGATCTAGATAAGGTAAATGAAATTCCAAAGAAACAAAATAGAAGGAATCCTCAACTTGTTATTGATTTAGCAAACAAACTTCGCACGGATGGTATAACTCAAGAACCATCTACCGACCCAAAAGCTCCAAATATGCTTGGTGGTGTAATAAAGCAAGGAACTGTTTTGTTTCTGCATTCTACAGATGGCGATATCAATAAGGTTGAAGCATTTTTAGAAGCTAACTATGCTTGGGATTTTAATAATTCAAAGGAAACCAAGGAACTTAATCTCACTCACAATTTAATAGCAGGCAAAGCAGGTTTTAGAACCCTAATGGATATTTATGATGATGACCCTGTCATTGGTTTAAAGACAGATATCCTTAACAAAATAAAGGATAATAAGAAAAACAATAGACCAGAAATTGAAATTAACGAAGATGATACTTTCGATGCTGTTGTAGATAAGTTCGAACTAAAGAATAGACAAAGAGTACTAAAGAAAGATATTTTACTGACAGACCCTATAAAAGCAGAATTGTACAATCAGCTAAAGGATAAACCATTTTCTGAAGTAAGAAAAATCTATTTAAATAAAGATGCCCTAATTGATGATAAAAAACAAGATGAGGATGATGAAAATAAGAAAGGCTCAAAAAGAGATAATCTGATTAAACATCTATTCAAAATTCAGAACAATATTTCTCTCTATCAGAACAAAAAATACAATGAATTTTTAAGAGTAACCGATTATAGGTTTAGAATAACAAGTGTTGCAAGTAAAAAGGCCTTAAAGGAAAATATAGAAATTCTTGTGAATGTTGGAGATAATACAATTGAACAAGTCATTAATGATGCAAACGAAAAAGGGATTTGTTTGATTGATGATAAATTGATTGCTTTTAAAGAGAACAAAGAGTATTTGTATAATCGAGTGAAGGATGTTAAGTTTAGGGAGTTTCAAAAATTGTACGAATATTTAGAGGGACAAACGCCATTTTCAACGCAACACAAAACCAAAGGTGCAGAATTTGATAATGTTTTGGTCATACTTGACAATGGCGGTTGGAATAATTATAATTTTGGAAATCTTTTCTTAGAAACAGGTTCAGCAAGTGTATTGGATAGAACTCAAAAGATATTTTATGTTTGTTGTACAAGGGCAAAAGAAAATTTAGCAGTTTTCTTTCACGATCCGGATGCACAAATTATAACAAAGGCCAAAGAATGGTTCGGAGATGCTAATGTAATTCTTATTAAATAAGAGCAGACATTTTTTAACTAAATTGTTTGTTATGCGGCTTCGCCGCTAACACCTATGCCCACCCGCCACCCAAACGTATCGCGGGTTGTTATTGTCGTCTGTCGGTTATGCATATTTTCAGGCATATTGTTGTTGATGAGGGCGTGCCCCCTGCCCTATTTGTTGTTGAAATGTAGAGAAGTGGAGATGTGTGTTCCCCTTCGCGTGAGGGATAGCAGCGGTTACCCCGCAGGCCCACGCAGTAAGGGCCGAGGAGTAATAGCGGATAGCCCGGCCCCGGTATGGGGTTTTGGGAGCAGGGCTTTATTGCATTCGCTAAGGCTACAAGGTGTACCTTACTGCACTTTTGCCCATTGGCCCCATACCGGGCACGCCCTAAAAGAAAAAAGTAAAAACCAATCCATACAGGCCACCCTTCGCCCACGTCGGGTATATACTGTTGCATCCATGAGGCCAATCCAATTTAAATGCTAATTTTGTTAGTATATGATGCAGCGATCCGGCAGTGCAGATTTACCCCTTCATAACGGCCAGGTGCCGCCCTGGCTGGCAGCGCGCATGGCGGCATTGGGCAAGGCGATTGTGGAAGAAATTATTGCCGGCCAGGGTAAAAGCGCCCTGCTGTCTAAGCTCAGCGACCCCTTCTGGTTCCAGAGCCTGGGCGCGGTGATGGGTATGGACTGGCATTCTTCGGGCATTACTACTTCGGTAATGGGGGCTTTAAAAAAGAGCATCAACCCGCTGGCCAGGGAGCTGGGCATCTGCATCTGCGGCGGTAAGGGCCGCCACTCGCGGAACACGCCACAGGATATCCTGCGCTTTGCCGAAACCACGGGCCTGAACGCGCCCGACCTGGTGCGCAGCAGCAAGCTGAGCGCCAAGGTAGATAATACGGCCGTGCAGGATGGCTTTCAGCTGTACCAGCACCACTTCATTGTGAGCGACGAGGGCCAGTGGACGGTGATACAGCAAGGCATGCGCGACAGCAGCACTACGGCCCGGCGGTATCATTGGCACTCCCCTTCGGTACAATCGTTTACCGAAACGCCGCATACCAGTATTTACGGGGCCAACCAGGGCACCATCCTCAATCTGACGGATAAGCTGGCGCAGCCCTTAAAAACGACTATGATGGAAGTGGCCACCGAAAACCCGGACCGCATGCTGCCGGAAATAGCGAAGATGAGGCACCTGGTAATGCCGGGTCACCACGATGTAAGGGCCAGGGACGTGGACCTGAAGCGCCTGGGCGCGGTGCTGTGGCTGGCTCAGGAAAATAATGTGACTAATTTTGAAGAGCTGCTGTTGCTGGAAGGCCTGGGCCCGAGAACCCTGCAATCGCTGGCGCTGGTGAGCGAGGTGATCTACGGGCAGCCCACACAGTTTAAGGATCCGGCACGTTTTTCTTTTGCTCATGGCGGCAAGGATGGGCACCCCTTCCCGGTCCCTACCCGGGTATATGATGAAACGATCGATACCTTACAGCAGGCCATTCAAAGGGCGAAGCTGGGCCGGCAGGATAAAATGCAGGCGATACAATCGCTGTCGAAAATAACGGAGCGGCTGTCCCAGGATTTTATTCCGGATGGCAGTATTGAAGAGGTGATCGCTCATGAAAGGGCGGAGTCCTGGAAATATGGTGGCCGGACGGTTTTTGGGAAGGCAAAGGGGCCGGAGGGGAGGCAGTTAAACTTATTTGATGATGATCAATTACGATAACCTTTCAATAGTACAGGCAACCGCCATACAGGATGAGTTAAGGGCCGGGTTGCGCTTTGACCTTGCGGGAGAACGGGAGTTTACTACTATTGGCGGCGCTGACATTTCCTTTAATAAAGGGAGCAGTGAGTTCTTTGCGACTATCGTGGTACTGGGCTTCCCCAATATGGTGTTACAGGCTTATGCCCTGGCGCGGGGAAGTAGTGACTTCCCTTATGTGCCGGGCTACCTGGGTTTCCGTGAAGTGCCCAGCCTGCTGAAAGCCTGGGAGCTGATCCCACAAAAACCTGATATACTTGTGCTGGACGGACAGGGAATTTTGCATCCGAGGCAAATGGGTATCGCTTCACATTTTGGGGTGCTGACACAACACCTGACAATCGGCTGCGCTAAAAACTCACTATTCGGTAAATATGAACCACTGGGGCTGGAAAAGTATGCGGCGAGCCCGATATATGGTCATGGCGGCGTTGCCGGCTATGCCTTGCGTACAAAAGATGGGGTGCAACCTGTGTATATTTCCCCGGGTTATGGTATAAATGTACCGCAGTCATTGGCTGTTATGCGCAAATGCATCGGTAAATACCGCATCCCGGAACCTACAAGGATAGCGCATGAAGTGGTTAATAAGTTTAGAATGGGCGAACTGAAAGAAGGATTTCATAAGGTTATTCAGAACCCCGAGTTGTTTTAAGAATTCAGTATTAATACAAACAGTGTTGTAGTTGATACTTGTATTAATTTTTTCCTATTTGCTTTCCTGATATCTGATGTAATACTCACCATTCAATTGCTGTACAGGAATGCTATCAACCAATTAGAATTACTGTTGATCAATATTAATAACCTGCCAATTAAACGTTAAGGTCACTATTTTGGCCTGAAAATTGCTTTAATTTTAAGGTGTGTATGGAACTCTGAAGAACAACTGAGCAACTAATCTAAAAACCCGTTTAAAATAATAAAATATGAAACTGATTTTTCCATTAGTACTGGCTTCCCTTACCAGCATGGCCTGCAACAACGGCACTACGAACGCTAACAGCAATAACACCAAAACCGATTCTCTCGATAATTCCACCGCGACAGAAAAACCTAACACCAATTACAAACCGGCTTTTGAAGGACAAACCAGGATCACTTCGGTTAAAACAAATACGGCCTATCAGGGCACAATAATCACCGAATCGCTCAATTCACCCTGGGGTATTGCTGTACTTCCCGATGGCAGACTGCTGATCACCGAGAAAAAAGGAACCCTGCGCATTGTTGATCCCGCTAGCGGAAAGGTAAGTGAAAAGATCGAAGGTGTGGGTGAAGTGGATGATAAAGGACAAGGCGGTCTGCTGGGTATAGCATTGGATCCTGATTTCGCTACCAACCGGATGGTGTATTGGGTCTTCTCCGAAAAGGTAGATAAAGGTAATCATACTGCGGTAGCAAAAGGCAAACTTGCCGACGACGAAAAATCGATACAAAATAAACAAGTCATCTACCGTGCGCTCCCTACCTATAATGGCGATAAGCATTACGGAGGACGTATTGTTTTTGCTAAAGATGGTAACTTATTCGTCAGTACGGGTGAGCGATCCGACAAAGAAACCCGCCCGCAGGCACAAGACCTTAAATCTGCATTGGGTAAAATCCTGCGCATTACTAAAGAAGGTAAACCTGCCGCAGGCAATCCTTTTGAAGGTAACAAAGATGCCTTACCAGAAATATACAGCTATGGCCACCGTAACACGCAAGGGCTGGCTTTTCATCCGGAGACCGGCACGCTTTGGAACAATGAATTTGGTCCGCTGGGTGGTGATGAGTTAAACCTGATCAAAGCGGGTGTCAACTACGGTTGGCCGACTATTACCTACGGGCTCGAATACAGTGGCGACCCGATTGGCAATCCACCTATCCAGCAAAAAGAAGGTTTGGAACAACCGGTCTATTACTGGGACCCGGTGTTATCTCCCAGCGGTATGGCCTTCTATACCGGAAACAACATACCTGAATGGAAAAATAACTTATTCCTGGCTGGGCTGAATAGTTATCACATTGCCCGTTTAGTGATCAAAGACAATAAAGTCGTTGGCGAAGAACGTATCCTGGATAAAGAAGGAAAGCAGCGTTTCCGGGATATTGCTCAGGGCAAAGACGGCGCTTTATATGCCATTACCGATGGCGGCCGTTTATATAAAATTGATAAGAAATAATTGCACCTGAATTACAAGGACCGCTATGGAATGCTTAGCGGTCCTTTATTGTACTTATTCCCTATATTATGGGCTTTATGCATCGCACACTTACCTGCTTGATGATTTTATGTTGCATACCGGCAGCTTCTGTGCTGTACGGGCAGGAAACGGATAGTGTCCAAAGTAGCTCCAAACTTAATCCTGTTACCGTTATGGCTTATTTCAGCCGGCAACCTGTGTTAGGACTTACCGCTGCTGCTCACAACATAACTTCCGCTAACATTGAAGCCCAGCAGACCACCACCCTACTCCCGGCTATTAACACAGTGGCAGGTCTACGTATGGAAGAACGTTCGCCCGGCAGCTACCGACTGGCCATGCGCGGCAGTCTCATCCGTTCGCCCTTTGGTATCCGTAATGTAAAAGTTTACCTGGATGAGTTTGCCCTTACCGATGCCGGCGGTAATACTTACCTGAATTTAATTGACCCTGCTGCCCTGGATCAAATACATATTTTAAAAGGTCCCGATGGTTCGCTGTATGGGGCTAACTCTGGCGGTGTATTGCGCCTGCAACCAAAAGGTTTTGAGGTGAAAGAAAACCAGGGCACTTTATTACTAAGCGGCGGATCTTATGGCTTGTTCCAGGAACAGCTTTCTGTGCAACATAAGGTAAGCGACAAATATTCTTTTTCTATAGACCAATCCTTTACCCGCACCGATGGCTACCGGGAAAATACCGCTTTAAACAAAAAGACAATCCAAACAGCACATAAATGGAACTATGCAAAACGAAGCGAATTAAGGTTTTTAGCTTTTTATACCGACCTGGATTACCGCACACCCGGCGGATTGACCGAAGCCCAGATGCAGGAAAATCCCAGGATGGCGCGCCCGGCAATTGGTATGATCCCCTCGGCAAAAGAACAAAAAGCCGGTATCCGGAATAAGACTTTCTTCGCCGGAGTGATACATGATACCCGCATTAATGACCACCTGTCACATACCATAAGCTTTTTTGGAAGCTATACTGATTTCAAAAATCCCTTTATCACCAATTACGAACTCAGGAAAGAAAGTAACCTGGGTGTACGCAGTTACTTTTCTTACAAAAGTGAAGTGAAGGAACGTTTTCATTGGCAAATGCAGCTGGGCTTTGAAGGACAAAAGAGCTGGTCAAAGATTGATAATTATGATAACGAAAGCGGCCAACGCGGATCAAGGCAGGCAATGGATGATTTAGACAATATCCAGGGCAGTTTGTTTTACCGGGCTATGCTGAGGCTTTATCAACGCTGGACGATTGAAGCTTCATTGGGCTTAAACTATGCCGGGATCAACTATGCCCAAAGATATCCTGTGGTGGCTGAGCCAAACGGGAGTATTTCATTTGATCCTGTCTGGATGCCTCGCGTAGCCATGTCTTACCTGCTTACCGATGCCTTAGCCATTCGCGGCTCTGTTTCCAAAGGTTACTCCCCGCCTACTATTGCGGAGGTGCGCTCTTCTGATAATGTTATCAACACTGATCTGCGAGCCGAGACGGGTATTAATTACGAAGTCGGCGTAAGAGCAGAAACAAATAACCGTCGTTTTATTGCAGATGTAAGCTTGTATCATTATGATATGAATGATGCGATCGTAAGGCAGCTTCGGGTCAACGGTGCAGAATATTTTGTAAATGCCGGACAGGTTCGGCAACAAGGAATTGAAGCTTCTGTATGGGCTTATGTATTGCCTTTGCAGCCAGACAGGTTTTTGCAATCACTACAGCTGCAGTCTGCACTGTCTTATAATCATTACCGTTTTGGTGATTACCAGGTAGATGATGAGGATTTTAATGACAACAAAGTAACCGCAGTTCCCGATTGGGTTTGGACCAATACTCTATTCTTCCTCTTGCCTAAAGGTATAGGGTTGAACATTAATTACAATTATACTTCTGCCATGCCTTTGAATGATGCCAATACCGTGTTTGCAAAGCAATTTCATTTGATACAGGTCAAAGGCACTTTTAACTGGAAAATACACAGTTCACTTCAACTTCAGTTTTTTGCGGGCATAGATAATTTACTGAACCAAAAATACAGCCTGGGTAATGATATTAATGCTTTTGGCAACCGCTTTTTCAACCCGGCGCCACCGGTAAACTATTATGGTGGCGTAAAGTTTAATTTTTAGCTACCCGCTTGCTGGCAGTATTTTCGGTTTTTCTTATTTAAAAGTAAGCAGTACTGCTGATGGGCTATGTACCGATACTGATTAATGAACCCAGCCCGGAAATCATGTTGGCAATTGATTTCCGGAGTCCTTTTTGGACAAGCAAAAAGTGGAAGAAGGAATGGCTTCCTACAGCATATACAATAGCCGGATGGTTTTACCCTAAATTAAATGAGCCTTGGCCGGAGTATAGCTAAGGCTCATTTGTTGCTCTCTGTCATTACTGTTTATGCTGTTGCTCATAAAGCAAGCGCTTACCACGTTCTTCTATAGCATGCGTACCTCTTTGAAAACATTCAGATAGTAATTTTAGCTCATTGGTTTGCTGTAAAGCGCCCCATAAAAGTTCATCTTCAGCAGCTTTCCAGGATTCATGCGACCTTGGATAATGTAGCCTTGCTTTCCGGATATACGCGGCAAGATTTTCGCTCTTGCCCAGGGGCAGTTCACTTACTTTTTGCTTCAACTGGTCTATGGCCTTTTGGGAGTAACGATTGAACGGTGCCTGTTGAAAAAAATCAATTCCCTCCCAGGGTTTGACCGCACCCTCTTTATGCCCGCTCTTCCTATTCTTTGCGCCCTCATGATGATCCTGCAACCATTTGTTCAGGAAGTCCAGTAACGATCCTTTAGTATACTGGCCTTTATATTTCCCGTAAAGTTCATGCTGGCTGATAGATTCATTTTTAAATGACAGGGTGGCGGAGAAGAAATCTACCAGATGCTCGGGACTGGCCCTTTTCTTTTGTGCGGCAAAAAGCGCGATGGCGGATTGGATCTCTGCCGCATCTATGTTAATTTCCGGCGGTTTTTTATCCGGTTCATTTTTGAGCTGTTCAATGGCTACTTGCAAGGCCCGTATCACATCACGTTCGTTGAGGATGCTTTCATCGGCAGCTACTGCCCCTGTTGTGGGAGAACAACCGGAAGCAAGGGCTTCCAGTACCCTGATGGTTTGGTTCAGATTCATAGTAGTGTATTTTAAAGGTGATCAATATAAATATGCTTTTTATAAATAATCATCTGTTGTGGTTTTGGCATATTAAAATTAAATCAATTTGTTAATTTTTTACATGGTGAATTGCAAATATTAATGAATGGCTGATTTTGCTGCTTTTTTGGGGTTAAAAATCAGGGAATTCCCGTATTGTAATTTTTTAAGTATATGATTAGTTTTGTTATGGAATAAGAAGTAGAAAGGTGAAGAAGGACAAGTATGAATGGACTGAGATATCATTATTACAATAATCATATAATACATTTCATTTATTGAGACACTGAAAAAAACATCTTTATGCATGAAGCCTACCCTATTCTTCAATATTCTTCAGATGAAATCCAAACCCCAGTAGCCCGCTTACTTTGCTTTGACAACTGCTGTATATGTTCTTGCGACCGCCTGCATACGCATGAATACAATAAGATCCTGGTCTTCCGGAACGGGAGTGGTAACCATAATATTAATTCTCAAATTCATAAAATAACCAATAATTCCATTCACTTACTGGCCGCCAACGATCTGCACTGGCTGGAGGGGGCACGGCAGGCAACAGGCTTTGCTATTGTATATAAAGACCAGTTTATACAGAAGCTACAGGTGCTTAACCCGCATTTTGATTGCTGCAGCATTTTCAGTCAATCCGGCGTGATCAACCTGGATGCAAAAAGAGTTAATGATTTCGAATTTATATTCAGGGAGCTATTGAGTAATCAAAATAATACTACCTACCTGCTCCAGGTCATTGCTACCTTCCTCACCAAGATCGCTCACCTGGATAAGCCTGTTAAACCGGAGCATAAAATTTTCGATACCGTGGTTGCAGAGGTAATAGAGCTGGTGGACAGGCATTTTAAAACCAGGAAGACGATTGGCTTCTATGCCGCTGCACTTAACCTTACCACGCGTACCCTTCAAAACAGGCTGAAAAAAGCCTCTTTAGTCAGTCTTAATGACCTGCTGCAGCGGCGTACACTTAAAGAGGCTAAAAAGCTGCTGTGCACAGGTGCCATGAGTATTGGCGCCATAGCCACTGAGCTGGGCTTTAAAGAAACAGCCCATTTTTCTAACTGGTTTCATAAGCACGCCCACTGCTGCCCTATGGCTTATAAGCAAGGCCGTAACTAATACAAAACAGCCATTGATAGTCGGATCAATGGCTGTTTTTGAGGAAGAGATTGCTTACTGCAACACAATTTTTTTAATGATATGGCCCTGCACGGATTGAATATGCAAAAGGTATATGCCTGCCGGGTAAGGTTTAACCGCTAAGCTTTTTGCCTGAGGGTCAAATGTCTTTATCTTTCTTCCCGATAGATCGCTTAGCCACATCCCTTCTACCCGCAGCTCATTATCGTATGAGAGGTATACGGTCCCGTTTGCGGGGCTGGGATAAATGTTTACTTTTTTTTTAAGCGCAGGCTTCCTGGCTCCTACCGACATGGGCGAAAAGTGAAAATTAAGATCGTCCAGGTAAAGAAAATGTGCATATGAGCAAGTTACATTTGTCAAGTCATTATTCTTTGATTCAAACCATACACTAATAGAATCCGGCGAAGATAAGCTATCTGGATAGTTAATAATAATCTGGTAAGGCGCATAAGCATTGCTTTTCGTAAAAACCAATGAATCGTGCGTTAATACTTCCAGCATGTTATTTGCCGGGTTTATTTTATAGGTCCTGATGTGGCCTATGGCATTTTTATTGTGAATATCATTAGGAGCAAAAGAGTCTGTCAGGTACTTATAATATCCCGAGATACCGTACAATTTTTGAGGAAAATAATTCTTACAAATTATATCTTCAGTACTATCCTGCCCCAAACCTAATATTCCTGTTCTTGCATAATACCACATACAGACAACTGCAGCATAATTCCCTGAATGAGCATCTGTAGTCCTCAATACCCCTGGATTTGCAGACCATTGAGGTAGTCTGTCGCCGGAACTGTTGACAGCCGGATTTAGCGGTAAAGTACAACTATCATTAATCGGCACGTTAAACGAACCTTCCCATGCTTCAAAGCTCAGATTATAATTCTGGGCATTCAAAACATTAGTTGTTGCCAATAAAACAATAAAAAGCAATTTTTTCATATCCTGCCAGGTTATTATACTACGGTGCCTAAAATATAGACACCGTAATATATTTAATTTAAGTGAAAGTTAGCGACTGATAATTAACTTTTGAGTGTCGGTCTTTCCTGTTTCATTATTTGTAATTTTTACTATGTACAGGCCATTGGGAAGTGAAGTGACAGATAGTTCCTGTCCGTTTTCAACATTGGTGTATTCCTGTAGCATACGTCCAAGATGGTCATAAACATATACTTTCATTAACTTATCCGCGTTGCCGGCATATTGTATGGCAAAGCTGGTTTGTGCCGGGTTAGGATATAGCAGGTAATCGCTTTTTTGTTCTTTAACCGGCATATTGGCCACTCCGCTTTGTGTAGCAGCAGTATGGTTGCCAACCTCTACGACATATCGCTCGCCACCGGCCAGTCGCTCATCGTTATATTGCACCAGGTCAAATTGATATACCCTGTCGATCTGTTGCCCTTGTCTTGGCGTTACGGCTACCGTCAATCCTTTCACGGTATTAGGCGGCAGTGTAAAGCCTGCTATAAAGGCGCCGTTGTTGCGCATCCGGAATGCATTACCCTCCAGGTTAGCTTCCTGGGCGATACCACCGCCGGCCAGCCATTGTTGCCGGGTCGCATTATCTACCTTCAGTGTAATATCCGCTATATTCAGCAGCTGGACGTCCTGCGGATTTTCAAACCGGATCATCAATTTGGTATTGTTTACCATCAGGTTGGTGTAGTTGCCCCAGAGTATACCGGCAGGTTTCGGTACGCCCGGTGCTGTTTGTATATCATCTTTCAGGATGGTAACATTGCGCATAGCAATGTTATTGCTATTGGTCATATTGATATAAATATCACTTCCTGTAGGCGTGCCCAGCTCATCATTCATGCGGGCCAGGATGCAGAAGTGCTGCTGCTCCCATACTTCAGAGAAGCAGCTGTAATTATCAGGGTCTGGCATGTCCCATTCATATTCGTAGATGTAATAATCTTTGTGGACCACGGCCGGGCTGTGGGTAGGATCGGTAAAGTTTTCATTGACGCGGCGCAAAGGTTTGGACCCGATAGGGCCGCCTAAAGGCCGGGCCACCCCGTCACAGGTAATGGTAGGGCCGCTTCCGGTCCATGGATTAGGCCAGTGTACGCCTACTGAGCCTTGCGCCCAATAAGTGCTGATATCTCCGGTTCCATCCATGTTTGGCGCCGCACCTCGGTTCATTACTTTTACGTATACATAGGCCTTGTCTGTAGGGCTGGTATTGGTCAGGTGCTCACTCGTGCGGTTCACGAAACCGTCCGGGTTGTTACGTACCCAGATATCCGGCGCGGTCCATAAAGGTACGGTTGAGGGTACTGGTGTAGTGCCTTCGTCCGTATCGTATTTCTTTACATACAAGTCCGATTTTAAGTTTTTGCAGTTACGCTGGTAGCAAAACCACAGATCATCCACATATGCATGCCAGGGCCAGAAAATAGCGGCGGCCGAGGAATAGGTTTGTCCCATAGTACCTGAGAGGTCATTGTGTATATCATCATGATAATTATTTTCTACACCAGCTGCATAAACATCAGCATCTGTGGAGGAACAGGCATTTGGCACCAGGTAACTTGTATTACTTATAGGTGTCGCATTAGCGGAACCTATAGAACCATACTGCGATGCGGTAATCGCATTTACCGCATCCATGAACATACTGGGTACTGTTGTAGTATAATTAGGATTCCAGGTAGGTAAAGGCACAAATTGTTGGTATCCATTGGTCAAAAACCAATGCTCCATCTCCTGGATATAATAACGATGCCATTTAAAGAAAATAGTAGCATTACCGGGTTGATGATGGATGTCGTAAAAATGGTTGATGTGATGCGCTACATTTTTGTAATAACGGATATTATTTGTAGGATAGGAAGGATCAGTTTCAGAGCGCAGATAAGCAATAATTGCATCCCTTAACTGAGTTCTTTCAGTGCTGGACATAGAAGCAATATCCCGCCTGGCCCCGGAGCAAGCCTGTTGTGCATATAGCTCATGCGTTACCATTGCCGCACAGCCTGCAAAAAACAAAGTAATCTTCTTCATAATATTTTGTTTTTAAAAGTGAGATGTAAATGTGTCTACAAACCTAATCCCGGAACCAGGGTTTTAGTTTGCAAAATCATGAAGAAAAATTGCAAAAAATGGTAAATTTTGAGAATGAATAAAAGAATAGCTCCAGCCGCTTTTTGTATAAATTTGCCGGTAATTGAACTGTTATTGTATGCAACACCCCCCTGACTTTTACATCATTACCGGCGGACCGGGTGCCGGTAAGACCACGCTGATCCGGGCTTTGGAGCAGCTGGGCTTTGCTGTGGTGCCCGAAGATGCGCGGCGGATTATAAAAGAGCAGGTAGCTATAAATGGCCACGGCCTGCCCTGGAGGAACAAAGCAGTGTATGCCCGGCTGATGCTGGAGGCCGCGATAGAGGCTTATGAAAATGTTGCCAGGCAAAATAGCCTGAAGCCGGTATTTTTCGACCGGGGGGTGTTAGATACTGTTTGTTACATGAAAATGGAACAGCTGCCGGTACCGGAACGGATAGCAGAACTGCTAAGCACACATCCTTACGCACATAAAGTATTTATACTACCGCCCTGGCCTGAAATATACACGACCGATGCGGAAAGAAAGCAAAGCTGGCAGGAAGCGGTATATACATTTGAGCAGATGAAAGCTACCTATGCAACCTATGGGTATGAAGTGATAGAAGTGCCTGAATACAATGTGGAAGACCGTTGTACCTTTGTCTTAGACAATATAATACCACCTTATACTAAGCCGTAATAAGGCTCAAAAAAGCCACCCATAATGGATGGCCTGCCGGTCGTTCCCTTAGATTTATAAAATATGCGGTGTTATTGCTTATTTAATCACACACGGACTTCCACCGATACGCCGGTTCAGTCGAGGTTATAAGTAAAGTTACATTTAAAATACTTGCATGCATAAGTTTTTAACATAAAATAATATATTAAAACCTTGCTATAAGTGGGGTATTTTATTTTCTAAAACAACTATTCCTTCACTAGTTTAATACCCTCAGCAATCTTCGCGAAGGCGCACCCGCTGGCACTGATCAAGAAGCCTTATGCCCGTAATATGGCAGAGCTGTTAGCTATAACGATAGGATGGGTTTGGCGGAGTGAACCTGAAGTTTATTACCTCCAATCTTTACTTATTTATTAATCAATCCTTCAAACGCGCTCAAAAACAGCTTTAGTGATTCTATCGTATCCGGATCTGTCATGTTGCCTTCGGTATTTACCTTCCCTTTGATACCAGGTATCAATAAAGTCGTTTCCGGTGTAAATGTTGCCATAAGGGTTTGCATGATCAATTGCAACTCCTCGTGCCCTTTTTGTCCGTTGGCGGAAGCTGTAATGATGCCTAAAGGTTTTCCTGTAAAAACAGGGGCCGCTACGCACCATTCTAAAGCATTTTTAAGCCCGCTGGGAATACTGAAAATATATTCGGGCGTACAAATAAGCACCCCATCTGCTGCTACAACCGCCTGCCGGAAGTTTAATACCGCTTCGGGTGTGCCCGTTACAGAAAGCTCGGGATTAAAATGTGGGAGCAGCTTAAGTTCCGGGTACAGATTTAATTCAAGATGATCCTCCGTCCATAAGGCGAGCAGGTGGATCAGTTTTTGATTGGCCGAATCTGCACTGGCGCTACCATTGAGGACCAGGATATTTTTTCTTTCCATTTTTTACGATTACCTGCAAAAATACAGCAATACTTTTGCGTGATTTCCAGTAATAGCAGTTGTTTATATCCACGCTCTATTTCTTTAGTAATGAACAGAGTATTTGATTAAAGCTGTTTACAACAACTCTAAAATGCTATAAATTTGCTCTCTACTGCCATTTCCTGCGCTTAAGAGAATATTTAAGCTGCTAAAGGCATATTTTAGCAAATTATCTTGCCGTTTAGGGCTGCAGTTTTTAAAAAAGAACTTAATTTTAAGCACTAAATCATACCAAACTATGGAAACGAGAGTACATGAAGGACATAATGTAAAGCGTTTCAGAGAAATGCTGGGCATAAAACAGGATGCCCTGGCCTATGAGCTGGGCGAAAACTGGACACAAAAAAAGATCTCTTTACTGGAACAAAAAGAGGTACTGGAACCTGAAGTTTTATATATGGTGGCAAAAGCATTGAAAATACCCGAAACCGCAATCAAGAACTTTGACGAAGAACAGGCCGTAAACATTATTGCCAATACTTTTGAAATGGGCTCTATCGGCTATCAGCAAAACCATAACCCGGTCTTTAACCCGGTGGAGGCATTGCAACGCCTGCACCAGGAAAAAATAGAACTTTACGAGCGCATGCTGAAAGAAAAAGATGAGATGATGATCGAATATAGAAAAATGATCGATTACAATAAACGATAAGATAATCCTGGTTGTTAAGTTCCCTCTACTATGGCAAGCACAAAAAAACTCAGCGCGGAAGAAACTGCTGCGCTTTTAGCGAACCTCGAAAAACGCTTTAAGGCCAATCAACAGCGGCACAAAGGTATAGACTGGGCGATTATTGAAGCACAGCTTGTAAAAGCGCCTGCCAAATTATGGTCGCTATACCAGATGGAAGCATCCGGCGGTGAGCCTGACCTGGTAGTGCTGCGAGGCGAAACCGGTTTTTGTGATTGCGCGCCTGAAAGCCCTAAAGGCCGGCGCAGCACCTGCTATGACCAGGAAGCGCTGGATGCCCGCAAAGAGCATAAACCCGCGGACAGTGCCGTAGGTATGGCTAAAGAAATGGGCATAGACCTCCTGGATGAAGCGCAATACCGGGCCTTACAGGAACTGGGCAAATTTGACCAGAAAACATCCAGCTGGATCAAAACGCCTGCTAAGATCCGCGAACTGGATGGTGCCTTGTTTTGCGACCGCCGCTACGAAACGGTATTCCTGTACCACAACGGGGCCTCTTCCTATTATGCGGCAAGAGGATTCAGGGGATTCTTAAAACTTTAATTTTGATATTTTATAACACAACAGCCGGTAAACTATTACCGGCTGTTGTGCTTATAATGCAAAGACCTTATTTTAAAAAGGTATAATAAATACCTACATTAAATCGCTGGCCTAAGGTGCCGGCATTATTAAAGCCAAAAGACTCGGTTACTTGTTTCGAAGAGGAAACACCTTCCATTTTAGTGGTTGTATTATTGTACCCTAAAGCGCCGAAAGAGCCAACAGCCGTAACCCTTGAGCTAAGCGCCAAAGCGAAGCCCGCGTTAATATTAGCTCCATAGTTCATGGTTTGGTACTTATCGGACCTGGTCACATCTGTATAGGTAGCAGAACCCGGTAAAACGGTTATGTTCATACCAAGAAAAGGACGAAACAGGCCATTACCGAAGAAGTAACGCGCATAAACAGAGCCTCCCGTCATATTAGATTTAACAACGGTCTTATCGTTGCCATTAGTCACCAGCTGCTCACCTGCTAAGGTAATAGCTGCCCCCAATTGAAAATTGTCCGTCAGAAAAGTTCCTATCTCGGGAGAAAAAGACCAGGTGCTGTTTTTAGGCCCTTTGGAACCACCGAAATTCTGTTGGGTAACATTATACCCGGCATTGCCGCCAATATACCAGGACCCCGCCTGTGCCTGGGCGCCCAATACCAATAAACTTGTTCCAATCGTTAATAATGCTTTTTTCATCTTCTTTATTAAATTTAAATTGAACTAAATACTTACAGAGCTAGACTATAAAACAAAACTAAACCTTAGCCCGGGGGAAAGGTTTAGCCAGTGATTAACATATGTAAAAGGCTTGCAAATTAGTCACTTTCTGGTGATAGAAAATGTCCGAGTCAGCGGTTTTTTAAAATCCATAGCCCTGCGCTACATTCCAGGCAACGCTTAGGGCTGCAGTATTGCCGGAATAGGTGTAAGAGCGCCTGTGTATCAAAGGCATTATCGGGCTTAATACCACATTTTTGCCAGGTTTTGATCACGGTATTGTCTTCCGGCGCTCCTTGCTGCAATTGGGCTATCGCGGCTGCGAGGTGATCATTCCCCTCCTGGCTGCGCTGGTAAAAATACTGTAAGGGAACAATGGTATTGATCCAGATCAGCGATTGCATCTTATCCCCCAGCAATTTTTGCTTATCGGCTTTAGACTCGTTTTGAAAGGTATAGTGCGATTCCCAATAGCTGCTTACGCCCAGGCCAAATAGTTCAGCGATATCCCCCAGCCTTTCCACTTTAAGTAATTTTGCAAAAAGCTGTTCGTTTTTATAAATGATCATGGCCAGCTGGGCGATCCGGATACTGGGAAAACCCGCCGGTCGCATCCTTAGGTACTTCCATTGCCGGGCTTCCATAGGCTCCAGTCCGTATTTCTGCCTGAAAAAAGTGTAATGAATACTTAGTTCTATCTCGTAAGGATGCACTGGTTGTGCAGGAATCATGCCTGCCTGCCCGAATAATAAGGCCTCTATATGGGTCAGGTTATTTTTGTGCCGGCCCAGTACCGAGAGCGGCGTGATCCGTGCAAGGTACTCAAAGGCATCATCATTTACCTTAGCGCCAAAATTCCGGGTAAATGCCTGGTAGAATAGCTGCAACCAGCTCCCCTGGCTGGTATCGAGTACCTCCTGCCAGTGCCGGAATTTGAGCTCCCACTTTTCGAGTAGCATTCTTTGCAGCCAGCCGCGCCAGACGAGGCCTGGAATAGCCTCTAGCCGGTTGGCGCAGGCTACAGGAAGCGCAGCTTTCATTAATTCATGGTAATTGTCCATCAAGCCGGGGCCTATATAGGGCTTTAGTTCCAGTACGGGGAAATTACCGGGTTCTTTTTCCAGGTCGGCTATATAAACGACATGCAGGATGATATGCTGGTAAGCGGGGTCCAGGTGATGCTTATGCCTGAGCCAGTCGGACTCTTTAACATGCAATTCTATATTACCTGCCCAAATGGTATTGTGTATCCTGATCTTGGCATTGCTGAAGTCTGGGCCGGCATCCAGGTTGCGCTGCCCGCGGTTGATAATAGTAAGCTCCCTGCCGTCTTTCAATTTAAGCCCGACGGTTTGAAAAAGCGCAAATTGCCAGATGAACTGTAGGAGTTGCTCGTTCAAGATTAGTTCAAAGGTTGGTTTCTGAACATAATATTAAACAAAAAAAATTATTTGTCAAAATAAATAAAGCCCGGTACATAAATGTACGGGCTCCAAAATATTTTGACTGAACTAAAAATTAAGCGATTACGCTTACTTTTCTAGTCAATTTAGATTTTAAGTTATTAGCTTTGTTTTTGTGAATAACGTTACGTTTAGCTAACTTATCGATCATAGAAATAACTTTAGGAAGTTTTTCTGTTGCTGCTTCTTTCTCAGAAGTTGCTAATAAGTTACGGATGGCGTTACGTGTAGTTTTGCCATAGTATCTGTTACGCTCACGACGTTTAGTAGCTTGTCTTACGTCTTTACGGGTTGCTTTATGATTTGCCATTAGAAAATGTAATTATAAATTTGGAGTGCAAAGATAAGAGTAGTTTTTTAAAAATCAAAATAATTTAAAGAAATTTAAAAACAAATCTCCTGAATGCCTGCAAATTTATGAAAAAACTGCTTTTTTTGTAGTGAAATTTTACAGAAAGTGTTTGATTTTAGCAGGGTCAGGGCATTTATACTGAACAGGAAAGCACTGAAATTCCTGTTTTTTGGCAACTATTTTTACGGATTATGTGCAGTAGGCATGGCATTGGAAACATACCATGCTTTAAAGCTTCCTATTGATTACTACCTGCTGTTATTACTCTTCCTCTCCGTTATTACTTTTTATACACATGCTTATCGTTATGCCCACCTGGGCCACGACCAGGCAGCGCACAAGCAACAGTTTTATTACCAACGCAACCTGTGGTATTACCTCCATTATAAAAAATTGAAATGGTTGCAGTTGCTCAATGGTATTGCGATAGGCCTGCTGTCGTACAAGCTATTTGTGGCGGACCTGGAAATGAGATTCACCATGGGGGATTATTGCATCCTTTCTATTACCTTAATGGCCGGTTTATTTTATATAGGGTTTGGGAGGTTTTCGGGCAGAAATATCAGGGCCGGTAAAAACCTGATTATAGCCTGGGTCTGGGCCGGTATGGTCACCGGCTTGCCTGCTGCAGGCGTAACTCTAAATGTACCTGCCGCATTGTCTTTTACCCTGCTTTTCCTGGAAAATTTTTTCTTCGTGCTGATCCTGAGCATTGTTTTTGATATTAAGGACTATGTGACAGATGCAAGCAAGGGTTTAGCTACCATACCTACTAAGCTGGGGTTTAAAAAGACCTTACAACATACGATAATGCCCCTCTCCCAGCTATTGTTCCTGGTACATTTAATCGGTCTTTTCCTGGTGAACGAACTTAATGCCGGGTTAAAAGCCTTGTCGCTTTTGCCCTTCTTGTTTTTATTGGTACTCCCCCGGCTCCTGAAGCGCCGGCAATCTTTACTATTCTATTTATTGATTATCGATGGTATGATGCTTTTTAAGGGGCTGCTTGGCTTTATCCTGCATACTTAAATTAAGTGGTTGGGCCAGTAAGTTAAAAGTTATTTTTTGAATAGATTAAACCTTTTTAGCAAAAAAGCTTCTATATTTATATTACAATTACCAGAAAAATTAATGATCATGAAAAAGATATTTTTGATTTCCGCAATAGGTATAGCATTAACCAGCACGCTAGTGGTCGCACAGCAGAAGCAAAATAAGGGCGAACGGATCACCCGTACCGAGGCCAGGGCTAATGCCGATGTACGTGCAAAAAGACTTTCAGAAAAAATGAATGCTGAACTGGCCCTTTCCGCGGATCAAAAAGATAAGGTCTATAATATCGCTTTAAAACATTTTTCTGCCCAGCAGGCCTCCGCTGAGTCCCGTCAAAAATTTAATGAAGAACTGGACCAGGTACTGACAGAAACCCAAAAAGTACAAAGAGCGGAGCTGCAATCACAAAAGAAGGATAGATTACAATCTGCAGTACAAAGAGGAGAATTGAAAAAAGCACCCGGGAAGACTAATGTTGAAAAATAGAATTTGAATATAAAACCATTGAAAATGTTGTGTCAGCTATAATTTTTCAATGGTTTTTTGTTATAAGTGCTAAGAATTGAGTGTGGGCATGTTGTTAACAATTTGATCACCCAACCTTTACAGGCAACATTCCGTCTTTTTATACATTAATGTTCTTAAGAACCCCTAATTTTAAAATCATAAAGCATTTTAATATGCAACAAAGTAAGATTAATGTATGGTGGATAGCACTTTTGTTAAGTGTCGTAGTTTCGGCTAATGCCGGGTACTCCCAAAGTTTCCCATCTAATGATGTGGTTAAGCCGGTAACGCGTAAGATCATGATCCCTACAGCATTTACTCCCAATAATGACGGGCATAACGATGTGTTTAAAATGGTTAATGTAACCAATGAGACCCTGTTGGAAATGCGGGTGTTTAACCGCTGGGGTACGGTGGTTTTCTCCACCAATGATATCAGTAAAGGCTGGGATGGTAAATATAAAGGACAGGACCAGCCAATGGCGGTATATGGTTATGCAATTAAAATAAGGTATAGCGACGGCGCGGAAGAAGTCTATAAAGGAACGGTTACCTTAATCCGCTAGTCCGCAGAAAATATTTGGTATTAAAAAGCTTCCCGGTTTCCCGGGAAGCTTTTTGCTTATTCTTCAAAATTTTTCTTTTTACGGTTCAGCGGCTTCTGCTTGACCGGTTTTACGAATTGCATATGGCCCAAAAACTCCATCCATTGCTCTACCGTACGGGCATCCTCAACGTTAAATGCCCCTATCTTGGTCCGGCGTAAGGCACTCAAGTAGCCACCGACGCCAAGTGCCGCACCGAAATCGTTGGCCAGGGACCGGATATAGGTCCCGGTACTGCAACTGATCCGGAAATGGACTTCCGGGAGTGCTATTTTCGTGATTTCGAACTCGTTTACAGTTACTTTTCGCGGATCCGGCTGTACCTCTTTCCCGGCACGGGCCAGTTCATATAAGCGTTTGCCGTCTTTTTTGATCGCGGAATGTATCGGCGGGAACTGCTCGATCTCGCCTGTAAATTGTGCTACGGCATCCCGGATAACCGTTTCTGTAAGCTGGGTATAGTCTTTTATATGTTCGGGAGCAGATTCCAGGTCATAAGTAGGCGTTGTAGCGCCTAAGGTAATTACCCCGGTATATTCTTTATCCTGTTTTTGAAACTGTTCAATCTGTTTGGTCATCTTGCCGGTGCAGCAAATGAGCAAGCCCGTAGCCAGGGGGTCCAGCGTACCGCAATGACCTATTTTAGCATGCGTGGTTCGTTTTATTTTATTGATCGCGTCAAAAGAGGTCCAGCGATAGGCCTTATCAATCAAAATGACGGCGCCCTCTTTGATTTCTGTTTCTGTAGGGTTGAAATTCATTTTGCAAAAATCTCTTTTTCCGGGGGAATTGCCAAAATCGGTTCACGATTAATTAATTGGCCTGATGCATTATTATTAGGGATTTATTTGTACGTTTGCAGCTAGTTTTAAAAGCATTTTATCACAATTCTATTTTTCGTATCGTAAATGAATAATACGTATCGTGGTCTGGTCGATCAAACCTTTGATTTTCCCCAGGAGGGATTTGAAGTTGACGACAACTACTTAAAGTTTAATGGTGTAGACATTAAAAGGTTAATTGATAAGTATGGTACACCTTTTAAACTGACCTTTCTTCCTAAAATAGGATCCCAGATTAACAAGGCAAAAGAGTATTTTAACAATGCCATCAAAAAGCATCGTTATCCGGGAACGTACAATTATTGTTATTGTACCAAAAGTTCGCACTTTTCCTTTATTATGGAAGAAGCGCTTAAAAATGACATTCATGTAGAAACTTCTTCTGCCTATGATATGGACATTATCAAAGCGCTCCACGCGAAAAAGAAACTGGATAAAGACCGCTTTATCGTGTGTAATGGTTATAAAACGAAACAGTATACCAAAGCCATTTCCCGGTTAATCAACGAAGGCTGGACCAACGTGATACCGGTACTGGACAATAAAGAGGAAATTGAAGATTATCAAAAAGCAGTAAGAGGAAAAGGTCCGGTAAAATTAGGGATCAGGATCGCGGCGGAAGAAGAACCTACTTTTGATTTTTATACTTCAAGACTCGGCATCCGTAAAGAAGAGATCCTGGAATTTTATGTAGATAAGATCAAGGGTAACAGCAAATTCCAGTTAAAGATGCTGCACTTCTTTATGAACAAAGGGATCAAAGACGATATCTACTACTGGAGCTCCTTAAGTAAGGTAATCAATCTTTATTGCCAGCTGAAGAAAATCTGCCCGGAACTGGACAGCATCAATATCGGCGGTGGTTTCCCGATCAAGCATAGCCTGGGTTTTGATTATGACTATCAATACATGGCCAATGAGATCGTATCGACCATTAAGAATGTATGTAAAAAGAATAAGGTGGATATGCCGCACATCTTCACAGAATTCGGCTCCTTTACCGTTGGTGAGGCCGGAGCGGTTATTTACAGCGTTCTGGGTGAGAAAAAGCAGAATGACCGCGAGATCTGGTACATGATCGACAGTTCCTTCATCACTACCCTGCCGGATACCTGGGGTATCGGGGAGAAGTTTTTAATGCTGCCGGTTAATCAATGGGAAAATGAATACCAGGAAGTGCATCTTGGCGGCCTGACTTGTGACGGCCATGATTTCTACACTTCAGAGGAACATATCAACGCGGTATTCCTGCCGAAGCTGGATGATGAAACGGTGGAAACGAAAGAGCCTTTATACATCGGATTCTTCCATACCGGTGCTTACCAGGACCAGCTTTCGGGTTATGGCGGGATCAAGCACTGTATGATCCCTTCCCCCAAGCACGTAATCGTGAACGTGAAGAAAAACGGGGAAATGGAAGACTGGCTGTATGCCAAAGAGCAAACGCCTTTGAGCATGCTGAAGATACTGGGTTATGTAAAATAAGTTAAATCGCTTATAAATACACGGGCGTTTAAAAAGACTGTGTCACATTGAGCTTGTCGAAATGTGGTGTAGTTACTTTTTAGACGCCTTTTTTTGTTTAATAAGAATAAGCTAAGATCCGGGCATCTTCCATCATTTCCAGGATGAGTTTGTTATGTGCCTTCAGCTTACCGGTCACATGCCAGGTGCCGGTATAGCCGTTGCTCATTTTTAATTGTTTGGTAAGCTTACTTTTAAGATGGTGCTGATGGAACAGGCGTTCACAATACTCAAAATCGTTTTGAGCGGAGAACGTGATCGTATATTCATGGATCTTATGTTGATGGTCAATCCTGCGTTCCAGGCCTACCAGGAGCCGGAGTACTACTAACATGAGTAAAGCGCCTATAATGGCAAGGATATAATAACCGGCACCGACGGCCATACCGAGCGATGCCGTAGCCCATACGGAAGTGGCAGTAGTAATACCCCCGATCCGGTTGGAATCTTTAAAAATAATGCCGGCGCCGAGGAAACCGATACCGGTAACAATATTGGCCGCCAGCCGGTCGGGGTTGCCGATCCCTATTTTAAGCGATAAAATCGTAAACAGGCAGGAGCCAAAGGCTACGAGGATAAAAGTTCTTAAGCCGGCCGACTTATTGCGGTACTCTCTTTCCAGTCCTATAATACCGCCGGCAACAATGGAGATACAGAGTAATAAAAACTGGTAAGCCAGCTCCCCGAAATTCCAAGGAATGAAATGCTGCATGAATTAATATTGTTTTTAAACCTGTTGCCTATTATTGTACAAATGTATTGATTTTTTAAACTTTTAGATTTACTTTGCGCGCATGAAAATATTCATCGCCGGGGCTTCCGGATTAGTAGGCGGCAATTGCCTGAAACACTTTAGAGAACAAGGCCACGAGGTGGTAGGTACCCATTTATCTTTTGGTACCGAGGATACCGTTTTTTATAATACCCTGGAGCCGGCACACCCGGATAACTTTGATGTAAAAGCTTTTGGCCCGGACGTGATCGTGCACTGCGGGGCGCTTACTCATGTGGATTACTGTGAAGATCATGTTGAAGAAAGCTATGAGAAAACAGTGGCCAGTACCCGGGCTTTAGTGGACTTATCCAAAGCCTGCAGTGCAAGGATAGTTTATATTTCTACCGACTATGTCTTCGACGGAACAAAGGGGCCTTATAAAGAAGATGCACCGATCAATCCATTAAGTGTCTATGGCATGCATAAGCTGGAAGCGGAACAAATGGTGCTTCAGGAAATAGCCAACAGCCTGGTGTTACGGGTTACGAACGTTTATGGAGATGAGATCAGGGGGAAAAATTTTATTGCCCGTATCATCAGCCAATGTAAAGAAGGACAGAAGCTGAACTTGAACCTGCCTAAAGATCAGTATGCATCGCCTACCAATGCCTGGGATATAGCCCGTGCTATGCTGGTGCTGTTGAGCGATAATCAAGCGGGCGTCTTTCATATAGGGAGTACCGATTATATGAACCGGGTAGAGCTGGCTTTGCGTGTATTGAAATATTTCCCGGGCGCCGCTTATGAACTGAAAGCCATTGACACCGCAAGCCTGAACCAGCCGGCGAAACGGCCTTTACTGGGAGGGTTTGTAAAGGAAAAGTTCTCTAATCTTTATCCTGAATTTTTATTTGGTACCGTAGATGAGTATGTAAGTAGTAAGGTGTAATCTTATATGCTTAGGTCGATACTTTTATTATTAGTTTGTTTTTTGCTATGCGGATTTGCGTCAGCACAGTTGAGTGGAACTTATGAATATGCTGTTCCCGCAGTTGGCCGTTCGCAGATTGTTTTTAAACCCGGCAAACAATTTGAGTATATCATTAATCATAAATCGGGCACCGGTTCTTACAAGAAAAGAGGAAAAAAATACTATTTGAATTTTAAAGGTGGAGATAAGGATCTACTCTCCGGTCATTTTGTTGAATTGCTTGAAAAAAAGGAGATAAAAAGTGACACAAATCAACTCAAAATCCATGTATTTGATAATATTGAATTTGCCCCTTTTTTTGCGGAGATAGTTGTCAAAGATGTAAAAAATGATACAGTAATTTTTCATGGCTTCGTTGATCCGGATAGTGTCAAAAACCTTAAACTTCCCAATAATATAGATGAAGTATATTTAACTGTAGCATATTCATTTGATTGCACTGCATTCTCTGGAATGTTTAAAATACATCAGAATATGACAATCAATGTTTACCTATCCTGTATCGTATTTAACCAGATAACTGATGGTTGCCTGGGTTATCAAGAGACCGATAAACTAACTTTAAAAATCCGGCAGAAAGATGAAAATGAGATTTGGATCCGTTATCCCCAGGCGAGGTCAAAATATATAAAATTCACAAAAACAGATTGATTATCAATTACAAATCACGAGTGCTACATCAATAATCTCTTATCACCCATCGCTTACCTCCCATCAACTATTTACAACTAACCATCACCTATCTTTCATCACTTATTACCAATTAACCATTTCCAAATGAGTCCGGATCCGGCCCTACCCGTTGCCCTTTATCCAAATGATCGATCAGGGCAAGGTCTTCTGTAGTAAGCTCAAAATTCCAGATGTCAAAATTCCCGGCTATGCGTTCGGGGTGAATGCTTTTAGGTATACTGATGATGCCATTCTGTATATTCCACCTTAAAACGACCTGCGCAATCGTTTTGTCGTATTTCGATGCCAGGTCCTGTAATAGGGGGATCGCGAATACCCCACCCTGCATCAGGGGGCTCCAGGCTTCAAAACAAATGTCCTGCTGCCGGCAAAAGGCCTGCAACTCCTTTTGGACCAGGTAAGGATGGTGCTCCAGTTGGTTAACCATCGGTTTGATGTTACAATAAGGCAGCAATGCTTCCAAATGATGTTGCAGGAAATTACTGACACCAATCGCTCTTACTTTCCCTTGCCGGTACAACTCCTCCATCGCTTTCCAGGTATCCTTTTCTTGACTTTTTACCGGCCAGTGGACCAGGTACAGGTCAATATAAGGCGTATTGAGTAAGGCCAGGCTACGCTCAAAGGCTTTTAAGGTAGCCGCATAGCCCTGGTCCGCGTTCCATACTTTAGTGGTAATGAAGAGCTCTGACCGGTCGATGCCGGAATTATTGATGGCCTGTCCTACCCCGGCTTCGTTATGATAAAAGGAGGCGGTATCTATATGCCGGTAACCGGTATCGAATGCGGCATACAACGCCTCCTGGAGAGCTTCGCCATTACCCGATTGCCAGACCCCCAAACCTAACTGGGGAACCTGGACTCCATTGTATAATTCAATTGTTTGCATGATATCGAACCTGTACGTGCTGTTTATACGATTACTTTTTCAATCAGGTTTTCCCCGTAGGCATAAGGCAGGTAAGCCAGGGACGGTACCGGTTTGGTAATAATCAGGCTGGCCTTTTTACCTACAGTAATACTGCCCATTATTGTTTCCAGTTCTAAAGCGGCTGCCGCGTTGATGGTTTGCGCGTTGATGGCTTCTTCCGGCGTCATTTTTAACTGGGTGCAGGCTATCGTCAGCAAGAGGTTCATATTACCTGAAGGGCAGGTGCCGGGGTTAAGGTCGGAAGCCAGGCAAACCGGCAGATCGGCGTCGATCATCATCCTGGCGGGCTGGTAGTGCATCCCCAGGAAAAATGCCGCCCCGGGCAGTAAGGTCGGTATGGTGTGGCTGTCGCGCAGGCATTCCAGCTCTTCCGCTCCCATGCTTTCCAGGTGGTCTACACTTACCGCATCGTGCTTCACCCCAACCTGTACGCCGCCGGAACGATGCAATTGGTTCGCATGGATCTTTGGCTTTAACCCATATTTCCAGCCGGCTTCTAAAAGCTGCTCGGTTTCGGCTACTGAGAAAAAGCCTTCTTCACAGAAAGCGTCCATATAATCTGCCAGCCCTTCTTCGGCTACTTTAGGTAGCATTTCATTGATAATGAGGTCTATATACCCTTTGTGATTTTCTTTATATTCCATTGGGAAGGCATGTGCCGCCAGGAAGCTGGCTTTAACCGGAATATGTGGATAGGCTTCTTTTAACCTGCGAATGACGCGCAACATTTTTAACTCAGCGTCCGTACTTAAGCCATAACCGCTCTTGATCTCTATAGCCCCGGTACCGAGCGCTATAAGTTGTTCCAGGCGGACCGCCGCGTCTTCGTAGAGTTTGCCTTCATCGGCAGCGGCCATTTTCCTGGCAGAATTTAAAATGCCTCCTCCTTTTGCTGCGATTTCGGCATAACTAAGGCCGTTGATACGGTCTACAAATTCCTGCTCCCGAGACGCTGCATAAACCAGGTGGGTATGCGAATCTATCCAGGTAGGTAAGATCAGCCGGTCTGAAGCATCAAAAGTTTCTGCAAATTGCAGCATGGGCAGTTCACTCATTTTACCAAAGGAATGGATTAAGCCATTTTCAATAATCAGGTAAGCGTCATCGATTTGAGGAAGATATTTCATGTTCAAACCATTTACCCGCAGTATGTTTTCGCTCCTGGTTTGGACCAGGGATTGGATATTAGCAATGAGTGTCAGCATATATTTTTAAGTTTTGGCAAAGTAAATTATTATTTTATTATCAAATTCACCAACTTTTGGTACTTTTAGCCTGTCTACTACATTAAGTAGTAGCTTATTAACCCAGAATTTTAAAGTTCATGAAAAACAGATTATTATTATTTATAGCCACATCATTGAGCCTGAGTACCCTATCTCAGGCGCAAACTAATGGTAATCAAGTTATTGATCCGAGAATTGCCGAAGTTTACGGGGGCAGCCTGGACCAATTGCTTAATAGCGATCCTGATCGTTTAAAAATATTAAATGAACTCCTTAATAACAGAATAAAAGTGATTGAGCTGGATGCCGCAACCGCCCAACAAAAATTCCCGGCGCTGAACAGCCAGCCCATATTTAATAAATATGTGCATGACCTGACCGTAGGCCCTTATAATGCCGCGACCTTCAATCCGCTGAAATATGATCTTAAATTCTTCGAATACGGAGATTCGGGGTATTGGATCAATGGTACGAACAAGGTACTTTTTATTACTGGTTTTAAGAACTATACTGCAAACTAATCCCTATAACTAGTTAATCTATTTTAAGACATGAATTATTGCAAAAAAACGCTTCTCATTTTAACTGCATTGTTTTTGGGAGTCATTTCTGCATCTATGGCCCAGACAACCATAACGATGCCAACCACGGGTAACCAGGTGGTTAATGATTGTATAGTGAACTTTTATGATAATGGCGGTGCTACCGGGAATTATTCCAATAATGTAAACGCCTCAGTAACCTTTACCCCGGCTACGGCAGGTACGGCTGTTAATATTTCTTTCAACTCTTTTTCCTTAGAGAATAACGCGGATTTTTTATACATCTATAACGGAAACTCTACTGCGGCCCCGCTTTTAGGTGTTTATACCGGAACGTCTATACCCCCGGTAACCATAGCCAACAACCTCCAGGGAGCCTTAACAATAAGAATGGTTTCTGATGGTGCAAATACTGCGGCAGGATTTGACGCGGCGGTAAGCTGCCTGATCCCTTGTAGCATAGACAGCGCTTATATTTCAGGTAATCCGCAACTGGTACCTTATGGTACTACCATGGTAACAAAAACCTGTATTAGTCAAAACTTTACCCTGAACGCGCATCCTTATTACAACCCGATTACCGATACAACCAATACTACTTATAAATGGGATATGGGTGATGGTACTACCTACTTTACCCAAACTGTTAACCATAGCTACCCTGCAACCGGTATCTACCAGGTTTTATTAACGGTTACAGATACTGCTGCGCAATGTTACAAACAAGAGTCGATGAAAGTATTTGTAACACAAATACCTAATTTTGCCGGAACCGGTACTGTCGATACCATTTGCCAATATGATACATTAACCCTGAACGGTACCGCAGATTTTCCAATGGTAAGAGAAATCTGTGCCCCACCGGTTGCGGATACAACCTTCTTACCGGATGGTAGCGGTGTCTCTTACCAGACTTCTATTACTGCAGACTGTTTTGATGTTGCTGAAGTGATCACCTCGGCTAATGATGTTTCTGTATTTATTAATATGGAACATAGCTACCTTGGTGACCTTGAAATGAGAATTATCTGTCCGAACGGGCAGAGCGCTGTTATGAAACAATATCCTGGTGGTGGTGGTACTTTCTTAGGTGGCCCTAATGATCCGGGACCCGGTAATAGTATTCCGGGTATAGGCTGGACTTATACATTCGCTCAAAATGCGGCCTGGGGCACTATGCTGGAGCAAGATGCCGTACCGGGATTCCTTGTGCCATCTCCCGGATTAACTCCTGGTAACTCTTTACCAGCCGGTAGCTATAAACCATTCCAGAATTTCAGTAGCCTTATCGGTTGCCCGTTGAATGGTTCCTGGACGGTTCAGATCACTGACAACCTTGCTTCGGATGATGGCTATATTTTCTTCTGGGGTATCAACTTCGATCCTAAATTCCAGTCTAAACTGGATTCTTTTAAAAATGTTACAGTAAACGAGTACTGGTCACCGGCACCGGAAATTTTTGCATCAAACAACGGTACGGCGATGGCCAAAATGGATACTCCGGGTGTGAGGTGTTTTACTTATAATGTTACCAATGACTTCGGATGTTCTTTTGACACTACAGTATGTGTATTTGTAAAAGAAGTGCCTATTTCCGTATTTTATGATTCTATCTGTCCGGGCCAGGATTTATATGGCTATACCGAAACAGGTATTTACTATGATACTTTCCCTGCCCTGAACGGATGTGACAGTATCCGTGAATTACACTTGTTCAAACGCCCTATTGTTGATATAATTGACCTGGGACCGGATTTGGTGGTGTGCCAGTATGATACCGTATTATTAGAGCCGACTGTAACCCCTTATTCGCAAACTTACCAGTACCAATGGCGGGTCAACCAGGACCTCAATTCGATACATGACCTGGCTAACTACTTCTTTATTGCCGACCAGTCCAAAGATCTGGTCTTCGGGGCCAAGGACCCCATAGGGTGCTGGCGATATGATACGATATCCATTATTGTAAACCCGGGTGATTTCTTACAGGTGCCCACGACAGATACTGCTATATGCTCGGGAGAGGTCATGCAATTCTGGGCGCAGGGAGCGGCAGAGTATAAATGGACGCCGGAATTATACCTTAATAACCCTAATGTACCTAACCCTGTAGGACAGGTAGAAACCTCTACACGTTACATGCTGGTGGGTACCAGTGCAAAAGGCTGTACCGATACGCAATATGTAAACGTCACCGTTCATCCAAGCGCGGTGTTAGAACTGCCTGATTCTATAAATATCTATGCAGGCGAGACCTATTACATGCAGCCTGGTACCAATGCCGTTTATTTTGACTGGTTCCCGGTTGCCGGCCTGAACAGTCATACTATAGCTAATCCTGTCATGAGCCCTACGGTAAATACCCGTTACTTTGTTACCGCTAAAACGGAATATGGTTGTACGGTGACAGATTCTGTAGATGTATATGTGAAAGAGACCGTTATGGATATGCCGAATGCTTTCAATCCGAATTACGGACAATTTAAGGTAAGCATCAGAGGACTGGCTTCTATTGAATCCTTTGAAATCTACAGCAGGTGGGGTCAATTATTGTTCGAGTCGAAGAGCCAGGATCTGGGATGGGACGGTACTTTTAAAGGTACCCCACAACCTACCGGTGTATATGTTTATAGAATAAATGCCACTACCGTTGAAGGTAAACCTTTCCAGAAAACAGGAAATGTAACGCTGCTCCGATAATCAATACCAATAAATAAGAAAGCTGCCGGGAAAATAGCCCGGCAGCTTTTTTTGTTTAAATAGCAGAATTTCTATTACCATTGTTCTGGCTGATACAGCCTAAACATTAAAGAGAAAGCCGGTAGTTAAAATCAACTACCGGCTTTCTTTAAAGTTATTGATGAATTATTTTTTAAACTTATTTTTCAGGAAGCTTAAGGCATCATTAATATTCGCATGTTCGGGCTCTGCCTGGCGTTTTTGTTGTGCCTGGCGTTTACCTCCACCAGAGTTGCCGGGGTTCGGCAATGCCTGTTTAATCGATAAAGCAATACGTTTCCTGCCCAGGTCTACCTCGGTTACCACTACTTTTACTTTATCATTCAGCTTTAAGGCCTCTGAAGGATCGCTGATATAGGTATGTGAAATTTCAGATACGTGTACCAGGCCGTCTTGTTTCACGCCAATATCTACAAAAGCACCGAAGCGGGTTAAATTGGTCACAATGCCCGGTACTTCCATCCCTACCTGCACATCTTCGATGGAATAAATATTGGCATATTCAAATTGTTCCAGCTCGCTGCGCGGGTCCAGACCCGGCTTTCTCAATTCTTTCAGGATATCCTCCAGGGTATGTTTACCGATGGTATCACTTACATAATTGGAAATTTTTATGGTCTTAATCGCCTCTTCGTTACCAATGAGCTCACGTACCGAAACATTTACATCTTTCGCCATCTGCTCTACAACCGGGTAAGCCTCGGGGTGTACACCGGAGGCATCCAGCGGATGGCTTGCTTCTTTAATTCTCAGGAAGCCGGCACATTGTTCAAAAGCTTTATTACCCAGGCGGGGTACTTTGAGTAATTGCTTCCTGTCGGTAAACTGGCCGTTTTCGGAGCGGTATTTTACGATATTTTCTGCTACACTGGCACCGATACCGGATACATAAGATAATAAGTGTTTACCTGCGGTGTTCAGGTTTACACCTACGGTATTTACGCAGCTTTCAACGGTTTGGTCCAACTTCTCTTTTAATCGGGTTTGGTTCACATCATGCTGGTATTGCCCCACCCCGATACTTTTAGGGTCGATCTTCACCAGTTCCGCCAAAGGGTCCATCAGGCGACGACCAATGCTCACCGCACCGCGTACCGTAACATCATAATCCGGGAACTCCTCCCGGGCTGTTGTGGAGGCGGAGTAAACAGAAGCGCCGTCTTCATTCACCAGGAAGATCGGTAATCCCAGTTGTAATTTTTTGACAAACTGTTCTGTTTCCCGGCCTGCGGTACCATCCCCGATGGCGAATGCCTGAACCTCGTATTGTTTCACTAAAGAGCGTACTTTATGTTCTGCATCGTTCAGTTTGAAGTTGTTTTCGTGCACATAGATCAGGTCATTGTGTTTCAGGTCGCCTTTTTCATCAATCACCACCACTTTACAACCGGTACGGTAACCCGGGTCGATCGCCAGGATCCTTTTTGAGCCTAATGGTGAAGACAATAGCAGTTGTCTTAAGTTTTCCGCGAAAACGGTAATCGCTTCTTCATCCGACTTTACTTTCAGCTCCATCCGGAATTCAGATTCCAGGCTGGGCTGTAACAAGCGGCGATAGGCGTCGCGAACGGCTTTTTTTACCTGCTCCCCGGCCTCATTATTGGCTTTAATGAAATTTTCGCCTATCATTTCCAGCGCTACTTCTTCTTCAGGGGAAATGGTCATTCTTAAAATACCTTCCATAAAACCGCGCATAATAGCTAACATACGGTGAGAAGGGATCTTGCTTACCGGTTCTGAAAACTCGAAATAATCTTTATATTTTGCGCCGGCTTCTTCCTGGCCGGTCAATACTTTACTTTGTACGGTAGCCTGCGCTTCGAATAGTTTACGCATTTGTGCCCTTACGCTCGCATCTTCGTTGATAGTTTCCGCAATAATGTCTCTCGCACCTTGCAGGGCTGCAGTGGCATCGGCTACATTTTCGGTAATAAATGCCGTGGCTTCGGCTTCCACACTACCCTCGTTTTGGGCCAGTAACCATAAAGCCAAAGGTTCCAGGCCATTTTCCCGGGCGGTTTGCGCTTTGGTTTTACGTTTGGGTTTATAAGGGAGGTAAATATCTTCCAGCTCGTTCAGGTTAACCGCCTTGTCCAGGCTGGCCTGGAGCGTTTCCGTCATTTTTCCCTGCTCACTGATCGTCTTTTCAATAAAAGCTTTGCGGTCTGAAAATTCCTGTTGGAACTTTGCTTCATCCTGTATTTGTTGGATCTGCACCTCGTCCATTGCCCCGGTCACGTCTTTACGGTAACGAGCGATGAATGGGATAGTAGCGCCTTCGGCTAATAAATCTAAAACTGAGTTAATGCTTTTTTCAGCAATATTCAATTTTTGAGCAATCGTACTTGCAAACACATTTGCCATAATCTAAATCTCCATTTTTAAGGAGGGCAAATATAGGCATATCTGCACGGAATGCCTTTGGGAATATAAACAGGTTATCCACAGGGATATATTTTGTAAAATAAATATATGAACCAGGCAGGTTTTGAATAATGTTGATGGGCTTTGCAGTGATGCTGAATGGCCGATCCAACCCGGAAATCATACTTATTAACGCCATTTTCTCCAAGGCCCAGTCCGATCAACAACTATGATCAAAGTTAAAAGCCAGGCTGCCCAATTAAATATTCAAAATAGAACCTGGCAGGTAATGCTATGCTGCCGATGGGTTTTGTTGCATTGCCCAGTAATGGACCCAAATCGGAAATCGTGCTGGCGATTGATTTCCGGGGTCCTTTTTGCGCCACTTTTTATTCGCGTTAATTTTCATTTTTTCTTTGGTGCTCATGAATGCTGGCGCATTTGGACAGACAAAAAGTAGCTGAAGCAATTTCGTGCTTACCTTCTTTTGTCTTGATACAAAAGAAGCAAAAAATCAAGGCTTTGAAAAAATAGGCTAAAAATGGTGCAGTGAACCTAAAATTCGCCAAACTCGCCTGGATGATTACCTCATTAATCAGGCAATTTGCAAGGCTCAGACAGTGGCGAATTTGCCCTCCGCATAACGGAGGACGGTTCTCCACACCATTTTCTTAACGCCATTTTTTCAAAGGCCGAGCCTAAGCAACTATATTATCGACAATGTGGTGGCGGTTTTTGTACTACTGCCGATGGGCTTTGCAGTTATGCTGAGTAGCGGACCCAACCCGGAAATCGTACTGGCGGATCGATTTCCGGGGTCCTTTTTGCTCCACTTTTTGGACAAGCAAAAAGTGGCAAAGAATCATTCAACTATTTAGGAAAGTATTGCATTGTCAAGTGCTTTTATCTGTTCTTTTGTCTTGATACAGGCAGCACCAAAAAATCAAGGCTCTGAAAAAATAGGCTAAAAATGGCGCAGCGAACCTGAAATTCGCCAAACTCGCCTAAGTTTCTGTCAAGTATGTGAAACAATAAGAAGCTCGAACAGTGGCGAATTTCCCCTTGCGTAGCGGAGGACGGCTTCCTGCACCATTTTATTAACGCCATTTTTTCAAAGGCCCAGTCCATCAACAACTATGATCAAAGTTAAAAGCCAGGCTGCCCAATTAAATATTCAAAAGAGAACCTGCCAGGTAACGCTATGCTGCCGATGGGCTTTGTAGCATTGCCCAGTAATGGACCCAAATCGGAAATCATGCTCGCGATTGATTTCCGGTGTCCTTTTTGCGCTACTTTTTGGACAAGCAAAAAGTAGCATATTTTTAAGGCCGGTATCAAACATGCCTGACTTCATTGTATGGATGCGCGGGTGATGGTGAGTTTACCTGCCTCTTGCGTGATCCAGATGTGCTGGCCGGGCTTAAAGCCACAGTCGGCCAGCCACTTACCCATGAGCCTGATCTCTGGAAACTGAACGGTATAGCTGCGACAATAAAAGCGGGAATGCCTGAGGATGATCTTTTGATAGACCTTGAGGGTGCGCAGGGGTACATTTCGGTTTTTGTGCCTGGTATTTTGCATAGCGGTATATTTTTACGCAAAGCTGCACAAAGGCACCTGTGTATACCACATGGTAAGCCGGTATGTTACCTGTAAATTATTGCCGGGCTATGCCGGGTATTTATTAAGGAAAACTGTAATTTAGCTGTTGAAAAAAACTTTTATATTTGCCTTATGACGCACACTGCCACACCGAAAAACATACACCAGGGCCGCAACGTAAAACGTTTTAGAGAAATGATGGGCCTGAAGCAGGAAGCCCTTGCCTATGAGCTGGGCTATGACTGGAACCAGCAAAAGGTATCGCTACTGGAACAGAAGGAAACAATAGAAACGGATATACTGGCGCAGGTAGCGGCGATATTGAAGGTGCCGGTGGCCGCTTTTGAAAATTTTGACGAAGAGAACGCTGTAAATATTATAGCTAATACATTTCATGATAGTGCAGTAGCCAATACTTTTACAGAAAGCTCTCAAGCTAATTTCCATTGTACCTTTAATCCAATTGATAAAATGGTGGAACTATACGAGCGTATGTTGCAGCAGCAAAGGGAGATGATCGAGAAGTTAGAAAAGTTGATTGAAAAGAAATAGAATGCCGTAACACTAACCTTACACCAAAACCTATGGCAAAAAACAAAAGAATACAGGTCGAAGGGCTTGAGATTGTTTTGTATGAAGACAATCAGCAGGACTTTATTTCCCTGACAGATATAGCCCGCTACCGGGATACCGAAAGAAGTGATTACATTCTTCAAAACTGGATGCGAAACCGTAGTACCATTGAATTTATCGGGTTATGGGAAACTTTTTACAACCCCGGTTTTAATTCCATCGAATTCGATGGAATTAAAAATATGTCCGGCTCCAACAGTTTTTCATTAACGCCCAAGCGCTGGATTGAGAGTACGAACGCTATCGGCATTGTTTCAAAGACAGGTAGATATGGTGGTACTTTCGCTCATAAGGATATTGCATTTGAGTTTGCCACATGGCTGAGTGCCGAGTTTAAATTTTACCTGATCAAAGAATTCCAACGCCTCAAAGACGATGAGAACAACCGCCTACAGCTAGATTGGGACCTGCAGCGTACCATTTCCAAAATCAATTACCACATACACACCGATGCTATTAAAGAAAACCTGGTACCCAAGGCCATTACCAGCCAGCAAGCCGGTTATGTATATGCCAATGAGGCCGACTTATTAAACGTTGCCCTTTTCGGTGTTACAGCTAAAGAATGGCGTGAAGCCAATCCCGGCGTTGCCGGAAACATAAGAGATCATGCTACTTTAGAACAATTGGTGGTTTTAAGCAATATGGAAAGCATCAATGCTTTGTTGATAAAACAAGGATTGCAACAAGGCGAAAGGCTATTGCAGCTCAACCAGGTGGCTATCACGCAGATGAAATCGCTCATCGAAAGTAAAGCCATAAAAAGGCTGAAGTAATAAGTAACTAATGTAAAACGAGGGCTTCCTCGTTTTTTTTATAAGAACCCAGCTTTTTTGACCTAAAAAAGTAGGGTTTTCCAGTATTGCGGGATTATGTGACAGATACTATTTTTGTTGCAGCAACTGTAATAAGATTTCAACAAATACTTGTAACCAATTACAAATATTTAAATAGTAATAACTTGCGTCAATACAGACGTTATGTGGCATTTTAGAACGACATCCTACAAAATATGAATATTCAATTACCAACAAAAAAAGGACAACCAAATACTAACCCTACTGTTGACATTGGGCAACTTGTAATAGTTGGAGCTAATGGTGCAGGAAAAACAAGATTCGGGTCTGACATCGAAAAAAGATATTTAGGTCAGACCCACAGAATATCTGCTCAAAAGTCCTTAACATTCCCCAATGAGGTAAGTCCAAAATCTAAAGAAAGAGCTGAAAAAGAATTTTTCTTTGGAGGTTACTACGAACCGAGACACGAACAATTACATATTCAACAAAAAGCAGGAAATAGATGGGGTGGAAATTTAAATACATTTTTACTAAACGACTATGACAAGTTGTTAGTTCTTTTACATACAGAAGAATATGAAGATTCTTTAAATTTCAAAGAAGGACGAATCGCAAAACCACATACAAAACTAGACAGAGTTCAAAAACTGTGGGAAACAGTCTTACCTCATAGAAAAATTTTGAAACGGGCTGGTGTGATTGAAACATACCCAACAGGAAATGAGGCTGCGAAATACAATGCGTCGGAAATGAGTGATGGGGAACGAGTACTTTTCTATTTGGCTGGCGAAGTGATTTGTGCACCTCTGAACTCGATAATTATTATTGACGAACCAGAAATGCACATTCATTCCTCTCTAATAAAAACCTTTTTTGATTTACTAGAAGCAGAAAGACCAGATTGTTCATTTATCTATTTAACACATAATATTGATTTCGCTTTTACAAGACAGAATGCAATAAAAATATGGGCTAAAGCATACGAAAACAACATTTGGGATTATGAAATATTGGATGAAAATTTGCCGATACCTGAACAACTATATCTAGATGTATTAGGTAGCAGAAAGCCAATCATTTTTTTAGAGGGAGATAGCAGCAGTATTGACTATGAACTATATGAGCAAGTTTATGGCGATAAAACTTTAAAACCTGTAGGCAGTTGCGATAAAGTTGTGCAAGTTGTTAAGGCATTTAGAGACCAACAAGGATTTCATCATATCGAATCGTTTGGTATAATTGATAGAGATAGACGGCAACAAGCAGATTTGATAGCTCTAAATAGAAATGGAATATGGGTTCTGGATGTTGCTGAAGCAGAAAACTTACTTTTGATAGAACCTATTGTTAAGGAAGTTGCACGACATATGGGTAGGAACGTAAATGATGTTTTCAGGCAAGTTCAACAAAACATTATTACCTTTTTTGCAAATCAAATTGACAACCAAATATTATTGCACTACAAAGAAATTTTACGTAGACAATATTTGTCATTATCAAATTTTACTTCAAGCAACATTGCATCAGCCTTGACTGAAATAGATTCAACATTTGCAGCTATTGACAAACAGGCAATCTATAATCAAATTGACACAGATTTCAGAGACATCCTCACAAGACAGGATTATGATTCAATTTTAAGAGTTTTTAATTTAAAGAATGCTTTAATTCCTCACTCGCAGGTTTGTGAGTTGACAGGTATTAGAAATAAGCTTGAATATAAAAACATAACAGTAACACTTTTAAAACGACAGGACGCTATTTCAAATAGTATAAAAACAGGAATTGACAGTAAAGTAATAAAAAACGCCACATAACAAGGTATTGCCAAAAGCGGGGCTGAACGGCTTCGATTGGACATTTTTACAAGGCTTAACTATCGTTCTCTGATTGAACTTTTGAGCTAAAATCCCCGCCTTCGGCAATACCCAAACCGTTATCGGCAATATTCTAAAAACTATGGCACAAACAGTAGATTCTGCATTTAATGAATTTAATCGTGATTCTGTAAATTTAAATCTTGACAGGACAACTAAAGCTATTTCTAGCCGTGATTGGCTATGGGGACAATTAAACACATTAGATTCTAAAGAGGATTTAGATTTCCCGTTTAAATATCGAGATAAGCATATTAAATTTGGTTCCTTTGCAAGGAAAACTAAAATTAGAGAACTTGACGATATTGATATAATGTTCTGCTTAACTGCTAATGGAGCAACTTATCTTCAATCTGGAAGCGTGTATTATATACATACTCCTAATGCTGGAGATAGACTGAAAAAATTATCAGATAACGATGTGCTAAATTCAAGAAAAGTTGTTAATAAAGTAAAAAATTCACTCTCAAAAATTGAACAATACAACTCTGCTGAACTTCATTCAAGAGGTGAAGCAGCAACCTTAAGTCTTCAAAGTTATGAGTGGGTTTTCGATATAGTTCCTTGCTTTTACACCGATACTAATTTATACTTAATTCCAGATGGAAATGGAAATTGGAAAGCAACTGACCCAAGAATCGACCATGATTTAATTTCTTCTACAAATCAAAATTATAATGGACAAGTTTTACAATTAGTTAGAACATTAAAATATTGGAATAGACACAATTCATCTTACACTATCGGTTCATATTTATTTGAACAATTAATTATCAATTTTGTAAATTCAAAAAGTGAATTGCAACAATGGATTGATTTTAATATTAGAGATTTTTTTGATTACTTGAAAACTTACATCTATTACGATGTTAATGATCCAAAAGGAATCCAAGGGAATTTAAATAATCTGTCGTTTGAACAGAAGAAATCAATCTCAGAAAAAGCAAATTGGGCTTATGAAAAAGCTAAGGAAGCTATTTCGGCAGAAACCTCTGAAAAAAATCAAGAAAAAGCTATTAATAAATGGCGTGAAATAATTGGAACAAAATTCCCAACATATGGATAGAGGAAAAAAAATATTTGAAAAACAAAATATTGATATAAATATAGACAGACTTCTTGCACAAAGAAGACTATATACTAATGCAAAAAAAGTTAATTACTTTTTAATCGTATTAACTATCATAATTCCAATTATTATTTCATTTATTACTAATTTCTCTAAGATCGAAATTAATGAGAAATACTGGATTTTTGTTTTATTTACTGTTATTGCTATATTATTAGAAAAAATTTTTGAAATTTATATCGATAGATGCAAAAAAACAGCTGCTTCTATTCAAGAAGATTTTGACACAACAATCTTTCCGTTAAAAACAAATGAATTATTAAACACTACATTTGTTGATGCAGATGTAATTAGAAAATATTCTAGGAAAGACAGAAATAATCCTAATAAGATAACAAAAGTAACAAATTGGTATTCTAAAGAAATTCAAATAATTCCTACAAATGTTGCCATACTTTTCTGTCAAAGAATGAATATCTGTTATGACCAAAATATAAAAAAGAAATATAATCATCTTCTAATATTTTTATCAATACTAACATTTCTAATACTTCTGGGATTAGCCTTATCAAATGAATTTTCATTAATGAAGTTTATGATAGAGGTAATATTACCATCAATTCCGATTTTCACTTTTACATATAAAGAATATAACACTAGCTTGGAGTCAGTCGATAATCTTCAAAAGTTAAGAGAAATCATTGAAGATAATTTAAAATCTATATCCATTAATGATACTATTGATGAAGATGAACTTAGAAGAATACAAGATAGAATTTATCAAAATAGAATTTTAAGCCCTTTAATTCCAGATTTTATATATAGTATTCTATGGACAAAATTAGAAGACCAAATGAATTATTCAGTAAAGACAAAAATTGAAGAAATGCAATAAAAATACTGCCGATAACAAGGGTTTGCCAAAAGCGGGGCTGAAGTTCTTCGATTGAAGACTTTTGCAAGGTTCAAGATTAGTAATGGTGGGCATAGCGGCTTCATTAATTTGCTTCCTGCTGTACTTTGGCCGATTTGATCAGGTAGTGCAGTACTTCTGTAGACAGGCCATGTAAGGTAAGCCGGAACCCTGCTCCATAAGTCGGTAAGGGAATCATCGGGTGTTTATTGTTCAAAGCGACCAATTTTTCGGGGCAATCCATAATCGTTGCCGCATACACACCAATTACCTCGTCCAACTGTAAAGAGTTGGAGGCACGCCAGAAATCGTTATCGGTAAGGAAGAACTGGTAGATCGGTGTAAAGATCTCGATTGCGCTGGAAAGGTCCAGAAAATTAGTCCAGCGGCTGGGAAACTCTTCGAAAGGAATTTTACCGGTTCCTATCGCATCAAAATTGGGCTGTTCGGCTTTTTCGATCTTTAAGCCCTGATCCTGTATCGCTTTGTTGAGATTGATGATAAAATTATAGAGGTTCAGGTCATGCTCCAGGAACATATTATCCTTAATGTCTTTTATCGACAAGGGCTTCAGCGGGTTCATAGGTATATTTTCCGCTCCTTTTACATTGTCTTTAATAAAGCGCAATACTTCAGATCCCAGGTAGAAATGCCGGAGAATTAAAAAATTGGCTTCCGGGGATACCCAGTTTTTCATGCCCCAGTACAAGCATCTATGCAGTGTTTTGGGCGCATTGATCACATTAGGGATAATGAATTTTAAGAGCTGGAACATAATAATGGAGAAGCGTCCCAATACGCGGACAATGGGCAGCAGGTATTGTTTGGATTTCCGGCCGGAATCATACAGGAAGGCGGCCTTCGCATCCGGGTCGAAGGGAACGCTGTTGTCCCAGAACAGGGCATGCCAGTGGCTGGGATCCCGGGGATTGTTCTCTAATTGTTCAAAATAAGCTTTATCGTGTAGCATGGCGATTTGATTTAGTAATTCCCGATTTCTTCTAATTGCATGCGGTAGAGCCGGGCCACCACTTTCGCCGTTTTAACGATCCTCCGGGCCATATCCATAGTCAGCAGATCAGATTTGAGCGCGTTTTCGAATCTTTCAAAATGGTTGTCATTGCTGTCGCTGGTTTCATGATAGGTAAAGAAGGAGACCTGATCCTCATTAAGATCCAGTAAGTCCTTTATAGCCCGGCCCCAGTTACCGGCTATCCGGTTGCCCAGTCCTTCGATGATAAACATACCGCCCAGGAGGTCAAAAGGGTTAGGCTGGCTGGCCTTTTGAAACATAAAGGCACTTAAGGCCTCGCTGCCTATATTCTTTTCCCCGGTATACAGGTCTTCCCTGTTGCCGCCGCAATTGATATAGTTTTTTTCCAGGATCTGGTAATCCCGGTGTTCGTCTCTTGAATGGGAGATGAAAGAAGAACGGATATCAAAATACTCCATGCTTACATTGGAGGCCGCGCGGGCGATCCATTGCGATCCGTCGATGACCTGCTGGCGCAGGTTGAGTAAAAGCAGTTTATAATCATCCAGCGTAATCGTTCCGTTATAGATCTTTTGGATGACAGGCACTTTTCTTAAATGCGTTTCAAAATCCACCCAGGTATCTACCAGCTGGCGCACCAGCCATTCCTGTGTAGGATTACCTTCAATACGGATGTCGGGAGCCAGGATTGCATCGGCTTCATCAATGCCGGGCTGTTTCTTTTCAGCGGCCGGTGCAATTACTTTCAGTTTCATAAAAGTAGTAATGAAGCGCCCGCTTTCCGGCACCATACAGATGATTTCCTTGCCTGCCTGCAGTTCTTTTTCATTCAGCAACTCTTCCAGCATGATAAAGATGGATGCAGAACCGGTATTTCCTTTTGTATGGAGGTTAGTAAACCACTTTTCTTCGGGGATCTCCAAACCACCTTTTTCCAGTAGTGCTACAATAGGTTTTTTAAAATATTCGGAAGAATAATGCGCGACCAGCCAGTCCAGGTTTTTAGGGTCTATTTTTCCCGCGTCAATAAGATTGAAAAAATGCTGTACGCCTAAAGAGATGATGTTATTGACCAGGCGGATGTCCTGGCGCAGGTTTAAGGCGGCATCCGCGTCCGCTTCGGTAAAGCTGTCATAGTCGATCCAGGTTTTTCCTATACTGCCGTCTGCATTTTTGCGCATGCCGTGTACATGCAAGGCTCAAACAAATGAGCATGGGAACGGATGTCGATCCATTCCACTTCAAAGCTGAAGCCAGTCGTGTTGGGCTGATGACTCATATAGAAGGCCCCGGCACCATCCGAGAGCATCCAGCGCAGGAAATCGGTTTCCAGGTCCAGGCCATTGGCTATTACGGATTCCTGGTGGGCAAATCTTTTGGCTTTAAACAAGCGACTGGGGAAATCCGCGGCGCAGGCAATGGCTTTTTGTGCATCGCCGTTTTTAATGGACTGGAACACGTGGTTTACCGCCATCATGCCGGCGGCGCAAACGGATTGGAAACTGGAAATATTACATACCGGTATTTCAGTTGCAGCATGCACCATGCTGGCAAATCCGGGAATCGGCAGGTCATTTTGTGTGGTGCCGGCCGCTAATAAATCAATATGGGCCGCGGGCACATTGGCTTTTTGCAGGGTGTCGCGGATGGCTTTAGCAGCCATGCCGGCTACAGAGTCAGTGGATTCCTGATCTTTGTTGAGCGCGTAATACCTGGAAGTAATCCCGTTTTGCCGGAGCATTCTTGCTTTTGTCCTGGAGGGTTGTCCGTTGATCAGGCCCAGGAAATCTTCCATGGCATCATTATTTATGGGATCCCCAGGTAAATGTTTGCCGATGGCGTTAATATATACGGTATAGCTCATTAGTTTTTATTTTTAGGTAGTTTGGTGTTGAATAGTTGATCCAGGTAAGGCAGCATGAATCCGAAATTACCATTGCTCCATTTATGGTGCATACTGTGCCTGAAGATAAAGCGGCTTATATGTTGCGGCGCTTTATCCGAATGACCTTCATGGTTGGAATGGCCCATTAAGTTTAATATAATGCTCATAACAGGTAAGCACAGTATGGCAAAAAAGTGAAAAGTATATAAGACCATAGGCAGGAAGATGACGGTACCTAAAAGGAATGCTTCAAACCAATGAAAACTATATACGGAAAATAAAGTAGGCTCTTTCGACCGGTGATGCACGAAATGTACGTGCTTCATCCACCATTTGCGGTGCAGTAAAGCATGGACCAGGTAAAAGTGAATTTCGTTCCACAGGAATAAAACCGGGATTTGCCAGAGCAATACCCAGGCATTGGTAAAGCTTACTTTGGCATAGCCCTGTGCTATTAAATATTGCAGGGGAATTGCCTGTATACTGAATATAAAGATGGATAATAAAGAATGCCGGATCTCGAAACCCATTTGCCGCTTTCTTAAGTTATGCTGAATGGCATGATAACCGAAGTCCTTTTTCAGGAAATAAAGGGCAAGTGAATAAAGTAAAATTCCGCCGAAATACAAAAAAATGAAAAATACAAAGAAAGTGATCGCTGCGTTTAAGCCGGTACTGAAAGCCAGTTCATATAGCGATACTACTCTATTCATTTACGAAGGATTTGTTTGCGGCTTAAAAATAGTGTTTTAAACCATTATTCCGCATCGGCTTCTGTTAGTATTTCATCAAAATTAACTTCCTCGCTAAAAAGCGGGTCCAGCTGGTAGCCTTCTTTCCGAAGCAGGCTGATGAGGCCTGCTTCACCCGCCAGGTGACCGGCACCAACGGCATAAAAGATGCTTTTATCTTTAGAATAGGTTTTAAATTTAGGGATCCAGTTTTTATTCCTGAAATCCAACACCATTTCTTTTGTGTCAAAAAGTTCGCTACTGTCTATGCCCACTAAACTGTACAGCGCCTGTATATCCTGCAATTTATATAAAGCGGTTATATGGTCATAAAGCAGCTGATGTGATTTATCGTTTAAATATTGGCCGTTAACGATGTTCATCACATAAGTTACGACTTCTTTATCCGTAACATCCGCAACAGCGGCAAATTGCTCTTCAACGGTTTCCAGGCCCAGGATTGATTTTTTGAACTTTCGGGCTTCCTTTTTTATTTCATCTTCATAAGATTTAAAGGCCAGGCAGTTAACATAATCCGTTTCCAGTAGCAGCATTAAGACCGAAGGCCTTACCTGGTTAAATAACATTATATCATAACCGTTGGCCCGCTTAAAGTAAGTGGAAAGCCTGGCGAAATCTTTTGGAGTGAACAAATCTTTAAGCGTCCGGCCATCAACACTTTGCATACTTTTTACGGTACTCAGGAGCAAAAATGGATTGTCCAGGTCAATTTCAAAGCAGACCCTGTCAGATCGATGAAAGTATTTCTTCATGGTATCTGTCCAGAAATAATCTTCTTCACAGATCTTATGCATGGTGCCAAAAAGGTAGGAGTCTTTACTCAATCCATTACCGGAAATCCGCCATAGCAGGGTTTTCTCCTGGGCTTGGACCGAGAATGCCGATGAGTAAAGTAATAAAAGAAGCAAAATGATTTTGCTGTATTTATTCATGGTCTTTAGGATTTAGACCTAAAGGTAAAATAGTTTTGGGCAAAATAACTCACTACCGCCAGGATAATCGTGGTCAGGGCCTGTGAGGGGGTGGCCCAGAAGCCACAGAAACCGGCAAAAAAATGGAGTAAAAGGTAGTTGAACAGGATATTTAATGCGGCAATTAAAGCATAGCGGAATAACTGGACCCGGCCTTTCAGGTGAGAGGATTGAAAGACAACAAACTTATTCATTATAAAGCCCAGGGGAAAAGTAATCGCCAGGGAGAAAGCAAAGGCCGCGATGTAGCGGTTCATGTGTATGCCGGCAAAATTGATGATCTCCGCCTTAAACAGGTAATTGTAGCTGAGGTAGAAAAGGACCAGGTTCAATAAAGCGTTCCCGCCCCCGCAAGCTACATACCGGAAGGTTTGTACCGGTATGAGTTTGTGGAAAACCGGGAAATAAAAAAAGTCTATCACCTGGATGATTAAATTCTTTGATCTGCCGAGCATCTACAAAAATTGTTCGCAAAGGTAATGTTTTTAATGATTAATGTTGAATTGTTGATTTTCAATAATTGTAGTCGTATTTAAGTATCATCTACTGTTTCAAATTCCGTAACCGGAGCACTGATTCTACATGGGATAGTGTATAACCTTTCGTTTTCAAAAGGATTAAATAGTGGTACAGCAGATCTGCCGCTTCATTGAGAAACAATTCCTCATTATCGTCCTTAGCTTCCAGGATCAGCTCCACTGCTTCCTCCCCTACTTTCTGGGCTACCTTATTAATTCCTTTTTGATAAAGCGAATTGGTATAAGACTCCTGTTCATTGTTACTTATTTTATCCGCAATTATTTGGTCAAGCTGGTAGATAAACCCTTTGTTCTTATCCATATTGAAGCAGGAATAATTCCCGGTATGGCAGGTCGCACCTTGGGGAGTAACCTGTATCAGCAGGGTATCCCGGTCGCAGTCTGCGTACATATGCTGCCAGAATAAAAAATTGCCGGAACTTTCGCCTTTCAGCCAAAGTCTTTTTTTGCTCCTGCTGTAGAAAGTGACCCGGTCACTGCTTAACGTTTGCTGTAAGGCTTCCCGGTTCATATAGCCCAGCATCAGTACCTGGCCGCTAACCGCATCCTGTATGATCACCGGGACCAGGCCGGTTGAGGGGTTAAAATTAATATCTTCCGGAGTGAAATTTACGGTATTCATCTTATGGCAATATTTTTTGATTTAAGGTATTGTTTGAGTTCTGGTATGGCAATAGCGCCAAAATGGAAGACAGAAGCTGCTAATGCTCCCGTAGCTGCTGTCTGTGTAAAAACCTGCTCGAAATCTGCAGGGCAGCCTGCCCCGCCGGAAGCAATAACCGGGATATTTACCGCCGCCGCTATTCTTGCGGTGAGGTCCAGGGAAAAACCCGAACGGGTACCATCACCCTGCATGGAGGTGAGCAACAACTCACCGGCACCTAAATCTGCAGCTATTTTGGCCCATTCCAATGCCTCCAGATTTGTGGCTTTCTTACCGCCATGACTAAATACTTTCCATTTGCCATCAACATAATTGGTGTCGATGGCAACGGTAACACATTGTGTGCCGAAGTGCCCGGCGAGCTCCTGGACCAGGGCCGGCCTGGCAAGGGCGGAGGTATTAATGCTAAGCTTGTCCGCACCTGCATCAATTACTTCCTGTGCGGTGAGCAAAGAGTCGATACCGCCGCCTACAGTAAAAGGTATATTGATCCGGGCTGCAACCAGGGACACCCATTCTGTAAGGGTTTTACGGCGTTCATTGGTAGCTGTAATATCAAGGAATACCAATTCATCGGCACCTTCTTCCGTGTATCTTTTAGCCAGGGCAACGGGATCGCCGGCGTCTTTAATGTTTTCAAAATTGACTCCCTTTACGGTCCTGCCGTTGTTGATGTCCAGGCAGGGAATGATCCTTTTCTTAAGCATACTTTTCCAATTGTTTCAGGCTTATGGTTTGTTCATAGATCGCTTTCCCTATAATAGCGGCTTCACATCCTATGGCTTTCAATCTTTCCAGGTCGCCGGTCTTGCTGATACCGCCACTGGCGATGAGCTGCAGGTCAACTTGTTGCAGTATATCTTTATATAAAGCATCGTCAGGGCCGGAAAGCACGCCATCTTTCGAAATTTCCGTAACAACAGCGTACCGGACTCCCCGCGCTGTTTTTTCCTGAAGGAAGTCAATGATGTTGATATCTTCTATGCGGTTCCAGGCATTGGTGGCTATTTTTCGGTTCAGGCAATCTGCCCCCAGGATAATTTTATCTGCCCCGAAAGTATGCAGGCAATCATAAAACAGGTCTGGCTTACGGACTGCAATGCTGCCTAAAGTGATCTGTGCAGCGCCGGCATTAAAGAGTGTATTGGCGTCTGCTTTAGACTGGATACCTCCGCCAAAGTCGATGCGCAGGGCGGTTTCAGTGGCAATACGTTCCAGGACGCCTACATGGCGCAATACTTTTGTTTTCGCGGCATCCAGGTCCACCAAATGCAGGTATCGTATACCGGCGGCTTCAAATTTTTTCGCTACTTCCAGCGGGTCTTCATTATATATTTTTTTTGTGTTATAGTCGCCCTTTGTAAGGCGCACACACTTACCTTCAATAATATCAATAGCAGGTATAATTCTCATAGGGTTAAAAAATTTTGGAGTAATAAATTTCCTGTTTGTGCGGATTTTTCAGGATGAAACTGTACCGCATAAAAATTGTCTTTTTGCAAGGCGGCGCTAAAGGGTACTATATAATCAGCGGCCGCGACAGTGTCAGCGTTTATATGCGCATAATAGGAATGCACAAAATAAAAATCCGCGTTAAGGTCTAATCCTTCAAATAAAGAACCCTTCAAGCTTGCACAATTATTCCAGCCCATATGCGGCACTAAATAGCCCCCTGGAAATCTTTGGACCTGGCTGTCGAAAATACCAATACCTTCGGTATTACTTTCTTCTGAATAGGCGCATAACAATTGCATACCCAGGCAAATGCCCAGTACGGGTTGTTTCAGTTCCCGGATCACCAAGTCCAGCTCCCGTGCTTTCAGGTAAGCCATGGCTGACCCAGCCTCGCCGACCCCGGGGAAAATAACCTTTTCGGCAGATTGCAGGACAAAGGGATCATCGCTGATACTAACTTCGTAACCCAGGCGGCTTACGGCATTGTAAACCGACCTTGTATTGCCGGCATTATATTTTAATATCGCTATCATAGTATACCTTTTGTGCTGGGAATATTATATTGACCGGTAAGGCTACAAGCCATTTGTAAAGCCTTTGCAAATGCCTTGAATACAGCTTCTATTTTATGGTGCTCATTGCTGCCGCCGGCTTTTATGTTCAGGTTGCACTGTGCGGCATCGGTAAATGATTTGAAAAAATGAATAAACATTTCTGTGGGTACATCTCCTATACGCTCTCTTTGGAAAGTTACCTCCCATACCAGCCATGGTCTGCCACCAAAGTCAAGGGCTACCTGGGCCAGGCAGTCGTCCATGGGTAATACAAAACCATACCGGGCGATGCTTTTTTTAGCGCCAAGCGCTTTGGCAAACGCGGCGCCCAATGCCAGCGCAGTGTCTTCTATAGTATGGTGCTCATCTACCTGCAGGTCACCTTGTACGGAGCAATAAAGTCCAAAATTTCCATGCCTGGCGATTTGGTGCAGCATGTGATCAAAGAAATGCAGGCCGGTATTGATGTAAGTTCCGGCAGCATTGTCCAGGTTAAGTTTTATACTAACCTGTGTTTCGGATGTAGCACGCTCTATGTTTGCTTTGCGGTCCTGGTTTTTCAGAAAGTGATAAATAGCTTCCCAGTCTGTAGTGGTATATGTAGCACCAGGATATTGCCGGTCGCTAATAAGGATTGAGCCGGTCCCGAGGTTATGTGCTAATTGGATATCAGTAAGCCGGTCGCCGATCACAAAAGACTGTTGCAAGTCATAATCGCCATAAATATACCGGGAAAGCATAGCAGTGCCGGGTTTCCTGGTAGCGGCATTTTCATGCTCAAAGGAGCGGTCAATACAAATTTCTTTAAATATAACGCTCTCTTGTGCGAGTGTATTGATGATAAAATCCTGTACCGGCCAGAAGGTTGCTTCGGGGAAAGAAGCGGTACCTAAGCCGTCCTGGTTGCTTACCATAACCAGTTCAAAATCCAGTTCTTTGGCAATTTTAGCCAGGCTTGAGATCACTCTGGGCAGGAACCTTAATTTCTCAAAGGCATCTATCTGGTAATCTTCGGGCTCTTCGATAATGGTTCCGTCCCGGTCTATGAATAAAACTTTTTTAGGCATTTAATATGGTTTTAAGTGTTTGTATCAATAAGCGGTTTTCTTCCGGCCGGCCTACGGTAACCCGGAGCGTATTGGGTATTATTTTGTGCCGGTTACGGATCACGATCTGTCGCGCTGTAAGCTGCGCATACAATTCATTTGCATTGGCAACTTCCACCAGGATAAAATTGGTGGAAGAAGGGTATACTTTTTTTATCCCGTTAATACCAGCCAGTGTTTTAATTAACCATGCCTGCTCCTCCTTCAGCCTATTTATTTCCTGTTCGAACGTAGACTGATCTAACAAGGATAAAGCGATCTCCTGGTTGGCCTTACTGATATTATAGGGAGCCTTTACTTTGTTATAATAGTTTAAAAGCTCCGGTCGCATCCAGGCCAGCCCGATCCTCAGTGCCGCCATCGCCCAGGCTTTAGATAAAGTCTGTAATACTATAAGGTTGGGATAATCGGGCAATTCAAGCGCCCAGCTACCTGTTGCCGCAAAATCAATGTAGGCTTCATCAAGGATCACGATGCCTTTAAACCGGTTCAATATTTTACGAACGCGTATCGCACTTAATAGGTTACCGGTAGGATTATTGGGAGAACACAGAAATAAGAGTTTAATATCACTGCTTTCCCAATAACCATCTAGTTTGTTTAAATCAATATCAAAATCCGCATCCAGGGGTACTTCGATCAGGGAAACATTATTGATTTGCGCCGCTACTTCATACATGCCATAAGTCGGGCCAAGACAAATGGCTTTATCTTTTCCCGGCTCACAAAATATTCTGAAAGTGAGGTCGATGATCTCGTCACTACCATTACCTAAAAACAAGTTTGCTGCACTAAGCTGTTTTATGGCGGCTATTTTTTGTTTCAGTTGTCTTTGATAGGGATCAGGATAACGGTTCCATTGTCCATATGGATTTTCATTGGCGTCAAGCATCAGGGCCTCCGCTCCAAGGTATTCTTCCCGGGCGCTGGAGTAAGGTTTTAAGGCAAGTATATTGGGCCTGATCAGTTGTTCTGTATTCATAGATTTAATTTTTTTAGGCGGATGCTCACCGCGTTTTTATGGGCTATTAACGATTCTGCTTCGGCCATTGTTTCAATAACCGGCCCTATATGGCGAATGCCGGTTTTATTAATGGTCTGGAAAGTTATTTTTTTACAAAAGCTGTCTACGGATACACCACTGTGGCTCCTGGCAAAACCATTGGTAGGTAAAGTATGATTCGTGCCACTGGCATAATCCCCGGCAGACTCACAGGCATATTTGCCCAGGAAAACAGAACCGGCATTTTTGATCTGCCCGGCATAATATTCCGGTTTTTCCAGGGCGAGGATCAGGTGTTCGGGTGCGTAATTGTTGCTGAAGTCAAAGCAGGCGCTAATGGAATCCAGTTGAAGGGCGAAGCTATTGGACAGTGCTGCGGCTGCGATCTCTTTCCGTGGCAGGCTTTCCAGTTGCTGTTCCAGTGCCTGAAGCGTTTGAGTGATAAGTTCGCTGCTGTTGCTCAAAAGTATCACCTGGCTATCAGCCCCGTGTTCTGCCTGCGAGAGAAGGTCCGCTGCAATAAAATCCGGGTCGGCATACTGGTCGGCAATAATCAATACTTCACTGGGGCCTGCAGGTATATCAATGGCCAGGCCTTCCAGTTGCAATAATGTCTTTGCTTTAGTGACATATTGATTGCCGGGCCCGAATATTTTATAGACCCGTGGAATTGTTTCGGTACCATAGGCCATTGCGGCAATAGCCTGGGCACCGCCTGCTTTATAAATATTTTTAATCCTCAGAAGATTGGCGGTGTAAAGTATTGCGGGGTGAATATTACCCTGCTTATCCGGAGGTGTGCACAGGATAATAGTATCACATAGCGCCAGTTGTGCCGGGATACCTAACATAAGTATGGTAGAGAATAAAGGTGCAGAGCCGCCGGGAATATAAATACCTATTTTTTCTATAGGTACCGACTTACGCCAGCAAAAAACACCAGGGCTGGTTTCCACCCGTTCTTCCGCAATCATCTGGCTGCGGTGAAATTTTTCGATATTAGCAGCAGCGATCTGTATGGCGGCAGCCAGCTCCGGGCTTACCTGCTCTTGTGCTGCTTTTATTTCTGCCGGGCTTACCTTTAATTCCCGGATATCCGCCTGATCCAATTCCAGTACCAGTTTTCTAAGGGCAGGATCTCCGCCAGATTTTACAAGAGATAGGATATCACGCACATCGGCCTCCAGGTCTGCTGTTTTTATCTCAGGTCTTTTGCATAGCGCATCCAGTGTGTCCTGGTTGGGATTAATATATGTTCTCATGGGTATTTTATTGTATCATTTTTTCAATTGGAACTACCAGGATGCCTTCTGCCCCTGCTTTCTTCAGCTCATCAATGTGGTCCCAGAACTGGTCTTCATCTATGACGGAATGCAGGCTGCTCCAGCCTTTTTCCGCGAGGGGTAAAATGGTAGGGCTTTTCATACCGGGAAGTATTTGGATAATTGCATCAATTTTGTCATTAGGGGTATTGAGGAGTATGTATTTTTTCCCTTTCGCAGACAAGACGGCATCAATGCGGAAAAGTAATTGTTGCAGCAGTGTTTTTTTTGCGGCTTCAATATTCTCAGTACCGATCAATACGGCTTCGCTTTTCATCACCAGCTCTACTTCTTTTAGACCATTGGAAAAAAGCGTGGAGCCGCTACTAACGATATCGCAGATGCCGGCGGCAAGGCCTAAGCCTGGAACGATCTCTACGCTACCGGAGATCTCCTCAATTTGTGCTTCAACTTTGTATTGGTCCAGCCAGGCCCGGAGCATGAAGGGATAAGAAGTAGCGATTGTTTTGCCGCTGAAGAAATGAATGCTATTGTAAGGTATATCTTTAGGGATAGCTAAGCTCAATCTGCATTTCGCAATGCCCAGCTTTTTAAGCATGAGGACTTGTTTCCGGGATTCGAAAAGTACATTTTCTCCTACTATACCCAGGTCCGCTACCTTTTGATGTACATATTGCGGAATGTCATCATCTCGTAGGAATAAGATGTCGATCGGGAAATTGGAAGATTCCGCGATCAGTTTCCCTGTACCGTTCGGAATGATGATACCACATTCCCTAAGAATGGACAGGGAGGCTTCGTTAAGCCGGCCGCTTTTCTGGATGGCAATTTTTAGTCTGCTCATAAATTGTTTTTATGTCTGAGCAAACCGAAGCAGGTAAGGTTATTCCCGTAATTAAAAAGAAAAAACCCGTTCGATTTACTCAAACGGGTTTGTAGATATTTTCGTATCAGGTATACAAATCATCTCATCTCGCTTGAGCGAAAATAGGATGATGATGATGTAACTGATTCGTGAACATAGTTTTTCTTTTGATGGGACAAAGATATAGATGAAAATTTTTATTCACCAAATATTTTTTTTAAATAATAAGAAAATCTAATTGCAGTCTTAGTTTCCAGCGATAAAATCAGAATTGTTAAATCATCGGCGGGGCATATTGTGCACAGTCAATTATGGTTACATTTGCAGAAATTCAGCCCAAATATTATGCCCGCTAAAGCTATCGCAAGCCAGGTTTCTTATGTTCCGGTACCCGAAACAGGTTATTTTTCAAAACTTGTGAATGACTATGTCAATGAAAATCCGGATCTGCAATCTTTTTATGCGTTTGAGCTCAATGATGCAGGTTTGAAAAAAGCGATCGACAACAGGAAGCATTTCCCGGTCGACCGCGAGGTTTTGCACGAGGTAATCAGTGAGCAGTATGCGGGACTTGAGCTTAGCCCGGCGGTTAAAGCAAACCTTGATTTGTTACGCGCTGAAAATACGTTTACCGTTTGTTCGGCGCACCAGCCTAACCTGATGACCGGTTATTTGTATTTTATCTATAAAATCATTCATTCTGTAAAATTAGCGGCACATTTAAAGTCCCTGGACGATACCGCTAATTTTGTGCCTGTTTTTTATATCGGTTCAGAGGATAATGACTTTGAAGAATTAGGGCATTTCAGGTTTGCCGGAAAGGTATTTGACTGGAATACTAAGCAAACCGGTGCAGTGGGCATGATGTCTGTGGACGAGCCACTGGAACGCCTGATCAGGGAATTACTGCCCTTGCTTGGCCCCGCCGGAGTTTCAGAAAAATACCTGCGTAATACAATTGTATCAGCTTATAAAAAAGGAAACAGTATTGCTATGGCCACAAGGATCCTGATCAATGATTTGCTGGGATTCCTGGGGGTGCTGGTACTGGATGCCAATGATGCGCGCCTTAAAAGAAAATTTATTGCTGTCATTAAAGAAGAAGTGTTGCGGCCCAAGGCATTCGAGCTCGTAAAGCAGGACTCTGATCGCCTGAACGAAACTTATAAAGCGCAGGCATTTTTCAGGCCGATCAACTTTTTTTACCTGAAAGAAGGCTTGAGGGAAAGAATTGAGTATATAAATAATGAATACCTGGTCTTAAATACGGAGCTTAAATTTTCAGCCGCAGCAATGGAGGAAGAGATAGAGGCGCACCCGGAGCGTTTTAGTCCGAACGTGATCTTAAGAGGCCTTTACCAGGAAAGCATCCTGCCCGATGTCGCTTTTATTGGCGGCGGTAGCGAGGTCGCTTACTGGATGCAATTAAAGTCGGTGTTCCGGCATTACCAGGTATACTACCCGGCTGTGATTTTACGGCAGTCGGCTGTTGTACTCGACCACAAAACGGCTGAAACGCAGGTGAAAGCCGGTCTTGATGATCATAGAATGTTTCTTAAAATAGCTGAACTTGTAGCTGAATTAGTACATGCTGAAAAAGAAGAGCAGTGGAGCCTTGCAACTTATTTTGAACAGCTGGAACGCTGGAAAGCGGAACTTGCCAAAAAATATGTACCACTGGACAAGAACCTGGGCGGAAGTATATCGGCTGTTTTAGCAAAGGTGCATGCGCAATTCGATATCCTGGATAAGAAGATCAACCGTTCTATCAAGAAAGGACTGGAGATACAGTTGGACCGTATTCATAGTTTTAAAGCGCATGCTTTTCCCAAGGATAGCCTGCAGGAGCGCTATGAAACGTTTCTTCCCTTCTATTTAAATTATGGACAAAGCTTTTTCGAAGATTTATACCAACATACCGATCCTTTCGGGAAGCAATTCCTTGTGCTGAAATATAAAGAGCAATAGTAATTAATGGTTAATTATAAATTATTGATTATAACAATTAACAATTATAATACCTTATTTTTCCCTGGAGTCCAGAACTATGGTAACGGGGCCATCATTTAGAAGATTTACTTTCATATCTGCCCCGAAAACACCGGTGGCTACTGTTTTTCCGGAAAGCTCAGCGACCATACCACAGAATTGTTCATACAATGGGATAGCTACTTCGGGTCTTGCTGCTTCAATATAAGAAGGCCGGTTGCCTTTACGGGTCTGTGCCAGTAAGGTAAACTGGCTCACGACTAAAATATCGCCGGCTACATCTTTTACGGACAGGTTCATTAAACCATGCTCATCCGAAAAAATACGCATCTGGACCAGCTTATGGGCTGCATATTCCAGGTCTTTAACCGTATCATCCTGTGCAATGCCTGCTAAAACCAATAAGCCTTGCCCTATGGATGAATGCAGGTTGCCGGATATACTGACCGATGCTTCTTTTACTCTTTGAATAACTAATTTCATGGCTGCAAAAATAGGCAGGAAAAAATAAAAATGGTTCGCAGTAGACACTGCAAACCATTACATTTATTAAATATAGGGCTGAAAAACTAAATTTGTCCCAGGCGGATACCGAAGCTTATGGGTTGCTGTTTCAGGTCGGTACCTTTATACATATTGGTCAACTGGTAGCTGGCAAAAAATCTTAAGCTATTAATGCCGATCTCGCCGATTACGTTTACATTGAATTCGTTAAAGTTGTACAAATCGTGATTTTTCTGTGTGCCGAATTCTGCAGATTGCTGTTTGGTCCAGGTATTCAGGTTATAGCCCGCGCTGGCACCGAAGCCGTAGGTCAGCCAGTTCTTCTTATCGATCTTATGGTTGAAATTCACCATCAGGGGTACGGTTAGGAAGTTTTGGGAAAGCTTATTTTTGGTAAACTTCATGTCCGCGTCATTGCTCAGTTTATCTTTGGGATCAGAGTGATGCGTTAAGCTGGTTTTGTAACGGAAGTTATAGATCTGCAAGCCGATACCGGAATATAAGTTCAACTTGAAATTCTTGTTGCGGATCACTTTATAGTTCACCATTACCGGGTAGATATTCACATTCCAGGAGCGGCCGTTGCGCAGGTCAAACCAGTCTTCCTGTACACCATAGTTGTTAGTCAAAGCATTGCCGGGGCCATATACCGATTGATCCTGTATAAAGTTTAAACCCAGGTCTACAAGTCCCCAATGGGTCTGGATCCTTGGCGATTTATCACCATAGACATTCTTCTTATTGCTTATTTTGACACCGTGGTTGCTTATGCTTATGTAGTTGCCACTTTCTCCATCTTTACCGTTTTTGCCATCTTTTCCGGCTTCTCCGATTATGATAATGGTGTCTTCACTGGCTACTGTTTTGTCTTGTGCACTTGCATTGAAGGCGCCCGCCATGGTCAGGGCTAAAATGATGCTTTGGGTTATTGGACTATTTTTCATCGCTTATGTGTTTTTTATAATTTAAATTTTATGCTTCTTTTTTCGTTGTTGCCTATTGCTATTTCTACTGTAGTATTGTTTTTACGGTCCCCGAAGATCCATTGTCCCGCCTTTATCATTTCGGGCAGCAGCCCGTTTGACGTTTCCAGCTTCAGCTCATCCGGGCTTTTTACAGGTGCGGGTAAGCTTACGTAATAGTTGTTATGCGTACCGGCTGCTTCCTGTAGCTTACTACTGTTAACCCGGCTTACTCCGGAGGCATCACCCTGGTAGATACTGGCTACGGCAGACCTGGATGCTGGTACCGTTTCACTGCCCGCTATGGCAAGTTTTAGCTCCTGGCCCCGGTCTTTTTGATGCACTTGTCTGGACCTGTTCGGTTGTGGTACTTTCCTGCTGCCTGGTTTGCGTTCCAGTGAATCTGCGGCTAACTGGTGCATAGGCGCCTGCACGGCCTGGTGAATTTTATCGGACTTGGCGAGACCCCCATCCAGCTGCGCTACCTCATGATTATTCACCCGGAGCAATATACCTGTAGCCAGGATTAAGGCTATTCCTGCCGCAATGCCCCATGCCGGTTTAAAAGTTTTTTTGATCTGCATCGGCGGCAGTTCATATTCACTACCCTTTTCCAGGTAGGAGAAATCGATCAACGGCAGGTTATCATCCTGTGTCAGGTATACAGAGGCATACTCTTCATATAGTGCTTTATATTCCGGGAAAGCCACGATCTGCGCCCATACTTTCCCGGCCTGCTCCGTATCCAGTTCATTATCCAGCAAGAGTAAGATCTGCTCTTCCATATAGGCCTCTTCAAACTGCTCCATCACAACAATTGCTTTTTTTGGATTAAATAATTTTTTAATAATTTTCGTGCCCGGTGCAGGTATACTTTCACCTGGCTTTCATTCAGACCGGTAATTTTTCCTATCTCCTGGTAATTATAACCTTCATAATCTTTCAACAGGATTAGTTGTTTACTTCGCTGGTCTAATATTTTTAATGCTTCTTGTAAATAGGCGCGCCATTCATTTTTGCTTTGTTCGTTACTCGTAATGATTTCCGGGATATGTTCCATTTCTTTCGGCTTGTCCCGCCGGTAATAATCCATGCATCGCCGGTGTGCCACGGTAAACAAATAGCTTTTTCCTTTATCGAAATCTATAGACTCATGCCTGGTCCATAAGACTTCAAATGCCTGCTGTACCACGTCCTTCGCTTCTTCCGCATCATTGATGGTCTTTAAAGCAAAGCGAAAGACATTATTAGCCCACTCTTTTACAATATGATTATATTCAGCCCTCGTCATTTAATAGTTAATCGCAGTAGGGATAGAAAAGTTACAAAATGAATGAATATTTTTTTATTTAATAACGGGTCTTTATATTTTAGAAGCAACAGGATTATTTCCGGGCATGCTTTTCCCGGGACAAATGTCCTTTTTTAAATTTCCTTCTTTCCTGATTTTTGTCCTTCCAAAATTACAAAAGCGAAACAATGAAAAATGATATTAAAACAATAGCCTTTGATGCGGATGATACGTTATGGATCAATGAAACTTATTTCCGGGAAGCCGAAAAGCAGTTCTGCAGCTTATTGGAAAATGAGCTGCCGGCACATCTGGTATCGGAGGAGTTGTTTGCTACAGAAATGAAAAACCTGCCCTTGTATGGCTATGGTGTAAAAGGATTTGTATTGAGTATGATAGAAACAGCGGGCAGGATTGCCGGTACTAATGCCTCATTGGGCCTGGTGCATAAAATTATTACGATCGGGCAGGAATTGCTGCAAAAGCCGGTTGAACTATTGGAAGGGGTAACAGAAACGCTCGAACAGCTCAGCGGAAAATACAGGTTGATCGTCGCTACCAAAGGCGATTTGCTGGATCAGGAACGGAAGTTGCAGCAATCAGGTGTGGAAAGCTACTTTCACCATATTGAAATAATGAGCGATAAAAAGAACAGTGATTATCAAAAGCTGCTGCAACAACTGGACTGCCGGCCTGAAAATTTCCTGATGCTGGGCAATTCGATCAAATCGGATATACTGCCCGTATTGGAATTAGGCGGATTTGGCGCGCATATCCCCTATTCTATTACCTGGGCCCATGAACAGCATGAGCATGAGCCCGAGCACCGTAATTTTGTAGCTTTAAAGCAAATAAATGAAATATTGAATTATTTATAGCTATGGAAATAACTATCAGGCAGGAGCAATTATCCGATCACGCTATCGTTTTTCAATTGATAGCAGCAGCATTCCGGGATGAGATGTACAGTGATAAAAGGGAACAGTTCCTGGTAGCACGCTTAAGAAATACGGAAGATTTTATCCCGGATTTGTCATTAGTAGCCGAAGTGGACGGCAGGATAGTCGCTTATATTTTATTGACAGCCATTAAAATTATCAGCACTAATGAAGAGATTCCTTCTTTAGCGCTGGCACCTGTGGCCGTCTTACCTGTATTCCAGGGAAAGGGCCTGGGAGCGGCATTGATAGAAAAGGCACATGGTATAGCAAGGGACCTGGGCTATCAATCCGTTATTGTACTGGGGCATGAAAAGTATTACCCGAAATTTGGTTATCAACCCCTGCATTATTTCAACCTATCACTACCATTTGAGGCTCCGCCGGAAAACTGTATGGCTATCGAGCTGGTGCCTGGCGCTTTAAAAGGACTGGACGGCAAGGTCGTATATCCGGCTGCGTTTTTTGAATAAAAAAAGCGGGACCATTTCCCGCTTTATTATTATTTAGTACCCACCTCTGTTTTTGTCCTGATCAGGTAGATCTGCAGGATCATGCTGAACATAAAGAACATGGCGACCATCTGGTGGCACAGCGCTATTGTTTCAAACGCCTGCCACTTATTGGCCTGGATTGTATTGCTGGATAATAAAGTGAAAATACCCAGGAGCACCTGGATAAGGACAAATACGAGCGGCGTATATTTAAAACGGTTGAAAACAGCGGATATTTTTATTGGCGCTGCTTTTACAGTATACCATATGGTCAGGAGCAGGATCAGGTAGGCCAGGCCACGGTGCATAAAATGGATCGTGATTTTATTTTCCAGCATATAGTGCCCCGATGGGGACTGGTCCATATTTTCCGGTATCCACATCCCGTTAATGGTAGGCCAGGTTGCCGCTACTGTCGCCGCCTTGTGCCCCGCCATAAGCGCTCCATATATAAATTGGATGCCGATAGCGACAAGGATAATGATAGCGAGCCTGTTTAAAGCAGCCGCAAGCACCTTCTTATGATCGGGAATCAATAATTTTAAAGCAAACCAAAACACATAAGCGCCTAAGACCATAGCCAGTACAAAGTGCATGGCCAGCCGGGTCGGTCTTACATAAATCGCGTCGCCCACTAGCCCGCTGGCTACCATGATCCAGCCTATAGCGCCTTGTAAGGCCCCCAGCACGAACATGCCTACAATCGGCATTACCATGTCTTTTGTAAAATACTTCCGGACTAAAAAGTAGATAAACGGAAGCGCGAACACCAGACCGATCAGTCGTGCCCATAAGCGGTGAAACCATTCCCAGAAGAAAATAAACTTGAAATCAGAAACGGTGAAATCATTGTTCAGGTATTTGAACTGTGGTGATTCCTGGTATTTGGAAAACTCTTCCGCCCATTGCTGCTCATTCAGGGGGGGCAAAGTCCCGGTGACAATATTCCATTCTGTTATGGATAATCCTGAACCGGAAAGCCGGGTAATACCGCCTAATAAGGTCTGAATAATTACCATACCTACACCGATCAGCAGCCAGATGGCCACCGTCCGGTTCTTACGTGCCTGATCGTTAAATTCCTGAATCATTTTGTACAAAAAAATTTGCCAAAGTTAAGCCTCAATTCGGCTCTTATCGCATTTTCCGCCAAATATTTAGTTTTATCATTTTTTTCATATATTAGCTTTTTGTTGATATTTTTTGTGCATTGAAAGAAAGTGCCATACGCAGATAATAAAATATTTCCCTAATCATCATCTGATTTGAAAATGAAAAAAATAATACCATCTTTTTGTTTAGCCCTGATCGCATCAGCAGGCTTTTTACAGGTAAATGCACAATCCGGCTTTTGGATTGTCGGCGGGCAGAATGCCGTAGAAGGCCAGTTCCCCTGGATCGGTGACATAAGAGCCAAAAGCGGGACTATCCAATACCATTACTGCGGCTCCGCATTAATTCACCCCTATTGGGCAATAACCGCTGCTCATTGCCTTATGGGTGATGAATTTGGTATAGATAATCCTACTCATGTACGCTTTAATACGGTAAGTACAAATGCCCAGCAAGTAAACCTCAATGGCGGTGTTTCCGCGGAGATCGATACCTTTTTCAGGCATATGTCTTTTAGTATGAACATGGGCTTGGGTAATGGCTATGACCTGGGACTGATCAAATTAAAGGAACCCGTTACCGGTATCGTACCGATCGCTTTACCGCAACAGGCCGATACGGCTCATTATTACCAGGCTGACCGCTTGGTAACCACAGCCGGCTGGGGCCTGGTAGATACTTTCAGTATGGCGGCGGCAGACATCATGAAATGGACCCACACTAAGATTATAGGGCGGGCACTGTGTAATGATTACTACCAGGGCAATATGTCGGTAGGCCCGGTAACAGAGCGCGTGACTTGCGTAGGGTATAATGGCAATGATCCGCAATCCGGCGCTGCGGCGGGAGACAGCGGCGGCCCGCTGTGGCTCGAAGATAATGAAACGAAATATATAATAGGTGTGGTCAGCGGCGGCGGAGGAGCAGCCACTACCCTTTTTGAACAGCCGGGCATTTATACCAATATCGCTTATTTCAGGCCCTGGATCGACTCTGTTATGGCTGCGAATCCCACCTCAATGCCTAAAACAGATGGTTTTAATGACCAGAATATAAATATTGGTATGGGACAGGATGCTATTAAATTAAAAATAGGGGATATCAGCTCCGCAACCATTTTCGTACAATTAAGCAATATAGAGGGCAAGGTACTTCATCAACAGACGATACATCAGCCTAAATTCCGTACGTTCCTGATCCCTGTTTCGGGTTTTGCGCAAGGTATGTACGTGATCCGGGTTTATGATAATGCCGGAAATCATTTATACCGTAAACTGCATCATGTAAGGTAAGCTATTAACCATAACAACATTAAACGGTTAACCGGATTTACGGGAAAACAACTTTACACTGATCCCTGATGCTTAAAATCAGGGCAAGCGGGCCGGGGAAGTTTTTGACAAATTTCTGAAAAATGCGGTAGCAGGATTCGGACAAATATGCCTCCGAAAAGAGTATCTTTGCGGCGTCTTAAAAACGTTGACGTTTTATATAAATGGAATTAATCACGAAGAAAATTGTAATGACCAAGGATATTGGTATCCATGGGAATTTATTTGGCGGTATTCTTATGGCCTGGATCGATGAGGCCGCAGGATCTTTCGCGACAGAGTATTGCCAGACCCAGAATATGGTAACCCTGCGGGTCGGGGAGCTTTTGTTCAAAAAGCCTTTAAAAGCAGGTAACCATATCAGGCTTTACGGGGAAGTGACCAAGGTCGGTAATACTTCTATCACTTTAACTGTTGAGGCTAGGAAATATAGTGTTTATAATGCTGAAGAAACAGTAGCCTGTACCACCTCCGCAACTTTTGTGCGTATCGATGATGACGGGAATCCCCGCGCATTAGACGAAAAAGTAAAAGAAAAATTTAAAAATGGTATCTTAGCATAATTATAAAATAGTTTCAAATGCCACATTATTATAGCCTGGGCAAGATCCCGCATAAAAGACATACGCAATTCAGACAAGAGAACGGGGAATTATATGCAGAGCAGCTGTTCAGTACAGAAGGCTTTTCTTCCCACTATTCCTTGTTATACCATATTCATCCGCCGACCGTTATTGTAAAGACAAAAGAGCCTTATGACGTTTCGCCAAAAGCGGCATCCGATAATATTCTGAAGCCAAGGTGTTTCGAAGGCTTTTCCGTAAAGCCGGATACGGATTATTTAAGGTCAAGAAAAGTCGTTTTGTTCAATAATGATGTACAAATCGCCCTGGCGGCCCCTATGAAAGGCCTGGACGGCAACACATTCTTTAAGAACGCGGATGCCGATGAAGTAATTTTTGTACATGTAGGCGAAGGCGTTTTGAAAACACAGTATGGTCATATCCCGTTTAGTTATGGCGACTACCTCGTGATCCCGCGTGGCTGTATCTACCAGATCGAATTTAAAACCGAGGAAAACAGGTTGTTTATCGTAGACTCTTTCAGCCCGATCACTTTTCCTAAAAGATATTTAAGCCGTTACGGTCAATTACTGGAGCATTCCCCCTTCTGTGAGCGCGACATCCGTAAGCCGGAATACGCGGAGCCAATTAATGAAAAAGGTGAATTCCTGATCAATACTAAGAAGAAAGGCATGATGTACCCGATATGGTACGGTTATCACCCGTTTGATGTTGTAGGTTGGGATGGTTGTGAATATCCTTATGCGATCAGTATCCATGATTTTGAACCGATCACCGGCCGCGTGCACCAGCCGCCACCGGTACACCAGCATTTTGATGCGCATAATTTCGTGATCTGCTCTTTCGTGCCGCGTTTATTCGACTATCACCCGCAGTCCATACCGGCCCCTTATCATCATAGTAATATTGATAGTGACGAGGTGCTGTACTATGTAGACGGAGACTTTATGAGCCGTAAGCATGTGACCAAAGGAATGATCACCCTGCACCCGGCAGGGATACCGCACGGGCCACACCCGGGTACTGTAGAGAAAAGCATAGGAGCTAAAGAAACCCTGGAGCTGGCTGTGATGGTGGATACCTTCCATCCTTTAAAGATGACGGCCGATGCGCTGGGCGTAGAAAATGAAGACTATGCTTTGAGCTGGATCGACGGGTAATGAGCTGGTGAGTTAATGTGATGATGGGGAGATATGCTTATCGTAAATTTAATTGTAAGTATTAAATATTTAAACAAAAAATGCAAAAAGAAATTATCAATTCGCCGGCAGCCCCGGCGCCGATCGGGCCTTATAACCATGCGGTGAAATTTGGCAATATGTTATTTGTTTCCGGTCAGATCCCTTTCAACCAGGAAAGAAATGAGCTGATCACTTCGGGTATCCAGGATGAAACCCGCCAATGCCTGGAGAATGTAAAGGCGATCTTAAATACGGCCGGTTATGGTTTTGAAAACGTGTTGAAAGCGACTATTTTTATTACTGATATGGGCCAGTTTTCGTTGATTAATGAAGTATACGCGACTTACTTTACCGAAAATGAGCCTGCCCGTGAATGTGTACAGGTAGCAGCTTTGCCTCGTGGCGTAAACGTGGAGATCTCTGTAATCGCGGCAAAATAAAATTGTAATTTATATTATCGGATCTGCTAAGATGTAATATGTCTTAGCAGATTTTTAATTGGCCTTCTTTCGTGGAAAACTATTCCGGGCGCTACCCCCGAATTTTCCGAAATTTGCCTGCTGATTCCACCCCGCTTTTGAATTTTTATTGTTGAATTTACTATGAAGTTATGTATTGCCGAAAAACCAAGTGTGGCCAGAGATATCGCCAAAGTGCTGGGGGCTACCCAGATGCGCTCCGGTTACCTGGAAGGCAATGGCTATTGTGTCACCTGGACCTTCGGTCACCTCTGCACCCTAAAAGAGCCGCATGACTATCATCCGAGCTATAAATACTGGGACCTGGGCTACCTGCCCATCATCCCCGAACGCTTCGGGCTCAAACTGATTCCTAATAAAGGCGTAGAGCAGCAATTTAAAGTTATTGAAAAACTGGTGGCATCCTGCGAAGAGGTGATCAATTGCGGGGATGCCGGGCAGGAAGGAGAGCTCATTCAGCGCTGGGTATTACAGAAAGCGAACTGTGATAAGCCGGTAAAGCGGCTCTGGATATCTTCACTTACTGAAGAGGCCATTAAAGAAGGTTTTGATAACCTAAAGCCGGCAGAGGAATATAAAAACCTCTACCTGGCAGGGAATGCCCGTGCTATCGGCGACTGGCTCCTGGGTATTAATGCCACCCGCCTGTTCACCAAAAAATTCGGCCAAAACAAAGCGGTACTTTCCATTGGCCGGGTGCAGACCCCTACCCTTGCCATGCTGGTGCAAAGACAAAAAGAGATCAATGCCTTCCAGTCTGCCGATTACTGGGAATTGAAAACTTTGTACCGCGAAGTATTGTTTAATGCGGCCATTGACAGGCTGAGCAATAAAGAACGGGCGGAAAAAGGGCTTGAATACCTGCAGCAACACCCTTTCGAGATTGTCGCTTTTGAGAAAAAAGAAGGTAAAGAGAAAAATCCGCGGCTGTTTGACCTTACCGGTCTTCAGGTAGAAGCGAATAAGAAATTCGGCTTCTCCGCGGAAAATACGCTTAAATATGTACAAAGTCTTTATGAAAAAAAACATGTAACCTATCCCCGCGTTGATACCACTTATCTTTCCGAAAGCCTGTATCCTAAAATTCCGGGTATCCTGCAAAATCTGCATTATTACCAGGAGTTCACGGCTCCGTTACTGCAAGCGCCGATCCCAAAATCGAAAGCCGTGTTTGACGATAGTAAAGTGACGGATCACCATGCCATTATCCCTACAGAGATCTGCCCGCCGGCCTCGCTATACCGGGAAGAAAAAATAATCTACGACCTGATTGCCCGGCGCTTTATCGCCGTTTTTTACCCGGATTGCAAAATTTCTAATACACTTGTAGAAGGCAAAGTCGGTGAAATTCCTTTTAAAGCGACCGGTAAACAGATCCTGGAGCCGGGCTGGAAGATCATTTATGCTAAAGATGCCAAAACCGAAGAAGAGGAAAAGAATAAAGAAGAAGAACAGAACATCCCGGAGTTTAAAGTAGGTGAATCGGGACCGCATGAACCTTTGGTACACCAGGGAAAGACTACTGCCCCCAAACCTTATACGGAAGCTACGATCCTGCGGGCTATGGAAACCGCGGGCAAGCAGGTAGAAGACGAAGAATTGCGCGAATTGATGAAGAGTAATGGCATTGGCCGCCCCTCTACACGCGCCAATATCATCGAGACTTTATTTAAACGTAAATACATCGAAAGGAAACGTAAAAATATTGTGGCCACTCAGACAGGTATGGACCTGATTGATACTATTGAAGACGAGTTGTTGAAAAGCCCCGAGCTGACCGGTGAATGGGAGTTGAAGCTGCGTAAAATTGAAAAAGGAGAATATGAAGCCCAGCAATTCAAGCAAGAGTTGGTAGATATGGTGGTGGCCCTGACCCAGAAAGTGATTTACAGCCAGCATAAAGTGATCGCCCTGCAGGAGGAAAAGCCGGCCACCGAAGCAAAACCTAAAAAAGAGAAGGTACCTAAAGACAATACACCCTTAGACTGGAGCAGTACGGATTGCCCAAAATGCAAACAGCGTAAACTGATGAAAGGGAATACGGCTGTAGGCTGCAGCGACTATCAAAGCTGCGGGTTTAAGGTACCTTTTGTTGTTTTTGGTAAAAAGCTGAATGAAAAGCAACTTCTGGCCTTGGTTCAAAAGGGGAAAACTGGAAAAATAAAAGGCTTTAAGGAGCATCCTCAAAATCTTGAAGAAGGTATTATCAGCTTGGATGCCAACTGGCAGCTTTTTTTAGGTTAAGTAACTAGAGTAATTTATTTAAGGTATGAAAGGAACGCATACGGCTAAAAATTAATTTTGGATGGCTTTGATTAAAATTTACTCAACTTAAAGGTCCGGGAGATGTTACCTTTATTTATCCTCAAGAGATACATCTGGTCTTGTATAGGTAAGGGTACCAAGGTCCTGGAGGCGCTAATTTTCCCCTCCCTGATTTTAATGCCATTCAGGTTATAGACAGTATAAGTACAATCGCTGTATTCCGGCATTTCAATTACCACTTGCCGGTTTTGTAAGTATACCTGCGCCGCTAATTGCTTCATAGGAACCACAATGGAAGTAGCCGTATCCTCTGTATCCGTACATAGGCTATCTATAAGATTACTGCTGATCACCCTGTTAAATAAGATCCGGTGGCCGGCATTGTTTAAATGTACCCCATCCCCGCTATTGTAAGCCGCCAGTATACTTCCGTCAGCAGCTGCAATTCCTGTCCAGAAATCTATATAGCTATCCGGGAATGTGGCCATGATCCAATTTTTCATGTGCGTCAAAGAATCTCTGCCTGCTGCCGATAAATTTCGGGGTTGCGTAGTGGTGATCCAGACAGGAACATTAAAGGAATCCGCTTTAGCCATTACCCGCAGGAAATTCGCCTTTTGCTCGCTTAAGGTAAAGCCAGAAGCCGCATCATTGGAAGGCATGTTGATAAGTAGGGCATCGGGATTTAAAGACAATGCTTTATCAATATTTTTTGCAGTATCTACACTACCGCCAAACCATGCAGGTTGGATTTTTCGGGTATTGTACCCACCCACGGCAAGGTTAGTGACAATACAACCGCTATTTACAGAATCCTGCAGGTATTTACTGAAACGTTTTACATAAGCGCTGTCTGATGGGGAAGCGCCCGCTCCAGCTGAAGTTGAAGAACCTAAAATAACCAATGAGAAAGGATGGGAACACGCCTGAGATTGAGCACTGGATTCAATTATTGTGCCTGCAATGCTGACTATTAATAATAGAAAAAATTTACCCATGACATTTCCTTTTAATTGGTTATTTATTCACTACTTCATTTTTAAAACGTTCTTTCAGGAAATTAGTATTGAAGAGCGAACTCAGCTCCGCGAAATTTTCTACATCAACTACTTTTGCCTTGAGTACCCGGGCCACTTCATATCTTGAAGATTGAGAATCAAAGTTCATGGCTATAGTACGCACCTGGTCGGTACTGAAGCAATATTTTGAGGCATTTTTCCGGACGATACCGAGTTTCACTTCTTCATCTTCAGTCGCATTCAACAAGCTGGCGAAGTTATCAAACTGGTTTTCCGAAGCGGGTTCTGTACACTTGCTGCCGGAAGCTGTATTTTTTGCACTACCCGACCTGTTGCTGCCACTATTGCCTTCTTTTTTATCCATTTCAAAGTCAAGGAAACGTTCGCCATTCATATTTTCCCCGGCCTCCTGCTGTCTTTCTGAACGGCTTCGTTTGGACTTTTTAGGTGTTTCAGGCTCCTCCCGGGCAATCAACGGAGTTTCCTCTTCCTGTTTTTTATCTTCTTTTGCGGCTGTAAATTCAGGAATATCTTCTTCCGCCTTTTTTTCTTTTTTCGGTTTCTGTGCTACAACTTTTTCTTTTTTCGGCTTTTCTACAGGCGCTTCCTTTATCGGCTCTTCCTTTTGAGTCGCAGCGGTCAAAACGGTATTTTGATACTCATTGTCGCTTCCCGAAATATCATCCTCGAGCCGGTTGCCATTGTTTAAATAAATACCATAATTCAGGTCATATAAGGCAAACCGGTTTTGGTCGATCTTTTTCAATACCAGGGAGCGTTGACTTGAAGGGGGAATATTCAGCACAAATTTCTGGTTAGGGTATTTGTTTTGCTGAAACAGGATCTCCAGGTTCAAAGGGCCCGAAGCCAGGTTGCCCAACACCACATAATTTTTGCTGTACCGCTCCATCATCTGCCCTTCTACTTTTACATAGATGGGGGTTTCTTTATCACTCTGTATATAGACTACAGCATCATTCAGGTCCTGGGCAAAGACGCCCAGCCCGCAGAGGACCAGGCTTAGCCATATCAGTATTGTTTTTTTTATCATTTTTGTAAGTCATTGGGCCATTTTAGGCTAATTCAATCAATATCTCTCCTTTCTCTACGGCCTGGCCTTCAGCAATTTTAATCGCTTTAACCGTAGCGTCTGAAGCTGCTTTAAACACATTTTCCATTTTCATGGCTTCCAGGATCAGTACCGGGTCGCCTTTCCTGATACTCTGGCCTTCAGTAACCATTACTTTCAACACTAAGCCCGGCATGGGCGCCTTTACCGGCTCTACCTTTTGTGTTTTAGAGATATCCAGGCCCATTTTTTCCAGTAAAAGGTCAATCGGCTCCTGGATTTTTATAGAATATATATTGTTTTCAATCCGCAGGTCCATCGTTTTCCTCGCCCGGTCCACGCGCTCCAGGAAAGCGACATAACTTTTATTATTGGCAATAATGCTAAAGCTCTTATTGGGTAAAGGCTGTATGTCCCATTGTAAATCCTGGCCACCAACATTGATCTGTCCTGCATCTAAAGCTAAGGTAAGCGCTTCCTGTCCGTTTATTTTTATATTGTACATCCTAAATTATTTGCAAGTGACAAATTTACACTAAAAATCAATATTCATTTGTGCCTACTTTTTAATTTTGCCGATAAACACTACTTTTGGGCACAGGAACAGTTACTGTCCGGTTTTATTTGAATCATAATATTAAAAACAAGACAAACTTTATGTTTGAAAAAGATAATTTAAAAGCCCTTGAGGCTATGGACAGAGCACACCTGATCGCTTTCGCGCCATACGTTTGGGAGGCTTCTAAACTGTTAATTGAAAAAGATATCTTAGCACAGATAGACAAGAGCGGTACCAATGGCATCACGATGACCGAGCTTAAACCGAATAGCGAAATGTCGCCCTACGCCTTACGGGTATTGCTGGAAGCCGGCTTGGGCATAGGGCTGATTTATCGTAAAGCGGATAAATATTTCCTGGCTAAAACGGGCTATTTTATCCTGAAAAACGAAATGACCCGGGTAAACTATGAGTTTATGCGGGATGTATGCGCGGCCGGTGCCGATACGATGGAGGACTGCCTGAAAGACGGGAAACCATACGGTTTAAGAACCCTTGGAAACTGGAGTACTTTATATGAAGGCCTTGCTGTAATGCCGGAACCGGCAAAAACAAGCTGGTTGAATTTTGATCACTTTTATTCCGATAATACTTTTGAGACGGCCCTAAAGATCGTATTTGAGGCCCAGCCCAAAAAGATCCTGGATATAGGTGGTAACACCGGGAAGTGGTCTTTACAGGCTTTACAATATAACCCGGAGGTGCATATGGGTATTGTAGACCTGCCGGGCCAGCTGGCCATGGCTGAAAAGAACATTGATGCCGCGGGCTTTAAAGGTCGTGTGTCTTATTATAACCACAATGTCCTGGATAATAGCCTGAAGCTGCCGGAAGGTTATGATACCATCTGGATGAGCCAGTTCCTGGATTGCTTTGCCGATGAAGAGATCATTGGTATTTTAAAAAAATGCCATGAAGTAGCAACAGCAGATACCCGGATCTTTATCAATGAAACGTTCTGGGACCGCCAGAAGTTTGAAACTTCCGCATTCGCCCTGCAGATGACCTCGCTGTACTTCACTACCATGGCTAATGGTAACAGCCAGATGTACGACAGTGCGGTGTTTTACAGGCTGATTGATGAAGCCGGTTTCAAAATTGTAAAAGAATACGATAACATAGGGTTAAGCCATACCATCTTAGAGATCCGGAAAAAATAAGTATTTAAGTAACAATAAGCAACAGAGGAGCTATGAAAAATATAGATGTATTGGTTATCGGTGCAGGACCGGCAGGAAGTGTTGCTGCCGCTATTATAAAAAAAGCAGGGTTTAATGTGGAAATCGTGGAGAAAACACAATTCCCGCGATTCGTGATCGGGGAAAGCCTGTTGCCGCGTTGCCTTGAAGGTATGGAAGAGGCCGGTTTTCTGCCTGCCTTAACAGCTCAGGGCTTCCAGGAGAAGTCCGGGGCCAAGTTTGTGTTAGGCGATAAAGTTTGTGATTTTTCTTTTGAAACGCAGTATACTAAAGGGTATAACTATGCCTGGCAAATGCCGCGTGCCGATTTTGATATGACCCTGGCCAATGAATGTGAACGTATGGGCATCCCGGTGCATTACCTGAGCGAACTCACGGCTATTGAAATGCATGAAGATGGCAGCAGCGTTTCCACCATTCAGCAAGAGAACGGGGAAAGCTGGCAGGTGCATGCCCGCTTTATAGTAGATGGCAGCGGTTATGGCCGGGTAATACCCAAATTATTTAACCTCGATTTGCCGCCGGGCCTGCCGACCCGTAAAACAATCTTCTGCCATATGGAAGACCCTAAACGGATGGAAATGGTAGAGCCGAACCGGATCGTGGTGTATGCCCAGGATACCGATTGCTGGATATGGACGATACCTTTTGCTACAGGAGTTACTTCCGTAGGTTTTGTTGCCGATCCGAAGTATTTTGAACCCTTTGGCAGCGATGAAGATATCGTGGCCAAATATCGTCGCTTATTAGAGAATGATCCTAATACGGCTTACCGGTTTAAAGATGCGGGCTTGAAGTTCGAACCCCGGATATTACAAGGCTGGAGCGCGACCTCAAGTACTTTTTATGGCAAAGGGTATGTGCTGACGGGTAACGTTACCGAATTCCTGGACCCTATTTTTTCCTCCGGCGTAACGCTGGCAACCGTTTCTTCACAAAAAGCGGCGAACCTTGTCGTGAAGCATTTAAAGGGAGAACCGGTGGATTGGGAAAATGATTATATGAAATTTATGGAGCAGGGCGTAGATGTCTTCAGGACCTATGTAAAAGCCTGGTATACCGGGGACCTGTACAAGATTTTCTTCGCGGAATATAAAGACCCGGTGATCAAATCCCAGATCTGCTCTGTACTTGCAGGCTATGTGTGGGATGAAACGAATCCTTTCGTGAAGAACCACCAGAAAGCGATTACCGCGCTCATCAAATTTATAGAACGCGAACCTTCCTGATGAAAATGCTGAACGTAGAACATACTATAAGTATCAATGCTGCCGCTGTCATCGTTGACGGGCAGCATTTATATGATTTAAGGGAAGTGCCCCCGGCTGAAATTCCGGTATATTTATACAAGACATTGGGCCTCGCTTACCCGAAATTTTTCAAGATGGACCATGTCTCGAAGCTGGGCTTTATAGCTACAGAGCTATTGATGCAGGTGGTGGATCGCGCGGTTGATAAAGATAAGGTTGCACTGTTGCTCACTACCGCGGACGGCTGCCGGGAGATTGATGAAAAATTTGCCGCTTCTATGGAGGACATTCCCTCCCCTGCCCTTTTTGTCTATACTTTGCCCAATATTGTGGCCGGTGAAATCTGTATCCGGAACGGTTTTAAAGGCGAGCAAATGGTCTGGGTAGCAGAAGCCCCGGATGAAAAAATCACGAATGCCTATTTACAGTCCCTTTTTGCCAAGGGCAACACAGCTGCTTGCCTGCTTGGTTTTGTAAATGCCTACAGGGATGAGCTTAAAGCAGAACTACATTGGGTGCAAGCAGACTAAATAAAACCAAATCCATAAAATATGTGGCGCGCACTATTTGAATCCATATTGAAAATGGACAATATGCATACCGGACCGGAGCCTTCCGGCAATAAACGCCGGAGCAAATGGGCAGAATACCTGTTTATTTTTAGCCTGCTGGGGCTTATCCTGGCCGTTACGCTCTTTCCTGGTATGTATCGCTTTCAAAATAAATTATTGCTGCTGACACTGCTTACTCTTAGCGCTATGTTCCTGGGTAGCCTTACCCTGTCTTTCCTTGGTTTGGTAAAAGTTTTGCATAGCATGTATCCGCAAGACTTCTTATTGCTTTTTGCCTCCATTACTATCATATACTCTATTATACTGTGTGTGCTAAACCTTAAATTTGAGCTAATTTCACTAGCTTAAAATTCATTTAATGGACACGCTACCCCAATACCAGGCTATTTTCGAGATCGTTATGCTGATTCCCAGGGGCAGGGTCTGTAGTTATGGTGTGATTGCTAAATATGCCGGGCCCGGTATTACTGCCAGGATTGTAGGCCGTGCTATGTCTGCTTCCCACAACCTGGCGGTGCCGGCACATCGCGTGGTTAACAGCCAGGGTAAACTGACCGGTAAAATGCATTTTGAAACGGCTACACGCATGCAGGAGCTCCTGGAGGCAGAAGGCGTCAGGATCAAAAAAGATAAAGTAGTAGATTTTGCAAAATGCTTCTGGTCCCCCGATGAGCTAATTTAATTTATTTAATATTTTATACATTTTTTTATTTTTAATTAATTTATTTTATTATTTATAAAATACAAATTATTGCTTATATAGTGCTTCTACTGAGGGCTATTAGTAGATGTTCAATATTTTTTGATTGTTAAATATGAATCCTATATATTTGTAATAACCTTTGAAAAAACCTTCAATATTACTTTACTGCCTATTTAATTGTTTGAAATAGATGGCGGAGCTAATAACAGCTCCTGTCCGTTATTGACTTGCTTAAAACCTATAACAATTAAACAAAGTATTGCGATACGCCTTGGAGGTATTTGTTTGAGCCTGCTTACTTGCATTAATGTGCAGGCACAACGTGTTTACGCTTCCCTGGAACAAAATAGTGGTATCATAAGCGGTGCGTCGAATGCTACAAGCAGTGACTCGTCAACCTACTCTACCCTTACTTCTGTATTGTTCGGTTCTGCCACACAGAATCTCCAGTTTTCAGCAGCCAATAAACCAAGCAGCACCACGCCGATCATACTCCGTATGACCACTTCTTCCGGCCTGGTATTAGGTACAGGTTTGGTATCCAACCTGGAAGTGGCCAAAACTTTAGGGGGCATAAGCCCAACCGTAGGTACCGTATACACCAGCACTTCGCTCGCTGCCCTCCTTGGCTTAGGCAGTGTAGTCGGGGAAATGTTGATCCCACCCGAAAATGCCAATTTTGATGGCGTAAGGGCTTATTTCTATGGCCTGGCTAACTCTATACGTATTTATTATGCTTTTTACATTAAATCGCCGACGGCCAACAACCTGACGACCTGTTCCGGGCAAAGTGCCATCCTGCCGATCACCAATTTTCAAAGCGGCTATACTTATAAGTTGTATGAAGGTACTACACAGGTAGGTACCACCACAACGGCCAACATGCCTTTACCGGTAATTACAACCGCTACTACTGTTATTAAAAACTACAGCCTGGAAGCCATTGAGGCTAATGTTTATCCTTCCGGTCGAACAGCCGTACAGGTAACAGTACGGCCCCGGCCTACCGTGCCCGGAAACGCAACGCTTAACTAATTTAAACTATAAATTTTTCTCTTTTCAACCTAAAAAATCAAATGTTATGAAAGCCAGATTCCTCAAATTAATTATTATTACAACCGCATTGAGCCTGATGCCCCTCGCCCATGCAATGGCAGGCGTTTTCTATGTCTGCTCCGGTACAGCATTTACCTTAACACCTGGTGTGTCCACTTTTGCCGTTTATGAATGGAGTGATGGCGCAACGGTAGTGCAAACCGGTAGCAGTCCCAACCTGGTACAAACGGTTACCCTAAGCCCGGCTACAACTGCTATTGCCAAGACCTATAATCTACGGGTACAGGATGCCAATGGTTGTTGGTCCGCGCAGACTTCTCATACTGTTTATGTCTTACCAGCATTAACCGCTTCTATTTCCGGTACTACTGCGGTATGTTCCAATGTTACGGTGAGTGAAACATTAACGGCCACAAGCAATTTCGGCACCCTTAACCTTACGGCGGCAACAGGGCTTAACTATGCCTTTACCTGGACCGGTGGCGGCACTCCTTCCGGGACGAATAACAGCCAGAACCTGGTAACGGCAAGTGGCACTTATGATGTATCTGTAGCTTATGTTTTACCCACCAACGACGGGTCTAAGCTTAGTGCCTGTAACGGTACTGCTTCCCATACGATCAATACCAATACAGCGCCTACTACGCCTTCGGTTACGATCCAATAATTTATTAATGATGGCTTAAGTGCCGAACGAGTGCTGATGAATAAGAATAAGAATCTGGTCTTTTTGCTGTTTGCTGTCCTATGCCCGGCCGGGGTATATGCACAGCAAGCAGTCTATATCTGTAACGGAGAGACCAGGTTACTTACAGCGAGTTCTTCGGGCGCAGCCAGCTATCAATGGTATAAGAATGGCATAGCGCTGAACGGCGCGGTAGACAGTACACTTACTGTAAGTGAAGCTGCTACTTTTACGGTACGGTCAACTTCCGCTACCGGTTGTCCTTCTTTTTTTTCGGATAATATAATTGTACAAATTAAAGCTCCCAATACTTTAAATGATTCTGTTACTGTAGATACTGCTACACAGATCCCGGTACTTTTAAATGATTCCACTTATTGCAGTCCTTTTGACCTGGCTACGCTCAGTATTGTACAGTATCCGTTAAAAGGAATGGTTTCGATACTTGCAAACGGTATTTTTCTCTATGTGCCCAATCCCGGGACCAGCGGTACCGACAGTTTTCAATATGCAATCAATGATCTGAGTGGTAATACCAGCAACCAGGCAACTGTATATATAACTCTGGAAACGCTGCCGCTTTTTATCAACCTGCACCGATTTACGGCCGACCTGGTCAACAGGAATGTATGGTTGCAATGGACCTGTGAAAAAAGCGAACTGTTGTCCCGGATAGAAATTGAACGAAGCGCTAATGGGACGCAATGGTCGATTATTGGGATCCGGATGCCTGGTAATACGGGAGATTACTCTTTCCTGGATTACCTGCCGCCTTTCGGGCCCCAATTTTACCGCCTGAAGCTCAGGAGTGTGGATGGCGCCTACGTCTATAGTGATGTGCGGCAGGTATTCATCCCCGGCGACAAAGATGAGGTCCGGGTCTATCCTAACCCGGCAGACCAGGAAGTTACTATCGAAATACCTTATAATACAGGTAGCTTCATCCAGCTCATTGACGATGCGGGAAAAGTGCTGAAAGCAATTAATACGCATGAGCATTATATAAGACTGGACCTGGGGGCATTTCCTTCAGGTGCTTATATGCTCCGGCTAACGGACCGCAATGGGAGCAGTAAGTCGTATAAAATCAATAAAATTTAATAAGCCTGTTTCTTTCAATGGCCCGGTCCCAGTACGTAAACAAGTATATATAGTTTAAGTCCATTTCAAAAGTTATTGTTTTTATAAGGTACTTTACAGATTGTTTGAAGTTCTGTATATTTGCCTATTATGTTTTGGAAAACAGTCATATTTTTATTTATCGCCTCATTAGTTTTAAGATTTGTGTTGAAATACGTGCTGCCTATAGCCCGTATTACTAAAGGTATGCGACAGCAGATGAATGATATACAGAACCAGGTAAATCAGCAGGCTGCGCAGCAAAATCAGAAAAAAAGAGTGGATGGAGAGTTTATTGACTATGAAGAAGTCAAATAATTAACCCCAACTTATTGATATATTTGCCCGCCGGCTTCCGGTGGGCATTTTTTATATAAAACAAGGCCTAATCCCTTAAACATTAATCGCATTAGGTATATTTGCAAAAAATTTTATTCCAAATTTTTATGAGTGAAGAACGTTCTCTCAATTTTATAGAAGAGATAATCGAAAAAGACCTCGCCAATGGCACCCATAACGGACGCGTACATACACGTTTCCCTCCTGAGCCCAATGGCTACTTACATATCGGTCATGCCAAATCCATTTGCCTGAATTTTGGCCTGGCTAAAAAATATAACGGAAAATGTAATCTTCGTTTTGACGATACCAACCCGGTAACAGAAGATACCGAGTATGTAGACAGCATCATGAATGATGTGCGCTGGCTGGGTTTTGAGTGGGACGAGTTACATTATACTTCCGATTATTTTACCCAACTGCACGATTTCGCCGTAGACCTTATCCGTAAAGGTTTGGCTTATGTGGATGATTCCAGCGCTGAAGAGATCGCGGCCATGAAAGGTAATATTGACAGACCGGGTACCAATAGTCCTTACAGGGATCGCAGTGTTGACGAAAACCTCGAGCTGTTTGCAGCCATGCGTGCCGGTAAATATGCCGACGGTGAAAAAGTACTGCGTGCGAAAATAGATATGGGCCACCCCAACCTCTTGTTACGCGACCCGATCATATACCGGATCAAGCATGCCCATCATCATCGCACCGGTGATACCTGGTGTATCTACCCGATGTATGATTTTGCCCACGGACAAAGCGATAGCATTGAAGAGATCACGCATTCGATCTGCACCCTGGAGTTTATTCATCATCGCCCTTTATACGATTGGTGTATCGAAAAATTAGGCATTTTTCCTTCCCGTCAATATGAATTTGCGCGCCTGAACCTGAACTATACGGTGATGAGCAAGCGTAAATTGCTGCAACTGGTCAATGAAAAGCACGTGAGTGGCTGGGACGATCCGCGTATGCCAACCATCAGCGGTATGCGCCGGCGCGGTTACACGCCCGAGGCTATCCGTAAGTTTGCAGAAACAATCGGTGTGGCCAAGCGGGAGAACCTGATCGATATCGGTTTACTGGAGTTTTGTGTGAGAGAGCATCTGAATAAAGTAGCTTTACGCAGGATGGCGGTACTGGACCCGATCAAATTGATCATAACCAATTATCCTGAAGGACAAACAGAAACCCTGAACGCGGAGAATAATCCTGAAGATGAAAATGGCGGGCATCGCGAGATCAGCTTCAGCAATACTTTATGGATCGAGCGCGAGGACTTCATGGAAAATCCGCCGCCCAAATATTTCCGCCTGGGTAAAGGCTTAAAGGTGCGTTTGAAACATGCTTATATAGTAGAGTGTGAAGATTACAAAACCGATGAAAACGGGAATGTAACAGAAGTGTATTGTAAATACTTCCCGGAAAGCAAAAGCGGTAGTGATACCAGCGGTATCAAGGTGAAAGGAACGATGCACTGGCTGGATGTAGCTACGGCTAAGGAAGCGGAAATTCGTTTATATGATCGTTTGTTCAAGGTTGAAAACCCTGCTGCAGAGGAAGGCGACTTTAAAGACTATATCAATGCGGACAGCCTTACGGTCATCCCTAAAGCTTATATAGAGCCGGCTTTAGCGGAGGCTACAGAAGCGGACAGGTTCCAGTTTTTAAGGATCGGTTATTTCGCTTTGGATAAAGACAGCACTTCGGATAAAGTCGTGTTTAATAAAACCGTTGGCCTGAAAGACAGCTGGGCGAAAGAGCAGAAGAAAGGGTAGCTGATAAGTGATGGGAGATTAATGATGGGTGAGGTGAAACTTTAATTTTTAAATTTATGTATGGATTACAATGAAGTATTCAAATTTAAAACGAAGGAGTTTGCCATCAATATTATTGAGGTATGCTCTGGATTAAAGTACACAGATGCCATCGGCATTGTTCGGAAGCAAATCATCCGGTCCGCAACATCCGTTGCTGCCAATTACAGGGCTATGTGCAGAGCAAGATCTGATAAAGACCACTTTGCTAAGCTTAGTATCGTAGTTGAAGAGGCCGATGAAACTTTGTTTTGGCTTGAGATTGCAGAAACAATGAATATATTACACATCAACGTCTTATGTCAACTAAAAGATAAAGCAATAGAAATATCTAAAAGCAACAGCTACCTATAGAAAGAAATTATCTGATTTTTAAAATTATAAAGTCATCAACTATCCATCATCAATCATTTATCACTCATAAATTATGAAGTACGCATTAGTAACGGGGGGATCAAGGGGAATAGGCCGCGCCATATGTGTGGCCCTGGCCCAGGCCGGTTATCCCGTTTTAATCAACTATAAAGGTAATGCGGCAGCGGCAGCGGAAACCGCCGACCTGGTAAGAGCTGAAGGACAAACGGCCGAATTAATGCCATTTGATGTAGCGAAGAAAGAAGAGGTGCAAGCAGCCTTGCAGGGTTGGATGGAAAATAATAAAGGCAACACGATCGAGGTGCTGGTGAATAATGCAGGTATCAGGAACGATGTGTTGATGACCTTTATGGAGGATGAGCAATGGCGCAGCGTAATGGATACCAGCCTGGAAGGTATGTACAATGTTACCCGTACTATTATGCAGCCCTTACTGATGAACCGTTACGGGCGTATCATCAATATCGTTTCTTTAAGCGGAATAAAGGGCATGCCGGGCCAGGTCAATTATTCCGCGGCTAAAGCCGGTGTGATCGGCGCTACAAAAGCGCTGGCGCAGGAGATCGCGAAACGCAATATTACAGTGAATGCCATCGCCCCGGGCTTTATCGCTTCCGATATGACCCAGGACCTGGACCAGAAAGAACTATCCGCTATGATCCCGATGAACCGTTTCGGCAAACCGGAAGAAGTAGCCGCTCTGGTAAAATTCCTGGCTTCTAAAGAGGCAGGATATATTACCGGGCAGGTGATCTCTATCAATGGCGGACTGTATACTTAAATAACTGAATGAGCAGATTAGTGAATTTGTAAATACTACTAATGAATAGAATAAGACAATACATGATCGCTCACCGCCAATACAAGTTGAAAAATATTATAAAGTAGATAAAGTCAAATTTGCTCATCTACCGATTCAAAAATTTACAAATCAAATAAAAATGTTCCGTACACACAATTGTGGTGAATTAAACATAAACAATATTGGTGCAACCGTTACCCTGAGTGGTTGGGTGCAGGTGATCAAGAAACTGGGTAGCATTACTTTCATTAACCTGCGCGACCGTTATGGCCTGACGCAGTTGTTTTTTAATGAAGCCATGACCGAAACACTCAATCAAAATCCTTTAGGCCGCGAGTTCGTGGTACAGGCGACCGGTAAAGTGATCGAGCGCAGCAGCAAGAACCCGAAAATGCCGACCGGCGATATCGAGATCGAAGTAAGTGAATACAAGATACTGAACAAATCATTGACACCGCCGTTTACTATTGAAGACGAAACGGATGGCGGTGAAGAATTAAGAATGAAATACCGCTACCTGGACCTGCGCCGTAATCCTTTACGCCGCAACCTGGAGCTACGCTACCAGGTGGGCCGCGCAGCGCGTAATTATTTACATGAGCAAGGCTTCCTGGATATAGAAACCCCGTTCCTGATCCGCTCAACACCGGAAGGAGCAAGAGATTTCGTGGTGCCTTCCCGTATGAATGAAGGCCAGTTCTATGCCCTGCCCCAGTCCCCGCAGACCTTCAAGCAATTGTTGATGGTAAGCGGCTATGACCGTTATTACCAGATCGTGAAATGTTTCCGGGATGAGGACCTCAGAGCGGACCGGCAACCGGAATTTACCCAGATCGACTGTGAAATGAGCTTCGTAGAGCAGGAAGATATCCTGAATACTTTTGAAGGCATGTTCAAATATATTTTCAAGGAGATCAAAGGCCTGGAAATTACAGAAGCATTCCCGAGAATGACCTATAAAGATGCCATGTGGCACTATGGTAATGACAAGCCGGATATCCGCTTCGAAATGAAGATCAACAATCTTAAAGTAAACAACGAGGTCTTTTGTGAAGCCCTGAACGGTGTAGACTTTAAAGTAACTGATGAAGCAGCCTCTATCCTGGCGATCGCGGTACCTAACGGATCGGAGTATACCCGTAAACAAACCGACGAAATAACCGAGTGGGTGAAGCGCCCGCAAATCGGTATGACCGGTATGCTGTTCATTAAATGTAATACGGACGGAACCTTTAAAAGCAGCGTAGATAAATTCTTTGATGAAGCCCGTCAAAAACAAATAGCGGAACAATGTGGCGCCAAAGCCGGTGATATTATTTTGATCCTGGCCGGTGGCGAAGATAAGACGCGTGCGGCGATGGCCAATTTACGCCTGGAAATGGCGGAACGCCTGGGCTGGAGAAACCCGGAAAACTTTGCCCCGCTTTGGGTGATCGATTTTCCTTTATTTGAGCATAATGAAGAAGACGGAAGGTACTATGCCAAACACCACCCGTTTACCGCGCCAAAACCGGAACAGGCAGAGCTAATGGACCAACCGGAACGTTTCGGTGAAATCAATGCCAATGCTTATGATATTGTGTTGAACGGTACAGAGATTGGCGGCGGCTCCATCCGGATCTATCAAAAAGAGATGCAGCAAAAAATGTTTGCCGCATTGGGCTTGAGCGAAGAAGAAGCTAAAGAGCAATTCGGATTCCTGTTGGGAGCCTTTGAATATGGTGCGCCACCACATGGCGGACTTGCATTCGGGTTTGACCGTCTTTGTGCCTTATTGGGCGGGGATGAAAGTATCCGGGAGTACATCGCTTTCCCTAAAAACAATTCAGGTAGGGATGTAATGCTGGATGCGCCGTCTAGGCTCGACGCAAAACAGCTGGATGAGTTGCAACTAAGTGTAAAAGCATAAAGGCTGTCTTTAAAATTTTAAGCTGCCCGGGTATTGTAAAATTTTTCATATTGAGCTTGTCGATCCGTCGATGCAACTCAGGATGATAAATGGACACACTTCCCGGGCAGCCCTTTTTATGCCCGGCCGGAATGTAGGTATATTTTTAAGAATATTTTATAGATTGATCTGGTTCCTGCAAAGTGCTGTACAGCCTGTCTTTTGCAGTGTCCTGCCTGAAATCGTAAAATTTACTTTAACCGCATAAAGCATTTAATCTTTACCTTTGCAAGCGTTATGGAATTAAGTTTTAATAAAGCATTGCCCCTTGCGATCGGTTCAGATCATGCCGGTTTTGATTACAAAGAAAAATTAAAAGCCGTATTGACAGAATTAGGTTGGGAATTTGTAGACAAAGGTACCCACTCTACCGACAGTACGGACTATCCTGATTATGCACATCCCGTAGCTACGATGGTAGAAAACGGGGAAGCGGCAGCAGGTATCCTGATCTGCGGAAGTGGTAACGGCGTTTGTATGACGGCTAATAAGCACCAGGGCATCCGTGCGGCACTTTGCTGGACTAAAGAACTGGCTGAGCTCGCCCGCCAGCATAATAACGCTAATGTGTTGTGCATGCCGGAGCGTTTCGTGGATTTTGAGACCGCAAAAGCGATGGCCACTGCTTTCCTGACTACAGATTTCGAAGGCGGCCGCCATGAAAGAAGAGCAGAGAAGATCAGTTTGTAGTCTTTGATTATTTATTTTAAACAGCTACTTCGTTGAGCATTATAGATAAGTTTTTAGCAAAACGGGCTGCCGGTAATCCGGGAGCAGAAATGGCTTTTGTCGATCATATAGAAGTATTACGCTGGCACATTGTAAGGGCGCTGGCTGCGATCATCATTTGCTCGATCCTGGTATTTATAAATATTGAATGGATATTTGATAAAGTGATCCTGGGGCCCGCCTCGGCAGACTTTATTGCCTATAAATGGTTTTGCTGGCTAGGAAAGGTATTGCATATTGACGCTCTTTGCATGGAGTCTATTAATGTGCAGTTCCAGAATACGCAATTGAGCGGTCAGTTTATGATGAGCTTCTCCTCCTCTTTTATGATCGGTTTTATTGTGGCTTTCCCATATGTTTTCTGGGAATTCTGGAAATTTATGAAACCTGCTTTAAAAGAAAATGAACTGAAGCATACCCGGGGTATTGTTTTCTGGGCTACGCTTTTGTTCTTTATCGGGGTCTTGTTCTCCTATTTTATCATTGCGCCTTTTACCATTAACTTTTTTGCCAGCTATACCCTCAGCCCGCAATTCGATAATATCATTACGATCGCGAACTATTATGATACCATGAGCGACCTGATCTTCGGTATGGGTATTGTGTTCGAATTGCCCATCCTGGTGTACATCCTGGCCAAAGCCGGTATTCTGACACCATCTTTTATGCGGGATAAGCGCCGTTACGCGATTGTAATTATCATGTTGCTGGCCGCGATAATCACCCCGCCGGATTGGTTCAGTATCTTCCTGGTAGCGATTCCACTGGTTGGCTTGTATGAAGCAAGTATCCTGGTAACCGCAAGGTTGAACCGGAAAAAAATAAAAGAAGAGAAAGAAAATGAAACATTACCCTGGTAATGAGTTTTAATAGTATTGAAAAGGACCTGGTGCAAACCGGGTCCTTTTATTTTTGTTCTTTTATTACCGATTCATATTTTTTAAAGAGGACGGTATCGTAGTGGAAATAGCTGAACCCTTTTATGTTTTTTTCTTTCCGGGATACTAAATCGATGGCTGCTTCCAGGTCATGTGCCGAAGGCCATTCGGACCTAAGTATATCCCCTACCCGGATATATTGACCAGCGATAACCGTATCCTTGATGGCCATATATTTATTGCTGTTTGCCTTCCGGGCAAAATGCGCCTTACCCAGCTGATCTTCGGTAAGGTATAAGATATGCTGGTAGGTGCCGTTCCGGAACCAGGCCATCCAGCCGAAACAGGGTAAAGCGATGTGCAAGGGCTTGGGGTATGCTTGCTGATTACCCAGGTAAGTTCTGAACTCATTTACATCAAGAATAGAATTGACGGTATTAAAGTCCTTTATTTTTCCAAGGTTATAGCACATCAGGCTCAGTTCGTCTACCGGCGGTACGCCCATCTGGCCGGGATATTTATAGGGGTACATGCGCAGGGTTGCGGAGAGCTTGATCTGCGGGTTTAAAGCTTTCAATTCCTGCAGGAAATAGAAATAGCGGTCTTTGCTGGACCGGGTCCAGTCACAGTCGATCTGCAGGGTGTTCCATTCCGGTATTTTATCTTTATACAACACATTTAACTGCCGGTAATAGCTTTTGATATACCGGTCAATATCCAGGGCCAGTTGCCGGGATGCCGCTGAATCCATATTCAGGAAACAATTGTTGTTAATGAATACTACAGGTGTATGTGGCAGATTCCAGGCCTGTTCCAGCGCTTTGGACTGGTCCAGTCTTGCTTTCGGGCTTGCTTTCCCTGATTGCGGGTCGAAAGCTACATCCATCAGTTTTACATAAAAATGCTGAAACCCATAGTGACGTAAGACTTGGGTATCCAGGTCATTTTGCGGCCCATTATATTTCCAGTAGTATACACTTTTGATTTTAGCTTCCTTCCGGTCCGCGTTGTTGCAGGCGCAAAGGATAGCAATAAAAAGCGTCCATAAGATCAGTGACTTGCTCATAAGTCTATATCGGCACAATAAGAAGCGGCCGCCTCATAAGCTTTGGTGCCGGCAAAGTATTTCCGCAGCATTTTTACATTTTGCGTAGCAGGTCTTTTTTCATCATAATTGTAGTCGGGCTTTTGATCTGAAAGTATCAGTGCCAATTCTTTATACAGGTATGCAGCTGCCTGCAGCTCTTTGTTCTTGCTGAGCTTAAGCGCTTTGTCATAGGCGATCATTGCTGACTTTGCACCATAGTAATTATCACCGTAAGCTATAGTATTAGGATAAAAAGTATAGGTATAAAAGTTCCCGGAGTTTTCCCTGTTTTCCTGGCCGAAATTACCATAGCTCAGCATCATCCAGAACAGGCCGTTTTTGGTCATGTTGAGTTTGCAGTTGCCAAGTTGAATATAACAGGCAGCCTTCTGCTCATTGCTCAGTCCCGGTTTATTAAGTGCGTCAACAATCGCGACAATATCAGCGACAATGTCGGCTTTAGAGGTCTTTTTGTAGTATTTGCTCCGTGTCTTTTCCCAAGGAGCATAAGTACGCAGGTCTGAAATGCCGGTGAATGGAAGGTAGTCGGCATAATGATAATTATCGTTCCAGAATTCCTGGTCCATGGATTGAAAGACTTTCAGGGCATCCTGATAGCGTTCCATCCGCATGTATTTAGTGCCTATCAGGTCTTTGTACACCTGGTCGTCCGGCCATTGTGCCGGGCTTACGTACAGCTCAAAGGCGGTTTTATTTTGTCTGGCCTTAAAGGCTATCAGTGCTTCCAGGTCCTGCGGGCTAGCATTCCTGTCCCAGAACGCGATCTGCTTATAGTTCATTTTCGGGGATACGGAATTCGGTTTTTTTTGCGGCGGATATGCATCGTCCCAGCTGGTTTCCCAGCCGTCATATATGTTTCTCTGGTGATGAGATTTGTTGTACAATAACCCTGCAGTATTGATCAATCCTTTTTCCTGGAATTTTTTACTGAGGACTAAAAATAATTCGGACAGGTCATCCTCGTTTTCTGCAAGTTTACCCTCATTGTCGCTTATATTAGGTGAAGGGGCAGCATCAAATGCCTGGAGCCATTGTAAGAGGCGGGCCTGCACCTCCGGCTTATTGATATCTTCAGTATTGGTACAAAGTATAATTGATTCTATGAGCCACTGTTTATAATAAATGGAAGTGTCCGGGAGCGTAATTCCTGCTAATGCCCGGGTGGCAGCGGTGTAGTTGCCCCTGATATTATAGAGGTGGGCTTGTGCCAGCTTCAGGAAGTCTTTGTCCGCGAAGTGGGCATCAGCCATTTTAGCCATTAAGGTGCATAGCCCATCCACGTACTCAAGATCTTTTTCCCGGTTTGCAGCAATCAGTACCTTCTGTTGCGCCTCATCTTCAGTATACCCTTTATTCCAGTAAGAAAAGGTAGGCTTACCTTCATAATTGATGCCCAGGCTGGAGAACCCTAAAAAAGTGTAGGACCAGATCCAGTCTTCTATTTTGTTGATTTCCCTGGAGAGCAGCAAAGGAAGGTATTTACTATCGGGGTTCACCTGGTGCAAGGCTACTATTATAGCTCCTGCCCGACCCGTTGTATAGATACCTTGCATCGCCAGGACGACTTCTTTCAGGTAAGGATCTTTTTCTTCTTGAATAATTTCAGTTAAGAAATCGGATTCTATTTTATTGAAAGCGGCGACTTTCTTTTCTTCAGATAAATCAAAGGCACGTAACAGGCAAACATTGCGTTTGAATTGATCCTGTTGTAATAAGCCATAAAAATAATAGCCCCAGCCTTTGACCACGCTCTGCCCGGGCTCAATATAAGTTTCAAAGGCTTTTAGATAAGGGGAAAGATTATGTGGTTCTTTCACATAATAGACCGTTTTGATTGCCTGGAAAGCGTAACGGGTTTTGAGAAAAGTATTTTTTGTTTGATGCGTCCTGTCTAAAGCGGTTTGGGACAGCTTGTCAAGCGCTATACTGTTGGTATCCAGCAGGCTTGCCGTCCAGGGATCACCCCGGTAGAATTGCGCTGCCTCCATCTGCTTGGCCAGTACGAAATAATCGAGATAAGCTTTGTTTTTCTTTTTTAATAGCCAGTTGGTAAAACTATTTTCTTTAAATGCAGCCCAGTTCTTTTGTTCATAAGCATTCAGGAAAGAATCCGGGGCGCAGTTATACTGAACCGAATAAATATCATCCAAACTTACGCCAGTCCCGGTAATCTGCTGCCACTCCTGGCAATTGCGCTTATAGTCTTTTCCAGTAGGATCCGGTGCATTACTATTTAAAAAATACTCGGAGTAGAAAAACGGTTCAAAGCCTTCCTGGCCGTTGATACCATTACGGAACAGGGCGAACCTTGCTTCATCGGGATAAAGCGAAGGGCCACAGGCCCATAGCAGATTAGGCAAGATGCAACATATAAATAGAACAATACTCTTAAAGATTGGTCTCATAATAAATTTCAATAGCTACAAATCTAGAAATTAAAAATGAGATCAGTCCTTTTTAACAGGCGCTAAGTTTGTATTTTTACGCTTTCATATCATTGTTTCATATCATGAAAGAATTTAAAAAGTACTTTATTATCCCCGCCCCACCCGAAGAAGTTTATCTTGCGCTTACCAATGAGCCAACCGTAATGCTGTGGACCGGGGCGCCGGCACAGGTTGATGCCCGGCCCGATGGGGAATTCTCGTTGTGGGATGATTCCATTGCCGGCAGGTTTATAGAACTGGAGCCTAGTAAAAAAATTGTACAGGAATGGTATTTCGGCGAGCAGGAAGCGGCTTCCATCGTTACTATGAAATTACATGAAGATAAAAAAGGCACTTCCCTGGAAGTACGCCATATCAATATTCCCGATGAGGCTTATGAAGATATCCTTGAGGGTTGGGAAGATCCTTACATGGCTTCGCTGATCGATTTTTATACGGATGACGGGGAAGAGTAAAACCTGGCGCGCGGCCCGCTCATCACTATAAAGGAATTAAATAATGGGAAAAGATGCAGTAAAGGCATGCTTTTTGCAACGGATATTAAAAATACCTGATTATGGATCGATTCAAGCCAGGCTTAAATAACCTGATCATTTATATCATTATACTGCTCAGCGCCTGGAATTGCTACCAGGAACTGCAAACGCTGAATGTGCTTTCCATGGCCGTTTCCATTATCGGCTTAATCGCTGCCGCCTTATACTTTCTGGATAAAAAAGGATATAAAAGCCTGGTTTGGATATGGACCGCCGCACAGGTGGTCATCATCACGACCTTTCGCCTGGACCCTGAAAATGAGAGCGGGATTGAGGTCTCTAAATATGTTGTTTATGATTGCAGCCAGGTTATTAACCTGGTTTTTGGACTGAGTTTTAAAGCCGGCAATACCAGGATTGCCATTGATTTCAATGCTTTGGTACTCCTCTATTTTTTCCTGTTAAAGCAATTGAAGACAAGCGCTCATATCGGTAAGTCTTATGTGCTGGCCGCGCAGTCCGGTAGCCCGCTTGAGGTACAGGGCTTAGGTGACCTTGCTGTTATGATTACCGATAAGGTAGTAGTGGACGGGAATCAAAATTGGCTGGCCGGCAACCTGAGCGCCCCTATAGTATTAAATGGAAAAGAATATGACCGGGTGGTAATACAGGTGGAAGATAGCCTGCTCTCTAATTTTATATGGGCAGTGCCTTCAGATTATAAGCTCAATAAAAAAGCCAATTCCTCCGTAACTTTCGAAGCGGCGAACTGGCTTTATCTAAAAATGTAAAGTGCTTTACAGTTTTGCGGTCTGTATCCGTAACACTTTACGGTCTGATTTCTGTACTTTCATTTTTTCAGGAATGAGGTGTAAGATCTCGTCCATTAAGGTTTGCAGGATAGATAATTTCACGAAATGCGTATTGGTAACTAAAGAGATCTCGCGTTCCGGTTGCGGGTCTTTAAAGTAACGGATATTGTCCAGGTAGTCTTCTTTAAACTCGAAAGTGGCCAGCTCCGGCAACACGGTCACGCCACCATTGGTATCTACCATTTTACGCAGCATGTCTACACTACCCGATTCGTAGCGGTAAGGCTTCTCATCCTGCAGCTGGTTGATATTATCCGCGCAGAGGTTTAAGACCTGGTTGCGCAAACAGTTGCCTTCATTCAGCAACCACAGGTTGTTCAGGTCGATATCGGCAGGCTCTATGGTACGCTTACTTAAAGCGCTGTCACCGGTAGCGAAATAGCCCACCAGGGGTTCAAAGAACAAAGGATATTCTTTTATTTGCTGCATTTCCAGGGGCGTGCTTAACAAACCGGCGTCCAGCTCATCCTTTTGTAAGGCCGTGACGATATCTTCCGTTTGCATTTCGGTCACGATCAGCTTTACTTTTGGAAATTTATCTACATAAGCGGCTAAGAACTTAGGTAAAATATAAGGTGCGATGGTTGGTATGATACCCAGTTTGAAAGTGCCCCAGATATCTTCTTTGCTTTGCTGGATGATCTCCTCGATCTTTCCGGCTTCTGATAAGATTATTTTTGCCTGTTCTACAAGACGCTGGCCAATATCCGTAGGGCTGATCGGGTGTTTGTTCCGGTCAAAGATCTTCACCCCGAGCTCGTCTTCCAGTTTCTGGATCTGCATACTGAGTGTAGGTTGTGTCACGAAGCTTTTTTCAGCTGCGGCGACAAAACTTTTATAAGTGGCGACGGAAACCACGTATTCTAATTGCGTTAGCGTCATAATGATTGAAGATAAGGATACAAACTTAGCAGAAAAAAGTCAACCCGGGGTCAATTTTAACTACTTTTGTACCTTCAATTTATAAATTGATTATGGCACAAGGATTGGAATTGCTGCAACAGCGAATTGGTACCGTTTTGAATGACACTTTATCGCCGGCCGGTAGCTGGCTGGGCTTTACACTGGAGTCGGTGAGCAAGGGCAAGGCGGTAGCCACATTGACCGTACGTCCCGAGATGTGTAATCCTTACGGGAATATCCATGGCGGTATGATGTCTTTGGTGATAGATGAGATCATCGGTTTCGCGGTTATTTCTTTAAACGCGGAAAATCATTATACCAGCGTTACCTTAAATGTAGATTTCCTGTATGCGATCAGGCGTGGGGAAACTTTAAGGGCCGAAGCAGAGGTGATCCGTTTTGGTAAAAAGATCATTAATGTGGATGTGCGGGTATATCATAACGACAATAGTATACTGCTGGCCAAGGCGACGAGCAACCTGACGGCGACGAATATGCCTATTTTACAGGAGCAATAAAAGTAATCAGTCCTTCTTGGAATGCGTTAAGCTGTATCTGGCAGACAATTTGTAAGAGTGCCTGGAGTTTTTACCTGGTGTTCCATTCCCCAAAATTCAATAATGTATTTTTCAAAAAGGGAAATGGAAGGCTATTGATTAAAATGTTGTTTTAAATGGATGTTATTGAATCGTAGCCGAAATGCCCCGGTCCAGCAAAGCTTCACATCTTGGGCGCAGGTCTTCAAAACTGCCTTTTTTTACCGCGTATTTCCCACTGAAGTGAATGATCAGCGCGCATTGTTCGGCGCTTTCCAGGGTGTGGTCACAGACTTCCACCAGCGATTCGATCACCCAGTCAAAAGTATTCACCTCATCATTCCATACGACAATACTGTTATTGTATTCGATCTCTTCTTCTACAAGTACATCTGTCTCTTCCTCGTGAAAGGGTTTGGATTGGTTGTTTTGGGTGGAATAAACTGCCGCTGTTTCTTTTTCACTGATCAAATGCATGATGCGTTGCTTTTAAAGTACTAAGGTACGAAATTATGAGAATTCCTAAAAAGCTGCGGGTAAAAATAACTTAAAATGAAAAAGTACTTTGGTTACCAGATGTTTAAAAAATTGGCGTATTTTGAAAGTCTGTATAGAATAAAGGTGTAAAATTTAATATATTTGGCTGCTTAATTGATTAACATGATAATCGGAGTTGCAGGACCTTATTCGGCAGACACGGCTGAGCAAAGGCAAATAAATCTGGATAATTACAGGTCCCAAAATCCTTACTTTGCATAAGGAGGATAAAGAATTTTCCTTAAGCAGCTCTTCCGGATTTAATGCAAGCGAAATAGCAGCTATTGAAAATAGCCTGATTAAAATAAAAGCGGATAGGCCTCATGATGCTCGAAGCCCCCGGTCTGTCCTTTAGGCTTATATGTTCACGATGCTATGCCTATTGATTACTTTTATTTAATCGAGCCGGTTTTCGCGAGTAACAATTTTTATCTATCTAATTGCTCAAAATAAACAGCTGCAACAGATGTATACCATTAAACGAACAAACTCCGATAATTTAGATTTTCAAAAATTAGTACTTGAACTGGATAAAGATTTAGCCATTAAAAATGGTACAACCAATGATTTTTTCGCTCAATACAATAAAATTGATTTGATCCAACATGCAGTGGTCGCTTACGAAGCCGGCGAAGCGGTGGGCTGTGGTGCCATAAAGGAGTATGAAAGTGGTGTAATGGAAATCAAGCGGATGTTCGTATTAGCGGATAGTAGAGGGAATGGGATTGCCGGAAGAGTATTGACTGAATTACAGGTTTGGGCGAAAGAATTAGGCTATAGCAAATGCATCCTGGAAACCGGTGACAAAATGATTGAGGCCATTGGATTGTATAAGAAAAACAATTTTAAAATCATCCCGAACTATGAACAATACGCTAATATTGTAAGTAGTATTTGTTTTGAAAAGGAAATTTAAGCAAAGCGGATAAGCTGTTATAAAACATTTTATTTAAAAAAGTAATGATGAGAATCTAAATGAGCAATCATTCCCGATTATGAAAAAACTGATAGTCATAGGTACGCTTTTAATTTGTATTAGTTGTAAACAGAAATACGACAAGAACATTTGGGTAAAAAATGAACACCAAAACACGGACAATCCACGTTTTGACATGATGGAAGACCTGATGAAAAACTATTTACTTAAAGGAACAAGTTCCGATAAAGTATTTGAATTACTGGACAAGCCAAAAGATATTGATACTAATCAACTGGGTATTCACTGGACTTATCCTATCGGAAGCAATCCGGGGTTCCATATCGATCCCTATTATCTTGTGATAGATTTTGACTCGACTGGGAATTTAACGGCAACACGTATAGAGGAACATTAATAACGTTAGCTGCTATGTGATAAATGAAAATTGTAAATAGCATAACATCTTTCAAAAATGGAATGATAATAATACCGGATGGAGAAATCATGAAACCGGGGCAATAATTAAAAGTCCATTTACAGAAACGATTGAAAAGGCCTATAAAAGGGTTACAGTTAATATAAGTTTTGTATCAGATCGACTAACCGAAAAATTCAATAGCCATTTTAAATGGCGCCTTCTAAAAATAAAGCAAACTATGGAAGACAATAAGACTAATCCTTTAGAGGAATTTCAAAAAATATTATTGCAGCGACACGAAAATGCTGCAAATGAAATAAACAAAGCATTATACAATGAGCTTTTAAGAACCGCTGAAATAATTGAAGGAATAAAAGATAATTCAATTATAAAAGAAGAAGTAGATAAGCTCCGGGAAAGATTTAAATATGAGGACTTAAATCAAGTGACAGATTTGTTTATTTATTGCCAGGGCTTTTTGTCAACCAATGAAGAGCCGCTCCCCTGGCCTTCCCGCTTATGCATAGCAATAGGTAAATTATTCACTTATGATAACCTTCATTACACAGCAGGTAAAGTATATAGTAATGATGAAATTGCCGGAGGAAGTGCCCTGTCTTTTCTGGGATATTTAGCCATGCACGAGCACCATACTACCTATGTGCTCAATTTTATTAAAGAAAATTTCAAAGGATTTTCTAAAAATAAAAAAACTGAATGTGTATTTCAATTAAAAGCAACGCTTCCTGAAAATGAAATCGCGCAACAAATAATAAAAGATAGCGGGATTACTGAATATGAACTCATTTTTAGTACAGAAGAAGATGCAACTTCTACACCTATAACTTTTAAAATAGATAATTTGACAAGAGAAGAACATAATAGAGCTCAAAATCAAAAACTTAATGTTCCGGCAACTAAAACTAAATCACCCTGGTGGAAGTTCTGGTTAAAAAACAATTAAGAACCGCAGAAAAACAGGTTCTTTTGATTGTGCTTGTTACTTAATTAATAATCCCCGGCACAAACCTGTACCGGGGAGTTGACATTTTCAGTTATTATATCAGTGCCTTAAAAAATCAGCTTTATCATTTACACCAGCCCATTCACTTAAGCAAGTTTCTTTGGCGGCTCCATAATCGTCCCACATTTTTCACAGGTGCGCTTAGCCTCATCCGCATAAAATGCGTTCATAACCGGCGGCAATTGGGAAACGATATCCGCTACCGGCAAAAATTCTTCATATAATTTATGGGAGCAATTCTCGCAATACCAGGCAAAGGAATCCATCATCGTACTCGGACGTACACGTTCGATTACCAGACCCACAGTATTAGGCCCCCGCTGCGGCGAATGCGGCACTCTTGCGGGCAGGAGGAACATATCCCCTGCTTTAATCTCTATCGGCACTATTTTACCCTCTTCAATAATACGCACTACAACATCTCCCTCCAGCTGGTAAAACAATTCTTCGGTCTCATTATAATGGAAATCTTTACGGCTGTTAGGGCCGCCCACTACCATCACGATAAAATCATCTACCTCATGGTAAACCTGCTGATTACCCACCGGCGGCTTTAATAAATGCCGGTTTTCATCAATCCATTTGTTTAAATTAAAGGGTCTGCGAATGCTCATATCTTAAAGTTTATATTTATTTTCAAAAATCAGCCTTAAAGGTAAGCGTTTATTTGCTAAAATATTCATTTGTTAATATCCCGATTCCATTGTTCTGCCCAATATCAATTCCCGGTTTTTAAGCGTTTACTATTGTAATTTTAAATAGCTTTGCCCCTTGATCACATAGCTTTGTTTAGCCCATATTTTGATGCCCAGAAGATTTTTTACACATATATTATTTTACCTTATCCCACTTTGCTTCCTGGCCTTTACCGCACAGGCGCAATTGGGCAACCGCCCCAATACGCAAGGCAATTCCAACCTGGATCAACGTGACCCTTTTGCTGAAAAAGACCCAAGCGATACTACTAGCCAAAAGAAGAAAGAAAGCGAATGGGACGAAGAGCCGGCCATTATCTCTTACAAATACCTGAATTCAGAGGTCACCCACTACTATGATAGTAGTTTATTGTTCTTTCACAGGAATCAATACCGCCAGCCGGCCTGGTACACTACCCTGGGCAACCTGGGCTCCCCGGCAAAAGAAACCATTTTCACATTAAACAATACACCGGGCCTACGCCTCGGCTACGATAACTGGGATGTCTATAAATACACAATAGACAGTGTTCATTTCATCAATACAACAAGGCCATATACCTCCTTCTCTTTTATGCTTGGCCCTAAGCAGATGCAATGGGTTGACCTGATGCATACCCAAAACATAACGCCCAAATGGAATTTCGCGTTCCGCGTGGCTAATAATACCTCGGAGGGTTATTACAAAATGCAAAAGGCCAATGGATTGAATGCCTATGTAAGTTCTAATTATAAAAGTGAAAATGATCGCCTCGAAACTAAATTTGCTTTTATCTACAATAACTTTAAGAATGACGAGAACGGCGGCATTCTTTCCGATAGCGTGCTGAGTAACCCCAACTTCTCCAACCGGGCTTCGGTGCCGGTATTTATTGAGTCCGGCATCAACGCTTCTACCTCGCCCATACACAACAGGCAGGGCGAGCTCCGCTTTTTCCTCCAAAACAATTATGCCTGGGGCAAAAAAGATTCCCTGTACAATGAGGATTCAACAAATGTACAATACCGCTTCACGCCCCGTTTTTCTATAAAACATGTATTGGAAATCCAGAGTACCAAACACAAATACCAGGATGCCCTGCCCGATTCGGTTTATTATATCCCCTACGGCAGCTTTTCTTTTGTAGGAAACGATACGGTGCGCTCTTTCCAGACCCATACCAGCATTGATAATAAGTTTTCATTAAACACTTTCTTAGGAAAAGATAGCCAGCTGGTGCATGTGGAGGCCGGGATCGGGCTCCGCAATGACTGGTTCAACACCAATTATTTTGATACCGCACGCTTAAAAAATGATTATACCAGTCCTTACTTATTCGGCCAGTTGAGAAAAGATGCCCTGAAGGATAATCAATGGTCTTACCTTGCGGACCTGAGCTTCTTTTTCGCCGGTCCCGCGATCGGTAACATGAAACTGGATGGCCAATTATCTAAAAGCTTCCCCAGGCTGGGCCAGTTTACGCTTGGCGCCACACAAACGATCGTAAATCCTTCTTATCAACAGGGTATTTTTAAGACCAGTATCTTTGAAATTAAAAACGATTTCGGCAATACTACTAATACCCAGTTATATGCCAACCTATGGATCAAAGCGCTGAAAATACAGCTGGGATTCAAAAACCAATTGATTGGTAACTATATCTACCTGGACGAATCTTTGAAATTCATGCAATACAGCACGGTATTTTCTGTACTGCAATTTACCGGGAGAAAACTGTTCACTTTTGGCGCGTTCTCCCTGGACAATGAAGTAGTATGGCAACAAAAAGCCGGCAATGCGCCGGTTAACCTGCCCGCTTTCATGTTGCGTCACCAGCTGGCCTATAAAGCCCCGATGTTCAAAGACCGCCTGGATGCTTACCTGGGCATAGAAGTGCGCTACCATACACCTTATAAAGCAGACGGGTACAGCTTTGTCTATAACCAATATTATTACCAGGATAATACCACGCTGGATAATATCCCGGCTTTATCCGCCTTCTTTAATTTTAAAGTAAAGAGGTTAAGGGCCTTTGTGATGGGCGACCAGCTTCAGCAAATGCTATTCCCTAAAAATATCATCAATGTGCCGGGTTACCCGGCAGGAAACGCGCATATAAGATTTGGCTTTAACTGGATCATGATGAACTAGGAAGCGTAAAATTCCTGCTCATAGCCAATATCTGTGATCAGGTTGCCGCCATCTGCCGCTGCAGTAGCCAGTGCATCACACCTGTTATTGAAGGGGTTGTCTGCATGCCCTTTTACCCAATGGAATTTAACTTTATGTTTGCGGTAAGCTTTAAGGAAGCGCATCCACAGGTCAGGGTTTTTCTTGCCGGCAAAGCCTTTCTTTTCCCAGCCGAATACCCAACCTTTTTCTACAGAATCGATCACGTATTTTGAATCTGAATAGACCATGATGTCTACCCCATCCCGGGTAAGCGACTCCAAAGCTACGATCACGGCCAGCAGTTCCATGCGGTTATTGGTCGTCAATTTAAATCCCTGTGCTATCTCTTTTCTTATAGAACCCCATTGCAGTATAATGCCGTAGCCGCCCCGCCCCGGGTTTCCTCTGGAGGCGCCGTCTGTGTAAATGATTAAGGACAATTTGTATTTTCTTTTGAAGATTTATACGGTACTTTTGCGAACAAATTTACAATTACATTTTGAATCATAAGGTAAAAGTTAGCGCGGTAAGTTATTTAAATACCAAACCGCTATTATACGGTATCGAGCGCCACCCGGTAAGGCAACAGATTGAATTGGACTTAGAATATCCATCATTAATCGCAAAGCACCTGGCCGGGGACAGTACCGACCTGGGACTTGTATCTACAGCAGCATTATTAAGCATTCCCAACCCGCAGATCATCTCCGATTACGGTATTGCCGCATCCGGTAAAGTAGCTTCGGTATGCATTTTCAGCCAGGTACCTTTGGACAAGGTTGAAAAAATATACCTGGATTACCAATCCAGGACCTCGGTACGATTAGCAGAAATATTATTAAAAAAGCACTGGAACCTGGATATACCACTGGAAGATGCTCCTGAGCAATATATAGACCTGATAGAAGGAGCTACTGCCGGTGTGATCATCGGGGACCGCGCACTGCAGTCCTTAGGTAAGTTTGAATATGTATATGACCTGGCCGAGCATTGGAAACAATTGACCGGTCTGGATTTCATCTTCGCAGCATGGATCGCGAATAAAACCCTGCCAGAACAGTTTATACAAGATTTTAACGCGGCTAATGAAATGGGATTACAGCATATAGACGAAGTAGTGGCAGCACACCCTTACTCTTTTTATGACCTTAACGTCTACTATCGCCAAAATATTCATTACAAATTTGACGACAGTAAACGCGAAGGTTTGCATTTATTCCTGGAGTATATCCGGCAGCTATCTTGAGGTAATCAGGTCGATGAGCTGGGCCAGGGAAGATTTAGTTTTATTCTGAAAGCTCAGCTCAATCTTATAGGTATCATCAAGATCGTGAGTAACATTCAGCTCGTCAAATATTCCCAAATAAGATTTCAATTCTGCCAGTGACGCCATATTACTCAGTTTTTGAAAATCGATCCAGGCAATCAGGTCGGCATCTCTTTCTAATTGTACCGGGATTGTGATCGCTGTATCCAGGTCATGACTGGCATACAAAAACAGCGTGCGGCCCGACTTAAGAAAATATTTCATATTCCATAGGGGAAGGATCGCGTTATTGACACTATCTGCACCGATAAGCACCTGGGCCTTGCGCAATGCATTAATAGCCGTATGCTCATCGCTCAGGGGTATCTTCAGGTTGAGGTTGGGCACTTTAGTCGCTTCTGTTTTCTTTACTTCAACTTTTTCGAAATTATCATCATACTCATAAGTAACCACAGACTTAAGCTGCTCTGTTTCACCATTGATGTAAAGAGCAAATCCCTGGTGGGCGTAAGCGTTTAAGTCCTGAGTAGCGGCATCCGGTATCAATTCTTTTATGCCCAGTTTATTCAGTAAAGAGAAAAAGTTCTCTTTAGAAATAACAGCCAAAGCCGACTCTTTAGGCACCTTAAGGCTGATTGGACTCTCCTGCTGTACATTGCTTACAAAAGTCCCGGAAATCTTACCCGCTTCAAAATTGATCGCAAAATTGTACATATTACCCGTCGAGGACAGGTCAGCATTTACTTTTTTGATATCATAAAGCTGGCTCTTATTAAAGTCCATCACATTTTTATTGTTCAGGAAATCGCTGGATTGATTGAAGACACGCATTGTCGTATCCTTGCCTACGATCAGCACCGCATGTTCGCTATTGAACATCATACTAAGCGTACCGCTGGGGTTATGCCTCAGGCTATCCTTTCCCTGGGTAAATACTTTAGCGAGCAGCTCATTAAAAGCATTCTTATCGGCAATCTTCAGCTTAGTAAAATAGACACTAGTTGATAAACTTTTTATCCCGAAGGCAAAAATATTAAACGGCAGGTCGAAAGATTTATTGATTAAGGGCACCAATTCATTTTGGCGCACTTTTGAAGGATCGCCTGTTTTCAAAACCTTTTTACCGATCTGCTCGAGGTTGACCCTTACTACACGGTCGGCCTGGGCCGGTATACTCACCTGGTAAGAACTCCATCTTTTATAAAAAAGGTAAACCCAAAAACCTGCCGCCGCAAGCAACAGGATAGCGACTACGTATAAAACAATCTTTTTTACCATCTATAAATGTTTCAAGTCATCAATTAAATACATTAAATATTCAAAGGAGTTGGCCCTGTTATTTGGTGTTATTAAATTGAAATCAGCCCTAACTTTGTTGTTCTTTACTTTTCCGCTGTTGAACTGCATCACGCCAAGGCTGTTCAGCATGTTGTTCACCTTCACCATCTTTAAATTATCATCTTCTTCTGACTGACCGAATTTACCTACCAGCTTTTTAGGATGGAACCAGCCAAATACCGAATTTTTCCGCATCAGCTTTTTGTCGCTGGCAGATACGCTGCCCCGATGCTTACCATCACGGATATTTTCTATCTCCTGCCGCTCAGTACCAATAAATACGATACCATCTTTAATGATACAGAAGTACTCAAAAGGATCATATCTTCCGCTCACTTTTTTAGCGAAATAAATACCATCCTTCATCTCATAAGCTTCTTTATGCAAGCCGTAATCCAGTAATTTACGGATGATGCCTTCATCTTTTGTACTGAACATCATCAGGAAGTTAGGCAGCATCTCTTTTTCCGTTTGCTCTTCTTCCGTAGACTCATAAGTGTCTTCATCCCATTTATAACGGATCGATTGATACTCTTTTTCTTTAACATTGGTCATTACAAAGGCGCCATCGCCCCAGATCACCTTCCCGGTCGCTTTTTCATCCACCACAATAGTAAAGATATCTGCAAGCAGGGAAGCCTCGTTGGTCCACAGCCCGAAATTCTTCATCACATCCTTCACCATAACCGGGGTTTCTTCCAGGTAGTTTCGGGTATTCATCGCCATCCCAATCACGCCTATATCCGTCTGGCTGTTGATGTACTTATTAAACTTTTTATTGAATTTCCTTTTATAGATCCGGTTACTGCTTTTGGCCATCTGATCGGTGAGCCTGGAAGTAGCATTCAGTCGGATCGCATTGGCTTCAAAATTTAACTGGATCATGCTCCAATTTTCATTCAGCGGCATCGGCAACTCCCGGTAGGCATACCTGCTGATACCAAACAGGCCGTACATACCATAAAGGTCACGTGCATTAAAGCCTAAATTGTTCATATAGAAAGTAGCCGCTGAGTTTTGCCCTGGCGCTTCAAAATCTTTCAGTTCCTGCAGCCTGCTGTAGCTATCCCTGCCTTCATTGATAAAGCCGGTTACAAAATCCTTTTTCCAGATCATGAAAATGGAATCTTTTTTAGATTGATAGGACTCATATTGCTCATCATCATAAGTATAAGGGGTATAGGGCACTGCTTCTACAGCAGTAGCGGCACTATCCACCAGGTAATCATCCTCATCATAAGTGTCATCTCCAACCACAATAGTATCGGCTACAGCAGCTGCGTCGGCCGCAGCCTCTTCTGCAGCTGCATAAGCTTGTTCTGCTGCTGAACGGGCAGCTTCTTTTGGCACCTCTACTGCTTCAACAGCAGGTACCGGGAAATCTTCCGGAGCCGCCTCAACCGCATAAGTTTCTGTTGTAGCCTCCCAATCTTCAGGAGGGGCTACTTCTACAGTAGTCGCTTCCTCCCAGCCATAACCTTTACTATACTCAATCCCCCACCTTTCGGCACGGGCAGAGTCATCAAAAGCATTATAAGTACCTGAGCTGGCAACCAGGACCGCATAGTCACCGGTATTGGGTATAAAAGCCAGGTCTTTAAATTTCAGGTCATAAAAAATACCTTTATCTACCTTTGTTTGCTTCGTCTTTGTGTCAATGCCTATAGCTGCACGGAAGAGCTCGATGTTCTGTACCGGCAGCAAGCGTACAGTATATTCAATACTGTCGGTATTCACCATATGCATATAAGCCTTCCTGGAATGGTCAATTCCGGATTTGCTGATATCAAAGTCTGACTCGTAGTTTTTGTTTTTCAGGAAAAGATCCTCGTACATCTTGCTGCCGATCTCGGACAGGTTCAGGCGTTCCGCGGTGGTTTGAGAAAAAACGAACGGCAGGTTGTATTCTAAAACAAATTTTGCATCTTTAGGTGCCGGTATGCCCGTTTTTTGGGCCCTTGCTGCAACCGGGATCAGGATGCCGCACAGCAAAGTATAGTATAGCTTTTTCATCAGCTGGATATAGATTTATTGTAATTGAATAGAGTTGTTGACAGAGGCCCCGGAGTTGATAATGTTCAGGATCGGGGTTTTGTGCATCACTGCTTTTTTTGAAGCGGAAACAGAGGCTTTTGTATTAGCCATACTTTTCACTAATGACTGGAAGCGGTACACACTGGTATATTGAGCACTTTTAAACACCTCTTTATCTTCCTGCTTCAGCTCATTGTATTGTTTTTTGGTAGCAGGATTTAACTGATATGTTTTTATAAAGGTTTTTGTGTTCTTATTATAAGTATACGTAGCCGCGTTGTAGGTAGGTATCTTATAGGCTGTAAGCATTTTACCAAATGCGGCATTGATCTGTGACACCTCTTTAAAATCAAAGCTTACTGATAAGATATAATTCTGAAAATCGGCATTGGTCTTCACATTACTGATGCCGGGGATCGCTCTTAATTTCGCTGCAGTTTGGGCAAGTTCATGCTTAATTTCGGCAACAGTAGGCACTCTATGACCGTTTACTGAGCTTAATTTCATCACCGAAGCGAGCTTGGCCTTACTCTGCGAACCATTAAAAGTTAAGGTCATACGGCCGGAACCATCATTATTCAGGTTGATCTCTTCTACCGTTTCAAAACAGGAGCTGAGGGTCACCAACGAAATCAACAATAAAATGGAGGTTAAAATATTTTTGATTTTCATATAATTTCAGTTTAAGACGAGCGGGACAAAGATAAGCTATCTGCCAAAGAAAAAAGCCACCAACCTGTTAAGTTCGTGGCTTTTTGCAAATTAATTGCAAAGAAAAACAAATTAGTTTTTCGCGTATTTTTTCTTGAATTTATCGATACGACCTGCAGTATCAACGAACATTGATTTACCAGTATAGAAAGGGTGTGAAGTATTAGAGATCTCTACTTTGATCAATGGATATTCATTACCATCTTCCCATTTGATAGTTTCGCTGGTAGCAGTTGTAGATTTAGTCAAAAACATAGTATCGTTAGACATGTCTTTGAATACTACAAGACGATAATTTTCCGGATGTGTTCCTTTTTTCATTATATTATTGTTTTAATGCATGGTACTAAGCATGCGGTTGTTTAAATTTTGGAGGGCAAAGATAGCTGTATATATTAATTTGCCCAAATTTAATTTATATTTTAAACGCCGGCAGCACGTTTTCTACCTATAACAAAATAGAGTACCGATCCTAAGACAGGCATAAATAATACCAGCAACACCCAGGTCAGCCTGTCCTGCCCTTGCATATTGGACCTGAACATATGAACCAGGGCCATAAATGGCAAAACTAAAAGTACCAGGCCTGCGATCATCCAAAGCGACAAACTTAAAGAGGAATTAATTAATGTCATATCTTTTGATTTTATTACCAGTAATCACCAAAATGGTGCAGTCATAAAAATAAGTAATTCTTATCGAAAAACCTGATAAACAGGATTTTAATCTAAAAACTAGTACGCAAGTAGTTCTGCTATTTTAGCCGCTACTTTTTTAGGATTCGGCAACATAGCCTCTTCCAGCACCAGGTTGATCGGCACACAAGGTAAATTTAACGCCCCTATAGTTTGTACCGGCGCGTCCAGGTAACGGAAACATTCCTGGCCAATCTTACCGCTCAATGCCTGGGCAAATGAGTTGTTCAGCTGCTCTTCGGTCAATACGATCACCTTACCGTGTTTTTTCACCGTTTCATAGATCAGCTCCTCATCTAATGGGAACAGGGTCCTGATATCGATCACCTCCACCTGTCCCGGGAACTGCTCTGCAGCTGCCTGGGCCCAGTAAACGCCCATACCATAAGTAATGATACATACCGACTCGCCATTGTCCACAGCTTCCTGGCTGGGCGCCAACACCACGTTACCGATACCGAATGGCAGGATATAATCGGCTGCCGGCTCAACGGTTTTAGCACCTAAAGTACCCGGTACTTTAGACCAGTAAAGTCCTTTATGCTCCAGCATCACTACCGGGTTATTGTCATAGTAGGCCGCTTTGATCAAACCTTTAAGGTCGGCAGCATTCGATGGGTAAGCAATTTTAATTCCTTTAATAGTAGCCAAAGTACTTTCCACGCTTCCGCTATGGTAAGGACCGCCGCCGCCATAAGCGCCTATAGGCACCCTGATAATATTACTTACCGGGAACTTACCACAGCTCAGGTAATTGGATTTGGAAATCTCGGTTACCAGCTGGTTAATGCCGGGATAGATATAATCAGCAAACTGTACTTCTACGATCGGTTTCAGGCCCACAGCGCTCATACCTACGGTAGACCCGATGATATAAGCTTCCTGGATAGCGGTATTAAATACGCGCCTGTCGCCAAACTTCTGAGCCAGGGTAGCCGCTTCACGGAACACCCCGCCGATGCGGCCGCCTACATCCTGGCCATAAAACAGGCATTCAGGATGCTTGCGCATCAGTTCCTCAATCGCGTGCAGGGCCGCATCCACCATCACTACTTTCTCCCCATTGGCCGGCACACGTGTGCCTTCTTCTTTTGTAATCGGGTTAGGTGCGAAGATATGGTCCATAACCGTTGAAGGGTCCGGGTCTGCCGCTTCTGTAGCTTTCTGGAAATGCTGTGCGATCAGCGCTGCTTCTTCCTGTTCGATCTGCATCAGTTCAGATTCAGACACGCCCAGCTCGAGCAACCTGTTTTTTAGTTTGGGTCCGGGATCGTCCTGCATATGTTTAGCCAGGTCTTCCTCTCCACGGTACCACTCCCGGCGCACACCCGAGGTATGGTGACCGATCAAGGGCACTTTCGCATGCACCAGGATCGGTTTTCTTTCTTTTCTTACAAAATCAAATGCCTGCTGCATGGTAGCATAAGCCTCTTCAAAGACGCTACCGTCACATCTTAAGCGCTCTATACCTTTAAAGCCTTCTATAAACTCGTAGGCATCCATGGTACGCGCCTCGGCGCTGGTCACGGAAATACCCCAATCATTATCCTGGACCAGGAAGATGATCGGTAATTGGTGTAAAGCCGCGAATTGAAAGGCCTCGCTCACCTCCCCTTCCGTTACGCTGCCATCGCCTAAAGAGCAAACGGTAACCGGGGGCACTGAATAGGATTTTAACTGTTGATTTTCGATATAGGCAATACCTTGAGCAACACCTGTGGTCGGGATCGCCTGCATACCGGTAGCACTACTCTGGTGAATGATCCTTGCCATATTATCACGGGCAATATTCGGGTGGCCATAATAAGCACGGCCTCCGGTAAACGGGTCATCCGCCTTTGCCAGCAATTGCAGCATCATTTCATAAGGGCTGAAACCCATGCCCAGCAGGATACTTTCATCCCTGTAATAAGGACTTACAAAATCTTCAGGCTGAAGCAAAAAACCGGTAGCCAACTGGATGGCCTCATGTCCACGCGAAGTGCTGTGTACATATTTGGCAATGGGCCTGTTTTGTTCATAAACATCTGCCATCGCCTTTGCGGTCATCATAAGCCTATATGCCTTCAGTAGTAAATCTTTATCTGTCATTAGCACAATTTTTAATTCAATGAGTCGCAAATTTAAGCTAATAATTTTTGTATTTAAATGTATATTTTTTTAATAAGTTTCATTTTCCGACCCATACACATATAATTTTTCAATAATTATAGATATTTTATCTACCATTTCATTTACAAGCCACCCGATACCCGGTATTTGAAAGTAATACGGCCTCTTTAGACAGTTGCTTTCACTAAATTCATTAAAAAACAAGTTATTTTATAGCCTATATAAAGGTAAAATGCGGCAAAACACAATACCGGGTTGAATTTGTTCTGGATTTTGATTTATCTTAGCCCTGCTTAAAATTCGCATAAAACATGGACATCTCGGTATTGGCAAAGCATATCAGGCTAAAAGTAGACCTGAGCGATGCGGAAATAGAAATCGTAGCCAGCTATTTTGTAGAAAAGGAATTACCGAAAAAGACAATCCTTTTCCGTGAAGGAACCATTGTGGACGCGATCGCCTTTGTCGTAGAAGGCTGCCTGCGCTCCTATTCTATAGATGAAAACGGTTTTGAGCATATCTTACAGTTTGCGCCCGAAGGCTGGTGGATTACCGATATGCTTTCCGTCATCAAGGGCCAGAAAAGTGTATTGAATGTAGAAAGTATTGTGGACAGTAAAGTACTCCTACTTAAACGGTCTACCCAAGACGAATTATTCGATAAAATCCCTAAAATGGAGCGTTTTTTCCGCATCCTGACGGAAAATGCGCTGTGCGCTACCAGGCAGCGGGTTATAGAAGGGATGAGCCTGACCGCCAAGGACCGCTATATCAATTTCTGTGAAACTTATCCCGAAACGGTTGTCAACCATATACCACAGAAATACGTGGCCGCTTATATAGGCGTTACGCCCGAATTCCTGAGCAAAATGCGCAGCCAGCTCTACCGCAGCTGATTTCTTAACCTAGGTTATTTCCCATTTTTGTATCCCTTCCGATCTTTGCAGTATAAAAGCAATAAGATATGGACAGGAAAGATTTTTTAAAGAAAGGGTTTATCGGTACCGGCATATTCGCGGCAACGGTATCGGGCTTAAAAGCTTTGGCCAATGGCATTGATGAGCTCACTCCTCTGGAAGGCATGTCCCTGGACGATATCGTCGGCTTTAATCATATCAGCAATACAAAATCAAGAATTATGGAAAATACAGTTTTTCACCCTGCGGACAGCAGGGGCGATGCCAACCACGGATGGCTGCACAGCAAACACACCTTTAGCTTTGCCAACTATTATAACCCTGAGCGGATGCACTTTGGCGTACTGCGCGTGTTAAATGATGACCAGGTAGCCCCGGGAATGGGCTTCGGCGCTCACCCGCACGACAATATGGAGATCATTTCCATACCGCTGAGCGGCGACCTGGAGCACAAAGACAGCATGGGCAATACTACGGTGATCAGAAACGGCGACATACAGGTGATGAGCGCGGGCACCGGTATCCAGCACAGCGAGTACAATGCCAACAAGGACAAGGAAGTAAAGTTTTTGCAGATCTGGGTGTTTCCCAATAAGAAAAACGTGCAACCGCGTTATGACCAGATCAGCTTAAACCCTGCCGACCGGAAGAATAAATTCCAGCAGGTTTTATCGCCCAACGCGGATGATGCCGGGGTATGGATCCACCAAAACGCATGGTTTCACCTGGCCGATTTTGACAAAGGCCATAAAGCAACTTACCAGGTAAAATCACCGGGCAATGGCTTATATGTATTCAACCTTAAAGGCGACATAAAAGTTGGCGACACCTCACTGGCTACAAGAGATGGCTTAGGAATCTGGGACTTTAATGAAGTGACGATCGAAGCGGATAGTGAAGCGGAATTCCTTTTAATGGAAGTACCGATGCAGGTAGCTTAAGCAAAAAATAAAAACTAAAGAAGGCTGTTCCAAGGCAAATTTACCTTGGAACAGCCTTCTTTTCCTTTAAGCATATTATCAACTTTCTCCGGATTGACTTAGCTTTGCAGGCACAAAAAACACGGTGTTTAAGAAATGGACCAATCTGAGTTTAAGAAGAAATCAATGGCGGAGCTGCAGCGGCTGAGCACGAATGAAGCCCAGGAGCAGTACACCTTCCCGGTGGTGCTTGTACTGGACAATGTACGGAGCATGCATAACGTAGGTTCCGTGTTCAGAACAGCAGATAGCTTTGGCCTGCAGGAAATAGTGCTCTGTGGCTTCACTCCTGCCCCGCCGCACCGGGAAATACATAAAACAGCACTGGGCGCTACCGAAACGGTAAAATGGCACTATGCTCAAGATATCACTCAATCTTTACAAGAACTCAAAGATAAAGGCTATAAAATAATTGCCGCAGAACAGGTGCACAACAGCATCTCGCTGGAAACACTTAATATGAAAAGCAATCAAAAAGTAGCGATCATATTTGGTAACGAGGTAGAGGGGGTTAGTGAAAAAGCATTAGCCTTTTGTGATGCTGTAGTAGAGATCCCGCAATTCGGCGCCAAACATTCTTTAAACATATCAGTATCGGTAGGCATTATCTGCTGGGAACTGGTGCGTAGCTTTTCTGAAAACGATTAAACAGATCATTAAGGCAGACTTTCCTATCTTTAGCAAAATAAGCTTGAAGTTTCCCAGGAATGAATAAGAAATGGATTCAATTAAAGTACCGTTTAACCAACTTCCCGGTCCGCCCCAATTTATTATTGGTAGCCGGGCTGGTTACTATAGTTTATTTTTTATTCTTTGCCCGGGATAATACCAATAAGGAAGAGGCCGCACTGAACAGTTTTCTACCCATAGTCCTGTTACTGGCTAAAGTGGCTTTGATCATTCTTACGATAGTGGTAAGCATTTCGCTGATAAGCACTCTTATTGCTTTTTTGATCTTTAGGTCTAGGAACAAAGGGCAAAAGGCCCTTTTTCAGCTGAATTTATCTACTGCTGCGGAGCACAACAATACAGTACTCATCCAACCTTCCCTGAGTAATACTTACCGGCCTGTTTTAGGCTACATATCCGGTCGCCTGATCTTAAAAGATCAGCGTTTGAGCGATCCCTTTGTACTGGCTTCTACCCGGTTCAAAAAAAACAGCTTATGGGTAGACTCTGTTTATGGCAGCAATGCCATGACCTTCCCGGACATTAAAGAATACCAGGTTACCGGCACCATGCTTTACTTTGAAGACATGCTGCGCCTGATCCGGTTGCCGGTACGGCAAAAACAGGCAGGCAGCTTCTTTAACCCGCCCCATGCCGGTGTAAATAAAGAACCGGCTGTACAGCCTCAGGCCACCCGCGAGCAGGAATTAAGGATAGAGCAATTAAGAAATGTGCCCGGTGATTACCTCAACTACAAGCAATTTGAGTATGGTGATGATGTGCGCCGCATCGTATGGAAAGTCTATGGTAAGAACCGTGAGCTCATTGTACGCAACCCGGAAATCCGCAACCCCTACGCTTCCCGGATCGAAATGTATGCCAGCTTCCATAATAGCCTGTTGAGCATAGTCCCGGATATAGCGATCACCAATACCTTATTAAATACTTATAAGAATGCCGTCTGGTCTATTTACCGCAGCCTTTCCGAACAGCAGGAATGGGAATTGATCTATGTCCCGGAGCAGTCTTTCCCCAAACATTTCGAGGATCCTGAAGAAAAGGTGTCCTACCTGATCGCACAATCGGAATGGCAAAGCAATACCAGCCTGGAGCAGTACTTTGACCTGAAAAAAGGGACGGTATATTGCATTCACTCCCTGACAGATGCCGCAGAACTTGAACAGTTTCTCGCTAATGGCGGCGCAGATAAATTTATTTATATGTGCTACCTCTCTGATGCGTTTAAGCAAAACAGGAAATCTTTACTCAAAAGGATCTTCTTCTATGACGAAGACCAGGAAGATAAAAAACGGGCATCCTGGCTGCTATCTCCCTTAAAAGCCCGTATTTTAAAAAATGAAGCTACCCTGACCCGGATCCTTAAAGCTTATGGCTTTTAATATAGTTATTCAAATCTATAAACGACCTCCCTATGTTTACCGTATGCCTGGATGTACAATATTATGAGACCTATGCGGTGACCGCTTACGTACTATTTAAGGATGTAACAGACACAGAGCCGCTAAAAACAGGGCAGGTTGTCACCCATGAAATACTCCCATACGAGCCGGGCGCGTTCTATAAAAGAGAACTGCCTTGCCTTCTAAATGCGCTGCAGGCGATTGCAGATCCGCTTGAACTGATTATTATAGATGCTAATGTCTGGCTCAGCGATGAGAAAAAATGGGTTTAGGGGGTATCTTATATGAATCTTTATCCAATAGCATCCCTGTTATAGGGGTCTGCAAAACAAAATATAACGGGGAGACAGCAAAAATAGTACCTGTTTATCGCGGCGATAGCCAAAACCCGCTTTATGTATCTGCTATTGGTATCAATACGGGGAAGGCGGTACAGTTGATAAAAGATATGGCCGGTCCTTACCGCATCCCTACCCTGATCAAGCTGGCGGATACCATCTGTCGCAGCAGCTTATAACTAATTGGCATATGAATATAGAAGAGGAAAACATTCAGTATTTTGACCTGGAAGCTAGCTTCAGAAGAAGTATTCATGAAGAGTATTCCGGACCTTTATTCTCAAAAACTGTTTTCCTGATCTTGTTCCAAATAGTTTTCTTCATCGTGTTTAGTATACTTATGGAGAACAATACAGCTATCAATGGATATTTTAAAGTCGGTTTTGGAAAAAATCCTGTGGTCTATAAACAAATTGCTTATTCCACATTTCTGATCGTCCTCCTGGTTTTTCATGTATTGCTTTTCCTCGGGGCCTACGAAACATTTAAAACTATAAATCTTGGCCTTTTTAAAGATTATCAATCTGGCCAAGGAATAAAAGAAGTTATTACCATTATGGAAATCATGCAAACGCCAACTCACCGGATTTATATTACAAACTCACCAGTCGTAAAAACAATTACGGATGAAACAGCACTATGTATTGGTGACGAAATGACCATTTACTATCTCGAATTTTCCGGAAGACTATTATATATTGAGCCGGAAATAAAGCGAAAAGATCAGGAAAAAAGTTGCTAAATGATGAATGTTTTAAAAAATATTTCAATTTTAAACCTGATTATCAATAGATTACGAAAGCATGTTCAATTTTATCAATTAAATTGTTGGCAAATCAAAAGGAAGCGTGTACCTTTGCCGTCCGTTTGTGACAGAGGTGCACTCACATTTGTCACTTAAGTATTAAATAATTTAATAAAAAAATCAGAACAAATGGCTTTAAATCAATTGAGCTACAGAACTCAGTCTGCTAACGAGAAAATCGTAAAACGTGATTGGTTCGTTGCTGATGCAACAAATCAGACATTAGGACGTTTTTGCTCTAAAGTAGCTGCGGTGTTACGCGGAAAAAACAAAGCGTACTTTACTCCACACTTCGATTGTGGTGATTATGTAATCGTAATCAACTCCGCAAAAATCGTATTCACCGGTAACAAATTAGACCAAAAAGAATACCAGACTTACTCTGGCTACCCTAACGGTCAAAAGCAAGAAGTTGCTAAAAACCTCTTAGCCCGCCGCCCGAACGCAGTTATCGAGCGTGGTGTAAAAGGTATGTTACCTAAAAACAAATTAGGTCGTGCAATGATTAAGAAATTATTCGTTTACGATGGTGCACAACATCCGCACGCGGCGCAACAACCTAAAGAATTCAAATACTAATTTAATCTCCCAGAGAGCACAAAATATTTCAAAAGTAAATGGAAAAGCAAACTAATGCAATTGGTCGTCGTAAAGAAGCAGTAGCTCGTGTTTATTTAAGCAAGGGTGCTGGTGCTATCAAAGTGAACGGCAAAGAGTACAAAAATTATTTCCCATTGGTTTATTTACAAAACCAAGTAGAGGCTCCTTTTAAAACAATTGAAGCTGCAGACGCATTTGATGTTGTGGTTAATGTAAAAGGTGGTGGTCCTAAAGGTCAGGCAGAGGCAATCAAATTGGCTATTGCCCGCGTATTATGCGAAGTAAATGCTGAATACCGCCCTTCATTGAAGAAAGCAGGATTATTACACCGTGACCCACGTGCTGTTGAACGTAAGAAATTCGGTAAAGCAGGCGCCCGTCGTAGCTTCCAGTTCTCTAAACGTTAATGGATTCATTACACTTTTAAGTGTAGCGTAAAAATAATTTTCAAAAACAATATTAATATATTCCAAAAATGGAAGAAAATAAATCATTACATCAGCAGTTATTGGAGGCAGGCGTTCACTTCGGTCACCAAAGAAAAAAATGGAATCCTAAAATGTTACCTTATATCTTCACTGAGAAGAATGGTATCCACATCATCGATTTGAACAGAACAATCGAAGGATTACAGGAAGCTGCTGCAGGATTGAAACAAATCGCTAAAAGCGGTAAAAAAGTAATGTTTGTTGCTACTAAAAAACAAGCAAAAGAAATCGTTTCTGAAGCTGCTGCTAAAGTAAACATGCCTTTCGTTACAGAAAGATGGTTAGGTGGTATGTTAACCAACTTCCAGACTATCCGTAAGAGTGTTAAGAAAATGCAGTCTATCGACAAAATGTTGACTGACGGTACTTTGGATAGCGTTACAAAGAAAGAGCGCTTGACTTTAACCCGTAGCCGCGATAAAATGGATAAAGTATTAGGTGGTATCGCTCAGATGGGCCGCACTCCTGCTGCATTGTTCATCGTGGACATCAGCCATGAGCACATCGCTTTAGCTGAAGCTAAACGTTTAGGTATCACTACTTTCGCTATGGTAGATACTAACTCTGATCCGACTAAAGTTGATTTCGCTGTACCATCTAACGATGATGCTACTAAATCTATCGCGATCATCACTAACTACCTGACCGCAGCTATTATGGAAGGTCTTGAAGAAAGAGCTCAAAATAAAGAAGCGGAAACAGAAGAAGGAGAAATCGAAATCGAAGAAAGAGATACTTTACACATCAACGAAGATGATGATAAAGTTGAAGGTAATAAAAAAGCTACAGCGGGTAACCGTCGTGGTGGTAACACTTCAGGTGGCGGTGCCGGTGCACGCAAACCAGGTGGTGGTGCGCCAAGAAAATAATTTTTTCTTAGCCTTAAATATTAAAATGCGTTGCTTATTGATAAGCAACGCTTTTTTTTTGCCATATTCTTAAAACGAAAAAAGTTTGATGAAACACATTTCATCAAACTTACCTATAATCCTTTACTGGAAAGACTTAAAGACTATTTTACCAACTATTTTTCAGTATTATGCCACTATTGAAAATAATACGAAAACCTTTATAACTGTTGGGACGACTTTGTTATTCAGGCGTTATTCATTTTTGCCAATTATATATATATCATTTTTTAAGCTACTTTTGGATGCTGAAGAAGCAGCAAAATTTCCCTTTTTTTTAACTATTAAAAATTAACAAGCATGAACAACAAACTCCACACTCTGCAAAAAGTATTTCGGGCTAGCATTCAATAATTTCTATACCACAAATTATGAAATTATTCTTAAAAGCCATCAAGCAACTTTTAACAGTAAAGGCCGGCTAGTCGATTTTGTAATAATTTAAAGCATTTAAATAAAGATTGTTCATGTTGTTTTTACCATGAACTTTTTTAGCTGTGTCATTTAACAAGCTGTAGCCGCATTCATTACCTACTACTCCTCTATACCATTTAAAATTTAATAACCAAAATAAAATTGTATGAAACACTTTGTTTATGCATTCCTTTTTTTTCTAATGCTGCCTTTTGCCGGCTATTCGGCCAATTACTACTGGGTAGGTGGTGCTGGCAACTGGAGCGATATCAACCATTGGGCCACTACATCCGGAGGCAGCACTTTACATGCTATTGTGCCCTCAGCCAGCGATAATGTTTTTTTTGATGCCAATTCAGGACTTAGTGCAGGCGCTACTGTCACTATTGATGTGGTAGCCAACTGCCATGACTTTACTACAGTTAATCTTCCTGCAGGTGCAGCCTTTTTATCTTTAGATAATGGATTGTCTACGCCTGTCCGTGTACTCACAAGTTCAGGCAGCCTTAACCTGGATGCAGATGCATCATATAATACGCCTATTTTCATGACCAGTTCTGTTGCAGCAACCGTCACCGCTAACGGTGCTGATTTTAAACGGTTGTTTTTGTTTAACGGAACAGGTACCCTTTCATTAACAGATAGTTGCCATTTTGGTATGGCTTTGGTTATTGAAAGAGGCACCTTCAACACCAATAATGTAAACTTCTCCTTGATGGCATTTTCAGACAGGGGCACAGGTACTAAAACCATTGACTTGGGAACAAGTACTTTGCATTTTCATGACAATAACTTTTTAGGGGGAGGTCCGGGTTTCCCCAATACATATGCCACAAGGTTTGGTTTTAGGGTCAACCAGGCGAGCACCGCTATTAATGCGCTGAATGCGAAAATGGTATTTGATAATTCATCCACATTTACTGCTACAGTACAGGGAAAAACAGGCCTGGCCTTAGGTGATATAATTTTTAACAGAACTAATGCATCTATTTTTACCAGCACTGTAGGCAATACCATGTCCTGTAAGAATGTGTATTTTGCAGGAACTGCATCAATAGGCACAACAGGTACTTTCACCAGTATTACAATGAACGCCGGCCAATCCATTACGTTCCCTTCTGCTGTAATCAACACTATTACAGATTCCTTTCATCATGTTTCTAATCCTTGCAGTACTTATGGTATCATCAAAAGTTTAACTTCCGGTACCCAGGCTACACTTTCCATGCCCGTAACTGCTTTAGTCAATATAAACAGAGCCATTATTACTGATATTAGCGTACAGGGAGGGGCCTCCTTTATTGCTAACAATGCAGTTGATGGCGGTAATAATACCGGCTGGACGATTAACAGTGCCACACCGGTAGATTACTATTGGGTGGGCGGTGCCGGAGACTGGCAGGATGGTACGCATTGGTCTTTGTCCAGTGGCGGTGCACCGGCCAGTTGTGTGCCTGGCCCTGCAGATAATGTTTTCTTTGATGCCGGTTCTGGTTTGGCAGCTAGCAGTACCGTAACGACTTCCACTATTGGCAACTGTTATAATCTTACGGTAATGCCGGGAGTGCTCACGCCTATAACTATCGCACAAGTCAATGTGTATGGAAGCCTCACTTCCCAGGCCGGAGTGACGCATAATTCGGTCAATATGCTTTCTAATAGTACCGCAACTATTGACATGAATGGTGGTTTGTATACAGGATCATTTACGATCAACGGAGCCGGTGTTTTCGATATGTTAGACAGCATTAGTACTGCATCGACCGGCTCATTTGCCGTTTCTAAGGGAACGCTCAACACCAATAATCACTTATTAAGATGCCATTCTTTTAACGGACAGGGTGGCTCAGGACCTAGGACCTTAAATTTCGGAAGCTCAAATATTCATATAAACGCCCAAATGAACGTAGCCGCTGCCAATACGACTATCCATGCGGGAACTTCGCACATTCACATTGGAGGTTTAATCAACGCCATCAGCGGGCAAACATTTTATGACGTCAGCTGGTATCCGCAAAGTCCCTCCTGGACTAGTTTTCCTAAAGGCGTAGGCAATCATACGGGAACTGTAAGTTTTAATCGCGCAGCATTCATTGGCTATGGCGGTACCTTGGAGAACAATAACATATTCAGTAAACTCATACTTGATGCTAGCCAGAATTACCTTTTTGAGGCTGGATTTACACAATCAGTGACTGATAGCTTTGCTTTTACAACACCTCCTTGTGCCACTATTGGTACCCTTCATTCCACTACTTCGAGCAATGCCACCTTAAGTGCAGGGGCATCATGTATTATAGAGATGCAAGGTAATGCCATTAAAAACATTACTGCTACAGGCGGTGCAACCTTTACCGCAACTAACTGTACAGATCAGGGAGGCAATTCCGGCTGGGTCTTCACAGCAGGCACCCCGCAAGATTTCTACTGGATAGGAGGAGACGGCAACTGGGGAGACGGCAGCCATTGGGCTTATAGTACTGGCGGTACCGCTGTCAATTGTGTACCTGGCCCTAATGATAATGTTTTTTTTGATGCAAATTCCGGATTGTCCGGCATTGCTGCTATTGCCATAACTGCAGATGCTTATTGTCGTAATATAACCATCTCCAACACAGGTGCTTCAGCTTTGGATTTTGCATTCCCCAATAATAAGTTTACGGTTAATGGCTCTCTTACTGGCGCACCAAATGTTACCTTTAGCGGCCATGCAAGCAGCGCATCCGGACTAGGCATGTTCTTTGCATCTTCTTCGCCGGAAACTATAAGCAGCAATTCAGCCAGCTTTGCCGCACACATTTATTTAGTAGGTAGTGGCTCCTGGAGTCTGCAAGATAGCCTGGCTACTGCCGGCACCCATCAGTATCAGTTGGAAATAAGAAACGGGATGCTGATGACCAATAATCATCCATTAAAGGTAGGCGCAATTGTTACTACTAATAATATTGGCCCCTGTGGCCTGACACTTGGCAGTTCTAATGTTTACCTCTATGGTAATTCTTACTTTAACCATGCTAACTTTACATTAGATGCAGGAACTTCTCATATATACTACGACCATACCGGAACTCAGAATTTTGCGGTTAAAGGAGGACAATTATTTTATGATGTCACTACCATAAACCCTTCATCAACAACAGTATTTTCTACACATAGCGGTAATGTTACCTATAGAAATATGCACCTGAAAGGGAATGCCAATATTAATGATGCCAATGTATATGAGAACCTGCAACTGACAGCCGGTAAAACCTATAGCTTTAAGGCTGGATCGACTCAGACCATCAACCAGAATTTATATGCAGCCGGTAATCCCTGCTTTATACTTACGCTGAAAAGCCTGACTGATGGATCAGCCACAAATATTTGTGTAAATGCAGGTAACACAGATTTCGATTTTGCAAATGTAAGGGACCTTAATGCTTCTTGCCAGACTTTATCTTTTGGGGCTAACAGCACTAATATAAGTAATAATACCAATATTACCTTTGCTCCGTATGCCCCCGGCTCAATTGAAGGCATAGCTAATGTTGACAGCCTGATTTGTTCTGATTTTCCTTACACACTTGTAGCAACCGGTTTTTATGCCAATCCCGGAACTACATTCTCCTGGTCGGATGGCACCATTAATGATACTGCTTATGCCTATGCTGCAGGCACTTTTTGGGTGGAAGCCAACTATGGCGATGGTTGTGTTGTCCGGGATTCTTTCGAAATAGAAGATATGGCCGTACCGGCAGTCCTGGTACCTACCGGAGAAACGGTTTCAAACCTTACAACTTGCCTGTACAATGGTTATGACTACTATCAGGGCCCCGGTGCTGTAGTTGCAACAGATAAAGCTTTTATTGCGATCAATGTTAATGGTAATACAATAAGCCCGACTAACGTTACTGTTAATAATGAAGGCGACCTTACCGGAGGCTCGGGAACCTTTACCAATAGCGGCTCTGGCTACTATCAGAGTACAGACGCCACTAATACTTTCCGTATATCAAAACGATTGGCTTCATTGGAGATTCCGGGTACACATGCTATAAATGGAGGTGTTATCATTAGAGTATATTATGATAACACCGGAGATTTAGCTGCCATGCAAAGTGATGTTTTCCCTGGCGGGGCGAGCCTGGTACAGCAAGGATGGTTCAAGTATAGTGATCATACCGCATCAGGGACAGTAGCAGCAATGACACCGGATGGGATTACAGGTATGCAATTCCTGACTCCAACTGCAACCGGTATGGAAAACGGATTGAACTACGCAGAGTTTATTATGGAAACATTTAGTACAATCGGCTACTTTGCAGCATCAGATGTCGTAGTCCCTTTACCACTTAAATTATTGTCTTTTGATGTGGTGGAAAAAGATTGCCAGGGCGTATTAACCTGGCAAACAGCTGATGAAAAAGAGTTTAGTCACTTTGATATAGAATTTAGCAGCAATGAGCGCGACTTTGTAAAAATTGCAACAACAGAAGCAGGCCAAAATACCGGAAGACTAGGTGAGTATTCCTATAAATATGCTTCTCCTGAACTATCGGGATTGTATAGACTAAAATTGGTTGATCAAAATCAGTCATTTTCATATAGCCCGGTAAAAAAACTGGCCGCAGACTGCACCCCTCGTACTGTTAACCTATTTCCTAATCCAACTTCTGCTGTTATAACTGTAGAAGGACTGAAAAAAGGAGATTTAATAAATATTTGTGATGCATTGGGTAAACAGCTGGCTACGGAGCAGGGAACGACTGTAATGCAGACTTTAGATTTGAGTAAATACCCTGCAGGCATATATTTTATCCATATTACCTCAGCATCGGGACTCAAGGTGAGCAGCCATAAGCTGGTTAAACAATAAAAAGATACCACAAAAACAATTCAAAGCATCGTTCAATGAACAATTAATGATGCGGCATTTGATACTACAGCTATTGATATACTATAAATAGCTCGACGATCTACAACAATCCCGATCGCCGGTGGTGATCGGGATTGTTACAAATAAAAATATTGAATAGAAGCAACTATGCACCGGGTTTATACATTCTTAATGTCGAAAACAGGGAAGGAAAAGCCAATGTGAAATTTATACGGCAGCAATGGGAAGATCCGGATCTTATTATCTGTAATAAGTATATGCCAGGGGGCTGTTTGAAAAGGTAACTCAATTTGTCATCCTGAGCCAGGTCGAAGGATCAACGAAGCTCAATGTGAGAAGCATTTTGGCTTTAGACAACCTCTTTTGGGAAATCCTGCCAGGTATAGCAAATAAGCATTTTCATTTGCTATAACCACTATGTTTTTTTTATTTTTATAAACATTAATCAGTTGATTAAAACATATACCATGTTCAAAAAACTACTCGTGGCCAATCGCGGCGAAATTGCTGTAAGAGTCCTTCGCGCTGCATCGGAATTAAGAATTACAACAGTAGCGGTCTATACTTACGAAGACCGGTTCTCTCTGCACCGCTTTAAAGCAGACGAGGCCTACCAGATCGGAGCTAACGACCAGCCGCTGAAACCCTATCTTGATATTGAGGCGATCATAAAGGTGGCCAAAGAGAACGAGGTAGACGCTATACACCCGGGCTACGGCTTTTTAAGTGAAAACGTACAGTTTGCCCGCCGTTGCCGGGAAGAAGGTATTGTTTTTGTAGGCCCTTTACCCGAAGTAATGGAACAATTAGGTGATAAAATTGCCGCTAAAAAAATTGCCCGCTCGGTTAACGTGCCTGTTATCGAAGATGCCATTCTATCGGCATCAGAAATAGACCAGGTAGCTGATATTGCCGAAAAAATAGGGTTCCCGGTCATCTTCAAAGCCGCGGCAGGCGGTGGTGGCCGTGGTATGCGGGTAGTGAGGGCCAAGGCGGATGCAAAAGCCTCTTTTACCGAAGCTTCTAATGAAGCCTTGAAAGCCTTCGGCGACGGGACTATTTTTATAGAGAAGTTTATTGACAACCCGAAACATATTGAAGTACAACTCCTGGCAGACAACTTCGGCAACATCGTTCATTTATTTGAAAGAGATTGCTCGGTACAAAGACGTTTCCAGAAAGTAGTGGAAATCGCTCCGGCGCCCAACCTTCCGCAACACTCCCGGGAAGCGGTCTACGATTATGCGATCAAAATCGCCCGGGCGGTTAATTATAATAATGCGGGTACCGTAGAGTTCCTGGTCGATCAGCAAGGCGAAGTTTTCTTTATCGAAGTGAACCCGAGGATACAGGTAGAGCATACGGTAACCGAAGAAATCACGGGAATTGATATCGTGCGTAGCCAGATCCTGATCGCTTCAGGAGTACGGCTGGCCGATCCGCAAATCTTTATTACCTCCCAGGAAAGCCTGAAAATAAATGGCTTTGCTATCCAATGCCGGATTACTACTGAAGACCCGGAAAGCAATTTCAAACCCGATTACGGCACACTGATCGCTTACCGCAACGCGGCAGGCTTCGGCATCCGCCTGGATGAGGGCTCGGCCTACCAGGGTATGAAAATCTCCCCTTTCTTCGATTCAATGATCGTAAAGGTTACGGCCAGCGGCCGTACACTTTCCGGCACGGCCAACAGGATGTTAAGGGCTTTGTCAGAGTTCAGGGTACGGGGGGTGACCACCAATATTTTATTCCTCGAAAATGTGATCAGCCATGAACTCTTTCGTAAAGGCGCCTGCACGGTAAACTTCATAGGAGAACACCCGGAGCTGTTCCAGCTAAGAAAGCTGAAAGATACCTCCACCAAACTGTTAAGTTACCTCGCCAATGTTAAAGTCAACGGGCATCCGGATATTAAGCATTACGATACTTCCAGGCATTTTCGAAAACCGCTAATTCCTGAATTTGATTCGAAAGCAGGATTTGAGTCCGGGTATAAAAACAAGCTGAAGGAATTTGGCAGAGATGCCCTGATGCAACAAATAAGAGCGGAAAAGCAAATTTTATTTACCGACACCACCTACCGGGACGCTCACCAATCCCTGGTAGCTACCCGCGTACGCTCTAAAGATATCCTGGCGGTTGCCGCAAGCTTTGCCCAGCAGAATCAGGGTATATTCTCCACAGAAGTATGGGGCGGTGCCACTTTCGACGTAGCCTTAAGGTTTTTACATGAATGTCCCTGGGAACGTTTACAACAGCTGAGCAAAGCAATGCCCAACACCCTGCTGCAAATGCTGTTCCGGGGTAGCAATGCAGTCGGCTACTCGGCCTATCCTAAAAATGTGATCCGGGAATTTGTCGAAAAGGCCGCAGAAAACGGGATTGACCTGTTCCGGGTATTTGACTCCTTAAACAACCTGGAAGCTATGCGGCCAACGATTGAGTATGTTTCCAAATATACTTCATCGATAGCCCAGGCTTCTGTTTGCTATACCGGTGATGTGCTCAAAAAGGAAAACAACAAGTACGACCTGCAATATTATATCGACCTGGCACGCCGCCTGGAAGATGCGGGTGCGCATATGATCGCCATTAAAGATATGGCCGGCCTGTTAAAACCACAGGCAGCAGAAATCCTGATCCCTTCGATAAGAGCCGCGGTCAATCTTCCCTTAGCCTTACACACTCATGATACCGCGGGTACGCAGATCACTACTTACATGAAAGCCATTGAAGCGGGTGTAGACAGTATTGATTGTGCCATAGCCTCCTGGAGCGGCACTACTTCCCAGCCCAATATGAACTCAATAGTAGCTTTATTGCAAGGCCATGAAAGAGAAAACAGGACGATGAACCTGCAATCGCTGAATGGGCACAGTGACTACTGGGACGCGGTAAGAGATTATTATTACCCTTTTGAATCTGACCTCCGGTCTTCTACTGCAGAAGTTTATGAAAATGAAATCCCGGGCGGGCAGTATTCCAACCTCCGGCAGCAGGCCGAAGGCGTTGGCCTGGGTGATCAGCTACCGAAAATAAAAGCCAACTACGCGGTGGTTAACCAGCTTTTCGGGGATATCGTTAAAGTAACCCCTAGCAGTAAAGTCGTAGGGGATATGGCTCTTTTCATGACCGCAAATAACCTGGAGGCTTCAGATGTGCTGGATGAAACAAAAAATCATTCCTTCCCGGCTTCGGTAGTCGGTTTTTTCCGGGGCGATCTCGGTGTACCTTATGGAGGTTTCCCGGAACAGTTGCGAAAAATAGTATTAAGAAACGAACCAGTACAAGCGGCACAGGCACAGTCCCTGCCGGATATTGACCTTGAACAGGCATTTGCGCATTTCCAGGCCGCTTATCCCAAAGCTAACTTCCTGGACTTTCTTTCCTATCAAATGTTTCCAAAAGTATTTGATGAGTATTACACCCATTTAAAAAAATACGGGAAAGTAGAACAGATGCCGACCCCGGCCTTTTACTATCCTTTAGCGGATGGTGAAGAGATCGAGATCAGGATTGGCCCGGGCAAGGTGATTCATATTACCCTTTTACACGTGTCTACTCCGGATGAAGCAGGAATCAGGAGAGTGGTTTTCGGGCTGAATGGCGGTCAAAGGACCGTGCTGGTAAAAGATAATGCCATCAGCTCCAGTAAAGTTACCCACGAGAAGGTGAAAGACCCGGATAAGGAAGTGGGAGCACCCCTCCAGGGAAGTTTATCCGCGATACTGGTTAAAACCGGCGATATGGTAGCAGAAGGTGCGGCGCTCTTCGTCATTGAAGCCATGAAAATGGAAAGCACCGTAAGTGCGGCCAAAGCAGGGAAAGTGAAATCAATAGCTTTAGCAGCCGGTGTTATGGTAGATCAAAACGACCTGGTGATTAGTTTTGAATAAAACAGGAAAGACCTATAAGGTTTTGAAAACCTTATAGGTCTTTTACAGCTACTATTTGCTATTTAACGCCCAGAGCTTTCTTCACTTCCGGTACTACTTTAGTGCCAAACAATTCAATGGATTTCATCATTTTTAAATGATCGGGGCCGCCCACATCAATCTGGCCTACGAAGCGGGTATATTGAAACAGCTCGTGGTTATACAGTAATTTATCGACCACTTCATTGGGGCTGCCAAACAGGTAAGCTCCGCCGGGCCCGGCAGTAGCATCATATACCTCTTTACGGAATGGCGGCCAGCCCCTGTCCTTGCCTACCTGGTCCATCTGGCGCGCGTATACCGGGTAGTGCCAGTCCCTGATACTGCTGTCCTCCCCTACAAACAAATGCGCATTGACCGAGAACTGGTAATCTTCTTTTTTATGGCCAAGAGCTTCCCATTGCGCACGGTACATATCAACCAAAGGCACAAACTGTTTAGGCATCCCGCCAATGATAGCGATCGTCAGGGGCAGGCCCAGTTTTGCCGCCCGCAGTACAGACTCCGGCGTACCACCGGCAGCTATCCAGATTGGCAAGCTACTATTTAGTGGTTTAGGGAATACTTCCTGGTCGATCAAAGGCGCTCTTAAAGTACCGCGCCAGTTTATCGTCCCACCTTTATTCAGGGCCAGCAAAAGGGCCAGCTTTTCTTCAAATAATTTTTCATAATCGGCCAGGTTAAAACCGAACAGCGGGAATGATTCAATAAAACTGCCGCGGCCCACCATCAGCTCTGCCCTGCCCTTCGAGATAAGGTCCAGCATACTAAAGGATTCATAGACCCTTACCGGGTCGGCAGAGCTAAGTACCGTAACCGCAGAACCCAGCTTAATATTTTTTGTAATACTTGCAGCGGCAGCCAGTAAGATTTCCGGTTCTGACACAAGGTAATCCGCACGGTGATGCTCCCCTATGCCAAATATGTCTAAGCCTGCCTCATCGGCCAGCTTTATTTCTTCCAGGATCTCGGCCATTCTTTCCGCGGGGTCTTTTCTCATTTGCGTTTTAGGGTCCAGGGCCAGGTCTCCAAACATTGATATACCAAATTCCATATTTCCTTTTTTAGGCTACAAAGCTCCTTCATTGCTTTCAAAAAAACATTGATCCAGGTTAAGAAACCATTTTTGTATAGGGGTAGCGCCTGCTTTCCTTGTCTTACTATTAAATCAAGGCTACCGGGCGCTTTAACCTATTTATTCATCCCAAAATTTTGAACCGTTATGAAACCAGCTGCTTTTGCCGGTGCCGGCAAACCTAAATTCGATCTCTTATTGTTCCTTTGCCTGACCCTCACGGCACTGTTACTAGCCAGCTATAGCCAGGCACAGAGCAGAGCTGTGGACAAATTCCCCGTCCCTGCTTTTAATAACCAGACCCAGTTCTACCTGCAAAGAACAACTGATGCCAATACGATCATGTATGACCTGAATTTTAAAAACGGCGTACTCAACGAAAAAGAGCCTATAAAACCCTATTGGATCCGCTATACCGAAAAAGGCGTGAAGAAAAACCTGAGCAGTATACAGAACAGTTATGCCTTCGGCGTTAAAAGTACCAAGCTGAAAGACGGGCGGTTCAAACTACTATTTGCAGGCTATGGTAAAGTGCCACTTTACCTGAAACAGTTATCTAATGGCACTTACCAGACCAGTGTACACCTGGACGGGCAGGAAATGATTTTACAAAGGTTGTATATCCATATCGAACCCGGTGGCACCTTCTGGTCGCCTAATATAGGCTATATAGAATTCAAAGGCCGGGAAATAGCCAGTGGCAGGTCAGTACAAAAAAGAATCAACCCGAAATCGTAGCTGACAAATCTGCAAGATCGCGTTTAAAATAATGACAAAAGGAGCCCTGTATGCTCAATTCGGAAGCGTAGGCCCCTTTTCCCTATATTTGGAATAATTTTTGAACCGTTCTTTTATAAAATAACAATATGTCTGATATACTTACAGCAACATTTAATACCCCTTTCCAATCGGCTCCTTTTGAGCAGATCAAAACAGAAGATTATTTGCCCGCCTTTGAGGCATTGATCCTGAAGGCGGAGCAAGAGATTGATAACATAGTAAATAATACGGCGACACCTGATTTTAAGAATGTTATAGAAGCATTGGCTTACGCCGGGCAGGAGCTCGAGGTGTTATCCAATATTTTCTTCAATATCAATTCTGCAGAGACCAATGATGAAATCCAAAAAATAGCGCAGGATGTCTCGCCTTTACTGTCAGCACACGCTTCTAAAATCGCACAAAACATTCCTTTATTTGAAAAAATAAAAACCGTTTACGGGCAGCAATCCGCTTACAACTTAAATGAAGAACAAAAAACCTTGCTGCATGATACTTATAAAGGATTTGAGCGTAGTGGAGCCCTGCTTAACGAAACTGACAAAAAAAAGCTGGAAGACATCAATAAAGAGCTATCCCTGAAATCCTTGCAGTTTGGTCAGAACGCGCTTGCGGCAACTAATGCTTATACCAAACACATTACCGACAAGGCACTTTTGTCCGGTATACCCGATGCTATTTTAGCACAGTATGAAGAAGAAGCTAAAGAGCGCGGCCTGGAAGGTTGGATAGTTACTTTGCAATACCCCAGCTTCGTACCGCTGATGACCTATGCCGACAACAGGGAGCTGCGCAGAGAGATCGCGTTGGCCGGCGGTAAACGTTCATTTGATGGCGGAGATTATGACAACCAGGAACTGATCCGGGAAATTATTGCCCTGCGGGACCAGAAAGCAACGCTTTTAGGTTATAAAAATTACGCGGATTATGTACTGGAAGAAAGAATGGCTAAAACCCCTGAAAAAGTAAACGACTTCTTACAGGAACTTTTGGTAAAAGCGACTCCTTACGCGACCAAAGAAATAGCTACTTTAAAAGAGATGGCCACTAAGGATGGGATCAGCGACATGCAAAGCTATGACCATGCTTACTATGCTGAAAAATTAAGAAAAGAAAAGTTTGACCTGAGTGATGAGGAATTGAAACCTTATTTCCCACTGGAGCAGGTACAGGAAGCGGTATTCGGCCTCGCCAAAACACTGTTTGGGCTTGAATTTGAAGCACTACAGGATATCCAGAAATACCACCCGGATGTAAAAACATATAAGATCACGGAAAACGGGAATTATAAAGCCCTGTTGTATGTAGATTATCATCCCCGGAAAGGCAAACGTTCCGGCGCCTGGATGACTTCTTATAAAAACCAGTATATAAAAGACGGGGAAAACCACAGGCCTCATATTTCTGTAGTCTGTAATTTTTCCAAACCTACGGCAGAACTGCCCAGCCTGCTTAGTTTCCAGGAAGTAACCACTTTATTCCACGAGTTCGGTCATGCTTTACATGGTGTATTGGCAGATACCCAATACCCGGGACTTTCCGGCACTTCTGTAAAATGGGATTTCGTAGAATTACCTTCGCAGTTCCTGGAAAATTTCTGCTATGAGCCGGAATTCCTGAAAACCTTTGCCCGGCACTACAAGACCGGGGAAGTATTGCCGGACGAGAAGATCGCCCGTATAGCGGAAAGTAAAAACTTCATGGAAGGTTACCAGACCCTGCGCCAGTTAGGCTTTGGTATATTAGATATGGCCTATCATACCAGGGCTGCAGCGCTTAAGGATATCAAATCCTTTGAAACCGAAGCTACAGCAGCCACCAGCCTGTATCCTTTAAACCCGGAAACAGCGGCCAGTCCCTCATTTTCTCATATTTTCGGTGGCGGTTACGCTGCCGGCTATTATTCCTATAAGTGGGCGGAAGTACTGGACGCGGACGCGTTCCGGTATTTTAAAGAAAACGGGCTCTTCAATCCCGAAGTTGCCGCAAAATATAAAGTGCTTTTATCTTCGGGCGGTACAAAGGACCCGATGGAACTGTTTAAAGCCTTCAGGGGAAGCGAGCCTAAAGTAGAAAGCCTGCTGAAAAGGGCCTTCGGCTAAAAATCAGCTTGAATGCTAAACTTAAAAGGAGCTTAATCATTTTTGATTAAGCTCCTTTTAATAATGTTGGTGTCTGACAAGGCTAGCAAATTTGTTATATTGAGCTCTGTCGACCTGGCTCAGGATGACAAATTGGATACCGAATATAACAAGTATTTTGGCTTTTAGGTATTATCCTCTTACTATGTATTAATAAGCGGTATACCGCTCAAAGGTCTGCCAGTATTTGTCTTTAAAAATCTGGTAATCCATTTCCAGCTTACCTTCAAATTGAAGTATAAGGTGCTGGGTGATCCGGGAAGGCTCCCGGAAGCCTTTACAGGCAAAATAGATCTCGCGGATACCTTCCCCGGTTTCCCGACCCAGGTTAATAAAGCCATCGCTTTCGGGGAAATAGTCCAGCAGCAAATCATCAAACTGGTTGATCCAGGCTAAGGTTTCCGCATCCGGGAATCCTTCATTGACAGCGCCGTCATAATTAATGGCAATCTTTAATATCCAGGGATGCGACCCTTTAAATTCCCAGTTGAGCGCAGCGGTGTTCATAGTAGCTATGAGCTTGCTGCCACTTTTTAACTTGGCTTCAAAGCCGGTATAACTGTCACGGGCGGAATCGTAATAATAATCCCCGTATTTCTCTACAAATTCCTTTTCCCGCCAGATCAGGTAAGGCTTTAACTTGGAAATAGGGATCAGCTCGGCGTCCGCCTCTGCCTTTGCGGCAATCTTGATGGTATCGATAAGCGTTACCGCGTTAATTTCGCCCAGCAAATGATCTATAAAGATAAAAGCGCCACTGTAAGCACTGCTTTTCTGCGCATCTGTAAAATGGGCTAATACGATAACCAACTCTATCTCATCGGGATACTTTTCATGCCGGATCGGGTAAAAACAAATACTTTTCTCCTCAAACTTTAAACCCGAAAGCTCCACGTTGATCTCGTTAGCCGAATGTTCGGGTTTAAGCGCTGTAAATTTCCAATTGTCGATCCGGGGCGCGGCGGCCACCAGTTCTTCTGCAAAAACTATATTCTTTATGACCCCGTCGGCCGTAAATATAAGCTCGGCTGTAGCATCATCATGCATCCCTACCAGGAAAAACACCCGTTCTTTTAACGGGCCTAATTGAGGCGATAATAATTCAAAAAAACTGTCCTCGGCCTCGTTTACCATCTTCAGGCGTTCGAATAATAATGCCGCATGAGCCTTAAACCAGGTCCAGAATTGCCGGTACAAAGCCAGGTACGGAGATTGGCCTATATCTGTTTTTAACAAGTCCATTTTACTATTTAAAAGTAAAAAAAATCAGGCAGAAATCAAATAAACTGAAACATATTTCAGCAATAAATCCAATAAAAAAAGCCGGGATAAGTATTTGCTTATCCCGGCTTCATTATGGATAAATTTTACTATTCCGCTACAAATTTAAATTTAGCCAGCGGGGCCATTTTTCCCTTGTTTAAAGAAAGCACCCCATTATTAACGGTATAATTATCCGCCGTTCTTAAAGCTTCGCTCAACTGGTTTTCAATATCCATGATACCAATACAGGCCATCATAGTTTGAATCGCGGGGCCGAATTCTATTTTAAAATCATTCATTTGTTTAACGCTGCCCCCAAAACCATTACAACCGGAATGGCCGAAAAACGTACCGTCCTCTTCCTTAAAAGCAAGGAACGGTTCTTTCTGCAGCTGCTCGGATTTAACTATGGCCTTGCCCCGCAACTCTGTCAGTACCCATTTCCCGCCTAATAAACGCTTGTTGATTTTAGTGGGATTACTGGTAGTCGTTCCTTCTCCGGTACTGCCGGATTTTATGAACTCATTTCCGTTGAATTCATTTTTCAATTTCCCTTCCATTACGCGGTACTTTTCCTGTGTTTCTGATAAAATAATCGTATTCCCACCCGGGGCCCAGGTCATTTTACCGGAATTAAAGATGTTCCCGTTCTTATAAAGATAGCTGTTGTCATCAAACAGGCTTAATTGTATCAACCCGTTAGAATAGGCTCCCGCCCAATCCAGGCTGTTTTTAGAAGTATGCGTGCTTGTTTTCTTTTTCTTCGATTGCGCATGGATTGCTGTTCCGGGATATAAACCCGCACTTAATACGGCAAGCAGCACAACTGTTTTAATGGGTGTAATAATTTTTTTCATATACTTATCTGTTTAATATTCAGTTTAGATAAAAAATAAACCACTCTAAAAACGAAAATAATGAAAATAAAGGGAAATAGTGGCCTGAGTACCTGTTAATTTATCAACACCTTACCTGTCCGGGCCCGCCCGGTAATTAATTATTAAACGGCAATTCACAATTAAATCCCCTGTTGCTGCGTTATTTTTCAAGGAGTCAAAGCCAAAATTATGATGTATTTTTGATGCGATGCTCTCTTAATATCCGAAAATAAGCAATGAATAAAAATATCCCTGTCCTTAAGCAATCGGCTTGCGCCATTCTTTTATCTAGCCTGTCTTTATTGACAACTCCTGCTGTCTTAAGGGCGCAGACCGAGCGGCCTTATGTGCGCGGTTGGAACACTTATTTGCCCTATGCCAATGTGGTAGATTTTGACAGCGAAGATAATGACCAGTTTTATTGTATTTCCAAGGCTTCTTTTTTCACTTATAAGCATAGTGAAGGTCTTTTGGAAAGATATAGTAAGGCTAATGGCATGAGCGATGTGGAGATGGCTTTTGTAGCAGCAGATGATTACACCGGGAAAGTAGCCCTGGTCTACCAGAACGGGAATATTGACCTGTTTAAGGACGGTAAATTTGAAAATATCCCGGACCTGAAAGTTTCCACGGTGCCCGGAGATAAAACTTTGTATGCAGCGCATGCCCGGAATGGCAAACTCTACATTAGCTCCGGTATAGGCCTGATCATTGTTGACCTGGACAAAAAGGTAGTAGCACAACAAGTTCCTTTTTACAGCAACAATACACAGGCCCTGGTCAAATCGGTAACAACCAAAGGCAATAGTATTTATGTTGCTACAGACATTGGTTTGTTCACCACCACTCTGGATAACCCGCAACTATTCAATTACAGTACATGGGTGCAGGTAAGCGCATTAAATTTTAGTTTTTTAAGCAGTAATGCCCAGAATGTTTTTGTAGGCACGGCCAACCAGGTTTACCAGGTAGGCGCTAATAATAACCTGGTCAGCATCAACAATACTTCAAACCCGATTCAAAGGCTGGATGGCAGTAGTGATGGTAATGTATGGATCCTGACCAAAGAGCAGTCTTTTGCCCCTTACGCCGTAAAAGTAAGCAGCAATGGAACGCTTATTGATTCAATTCCCTCCTTTTTCGCCACCAGGTTTATGGATGAAGGAGATGGCAACTACTGGTCTTCAGATGCCTATTCAGGACTCCGAAGAAGAAGCAGTGCCAACCCGGCAGAAAGCTGGGCTAATACTGCCCCGGCAGGTCCAATCAGTATAGGTGCTTATAAAGTATGGGCAAAGAACGGTGAGCTATGGCTGGCACATGGCAGTAAAGACTACACTTCCTGGTTTCCCGCCCTTAACCAGGACGCCTTTTCGCGGTACCAAAACAGCTCCTGGCGCAACTGGAAATGGGATGTGCTGGCGCAGTTGCCTCAGGACAGGCAATATTCCCGTACCGATGCTATCGCTATTCAAAAAGATGAAGCGAGTGGCAATGTATACGCAGGATTGCTCAACGGTGGCGTAATTAAGATTGATGCCAATGACCAGTTAACCAGCTACCAGAAAAATTACCTGGGAGAGAATACAGCCGGCGATACCGGCAGCTATAGGGTGACCGATCTTAAACTGGATAGTGAAAACAACTTATGGATCACACAAAGTATAGTACAAAATGCCTTAAGGGTTAAAACTTATGATGATCAGTGGTACAGTTTCAATATCAGCGGAGTGGATCACCTTTCTGCAATAGCGATTGACGATTTAGGCCAGAAATGGATGGCGGCCGGTGAAGCCGGTAATGGCATCGCCGTGTTTAATGATAATAATACCATAAGCAATCCGAATGATGATTATGTAAGAAGGCTCTACACCGGTGAAAATAACGGCAACCTGCCTCATTTAAAAGTACATACCATTGCCAAAGATAAGAACGGTGAGATGTGGGTAGGTACCGAGAGCGGCATTGCCATATTCAGCTGTAACGCCGACATACGCCAGGGCATCTGTAACGCAATCTTAAGACCATTGGTTACTAAAGGCTTTAACTTTGCCAACCATATGTTTGAAGGTATCCCCGTAAAATCCATAGCTATAGATGGCGGCAACCGGAAGTGGGTTGGTACCAGCGTAGGCGTCTTCCTGCTTTCGGAAGATGGAGAGGAGATCATAGAACAGTTTACCGCCGAAAACAGTCCTTTATTGTCCAACACCATTATTAACATAGACATCGACCCGGTTACCGGCGTTGTTTATTTCTCAACAGCTAAAGGTTTATGTTCTTTCGGCGGTACCGCCATTGAAGCCGGAGCTACGATCAGCGAACCCTTGTTTGTATTCCCCAATCCCGTACCTTCCGGTTATAACGGGCAGATCTCGGTCCGAGGAATGACGGAGGGTTCAAATGTAAAAATCTCCGATATTAACGGGCAGCTGGTCTTCCAGGGCACTTCAAACGGGGCTATGTTTGCCTGGAACGGGCGTGACTATAACGGCCGCAAGGTACAATCCGGCGTTTACCTGGTATTTGTAGTGAGTAAAGACGGTACGCAAAAAGCCAATGGCAAGTTTATTATCCACGAGTAGCAAGTAATGATTATCTCAACAAAAGGAATTGTTTTAAGGGTTATAAAGTACGGGGATTCAAGTATCATTTGTAATATATTTACCGAATTGCTTGGCTTACAGACCTACCTGGTAAAAGGGGTAAGAAGTGAAAAAAAGCAGAGCCAGAAAGGCAACATCCTGCGGCCGGGCAATATTTTAGATTTGCAGGTTTACCATCAAAACGATAAAAACCTGCAATATATTAAAGAGTACCGCCTGGACTACTTTTTTGAAACCATCGGGGATAACGTGATTAAAAACACTCTTTTACTTTATGCGGTAGAAGTGTTGAGTAACCTGGTGCAAACAGCCGATGCCCAGGAAGAACTTTTTGAATTTGCTACAGATTTCCTGCATAAAATGGACCAGGCCCGTGCCGATCAGCTGGGCAATATGCCGGTTTTCTTTCTTAAAGAAGCCGCTAAAAAAATGGGCTATGCTATTGATGATAACTATAGCAGCAACAATTGCTATTTAAATACCTACGAAGGCTGCTTCCAGCCAAGGCCAGGAGAGGCACTCCCTGTATTTGACCGGGAACTTTCCTACAATTGTTACTTATTGATCAAAGAAACAACCTTCGAAAATATTACCGCCATCAAAGTACCGGCAGCAGACCGGTCCGCTATTCTCGAAGGGTATCTTCACTTCGTTCAATGGCACGACAAAAGTTTTAAACCGCTTAAGTCCCTGCCCGTTCTGCAGGCTATTTTGCATTAGCCTGGTTCAGCTTACTGTTTTTATAACCGAATAAGAAATACACGATTAGCCCTGCTCCCATCCAGCAAAGGAATACCAGCCAGCTATTGGCGGGAATCTCTATCATCAGGTACATACAGCACAATAAACCCAGCACCGGGATCAAAGTATATTCTTTATAGGCCGCATAGATCACTATTGCCGTTGCCGCGATCACATACAATACAAACAACAACTCATCAAACTTGATTGCGTATAAATGCTGGTAATTATAGCTGAACTTATCCCAGGTAAAGAATAAAAACACCAGCAACAAGGCCGGTGCGATATACCGGGAATTGATATATGGTAGCTTAAACTTCTGGTCCGGCCCTGCTTTAGGCAGCCTTAAGACCCCGGCACATACCAGCACAAAAGCAAAGAGTGTACCTATACTGGTCAGGTCGGTAACGATATTGGCATCGATGAACAATGCCGGAATGGCAACAATAAGGCCGGTGATGATCGTGGCAAAACCCGGTGTTTTGAATTTAGGATGAAGCTTAGAAAATTTCTTAGGCAGGAGGCCGTCACGGCTCATGCTCATCCAGATGCGGGGCTGCCCGATCTGGAAGATCAGCATTACACTGGTGGCAGCGACTACGGCGCTGAACGAAATGATCTTGCCGATAACAGGCTGGTTGATCTGATCAAAAACAAATGCAAGCGGATCCGTTACATGTTCAAACTTACTGTAATGCACCATACCGGTGATTACCAGTGCCGTAAGAATATAAATACCCGTACAGATCAGTAAAGAATAGATCATCCCGCGTGGCATATCCCGCTGTGGATTTTCACATTCTTCAGCCGTTGTAGAGATGGCATCAAAGCCTATATAAGCATAAAACACCGCGGAAACGCTCATTAAAACACCTTTAAATTTGTTGGGCATGAATGGCACATAATTGTCTGAATTGATATAAAAGAAACCTAAAACGATCACGACAACCAGTATCGCGAGCTTGACCACTACCATAGCGTTCGCGCTTTTCTTACTTTCTTTTATCCCGATATAAGCCAGCCAGGTCACCAGGATCACGACCACAAAAGCCGGCAGGTTCATGATTATTTTATTACCGCCAATGCTTGGCGCGGTAAGCCAGGCCTGGGTATGAATGTTGTCCGCGCCTTTCATAAAGGCGTCTTTAGCGGTCTTCACATCAGAGATCAGCCAGGCGGGCAGGTGGATATTCACCGCTTCCAGCATATTATTAAAATAACTGCTCCAGCTGATGGCCACTACAATATTCCCGATAGCATATTCCAGTATCAGCGACCAGCCAATGACCCAGGCAATAATTTCACCAAAAGCTACATAAGAATAAGTATAAGCGCTGCCCGAAACGGGGATACGGGCGGCAAACTCAGCATAACATAAGGCGGTAAATCCACAAGTAACTGCCGTAATCAGGAAGAGGAAGATCACTCCCGGCCCGCCCTGGAAAGCAGCCTGGCCTATAGTACTGAAAATACCGGCGCCGATTACAGCGGCTATGCCCATCATCACCAGGTCTCTTACCTTAAGCGTACGCTTCATCGTATGCTCCCCGACCTTTTGCGGGATATTTTCATCTATTCCCAATAACTCCGGAGTAACATCCGGGTGGGAATGGCGGGCTTGTTCTATTGACTTCTTTCTTGTTAGTTTATCAAACATATGGAATAATTAAACCGGCCTGCCGGTCTTTTGCAGGCTCCTCCTTATTTATCAGGCAACCGTTTAAAGATATATAATTTATGAATACTGTTATTTCACGTTCAAATATAATCACAAAGATCGTTCTGACATTATTTTTATTGTTTTTGACGGGAAACAAGCAGATGATCCCAACAATTTGAACAGGTACATGGCGCATTAACATTTTGATTTCAAATGCCTTTTATGCAACTGCTACCCTTTTTTCATCTTACTTTTGTTATCTATAGTTAAACTAAAGCAAAGCGAAATATGAGGTCATTTTATTTTTTAATATGTACGGCGCTACTATGCCTTACTATTAATGCACAGGCTCAAAACAGAACAAACAGGATGGAAAAAGGAACCCCATGGGCCAAAGTCGACTCACTTGTCAACATTGGCAAACCCGAATCCGCTAAACTTATTGTTACCGATATCCTTAAATCGGCAGAACAAAAAAAACAGGCGGATGAAATTATTAAAGCGAAAGCCTGGCTGCTAGCCCTCGACCAGCAACAGGAAGATGCACATGTAAAAGCGATCCAAAACCTGGAAGCGGAAATATTAAAAGCTAAAAACCCGGTTGAAAAGGCCATCTGGCAAAACATGGCAGCCAAAGCTTATTTATCCTATTTTCAAAATAACCGGTACCAGATCTACCAGCAAACAACGCTGGAAAATAATACCAGTACCGATATCGCTACCTGGGACGCTACAAAATTTCATAAAAAGATCACTGCATTATTCCTGGCATCTATCGAATCCCGCCAGGAGCTGGTGAATACACCTACAGAAAAATACAGAGCAATCATCGCTCCGGGACAAAATACGGCCAGGCTTCGGCCAAGTCTTTACGATCTCCTGGTATTTGATGCCCTGGATTATTTCAAATCGGATGAGCGGGAGGTGATCAACCCGGCGTATAAATTCAGCATTGATGAAGCTAAATACTTTAGCGCAGCAACAGAATTTGTAAAACTGGACATCCGCTCTAAAGACAGCAGCTCTTTGCAAATGCAGGCTTTAAAATTGTACCAGGAAATCATTAGCAAAAATATCCAGGGAGACAATATAGAAGGTCTTATTGATGCTGACCTCTCCCGTTTAGCATTTGTGTATCAATATGCCACATTGCCCAACAAGGAAGAGATTTATAGAGAAGCCTTATATGCACTCGCAAAAAAATACAGTAAAAACCCAGCTGCCGCACAGGCCTATTTCCTGGCCGCACAGACTAAATTAAACAGCACAAGCAATTACAGGGCCAGGTATATGGAAGCGCCGGCAGAAAATAAAGCCGACCTGCTTGCTTTAAGAACCGAATTGCAACAGATCATCCGGCAATATCCAAATTCAGAAGGGGCGATCAACGCGACCAACCTGGTCGGCAGCCTGGAATCCCGTTCTTTAAAAATAGAGGTAGAAGATGCTTATATTCCTAATGAAAACATCCGTTTTTTATTAGCTTATAAGAATATAAAAGAAGTAGAGATCAGTATTTATACCACAACTTTAGCACAAGCGAGAAACGAGGAATACCAGGGTAAACTGATCAAATCCTGGAAACAGGCAATCATCAATAGTGAAGATCTTAAAGACCACAGTGTAGAACTAAAAGCAGATGCTTTAGCCGCAGGCTTATACCTGGTGGTAATCAAAGACACTAAAACGGACCTGGTCGTTAAAAAATTATTGCAGGTAAGCTCCTTATCGGGCATCAGGCTTCAGGGCGATAAAGAAGAAAATAAATTGTATATATTAGACCGCAAAACCGGTCAGTATGTGGCTAACGCCAACCTGGCGCTTATTAATTTCCAATACCAGAATAAAAGCGGCAAATATCTCGGGACCATCAAAAAAATGTTGAACGGTACTATAGAAGGCAGTATTGCCCTTCCGGGAGACAATATTGATTATAATACATCTTTTGCCATTGTAAAAGGCAAAGATACTTTCCTGGTGGACCAGAATGAAAGCTACAGTCTGCGCAGGACACCTTATTACCGGGATGGCAACCAGGCCAGTAAAACAAATTTCCTATTTACCGATCGCAGTATTTACAGGCCCGGTCAAACCATTTATTTCAAAGGCATTTTATTAAATAGCCAAAATGCCAAACAACATAATGTCGCTGCCAACGAAACCGTTAAAGTAATCTTCCGCGATGCGAATTATCAGCCCATCAAGGAATTATCTTTCACAACAAATGAATTCGGTTCTTTTTCCGGCAGCTTTGAAGCGCCAACGACCGGCCTTACCGGCGGCATGAGTATCAGCTCTGAACACGGTAGCGTATACTTTAATGTAGAAGAATACAAACGCCCTAAATTCTATGTGGCGTTTGATACTTTAAAAACAAACTATAAAGTAGATGAGCACATAAAGATTTCCGGTAAAGCCTTAGCCTATGCCGGTAACAATATTGATCAGGCCACGGTTAAATATCGCGTGGTGCGTAATGTACGCTACCCCTACCCCTGGTTATACCGAGGCTATTTGCCCAGCACACCACAAATGGAAATCGTTAATGGCAGCACGGCTACCGATGAAAATGGCAACTTCAATTTTGATTTCACCGCCATCCCGGACAAGAGTATAGATGCCAATAGCCTGCCTGTTTTCACCTATACCATTACTGTTGACATCACAGATATCAATGGCGAGACAAGGAGCAATACCCAATATGTTTCTGTGGGTTACCGCAGCCTGGATATCCAGCTGGGCGCGCCGGAAAAAGCGCTGTCTGCCAATTTAAACAACATTTCCGTATTGACCCGGAACCTGAACGGTATATTTACACCCGCTACGGTACAGGTACAGATCAGTCCTTTACAAAGCCCGGATAAATTCTACCGCGAGCGTTTATGGTCGATACCAACCGATTTCATTTATACAGAAAGCGAATTCAAACAATTTTTCCCATCAGATCAGTATAAAGAAGAGTGGAAACCGGAAAACAGGAAAAAGCTTGCTGCAGTATGGAACAATACGTTTACCAGTACTAAAGAAGGCAAAATAGAGTTGCCTAAAAACATCTGGAAACAATCCGGTTATTACGAAATAGAAGTAAAAGCAAAAGATAAGGAAGGTAAAGAAGTCGTGCAAAAGCAATTTACCTATGTTTTTGTACCCGATACAAAAGTACAATATGATGTACCGCTTTTCACCGACAGCGATAAGAGCAGTTACCAACCCGGAGAAAACATAAAGCTGTTTGTAACACCGGCATTGGAGCAAGCCAATTTGTTGCAGCGTAACAGCTGGAACAAGTCATTAGACTGGAAGAAAAGTCCGCTGAGCATCCTGGTTACAGAAGCCGACAGGGGCAACCAGAATGTAAGCTGGCTCTATGTATACAACAACCGGGTTTACCAGGCTACACAAAGTATCAATATTCCCTGGACCAATAAAGACCTGTCCATCAGCTGGGCAACGCATCGCGATAAATTATTGCCGGGCGCTGCCGAAGAGTGGACCCTGACCATAAAGGGACATCAAAAAGAAAAAGTAGCGGCTGAATTAGTAGCCGGTCTGTATGATGCCTCCCTGGATGCCTTAAAACCGCATGCCTGGAACTGGAGCAAATTGTTTGGCAACAATACCCAATATATTTACTGGAATCACTTCGGCTTCAAAAGCAGCAGCCAGGAAGCCGGCCAGCAGGATACCGGTAATGAGGGTATAGCAAAAGAATATCCATCCTGGACCTTACCACTTGATTTTGGCAGCTCTAACCGTTATTACAACGGTGGCAGAATGTATAAAAGCAGCATGAGGGGGAATGTAGCGCTGGAAGCATCAGTAGATGCGGCAGCTCCTGCAGCAGTGCCTCAAGGCAAAATAACAGAAGAAGGTTCAGATGATCCAAATTCAATCAATCCTTCTTCAGTTTCAATACCATCAAAAGAAAAGGATTCAGCTGCAAAAACAGATAAAGAAGCTGCGCCCCCCATCCGCACGAATTTAAACGAAACGGCCTTCTTCATCCCGCAATTGCAAACCGATGCTGATGGCAATATCAAAATAAAATTCACCATACCGGAGGCATTGACCGAATGGAACTTTATGGCCTTTGCCCATACCAAAGACTGGCAAACAGGCTACCTGAGCGGTTCGGTAAAAACGCAAAAAGACCTGATGGTGACCCCTAACCTGCCCCGTTTCTTCCGCCAGGGCGACCAGATCACCCTTGCTGCCAAGATCAGCAACCTCTCGGATAAAACCCTGAATGGTAAAGCGCGTATCGAGATCGTAGATGCCCAGACTTTGCAAACTTTAAACCTGCCATTCGGTTTCAAAGAGCACCAGCAAAGCTTCACTGTAGCCGCGCAACAAAGCAGCGTGGTGAATTTCAATATCAATGTACCACAGGCGCGCTTTGAGCCCGTACTCGTACGTGTGATCGCCGAGGCCGGCGACTTCAGCGATGGCGAAGAACACCTGGTACCGGTAGTGACCAACAGGATGCTGGTCACCGAAACACAACCTTTACCGGTGCGGGGCAATGCCACAGAAACTTTCTCTTTAGAAAAACTGTTGCAGTCTGCTGGCAGCAATACCCTGTTACATAAAGGCCTGACCGTGGAATTCACCGGCAACCCGGCCTGGTACGCCGTACAGGCGTTGCCTTACCTGATGGAGTTCCCCTATGAATGCGCCGAGCAGACTTTCAACCGTTTTTATGCCAACGCGCTTGCGGGACACATTGTCGCCCAAAGTCCTAAAGTAGCCGCTATTTTCGATAAATGGCGTACTACGGATACGGCTGCATTACTGTCTAACCTCCAAAAGAACCAGGAATTAAAAACAGCCCTGCTGGAAGAAACACCTTGGGTACTGGAAGCGAAATCGGAAGCTCAGCAAAAACAAAATATCGCGCGCCTGTTTGAAACCCACCAGCTGGCTAAAGGCTTGAACAGCGCTATAGACAAACTGTCTAAAATGCAAAACAGTGACGGCTCCTTCGGCTGGTTTCCGGGTATGGGCAGCAACCGCTATATCACCCAGTATATCCTGACCGGTATGGCCAAACTGCAATCCCTGAACGTGAAAGCCGCGCAGGATAAGGACGTACAAAACATACTGCGTAAAGGCCTGTCCTTCCTGGATACAGAAGTACTGAAAGAGTACCGCGACATCAAGAAAGAAAACCTGAAAAAGAACAACCTGTCTTATGCACAGATACAGTACCTGTACCTGAGAAGCTTTATGAACAGTACAGTACAACAGGACGCCAAAATTGCCTATGATTATTACATGGGGCAGGAAAAACAATTCTGGATGGACCAGAATAATTACATGCAGGGCATGATCGCGCTGACCCAGTTCCGTAAAGCCGATAAACCTACCGCCAATACTATTATGGAGTCTTTATCAGAAAGAGCCCTGCGCAGTAAAGAGATGGGTATGTACTGGAACACGAAAAGGAGCTACTGGTGGTATGAGCTTCCGGTTGAAACCCACGCTTTACTGATCACCGCTTTTGAAGAGATCAAAAAAGATGAAAAAACGGTAGACGACCTGAAAGTATGGCTACTGAAACAAAAGCAAACCCAGAACTGGCAAACGACTACCGCTACTGCGGATGCGGTCTATGCGCTGCTACGCAGCGGTACCGACTGGTTGCAATATGAACCGGAAGTGGTGATTTCACTAGGGAATATGACCATCAACGCTTCACAAGAGCAAACACAAGCCGGTACAGGTTATTTCAAAAAACAAATCGAGGGTAAAGACGTAAAACCGGAGATGGGTAATATCAAAGTAACCGTTGACAATAAAACCGGCAAAAATACCGGCACCTCATGGGGTGCTGTATACTGGCAGTACTTTGAAAATATGGATAAGATCACCGCTTCTGCCGGGGCCAGTCCTTTGCATATCACCAAGCAATTGTATATAGAAACCAATACGGATCGCGGACCGGTATTAAAAGAGATCACAGCGAACCAACCCTTAAAAGTGGGTGATAAAGTAAAAGTGCGTATCGTGTTAAAAGTAGACCGCGATATGGAATATGTACATATGAAAGATATGCGTGCCGCGGGTTTTGAGCCGGTAAATGTTTTAAGCGGTTATAAATGGGACAATGGCCTGGGTTATTATGAATCGACCAAAGACATTGCTACTCACTTCTTCTTTGACCGTTTACCAAAAGGGACCTTTGTCTTTGAATATCCTTTAATGGTAGCCCAAAAAGGTACCTTCTCCAATGGTATTACCACCGCTCAATGTATGTATGCGCCGGAGTTCAGCTCGCATACCGAAGGCATTCGTGTAGAGGTAAAGTAAGCGATATAAATGGCAATAAATAAACCGGGCAAGGAACTATTTTCCTTGCCCGGTTTATTTATAACGACAAGCAAGCGATACAACACATAGCGTTAGCGCAATGCAATAAAGTCGGAATATTTAAATAATTTTAGAAGTTGCACCATCAACCATTAACAATTGATAATTTGGCAATAACACAAGAAACGGATTTTATTCCCGGGAATACTTACGGAATTTTGTACTGAAAATTAACCGATCATGACCACACAGACCGAGCTGAATTTTAAGCGTATCGCGCAGGCGATCGACTATATTCAAAAAAACTTCAAAGAGCAACCCGAGCTGGAAACGATCGCGGCACAGGTACACCTGAGCCCTCATCATTTTCAAAAACTGTTCAGCGAATGGGCCGGCACCAGCCCCAAGCAGTTCCTGCAATACATCAGCCTGGAGCATGCTAAAAAGTTATTGAAAGAAGAAAATTATACGCTGTTAGACACGAGCCTGGAAACGGGCTATTCCAGTACCAGCCGCCTGCATGACCTGTTCATAAAAATAGAGGGTATGACACCGGCGAGTTATAAAAACGGCGGCAGGAACCTGCATATCAACTACAGTTTTGAAACCAGTATTTTCGGACCGCTATTGATCGCTTCTACCGAAAAAGGAATCTGTCATATTGCTTTTGAAACCGACCCCGGGCAGGCATTAAACAATTTAAAAAACCACTTCCCCAATGCCCTGTTAACGCAGTATAGAGCACCTAACCAGGAAAACGCGCTGCGGATTTTTCACAACGACTGGACTAAGCTTAGCGAAATAAAACTGCACCTGAAAGGCACCGATTTCCAGCTTAAAGTATGGGAAAGCCTGCTCAAAATTCCGATGGGCGCTTTAAGTACTTACGGAACCATTGCTGCCGGGCTGGGCAACCCTAAAGCCGCCAGGGCGGTAGGCACCGCTATAGGCAGTAACCCCGTAGCCTTCCTGATCCCCTGTCACCGGGTAATCCAGAACTCGGGCCTGATTGGCGGCTACATGTGGGGACCGACCCGTAAAACAGCCCTTATCGGCTGGGAGAGCGCCCAAAGGTTTGAAGCAATATTATAGACTATGCAATTATTTGAAGATCACCCGGACAAAGACAAGAATTACCTGCCACAAGATGGCATTGTGAATTATTTAGGGGTTGTGCTGCAAACGGAAGAAGCAGATCACTTCTTTCAGCAACTATTGTCCCATATCGAATGGGAAAACGATAAGGCAATTATTTTCGGTAAAGAAATCATTACCAAAAGGAAAGTGGCCTGGTATGGCGATGAACCTTTTGCCTATACCTATTCCAACACGACCAAATACGCCTTACCCTGGACCAAGGAATTGGCCGCTTTAAAAACAATTACAGAAAAGGCAAGCGGCGAAACCTTCAATTCCTGCCTGCTGAACCTGTACCATACCGGGGAAGAAGGGATGGCCTGGCATAGCGATGATGAAAAAGACCTTAAAAAAAACGGGGCGATCGCTTCCTTAAGCCTGGGTGCGGAAAGGAAATTCGCGTTCAAGCATAAAATTAGCAAAGAGAAAGTCGAATTGTACCTGCCTCATGGCTGCCTGCTGATCATGAAAGGTACGACACAAAGCCATTGGCTGCATCGCCTGCCGCCAACAAAAAAAGTCCTGAAAGCCAGGATTAACCTAACGTTCAGGAATATTGAAAGATAATTATCCTGTTATCTTTCATGCCAAAATAAGAATAAATAACCTATAAGGTTTTTAAGCACCTTACAGGTTATTTAATTAGTGAAGCCTTTCATGCCGGGCTCCATTGAAGTATAAGTATACCCGCTCCACCCTTCGATAAACTCAGGGGGACAACAGTAGAGCTGTGTCATGCTGAGCCCCGTCAAAGCATGCAGCACAACTGCAACCTGTGATAATTCAGGATAACATATGGATGCTGTCATCTTGAGCTCCGTTGAAGCATAAGTATACCCGCCCCACCCTTCCATAAACTCAGGGGGACGACAGTAGAGCTGTGTCATGCTGAGCCCCGTCGAAGCATGCGGCACAACTGCAACCTGTGATAATTCAGGATAACATATGGATGCTGTCATCTTGAGCTCCGTTGAAGTATAAGTATACCCGCTCGCCCTTCGATAAACTCAGGGAGACAACGGTAGAGCTGTGTCATGCTGAGCCCCGTCGAAGCATGCGGCACAACTGCAACCTGTGATAATTTAAGATAACATAAGGATGTTCGTATGTTGAGCCTACCGAAGGGTAGCCTGTATAATCAAACAGCTAAAAGCTGCCAGGCCAAGCACACAGCTTAATTGCTGTCCGCTTCGAAAATCGCCTCTGCAAACGATTTCCAATGTCCTTTTTGCGCCACTTTTTGGACAAGCAAAAAGTGGAATGTATCTATTGTATTCAACTATGTAATCTACGGAACTGGTGTAAAACCAAATTTTAAGCAGGCTGGCACAATATCAATTTATTTAAAACTTTCATCCGAAGAAGGGCCGTACAACCAGGTATCGATATCAACTTAAAATAAGCATGCATATCATTCTTAACCTATATCAATGTCCCCGCAAGGCAACTGTCGTAACTTTGCATAAAAGCAAAAAATAATGAAAACATTAAACGCATACGTAATTTATAATGCTGATACCACTATAGACCTGTTTCAAAAAGTAAATAAAGAATTCGAGCACATCAGCAGCCAGCATGGAACAGATATAGAGAAAGCCATTGATGCCATCAATAGCCGCAGCGTCGACATGCTGATTATGGATAAAAAACTGGATAAGCCAACACAGGTTAAATTAAATAAACTTATTGATCTTATTGACCCGGATGTGGCTACTGTAGAGCTACATATGAACGATGAAGATTTTATCCGCTTCAAATTAGGCGATATGAACAGGAAATGGCAGGAGGCCAATTCTCACAGTATTGTAAATTTTATAGACAACCCGCAACTTTAAAGCAACCTTTATAACAGAATTCCTAAATTTGCGCCCGTATTAAGTAAAAATATGGCAGAGATCAGAGATACCAAAACCTTCATGCGCGTTGTACACCGCTATTTAGGTTATTTCCTTGCCGGTATCATGGCGATCTACGCCCTGAGCGGCATCGTACTCATCTTCAGGGATGTGGATTTATTAAAACAAGAAAAGCATATTACAAAAACCCTGGAGGCCGGCCTTTCCGATAAAGCCCTCGGGAAGGAAATCAGTATCCGCAACCTGGAATTCACAAAAGAGTCCAACGATACCGCTTATTTTAAAGAAGGCTGGTATGCCAGTAAAACCGGTTCGGTTGACTATAAAAAGAAAGAATATCCCTTTATGTTGGGAAAGCTGGTCAGCCTGCATAAAGCCAAGTCTGCAGAGCCATTGTCAGCACTGAACGTATTCTTCGGTGCTTCGCTCTTATTTTATGTCATTTCCAGCTTCTGGATGTTCCAGCCCAAGTCAAAGATCTTTAAAAAAGGTATGGTCTACACCCTCGTAGGGGCAGCGCTTACCGTTATATTACTGTTTGTCTAATCACCCGGCAAATCATTTCAAAAGGTGCGGTTATAATTAATCGCGCCTTTTTATATGTATTTTACTTTCATAATTCTATATTTGCGAATCAAATAAAAATAACACAACCATTCATAAAATGAAAATTGCAAAACTATCCCTCTTAGCTTTGAGCATGGGCTCATTGGTCGCTTGTCAGCAAGGTCCTAAAAATGTAGATGCTAAAGTCGCAAAAGACCCGGTAAAAAAATCAAGCTATGCCATCGGCCTGGCTATGGCCCAGGACATCAAACGTAATGTAGCTTCTGTAGCCGGGCAGGATAAAGACCTGGATACTGCATTGATCTATGCGACCATCAGTGATTACCTGAGTTCCGGGAAAGCACACCTTGATTCTGCCGCTTTACAAACTGCGCTGATGGACTGGCAAAAAGGCATGATGGATAAAAAAAATAAGGATAATGAGGCCGCAGCTGCCGAGAATGAAAAGAAAGGCGCGCAGTACATAGCGGAGCAAATGAAGGCTAATCCGAAATTGCAAAAAACCGCCAGTGGCCTGGTGTATGAAGTGATCACTGAAGGTAGCGGCGCTAAGCCTACAGGCAGCCAGATGGTTTCTGTAAACTACAAAGGTACTTTGATCGATGGTACTACTTTCGATGAAAGTAAAGGTCAACCGGTTGAGTTTCCATTAAACCAGGTGATTAAAGGCTGGACGGAAGGTTTACAGTTGATGAGCCCGGGTGCTAAATATAAATTCATCATCCCGGCTGCTTTAGCCTATGGCCCGCAGGAAAGACCACCGTTCATCAAGCCTGGTTCTACCCTGGTTTTTGAAGTGGAATTATTGAAAGTAAAATAAGCTCCTGGTTTCCCTTTTAATACCCGGAAAATTCATAGTCATGAAAAAATTGATGATTACAGTCCTGGGCCTGGGCTGCTTTAATCTTGCACAAGCCCAGGATTGCAAGGAAGTAAAACAAGAGGTGGATAAATTCACCAAAAAAGAAACCAAAGTCGGCACCGTTAATTTTGGTAAGATCAAAATGATGTCTTTTAAAGCATCGACCAAATGGCTGTTGACCGTAAAGCAGGATGCCGGTAAAACACAGATCCAGACCAGCATTGCCGCTTTAGGTGAGTTCAACCAGGCCCTGGATGAAACTACTTACTTCTATTTCCTGCTGGATAATGGAGAAGTGGTTAAGCTGGCGAATGCGATACCGGCCAAACCGGTCACCCAGGCTTTTGCCAACGGTGGCGCTTTGACTGTATTTACCACTTACCTGCTAACACTGGAACCTACCATCGAGGAAATGCAAAAGCTTAGCTCGGGTAATGTTACGGATGTGAAAGTGGAGATTCCTAACCAGAATATCCAGTCACCTAACGTGGACAGCAAAGATGCTAAAAAATTCAGGTCTATCGTAAGTTGTCTGCTGGCTACGGCCCAATAAGCTTATTGAAATAAATGCAATAAGGATTTTCGAAAAAAATTATCCTGCTGTTGGAAAGGTTCATCCGGAGCCTGTAGCACAGTTAACCTATAAGGTTTTAAAAACCTTATAGGTTTTTTTATACCCTGGCCCTTCGATAAACTCAGGGTGACATGAAAAGAACGTGTCATGCTGAGCCTGTCGAAGCATGCGAATATACCCTTTCCACCCTTCGATGAACTCTGGGTGACATAGAGGAGTGTGTCCTGATGAGCACATCGAAGCATGCGCTACCACTCCACCCTTCGATGAACTCAGGGTGACATAAAAGAACGTGTCATGCTGAGCCTGTCGAAGCATGCGAATATACCCTTTCCACCCTCCGATGAACTCAGGGTGACATGAAAAGAATGTGTCATGCTGAGCCCGTCGAAGCATGCGAATATACCCTTTCCACCCTTCGATGAACTCAGGGTGACATGAAAAGAACATGTCCTGCTGAGCCCGTCGAAGCATGCGAATCTACCCGCTCCACCCTTCGATAAACTCAGGATGACATAAAAAGGACGTGTCATGCTGAGCATAGCGATATACTTTCCACCCTTCGATGAACTCAGGGTGACATGAAAAGAACGTGTCATGCTGAGCCTGTCGAAGCATGCGAATATACCCGCTCCACCCTTCAATGAACTCAGGGTGACATGAAAAGAACGTGTCATGCTGAGCCTGTCGAAGCATGCGCTACCACTCCATCCTTCGATAAACTCAAGGTGACATGAAAAGAATGTGTCATGCTGAGCATAGCGATATACTTTCCACCCTTCGACGGAGCTCAGGGTGACATGAAAAGAATGTGTCATGCTGAGCATAGCGATATACTTTCCACCCTTCGACGGAGCTCAGGGTGACAAAACAATATTTTCAAAAATAAACTTTCATTTTTTTTTGAAAATACAAAAACACTATTTACCTTTGAGTCATGAAATTAAATGAAGCCAAAGAGAAATTCATCCAGACCTGGGGCAGCCTGGCCACCAGCTGGGGCATCAACCGCACCATGGCCATGGTACATGCACTGCTACTGGTGAGCGAAAATCCTTTGTCTACAGATGAGATCATGGAAGCGCTGGTCATTTCGCGCGGCAATGCCAATATGAATGTAAGAGAACTGATGGATTGGGGCATTGTGAAGAAAGAACTGAAAATGGGCGAACGTAAAGAGTATTTCGTAGCTGATAAAGACATCTGGAATGTATTTAAACAGATTGTCAAAGAAAGAAGAAAAAGAGAATTGGAACCCCTGGTCAGTTCGCTGGAAGAGCTGCGCCAGATCGATGACAAAACTGCGGACAGTAAAGAGTTCCTGAAACTGATCGACAACTTAAGCGGTGTTACCTCCAAAGCGAATGTACTGCTGGACCTGGCCATAAAAAGTGACGAAAACTGGCTGATGAACAAATTGCTCAAGCTCTTATAAAAATGCATCCGCATTTTTTTTGAGTACTATATTTCAATATTTTCTGAAAGTTCTAAACTATAAAGATGTATCAAATATTAGCCTACTCGATTTATTGCAGCATAAGCGCCTTTATCACCGTCTATGTGGGCTGGCGCTGTTATATCCACGGTCTCGTCTTCCTGCAGCACTTATTTGCCGACGGGGCCATTAGCAAGGCCGTTAACCGTGTATTATTGCTCTGCTACTACCTGGTCAATATCGGCTACATCGTCTGGAGCATCCGCACCTGGAAACAGGTAAGCGACCTCCCTACTCTCCTTAACGAATTAGGCTTTAAGATCGGCGGCATCACGCTTATCCTTTGCCTCCTGCATTATATCAATATTGCTATGCTTTATATTTTTCATAAAAAGATCCATCAAACCAAAAATCAATTATTATGAACAACTCCATGCAATTGACCGCCTATTACATCTACCTGCCTGTAGTCATCAGCCTGACGCTGATCGTCGCCAACCAATTATTCAAAAACGGTAAAATATTCATGCTGGACATTTTCTCCGGACAAAAAGATATTGCCCTCGCGACCAACGCCCTGTTCAGGATCGGCTTTTACCTGCTCAACATAGGCTTCGCGCTCACCATCATTTATTTTAACCAGATCGCGGGCAAAGCGGATATGATCGTGCGCCTGAGTACCAAGATCGGTGGTTTTATGATCTACCTGGGCGTCATGATGATGCTGAATTTACTGCTTTTCATGCGAGGCCGCAAAGCCGCTCGCAGAAAGGCCTGGGAACGCAACCAATTTGTTAACCCCGATAATGCTTAAAATACCTATATCATGAAAATAGTCATCGCAGGTGGTTCGGGTTTCCTGGGCCGGGCTTTACAACAATACTTCGCAACACAAGCACATAAGATCATTTTGCTCAATCGCATACCCCGCTCCGCCAATGCCATACAATGGGACGGCAAAAGCCAGGGCGATTGGTCCCGCGCGATCGATGGCGCTGATGTATTGATCAACCTGGCCGGAAAATCGGTGGACTGCCGCTACACGGAAGCGAATAAAAATGCCATACACTCCTCCCGTATCGACAGTACCCGGGCCTTGCAGGAAGCCGTAAACCAGGCCAGCCATAAGCCTGCACTCTGGATCAATGCCAGCTCGGCCACCATTTACATTCATGCCGACACCCGGCAGATGAATGAATATACCGGCACCATCGGCGATGACTTCTCTATGAATGTATGCAAGGACTGGGAAGCGGCTTTCTTTAAAGAAAATACCCCGGACGTTCGTAAAGTCGCTATAAGAACAGCTATAGTGCTGGGCAACGAAGGCGGCGCTTATCCAAAGTTGAAAGCACTGACTAAGGCCTTCCTGAGTGGTCAGCAAGGTAATGGTCAACAAATGATGAGCTGGATCCACCTCCATGATTTTTGCCGGGCCATTGATCATATCATACAGGACAAGGAAATAGACGGGCCGGTAAATGTTACCGCTCCGGAGCCTCTGCCTAATAAGGCGTTCATGCGATTGCTCCGCGAAAAATACCGGCGACCGTTTGGTCTTTCGCAAAACAGGCTGCTCCTTGAACTGGGCGCGATCTTCCTGCGCACAGAAGCCGAGCTGCTGTTAAAGAGCCGGAACGTATATCCCGAGAAACTAATGCTACAAGGCTTTAGCTTCAAATATCCTGGTATAGTACAAGCTTTAAAAGCGCTTTAATTATTTATTCACCCTTAATATGCGCACTATGAACCAACATGAAATTATCCAATCCGTAAAATGGCAGGACCTAAAGCGGCTCTCGGTAAAGGAAATGCTGATCGAAAACAATATAAGCTTGCCCTGGTTGTTTCTTTCACTCGGTTTGGCCTGGTATGAATATTATATTTTTGCCTTACTCTTTTCCGCGTTTTTCTTCCTGACCGCATTAAGGCAGGTGCATAATGGCTTTCATAATTCTTTAGGTACCCATAAATGGCTGACTTGGTTCAGCCTGGTGTCTAATAGCGTGTTGATGCTGGTGTCCATACATGCTGTGAAGTTCAACCACCTGCGGCATCATAAATATTGTTTGCAGGATGAAGATATAGAAGGCAAATCGGCACATATGAGCTGGTATGGCGCCATATTATACGGTCCTATCCATATTTTCCTGGTGCACAAGATCACCTGGCAGAAAGGCAACCGTAAATACAGGCGTAATATGTTGCTGGAATTATTTTTGATCGCTTTGTTTATCGGGACCGTATTTTATTTCGAGATCACTTTCCTGGAATACCATATCCTGGTTATGTTTACGGGTGAATTGCTCTCGGCTTTCTTTGCCGTGTGGACCGTGCATCATGATACCCATGAACACCCGGAGCTGGCGCGTACGCAGCGTTCGGGCTGGAAGAATAAAATTACATTTAGTATGTTTTACCACCTGGAGCATCATTTATTCCCGGCGGTGCCTACGATCAAGTTACCCGAGCTGGCCCGGCGTATTGATGCGGCATGCCCGGAGATAGAGAAGAAGGAAACATTTTAAGCAGGTAGACTAAAGATCATTGAAAAACGAGGCGCTGCCTCGTTTTTGTTTTTCAAGAGTGTTTTAAGGCTAAAAAGTAGGGTTTTCCAGTATTGTGGGGATGACTGGGGAATATTAGTTTTGCTGGAGTATGCAATCGTATAAATTATTAAGTATTTGTAAGTGATTGAAATACTTACAAACAAAACTATTGCGCTAATTTAGAAATTAGTGGCGATCTTTAAGAAAGATTATGATCCAAGAAATAACTTTAGCAAATAAGTCTAAAATTTACGCTCTTACGACTGAATGCGTTATTCATCTCCACCAACTTTTGAGTGAGAATTACAAATTAATAGACAAAATGGATCCGGTTGAACCGCCCGGAATTAAAAATTTAAACGCTTTGGAAAGCGCAGTGTTTCGTCAACATACAGGGTCCTTAGAATGGTATAAATATGATACAGTATTTTCCAATTGTGCTACTTTAGTTTTTGCAGTGGTGAAAAATCATGCGTTTCATAACGGAAATAAGAGAGTGGCATTCTTGTGTATGGTGAAACATCTTTTTGAAAACGGCTACGTTATTTCTCCAAACACTAAACATTCCGATATATATACTGTCTTAGTAGCTCTAGCGGATAACGACATACAGAATTACCTTGGATATCTTGATAAGCAAAGTTTTAGAAAAGATAAGCACAAATCGAAATGGAGCGACGAAAAAATTATTGAGATTTTTGCTAGATGGATCAGGAAAAACTGTGAATCAAGGAATAATATTGTCAAGGTCAATATTCGGATGCAGCAGATCAGATCTATGTTGGAAGCAAAGGGAATTCACATGGATGTAAAGGGCACTTGGATAACTCTATATCAATTGAGACAAAGGCAGGGTCTTAGAAGTTTGTTTAATAGCAAGCCTGAACGAGTAAATGAACATACCTATGGTATTGGTAATAGCCTATCGGAAGTTGGAATAAAAGTAATAAACCAAATTAGAAAGGATTATAACCTTACCCATAGTGACGGATTTGATAATAATTCCTTCTACGATGGAGATACATTCATTGATCAAGAGATGGTAACTTATAAAATGCTGATTTATAAGCTTTCACTAACTTAGGAAAGACCGCCGCTAATATCGGCTTAGCGCTATGGCGGTATTCGTCATGGCAACCCTACCTGCCTCCGCTTCGCTAAAAGATGCAGGCTGGCTGCCATCTTAAAATCCTATCTTCGAAATCCGCCACTGCGCCAATCCCCAAACCGTTAGCAAAAATTATAGAACAAGTCGTAAGTAATGAATATTATAATTGACACAAGTATACTAAGAAAGGATAGAGGGTTCTTGAATTCTGATATTCTATTGATAAAGAAACTAGCCAAGTTAGACTTATTAAAAATTCATTTCCCATGGATAGTATTTAAAGAATCAATCTCACAAAATTTACTTGAAGTTAAAAATGGTATTGATAATGCGATTAAAGAAATTTCTTCATTAAATAGAAAGGGAATAGATATAGAGGAATATGAGAAATTAAAAGAAGTAACAAAAGCACTTGAATCGATAAACTCGAAAACAGAAAAATCAATCGAAAAACATTGGGAAAGGTTTATAAACGATTCAAAGGCTATTCTACATGAAATAAATGAAGAACATGGAAAGAAAGTTATGACATCATATTTTCTCGGAACCAAACCATTTCCTGTTCCTAAAAGCAGAAAAGACATTCCTGACGCTTTTATTTATGAAGCAATATTGACAATAAATGAAATATTTGGGAAAACGTGTTTTATTTGTGATGATAAAAATTTGAGAGAGTCAATTGCAAAAAATGAAGATTGCCAAGTGTTTAAAACATACGAGGAGTTTTTTGATTCAGATATTTATAAGCTAATTGACTCTGAGTACAAGAAAATTGAGCATTACGTTGACGAATTAATCGTACTAAAAGAAAACATTGATAAAATTGAAAAGTATGCAAAAGAAGAGTTATACAGAGACCTTTTTGCAGGTGATGAACAAGTAATCGTTCATGAAAATATTCCATCAGATGGAAATGAAGGTGCTTTACAAGATATCGAAGGAGAATTAGTTGAGACAATTCAGTTTGACAAAATCCAATTTGTTGATGGTGTTTTCTACATTCCTATTGAAATGAAAGCATGTTTTAGGATTGAGTATTTTCTTTTTAAAGCAGATTACTATATATATGAGGAAAGGAATATTTCAATTATAGACCATGATTGGAATAAGCATTATTATTTGGTTGAAGAATCATTTAATGCTAGCTTATCATTTAAATGCACAATCGAACAAGAAAACATAAAAAATGGCGAATTTGAATTTGATTATGAACCAGCAGTAATTGATAAATTGGAGATAATTGAAAAATAACTTTTGCTAACAGCACCTACCCAAAAGTGGCGGTTCAGTGGTTAAATCAAACTTTGTGCTTGGTTGACAGTGAAGTGCTTCGAAATCCGCTTCTTCGGCAAGCGGCAAAACGTTAACATTCATATTAATGGAAATTCATAAAGTCATATATCAACATTTAATCGAACAAGAGAACAAAAGATTAATTCACTCTGACAAATGCGAAGAGACTGAAATTGAACGAGCAAATTTTGACAGAGCAATTTTAGACACAAAAAACAGGTTGTCGGTTAAATTATCTCATGGAAAGTGTAGTCAGTTTTTATTGGAGCAAATTGCGAGACATAGATTAAATATTGGCGAAAAATTTAATGAGAGAATTGAACTTTACAATGCGTCTGAAATACTAGACATGCTTGAATTACTTGAAAACGACAAAGTAAATCATACTGATTTTACAGGAGAAATATTAATTGGTTTTTCGAAAATACACCATGGAACATATTCGGGAAATGGTTACTCTATTGTTCGAAACATAAAGGAATATTGGTTTAAAAAAGGAAATATCAGAAATGAACGTCAAAACGAATTTCAACAAATCAGGTCTGATTACGAACACCACGGAATTTCTGCGATTTTAAATATGATGCATTCAAGGGCAATGGGTAAAAAGGAATTAAGAGGTGAATGGATTGTATTTAAAAAATATGAAGGTAAAAAATACTATTTATGTTTAGCTAGTCATTATGAAGATGATAAAAAAATATTCGAAGAGAAATTAATGAAATGCTTAACCGAATTCCCTGAATTAAATAGATAAAATACTAGCTCAAGTTGCTAATTATTGTGTAATTCTGTCAATGGAATAAGCAAAAATAAACATGAGTATTTTTGATGACTTTACAACACGTTTTACTCAAATCAAAAATTCAGCATTTCTTACTGGCAACACCTTTTCTTAAATAATTTGCGGTACACCCAATTCAAAGCTTTTAAAATCCCTTTCATAACTATTTATTTTTAAACTGCAATCCCGGCTGCCGCATCATGGCGGCAATAGTAGCCGAAAAACTCTGCACCATTTGATCAAGGTTGGCAAAATCTATAATCCCCAGTTCATCATTTTTTTGATGATAATGATTGGTGTTTTCCATATCGCAGGTGGAAAAAGAATGCGCAACAATACCTTTACGATAAAACCCGACATTATCGGAACGGAAAAACAAACCCTGGGAAAGGTAAGGATCGCTTACGATCTTCAAACCTTCTTTGGCATTAGCCTGTAGTAAATCATATAAATTAGACTGGTTATCGCCGGTCATGAACATACTGTTACGCCCCGATGCAGCTACTGTGCCCACCATCTCCATATTGAACATTACCTGCATCTTTTGCAGCAATACCTGCAGCTCCGGCTGCGCTACTAAAGCTTCAGAACCCCAAAGACCCATCTCCTCCGCGTTAAATGCCATGATCAATATCGTTTTTTCAGGCGGGTGCTTTTTGAAATAGGCCGCGATACCGATCATTGCCGCTACCCCGCTCGCGTTATCATCGGCACCGTTATAGACGGTATCCGGGCCATTTTGGTCAAACCCGATATGATCAAAATGAGCGCCAATGGCATAAATAGCATCTGATTTCCCTTTAATGATCCCGCAAACATTATACAACTTCATACCCCGCCTTTCGAATGGGACCAGGAAGCTATTGCCTATTGCCGGTTGCAGCCCGACTTCTTTAAAAACTTGAGCCAGGTAGTTGGCAGCAGCCTCATTCCCGGGTGTACCCGACTTACGGCCTTTATACCGGTCATCGCTCAGCTCTTTTACGACGGAATACAATAATTCACTCCCGGATGTTTTAGCTTCCTGTGCCTTGGCACAGCCGCTCAAGAGCAGCAAGCTGCATAGCGCTGCAAAAAATGATTGCTTATACTTCATCTAAAGGTTTTCTTTTAGCATGCTTCAATTTCTTAAATTCGCTGGGGGTCATACCGGTCACTTTCTTAAACTGGCTGCTGAGGTGCGCTACACTGGAATAGTGTAGCCGGTCGCTGATCTCACTCAGGCTCAACTCATCATAAAACAACAGTTCTTTTACCTTCTCGATCTTTTGCGCGATATAGTATTTCTCTATCGTGATCCCATTCAGTTCCGAAAACAGGTTGCTAATGGTGGTATATTCATAATGTAAGTGCTTCGATAAATAGTCGGAGAGGTTTATTTCCAGCTCATTATCCTTATCCTGCACCAGCTCCACGATCAGGGCCTTTATAGCCTCAACCATACGCTCTTTGCGATCGTCGATCCACTCAAAGCCCAGGGCTTCCAGGTCGGCAATCACTTTGCTTTTTTTATCTTCAATATGCTCCTCGGCAAGCTGCACTTCCCCTAAAACAATATTGACCGGGTGCAGGCCGTTGTCCACCATCACTTTTTCGACGGCAGCCACACAACGCTTACACACCATATTCTTCACATACAATTTCATACTATAAAATTAATTAAAAGCCCTTATACCTTATCTTAAAAACTTAATTCCTTCCACATTGCCCCTAAAGCGTATGTGAAAGGAATTTAATTGTTTTTTTACTTATTGCTCCCCATCCTTCGACAGGCTCAGGATGACATTTTCAATATAACAGATACAGATTATTTTTAAATAGTGTTACTTCTGTAAGGAACCCACCCCTCTGAAAAGACGGCCCCAGCGCATACCACTCTTATTATACACGCCACCATCATTATTACCATAGCTCAGCCAGACAAACGATGCTTTACCCACGATATGGTCTTCTGGTACAAAACCAAAGAAGCGGGAGTCCGCCGAATTGTGGCGGTTGTCGCCCATCATCCAGTAATAATCCATCTTAAACGTATAAGCTGTAATGGCTTTACCGTCGATAAAGAAGGCACCGTCTTTCTCTGTAAAACTTGGGTTCTCTTCATAAACTTTGATAATACGCCGGTACAAAGCCACATTTTCAGGGGTTAATTGAACGGTCGTTCCTTTTTTAGGAACAGTCAAAGCGCCAAAATTGTCCTGGTTCCATTTGAAGTTTGCCGTATCAAAAGGGAATGTCCATTGTGATGCATCACCTACATCGCCGGGCATTAATTTGCTGGCAGGTACTACATTTCTTACGTTCGGAATCGCTTTCACTTTTTCTACCGTACCATGTTCCATTTCATACACCTGCATATTAGTACGCGGGTCTACGCTTTTAAACACGATAAAATTTTCTTCCATAAAATCAGCCGTCAGCTTCACATCACCTTCCAGCCAATAGTCCATCCGCTGATGCGCATGCTGTGGCGCGATCTTGTCATTGACATACAATACACCTTCTTTGATCACCACTTTATCTCCGGGACCGGCGACACATCTTTTAATGTAATTCTCTCTTTTATCTACCGGTCTTGTGATCACCGTAAAACGGTCGTGGATCACTTGTGGATTTCCCCCTGCCTGGCGCACGTAGTTATAATAATCCTGGCTTGGATCTTCCAGGATAGTAGTATCATTATTCGGGAAGTTGAACACTACCACATCGCCCACTTTTACGTTTCCAAAACCGGGCAGTCTTTTATATTTCCAGTGTACTGCTTCGGAATAAGACTTCCCGCCTGTAACCGGCATGGTATTATGTACTAGAGGAAAAGACAGCGGCGTATTGGGTAAACGCGGACCATAAGCCAGTTTACTCACAAAAAGGTAATCGTTCACTTTCAGCGTACCTTCCATGGAACCCGTAGGAATGGTATAAGCTTCAATGAAAAACATTCTTATTATGGTAGCAGCTACCACAGCGAATAATGCGGCATCCAGCCATTCTCTCCAGGCCGGCTTTTTCTTTTTATTGGTATCTTTCTTTTTCCAAAAAGCTAATCTCATCGCGCTTAAAAATTTAATTTTTCAATATTAATCGTTTCACTGCAGATTTCTACGGAAACCTGTGTTAAATATTTTTACCTGGGAGCTATCCAGCCTGTTGGGTTCACGGTATTAAAAGAACCATTATCGTTTACTTTCCATAATTCGAAGTGCACGACATTGTCCCCTTCATCATTTTTACCGGCCGAGCCTACCACCTGCCCGGTATTTACGGTTGCCCCCTGGGATACAGATGCCCCTGAAAGTTTGGCATACAAGGTATAATACTGGCCATGATTCACCAATACGGAAACACCCATGCCCGGTACGTTAAAGATCTTGGTCACCACACCTTTGAAAACGGCTTTGACCGGTGCATTGGCATTGGTACCTATATCGATCCCTTCATTGTTAAGTGTCACACTGCGCTCGATCGGGTGCTGGTATTTACCATAGGGCGCCACGATCACACCCTGGCTGACCGGCCATGGCAACGATCCCCTGTTGGCCTCGAAACTGGCCGAAAGGTTCTGCACTTCCTGCGGCAACATATTTTTATAATTCTTTTGCTCCTGTGCCGGCGGGTTTACCGGGGGCTTGCTGCCAGAGCCTGCAGGTACCGTACCTGATCCCGGGTTCTTATTAATGGTCACCACGGTAGCCCCGGACTTATACTGCTCCACCTGCTTCTGGGAAGCGGCTTTTTGTTTTTCCAGGTCTTCGGCGATCTTCTTCTGCCGCGCTATCTCTTTCTGGCGCTCTTCTTCTTTTCTACGGTCGATCTCTTTATTCCGCTCTTCGTTCCTGCGTCTTTGTGCTTCACGGGATTGGGCATCGGCAATACGCTTTTCTTCTGCCGCCGCTTCTTCCCGGCGTTTCCTGGCATCTTCAATATCTTTCAGGCGTTGGCGCTCCGCTTCTTCCGCGGCCCTTTTACGGGCTAATTCCGCCTGGTGGGCCAGTTCTGCCGTCCTCTTCTGCTCTTCGTCTATCGCGCGCTGGCGGGCCAGCTCATCCTGCCGCTGTGACTCCAGGGCCCTGCGCTTGGCATCTTCCGCGGCTTTGATACGGGCGTTTTCTAAAGCCACTCTACGCGCCTCCTCTTCGGCCTTACGCCTGGCCTCGGCAATTTCTTTCTGGATCTGCGCACGAATGGCATTGTCCAGCTGTGCGGCCGCAGCTTTGTTTTTGGCGATCTGCCCGGAAAGGTCCGTCACCTGGCTCTTTAACTCCTGGGCCACCTGGTTGGTCTGGTCGGCCTCGGCCTGGATTGTTGCCTTGTGCTTTTCCTCGTCATTCAATAATGTATTGCGTTGTACTTTGCGGTTGTTGAGGTGAGTGACTTTAGCCGATAGCGAAGTCTGCAGGTCGCGGATACGGTTGGCCTGCACGGTACGGTATTGGCGGTACTTTTTCATGTACTCCATACGTCGGGTCATCTCGTTAAACGTGTTCGCCGAGAAAACGAATACCATCATGTTCTGGGATTCCTTATTGCGGTAGGCATAACGGATAGAGCGGGCATATTCCATTTTGTACTTGGCCAGTCTTTGGTTCAGCACTTCCACTTCTTTATTGGTCAGGTCAATGTCCTTACCAATGGTCTTGATCTCGAGATTGATATTGTTGATGAGTTGCTGCCGCAGGGCCAGCTTTTTATTCAATGCGCTTAATTCCGTTAAGGTTACTTTCTGGTTGGCTTTGGCATTGTCCAGCAAGGCCTGCGCATTGGCAATCTCCCGGAGGATGGCTTCTCTTTTACTTTGTAACTCTGATTTGGTACCGCTGACATTGGCGCCTTTCTGGGCAAACGCAGTGAAGGTGAGGAACAGAGTTACTATATATATACCTATGATTCTTTGCAGCATCAGGGATATTGATTTTTTGATAGAATTGAACAAAAATAGGTTTTTAGTATGAGGAATGGGCATATTAATAAAATATTGACTATTTCTTACCCACCCACACTACAAATTTTTCTTCAAAGCCTTCTTTCGGGAAAATGTCTTCCAGGTCCCATAGTGAAGGGCGCACACCGCTGTCTACGATTTCCTGGTTCAGGTCGCCGCCCTTGAGGCAGATCAGGCCATTGGCCAGTTCGGTAGTTTTATTCTTTTTGATGATCGGTTTCGCCCACTCCCACAGGTTTTTAAGCGGTGCTACAGCTCTTGATACTGCAAAATCAAAATCTTTCTGCGGGATATCTTCGATGCGGGAATGGATAGCCCGCACATTTTTGAGGCCGATAGCTTCTGCAACGCCCTGTACCACTTTAATCTTTTTACCTATAGAGTCTACCAGCAGGAAATCTACTTCCGGGTACATGATCGCCAGCGGGATGCCCGGGAACCCGCCACCGGTGCCAATATCTACGATACGCATGCCCGGCAGGAAGGGACAGATGGCCGCTATGGCCAGCGAATGCAATACATGCTTGGTATATAACTGCTCGATATCTTTCCGGGAAATGACATTGATCTTCTCATTCCATTCCTGGTAAAGCCCTTCTAAAGCTTTAAACTGAGCGGTCTGTGTTTCCGAAAAATCTCCGAAATACTTTAATATTACTTCCATTGTTGTTTATTTTTCCAAAATATAAAAGGTGATACGGCTACATTATAAAGCAGCCACATCCATTCACCCAAAGGGTAAAACCAGGCTTGCCGGGTACTCCCCGCTACTGATGACCATTTAAAGGCATTGGCCCAAAAGGCCAGCAGCCTGCAAAGTATCAAAAATAAAACAAGCTTTTGGATTAACCCGGCAGAACTTACTAACACAATAAGGGCAAGCAGCCAGAAGGCAAAAGCCGATAGGGCGTACAATGCCAGGCCGTATTGCACTAAAGGCGCATAATATTTACCCGAAGATACATGCCGGGTCTTCTGTCGCCACCATTGCCGCCAGCCGGCAGGCGCTACGGAGACCGTATGCGTGTCTTTATGATCTGCTATGATCGTGTTTGCTATAGTCGCCAGTTTCGAGATAATGAGATCATCATCACCGGAAGCGGTTTCGGCGAAAGTGGTTCTGAAATCAGTATCCTCTTCCAGTAAATCAATCACAGACTGCCTATGATACAATAAATTCCGGCCTACGCCCATATAGGGCCGGTATAGCCGGGCCCAGGAAGCGTATTGCATAAAAGTGTGTAAGGTTTCCCAGCGTACAAAATGATTGAGTAAACCTGAAGACTTTTGATAAGCCCCATAGCCCAATACAAAGTTTTGAGCAAGACCGTTTTTATCCTTGAGCTGTTGATAAGCCCTTACCATGCCTTCCAGCCAAAATTCAGAAGCCGGGTAACAATCGGCATCGGTTAATAATACAAGATCATGTTTAGCCTGTTTCAACCCCTGCAATAAAGCATGTTTCTTTCCAGGGAACAGGCGCTGGTCCTCCGGCCTGATCGTTACCACGTTAAGCCGCGGGTATTGCCCCTGCAGCTTTTCCAGGACTGTTGCGCTTTCATCTGAAGATGCGTCATTGATGAATAAAAGCTCCCAGCCATTATGCGGGTATTGCTGGGCCAGTACCAAAGGAAGGAATCGCTGAATATTCTGTGCTTCATTTTTACCGCAAATGAGCAGCGTCACTTTGGGCCATTGAGCGGGGAGATAAGTATTATCTGCGCCGGGCCGATAACGATAGGCATAAGCGAAGCAAAGCTGGAGCGTAAACAGGATCAATAAAAACCAAAACATAGCGCGTTAGTTTTTAGTGTGAATATAATCCAGGACGCCATTAAAATCATCGGGGGCGAACCAGGCAAAGGCCTGGTCTTTACGGAACCAGGTCAGCTGGCGCTTGGCATAATTGCGGGTATGTTGTTTCACCTTATCTACCGCCTCTGCTATCCGGGCCGCGGTTAAAGGAAATGCTCCGGCTTCATAAAACTCACTGTAGCCTACCGTTTGGAGGTTTTTCAGCATCCTGAAGGGATATAAGGTTTCTATTTCCTGCAGTAAACCGGCTTCCATCATGAGGTCTACCCTATGATTGATGCGCGTGTATAATAGCTCCCGTGGCATGTCCAGGGCGATCTTAATCACCCGGAAAGGCCTTTCCTTAGCAGTTTGTGTTTTAAAATCAGTAATAGAGCGTTGATGGGTTTCAAAAAAAGAAAGGGCACGGATGAGGCGCACCGGGTTTTGCTGCTCGGCCTGCTCAAAAAAAACAGGGTCTTTTGCTTGTAATTCTTGTTGTAACCAGGCAAGACCATTAACTTCAAATTGGCGCTTGATTGCCGCTTCTACCGTCTTGTCTGCATCCGGCATGACATCAATTCCTTCACAAAGCGCTTTAATATATAAACCTGTGCCGCCGCATACGATGGCCACATCTGTAGTTGTAAAAATATGGTCCAGGTAAGCTAATGCCAATTGCTCATAATCGGCAGCATTAATATTATCGTGTATCGAATGGGAGTTAATAAAATAGTGGGTTACAGCGGCCAGCTCAGCGGCATCGGGTTTAGCAGTACCGATATTCATTTCCCGGTAACATTGCCGTGAGTCTGCGGAAACTATGGACGTATTGAAATGCTGCGCCAGCTGAATACTAAGCGCAGTCTTGCCGATCGCGGTCGGCCCTGCTATCACAATAACCGTACGCATGGCCGGGATTAATACTGTTCTCCCCCATCACCATACTCATCCTCGCCATAGCTTTCTTCCTCGCTATCATTATCGGTATCCTCATCTTCACCTTCATTACCATAGCCTTCATCCATCTCCTCCTTTCCGAGATCATATTTCTCTTCCAGTTCCACCATCTTACTCTCCGACATGGACTTAGCTCCGGTCAGTACCGGGGAAATGCCTTCTTTAAAAAAACAATGCGGGTAATTAATCTTCGGGTTTTCTTCTTTATCAATCCCTACCAGCTCCACGAAAAAAGACCAGTTTTTGACGGGATCGTATTCATAAATAAACTTTTTATCGGGACTGTCTACCAATGCGGACACCGGCGTTTTCATCATGGATAAAGCCGGCGCGTCTTTTTTATTCACCAGCACTTCTGAAGAAATGGCCCGGCCCTTCATATGCTTGTCATTGCTTTCATAAAAGTTCGCGGCAGCCTCTTTCTTGTCAAATTCAAAAGCGGTAAGGATGGCTTGATGAAATTGTAAAAAGGACTGACCATTGGTAAGCGCTATACTCCGGTTGATATTATCGTCGTCTTCCCAGGAAACTTTAAACTTAAAAACAGGCATAAATGCGTATAGTATTAATAAATTGAATAAAAAAGAAGGGCAAATATAATAAAAAGTAAGCTATGCGTTCCCATATCCGCGGGATATGTGCCTAACGCTCCTGGACGATCTCTTCCAGGAAGCCTTCAGGAAAATTAACGGCTTCCAGGTATAAGCCGTTGCCGGTAACACTGAAGTCGGCCAGGGTACAGTTTTTGGCTTCTATGATCTTTCTTAAAGCAGCCACCGGGTCTTCCTGTTTCATAACCTTCAGCTGGGTACCTACCAAAGCCCGGACCATACCGCGCAGGAAGCGGTTAGCCTCAACAATATAATGCAACTCATCCCCATGATCTTCCCAATAGGACCTGAAAATAGTACAATTATGGGTGAAGGTCTGTGAATTTCTTTTACAAAAGCTTTCAAAGTCAATGTATTCTTTAATGACGGCAGCAGTGGCATTCAATTTGTCCAGCTGTAGGGGATAAGGGAAAAACAAAGCCCTTGATTGCTTAAACGGATCTTTCTTGCGGTAGATCTTATACCGGTAGCTCCTGCTACTTGCATCAAAACGGGCATTAAAGTCCGGTTTAATGGCTTGCATCAGGCGTTTTACCGCCATTTGAGGCGGTAATAAGGCATTGAGCTTATAAATAAGCTGTGGGTGAATCCCGTCTTCCCAGTCGAAATGATAGGCATTACCCAGGGCATGCACCCCTTCATCAGTGCGGCTGGCCCCGAAGGTTTCTATGGGTTGTCGCAATAAGGTACTCAATGCTTTATTCAGAGCAAACTGTACGGTATGCAACTCGCCCTGGACCTGCGAACCATGAAACGCGGTGCCGTCATAGGCAATTTCTAAAAGATAACGCATGCGGGATTGGCCTAAGCAGTAACGCTCTTAAGGCTTTTTTTCTCTTCTTTTAATTTTTTATCTACCCAGAAAGTACCGAAAGGCACAAAGGAAAGCACGAAGTACAGTGCAGATTTGCCTAAAGACCAGCGGTAAGCGATCTTACACTGGATCAATAAAAGCGTGTAGGCGACAAACAATAAGCCATGCGCCATCCCGATCGGGTACACCAGGGCCTTACCCATTTCAGGGTCCATTCTTTTCACGATCAACATATTTGCAAAAAGCAATATAGTTGAAATCCCCTCCAGGATCGCCGCCCAACCAAATGCACTGAGTAGTTTTGTGTTCTTCATAACGGGATAAAAATTTCGCAAAGATAATAAGCAAAAAGTTAATTAAAGAGCCGGCAAAAAGAGAATTCGTTAAAAAAAACAAAGAACCGTTGCCAGAATGCCCGCAAAAACCATATTTCCTAACAATTCTCTATCTTGCAGCGTGAAAAGCCGATTTTGGTAAAGGATTAATCTGCACATATTAATGATAGGACTTATAGGAAACGGTTCCTGGGCTACCGCGCTGGCAAAATTGCTCACAACAAACAATAATAAGATCTGCTGGTGGATGCGTAACGAGGCCGCGGTACAACACCTGAAAGAGAAAGGACATAATGAACAATATTTATCGGCGGTAGAATTTGACCGTGAGCTGATTTTCCCTACGACTAACCTCGAGGAGCTAATCAGCCAATGCAAAGTTTTAGTCCTTTGTATCCCCTCCGCGTATTTACTGGAAGTAGTGAACCGCATTCCGAAAGAAGCCCTTAAAGACAAACAGATCGTATCTGCCGTAAAAGGTATCCTGCCGGAACATCATCAGTTGCTGCAGGAATACCTCGTCGACCGGTTCGACTTCAGTTTAAGCCAGTACTTCGCCATTACAGGACCCTGTCATGCCGAAGAAGTGGCCCAGGAACGCCTCTCCTACCTCACCTTTTCGGGCGTGGAAGCCAGCGAAGCCGCAGGGGTTGCTTCTTTATTTGAAACGCCGTTTTTAAGGACCACTTGTAATAATGACCTTTGGGGCTCTCAATATGCCGCGGTGCTGAAAAACATCTATGCTGTAGGTTCCGGTATCGCACATGGCCTCGGCTACGGCGATAACTTCCTGAGTGTGTACATTACCAATTGCTACGGAGAGATGTACCGCTTCCTTAAATTTCACTTCTATGACAAGAACCCGGACAGCCTGAAGCCGGACTTCCATACGGCAGCTTACCTGGGCGATCTGCTGGTCACCTGTTATTCGCTTCATTCCCGCAACCGCAGCTTTGGTAACCTGCTGGGTAAAGGCTATCGCGTGAGTGATGCCAAGCTGGAGATGAATATGGTGGCTGAAGGTTATTATGCCGCCAGAGGTATGAAAGAAGTCTTAAAAAGCATCCCGGTAAATATGCCAATACTGAACATTATCTATCAAATGCTTTGGGAACACAAAATCCCGAAAAACGGTTTTAAAGAAATAGAGCATTTACTTTCCTAAACAATATAACCTGGCGACCATGAACCTCAAATTGCTTTCAGTCATCGGCCTGCTCATTATCTCCAACACGATAATGACCTTTGCCTGGTACTGGCATCTGAAGCCGGGCGGGGCCAGCTTTCCTTTATGGAAAATGATCCTGATCAGCTGGGGCATCGCCCTGTTTGAATACACTTTTGCCGTCCCGGCCAATCATTTCGGTGCGGAATGGGGCATCAAACCGTTCCAGTTAAAGATTATCCAGGAGGTGATTACGCTTACCATATTTTGTTTTTTTGCCATCTTCTATTTAAAAGATGATTTCAACTGGAATTATGTTTTCAGTTTTATTTGTATTTTAGGAGCCGTTTTTTTTGCATTCAGAAAATAAACACCTCATTTTTAAACTTTAATTAAAAAAATCTCAATGAACTTAGTTAAGAGCCTGGCGGCAGGCGTCCTCATTGTAGCGGGCAGCTTTCACTTCAGCTTCGCGCAAGACAGCAAACACCAGTGGAAGGAAGCTACAGAAAACGGGTACACCTACCGTTATGTAACCAATGACCCTTCCAATGCCCGTTTTTATACGCTTAAAAACGGCCTGACCGTCATTCTGAGTCCGAGCAAAAAGAAACCAAGAATCCAGACTTACATCGCGGTAAAAGCAGGTAGTAAAACAGACCCGGCCAACCATACCGGCCTGGCACACTACCTGGAGCATATGCTCTTTAAAGGAACGGACGTGTTCGGTTCTTTAGACTGGAATAAAGAAAAACCGTTACTGGACAAAGTAGATGCCCTGTACGAGCAATATAATAAAACGACCGACGAAGCACAACGTAAGGAGATCTACAAACAGATCGACCAGGCGTCCGGCGAAGCGGCTAAATTTGCCATCCCGAATGAATACGATAAGCTGATGGCCGCTATGGGTGCTGAAGGCACTAATGCCTTTACCTCTTTCGAGCAAACGGTTTACGTAGAAGATATCCCGAGCAATGCGATCGATAAATTCCTGGCGGTTCAGGCAGAGCGTTTCAGGAAGCCGGTTTTACGTTTATTCCACACAGAGCTGGAAGCCGTATATGAAGAGAAGAACAGGGGCCTGGACGATGATGGCAGGAAATCATTCGAAACCCTTTTTGCCGCTTTGTTCCCGAACAATAATTACGGTAAGCAAACGACAATCGGCACCATCGAGCACCTGAAGAACCCTTCATTAACAGCGATCCGTAAGTATTACGACGATTATTATGTTCCTAATAATATGGGGATTATCATGGCCGGCGACTTTGACCCGGCTGTAGTGATCAAAAAGATCGAAGCGACCTTCGGCTACATGAAAGCCAAAGATATACCGGCTTATAACCCGGGGAAAGAAAGTGAAATTACCAGCCCGATCGCACGCGAGGTTATGGGACCTAAACCCGAGAACGTCATGATGGGCTTCCGCTTCCCGGGCGCTTCTTCTAAAGACGCGCAGATCCTGGAACTGGTAGGTAATATCCTGACCAACGGTTCTGCGGGACTTATCGACCTGAACCTGGTAAAATCACAGAAGTTACTGAGCGCTTACGCTTTCCCTTATGTGCTGAAAGATTATTCCATGTTGATTTTACAAGGTAATCCTACACAAGGGCAATCTTTAGACCAGGTAAAAGACCTGTTACTCGGCCAGATCGCGAAACTGAGAAACGGTGATTTTTCTGATGACCTGATCCCGTCTATAGTGAATAACGAGAAGAAAAATGACATTGCACAAAACGAAGATTACAGCAGCCGCGCCAGCAACCTGATGGATAATTTCACTTCAGAACTGGATTGGAGCACTGCAATAGCTTACCCGGATATGATCAGTAAGATCACGAAGCAGGATATCATGGATTTTGCCAGCAAATACCTGAAGGATAATAACTACGTGATCATTTACAAGAAAAAAGGGGAAGATAAATCTATTGTAAAAGTAGATAAACCAACCATAACCCCGGTTTCTGTAAACAAAGAGCAGTCCGCGTTTGTGAAAAAAGTAAACGCGATGCCGGAGAACGCGATCACGCCGCAATGGCTGAATTTCGCTACCGATATCAAAAAAGGTAAGCATGGCAATATCGAACTGTTAACGGTTCAGAATAAAGACAATGCCTTATTCCGCATGTATTACCACTTTGACATTGGTAAATGGAACAATAAATTATTGCCAATCGCTGCCGGTTACCTGGAGTATTTAGGCACTAAAGACAAATCAAGCGAGCAGATCTCCCAGGATTTCTACAAACTGGCCTCTTCTTTCTCGGTAAGCTCAGCTAATGAAGAAACCTATGTAACCCTGGACGGTTTGAATGAAAACTTTGATGCTTCTGTTAAGCTGCTGGAAGACCTGATCAAAAACTGTGAAGCCGACGAAGAGGCGCTACAGGCTTATAAAGAGAACCTGAAAAAATCCAGGGCGAACGCAAAAGAGAACAAAAACGCGATCATGGCCGGATTACGTTCTTACGCGCAGTACGGACCTAACAACCCGTTCAACAATGTGCTCTCTGACAGTGAACTGGACGCTTTAACCGCGAAACAACTGGTAGACATTATCCGCAATATGGTGAATTATAAGCACCGCGTATTGTACTACGGGCCAAAAACGGTTGCTGAGTTACAAACCAGCTTAGCGAAGAACCATAAAGCACCGGCGCAATTCGCGACAATGCCCGCTTCTAAAACATTTACCCAAACAACTACCAGCAGCAACCAGGTATTGTTTGCTAATTATGAAATGACCCAGGCAGAGGTATTCTGGCTGCGCAACGGCGAAAAATACAATGTAACCGTTACACCGACCGTATCTTTGTTCAACAACTACTTCGGTGGTGGTATGGGCAGCATCGTATTCCAGACCATCCGTGAATCAAAAGCACTGGCCTACTCTACTTATTCTTATTATGGATTACCTTCCAAAAAAGAAGACCGTAGTTTAGTAGCGGCTTATGTAGGTACACAGGCCGACAAACTGAAAGAAGCGGTAGGTGGTATGAACGAGTTGCTGAATACATTACCTGAGTCTGGTATCGCATTTGATAATGCTAAACTGAGCCTGAGAAAATCATTGGCAAGTGAGCGTATATCACAAGATGGTATTATATTCTCTTATCTTGCTGCTCAAAAACTGGGTAATTCAGTTGATAACAGGAAGCTGGTCTATGATAAATCCGCTACCCTGACCTTCAATGATATCAAGAATTTCCACGGAAAAGAATTCGCAGGAAAGCCTTATACTTATTGTATTGTAGGTAATGAGAAAAACCTGACGCAAGAGCAATTGAGCGCTATGGGTACTTACAAAAAATTAAGCCTGGAAGAGATCTTCGGGTATTAATAATGAAGTAAAAATAGAAACAGGTGATACCGAATGGTGTCACCTGTTTTTTTGTACCTGAACTATTTAAGGTCAGCAATATTATACCCATCAAAGGCAAGCAACAATTTGTATCCGTCAAATTATTACTGCAAAAAATTATCAGAAAAAGATTACGTTTATTTACCTTCTCGAAGAGGAACGGTTGATATCATTGCCACAACCACAGCCCTTATTTCTGCCGGCACAACTTTGTAATGTGACCGCGATAACACAAAAAGCCAATATTCCTTTAAAAATCCTGTTTTTCATCTATCAAAAATAAAGAATAATCGGATAAAAAATTACTTTCGCCAAGTAGCTTTAATGAATCGTAAACAAAAAATATTGATCGCCCCGCTCGACTGGGGTTTGGGACATACTACCCGGTGTATCCCGATCATTCGCTATTTGCTTTCGCGTGGTCATAAAGTCTATGCCGGTGCTGAAGGTAACGCGGCTCAATTATTACGCGAGAATTTCCCGGACCTGGAAATTCTCGACCTGAAGGGCTATAATATTGAATACTCAAAAAAGAAAAGCGGCTTTATCTTCAAGATCCTGCAGCAGGTCCCGAAGATACTTTCTACCCTGAAGGCAGAACGCCGCTGGCTGGACATGATGCACCGGCAATACCATTTTGACGCGGTGATCTCGGACAACCGTTATGGCTTATATCATAGGGACATTAAAAACGTCATACTTACCCACCAGGTACAGATTCTTTCCGGCATGGGCAAGCTGGCAGATCTTATCTTGCTCAAGTGGCATCGCCGGCTGTTAGAAAAATTTCAGCAATGCTGGGTCGTAGACACGGAAAAAGCGCCGGGCTTATCCGGGGGATTGGCCCACCCTAAAAGATTGCCGGCCAATGCCCTGTATATAGGCTACTTAAGCCAGTTTTTTGATACGCCCAGCCAATCCAGAAAGCCTAAGCCCAATCATTTTTTAATTTTACTATCAGGGCCTGAACCCATGCGGAGCCAGTTTGAAGCCAAACTCTGGCAGCAATGCAGCGGGTTAAGCCAATACACCTTTACTTTTATTGCCGGAAAATCGGTGAGCAAAGCCCCGGAGCAAATACCGCCTCATATCAATTGGTATCCCTACATGGGCGCCGCGGAACTTGCCAAAGAAATACTGCATGCGCAGGGTATGGTGTGCCGGGGCGGCTACACTACTATAATGGACCTCCAGGTTTTACAGCGTCCTGCCCTGCTGGTGCCCACCCCGGGACAAACGGAGCAGGAATACCTGGCCCGGACCTTAAGCCAGACCAGTCCTGTATTTCTCTACGATGATCAGCAACATTTTAACCTGGAAAAAGAACTTGCTAAAATGCTATACCTGCAACCCGGTACAAATTCACAGCCCGCACAGCCTTTATTCCGGGAAATCGTGGATAAGTGGTTAAATTGTTAAATATTATATGATCCTGTTTTGGCTTGTTAAAGTCGAAAGCCTTTATTAATTTTACAGCCAAATTTAGAAACCCGGAATTTGGGACCTGGATAAATAATCTTTTTTACTGCATATAAAGCAAATTATGATAGAAATTAAAGTGCCTCCTGTTGGCGAATCGATTAGTGAAGTTACACTGGTTACATGGATGAAGAAAGATGGCGAATGGGTAGATAGAGATGAGGTCATCTGCGAACTGGAATCTGAAAAAGCAACCTTTGAACTGAATGCGGAGCAAGCGGGTATTTTACACATTGTGGCCCAGGAAGGGGATACTTTAAACATCGGTGATTTAGCTTGTAAAATTGATGAAACCGCGGAACGTCCTGCCGGTGCTGCCGCTCCTGCTCCTGAAGCGCCCAAGGCGGAAGCCAAAGCGGAACCTGCTCCTGCAGCTACTCCTGCCCCGGCATCAACTCCTGCTCCTGTTGCCGCTGATGTGAAAGCAACTCCTGTTGCTAAAAGCATGATGAGCGACAAAAATGTAAGCCCGTCTAAAGTTCAGGGTACCGGCGCTAATGGCCGCATTTTCAAAGCTGATGTATTAGCAGCGCTTGAAAACCCGGGCAGACCCGTAGGTAAAGAACTATTTACCCGAGAGGATAAAGTACAAAAAATGAGCAACCTGCGTAAGACTGTATCCCGCAGGCTGGTGGAAGCCAAAAATACAACGGCCATGCTGACTACTTTTAATGAAGTAGACATGACCAATATCATGGCGATCCGTAAACAATATAAAGATAAGTTTAAAGAAGCGCATGGCGTAAACCTGGGCTTCATGTCTTTCTTTACCAAAGCCTGTACCATCGCCTTAATGGAATGGCCTGCAGTAAATGCTTATATTGATGGAGAAAACATCGTTTACCACGAATATGCCGATATTTCTATCGCGGTGTCCGCACCTAAAGGTCTTGTAGTGCCGATCATCCGCAATGCGGAAAGCCTGAGTATGGCAGAGATCGAGGCTAAAGTAATGGAGCTGGCGGGTAAAGCAAGAGATAATAAATTAACCATCGAAGAAATGACCGGCGGTACTTTTACCATTACTAACGGTGGTGTATTCGGATCCCTGATGTCTACCCCGATCATTAACATCCCGCAATCCGCGATCCTAGGTATGCACAAGATCCAGGAGCGCGCAATGGTAATTGATGGAGAGATCAAGATCCGCCCTATGATGTACCTGGCCTTAAGTTATGACCACAGGATCATTGATGGCCGTGAGTCGGTAGGCTTCCTGGTAAGAGTAAAAGAATTACTGGAAAATCCAGAGTTAATGCTGATCGGCAAAAGCCCGACGCAGGCATTACTGGAACTGTAAATTTAAGATAATGATAAAAAAAGCGATACATTAATAAGTATCGCTTTTTTTATGCCCTTCAATAGGAAGAGATTGTACGCTCTCCTATCATAATGCCCTGGCACAGGCTCAAGCTAAGCACTACTCCCTGTTGTCATCCTGAGCCCTGCCAAAGGATGGTACAGGTATTCGATGAGGGCATAGATGTGTCTCCCCACGCTGTCGCTTGGTCGACATAACGACCGCATAATAAAAAACCTATTAGGCTTTTAAAACCTTATAGGTTTAATGCTACCTATATTCTAAAATAATCGGCTTCTGCAGGATGCTAAATCTTTATAATCCCTGGCTGATTACTTTCAGTCTTAAGATCCTTTTTACAGAAGTTTCAAATTGCTTGCCTAAATCACTTCCTTTTTCAATTTCAGCCGCGATTTGCTTATTCAGTTTTGCCGGGTCCAAAGGCATCAGCACCAGGTCTACACCGGCTTTAGCCGATTCCCAGTCGGCATCGGTAAAATTTTTGGAGGCTTGCATATTCATGGCATCTGTTGTAATGATGCCCTTAAAATTGAGGGTATTCCGCAGCAAATCCGTTATGATCTTTCTTGAAGCAGTTGCGGGTCTGCCATTTTCTGTATTAAAACCTTCCGGATTATTTTTAACGGAGATATGCCCGATCATTACAAACACCGGTTTATCTTTTTTAATGATGTTATCAAAGGTTTTTAACTCGGTCATTTTACCATTGATCAGCACCGATTGCTTATGCGTATCACCTACAACCGCGCCATGACCCGGAAAATGCTTAATAGTCGCCGCCTTATTATCGGCCTGGGTCCTTTTAATAAAAGTACCGGCCAGATCTTCGATAACAGAAGGATCATCGGAAAAAGCTCTTTTGTTGATCACCGTTTTATTAATAGCTATATCTACAATGGGCGCAAAATTGACTACGATACCCATTTCATCCATCACCTTATTAATCGTATCTACTGAGCTGTTGACCGCATCCTGCGTTTTCAGGGTTGCCGTAGCCTGCATTTTCGTTTCACCTGTAAACTTATTATGGAATAAGGTCGGCTCGCAATCGCAGGCAAACAAAGGCTGTAAGCCCGCGATCTGGTATTGCTTCAATTCTTTATTCTGGCGGATAAACTCTGCTTTATTTCCCTTCAGGAACAGCACATTGGCTGCCTGGTCCTTACTCACCGCGGTTTTTACAGAAGTAGCATAAGGAAAGCCAAGTGGCTCACTGGAGGCAACCATGATCATCTGCGCGGCTTTTTGTGAACTGCTCATTTTCGAAAACAGTTCCTCCACTTTTTTGTCAATACCCGGTGCAGCTGAAAAGAATTTTTCGGCTACAGTGCCCTTCGCCAGGCCTGCGTCTGCTTTGGTACCGTATTCATATTTAGGCTTTGGTGCCGTTGCTTCTTTACTACTCGCCTGCCCCTGGCAGGCTGCAAAAGACAATAATCCTGCACTCAGCAAATAAATTCTTTTCATCATATTCAAAACTTGAATTACAAAACTAAACTTTTTGGGCGCTTTTCTTACGTAAAGTTTCCTCAATAATTAATGCGAACAGTAGGACTAAAACCGCACCAATAAGGTTTAACCATAAAAAACCGACGCCGTCAAAAATGTATATTAAAACAATAATGACCTGTGCTACAACTGCTCCGGCAAAAACAGAAGTACCTTTTATACGTTTTACGAAGAAGGCTACCAGGAATACTCCCAGGATCACCCCGTAAAACACACTTCCCAGGGCATTCACCACTTCGATCAAAGAAGCGCTCATTTTAGTGGCCAGCATGGCCACCAGGATGCTGAAGATCCCCCAGCCCAGCGTATGCCAGCGCACCCACTTTAATTCTTCTTCGGGACTAAAGTTTCGCGACTTTACCACCAGCTTATGAAAGTCCAGGAATGAACTGGAAGCCAAAGCGTTTAAAGCCGCGGAAATAGAGCCCCAGCTAGCCAGGAACACCACGGCAAACAGCAGCCCAACCATACCCATCGGCATATAATTTTTCACAAAATGCAGGAAAATGTAATTGGTATCATTAGCTTCCGCCTGGATATTATTCGTCTTAATGATTTTCTGAAACGCTCCCCTATTGGCCTCGATCTGCTGTTGCGTCTGCTTTAATTCATCCAGGTTCTTTTGCAGGGATACCGGGTTAGGTGTTCCATGCAAGGCTACCACATTCGCTGCCAGCTCTTTATTCCTTTCCGTGAGCAGGTTATATTCCACTTTCAGGTTTTGATATTCCGCACCGGCTTGCTGCGCGGCCAGGGTCTCTGCTTTTGTATTGAAACTGATCGGCGCTTTCTGAAAACTATAAAAAGAAAATAACAGGGCACCCAGCAACAGGATCAGAAACTGCATAGGTATTTTCACGAAACCATTCAATAACAGGCCCAGCCTGCTTTCCTTGGTATCTTTAGCGCTGATATAACGCCCTACCTGGCTCTGGTCTGTGCCAAAATAAGATAAGGCCAGGAAAAAGCCGCCGATAAGGCCGCTCCAGATATTGTATTTATCGTTAGGATCAAAATTGGTCGTGATCACATTCAGCTTACCCGACTTCCCTGCAAGGAAGAGCGCGTCCTGGAAATTGATTCCTTCAGGCAAAGCATTGACGATAAGATAGCCTGCGAACACCATAGACAAAAGGATAATCGTAAATTGTATCTTCTGGGTTTGCGCAATGGCTTTGGCACCGCCGGTGTAAGTATAAATAATGAGCAAACCTCCCACCAGCACATTGGTCAGGTAAATATTTATATCAAGGATAGAAGAAAGGATGATCGCCGGCGCATAAACACTGATGCCCGTAGAGACACCCCGGGAAAGCAGGAATAAGATCCCGGTGAGTAACCTGGTTTTGGTATCGAAACGCTGGTCCAGGTATTCATAAGCCGTGTAAACGTTCATTTTACGAAAGATGGGCACGAATACCGCCGCGATCACAATCATGGCCAGTGGAAGACCAAAATAATATTGTACAAAGCGCATCCCGTCACTGTAAGCCTGGCCGGGACCCGACAAAAAGGTGATGGCGCTCGCCTGTGTGGCCATGATGCCCAGCAATACGGTATACCAGGGCATCTGCCTGCCGGCCATTATATAAGATTCACTGCTTTTCTGTCCCTTGCTCTGGTACAGGCCATAAAGGATGATAGCCACTAAAGTACCAATAAGGATCACCCAATCTAAAATGCTCATTTATAAAATTGTGTAAACCAAAAAAAGAAAATAATCAAAACAATAAGCCACAGGCTTAGCGAGATATACCAGCGCCGCCAGTAGCGTCTTTCCTTGTTATCTTTTTGTTCTAATCCAGTCATTTTACTTCTTTTATCCCTGCAAACTTATCGCTTTTTAAATTAGGGATGCCTGCATCTGGTACATTCAAAAAAATAAATTTGAATTTTGTTGTGAGTATTTATGCTCTTTCCCGAATAATAATAAAGTAAAACACAACTGTGCATAAAGAACAATTCATCAACACGATAAAGGAGTATAAGAATCTTATCTATAAAATATGCCATTCTTATTGTCCCAATCCTGCAGATCATAAAGACCTGGAGCAGGAGATTATCCTCCAGTTATGGACCTCTATGAAACGCTATAACGGTAGTGTGAAAATGAGTACCTGGATCTACCGGATCGCCTTAAATACGGCCATAAGCCATTATCGCGACGAGCAAAAAAGGAGTCATATCCCGACCGGGCATTTCATGGAGTTACAGACCAGTGAATATGACCCGGAAACGGATGAACATATAAAAAAACTATACGCGTTTATAGAACAATTGAATTATCTAGACAAGGCATTAATGCTGCTTTACCTGGAGGAAACCAAGCAAAAAGAGATCGCTGAAATCCTTGGGATTACCGAAAGCAATGTATCCACTAAGATCAGCCGCATCAAACAGCAATTAAAAATATTTTTTCAAGAAGAAGCAAAACAATAAACATGGACATCAACGAATTTAAAAGTGCCTGGCTACAGCACGACCGGAAACTTTCTGAAAACTTATCGATCAACGAAACTTTGTTGCAAGAAGTAAACCTGGACCGTTCGCGGAAAGAATTGAACAAGCCTTTGCTTTATGAGATTGTAAGCTTTTTCTTTTTTATCCTGCTGATCCCAATTTTTATCTTCCTGGCCGTCTTATACCGCTCGGAGCTCCAGATGCTGATCTCTGCCCTACTCGCACTGGGCACCCTGGTACTGGGACTGGTCCTGTGCATCAAAAAGATCCGTCTTTTTTACCATATTGACTATTATAGCCTGCCGGTACTTCAACTCCAGGAACGGCTGGCACTGTTAAAGTCAGGTATCCTGAGCGCCCGGAAGATAGAAGTGTTATTTCTTTTACCTATATTATTTATCACCGCGCTGGCTCTAATGTTGCGCTACATACGGGGCATTAACCTGTTCGAAGATATCAGTTTTTTCCTGCCGATTGTATTGCCGGGCCTGCTGGTAGCCTGGGGTGCTACTCTATTCCTCAATAAATACCTGTATGATAAAAAGATCAGCAATGTAGAGGCTTTATTAAAGGAGTTAAGAAGTTATCGCAAGGAGGTTTAGCGGTTTTCCATATATAATAGCTGATCCATTCGAACAAAAAAGAGGTACAGTAACCAGTGTTAAAATTAGGAACTCCATTAAAAAATTATTGGACCAGAAACTCCAGCTCTCATAATGGACTACGAGATAAGTAAAGATATTTACATCATAAAAAATACTGCAAATAAACCAGGCGACAACCAGGAATACCCTGTGCCGTGCCTTCAGAAAAAGTGTAAAATTTAACCCAGCAATAAATGAAGGCGAGGCCCAGTGACAGGAACAATACGCGATATTTTCTCTTAGCTCAGCATTTTTTCATTGGGGCCTGGGTTAAGTATATAAAACAGTCATGCTGAATACGCTATATTTCCAGGAAAAAAAACAGGCTTGCCCCTGTTTCCACAAACATAGCTCATTTTCCGATTCGGCTAAATTTATTGTTGTTTTACCCCGAATTGACTACTTTTGTGCGATATAATTGAACATTAATAAAAAACTAAACTCAATTTAATATTATGGCATACGATGTAATCGTAGTAGGTAGCGGTCCCGGAGGTTATGTAGCTGCTATCCGTGCTGCACAATTAGGTTATAAAACTGCAATCGTAGAAAGAGAAAGTCTTGGTGGTATCTGCTTGAACTGGGGTTGTATCCCGACCAAAGCTTTATTGAAATCAGCCCAGGTTTTCGAATACATTAGCCATGCACAAGACTACGGCGTATCCGTAGAGGGTGCAAAGCACGATTTTGATGCCATTATCAAGCGTAGCCGCGGTGTTGCCGATAAAATGAGCAAAGGTATTCAGTTCCTGATGAAGAAGAACAAAATCGATGTTTTAAACGGTTTTGGTAAACTGAACGCATCCAAAGAATTAGAAGTTACTGCTGCTGATGGTAGCGTAACCAAGCATACAGCAAAACACATTATCCTGGCTACAGGTGCGCGCAGCCGCGAATTACCTGCATTGCCGATCGATGGTAAGAAAATCATTGGTTACAGGGAAGCTTTAACTTTACCTGCACAGCCTAAATCTATGATCGTTGTAGGTTCCGGCGCGATTGGTGTTGAATTCGCTTACTTCTACAGTGCTTTAGGTACCCAGGTTACTATCGTAGAATTTATGGATAGGATCGTACCGGTTGAAGATGCGGATATCTCTAAAGAACTTGAAAAATCGTTCAAGAAAAAAGGCATTACCGTAATGACTTCTTCTTCTGTAGAGAAAGCGGATATCAGCGGCGAAGGCGTAAAAGCTACAGTAAAAACGGCTAACGGTGAAGTAACTTTAGAAGCTGAAATCTTATTGTCTGCTGCAGGTGTAGCTACAAATATCGAGAACATCGGTCTTGAAGCCCTGAACATTGCTACAGACAAAGGTCGCGTAACTGTTGACCCTTATTACAAAACAAATGTAGACGGTATCTATGCCATCGGTGACATCGTTCCCGGCCAGGCATTAGCACACGTTGCTATGAAAGAAGCCGTGATCTGTGTAGAAGCGATCGCGCAAAAAGAAGGCAAATACAACCATGTACCTGCGGTATTAGACTACGGTAACGTACCAGGCTGTACTTACTGCTCTCCGGAGATCGCGTCTGTAGGTTTAACCGAAAAAGCAGCTAAAGAAGCCGGCTATGAGATCAAAGTGGGCAAATTCCCATTCTCTGCATCTGGTAAAGCAAGTGCTGCCGGTGCTACAGAAGGTTTCGTAAAAGTAATCATCGACGCTAAATACGGCGAATGGTTAGGCTGCCACATGATCGGTGCGAATGTTACTGAGATCATCGCTGAAACCGTTACCGCGCGTAAACTGGAAACTACTTACCATGAGCAATTAGATACGATCTTCCCGCACCCTACCATGAGTGAAGCGGTTAAAGACGCTATTGAAGTAGCTTTAGGAGAAGCGATCCACTTATAATATTACATTTCAATTATTTTTTTAAAAAAAGTGCAAGTCTTACTTGCACTTTTTTTTGTGCATATACAGAAATACTGCAACTTTTTTCTTATCTGCAAACGCATTACCAAAATAACATCTGCCCGCCTTATAATTTCATACTACTTAGTACTGTTAACAAACTGAAACGCAGGCCTGGCAAGGATAAGAGGGATCAAATTCTTATCTTTGTGCCTATTTTTTAACACTTACAGCAAACAGTTTATTACTATTCTGTGAGTAATAAATTAAATGTTTAACAAGTATAAACCCCTTTTTAAATCACCCATTTTTACCTTCAATGAAAACGCGATCTTTTAACATTCGAAAGCTGGGAATAAAGCTATTAAGCGGCTTCGCACTGGTCAGTAGTTTTGCTATGAGTAGCTATGCGCAAGTAGCCAATTACTCTTTTACTCAAAGCTCCGGAACTTATACGCCTATTACAGGCGGCACTATTGTAGGCCAGGCCACAAGTGCCAACCCTAGCGCTTCACCGGAAAATCTACCCATGGACGACTATACCTACAGGGTAGCGCTTCCTTTTAGTTTTGCCTTTAATGGAGCAGCTTACGACTCCATTAATATTAATACAAATGGGTGGGCGTCTTTTGGCACCAATACCTCAAGTACTTCTACCCCTATTAGCTCCACGGCAACATACAGTGGGGTTATTGCCGCTTTTGCTCATGACCAGATGGGGATATTTGCCACCAGAGGTATTACCACATCCGGATCGCCTACAATTACAAACGTTGAAAATACTTCCCGTTGTGTCATAGGTGCTCCTATTCAGGGTACCAATATACCTGCAAACGCTACCATTGTTTCTTTTACAAACAACTCTATTACCATCTCTGCAAATGCTACCGGCACCTCTAGCAGTGCAAGCTATGTTTCTTTTGCAACAGGGGTAATCAGGATGCAGGCAATAGGTACCGCTCCCAACAGGACAATCGTGATCCAGTTTTCCGGTATGGCAAAATACAGTGGCTCTGCAGATGCCGCTACCAACAATACTTCTTTTGATTACCAGATCAGGTTAAGTGAAACCAGTAACATTGTATCCGTAGTATACGGTTCCTTTTTAATTACCGCTACTAACAGTTATACCAGCCAGGTAGGCTTGCGGGGAGCGACATCGACAGATTATAACAACAGGGCTTCTACTACGACCTGGTCCGGCACCACTGCCGGTACTGCAAACAATTCATCTGTTACCTGGAACAATACGATTAATCCTGCAAGTGGCCAGACTTTTATCTGGACCCCACCAACCTGTTTTATTCCCGGAAACCCGACGGCTTCCGCTGCAACCAATTCAGGCGCTACTATCAGGTGGACCAAACCTGTACCCAATCCATCAGGCTATGAGTATTATATAAGCACTACCAATACAGCACCTACAGCAGCCACTCCGGCAACAGGACCCGCAACTGACTCTTTTAAAGTGATTTCCGGTTTACCATCGGCTACCACGCATTACGTATGGGTACGTTCCAGCTGTGGTACCTCTGACAAAAGTGCCTGGACTTCATCGGCCACGTTTACGACACTTTGCGGCACTCCTGCTCCCGGCGCAACTATTGCCAGCAACAATGCCAACTTATGTGCAGGTGCTATCGTCAAGTTCTCATTAACTACGATCCCTACAGGTCCGGGTTTATCTTACCTATGGCAATCTTCCCTGGACGGCGTAAATTATACCAGCATCACCGGCGCGACAGATACTACGTTTTCAACCAATGTTACTGCTGCTTATTATAGATGCCGCGTGGTATGTTCAGGAGGACCAGATACTGTATATTCTACCCCCGTACAATTAAACTATGCCAATGCGGTAACGGCTACAACAGCTGCGCAGCGCTGTGGTGCAGGGTCAGTGACTCTGAATGCAACACCAAGTACCGGCGCCATTATTAACTGGTACGACGTGGCCAGCGGTGGTACCAGCCTGGGAACAGGAACCAGCTTTACAACACCGGTAATTGCCAATACCACTGCTTTCTATGCTGAAGCGGCTGTAGTAACTCAAGGTCAGCCGGCAGTAACTATCGGTTCTGGTGCTTCAACAGGTACCGGCACTTCCTATAACCTTACGCAAGGTACCTACGGAGGCTTAAAAGTGCAATACATTATCCGGGCTTCTGAATTGACCGCAGCAGGCTTTACCGCAGGTAATATTACTTCTCTCGGTTTTGAACTGACGGCTACCGGTTCCAGTCTGGGCGGATTTACGATCCAGATGGGTAATACTACTTTAACAGAATTCGCTACTTCAATATCCCTGCAGTCTATACCCAATACCGTTTATACTTCTACGCTCTTCACTCCGGTAGTAGGGGTAAATAACTTTGCTTTTTCAAGCCCTTATAACTGGGATGGCCTGTCAAATATTATTATTTCCATTTCATGGAGTAACAACAACAGTTCAAATGATCCCTCTACGATAAAATATGATAGCCATTCGGGTTATATGTCCCAGATGCATCGCAGAGACAACCAGACTGCAGCCTTTATGCTGGGCTTAACGGGTGTGCAATCCGGAGGCTCGTCTAACAGGTCGCAAAACAGGCCCATGTTTATCCTGAACAATCAACCTGTAGTTTGCGCCTCCTCAAGATCGGCAGTGACCGCTACTATAAATACAGCTCCGGTATTTACCATTACAAACAATAAAACGGTATGTAATAATGGTATCACCCCATTAACGGTTACGTCCACCCAATCCAGTTATAATAATGTTACCTGGAGCCCGGCTACCGGCCTGTTTACAGATGCCGCAGCTACTGTTCCATATGTAGCCAATACACATGCTTACACCGTCTATCATAAGTCTAATGTTGTCGGCAGTGAAGAATATATCGCTACCGCTCAAAATACGAGTACCCTATGTGGCGGGATTGATACGGTAACCCTGCAAATAATTCCACCCGCGATAACCGCTATCGCGACTCCGGGCGTTTTATGTCATTCAGGTAGCAGTGTGATCAAGATCAACCCGGCAATTCCACAAACCGGGGAATTGTACCAATGGCAATCTTCCAACGATAATGTAACCTTTACGGATATCGGTTCCATAGTAAGTGCAGATACCCTGGCAACAGGCACCTTGACCGCTACCAAATATTTCCGCGCTATTGTCAAAAACAGCGATAGCGTAAGTTGCTTTAACTCAACTGCAGATACCGTAGTAGTTAATACACCCGTGCTTACCTCCACTACACCTGCAAGCCGTTGCGGCCTGGGAACGGTTATTTTACAGGCAGCTGCGAATTCCGGAGCGATGGTAAACTGGTATACTACAGCAAGTGGTGGTACGGCGATAGCTACGGGTAACGCCTTCACTACCCCAGTGATTACTGCAAATACGAACTACTACGTGAGCGCTGATTTTGTTAATACTGTTCAGGCTACTGGTGCACGTCCGGCTCCCGCATCCACATCCAATACGGCTCCTTCTGACTATGGCCTGGTATTTAATGCCAACCAGCCTTTCACTCTTAACAGTGTAGAGGTTTATAATAATGGTAGTGCCGGAATAGTGACCATCCGCTTAGTAAATAGTAATGGGACTGTTTTACAAACGCTGAATTCATTTAACGTACCCGCCGGAAACGGAACTACACCATTCACTGTACCACTTAACTTCTCTGTACCTCAGGGTACCGACCTGCGCTTAATGGCGTTATCGGGAACTGCAAGTTTAGTGCGGGAAGGCTCTGTCGGAGGATTCCCTTACACGGTAGGAGATATTGCCACCATTACCAACGGCTATGTCTCCAGCAATAACACAACCTACTATTATTTCTATAACTGGAAAATAACCAAAACAGACACCTGCTCCAGCCCGAGACAAGCGGTTGCAGTAACGATCAACCCGGCCCCGGCCTTTGAGATCACTAATGATAAAACCGTTTGTAATAACGAAGTGACTGCATTAACAGTAACTACCGGTAACAATAACTATGATAATGTAACCTGGTCTCCGGCAACTAATCTTTACACTAATGCCGCAGCTACTACAGCATATGTTGCAGGTACGCATGCCGCTACTGTTTACTACAAAAACGGTACTGCCGGTACGATAACATATACTGCAAATGCCAACAATACGACTACAAACTGTGCGAATATCGATACGGTAAAGATCCAGACCTTACCGGCTTCAATTACTGCTTTAGCAACTCCGGGCCTTGTATGTGAAAGCGGAACCAGTCTAATCAATTATAGTCCTGCCATTACCCAGACCGGTTTCAGCCAGCAATGGAGCAGCGCTTCAGACAACAGTAACTTTACAGATATTACAGGAGCAACAGGCCTTGCCTACACAAGCCCTGCTATTAATAATACGCAATACTATAGAGTAAGTATTAAAAACAGCGATGGTACTGTATGTATGAGCAGCTCAGATACTGTTAAAGTATTGCATCCGCAACTGACAACAGTAACGCCTGCCGAAAGGTGCGGACCTGGTACTTTAGCCCTTACAGCAACCGCAGTAGATGGCCAGGCGACCTGGTACGAATCAGCTACCTCTAATACGGTTTTAGGTACCGGCAGCACTTTTACGACACCAAATATTAATACAACCACAACCTATTATGTTGCTGCAAAAAGCGGCATATATGATTCTGTTACTGTAGGAAACGGAACTACCGTCTCTTCCGGGTTCCCTAACCCGTTCAGTAAAACATGGGGCGGTAACAGGCACCAGTACTTAATCACTGCGCAGGAATTAACCGCAGCAGGTTTAACGGCAGGACAAATACAAGGATTAGCATTAGACATTGTTGCTATTTCAACAAGCGGTACTGTAGCGCAAAGGACAATGAACGACCTGACCATTAAACTGGGTAATACCACTAATACTACTATGACAGGCGGTTTTGTGGCTACGACAAGCTTGCAAACAGTATATAACACTGCCGGCTACTTGCCTACAGCAACAGGCTGGAATTACCTGAATTTCGCTAACGCTTACAACTGGGACGGTGTCAGCAATATAATTGTAGAACTCACGCACAACTCCGGTAATAGCGGCGGAGGCGGTGCACATACGATCAGGCTGTCGCCTACAAGCTATGAAGCGACCTTTGCAAGATGGGCGGATAATGTTACTCCTGCCACTGCAGCCGCATTCCTGGTGACTACCACTACATCGGGCAACTCTAACTCATACAGTACAAGAGCCAATATGCGTTTTTACCTAGAGAAACCATGTGTATCACCCAGAGTGCCGGTGGTTGCTACTGTAAAAGATAAGCCAACTGCAGTACTGACACCGGACGGTGATATTGACCTGTGTGAAGGCGAAACACAAACACTTACCGCTTCAGGTGGTGGTACCTATACCTGGTTAAACAATAATACAATAGTTCCGGGCCAGACGGGCAATACCCTTACAGTAACACAGCCGGCCCCCTACACAGTAGTAGTAACCGGTGCTAATGGTTGTACCGATACATCAGTAGCTGCACACATTAACATCGTTCCTAAACCAGTTGTAAACCTGGGCAATGATACGGCCGTGTGCGCTAATGAAACATTACAATTGAATGCCGGGAACCCCGGAGCTACCTATGAATGGAGCAATAACAGTACTGCGCAGACTATTGATGTAAATACAGCAGGACAGTACGCTGTAACCGTTACCAATGATTTCGATTGTATAGCACGGGATACCATTACCGTAACGCACCTGGCCTTCCCGGTAGTTAACCTGGGTGCAGATACCGCTATATGCCCGAGCCAGCCATTAACGCTTAATGCTGAAAATACGGGGGCATCCTATCTCTGGAATGATGGCAGTACCACTCAAACGATTACAGTAGACCAGGCAGGACCTTATGCGGTTAAGGTAACGAATACGGCTAATTGTGTAGGAACTGATACCATCAATGTTACACTTATCCCGGCAATCGCTAACCATGGCTTTGATTTTGAACCCTTGTTCAACATCCACCCGGGCCGCGTTAAATTTACCCCGGTTGATCTGAATCCAAACTATACTTATAGCTGGGACTTCGGTGACGGCGGTACCTCTAACCAGGCTATCGCGGAGCACGATTATGCCACTTCAGGCAACTATGTGGTAAAACTTAATGTATCCGATGGTTGTGCCGATTCACTGGAAACTTTAGAAATCAAAGTTGACCTGTTTACCTCTGTAAACAGGGTGAAAAAAGGTGATATCGCAGTTAAGATCTACCCTAACCCAACCAGCAATGTATTAAATATTGCATTGGAAAGTGAAAATACTTATATCAGGCAATTAAGTATCTTCAACCTGCTGGGGCAACAGGTGGCTACGATTATCCCTGAAAACAAAAACGCCAAAGAGCAAAAAGTACACCTGAACAACCTCGCTTCCGGCGCTTACCTGATCAAAATTGAAACAGATAAAGGTACTGTAAACCGGAAATTCGAGTTTATCAAGTAATAATTTTATCAAAAGTATAAAGGCAGCTTAATTTATATTTAAGCTGCCTTTTTTTTTGTCGATTTAATAAAAAAAGTCATAAAAACTATCTGTTTACAAAGCGATTTAACAAAAGGTAATCCATGTAGGTACAATTGTTGAATTTTTAATCTTCACCAAAAGGTGAACAACTCCATAGATATTAAAAATAACAAGATTTAATTTTACTTTTGATAAGTAATTTGTACTACAGAGTACAACTAATTATAATTATTTTATTCAAAAAATCTAAATCACAAGCATGAAACATTTATTTACCTCACCAGAATACCTGCTTAGGAGAACGGCTGCAAGCAGTTTTAAAATGCGCAAAAGGCCTCAATATAAGCATCACAGTTTCCGGCCGGGCGATTTTTACAAGTAACGTTTTAATGATACCAGCTGGAAACTATTTGTCTTGGGCAATCAGGTGTTATCTTTTCTCAACCTGAAATGTACGAACCAGTTAAAAATGCGATCGAAACAGCTTTAGAGCATGTGATTCAAACCCGGCATTATATAAAACTTTAAATAAGATAAGCTAATTTTGCTTAATCAATTGGCATTTTAGCAAAAGTCTTTTTTATAAAAAAGATTTTCATAGTTAACTGTTTATTATACAACTTTCCATAATATTAAAAAAAAGCAAACATTCATCTATATTTTATTCCCTCCTACACAGGTAATAGCTTTTATAGATTGAGGTTTTAAATCTGATTTTATGTTAAAAAAATTTACCCTTTCATTATTTTTAGGGTTAGGTTTACTGTCAGCCCGGGCGCAATTCAGTAATGTACCTATTACACCTGCGTCTTTTAATGCAGACATAATTGCTGATGGAACAGCAGGTACTACCCCAGCCGCTACGACAACTACGGGAGCAGATTCGGCAACCCCACCTTATGTGTTTGTCAGTGCTACCTTTGGCTTTGGAACTACTACCTGTGCCACTGCAGCAACGGCCTGGCCTTCATCTCTTAATATTACCAGCACCAATACCACAACAAACACAGGCATTACATATACCCTGCAGTCCCCAGGTACCGGAACCGGGACCAATAACAATGCCCTGGTATTGCCCTATAACACAAGTGGCACTTTAACACTCGTAACCCCTATATCTGCCGCTAAGCTATACATAGTGGCAATGGGTGGCAGCGGAGCTACCAACTACACGGCCGTAGTCAATTTTTCTGATGCTACCTCACAAACTATTACTACCGGTATCCAGGCACCGGATTGGTGTGGCGGTGCTGCCACTTACAGGTTAACGGCTCAAAGCTATTACAGGATTACAAGAACTGCGACAACCTGTAATGGAGCGACTTGTCAATACTTGTATGAATTACCTATAAATATTGATCCTTCAAACTATTACAAGACAATTACCTCCGTTACCTTCACTAATACGACAAACGGTTCTTCCAAGCTTGACATTTTTGCTATGGGCGCGCAGGCACCCTGCATTTTGCCCACTGCGCAGCCCACTGCTTTAACCTTTACTGCCGGGTTAACCCAGGTTAACGGAAGCTTTACCGCTGCAGCCGGAACGCCCAGCGGTTATTTAGTCGTTCAATATCCTCATAATGCAGCTACCACTAATCCTGCTTCCGGCACTACCTATACGATAGGTCAAACCTTAGGTTTAGGTACTGTTGTAGGCGTAGGTAGCAGTACTACTTTTACCGGTACAGGCTTAATGCCAGGTACGCAATATGATTACTATATTTATGCCTATAATTCAGGAGCTACTTGTGGCGGACCGGTATATTTAACCACAACACCTTTAACAGGCGTTGCGACCACAACCAGTTGCGGCGGTACGATGACAGGAACGGTACCCATAGGACCGGGCCTGCCCAATACACCAGCCGGAGGATTTACTTCTCTTACAAATGCCCTGGCCTACATTAATACAAATGGATTGGCAGGAAATACAACCCTGGCTTTGCAAAGTGGCTACGTAGGTACTTCGGCAAATGAAACTTTCCCCATTACCTTTCCGAATAACCCATGTATTAATGCGTCAAAAACATTGACGATTCGACCCGCTACAGGTGTTACGGGGCTTACCATTACCAATACTTCAGATGCGGCACCGGTAATAGATTTCAACGGTGCGACGAATGTTACAATTAACGGTATAAATTATGGCCTGACTATTGCGAATACAAGCGTTGCAGCAACAGCCAACACCTCTACGATCCGTTTTATTAATGATGCTAAAAATAATGTGATAACCAATTGTAATATTTTAGGTTCCGCTTTAGTTCCATTAGGGACCAACGGTGGTACCATCTATTTTGCTACAGGGGTAACCAACGGGAACGATTCTATAACTATTGCCAACAATAGGATAGGCGCCAACAGTACGACTGCCTTGCCGTCTAAAGGCATTTATGCCCAGGGATCCACAACGAATGCGACTCTCGCAAACAGTAGTATAAATATTACAGGTAATGAAATCAGCGACTATTTCTTAACAGGTGGTAGTGCAGGCGTTTATGTACTTACGGGTAACACACAATGGAATATTAGCAATAACAAAATTTTCCAATCTGCAACCCGTACATTTACTGCTTCAGGCACTATGAATGGTATTTATTTTTCCAATACTACCTCTGGTGCCGGTATACAAATAACGGGCAATACTATAGGCTTTGCCAACAGTGCAGCTACGGGCACCTTAACATTAACGGGTACCGTAGCCGGAGCTTTCCAAGGCATTTACTTAAATATGAACTCTGCAGATACCAATACCTGCAACATTAATAATAACATCATTAGTAATATTGCCCTTACCTCTTCTTCAGGTACGTTTTATGGTATTCAAAATGCCTCCAGTGCCGGTAGTAACAAAATCAATATCAACAATAACCAGATACAAAATATAGCTACCACAACCACTACTGGGACCTTACATGGTATCGCATGGACATCGGCTGCCCAAATGAACATTTTAGGCAATACCGTTAATAACATAAGCAGGACCGGAACCGGAACTACTTATGGTATTTACAGCGGCTCATCTTCCGTAAATGAAAATGTAAGTAACAATATTATATCTAACTTAATAGCTACCAGTACAGGAGCCAGTACTTTATACGGCATAAGACAAAATACCGCGGCCGGAACTAAAAACTTCAAGAATAATCAGATATTCAGTTTCTCAGGAACAGCTGGCACCACAATGTATGGTATGCATATCGGGTATGGTACCACTATTGATATTAGCGGGAACATTGTTCGTGACCTGGTATCTACAGGTGGTACAAGCGGTGCTATATATGGTATCAATACGGGTACTGTAGGAACTACATTCAATGTGTATAATAATAAGCTATACAACTTAAGCATGAGCGGTACTACTACCAGTATTGTTTATGGTATATATAATTCAACTTCTACAATTAACGCGTATAATAATATTATAGGTGATTTAGCCTCAACAGCCTATACCAGTACCACCGCCCCTTATATCGGTGTTTCGGGTATCTTTATTAACAGTGGTACAGCTAACTTATACAACAATACCGTAAATTTAGGCAGTACAACCAGTAGCGGAACCAACTTTTCTGCAGTAGGTATTTACACCAGTACAACACCTACCGTTTTGCTCCAGAATAACTTAATTGTAAACAATGCAATACCCAAAGGAAGTGGTAAGGCTGTAGCTTACCAACGTAGCAGTACTGCATTAACTAGTTATGCCACTACTTCTAATAATAATTCATTTTACGCAGGTACTCCCGGCGCGAACAATGTAATCTTCTGGGATGGTACCAATAGCTACCAAACCCTGGCTGCCTACCAGACGGCTATGGCTACAAGAGATCAATTCTCAGTATCTGCAAACCCTACATTTGTGAGTACCTCCGGGGCCAATCCAGGATATCTTCACATTACCGCAGGCATTGCTACGCCATTAGAAAGTGGTGGTATCAACTTAACTTCCTTATTCAATACAGATTATGATGGCAATGCCAGACCTGGTCCCGCAGGCTCAGTAAATGGCGGCGCATTAAGCTTTGACATAGGCGCCGATGAGTTTGACGGCATTAAATCTTTTACCTGTACCACACCAGCCCCGGGCAATACGATCAGTAGTAATACCGCAATTTGTTTAGGCACAAATACTACATTATCGCTCCAAAATGCGACTGCAGGAACAGGTGTATCCTACCAATGGCAGGCTTCTGCTAATGGTATCGATTATGTGGATAGCGCAGGGGCTACAAATGCAACCTATACCTTTACGCCTACCGGAGCAGGTACTTATTACAGGTGTAAAGTCAAATGCTTAACCGGCCCTGACAGTACTTATTCTACGCCTATCCAACTCAGCTTTACCAATAATATCTTGACCTCTACGCCAGGTACCCGTTGTGGTGCGGGTGTAGTAAACCTTGCCGCCACAGCCAATACCGGGGCTACGATCAACTGGTATACAGCACCTGCAGGAGGCACTCCAATAGGAACCGGAGCTGCGTTTACCACACCAAGCATTAGCAGTACCACAAACTACTATGTTGCGGCAACCTCAAATAGTGCAGGAGTAGTAAGAATAGGATCTGGAACTACCAGTATGGGAACCACCTCTTACCCTAACCCATTAAGTGCTTTCTATGGAGGAACAAAACACCAAATGCTTTTCCTGGCTTCTGAGTTAAACAATCAAGGATTGGTAGCCGGAAATATTACTTCAATTTCTTTTGATGTAACTGCCTTTTCGGCCGCAGGCATTTGTAATGACTTTACTATTCGAATGGGAACTACTACGAATACAGCATTGACCGGATTTGTAACAGGCACTACTCCTGTATATAATAGTACATACACACCATCAGCTACTGGCGTAGTAACATTTACACTTACCGCTCCTTACAACTGGAATGGTACTGATAACTTAATTTTAGAAACGGTTCATAATGCAGGTAATGGTGGAAATGGCAGTGGAACAACAGTAGCCTATACCACTACACCATTCAATAGTGTTTATGCCCGTTCAATCGACAATATTACACCGGCCGGTGTTGCTTCTTTTGATGCAACTACATCTACAGCAGGGGTAACTACAACTTCTGCCAACAGGCCAAATGTAGTTTTTGGAGGAACAACAATTTGTTCAAGTCCAAGAGTACCTGTAACGGCAACGGTAAATACAGCGCCAACATTTACCATCTCGGACGATAAAACCGCATGTAATAATGGTGTTACCCCCTTAACTGTTGTAAGTCCTGCTACGAACTTCAACCAGGTAAGCTGGAGCCCTGTAAGTAATTTATACACAAATGCTGCAGCTACCGTACCTTACACCGCAGGAGCTAATGCAAGCACCGTTTATTTCAAATCAAACACAGCAGGATTAAGTACCATAATTGCTACTGCTAATAATACGGCCACCTTATGCGGCGGAACAGATACGGTAAAAGTCCAGACCTTACCCGCTGCCATCACGGCATTAGCATCGCCTGGTGTTTTATGTGAAAGCGGCACCAGCGTGATTAATTACTCACCTGCCATCACGCAAACAGGTTTTACCCAGCAATGGGGCGGTTCTTCTGACAATATAAATTTTACCGATATTGGAGGAGCAACCGGCACCAGCTATACGACACCTACGCTGACTAATACAAGGTACTTTAGAGTTACCGTTAAAAATAGTGACGGTGCCACCTGTATGACAAGCAGTGATACGGTTACCGTATTACATCCACAGATTACCCAAACAGTTCCTGCCGAAAGATGTGGCCCGGGAGTATTAACACTTACTGCTACAGCGATAGATGGTGTTGCTAAATGGTTTGCAGCGGCAAGCGGCGGTACTGCTTTAGCTACCGGCAACAGCTTTACCACACCTAATTTAACCAACACGACAACTTACTATGTTAGTGCAGTTTCCGGCAAAAATGATACCATTACCGTTGGAACAGGAACAACAACTTCTTCCGGCTACCCTAACCCTTACAATAAAGTATGGGGCGGCAACCGGCATCAATACCTGATCACAGCCCAGGAATTAACCACTGCGGGATTAACTGCGGGACCTATCCAGGGATTAGCACTGGATATTGTAGCCCTCTCGACAACCGGTACTGCCGCACAAAGAACCATGAACGACCTGACGATTAAATTAGGAACTACCACTAATACCACTATGGCAGGAGGCTTTGTAGCCACTACCAGCCTGCAACCGGTTTACAATAACGCAGGTTATTTACCCACAGCGACAGGATGGAATTATCTTAATTTCTCCAGCACTTATCAATGGGATGGCATCAGTAATTTAATAGTAGAATTTACAAGCAATTCCGGTAACAGCGGCGGCGGCGGCGCACATACCATCAGGATGTCAAGCACTACCTACCCTGCTACCTTTGCAAGATGGGCTGATAATGTTACACCTGCGACAGCGGCCGAATTCATGGTGACTACAACTACCTCGGGCAGCTCCAATTCTTATAGCACAAGAGCCAATATGCGTTTCTACGCCAATACTTTATGTGAAGGGACCAGGACACCCGTTGTGGCAACCATAAAAACAGTACCAACAGCGGGCCTGACACCGAATGGCAATATCAATCTTTGTGAAGGCGAAACCCAGACGCTTACAGCCTCGGGCACCGGAACTTATACCTGGTTAAGAAACAATACATTGATAAGCGGTCAGACATCAGGTACACTCGCTGTGACCCAAACAGATCCTTATAAAGTTATCGTTACCGGTTCTAATGGCTGTGCCGATACTTCCGTGAGCGCTAATATAACGGTGGTTGCTAAACCTATTGTAAACCTGGGTAACGATACCGCTGTATGTGCCAACGAAACGTTACAACTGAATGCAGGTAATACCGGCGCGACTTATACCTGGAGTAATAGCAGTACGACGCAAACAATCGATGTGACCACTCCGGGTCAATACGCTGTAACCGTTACTAACAATTTCAACTGCAGCACACGCGATACGATCAATGTGACCCACCTGGCATTCCCTGTGGTTAGCCTTGGAGCAGATACGGCTATCTGTCCTAGTCAACCCTTAACACTTGATGCACAAAATCCCGGGGCTGCATACCTTTGGAATAATGGTACTACCGGCCAGACGCTTGTGGTAAACCAGGTAGGCGCTTACTCTGTTGTGGTGACTAATGGGAACAACTGTAGAGGTGCCGACACGATCAACGTTTCTTTTGTTCCTGCAGTTATCAATGAAGGATTTGACTTTGAACCATTGTTCAATATACAACCAGGAAGAGTTAGATTTACACCGATAGACATCATTCCAGGTTATACATATACCTGGAGTTTCGGCGACGGCGCGACCTCTAATCAAACCATTCCGGAACATGATTACACCGCTTCCGGGAACTACATTGTACAATTAAATGCATCAGATGGCTGTACCGACTCCTTGGCAAGTTTAGAGATCAATGTTGACCTCTTTACTACCGCTGTGACCAGAGTAAATAAGGCTGACCTTTCTGTTAAGATTTACCCGAATCCAACCAGCAACATTTTAAACGTTGTATTGGAAAGCGACAATACTTTCATCAATAAACTGAGTATTTTCAACCTTATCGGGCAAAATGTAACAACAATTGTTCCTACCAATAAAAACACAAAACAGCAGACAGTCTATTTAGATAATTTATCTTCCGGCGCTTACCTGATCAAAATCGAAACAGATAAAGGTACCGTAAACCGGAAATTCGAGTTTATCAAGTAGTAATTTTATCTTTAAAATCCTCAATAGGCAGCTTAAATTATTATAAGCTGCCTATTTTTTTTGTGGCTTTAACAAATTTTTTTATAAAAAAAATCTAAAAAAATAAAATAATTAAGAATAAAAAATTAATGTAGATACAATAATTAAATTTTTAATCTTCACTAAATAGTGACTATACTGAGAATATCTGTATTAACACAATTTAATTTTATATTTGGTAGGCAATTTGTTCTACAGGGTTCAACAAACTGCAATTTTTTTGTTTAAAGGTCTAAATTAAAAGGATGAAACATCTATTTCTACCCCCACCAAACATACTTAAGCGGGCAGCGACAAGTATGTTTAAAATGAAATGCGCGCTGGGTTTAACTACGCTCCTGGCATTTTCAGCTGGCGAGCTCTGCGCACAGGTAACCGTAACAGCTAGCGCGGGCACCTCGAACGCCAGTTATACAACAGTAAATGCAGCCTTCACGGCAATCAATGCAGGTACCCATCAGGGCGCGATTACCATTACGGTAAGTGCCAACACTACGGAACCGGCCACACCTGTTCCTTTATTAAGAAGTAACAGCCCTTCCAGCTACACTTCCGTGCTCATCCAACCTTCCGGAAATGTCACGATTAACTCCGCAGCCAGCCCGGTGGCCAACCGCGGGATTATAGAACTGGCAGGAGCCGATAATGTAACCATTGACGGTGATGACCCTGCTACGACTGGAAGCCGCAATTTGAGCATTGTGGCAGCGACCGGTACTACTGCTGGTGTTGCAGTCATTCGCCTCTCCTCCAATTCAACTTCAGGTACTGATGGCGCCAATAACAATACCGTTAAAAACTGTATTATTACCGGCTCCAGGAGCAGCGCTACCTCAACGACCACCAGCTATGGTATTCAATTTTCCAATGGCACCAGCACCAGCGCCAGCTCTACCGGTGCATACAGCAGTATAAATACCATTATCCAGAATAACCTGATCACACGTGCCTATTACGGTATCCATGCAATCGGCAGCAGTACCTCTTATTACAATACCGGCACCCAGATTCTGGACAATACAATAGGCTCAACTGCCAGTGGCCAGAACGTAGGGCTTTATGGGATCAATTTAAGCTACTCTTCCTCAGGCTCAACCGGGGCTGCAATCATTGAGAACAATGATATACAGGGTGGTGATGCCACAACCGGATTAAGTACGAATGTTTCCGGCATTTATCTGAATACAGGCGCCAACGGTACCATTATAAGAAGAAACAATGTACACAATGTAGCCAATCCTTCCTCTGGCGGATGGGGCGCTTATGGTATAGGTATTGTTGCACCGGTAACCGGTGTGGAAATTTCCAATAACTTTATACGGGATATAACAACCACCAATTATTCATCAACGCTGACCACTAGCTGGCAGAACTATGGTATATTTGTTAGCTCCGGCGCTACGGGCTTAAAAATCATTCATAATACTATTTATTTAAACCAGGCCAATGCAACCAACGTGGGCACATCCAATCCTGTATCCGCTTGCATTAATTTTACCAACTCTTCTGCTACAGTCAGCCAGATGTACAATAACATCTTGGTGAATAACCAGGGAACAGCAAGTACCAATGCCTACTGTATTATCACTGCTGCGACCAATAATATTTCCGGCGGTGCCATCAATAATAATAACTATTACGCGAACGGGAGCGGCAAAGTAGGTTATTACAGCAGTGCGGCAGCGACTTTAATCGCCTGGCAGGCCGCAACAGGAAAGGATGTTTTATCGCTTAATGAAATTCCGCCATTTAGCTCCGCAACCGACCTTCATATCCCGGCCAATTCTATTACCCTGCTGGAATCTGCAGGAGCTCCCGTAGCTACGACAAGCATCAATACCGATATCGACGGCCAGACCAGGCCGGGTGCTTCCAGCTATGGCTTTGGTACGGCACCGGATATGGGAGCGGACGAGTTTGACGGAAAAGTGCAGTATACCTGTACTACCCCCGCACCCGGTAATACGGTAACTTCGGCGAACAACTTATGTTCCGGCACGTCTATCAATCTTTCTTTGCAAAACGCGACAACAGGTACCGGTGTTTCTTATCAATGGCAAAGCTCCCCGGACAATGTTACTTATACCAATATTGCTTCAGCATTCTCTCCTACACTTTCCCTTACCCCTAATGCCCCTATGTGGTACCGGTGCAGGGTAAAATGTCTTAGTGGCCCGGATAGTACCTACTCTACCCCGGTTAATATCGTTTTTGTCAACAATGTATTGACTACGACGAATGGTACCCGCTGCGGTACAGGCACCGTGGTATTACAGGCTACCGGTAATACCGGGGCTACCTTAAACTGGTATGCAGCGGCTACAGGCGGCATATCACTGGGAAGCGGTACTTCCTTTACCACGCCACCGCTATTAACGACGACTAACTTCTACGTGTCTGCAGAAGCGGTAGCCCAGGGCGGAACAGCCACAATAGGCACTGCAACTACTTCGACAAGTGGCTCCGGCACCTCTCCTTTCAGTCAAAACTGGGAAAGCAATCACTCCCAATACCTGATCCTGGCCAGTGACCTTACGGCTTCAGGTCTATCGGCCGGCAATATCACCGCTATGTCCTTAAACATAAGCAGTAAAAGCAGTACCTTCCCTTTTACCGGGTACTCTATAAAAATGGCACACTCAGCGTTAACCAGCCTTACCACCCTGACCGCGCCGACCTTTACGAATGTATACGGCCCTACCAACTATACTTCAGTAGCGGGCGCTAACAACTTTACCTTTACCGCGCCTTTTAACTGGGACGGAACCTCCAACATACTGGTAGACATTTGTTTTGATAATGACCCTGCCAGCACCGGAACTTTCTGGTCTTCCAACGATGTGGTGGATGCAAGAACTACTGCTTATACCTCAGTTACCGGCAACTATGCGGATAACAGTACTTTATGCGGCAGTACAACAGCCGGAAGCCCGGGTACGGTAAACACATTGCCAATCTTTAAATTTACCGGTAGTGCCATATGTGCCAGCCCGAGAAAAGCGGTTACCGCAACAGTAACTCCGGCACCAGCTTTTGACATTACTAATGATAAGACCGTTTGTAACAACGGCATTACGGCACTTACTGTAACCACAGGCACGACCAACTACAATAATGTAACCTGGTCACCGGTCACTAACCTGTATACCAATGCGGCGGCAACAATTCCGTATACTGCGGGTACCAATACTAATACAGTATACCACAAATCCACAACTACAGGCCTGGTTAACTATACAGCAAACGCCTTAAACACTACATCTTTATGTGGCAACTTAGACACCGTTAAGATCCAGACTTTACCTGCGACAACAACAGCCGTGGCTACTGTAAGCAGCATGTGCCTTACAGGTTCCAGCAGCTTAAACCTGGTACCGGCCATCACACAAACCAATGTGGGCTATCAATGGCAAAGCTCTTTGAATAACACGACCTTTACAGATATTACGGGAGCTACCGCTGCCACTTATACCACCCCTACTCTTACTACAACCAATTACTACCGAGCTACCATAAAAAACAGTGACGGCAATGCTTGCTTCAATTCGGTTTCAGATACCGTATTTATCAGTAACCCGGTAGTACTGACGGCTAATAGCGCTGAAAGATGTGGACCTGGCATCCTTGACCTGACAGCAACTACCAATCCCGGCTATACCTTAAACTGGTATGCAGCCGCAACTGGTGGTGCTGCGATCGGAACAGGTAATATCTATACTACACCTTCCCTGACCACGACAACCAATTATTATGTTAGTTCTGAATACATCGTTCCTAAGGATATCACTATAGGAACCGCTAACTCAACGACAAGCAACTCTGGAACATCGCCTTTCAGCCAGAACTGGGAAAGTAATCACTCCCAATACCTGATCCTGGCCAGCGACCTTACCGCTGCTGGATTCGCTGCTGGTACCATCAACTCCATGTCTTTAAATATTACCAGCAAACTCAGCTCATTGCCTTTCACCGGCTATTCGATAAAAATGGCGAATACAGCACTGACCAGTGTTACAACACTTACGGCACCAGCATTTACCAATGTTTATGGCCCGGTGAACTATACTTCCGTTGCCGGTGCGAATAACTTTGTATTTACGACTCCGTTTAACTGGAATGGCACCTCAAATATCCTTGTAGACATTTGCTTTGATAATGACCCTACCAGCTCCGGTACCTTCTGGACCTCCAACGACGTAGTACAGTCCAGAACGACCAGCTATACATCTGTAGTAGGTATGTATGCGGATAATGCTACATTATGTGGTGCTACCACCGGCGGTACATCCGGCACACTGAGCAATTTACCTATATTCAAATTTAGCGGTACCATTAGCTGTATCAGCCCGAGAAGTATGGTGACCGCCACGATCAAACCAAAGCCTACAGCCAGTTTGACACCAACCGGAACTATCAATATTTGTAATAATGACTCGGAGCTCTTAACAGCAAGTGGTGGCGGGACCTACACATGGTTAAGAAGTGGTAACGTCATTTCCGGTCAAAACAATGCTACATTAAGTGTCTCCCAGACAGATCCTTATAAAGTTGTGGTAACCGCTGCAAACGGATGTACCGATACCTCTTTAACAGCCAATATCATTGTACAGCCCGATCCTGTAGTTTTTCTGGGTAATGATACTACCTACTGTGGTAACATTTCGCATACCTTAAATGCAGGGAATCCGGGAGCATCATACCTGTGGAACAACAACAGTACCGGCAGTACTTTAAATGTACTTAACCCGGGACAATATTCTGTTACAGTAACCAATACCTATAACTGTTCTTCCAGCGATACGATCAATATTGCACACTACCCTTATCCTGTTGTAGCCCTGGGTAATGATACGGTAATCTGCCGGGTTACCCCATTAGTTCTGGATGCCGCTAACACCGGATCATCATTTTTATGGAACAACAATGCGACCACGCAAACAATCAGCGTTAACCAGCCGGGTGCTTACTCGGTAAGGGTGACCAATGGTTTCGATTGTATCGGCAGGGACACGATTAATGTGAGCTTACACCCTATCCCGGACAATTATGGCTTTAATTTCGAGCCATTATTTACGGTTCACCCGGGCAGAGTGAAGTTTACACCGGTTAACATAAACCCCGGCTATACATATTTCTGGAACTTCGGTGATGGCAATGGCTCCGACTCAACCATCGCGATACACGACTACCTGTCTTCTGGGACTTATAATGTATCGCTCCTGGCTTCAGACGGCTGTACAGACTCTGTAGAACGACTGGAAATCTATGTAGACCTTTATACCAACGTGGTTAAAGTTAACAAGGCTTCAATAGCGGTAAAAGTCTACCCGAATCCAAGTAACAATATACTGAATGTACAACTGGAAAGCGACCAGGCTTACATCAAAAACCTGACAGTATTCAATGTACTGGGACAACAGGTATTCCAGGCATTGCCTGCATCAAAACAATCCGTAAAAGAGCAAATTTCACTGGACCAGCTGGCTTCAGGAGCTTATATCATAAGGATTGAGACCGACAAAGGTATTGTCAACAGGAAATTTGACCTGATCAAATAAAGAGCTCCGCTATTTAAAGACAATATTTTACTATTAAAAATACGGTAACCGCTAGGTTACCGTATTTTTTTACCCTGCCAGAACCCATCCTCCGACAGCAAAAATACTATATCTTCCAGAGCAGCCATCTTCATTAATGCCGGGCTAAAAAGATGAAAAGCGATAGACGATATCGTCACCAGTTTTAATGATCCACTTATACCAGGTGGGCCTGAGGCTTTATTGCTGGCATAAAAAATGAATGCTCCCGGTTTGGGAGCATTCATTTTTTAATCTGAAAGATCAGGGAATTAAGCTAATTCAACTTCAGCACCAGCTTCAGTTAATTTTGCTTTCAGGTCTTCAGCAGTAGCTTTATCTACACCTTCTTTGATTGCTTTTGGAGCGCCATCAACTAATTCTTTAGCTTCTTTCAAACCTAAACCAGTTAAGTCTTTAACCACTTTAACAACGTTTAATTTAGAAGCACCGGCTGATTTCAAAATTACATCGAAAGTTGATTTCTCAGCAGCAGCAGCGCCACCACCATCACCAGCAGCAACAACAACTGCAGCAGCAGCTGGTTCGATACCGTATTCAGATTTTAAGAAATCTGCTAATTCTTGAACGTCTTTTACTGTTAAGTTTACTAATGACTCAGCAATTGCTTTAATATCTGCCATTTTTATAAGATTTTGATAGTTTTTTAAATAATATGATTAATGTTGGAAGCATTCAAATTTATTCTGCCGCTGGAGCTTCTGGAGCCGGAGCTTCTTCTACAGGAGCAGCTTCTTCGCCACCTTCGTTCCTGTTTTGTAAAGCAGCAACTACGCGACTGATTGGAGATTGCAACAAGCCAATAACTTCACCGATAAGTTCGTTTTTAGTCTTGATGTTTTTCAATTGAGTAAGTGTATTATCACCTACGAACAGGTCTTCACCGATCAAAGCAGCTTTCAATACTGGTTTATCACCAGGATTGTCTTTACGGAAAGCAGAAAGAATAACAGCTGGTTCTTTTGGAGATTCAGAGAACATTAAAGCAGTTACGCCATGTAATGAATCATATAAACCGGCATATTTTTCATCATTAAAGCTTTCTAATGCTTTTTTGATTAAAGTGTTCTTTGCAACAGTCATTTCAACTTCTTTCTCGAAGCATGCACGACGGATGCTGTTGATTTGAGCTACAGACAAAGACTCAGTGTTAGTAACATAAAAGTTACTGTATTGAGAAAACTTGCTTTTTAAAAGCTCGATAGCTTCTTGTTTTTGAGCAGTGTTCATTTATAATAATTTGAATTTCGTTTGACCGAAAATTGTGAATTAATGTTTTTCGCTATTGCTATTAAGATACAGATTTAGCATCTACCGCGATACCAGGACCCATAGAAGGAGCAATTGTTACACCTTTTACATAAGTACCTTTAGCAGTAGCCGGCTTCATACGGATCAAAGTGTTGATCAGTTCCTGTGCATTCTCAACCAGTTTGTTTGGCTCGAAAGATACACGACCAACAGATGCGTGAATGATACCTGCTTTATCTACTTTGAAAGCAATTTTACCACCTTTAACATCGTTTACAGCTGCAGCTACATCATTAGTAACTGTACCTGTTTTAGGGTTTGGCATTAAGTTACGTGGACCTAATACTTTACCTAAACGACCGATTTTAGGCATTACAGATGGTGTTGCGATAATTACATCAATATCAGTCCAACCACCGTCGATTTTTGTGATGAATTCATCCAGACCTACATAGTCAGCACCGGCAGCTTTTGCTTCCGCTTCTTTATCGGCAGGACATAAAACCAATACAGTTTTAGTTTTACCGGTACCATGAGGTAAGGTTACTGTACCACGTAAAGCCTGGTCAGCTTTCTTAGGATCGATACCTAAACGAACGTGTACGTCTACTGAACTATCAAAGTTAGTACAGTTAACTTCTTTTACCAGCTGAGCAGCTTCGCTCAGGGTATAAGACTTATTTTTATCTACTTTAGCTTCTGCAGCTTTTCTTTTTTTAGTAAGGGTTGCCATTGTAACAACAAATTTTAAAATTAGGGTGAACTAATAAGGTTTAGTTTTGCCAAGGCGCGTCGCCCTCAACTGTTAAACCCATACTACGTGCCGTACCGGCAACCATTTTCATCGCACTTTCGATAGTGAAACAGTTCAGATCGCTCATTTTATCTTTAGCGATTTCTTCTACTTGTGCCCAGGTTACTTTCCCTACTTTGTTACGGTTAGGCTCTTTAGAACCACTTTTAACCTTTGACAACTCTAACAACTGGATTGCTGCAGGAGGCGTTTTGATAACGAAGTCAAACGACTTGTCAGAATAAACGGTAATCAAAACCGGCAATACTTTACCTTGTTTGTCTTGAGTACGCGCATTGAATTGCTTACAGAATTCCATGATGTTTACACCTTTAGAACCCAAAGCAGGACCGATTGGAGGTGCAGGGTTTGCCTGACCGCCTTTCGCTTGTAGCTTTACATAGCCTGTAATTTCTTTAGCCATTGCTTAATTTTTTGGTATTAACGAGTTAATTGTTTACTCTCCCAAACCCACATAAACAGTATGCAGATTTTTTGAGGATGCAAAAGTAAGAACATTTTATATATCCACCAAATAATGTTTGATATATTATAAAATTACCCAATAATCAATTATTAAACTGAATATCGTTCCTTTGCAGCACAGCTTTCAAATATACAAAATGGTAGCAGATAAAAAAACTTTAAGAGCAACATACCTTAACAAGCGTAATGCACTCAGCGCGGCAGAGCAGGCTAAGCTTAACGACCTGCTGCTTATCCAATTGCAAAGACTGGAACTCCCCTTTGCCCAAACGGTCCTCAATTATGTACCAATGGAGCATAAGGCAGAGCCTAATACTTACCTGTTCTCCCATTACCTCTCCTTCATCCTGCCGGAGTTAACCCTGGCCTACCCTGTTACGGATATCAGCAACAATAGTATGGAAGCCTATGCTGTTCATGAGAATACCGAATTTGAACAAAGGCAATTCGGACTTATTGAGCCCATCAGCACAGCACTGGTAGCCCCACAGGAAATTGATATCATCATCGTTCCCCTTCTTGCAGCTGACGCATCGGGTTACCGGGTAGGATACGGAAAAGGCATCTATGACCGTTATATAAGCAGGTGTCGTGAAGACGTATTTAAAATCGGGTTCAGCTTTTTCCCTCCGGTTGAACAGATTTCAGATATAAATATAAATGACATACCTTTGAATGTTTTGGTAAGTCCGGAAAAAATTTATTATTTTTAATTAATCACCCGATAAAACACAAACCCGAAAATTCATGAATAAAATAATTAAACTATCCTCTTTCTTACTTACAAGCCTGGGTATCGTACTGTTCAGCTCCTGCGAACCTAAAGAGATTGACCCGACCAATGAAGGCATTGGTGAATTACTCCCCGTTAATGTAAATAACTGGTGGCTCTATGAAGCCAGTGATAGCACTATCTTCAAAAGATACTATACCGGTAGGGATACAGTAATCGACAACTTCAACTACAATTACTTCGAACAGGTAAATACCGAAAGCGGTACTATTGTAAAAGAGTTTTACGGGAAATTTGAAGGCAACTACTATACCCTTATAAAAATTGACGATGCCGGCAACACTTTTGTAAAAGCACAGGTACTTAACGGTAACCCTAAAGTGAACGATACCTGGGAAAATACCGCAACCATCAACTACAGTGGCCTTACTTTCTACGCTAAAACAGTCTGTAAGATCACTTCCGTCTCGGAAACAGCGGTTGTAAACGGCGAAACACTGGATAATATCATCGTTTCAGAAACACAATTATATGCCAGGTTCAGCCCTCTGGACAACTGGGTAGATTGTGGTACCATGATCATGAAGTTTAAAAGAGGTAAAGGTATTATGGGGGAAGACTATGATTTCCATGTACCTAATTTTGTAGATAAAACATATAGTAACCACCTTATTGATTATCATTTGGTGCAATAAAATAATAAAGGAAAAGGCCCCAGTAATAATTACTGGGGCCTTTTCCTTTATTCAATTAAGCAATTCATATTATTTACTCTTCCGGATGAAACCAGTTCCAGACCAGTCGCGCCTTAGCCGCGCCTATGGTCATCGTAAGCTCTCTTTCCGTCATAGTTTTTATCTTATTTACCGAACGGTAGCGTTGCAGTAAAGTTTCTGCGATCTTCTTCCCGATCCCGGGTATGGATTCCAGTTCATTCTTTATAGTCCCCTTACTCCGCACATCCCTGTGAAAGGTGATGCCAAAACGGTGTACTTCATCCCTGATCCTGCGGATGAGCAACAAGCTGCTGCCATTATACTCCAGCTGCAAAGGCTCCGAGTCGCCCGGGAAGAAAATACTTTCTTCTCTTTTAGCCAGACCAACAACTGTCATCTTACCCAGCAATCCCAATTCCATAATACTTTCCATAGCCGCACCCAGCTGCCCCTTTCCGCCATCTATGATCACCAGCTGCGGCAAAGGCTTATGCTCCTTAAGCAGGCGGTAATACCGCCGGTACACGATCTCCTTCATCGAAGCAAAATCGTTGATCCCTTCTACGGTTTTAATGTGAAAATGCCGGTACTCTTTTTTATACGGCAGCCCTTCTTTAAAGCAAACCATTGCCGCTACCGGGAAGGCGCCCTGGAAGTTGGAGTTATCAAAACACTCGATATGCAAAGGCACTTCTTTTAAATGCAAATCCTCTTTCAATTGCTGCAGCACCATGTTCATATCCTTCATCATCGTCTTATCCATGTGCATTTTCTTTTTCAATAAAAACTGCCGCATGAACTCCTCCGCGTTCTTATAGCTCAGGTCAAGCAGCTTCTTCCGGTCGCCACCCAGTGGAATCGTCTGCAATAAGCCTTCCTCCTCCGTATTGACAGTAAAAGGCACAATAATTTCTTTAGCCGAAGATTGAAACCTGGGACGCAAGTAGGCAATAGCATAAGCCAGCAGATCCTCTTTACTTTCTTCCAGTTTCTTTTCGATCTGTATGCTTTTGCTTTGCACAATCGTACCGCCTACAAGCACCATATAGTTTACATAAGCCTGCGTTTCATTATCAATGATGCTGGCCACATCCGCATCCCCGATCCTGAGGTTGGTAATACTTGATTTTGTCTGAAAATTCTGCAGGCTGTCGATCGCCTGCTTGGTCAGGTGGGCCTTTTCAAACTCCATACGCTCGCTTTCTTCCTGCATCTGCTGTTTAAGCTGGCTCAACACCTGTGTTACATTTCCTTTGATGATCTGCTTAAGCTGGGCTACGTCTTTTAAATAATCTGCTTCTGTCTGCAGGCCTTCACAAGGAGCCTTACAGTTACCCAGGTGATATTCCAGGCACTTATTGAACTTTCCCTTTTCAATATTTTCTTTAGTAAGGTTCAGCTTACAGTTACGCATCGGGAATACCTTCTTCATCAGGTCCATCAAAACATATACCTGTGATACGTTAGTATAAGGGCCCAGGTATTCAGAACCGTCTTTTATAAACCTCCGGGTAAGATAGACCCGGGGAAACCTTTCGTTCTTAACGACTACATAGGGATAAGTCTTATCATCTTTTAAACTGATATTGTAAGGCGGCTTAAAATGCTTTATAAGCGAGTTTTCCAATAAAAACGCTTCATGCTCATTATTGGTAACTGTCCACTCTACAAAGTCTATCTGGTTAACTAAAGTATTGGTTTTCGCATTCTCGATTTTCTTTACAAAATAAGAACTGACCCGTTTTTTCAGGTCTTTTGCCTTACCTACATACAATAGCTTCTTCCCGGCATCGTAATATCGGTACACACCGGGCAAATGGGGTAATGTGGGTGCAATTTCTGCCTGGAAATGCTCTTTGATCATATTTAAAAATTCAACCGGCTACCGGCAGGCAACTCATAAGGAGCCTTACCTGCTTCAAAAATACGCGTGGATTCTGTTCCTTCTGTAGTTACCACATCGCCTTTCACCCGGATCCAGTTGCCTTCTCTTAAGCCTACCACCGGCACCGTATTCTGGGTGTGAAACTCCCCGATGCGGGTTTCGCGGGTTTCTCCATTATGTTTTAATTCAGGCTGCGGGTCCAGGTAATGCGGGTTCAGGTTAAACGGCACCAGGCCCATGGTATCAAAGCTTGGCGGGTATACGATAGGCATATCATTGGTAGTGCGCATATTCACCCCGCCTATATTACTGCCGGCGCTCGCGCCCATGTAAGGCGTTCCGTTTTCAACCACCTGCTTCAGCTGCTGCATCAGCCCGGACTCATGCAGTTCTTTTACCAGCAGGAAGGTATTGCCGCCGCCGGTAAAAAAGCCCTTAGCTTCCCGGATAGCCGCTATTTTATTTTCAAAGGTATGCAGCCCGGTCACCTTAATACCTATGGTATCAAAAAACTCCTGCGCTTTCGCGGTATACGCGTCATGGGAGATACCGCCGGGCCTTGCGAACGGGATAAATACAATATGGTCAACACCTGCAAACAAATCCAATATCGTGTCCTTCAGGTAATCTAAATAATTTCCGCCATATAATGTTGAAGTACTGGCTAATACTATGTTCTTCATAATGCTGTAATTGGAGCAAAGTTACAAAATACAATCCGCCAATCGGGAGTAAAACAAAAAAAGCAATGGCGGAAAACCATTGCTTTTCTAAAAAATAAGTGATTAATTATTTTACGAACTTACCGGTTTGTCTGGCAGTACCATTTTCATTGTACACTTCATAGAAATAAGTACCGGCAGCATATTTACCCAAATCAATGGTATTGATCCCCTGGCTTAAAGGCGCGCTATGCATGATCTGGCCAATACTGTTTTGAATGACCAGGGTTGTATGCATCATATTACCTTTATTATTAAAATTGACTTGTGTAGTTGCCGGGTTAGGATATACCTGGAAGCCAAGATCGGTAGCCTTAACATTGCTTACAGAAGTAGGTTGACTTGCAAATATTTCTACATGATCTACAAATAAAGTATTGTCAACCGTAAACCCTGAAGATGAAGATACGAAACCTACTACCATTGAGTCAGTAGCATCTCCGCCAGCATACATTACAGGTACAGATATTTTAATATACCCGTTTGAGTTCGGCGCGATGGTCATGCCACCCTGCCCGATCACCGCGTTGGAGTCAGCTCCTGAGCTGCCTTGTACTTTCTTGTAAGCCAGCACAAAAACGGCTCCGGAATCCACGTTGGTTGCCGGGGTCTTCACATATGCGGTAACGCTGTCAATACGTTTACCGTACATAGGCGTGCACTCTGTAAAACGGAACAAAGTCATCAGGTCAATATTATCAAAATCAGCGCCCAGTAAAGCCGACATGCTCACATTTTGTTTCGCATTGGTCATCAGCACCGGAAGCTTTTTTAAGGTATCCCCATAATCTTTAGTCATCAATTTAGCAGCGAAAGATCCTTCGTGCATATCACTATCTTTAAATAACTGCTTATTGTAGTCAAAATCCTGGCCTTGAGCGAGCATAAATATACCTACTGTATGATTCAGGAACTGGTCAGAACCATACCAGCCATTCGGGCGTTCCAGGTTCGGAATACCCGGAGGTATCGTCGGTGCATTGATATTTGTCCATGCCTCAAAAGTACCGTTAACGATAACCGGCGTCTGGGCTACGCCTAGTGTAGCAAAGCCAATACTGGCCGCAATAGTAAATAAAGCTTTTTTCATGATTTATATTTAAGCATCAAATTTACAAATATTATTTGCAATATCTTCTTTTTCAGGAATATTATACATGGAGGAATAAAATTCATAAATGGCTATACTTAAGCGCATAAAAAATGCAGTAACAAAAGTTACTGCATTTTTATAAATATTACTTAGTAAAGGATTACTTTTTACCTTTTGCCGCTTCAGTTTCAGCCTGGCGTAATGCACGGGTCATTACTACAGAAGCTACCGGTTGACGACCCGGCATCATGATCTCCATGTTCTCTGCCTTAATGTCTTCAACACGCAGGTTGCCATTTAACTCAAGGTTAGTCAAATCAACTTTGATACCATCTGTCAAATGCTTAGGGAAAGTTCTTACTTTGATTTTCTTTAAACGTAATTGTAAACGACCACCCGCTTTAACACCTGCAGGCTGACCTTCGAAGATGAAAGGTAAATCAGCAACGATTTTCTTATCTTCTACTAATTCTAAGAAATCAACGTGGTTCAATCTGTCGGTAACCACATCAAATTGTAAATCTTTAACGATAGCTCTGTAAGATTTACCCTCTACTTTGATTTCAGCAACCTGAAACGCTGAAGTATAGATCAAAGAACGGAAAGACAAAACAGGTGCATAGAAGTGTACTTCTTCTTTACCACCATAAATTACGCCTAAAACGTTACCTTGACTACGTAAATCACGTGCCGCTTTTTTTCCTGAGTCAGTTCTCAATTGTCCTTCAATAACAACTGTATTCATTTTATATTTAATTTTTACTTTTCAACGACAAACGATTACTCGGTTAACATCTGCAGCTGAATCGTGTTTTTGATAATTTCAAAATAGTTTTTGCCCTCAGGCTTACCGAATTTTGATGCTTAAACAGTGCTCTTTATTCAAAGAGGGTGCAAAATTAAGTCAATTTTGGTTTATGAGCAAATAAACTTGTAATGGACTTATTTTCAAATGTATTCCTGATAGCAACGGCAAATAATTGTGCCGAAGTCAGTACTTCAATCTTATCAATTTTCTCCTTTAAAGGAATGGTATCGCAAACAACCAGTTTTTCCAGTTCTGAATTGGCTACATTCTCATAGGCTTTTCCGCTAAGCACCGGGTGCGTACAGAATGCTCTTACAGACAAAGCGCCTTTTTCTTTCAGCAGGCTGGCCGCTTTACATAAGGTACCGGCAGTATCCACGATATCATCAATCAGGATGACATGTTTTCCCGTCACATCGCCGATTACGGTCATAGAGCCTACTTCATTGGCTTTTTTACGGTACTTATCACAAATAACCATTTCAGCGCCAAAATAACTGGCCACCTCTCTTACCCTGTTAGTAGACCCGACATCCGGGGCTGCAAACACATAGTTATCCAATCCTAAATTCTCGATATAAGGAATAAAGATCGCGGAGCTATCCAGGTGATCCACGGGGATATCGAAGAATCCCTGGATCTGCGGAGCGTGTAAATCCATAGTCATTACACGGTCTGCACCGGCTTCGGTCAGCAGGTTAGCAATCAGTTTAGAGGCGATAGCCACCCTTGGACGGTCTTTACGGTCCTGGCGGGCGAAACCATAATAAGGGATTACTGCAGTGATGTAGCCTGCTGATGCACGGCGTGCAGCATCGATCATCATTAACAATTCCATCAGGTTATCAGACGGAGCACAGGTGGACTGAACAATAAAAACATGATCACCCCTTACAGATTCATTAAATCTTGGCTGAAACTCACCGTCACTGAACTTTTGAATGGTTACTTCGCTAAGCTTTTTGCCCGCGGCTTTAGCAATATCTTCTGCCAGCTTAAGAGATACATTACCGGAAAAGATTTTTACTGATGGTTGCATGAGAAATTCTATTTTTGAAAACAGATTGCAAAAGTAATTTTTTTGTCATTCAATTCAAAACAAAAGTTCAATACAATTAAATTTCAGAAGTCCGGCAAAAAACAGGTAAACAAATCGCTATATTTATAGCAGTATCCATTAATCTTAAAAAAGCAAAGACTTGATAGCAGTAATCAGCGGCAGAATTGTCAATTCATGGAAGGTTAACCCAAATGCCTGGCTGTTTAAACTAAAGCAGTTTTTTGCCAGCTTTGGCGAGACTCCTTTGAAATGGGAAATTTTTGGCGGTAACGCCTTCCTGCTGCGGCTCAATTACCCGGAAGAAAGTTTATTCGTAGCGATCATTATCAAAGCGATCTTCCGGCAGGTAGAAGACCTGGACATAGAGCTGCGCATCGGCATCGGTGAAGCTGAAGTATCCTATGAATCTTTGAGAAAAATGAAAGGCACGGCGATCAGCTATACCCGCTGGGATGAAAGCGACAAAATACCGCAAAAACCGGCTATGCTGTTCTCTACCGGCAATGAGCTGTTTGACCGGGAATTTAACCTCTTGCTGGAATTCGCGCTCTTAAATATGAACCAATGGAGCCTGGCAGAGGCCGAGATCGTGGAACTCTGTATGCTCTTCCCGGAAAAAAATCAGCAGGAGCTTGCGGAATGGCTAAGGATCAGGCAATCCGCGGTAAGCCAAAGACGCAGCAGGTCACAACTGGATTTGCTCCTCAGGCTGGACCAATATTTCAGGACAAAAATAAAAACACAGCTTACCTTGTAGTATGAATAGCAATGAAATAAAGGAATGGATCTACACGCTTGAAAAAGGTAAATTTATAGAGAAAATGGTCGCTTCCAAAGCGCTTAAAAAGATATCAGAAAGCACCCCGGAAGTGCTGGTGCCCCACTACCCTGCCTTTTTAAAGATCCTTGCCGACAAAAATGTAAAAGTGGCCTGGGCCACCTTTTTCATGCTTACGCCCATGGCGGTTTTCAAGCCGGAAATGGCCTACGAGCACCTGGGACTGTTCGCGCAGATTGCCGATGGCGACTCCGTAATTGCCAGGGATCAATATGTAAAAATTCTTACTGAACTGGCGAAGCATACTGCCTATAAAGAAACCTGCATCACCTTATTATTGGACGAGGTGCTGAAAGCTCCGGTCAACCAACTGCCTTCTTATGCCAAAAGCGCGGCATCGGTTGTCGGCCAGGGGTATGCAGGCTCTTTAATCGACCTCATCAGCAGCAGGCTGCCGGATGTAGCCGACTATCCTCCAAAAACAAAAAAACTGCTACAGTTAATCCGGCAATTGAATAAGCTATAATTATAGTAAAATCAGCATTAACGATAGCACAAACCTAAGCTATTTGTATAGATTTCCCTACCTTTGAAATTCAGCTAAAAAACAAAATACTATGTTATCTCAAACAATCCAGGAAGCATTAAATAAACAGGTAGCCATGGAAGCGGCTTCCTCCCAGGCCTATTTAGCGATGGCCAGCTGGGCGGAAATCCAACCCGGTTTAGATGGCGTGACCAACTTCTTTTACCAGCAGAGCGATGAAGAGCGTATTCATATGCTGAAACTGATCCGTTATATCAACGAGCGCGGTGGCTTTGCGGTAGTACCGGCATTAAGCCAACCCAATATTACTTTCCAATCTTTACAGCGCGTGTTTGAAGAATTCCTGAAACACGAGATCGCCGTATCCGAAAGTATCAATGAACTGGTAGGGCTCTGCCTGAATGAAAGAGACTTTTCCACCCATAACTTCCTGCAATGGTATGTGACCGAACAACTGGAAGAAGAAGCGCTGGCGCGTACCCTGAATGATAAATTAGAATTAGTAGGCGACGATAAAGGCGGTATCTACTTATTCGATAAAGACATCATGCTGTTCCGCAATGCGGCTAATGCCAGCGGCAATATGACGGTATAAAACGAGTACCTTACTTATTATATAGCGGTTGAACTCCATTCAGCCGCTTTTTTATTATCCTGTTTTTTGCGACAGGTTAATGAAAACAACTTGTGAAAGGATAGCATCAATTTCTTTTCACGTATTTTTGTAGTTTGCAATAATCATTTAATCCTTCGCGTCAAACTCCTATTAATGGAAAGTAACCCTATATTCGAAAAAGCAGTTTCCTTTGTCAACCATACCAACCAACCCGTGTTCCTGACCGGTAAGGCCGGTACAGGTAAAACTACCTTTTTGAGATATATCCGGGAGCACAGCCATAAACGCATGGCCGTGCTGGCCCCCACCGGCGTGGCGGCGATCAATGCCGGTGGAAGCACCATACATTCCTTTTTCTTTTTACCCTTCGGCACCTATATCCCCACTACGAAAACCGTATGGGGCGGCGGCCATACCAATGTCTACAACAAACACCAGCTGTTTGAAAAAGCCAAACTGTCACAGGTAAAACGGGATATCATCAAAAACCTGGATACTCTCATCATTGATGAGATCTCCATGGTACGTGCCGATATTTTAGATGCCATAGATGCCCTGCTGCGCATGGTGCGCCGTAAGCCGAACACCCCTTTTGGCGGCATACAAATGATCTTTATCGGCGACATGTTCCAGTTACCACCGGTGGTAAAAGATGAAGACTGGGAACACCTGAAAGAGGTGTACAATTCTCCCTACTTTTTCGACGCCCTGGTCATGAAAGACGCGGAGCCGGTATATATAGAACTGAAAAAGATCTACCGGCAGAATGACGAACAGTTTATCAAGATCCTGAACCGCATCCGGAACAATGAAGTGGAGCCCGAAGACCTCGAGATCCTGAATGACCATTATGACCCCTATTTCATTCCCGATGCGCATACCGGCTTCATTACCCTGACCACGCATAACTATAAGGCCGACGAGATCAACCAGTCGGCACTGGAGCAGATTATGGCAGAACCCGTGATCTTTGAAGCTAAAATAAGCGGTGAATTTCCGCCGCAGGCTTACCCGGTTGAAGACAAACTGGTCCTGAAAGAAGGCGCCCAGATCATGTTCATCAAAAACGACAAAGGTGAAGAGCGTCGCTATTATAACGGTAAGATCGGCACCATTGCAGCCCTGGACGGCCCTAATAAAAAGATAACCGTTCGTTTCCTGAACGAAGACAAAGACCTGGTGCTGGAACCCGAAGAATGGAAAAACCTGCGTTACGATTATAATAAAGAGGCCGATGAGATCAAAGAGATCGAGCTGGGCACCTATACCCAATACCCCATCCGGCTGGCCTGGGCGGTCACCATCCATAAAAGCCAGGGCCTTACTTTTGAGAAGGCCATTATCGATGCCGGGCAATCGTTCGCGCCCGGGCAGGTCTATGTGGCCCTATCCCGGCTGACCTCCCTGAGCGGCCTGGTACTTAAATCCCGGATCGCGGCCGGCAGCATCCATACCGACCCACGCATCCTTGAATTTGCGGAAAAAGAAAGCGACCCGGACGCCATGGACAATATGCTGATGCTGAGCCAGCAGGTATTTGCCGAGCAGTCGGTGGCTACCGCTTTTGACTTTACAGAAGTTTATGATCAGTGGCTGGAATTTACCAAGGACCTGGTGCGGCGCGCGATACCGGAAAAAGACCTGGCTTCCGGATTCGCATTAGCCCAACTGGAACAATTAAGGTCCCTGGACAATACCGCCCAGAAATTTGAACCGACCTTAAAGCTCATCATCAACGAGCATACTAAAGAAAGATATAATAAACTCAGCGAACGGGTACAGGCCGGCGCCGTATGGTTTTTAAACATCCTGAACCCGGTACTGTCTGCTACCCAGGAACACATCAAAACCTTCAAACTAAAAGCAAAAAGCAAAAAATATGTGCAGGATGTGCAGCAGCTTTGGCAAATCACGGAGAAAAAGCGGATACAGATCGAGCAGGCCGCGGCGGTAGCCCTGGGTCTTGCCGGCAATATGGGCATACAATCGGTCATCCAGGAGGTAAATAAGATGTTCAGCGCGGTCCCTATACCGGAAAATAAAACAGACGGAGTTCCCGGGGAGAAACAGCAGGCCTCCAAAGACATCAGCCTGGAACTTTTCCTGGAAGGCAAAAGCCCGGAAAAGATCGCTGAAATTCGTGGCCTGGGCACCGAAACGATCTATACACACCTGAGCTTTGCCGTGGGAGACGGTAAACTGGAAGCCAGGAAGCTGGTAGACCCGGCTAAACTGGGCATTATTTTAAGAGAAATTGCCGACAACCCGCAGGCCGGGCTTACGGTGCTTAAAGAAAGACTGGGCGCCCAGTATAGTTACACGGAAATAAAAATAGCGAAAGCGCAATTCGAATTTGAACAGGCAAAAGCCTAATATCTGTTAAATCTCTAAAAAAACAACTCTTTTCACTGAAGTACTATTGAGTTAGCAGCTTTTAAAGCATTAAATAGCTTAAATTTGCGTGCAATTTTTAAAAATCAAATTCTAATTTGATGTATCATGAAGAAGACTAGCATCATTTTTTTACTGGCCATTGCCGTAGTCCTCGGACTAGCTGTTTCTATGTTTGGCAACCTGAGCTCTTACGAAACCTTCAAATCCGCCGCGGAGAAAGAAGGTAAAACCTTCGTGGTCATGGGTACCCTGGACACTACCAAAGCAATGGTGTATGACCCCTTAAAAGATGCGAACAAGTTCGTTTTTCATGCGCTCGACAAAGCCGGTACTCCGCTGCAGGTAGTATTTAACGGCACCAAACCCCAGGACTTTGAACGTTCTGAGTCCCTGGTGATGACCGGTTTTGTAAAAAACAACATCTTCCATTGTGAAAAAATACAAATGAAGTGCCCATCAAAATATGAAGAAGACCAGATTGTAGTGGCCCAAAACCCCAGTGCAAGCTAATTCCTATTCTTCTCAGACACCCTTTTAATTTTTCACGACTTGGAAACTAAATTCATTGGAGAGCATTTATTGCCCGGCCAGTTAGGTCAATTCTTATTAGTATTTTCATTCATCACCTCATTGTTTGCCATTTATAGTTACCTGCAGGTAAACAAATATGAGCTGAAAGATTTAAAATTATCGCTCAGCTGGCAAAAAATTGCCCGTATCAGCTATACCCTGCATGCCTTTGCTGTCATTGGCATCTTCCTCACCCTCTTTTACATTATCCAAAACCACCTTTTTGAATATTCCTATGCTTATAGCCATAGTTCGAAAGGATTAAAAGCTAAATACCTGCTTTCCTGTTTCTGGGAAGGCTCTGAAGGTAGTTTCCTGTTATGGACCTTCTGGCATGCGGTGCTGGGCTTTTTCGTGATCGCTAAAGGCGGCAAGTGGGAAAGTAAAGTAATGGTGGTCATTTTGATCGTACAGGCTATTTTAGTTACCCTGCAACTGGGTATCTATATCGGGGATACAAAAATAGGCGCTTCCGCATTTACATTACTACGTAATGAGATGGATGCTCCTATCCTGAAGCAACCGAATTATCTTGAATTCATCACAGATGGTAACGGGCTGAATGTGTTGTTACAAAACTACTGGATGGTTATTCACCCGCCGATCCTGTTTTTAGGTTTCGCCCTGACCCTGTTCCCTTTTGCTTATGCCATTGCCGCGCTCTGGAAAGGAGAATATAAAACCTGGATCAACCCGGCCCTGAGATGGACCCTGGCCGCAGGAGGTATCCTGGGTATGGGTATCATGATGGGCGGTGCCTGGGCCTATGAAAGCTTGAACTTCGGTGGCTACTGGGCCTGGGACCCGGTAGAAAATGCCTCCCTGGTACCCTGGCTGATCATCATCTCCGGTATCCATACACTGGTTATTTATAAAAGTACCGGCAGGTCTTTAAAGATCACCCTGGTATTCTTTATCCTTCAATACTTCCTGATCTGGTACAGTACTTTCCTGACCCGTACCGGTATCCTTGGCGATACATCAGTACACGCATTTACCGGCGAAGGCGCTTCTATGAAGTGGCACCTGGTCATCGCCATGTTCATCATCCTGATCATGGGCCTGGTACTGATGATCCGTCAATGGAAAAAAATGCCGCATATTGCCGGTGAAGAAGCAGGTAACAGCCGGGAATTCTGGATGCTGATCGGCTCCATAGCCTTCCTGATCAGCTCTATCCATATTATCTTTATGACCTCTTTGCCGGTTTGGGCGCCTTTATACAAAGCGATATCCGGTAATGACGTTGCGCCGCCTACCGATGTGGTGACCTACTATAACGATATCCAGGTATGGTTCGGCATCATTGTAGCTATCCTGTCGGCCTGCACGCAGTATTTCAAATACAAGAAGACCGCCAATATGAAAGGCTTCTGGATGAATAATGGCGCTATGCTGCTGGCAAGTATCATCATCGGCGCACTGGTTGTCTACCAGCAGAAGATCGCTCATATCCAGTATATGGTCTTCCTGGTAGTATCCCTATATGCCTTCTTTGCCAACATTACTTACCTGTTCACCGCCCAGAAAGGCAACCTGAAAAAAGCAGGTGGTTCTGTAACCCACATCGGATTTGCCCTGATGCTTTTAGGCATCCTGTTCTCCGGCTATAAGAAAGAAGTGATCTCCAAAGACATAAGTGGTAAAGTATTGAACTTCGGTAAGGAAACTTTTGAAGAGAATGCTATGGAAAGCCGCAATAATGTGATGCTTTACCGCAATACCTCTATTCCCATGGGCGAGTACCTGGTTACTTACCTGGGCGACAGTTCTGATACAAATAATGATCCGCCGATCACCTTTTTCAAAGTAAGATTTGAAAAGGTGGACGCGCTAACCGGCAAAACGACAGAAAGCTTTATGCTCTACCCGGATGCCTTTGTGAACCCTAAAGGGCAAAAAGGTCTAAGCTCTAACCCGGATGCCAAGCATTACTGGAATAAGGATATCTTCATTTATGTAAACTCATTCGCACCAAAAGAGAATGACAGCTCTGTCTTCAGAACCGTAGAGGTGCGCCAGGGAGATACGGTTTTCGTGGATAACGGATTTTTTGTACTGGATACTATCGGTGGTAAGATCACTAATGCAGCTTATAAAAACGAAGGCCATGATGCCGCGGTACCTTTCCAGTTTACCGGCTATGATATTGGTGGTAAATTAGGTACTATACAACCCGTTTTCTACGTTAAAGGAAATGAAACCGGCTTTGTATCCGATTCTTTAAACGCTTTGGGTACCCACATCAGGGTGGAAAGTATTGATCCGGAGCAAAAAACCTTTAAATTAGGGATCAAGCAACGGGCGCAACAGGATGATTATATTGTGATGAAGGCGCTTATTTTCCCGTTGATCTGGTTATTATGGATCGGTATCATTATCATGGTGATCGGCTTCTTTATCAGCCTTTTTGCGCGGATGGACAGAGGTTCTAAAACCCCTAAAAGTGTCCTTGACAAAGTTTAAAGGGACTATTAAAACATATAAGTAGTAAACATTTGACCGTCAACAGGTAGTTAATCAAAAAATAATAAAAATTCTACGATTAATTGGCAATAACTCATTAGAAACTTAATATATTTGACGAATAGATAATTACATGAAATATCAAATAGACGATAAAAACAAACAGATCTTAGAGATCCTGCAAAAAGACGCCAAGCTTTCCGTTAAAGAGATCGCTTCCAGGATCCAGCTTTCTTTCACCCCTACTTATGAAAGAATCAAAAACATGGAAGAGGCCGGTATCATCAGCGGCTATGTAGCTTTGCTGAACCGGAATACACTTGGCTTAAAAGTAGTGGCTTACTGCAGCCTGACGCTTAAAGAGCAATCAAAAGAAGCGCAAATGCAATTCGAATCTGCGGTAAGGGAAATCCCTGAAGTAGTAGAGGCGGTTACCTTATCCGGCCAGTACGACTACCTGATGAAGATCGTAGTGCAGGATATTGAAGCCTATAACCAATTCCTGGTTGATGTATTCTCTACCTTACCTCATATCGATCATTTCCAAAGTAATATCGTGCTTTCCGAGATCAAATGCGAAACCGCGTTCCGTATCCCATAAGCCGGCTGATATTTATACAAATTGAAAGGGGAAATTGCGTAGCAATTTCCCCTTTCAATTTGTATAAATCACTTTTCACTTCTCACCTTTCACTAATCAAATTTCTCTTCTCCCTATTCGCTTCTAACTTTTCTCTCATCACCTATCTCCCATCATTAATCAACCATAACTACCCGTTCCCTTCTTCCAACTCCATCATTTTATCAAACAGGGTATCATACTGGCTTTGTAGTTGACCGATCTCATCGCTTTGCTTTTTATAATTGGCTTCGGCCATTTTAAACTTCTCTTTATCCGAATAAACTTCCGGATCCCCCAGGGCAGCTTCGAAGGTACTTTTCCGCTTCTTCGCTTCCTGTAATTGCTGTTCCAATTTCTCCAGCTGCTTCTGTAATTTCTGAACTTCTTTTTGTTGTTCTTTATTTACATGGTGCTGTTTGGGTGCCTCTACCTTAGGAGCTTCTTTAGGCTTTTCTACTTTTACAGTTGCAGCCGCCGTTGCCGCTTGCAGTTCTTTAGCTTTCTTTTCCTTGTAGTACATCCACTCTTCGTAAGGCCCTTCAAAAGAATTCACCTTACCCGACTCTATTTCCCAGAATTTATTGGCCGTCTGGCTTACAAAATAACGGTCGTGAGAAATAATGATATAAGTTCCTTCGTACTGTTGCAGCGCTTCTATCAATAGTTCCACAGACTGTATGTCCAGGTGGTTGGTAGGCTCATCGAGCAGCAGGAAGTTGGCGTTGCTGGTAATTACTTTAGCCAGAGCCACCCTTGCTTTTTCCCCACCCGATAATACTTTGATCTTCTTAAATACATCATCTCCGGAAAACAGGAAACAGCCCAGTAACTGCCGTAATTGTACTTCTGTTTTGTTGCTACCGCACAATTTCAGCTCATCTAATATGGTATTCTCTACATTGAGGCTCTCTAGCTGGTGCTGGGCATAGAAGCTCGGCACTACGTTATGCCAGCCGCTACGCTCCCCTTCAAATGATTCACCACCGGTAACAATCCGCATCAGGGTAGATTTACCCTTACCATTGGCACCCACTAATGCGATTTTATCACCGCGAATTATTTCGGCATCGGTATCTTTCAGCAATTCCAGGTCGCCGTAGGCCTTGGAAACATGCTTCAGCTCACAGATGATCTTACCCGGTGTAACGCCCACTTCAAAGTTGATATTCATTCTTGGCCCAGAATCATCATTCAGTTCAATACGTTCCAGCTTATCCAGTTTTTTCATCAAACTCTGCGCCTGGGCCGCTTTTGAAGCCTTAGCCTTAAAACGTTCAATAAAACGTTCCTGCTGCTTAATGAATTTCTGTTGATTCTCGTATTCCCGCTCCAGAAATTCCATACGTAAAGCTTTCTCTTCTTCATAGAAAGAATAGTTACCGGAATAGATATGCAGTTTTTGCATAAACAGCTCCACGATCCGGGTTACCATACGGTCCAGGAAGAAACGGTCATGTGATACAATGATCACCGTTCCGGGATAGGATTGCAGGTATTTTTCCAGCCATTCAATAGAGGGTAGATCCAGGTGGTTGGTAGGCTCATCGAGCATTAAGATATCGGGCTGCTGCAGCATGATCTTTGCCAGCAATACCCGCATACGCCAGCCACCGGAGAACTGGTTGTAAGGCCGGTGCAGGTCTTTGGTACTAAAGCCAAGTCCTTCTAAAACCGCGGCGGCCTTATGCTCCATCTCGTAGCCCCCGGCCAGCTCAAATTCATGTAATAGTTCACTGTACTTAAGCAGCAAAGCTTCATCCTCATATTTAGTTTCCAGCTCCCTGGTCATTGTCTCGATCTGCTTTTCCAGCTGGGCCGCTTTTTCGTAAGCTGCCATACATACCGACAGGATACTGTCGTCTGTAGCAAAACTCAACAGGTCCTGGTTGAAAAAACCGATGGTCGTGTCGTTGGCCTTCTGTATAGAACCGCCATTGATACTATACTCGCCCATGATCAGGCGTAACAAAGTTGATTTACCTGCCCCATTAGGCCCGATGAGCCCTATCCGCTCGCCTTCCCCTATCTGCCAGCTCGCTTCATTCAACATGGTACGGGCGCCAAAGGAAAAGGATACATTATTAAGTGCTAAAAGCATTTTATTTCTATTATTATTTACTAAAATCAGGCCCGGCCACTATAAGTTTACCGCCCGGGTTTTTCAAGCCGCAAATTTAACCAAATTAAAACAAAAGCAATTTCTAAATTGCAGGTCAAAATACCATCCCTTGAAAAAAATTATACTTTTCATTTTAGTAGCCATTATTGCCGGTGCCCTGATCTTTGCCCTGGTAAATTTTAAAAGTACCAAAACCTATCTCGGTTTAGACAAGAATGATACAGACACGACCTTTATTGCTGTAGACCTGAATGACCACAAGCTGGCAGAGATCACGGACAAATCCCGCGGCCTTGCTCAATATGCAGCTAAAAACGGCTACGATACCAGCATCTTCTTTATCCTGGACATGCAACTATCTTCCGGCAAGAAAAGATTCCATATCTATGACTGGCAACAGAAAAAGATCCGCCAGTCGGCATTGGTAACCCATGGCAACTGCTATGAAGGCGCGCTGGTGGGCAGGAAATACAATAATGTTGTAGGTGGTGGCTGCACTTCATTAGGAAAGTATAAAATCGGACAACCCTACCAGGGCAAGTTTGGGCTCGCTTATAAGATGTACGGGCTGGACACTTCCAATAATAACGCTTTTGAAAGATTTGTGGTACTGCATTCCCACTCCTGCGTACCGGACGGCGAGGTGCATCCCTACCCTGTCTGTCAAAGCAACGGTTGCCCTACCGTATCGCCGGACTTCCTGCAGACCCTGGCCAAAATAATTGACAAAAGCCCTAAACCTATCCTTATGGAGATCTACGACAAAGATTTTCAATAAAAAGCGGCTTCCCAATGCACTATTTCCCTGACCTGGCAGCCATACATCAGAACCCCGATGGTATCAAATCTCAGCTTCTGGTATTCGGGATGATCAAGTAGGAACATTTCGGCTGCAGCTTTTATATGAGTTTGTTTGCGTACATCCACAGCGGCTTCGGGATAACCATAATTAAAATTGGTCCTTGTTTTTACTTCCGTGAATACCAGGATATCGCCATCCTGTGAAATAATATCAATCTCTTTATGTTGCCAACGGTAATTTTCAAAAAGAATAATATGGCCTTTCTCTTGTAAAAGCTTTACCGCAGCGATTTCTCCTGCTCTTCCTTTATCCAGGTTCCCGTTCATATTGCCTTAAACACATTTCATAAGGGACTCGTACAATAAGCGGGCGCTACGGTCCCAGCTGAATTTATTGCTCTGAACTACGGCTTCCTGTATAAATTTATTCCGCAAGGGTTCTTCTTTATACATCTTTTCCATAGCGGCGGCAATGCTTTCCACTTCTTCGGGATTGACTAAAATACCCGCGTTCCCTAACACTTCGGGCATAGAAGAAGTATCAGAAGCGATGGCCGGCACGCCGGTTTTTAATGACTCCAGGATAGGAATGCCAAACCCTTCAAATAAGGAAGGATATACCATAGCGTATGCCGAAGCGGTAATTTTGGCCAGCTCTTCAATATCCACATAGCCCAGCCAGATCACCTCTTCTTTAAAAGGCATCTTCGCTTTGGCTTCCTCTATCTCTTTTGCCAGCCAGGCCATACGCCCTACGATTACCAGTTTCATAGGGCTTTTCTGCCGGCGCTTAAACTTTACGAAAGCCTTTAATAAATTGATCACGTTTTTGCGGGGATGCAGCGAACCGGTAAACAGGAAAAATTGTTTGCCGTCCGTATACTTTTCCCGGATACTTTGTTTTACTTCATAGGCCAGTGGCTGGTACAGCTCATGGGCGCCATTGTAGACAAGATCTATCTTAGCCGCATCAACACCATAGCGGGCTACAATATCCTGCCTGGTAAATTCAGAAACAGCAACGATCCTTTTAGCTTTCTGCACAAATTTTGGCACATACCTTTTGTAATGCATCAGGTTGACTTTACTCACAAAATGCGGGTAATGCTCAAAGGCTAGATCATGTACCACCAGGCAAGTAGGCACTTTTGTGCTTAAGCTGGCATAATTGTCCGGGGACAGGAAAACATCAATCTTGTGTTTTTTTAACGCCCTGGCGATCGACCATTCAAACCAGATATAAAAAAGTACGGGATGCCTTGCCTGCGGCGAAAGCACGACAGGGGTAACATTAGGGGCGAAAACAAAACTCTCATCATAAGGCCGGTCAAAAAAGAAGTAGAATTCATGCTCCGGGTGCTCCGCCACTATTCGCTTTAATGTTTCATGCATGAACCAGCCTATTCCTTCCAGCTTACCTTTTAAAAACAACCTGGTATTAACTCCTATCCTCATAATAATAAAAATAAAGGATAATTTCCGTGAAAGAAACTATCCTTAAAATTAGTTATTCAAAACAATGGTTTAGAAAGAAACCATAATAATACTGCTCAAAGGGATGATAACACCACCCTTAAGCTGAATACTGTTTTCTGTTGCCGACCATACTGTAGTTTCTACAGTCATCGGGCCTTCAGAAGTCTGAAATGTGATGATTGTTTTACCTTTATACTCATTCCCTAATCTTACAGCGTACTCCAATTCTTTCTTTAACTCTTTCGATCGGTCTTCGGCAGCAGGAACCATCAAATAGTTTTCAATTTCTTCTTTTTGAATCATTGTTGATTTCATCTCTGATACATTTAATTGCTCGACCATCATAAACATCTTTTATTTTTATAGATTAAAAATAAGCAATTTTCGATTGACAGCCCATTCTAAAGTGTGCAAATTTAGTTAAACCCTTTCAACTAACAAAAGGAAAAATCAGGAAGGTTTAATTGTTGCCCTATTCACTTATTACCGACTACAGTCTTTTCTCATTGCTTCCTCAAATATAATCAAAAAATAATTTATTTTACATAGCAATACTCAATAAAAGTATAAGGTAAACTGAATAAAAAATATAAATTATAACTATATTTTTTCAAAAACCAGGGTCACTTTATTAAAATCGGCAGCCGCATTTATTACTTTCCGGAATGGTTCAATTTCAGATTTATCGTAACTGATCTTCGCGTAATGCTCTTTAATGGAAACGATCAGCTTATTACCTTCTATTTTATGGCTGGACACAAATCCAAAGGAATCATCTCCGTAAAATACATCTTTATCTACCACCTGCGGGTTTGTAATTTTATAACCTTCCGGGATATTGATAATTATCTCCCTGTAAAGCATATGCGGGTATTCGATGGCAATAGGCAATACCCGTTTTTCGTCCTGGTACATCTCTACCTGCGGCCCGATCACATCCCCGATTTTAAACAGGTATTTATTTCCGGCCTTTTCTAAAAGATTACCGGCCGCTATCTCACTGACCACACCGACGGCTTTGTTATCACTATAATATTCCAGGCCGCGGTTCACAAACGAGTAAGATTTAATATCCTGCTCCTGGTCTGCAACATGCAGCAAGGACTTTACGATTTCTTTTTCATTTTCCTTAGTGGATAAGGCGATGGATTCTCTTACGCCTATCGCCGAGCTCCCGGAAAAGGAATAATCAAAATGCACGTTCGGCGTAAAATCTTCTTTGCTGAAACTGACATTTGCCTGCAGCTTGCTCCAGTTCTCTTTTAAAGTACTGACAGGTATTTCTCTGATAACAGATACTGCCGATGTTACGTCACCTGCAGATACGCGCTTACAAAAAACTGCCTTACTACCTTCAACGAAAGGGCCTATGGCCGGGTACCTGAAGAAAGGAGCCGTTGGCAATAGATATTTTTTTGACTTCGGAAAATAAATTATATATATATCCAGGTAGTTCCAATTCTCCAGCTGCTCATCAACGATATATTTAAACCTGTTGGCGGTGAACCCGGCTTCATATTTTACGCCCAAAGCATCCAGGCAGGCGGTAAAGACTTTCATCATCCCTCTTTCATGAGTAGTTTTCTTTTCCAGAATAAAATCCAGCTTATCATATGCCGGATCAAAAAGCTCATCATTCAATATGATGTCTTTTTTAATGGCCAGCTCCAGCTTTTTAATCAGTTCTTCTTCCGGCAGATCAGCCGACAGGCTTAAGCCCTTTACATATTTTTGTATCGCTTTATTTTCCTTATCCGTATTTTTATACAACATGTCGTATAATCGTTTTACGAGGTCAGTCCAGGTGTATAAACGTGAAGCGTTATCCGCAACATAGCTGAGTTTATAATCAATTCTTTTACTATGAATGTCGGCGTCTGAATATGTTTCATCTTTGATCGCGTCAACATGCTTCATTGTGGTCGTATAAGTCTTCGTTTCGTCGTTTTCACTTAAAGTAGCACTGGGAAACCCGTTATATCCTTTACAGTCAAAGACTAAGCGGGACGGGCTGCTGAGCACAAACCGGCTTTCTATAACAGGTATACCGAACTGCATTTGCTCTGAACCGAAAGGAACAAAGGGACTACGCTCTTCAAAAAAGTATTCGATTTCATCTCCGGTATTTACATTTTCAAAGGCAACATGATACTCTAAATTGTCATATTCATTCTTGGAAGTTTTAAGCTGATCTTTCCCCAGCTCAATCACTTTCCCATTACTTTTTATAGTACGCGCCTTAATATCCACGACCTTGCGATACCGGCCGCCTCCTATTACCATTGTATTAAAAGATTCAACACCTTTATCATCCTGAAGTCGTACTATCCTGTGCACGCCCCGGTATTGCATCATTTCTTTTTCTTTCTCATCCCATTCCAGCCTCAGGGTGCGCTCATCCAGGATCATTACCATAGATTCCTTTTTATATTCTTCCGAGATGGTGTGGTAGGCCGGTTTTTCTTTCCAGTCAGATTGTGCATACAGCAATGGCTGCGAGAGCATCGCCAGGATCAATAATGAATATACGCGCTTCATATCATCTTTTGTTTTAAATGTTGTGTAAGGTTATTTTTTGGTAATAGCAACGGACTCTTTATAAGCCTTTTGCAATGTTGTAATCATTTTATTATACTGCTCAAACTGGTCCGCTTTTATTTCCAGCGCTTCCAGTTTCAGGGAACAATTCATTTGTACTTTATCTTTCTCCTGTATATAAGTGACCACCATGCTGCCAATGTGCTCAAAATGCTGGTTTATATTTTCCGGCAGATGACTCACCACATATCCTTCAGGTATTACCAGGCTTACCACATAGTTCAGCGACTGGTTATAATCAAGGCTTATAGGCACTTTGCGCTTATCGCTTTCCACTTTACCATCCTGGAGTAGCTTATTCAGATGCAGGTTCACAAAATACTGGTTATCCAGAGAACGGATATAGTCTTTCAGCGTAAAAGTCGTGGTAATATGTACTGCTCGCTGATCATTATTGTCGAACTTGTATTGAAATGCAGTCTGGTCGTACTTATTATTACCTCTTCTGGTGTAGTGCTGAAAAGTTTTCTCAATATCAGCCTCACTCTTATACTTCAATATGGCGTTTAAAGACCAGGCTCTGTATCCTTTTATATCCAGGTAAGCTTGCCCGCTTAATACACCATTCTCTATCTTTACCACACTACTGTCTTTCAGAATAGCATTATCGGCGCCGGCAACCGGCATTTTTACAATTTCGTAATCTCCCGCCTGGTTCACCAGAAAGGCCTCTTTTCCCTGGATAGAATATGGAATCGCTCCAAAAGGGATCGTATTGTCTGTTGCGTCCAGGAAAACCCATTTACCATTGATTTTTACTGCCGCGATCATATGGTTAAAGGCACCAGGCATAGGTGTTTTACTCACCGCATAGGGCAATTTCCTTGTACCTATCCAGACGAAACTTGTTTGCAGGCCGGCGGCTTCGCACATGGCCTTCAGCAGGCTGGACATGTCTTTACAGTCACCGAACTTCCTGCTGTATACCAGCGCAGCTTCCCGGGGCACGAAACCGCCAAGACTGTCTTCGAAAGCTACATAACGTACATTATCCTGTACCCATTTAAAAATGACCCTGGCTTTATCCGCCTCACTGTTTTCATTTGCCGTTAACTCGTGAACTTTAGCGGTAAGTCCCGCATCGGGCTGCCGGTTAATGTCTTTAATATAACCGGATAAATATTTGGCGAGTAAGCCCGGCTTACCCATGTAGTAAGTAGAAGCGCCGTTTTTTGGGTTTTTATATTGGTCTACGGTAAGCGCTAATTGATTGATATAATTGCTGACTCGAGGAGCATCGCTATAAAATTTTAATTTTGGTACATTCCTCGCTTCCCAGGTAATCAATTTTCCATTCCGGGTTTCTACCTCTGTACGCTTATAAATACTGGTATCCAGCCCCATCAGGTATTCATTAAGCGAGAGCCCTTTAGGAAGGCTTATCTCTAATTTCATATGTACAATAGGCAGGTAGCTTTGCAGCAAAACTTTTGGTGTCATATACACATCCCTGAACGTCAGCCCATACTTGATACTTGTACGATTCCCTTTTTGAAGATTATTGTACGACACTTCCGTTTCTTTACTGTCATCATAAAAAACATAATCATCCCTGGATGATTTCACTTTCGTATTGACCGACTTTACAGGTTTAAAGCCCTTATCAGTAGGAATCAATGTTGCAGCTTCTAAATAATTTAAGGTGCTGAAATAACTATGATGTACTGATTCTGTTGAAAATGCTGTAGCAAATGCCGGATCAAGCAATACTTTTTCATTTTCCACATCCAACTTTACTTTAAGCTCATTCTTATCAAAATAAAAATCCAGGTGCTGGTAATATTTGGTATAAACGCCATATTCGTCACTGTATTGCTGTTGCAGCTCATCCAGGCTTTGCGCCCCGCACCTATTGCCCAAAGAGAGCAACACAACAGATGTGACCATCAAATTCTTTACTATTTTCATGATGTATGCTATCCTCTTTCTTGTATAGAGCCTGTCAGCTCATTATTTCCATAATCAAATACAACGCAGCCTTATTGTACAGAAGTTCCATAATAGAACTTCAGCTGCTTTTGCTTGCCCTCTGTACTTTTTACCATGGCATTGCCATGTCTCAAACCGGCTATATAATTATATTCACCCAGTAAATTACCTTTTTCGTCATACAGAGATTCTGTGCCATCCAGCTTATCCAGGTCATAATTTGCGGTATAATAAGTTGTCCCATCCGGGTTCCATCTTTTATAAGCGCCATGGTACATACCTTTTTTGAAATTCCTTTCTTCCGCTAATGTTCCATTGCTGTAATAAATTTTCTGACTGCCATCATACCCGTTATTTATCCAGGTAAAATCCAATCCTTTTGCCCCGTCTTCATAATAAGTAAGCGCCTTGCCGGTACCGTTCTTAATCGGGATCATTGGCACTTCTTTACCATCTTTACCGATATAAGAATAACCGATTAGTGTACCCTTATCATAGTGAATGATACCTGCGACCTTTTTGTTCTCCCCGTAAATAACAGACTTTCCATGCTTTTCCCCTTCGTAAAAATTGTTCTGATAACGCAGCTGTCCACCGCAATATATATTATTGATGCCATGCAGGTCGCCATCCCTGTAACTGGACTCATCCGTTACCATTCCCCGGAGATCATAAACTGTAAACATTCCATAACGATGACCGCTTTTATACTTCCCGAAAAAAAACTTTACTCCATTCGGATGGTACAATTCATACGGTCCCTCGATCTTCCCGTTTTCATAATTACCATTTTCCAGCAGGGTCTTATCGATAGCATAAAACTTGTATTGCCCATTGTAGCTGCCATATTTCATCGGCACTTCTTCCTTAACATTTCCATTGGCGTATTTACTGATATAAATACCATTACCCGCCGGGAAGTCAAGCTGGTTAAAAACACGACCTGAAGTATCGTACTGGATCAAACCTACCATAACACCTTTTTCAAAAAGGCTGGTCTGGGCAAGTTTTCCGTCATAATTATAATGCTTATCCGGTCCGTTTTTATTATCACTGAGCATAAAGTACTCCTGGCGCAGTTTACCGTTGGAAAAATATTCTTTCCATTGTCCTTCAGATCGGCCTTCCAGAATCCAGCCTTCCGTACTCAACTTACCATCTTCCGAAAACGCCTGGTAAGGACCACTTTCCTGGCCATCTGTAAACGTGCGGGTATGGCTTACTGTACCATTTTCATAATAGTAAGTGGCTTTACCGTCTTTGCTTCCCTCCTTAAAATATTCCACGTTTTGGATACCGCCAAAGTCATAAAAGCGCTTCACCTCACCATCAGGAGTTCCCTTTTTATTCAATTTAATAGCGCTCGTTCTCACCCCGTACTGGTTATAATGCTCCAGCATATCCAATCCTTTACTATTATTGACTGCCGCAACAGTAGCGCCGCTCAGGTCTTTAAAAAAAATGGCCACAGGCAGGTCATTTTCATATTTTATTTCCCCGAAAAATTCTTTGTTCTTATTGTAATATTTTACCGACCCGTTCAATAAACCTTTATTAAATTCCTGGGTATAAAAACTCTCTGAATATTCAAAATAATCCTCTGAACTACCCTGCGGTTTCCCGTTCACATATTTGCACTTGGAATCTATTTGTCCGGTTTTAAAAAAAGAAGTGTACTGCCCGTCATAAACGCCGTCTTTATATTCAATCTCGTATCTTGCTTTTCCATCGGGAAAATATTCTTTAAACAAGCCATTCACCTTGCCTTTTACAATATTATACTCCATATATTTACTGCCATCAGGAAAGTAACGCACTACCGCTCCGTCAGCCTCTATATCCGTATTTTTTGCCGTTAATACCTTAGTGTAAAACTCTTTCCCGTTTTCATAATAATAAGTAATCTTATAATCACCGCCCGAGTTCCTGGTTTGGGAAGAATAAAGTGTCCCGCTGAATTTATAATCTTTGCGGCTTATAAAGTTGCCTTCTTTATCATAATTAATCTGGTAGTCTATGTTACCGTTCTCGTAATATTTAGTATAAGTACCGTGATTAGCTTTGCCATCCTTAACAGTTTCTTCAGACCTCAATTTGCCGTTGGGATAATAATATTTCCAGATCCCCTCTTTGTTGCCATTGGCATTATACCTTCCTTCAGCGGCCAGGTTATGGAACTGGTAATACTTCACAGGCCCTTCGGCTAAATTATTTAAAGCCTGGTCCTTAGGTTTACCTTCTACGATTATTTCATTTTGACCCGGGCTGAAATACTTTATCCGATCAAAGCTTCTTTTTTTATAGAACAATTCCCTGGTGCCCATGATAAAGGCATTATAGGGATCCAGGACCTGGGCGATTTCTGAAAGCTTGGATTTCCCTTTTCTTGAGCCTGCTACCTTATCAATAGATTCAATACCATAATCTGAAAGAATATAAAGTACATACGAATCAAACAATTGTTTGTTCCTTATTTCCATTAAAAACGGAATATAGTACTGCATCACGAAATTATCATCTTTAGCATCAAATTCGAGTTTTTCAACAATAACCTGTAATTGCCGGATGATCACATCATCAAACTTTGACTGGATCTTATACTCCTTGCCCAAGGCCAGCTTGGAATGTATGATCGCATCAATATCATCAAACAAATAATGGCTGTACTTTTCATTCTTTTTGGCATAAGCAGTCTGAACCATATCATTTTGAATGGCTATACTGTGTAAGAGTTGAAGTATCGTTTTGGCATCGCCTGCATTGGAAGTAGTGGTCAATGCAGCTTGTAATGCGATATAGGCTTCTGCCAAGCGGCCCTGCTCGAGGTAACATATACCCAGTAACCAATGGGAACGGAAATGTCGCGGGTTATATAAAAGTGATTGCTGAAGATAGGTCATCCCTTTCTCGTAATCATCCTTTTTCAGGTATACTACCCCCGATTCATACAAAGGCCTGTTGTCGGTAGGAAACCGGCGGTGCGCGGTATCATAATAAGCCAACGCTTTATCATACTCGTTCAACGAGGAATAAGCGGTGCCGATATTCAGCAGTATCTGCCGCTCTTCATTCTTATAGTTTTTCAACAAATCAAGATTCAACGCGATCGACTGCGCAAACTGGCTGTCAGCCAATAAGACCAGGCCGAGCTCATATTGCACGGGATAATAATTGGTGTCTCCTGCGGGTACTTTTCGATAATACTCCATCGCCTTTTTATAGTCACCATCATCATAGGCTTCTACACCCTTTTGGATATGAGTCATAGAATTCAGGTCTTCCAGGGCAGACTGGGCCACAGCAAAATTTATATGGGTAACGATCGCCAGGCAGGCAACCGGATAATAGATCATTTTCATAAAAAAGGGAATATATACTATAACAAACGTGCCACAATAATATAAATATTTCAAAATATAACAAAGTTCATATCCTATTTTGTCTTTAAAAGCGAATAAGGAAAATATGAGTGGCTTTAAACGATCATACTTCCTTAAAGTCAAACATAAATAACTAATTTTAGGTAACCATTAAATCCATAGATGCCCAAACCTTTCCAGAAAACCATTAACTTATACAGCATTTACAGGCAACTCGCCCCTTATACCCGGCCCTACAGGTGGCTGATAAATAGTACCCTGCTACTAACCTTCTTAGGTGCCCTCACTGCACAGGTCAACCCGGTTGTTTTAAAATATACGGTCGACGAGGTCAGCGAACTGATCCGGACCGCAGCTTCATTTGAAAAGGGCATGCCGGTACTTGTGTTCATCAGCATTATTTTACTGGGCAAAGAAATACTCAACATTTTTATCAATTTCGGGCAAAAATTTTACGGGGAAAAAATCCGGATCAATGTCAGCTCCCGCCTGGCCCAGGCAGCAATAGATAAGATCCTGACTTATAAGGTCGCCTATTTCACCGACGAAGATCATAGCTCGGGAAAACTCCAGACCCGCATCGACCGGGGCATTGAGAGCCTGACCAGACTGGTGCAAAATTTCTTCATTGATATATTACCTTTATTTTCCAGTGCGGTTATCGCGCTTATCATAATGTACCTGCAGAATGTATATGTAGGACTTGTTTCTACAGTGATCGTACCCATCTATTTTTACATCACCGCAAGGCAGGCCAAGAAACTGGGTGGTGTCAGGAGAAAGCTAAGGAGCCAGCGGGAACAGAAAACTTCCGGCTTATTGAACCTCGTCAATTCCATCATGGTCATTAAAAGCTTTGTGCGCGAAAAACTGGAAGGGAAAAAACAACTGAACCTGCAAAAGCAGCTAATGGACAGCCAGCTGGCTACACGCAGGGCCAGTTTCCTCTATGACGGGCTGAAAACTTTTATAGAACAGATAGGGGTAGTACTGATCATTTTATTGACCGTTTACCTGGTATTACAGCAACAAATGACCATCGGCGCCATTATGCTGCACATCATGCTGTTCAACAATGTATCGGCCCCGATCCGGCAATTGCACCGTATCTATGACGACATGAACGATGCCATGATCTATGCCGAAAGCTATTTCGAGATTTTAAACGCGGACGACCAGGTCGAACCGCAAGGCACCATCACCGACCATAAGATCAGTGGCAACTTTGCTATTGATAAGGTTCACTTTGAATACCCTAATGGTACTAAAGCCCTGCATGATGTATCGCTACATATAGAAAGCGGGAAAACCACGGCCCTGGTAGGCTTAAGCGGCGCCGGTAAATCAACAGTGATTAACTTACTAAGTAAATTTTACGCCCCAACACGGGGAAAGATAAAACTGGATAGCATCGATCTGGAAGATTATAACAATGCGCACCTGCGCAACGAGATCGGGCTGGTTTTGCAGAAAAACCATATTTTCCAGGGCAGTATTGAAGAGAATATCCGCTATGGCAAAACAGAGGCCAGCTTGGAAGAAATCATGGAAGCAGCGAAAAAAGCTTACCTGCATGAGCAGATCATGACCCTGCCAGACCAGTATAATTACGACGCTACACTGCTTTCCGGGGGACAACAACAGCGCATTGCCATAGCCCGGCTGTTCTTAAAAGATCCGCCTATCATCCTCCTGGATGAACCTACGGCCAGCCTTGATGCCATTGCCACCGAGCATATTAAAAATTCACTGGATGCTATTAAAAAAGGACGGACCGTGGTCATTATTTCCCATTCCCTCTCCCAGATCATCGATGCCGATAAGATCTATGTCATGCAGCATGGTACCGTGGTTCAGTCCGGCACCCATGAAAGTCTTTACCAGGAGGATGGTGTTTATAAAGAGATCTTCGATGCTTCCGCGCGAAGTCTGAACCTGGACCGTTTATTAAAAACGATCTCTGACAAAGCCTGATCATAGAACAATAACGCTAGTGCGATACGGCCTTCAGCCCGATAATGGAACCGATCAATGTAGTTAAAAAAAATACACGCCAGAAACTTGCAGGGTCTTTAAAGATCAGGATACCGACAAGGGCTGTACCCACTGCGCCAATACCGGTCCAGACCGCATAAGCCGTACCGATGGGCAAAGTCTGTGTAGCTTTTACCAGGAGTCCCATACTGATCGTTAGAGCCACAAAAAATCCCGCGTACCACCAGGCTGCCGTTGCCCCTGTAGCTTCTTTTGCTTTACCCAGACAGGATGCAAATACCACTTCAAAAATTCCCGCGATCACCAATAAAACCCAGTTCATATATTTTATCTTTTTAGCACGACAAAGTTCCCAAAAGATCCCGGTTTCTCATTTTACAAATGATAAAATCTCATCAGCGCACATCGGCCCTTATACGGCTCAGGCTTACCTGGGTAATACCAAGATAAGCGGCAATGACACTGAGCTGTACTCTTTGCAGCAGGTCCGGGTTATGTTCCAGCAAATCTTTATAGCGCTCTGTAGCCGTTTTAAACTGTTTTGAGATCAGCCGTTCTTCCGTATGGATCAGCTCCTGCTCGGCAAACTTCCTGCCCCAGTTAGCAATATGGATATCTGCCAAAAACAATTGTTGTAAGATAGCTCCATCCAATTGATAAAGCTCACAGTCTTCCAGCAATTCTATATTTTCGTATCCTTCTTTATGCTCTACATAACTTCTCATAGAGATGATGGTAGCACCTTCTTTGCCGATCCAGAAAGTCACCTCATTATCATCAATATTGGCAAAAGCCCGCACCAGGCCTTTCTTAATAAAATAAATATGCTGATCGACTTTATTAGCTTTTATAATAAGATGGCCTTTCCTGAAAGCCACCTCCCTGGTATGTTGGATCAGGGTAGCTTTTGAGCTTGCCGGAAGCGGGAAAACGCTGTCAATAATGTGTTCAATAAGCATAAAATAATAATAAAAGAAGCTATAGAAAAGCTCCGCCTGCTAAAACTAATCAATTATTTATAAATCTAACCTGTTAAGTTAACAAGAGATTCCCTACTATTCTATATTTGATTTTTTACCTTTGTTAGCAATTAGTCCCTACTAGCACATTATGACCACTACTGAAAAAAAGCAACAACTCCGAAAACACAAACTGTTGGCCACCGGTTTATTTATCCTGATGGCACTTATATTTATCGCAATGACTATCGGGCTCGAAAAGGCGCCCCAACAATGGATGTATTATGTAAGAGCATTCACGGAAGCCGCTATGGTAGGCGCTTTGGCCGACTGGTTCGCGGTGACGGCCCTGTTTCATTATCCATTAGGCTTGCGTATTCCACACACGAACCTGATCGAAAACAGCAAACAAAGAATTGGCGATAACCTGGGCAGTTTTGTCGTGGACAATTTCCTTACCCCTGAAAATTTAAGACCCTATATTTCCAAACTCGAGATCTCGAAGTTTGTTGCAGGCTGGCTGGAAAAAGAAAAGAACAAACAGCTTTTATCGGCTGAGGTAATCAAATACGCGCACAAGATCATCCTGGAGCTCGACGATCAATTCATCATAGGGGTGATTGACAAAAAAGGCAAAGAATTCATTGATCAGATCAATGCCAGCGAACTTTTAGGGAAAGGCCTGGAATACGCGATGAATAAGGATATGCACAACCAGCTGATGACCTTCGTTGCCGGAAAATTAAAAACCTATATTGCCGAGAATGAAAGTATGGTAAAGGATAAAGTCAAAGAAGAAAGCTCTATCCTGATTCCCGGTTTTGTAGACAACATGATCGCGAAGAAGATCACGAACGGTCTTACAAAATACTTTGGCGATATAGAATCTAATGCCCAACACCCTATAAGAACAGACATTGCCCGGCAGTTAATCACTATAGCCATCGATATTAAAACCAAGCCGGAATGGAAGCGGGACATAGACAAGCTGAAACATGAATTCCTCGATAGCAGTCAAACGACAAAGCTCGCCACGGATATATGGAAAAGCGTTAAAAGTGGTGTGGTAACCGCATTAGAAGCTGACCAGTCGGCCTTAAAAAATTATATCCGTAAATCCATTGATGATATCGCGGACACTTTTAAAAACGACGCGGACTTTAATCAAAAAATCAATGCCTGGGTACGCAAGAACGCTTATAAGATCGTTTTAAAAAATAAAGGCAGCCTGGGCGCGCTTATCAGCCAGACGGTAGGGAACTGGGAAGGCAAAGACCTGAGCGAAAAACTTGAACTGGAAGTAGGCAAAGACCTGCAGTTTATCCGCATTAATGGTACACTCGTTGGGGGTATTGTAGGTTTAATTATCTATACCCTTACGCAATTACTGCTTTAATATAAATGTTTTTGTAATTTGCACCAAATTCAAATTAACCCGTTTTGAAAAAAATTGTACTTTGCCCCGCATTACTTTTATTAACCGCAGGCATGGCCCATGCTCAAAGTGCTTATGAAGCAATTGATGGCGACGCTTACGATTTAGTGAACAGGCTTACTACGCTTTCCGGTGCTTTCCCGGAGGACTTACATACAACCGTTCAACCTTTAGATAAAAAAAGCGTTGCCGGGTTTATGGAGCAGGCGGCACAATACAATACACGCGCTGGCTGGACCCAAACCGATAATGCCAATATCGGGCTGGCCTTAAGTAATGCCGGCGAATGGGCTACCCCGGACGGATTCGGCGCTATAGATTCCCGTCGGCCGGCCGGACCTTTTTACCAGAAAATTACCGATCTCGCTTATTATAACAACCGTGATTTTTTCATTAGCGCTAACCCTGTGCTGGGCGTGCAAGGCATTTATGAAAGTGTGGAAGACCAGGCAGATTTTAAATACAACCTGGCTGCCGGAGCCAAAATAAGGGCTAAATACAAGCATTATGTAGGACTTGACCTTAATGTGCACTATATACAGGAGCAACCTGTGAGCTATTACCAGGCCATCAACCTGGGCCGGAATACATTGATCGGCGCGCCACGCAATTATACTTACAACAGTGCCAATCAAACTTATGGTTACGTCTTACCTACCGGTAATATCAGCGCCAGCTTGCTTAAGGATTATATCAGTATCAACCTGGGTTATGATTATTTCAAACTGGGCGATGGTTACCGTGGACTGGTACTATCCGACTTCTCCGCCCCGGTCGCTTATGCCAACATTCGAACCAGGGTATGGAAGCTGCAATACGATAACCTATACCTGAAGCTTAACGCAGATACAGACATACCTGGTAATCCATTAAGCAATGCACAACCCAACTATAAATTTGCCACTGCGCACCAGTTAAGCGTTAATCTAACGAAATGGCTGAATGTAGGTGTCTACGAAATGGTGGTGTTTAACAGGAGTAATGGATTTGAGATGGGCTATTTGAACCCGGTTATTTTCTACCGGGCTATAGAGAGAGGTTTAGGCAGCCCCGATAAAGTCACCATAGGTATTAACGCCAAAGCCATTGCTACAAAGGGGTTACGCTTGTACGGGCAATTTCTGCTGAATGAATTTACCGCTAAAGAATTCTTTGCCGGCAACGGTTATATGCATAATAAATGGGGCGCACAATTAGGCTTAAATTACTATGATGCCTTTACTATCCCTAACCTGGACCTGCAGTTAGAAGGCAATGTCGTTCGTCCTTATACCTTCCAGCATATAGATCGTGGCGAGGGTTACATAGCCGCCAATTTTACCAACAACAATTTACCACTGGGCCATCCTTTGGGAGCAGGTTTCCGGGAAGCCATTTTCATAGCGAAATACCGGCCCAATAAACGGATCACCCTGGAAGCAAAAGCCCTATTTTACCAGCATGGTGTAGATACCGGCGGGCTTAACCTGGGCAATGACTTATCCAAAGATTACAGCAGGAACTATCCTAACGATCATGGGATAAAAATGGTTAACGGGCCCAAACTGACGCGCCTCCTGGGTAGCCTGCATGCCAGTTACCTGATCGCGCCTAATCTGTTTTTTGACCTGGGTGGCGTTTATGGCAACTTTACTTATGATGCGGCTTTATCCGCTAATAATTCCAGCCATTACCATATATTCTCCGGCATACGCCTTAACCTGGCGCACCGCGGCTATACAAAAATATAGTAAGCTATAAGAAAATCTGATCAGCGTTTTTTCTGCTTAAAAAAAATCCCTATTTTCGCACTGAACTTTTAAATCATATAAATTATTATCAAAATGCCGGGTTTCAATTTTACATACAGGACGCAATGTATCATTACGAGGAATACCGTATTTTAGATAAACAGCATATGGCCATTGCCAAAGCGTCCGATAAAATTTATCGGACGCTTTTTTGTGTTTATCGCCTCAAAAAGATATGCCTGCAGTACAACCCGATTGATTTTGTACTGAAATGCTTCCCCCCGGAACGCAAACAGATTTGCTATGCCTTAAAAAACATAAATATTTGATTATCATTAAAAAATAATTTAAAATATTTTTTGTTATTTAAAATTTGCGCTTACCTTTGCCTCGAAAATTAATTCAAACACACTTTAAAACGAAGCAACAATGTTCCTGTTCCACACTAACATACCCGCTGCAGTACCAATAAGACCTGGTGTGCACGCGCTTCGCGACTTTCACTTTTCATAGGAGGCATCACTCCTTCCATTTGATACGAAAGTCCGGAGCCAAAAGTTTCGGGCTTCTTTTTTGCTAAAAAGATTCCCCCTCTATCTGAATCGCATCAATCATCATTGATGGGGTATCAGAGATCGTATATCATTTCAATAAAAATCATGGGAAATAAAATCAAAGGGAAAGACCTCTTAAAAATTGGTTATCCTAATAATAATAGTATCAATATAGCCATGGGACAAATCAGTCGCTATGGTAAAAAAGAAAAAAAGGAAAGGCTTTTATCCGATGCCAAACTGGTCCTGGACACCCCGGGGCAGTTCACAGGACACCCGATATGGGGCAAGATTGCCGAAGCTTTGATCGAACCGGTTAAAGTACAAATGCATCAGCTCAACACACTGCGCGCACCATTCGAGATCTTCGGAGGCAACGAGATCGAGGACTGTGCCAAATACCAAATGTTTGAAGCGCTAAAGCTCCCGGTCGCGGTAAAAGGCGCCCTGATGCCGGATGCGCATAGTGGTTACGGCTTACCTATCGGTGGGGTATTAGCCACAGACAATGCCGTTATCCCTTATGGCGTAGGCGTGGACATAGGTTGCCGTATGTGTTTAAGCATCTACCCTATCCCGGCCTCGTACCTTAAAAGCAATAGCTATCAGCTGACGCAGCTGCTATCAGAGCATACCAAATTCGGCATGTACGAGGTGCATAAAACAAAGGGGGAAAGCGAAGTATTTGAACGGCCTGAGTTCCGGGAGATCCCGCTGCTCAAAAGCCTCTTCACCAAAGCTTATCGCCAGCTGGGCACTTCCGGTAGCGGCAATCACTTTGTTGAATTTGGTATCGTAGTTATCGAAGAGGGCAACAATCCCTGGAAACTAGCGCCGGGCCAATACCTGGGCTTGCTATCACATAGCGGCTCCAGGGCACTGGGATCGAATATTGCACGCCACTATACTTACCTGGCGGCCAAGCAATGTCCTTTACCCAGGCAGGTACAACACCTGGCCTGGCTGGACCTGAACAGCCATGACGGGCAGGAATACTGGATCGCGATGAACCTCGCCGGGGACTATGCCCAGGCTTGTCATGATGACATTCACCGCCGCATTACCCGCTTGCTGGGTACACAGGCTGTGGCCAAAATCGCGCATCATCACAATTTCGCCTGGAAAGAAATGGTCGATGGTAAAGAGCGCATCGTACACCGCAAAGGCGCTACCCCTGCAGGTTTGGGCGAGATCGGGATCATACCCGGATCATTAACCGCTCCCGGCTATGTAGTTATGGGTCTCGGTAACGCAGCCAGCCTGAATTCGGCCTCACATGGTGCCGGCCGTTTACTGTCGCGCTCACAGTGTAAGACGAAACTCACGAAAAGCCAGATCCAGAAACACCTGGCGGCGCATGAGGTTACCCTTATCGGTGGCGGTATTGATGAAGCCCCGATGGCCTATAAGGATATTGAAAAGGTCATGGCCAACCAGCAAGAGCTGGTGAGCGTCCTGGCTAAATTCATCCCGAAAATAGCGCGGATGGATAAATAAGCAAGGGACTGCAGGGCAGTAAAACAGGCGCTGCAGCCCTTTTTAAACAATGATCATTTTATGAAAACGAATAAATATGTATTAAAGGCATTGGATGCCTATCCGTATAACCTGGAAGAAGCCAGCGAGTCGCTGGAATACGCGCTGTCTTATGATAGTGAGGATACAACCGCGCTTTGCCTGATGGGCCGGATGCATGGAGAGATCCTCAAAGATTTTGAAGCTGCTAAGCATTACTTCCTGGAAGCCCTGGCGATCAATGTACATGCGATTGAAATATACCCGCACTACATCAATGTGCTGATCTGGAATGAAGATTATGCCGACGCGGAAAAGTTCATTGATTTTGCAATGGGCGTAAAAGGTACCGATAAATCCTGGCTGCTGTATAGAAAAGCAGGGCTTTATGAGCAATTAAAAAAATGGAAAAAAGCCTTAAAAATGATCGAAGGGGCACGGGCGATGGCAAACAATACAACGATCATCGACTGGCTGAAAACCCTGTAAGAGAGAATTAAAACCAAAAACTTAGAAAAAAAGAAACACAAAAAAAGCGGCAAGCAGAATAAGAAGAGCAAAAAAGAGATTAAGCATGAGAAGGCTGCATAAAAAAATCCCCTGTTTCCAGGGGATTTTTTTATGCAGTAAAGCCCTATAAAGCATGGCACCTATGTCGCCTGCCTACGGTATAAATACACCGCTAAGATCATAAAAATAAAATTCGGTATCCATACGGCTATAACCGGGTGCAAACCACTGTTAACCGTAAATGTTGCAGTAAGCTGCATCGTCAATATATACAAGGCACTAATGGCAATACCGATCGCCAGGTGCAGCCCGCTGCCACCCCGCACTTTACGGGAAGCGATACATACACCGATGATCACAAGAATAAAGGCCGCGAACGGCTGGGCGGAACGTTTGTACAGTTCAATTTCAAAATCGGAGACATTCTCAGCCCCCCTGGATTTTTCCCGGGCGATAAAGGCCGACAGTTCCGGCGTTGTCAGCTCGATCTTGATATTACGGTCGATATTTAAATCTTCAGGAGTAAAATTATATTTTTTCCGGAGCTCGTCTTTCTTTTCCAGGTGCTCGGCAATGCTGTCGTTCTTCAGGTGCACCACATTGCTCATTACCCATTCTTTCTTCTCTTTATCATAAGATACTCTTTCGGCAATGATCTTTTCCTTAAGATTTACCCCTTTGATCGTTTCTATGGTAAAATTATTACCACTGGCATTTTCGAGATTGAACGTACCTACATAAATATAGGTGCTATCCGATATTTTAAGGTGAACGCCGTCCGCCGATACTTTTTTATCATAAAAGTATTTACGCAGGAAGGTATTCATAATCGTGTTGGCCTTTGGGATCAGGTAGTGATTCGTAACCAGGTTCGAGGCGCACAATAAGATTCCGCCAATGATAAAAGGCCTTAAGAACCGGACGAATGAAGTACCGGTCGCCAATATGGCAATGATCTCGGTACGATAAGCCAGGCGGGAGGTATAATAAATGGTAGCGAGGAATACAAACAAAGGAAACAGCAGCGTAATAAAGCTCGGCGCGGTCACCAGGAAATAAATAAACAGTTCCCCGGTTGGCGCCTTGTACCTTACAAAATCATCTATCTTCTGCGTATAGTCGATCACGCAGATGATTACCGACATCATTAATACAAAGAATAAGAATGTCACTAAAAATTTAGATAATATGTAGCGGTCCAGTTTTGTCATGAGCACCTGCTTTATTCTGCTTGGTTTATAACCTTGTTTTAACCCGGGCCAATGCCGAATTTTTCCATTGCCCGAAAGTACCCTTTAATATTTGCGCCCTTGCTTCCTGCGCCAGGTGTAGGTAGAAGCTCAGGTTTTGCAGGCTCGCCAGCTGCAAACCCAATATTTCCTGTGCCTGGAACAAATGCCGCAAATAGGCTTTCGTGTAATAATTACTTGAAGGAGCAGCGATGCCATCATCAATCGGTGAAAAATCGGCTTCCCATTTTTTATTCTTGATATTGATTACTCCATTAGAGGTAAACAACATCCCGTTACGGCCATTACGCGTCGGCATCACGCAGTCAAACATATCCACACCTAAGGAAATGTTCTCGATGATATTCCATGGCGTACCTACTCCCATTAAATAACGTGGTTTATCCTTCGGAAGTATATCGCAGACCAAACCGCACATTTCATACATATCAGCTTCCGGCTCGCCAACAGATAAACCACCTATAGCATTACCATCCGCGCCTTTTGAAGCAATGTATTCCGCCGACTGTTTGCGCAGGTCTTTATAAGTACTGCCCTGGACGATTGGGAACAATGATTGATTATAACCGTATTTGGGCTCGGTTTCTGCCATGCGTTGCACACAACGGTCCAGCCATCTATGGGTCATTTCCATAGATTTTTTGGCATAATTAAAATCGCAGGGATAAGGGGTACATTCATCAAAAGCCATCACGATATCGGCACCGATACTGCGCTGGATATCCATTACACGTTCCGGTGAAAACAAGTGCCTGGAACCGTCAATATGCGACTGGAACATCGCTCCTTCTTCTTTCAGCTTACGATTGCCGGAAAGGGAAAATACCTGGTAACCACCGCTGTCCGTCAAGATAGGCTTATGCCAGCCGTTAAATTTATGTAATCCGCCGGCTTTCTCCAGGATATCGGTTCCCGGTCTTAAATATAAATGGTAGGTATTGCCTAAAATGATCTGTGCCTTGACATCGTTCAGCAGCTGGTCCTGCATCACTGCTTTCACACTGCCTACGGTGCCTACCGGCATAAATATCGGTGTTTCGATCACCCCATGATCGGTATGCAGTAAACCTGCTCTTGCTCCTGTATCCGGGCATACCGCCTGTAATTCAAATTTCATTTAATTGTTTTTCAAATGGATTGCAAAAGTAGCCAATAAAACAGTACCGTTAAAATCTTTACACGCTGTCAAAATTTAAGCTTATCAACCGCAGGGTATTTTATTGTTTACCGCTTTAGCGGATGCAGGTAATCGTATTGTTTTTGGTTCAGAAAGATCAAAATACATGGGTAAGTATCCCAGAGATACAATCGTTCGCTTGCCCCAATCTTATCCAGGTGGTAATTCAGATGCTTAATCAATGCATTGCAAAAGTCCGGTTCATCTACACTTTCACCTCCAACCTGGTATTCGTTACCATTAATGAATAGTTTAATTGTATCTACCGCCTCAACCACCTCCTCTATTCGTACCTGTTGCCCCAAACGACCCAGGTAATTATAAAATGGGTTAAGGTCATCATAATCACGCCTTGCCTGGACACCTTCCATTTTAGTCAGGACACCCACCGGGTCGATAATTAAATGATGAAAATAGTCCAGGACAAAACTATGCTTATCATATGGAAACAGGAAAAGCCTGAGCTGTATGGCAATATCAGCTTCGGTACACCTGACCGCCTGCAGGCAGGTTATAAAAGCTTCTTTTTCCGGGGCTGAAAAATGTTCGAAATAATCAATGGCACCTAGCTTTTGTATGAGTTCAGTATTCTGTTCCTTTTTTAAAGCCAAGGTATGATCTGGCTCCTGCTTTATCTGTGGTAAAGAATCAGGATCTTTATCCAATAGTTTATCCAGGAAGTAATTCTTCCCAAACACTATTGAAATAATAAGCCAGGCCACAAGAATCAATAAAAGTAAGCTTAGCTCCATCAAACCCTCCTTTTTTTCTTATATAAATAATTATATTGCTTTTGATTCAAAAAGATCAGCACAATAGGATAACTGTCAATAATATATAACCTTTCACCGGCCCCAATCTGTTCCAATGCCCCGTTCAGCGTGGTCACTAATTGATCGCAAAGGCCCTCTTCATCATAAGCGTCATAAAGTAAATCATATACATTCCCGTTTATGATCAGGCGAAACAATTCATCGCACTCCTGTTCCACATCGGCTACTTCAACTATTTCCAGTTTAACTTCTAATCCTAAATGCAAAAGATAATCATAAAATGTTGTAAAACCAGTTGCGTTCCCAGCCCTTAACCCATTCCATTTATCAACATATCCAATAGCGTCTATCACTAAGTTATCATAATAATCAACAACAAAGCTGCGCTTATCCTTTTCAAATAAGAAATGCCGGAGCTGGGGCTCAAAATCATTTTCATGATGCACAACAGCTTTAAGGGTTTTTAAAAATGCAGCCTGCTCTACCGCAGTAAATGAACTGAAATAGTCTATTTTTTTGAGTTGCCTTCTGAGTTGCCAGACACTGATTTTATTTTGAAGGGAATAGGCATATTGCGTCGGGGTCATTAAGCGGGGCAACAAAAGCTGGCCGATCACACGGCACAGTTGCACGACGGGATTATGACCAAGAGCGGTGGATATCAAAATATAACTGACCAAAGCCGCCAATATAATAGCAAAAAATATTTCCATTATTCCTAAGCTGCTGATAAAACAAAAGTGAGTAAAGCGCTTGTTGCTTTTACTCACTTTGTGATTATTTTGAATTTAAATTCTTGTATTAATTATGAACCAACTCACCCAGGTACCTTTCGGCATCCAGGGCAGCCATACAGCCGCTACCGGCAGCGGTTACCGCCTGGCGGTACATTTTATCCTGCACGTCGCCACAGGCAAATACGCCCGCAACATTTGTTTTGGAAGTACCCGGAACGGTCAGGATATAGCCCTGCTCGTCCATATCGATCACGCCTTTGAACAGGTCACTGTTCGGCTGGTGGCCGATCGCTACGAAGAACGCGGATACCGGGATCTCCGTTTTTTCGCCGGTCTGGTTGTTAACCACTCTTACGGCCTCTACTTTTTTCTCTCCCAGGATCTCATCCGTTTCCGTATTCCAGTATACCTGGATATTCGGGGTCTTCAATACTCTTTCCTGCATCACTTTTGAAGCGCGCATTTCATCTTTACGGATGAACATATGTACTTTGGTACATAATTTAGCCAGGTAAATCGCTTCTTCACAGGCGGTATCTCCCGCACCTACGATCGCCACTTCTTTTTCTTTAAAGAAGAAGCCATCACAAACCGCGCAGGCGGAAACACCGTAACCGTTCAGGCGGGTCTCACTTTCAATACCTAACCATTTTGCAGAAGCTCCTGTAGAAATAATAATTGAATTCGCTTCCACCCAATCCTGCTCGTCTACCTGAACTAAGAACGGGCGAACGCTCAGGTCCACTTTGGACACATAACCCCAACGCAAGTCGGCACCCATACGGCGCGCCTGGTTTTCAAAATCTTTCATCATTTGCGGGCCCATAATCCCCTCCGGGTAACCGGGATAGTTCTCCACATCTGTAGTGATGGTCAGCTGGCCACCGGGTTGCAAACCACTGTACAAAACAGGCTTTAATCCTGCTCTTGAGGCATAAATAGCCGCAGTATATCCTGCGGGGCCGGAACCGATAATCAAACAATCTATTACTTCTTTCTCTATTTCTGTAGACATAATTTTAATTTAAACCTTGCGAAGATAATTTTTTTCACGCAAATTAAAAATAGACGCCCTCAATATTGAATTAGAGGATTTCTAAGTGTTAAAACTTAGCCGCTATTTTAAAATTGATCATACGACTGGTCAGCCTGTTAGGAATATAAAAAGAGTAATTATTATTTAATGACTCGATATATTCATAGGAAAGTGTATTGGCAATACCCAGTAAATTGAACACTTCCAGGCTTACCCAAATGGATTTAAGCCCTTTGAAGAAGCTGTAATAACCGGCTTTATTATTCGCCGCATCTAATAAAAGCGCGGAGAAGCCAATATCAACCCGGCGATAAGCCGGTAAGCGGAAATTATCGCGACGCTGGAAGTTACGCTCCGGAAGCGGGGCCGGCAGGCCGGTAGCATACATCATATTCAGGTAAACCCTGAAATTGTGGTTCTGGGGCAGGTAATCGGAAAAGAAAACACCGAAGGTCACCCGGCCATCGGTCGGTCTTGGCTGCCAGTCGCCATATTCCCCGGTTGCAGGGTTTAAAAGGCGCTCCATGGTTTTCAGGTAGCCGATACTTACCCAGGATTCCGCATCTTTAACCAGGTCACCGAATAAACGCAGCTCTCCGCCATAGGCATAGCCGATACCATTATTATTGGCGGCATAACGGATACGCACATTATCGTAGTCATAAGGTACTAAGTCAGAAAGTGACTTATAGAATAACTCCGCAGTAAATTTAAACGGCCGGTCATTCAATGCAATAAAATTGTAATCCAGGCCGGCGGCAAATTGCCAGGATTTCTGGGCTTTAAGATCCGTATTCAAAGAACCGTCCATAGCGCGCATTTCCCGGTAAAAAGGAGGTTGCGCGTATTGTCCCGCGGCCACTTTGATCAGCATATTCTCCTGCCATTTCGGTTTAAAACTGAAATTGGCCCGCGGACTGATGATCATTTCTTTGTTCAGGAAGTTATAAACGCCTCTCACCCCCAGAGTCAGCACCGCGTCAAAGTTTTTGCTCAGCAGGATATTGTCCTGGATATAAGCATCCGCTTTGTTATAGCTGATCTGGTTGCTGGCTTTAAAATACTGGTACATATTGACCTGGAAAGGATCGTAGGGAATGGAGAAGCCGGCACTATCCCTGCGCTCCCACTCCATTAAGCGGTCATCAATATTTACATGCTGCACATTACCCCCGAAGCTAAAGAAATGATTACCGGCGCTGTAGGTACCTTTCAATCCTACATTAGCCACGTTAGCATTCAGGAAATTACGGGCATAACGGTGAATCGCGCCGGCCCCCAGGCTGTACAGCTCTTTACCTAAGTTTTGTGAACCCAGGTCCAACTCAACCACGGAAAGTATGTATTCGCTTTTTATATCAAAAGTTTCTTTTTCGTAAGAATTATACAGGCTGCCTAGTAATTTTAGTTTTAATTTTTTATTGGGCGAATAGGTTAAGGACAGGCCGCCAAAGGTATTGTCAAACTGGTCGATCTCGCCGCCGGTATAAATGGAAGTAAAGGCCAGGGCCTGGGTTACCGAACCAAAAGCGGTACGGGCACGCTCGGGTTCAAAACGGAAACGGTTGAGGGCATAGTTGCCAATGAATTCCATTTCCAACTTTGGAGAAAACCGGTAATTGATCATGGCCTGTATATCGGTAAACGAAGGATTATACTGGCCTTTGGTGGGTTGCGATTGTAATAAATATTGGTTGGTCTTTTGCCGGAAGCCTGCCATAAAGCTTAGTTTCTTATTCTTGCTGCCACCTGCCAGGTGTGCCTGAAAGCCCAGCAGGCTGGCCATTACAGAGCCCGAAAATTTCTCAGGTCTTTGGTAGGTCACATCCAGTACAGAAGACATTTTATCGCCGTAGCGGGCCTGGAAACCGCCTACAGAGAAGTCCACACGGTCTACCATATCGGGATTAACAAAGCTTAAGCCTTCTTGCTGCCCACTCCGTACCAGGAAAGGCCGGTTGATCTCGAAATCATTTACATAGACCAGGTTCTCATCAAAGTTACCACCTCTTACAGTGTACTGCGAGGTCAATTCATTGCGATGCCCTACCAGCATTTTTAACAAGCCCTCAATCCCTTCTGCGCCCGGTAATGCATGTACGTTTTTGGTATTGACACCTATCGTTCCTACCTGGCCCCGCTCCCGCTCTGCTTTTACCTGTACCGTGCTTAATTGGGTCCCCCTGCTTTCCAGGAAGATATTCCGGGTCCTGGTCTCGCCTTCTTTAAGCGTAACACTAAAAGGTTCCGACTCAAAATCTACACTGCTGGCCCTTAATACCACGCGCTTGCCTGCCGGCACTTCTATCTCGAAATAACCTAAAGTATCGGTCAGTACAAACTTATCTGACTTATCAATACTTATGGTAACATCTGCAATGGGGGCCTCGTCGTAATCGGCAACTTTACCTTTCAGTTTCCCGGTTTGCCCGGCAGAATAAAAGCTGCATAAAATGCAGCTTACTAATAATATTATAGATCTGGATTGTAGCATAATGATTTGTCAAAATAAACGAAATTTTAGCAATTTTTATTGTTATTGGCAGAATAGCTGTTAACAACATTTCATTACCTATTTCCCCTTTATGGTATTCCAGGTTTCAAACAGCACGTCCTGTGATGGCCGATGCTCCGGTATTTCGCTTAATGGTTCACAAGCCTTCCAGTATTGGCGCATATCTCCGGGTAATGACTGGTACAATTGGGTGCCTTTTGTTTTCCAGGCAATCATATCATCGCTTACTTCTTTAATGATCTTAGCGGGATTACCTACGACCAGGCTTCGTCTGGGTATTATGGTATTGGCGTTTATGAAGGATAAAGCACCTACGATACATTCATCTCCCAGTTCCACATCATCCATTAGCACTGCATTCATACCTACCAGGCAATTCTTACCGATATGCGCGCCATGAATGATCGCGCCATGACCGATATGCGCGCTTTCTTCCAACCGGACGGTAACGCCCGGAAACATGTGGATAGTACAATTTTCCTGTACATTACAGCCATTAGCGATCTCTATCCCGCCCCAGTCGCCGCGCAAAGCAGCCCCGGGACCGATATAAACGTCTTTACCGATAATCACATTGCCGGTAACGATGGCTTGCGGATGCACAAATGCCGTAGGGTGTACCACGGGAATAAAACCTTTAAATTCGTATATCATATCTCTGTTTATTTTCTTATTGTGCCCTGGTTACAGGCTGCAAAACGGGCTAATGACATTTAAAATGCTCGAACGGCTCTTTACAGTCCAGGCAACGATACATGGACTTGCAACTGGTAGCGCCAAAGCGGCTTACCAGTTCGGTATGGATGCTGCCACATTTAGGACAGGCTACTTCATCCTCTTCAAACAGGGCCAGGTCGCTGGATGCCCTGCGTACCGGCGGCGCTATGCCATAGGCCAGCATGCGTTGCCTGCCCTCTTCCGTAATCCAGTCGGTGGTCCAGGCCGGGCTTAACTGCATCTCAATATCAATATGCTTCAGGCCATGACCCAAAAGGGTCATCCGCACCTGCATCGAGATCACGTCCATTGCGGGGCAGCCGCTGTACGTAGGCGTGATGGTCACCTTTACAGAGCTGTCGTCTATTAGCTCCACCGCGCGCAAAATACCCATATCCTTAATGCTTACATTAGGAATTTCCGGGTCGGTTACGCTTTCCAGCCATTCATATATCTGCGCTACTGTCAACATTTTATTTAATTCACTTGAATGATCCAAAATTTCAGGTACTGGGTATTGGGCATATTCCAGGTAATGGCATGATCCGCCGACTGGGTTTGCAGGCTTACTGGTCTCAGGTCGCGCTTCACATCGGCAGCGGCATCCTTCAGCACTGTGCTGAACGCCTCTTCCGTAACCAAATGTGTGGCACAGGTAGTTACTAAAAAACCGCCCGGCTTTAACAATTGCATAGCTCTGAGATTGATCTCTTTATAAGCGCCTAAAGCCTTTTCGATATTCGCTTTGGCCTGCAGCAAAACCGGCGGGTCCAATATCACTACATCAAATTGCTTTTTTCCTTTTGCCTGTACCTTTAAAAAATCGAACGCATTCTTTACTTCAAAGTTACAAATTTCCGCATAGCCGTTCCGTTGCGCATTTGCTTTTGCAAGGCTTACCGCGGCTTCGGCATAATCGACCCCGAGCACCCTTTTAGCGCCATAAGCGGCGGCAAACAGGCTGAAGGAGCCGGTGTAGCAGAACATATCCAGCACGTCCGCGTTTTTTACAATATGTTTTATCAGTGTTTTATTGTGCTGGTTATCCAGGAAATAACCGGTCTTAAGGCCATTTTCAAGGTCAACATAAAATTTCAACCCGCCTTCTGTAAGAGTAATCCGGGTATCAAAAGGGGTACTTAAAAATCCTTTGGTCATAGGCAAGCCTTCAAGGCTGCGCTGGGGTATATCGCTACGCTCATAGATACCTTTAGGCCGGAACAGGCTGTTCAAAGCATTTACTATAGCCGGTTTCAGTAAGTCTATACCCAGGGTATGGCATTGCACGACAAGATAATCATTAAACCGGTCTATGACCAGGCCGGGAATATGGTCAGCTTCACTATTGACCAGGCGATAGTTTTCGGTGAACCCTAATTGTTGCCGGTAAGCCAGGGCTACTTTTATTTTCTTTAAAAAAAAAGCTTCGTCGATCGGTTCCTGTTGTGTGCTCAGTAATCTTATGGCAATCTGGGATAGCGGGTTATAATAACCCCTGCCCACGAAAGATCCATTAGAAGAAAATACATCCACGATCACTCCCCCGTAAATATCGGAGGATCCCACTACATCACCGATCTCGTTCTGGTAGACCCAGAGGTGGCCTTCAGCAATGCGGGTACTGATTTTCTTTTTCAGGAAGACTTTAATCATCGACGGCTTTTTAAACTCTTATATTCTTCTTTAAGCAGATCCCCAAAAGGACTATAAAGAACCGTCTTTCATTTGCTGTAAAGCCGCTTCTGTTTTCTGGATAACTTCTGAATTATTAGCCGATTTAGCCAGGGCCAGGGCCTGTTCCTGCTGCTTTACAGCTTCGGACTTTTGCCCTTGACGGTATAGGAGGTGTGCATAGGTATCTAATAAAGAAACGCGGGTAAGCGCATCGGTGCCGCCAAAAAGTTCCAGGGACTTTTCAGACCACTTAATAGCATCTTTATACATTTGCTTATTATTGGTCTCATATACATTCCAGGCCATTTCATTCAGGTCCATAGCAGCATTCAAGGAAGCCATTTTAGTCACCTGCGGGTTTTGCTTTTTAAAGCGCTCTACATATTCCGTTTGCTCGGCCTCTGATACTTTATTCTGGTCCAGCTGATGCTTTATAGTCATCAGGTATGCTACCAGTTTCGCGGTATCTTCTTTTTTAAATTCGGTAAGGGGGGTATTCATCATTTCATTGGTGCGCAATAATTTGAATACTTCCATTTTGGTTTCATCTCCCAGGCACTCATAAAAGGCTTTAGCATAAAACCAGCCGTCCATTTTGGGCGTACTGCTGTTATTATTAACATAGCCTAATATGATTTTCTTAAACCCGGCTTCATCCTTTTGTTCGGCCAGCTTCTCGATAGTTCCCGGCACCAGTGATTCGGTATAATACTTAAAGAAATCAGGCACTTCGGCTTCTTTAGCCTTATTTACGGCAGCTTTGTTCTTATCCAGCAAAGCATAAGCTTTATTATCCATCGTTTGGTTATGCTCCAGCAGGAAAAGAATATCCTCGTTTTTTATCTTTTTGCCTATATGTTTTTCTACATAAAGGTCCAGGCCTTTATCGGTGTTCTTTCCTAATCTTTTACCCTTTTCCAGGTAATTTTTCAAAAATTCTTTATCCGCTTTACTGCTGTTCAGTTTTGCTTCATAATCGGCCCATTGCAAAGGGTCCTTAGCTTCGGCAATAGCAACATTGCCATTTTCCAGGAACCAGGCAAGGTCTCCGGCGCCCATAACGGTATATACTACGGAACCATCCGGCTTCAAGAAAAGATTGGTAGGATAGCCCTGCACTTTATATTTTGCGGCCACTTCGATCCCCTCTCCTTTTTCCGCATCAATTTTATAATTGACGAAATGCTTGTTATAAAGTTTGCCCGCTTCTTCATTGGGGAATAAATTAGCCGCCATTTGTTTGCAGGGACCGCACCAGGTGGTGTAGATATCCAGGAACACGATTTTATTTTCCTGTTTTGCCTTATCGAGCGCAGCGGCAAAGGTGCCGGTCTCGAACAAAATGCCCTGTGCCCAGAAGACTAAGGGACTCAACAAAGTGATATGGAACAAAACAAGCTTTTTCATAATCATGGATTAAAAAGGGAACAAAGATTATCCTAAAATATTTTTTAAGGTAGCGATCACGCTATCAATTTCCGCGGTAGTATTATGTTTACAGAAGGAGAAGCGTACAGGCACTACCGCTTCGTTCTGCGGCAAACACTTGATCACATGCGAGCCAATACTTGCGCCACTGGAGCAGGCGCTGCCGCCGGAAACACAGATACCGGCCATATCCAGGCTCATCAGCAGCATTTCCGTTTTGTCCGTTTTAGGGAAGGAAACATTCAATACCGTATACAAAGATTCTCCCTGCCAGTCACCGTTAAAGATAATGCCCGGTATCATTGCGCTTAATTGTTCTGCCATATATTGCTTCAACCCGCGCATATGAGCGGAATCCTGCTCATAAGTCTCCGTAGCCATTTCCAGGGCTTTTGCAAAGCCTACAATACCGTACAGGTTTTCGGTACCGGCACGCATATTGCGCTCCTGCCCGCCGCCATTGATCATCGGTTTGATCTGCACTTCATCCGAAACATATAAAATACCAACGCCTTTAGGGCCATGGAACTTATGACCGGCGCCGTTGGCAAAATGCACATTCAGCTCGGAAAAATTCAAAGGATAGTGCCCAACGGTCTGTACCGTATCACAATGAAAATACGCGCCGAATTCCTTACAAATCTCACCCACTTCCTGGATTGGCAACAGGTTACCGATCTCGTTATTGGCATGCATCAATGATACCAGAACCGGCTGCGGGCCCTCGCTTAGTAAGGCTTTCAGGCTTTCCAGGTCTACGTGACCACTTGGAAGAATACTAACTAAAGAAAGTTTTACCCCTTGTTTTTCATAATATTCAGCGGTATGTAAAGTAGCGTGATGCTCAATTGGAGAAGTAATGATATGCTTTACCCCCAGGTCACGTACGGCAGCTGCCATAGCCGTATTGGTGCTTTCGGTACCGCCAGAGGTAAAAAAGATATTTGCAGGCTTTGTACCCAGTATTTTTGCAACCGATTTACGCGCTGCCTCAATGCCCATCTTGCTTTCCCTGCCATAAGAATAAATAGAACTTGGATTACCGAATTTTTCGGTTAAGAAAGGGAGCATGGCTTCCAGTACCTGCGGATCTAAAGCTGTAGTAGCCGCATTATCAAAATATATACGTTGCATTTGTAAAAATAAAATATAATAGTCTAATTGTAAGCAAAATTAGCAAAAAGAAAGCGAATTCGTATATAAACGAATCCGCTGCACTTATTTTTAAAAATTATAACTTAACTTTTTTGTGTTCTTTTGTCTTTAATGCTGCAACCTACAGCAACGGTTTTGGTTTCGGCAACCGGTTTACCTGCCAAAAGCGCATCTACTGCTGTTTCCACATATTTTGCTTTAACAGCTTCCGGCTTTTCGTAATTATCGTCAATAGCGCCTATATATTTTACGATCAGCTTGGCATTTTCCTTTTGCAACAGGTATACATGTGGCGTTTTGGTCGCGCCATATACCGGGTATACTTCCTGTTTTTCATCAAATAGATAAGGGAAAGTAAAGCCTTTTTCCTGGGCATTTGTTTTCATGGCCTCATAACTGTCTTCAGGCTGTAATGCCGGGTCATTAGGGTTGATCGCGATTACCGGATAGCCTAATGCCTTGTATTTTTTATCCAGGTCTTTAATGCGGCCTTCATAAGCCTTCGCATAGGGGCAATGGTTACAGGTAAAGATTACGATATAGCCTTTGGCATCTGTAAACTGGGCCAGGGAAACCTCTTGACCGTCAATATTCTTCAGTTTAAAGTCCATTGCTTCATCGCCTACCTTATAACCTTCGGGCATGGTAACCGGGGCGCTTGCTTCTTTTTTATCTGCTGTAGTGTCGGCAGTAGTTGGACTTTCTTTACCTTTCGAGGAATTAACATCGTTGCAGGCTGTAAATGCCAAAGAAAGGATACCGGCTCCTATTAACAGTTTTTTCATATTATGCTTATTTATGGGTTATAAATGGGTTTGAATATTTGCTTTTAATTCGTTTTCGGAAAGTTGTCCCTGATCAAAACGTAATTTTTTGCCATTTTTATATAAAGCAGTAGCCGGTATCGCTCCATCCCAACCGGGATCTATTTTAGGGATCCATTCATTCATCCGGCCATTATCGTCCAGCAGGTAATGCCGGGCAACAAAGTTTTTCTTTTTGAGGAATGGGATTACCGCACTTTCTAAACTGCTGCGGGTATCCAGGCTAACCAGGATCAGCTTCACCGGTTTATCCTTCATTTCCTGCAACGTTGCTATAAAATGCGGCAGCTCTTTAACACAGGGTACACACCAGGTGGCCCAGAAGTTGACCACATTTAAAGTATCATTTTGTTCGTTGAGTACTTGCAGCAGCTCTTCATGTTTAACTACCGTTACTTCCGGCTCATAATTTTCATTAAGCGGAGTATCTTTTTTAACAGGTTGATTTACATCCTGTTCTTTATTGCCCCCCACTTTATTTTGCCCGCAGGCACTCATACTGAGCACTGCAAAGAGTAAGCCGATAGCCTGTTTCATCAATATTTTCTTATAATTAAAAAACAAAACACTAAACTAATCAAAAAAAATATAGCAAACGAGCGCCAAAAGCTACAGTAATGTTATAAAAATTTACAGCTTTTCCTGGCCTAATATCCAGTCTAAAGCCGGGTCTTTACCGTCAACAATATCCTGAACCGACTGGCTGAAAGCCTGGTCCGGGAAAATACCCCGGCCTTTTACATCGGTCCGGTTCACCGGGCGCACATGCATCAGCCCTATGCGCCAGATGATATTGGAATGAGGAAGATGCAGGATCGGCATAATGCCCGCTACTGTACCATTAAAATCCCCTCCGGTCTCTTCTCCTATAATGGTTACATTGGGCAGTACCGCCAGCCTGCTGGCCATTATACAGGCTGCAGAAAAACTCCCGCCGTTGACCAGTAAATAAACTTTGCCTTTAAACGCGTTTTCATGGGGTGCTTTCCACTTATTCCCGCTCATCCCTGCATAATAAAAGTTACCATCTGCATGCTTTTTAGTATTGACAAACCTATGCACGGCATAAAAAGGATAGTATATGGAGAAGAACGGCCAAATGGCCTTAGGCATCCGGCTGTAAAACCCGGCATTGAGCAGGGAAGCTTTAGAGCTTACCTTACTGGGTGCATAGATCTTGAATGTGCTATCCGCGAAATACTTATATAACTCAGTGATTTCCATAGCTCTGCCGCCCGGATTATCCCTAAGGTCTAAAACAAGCGCTTCGGATCCGGCATTTTTAATGGAATCAAACAATTTTGCGTAAGCCTTTTTATAGCGTCCCTCTCCAAACTGGCCTATTTTCAGGTAAGCAAGTGTGCTGTCTTTACCATAAAATTTAAGGCTGCGGATGTATTCTTTTTTCGCTTTATCGTACCCGTAAAGCGCCTTATTGTTTTCTTCTTCCTTTGCTTTTTGTTCCTTCAGCTTTTCCTGTTCTTTTTGAGCAAGCGCTGCGGTATCCGGTTGAGCAGCATCGCTTTTTACTATTTCATGTTTAACAGCATCTGAAGCGGCTGATTTTGCAGCAGGATTTTTTTCAGCCCGCCGGATTTCTTTTACGATCATATCGCCCTTATCCGTTTTGAAGGTATAGCTCATGCTGTCAAGGGGGCCAAGCTCTTCATTGTAAAAAGTAGGGATACGACGTGCAAAAAAGCCCGGCAAAGCGGTTTGGTTATAACCATCAGAGCTAAAAGTGCGCGCATATTTGGTATAAATATCCTGCACTTTAAGCTCGTTGATCGCAAGCAGCTCCCAGCCTTTCCGGATCGTACTGTCTGCTGATTTATTTTTAGTGATATAAAGACGGCCCGCTTCCCATTGATAGTCAAATTGCTGCAGCGGACTGGCACCCATAGTCTTCAGGTATTTCTTCCGTTCCCGGCTTACTTTAAGCGGTGCGGGCAAAGTGGCCATATGCCCCTGGTGAACGCTGGCGATCACCGGGCTGATGTGCATGAAAAACTCATTGGCATTCATTGGCCTGTTGATGGCTTTTCTTAAACTGTCAAAACGGGCATCTAAAACACTTTTGGGCGTATAGTAATCATAATCAGGATGCCTGGTATATAAGTTCTTCTGAACAAAATCAATATCTTTCTGTAATTTTTTTACACTGATCGGCCGGGCCCTCTTTTCATTATACTTTTCCACGCTTACACAGCTGGAAAACAGTCCTGAAAAGGCGAGTACTGCAGGGAATAGCTTCATCAATAATTTCATATACGCGTCGGTGTCAAATTTTTAAAAAAGCTAATGTACAAAAGAAATGCCTGGCTAACAAAAAAGGGTATGCTATTACGCATACCCTTTGTCGGTCTTTATTTATACTATTTTAAAATATCGTGTCCCAGTTTATCCCTTTTTGTCGCCAGGTACTTTTCATTATATGGATTAGGCTTGATCTCTATCGGAACAATATCTACGATTTCAATACCATAGCCCAGCAAACCGGCACGTTTCCGCGGATTGTTACTCATCAGCTTGATTTTGGTAATATCCAGGTGACGCAGGATCTGCGCACCAACTCCATAATCCCTTTCATCCATTTTAAAGCCAAGGGCCAGGTTGGCCTCAACGGTATCCTGTCCTTCTTCCTGGAGTTTATAGGCTTTCAGCTTATTGATCAAGCCTATGCCACGACCTTCCTGGTTCATGTACAGGACACATCCTTTGCCCTCCTGCTCTACCATTTGCATGGCAGCCTGTAACTGTTCCCCGCAATCGCAGCGTAAGGAATGAAGGATATCACCGGTAAAACAGGAACTGTGTACCCGTGTCAATACCGCGTCTCCTTCTTTCCATTCACCTTTTATCAAAGCCAGATGTTGTTCCCCGGTATTTTTTTGGCGGAAAGCTACCAGTTTAAAATGACCGTACTTTGTAGGCATATCTACACGCACTTCCTCTTCGATCAGGCTTTCTTTTTCTAAGCGGTAAGCGATAAGGTCTTTTATGGAAATTATTTTAAGATCATATTTCTTAGAGATCTCCATCAGCTCCGGCAGGCGTGCCATAGTACCGTCATCGTTCATAATCTCTACCAGCACACCGGCAGGCTCAAAACCGGCCAGCCTGGCCAGGTCTACCGTTGCTTCGGTATGCCCCGTCCTTCTTAGTACGCCACCTGGTTTTGCTCTTAATGGAAAGATGTGCCCGGGACGTCCCAGGTCCGAAGGTTTTGTAGCCGGATCGATAAGTGCCTGGACGGTTTTAGCACGGTCCTGGGCAGAAATACCGGTAGTACAGCCCTGCCCGATCAGGTCTACGGAAACGGTAAAAGGGGTTTGGTGCAAAACGGTATTATCTTCCACCATCAGGTTAAGCTGTAAAGCATCAGCCCGGCTCTCTGTAATAGGTGCACAAATAAGCCCGCGACCATATTTTGACATAAAATTGATGACCTCCGGGGTTACATTGGCCGCAGCCGTTATAAAATCGCCTTCGTTCTCTCTATCTTCATCATCCACTACAATGATCAGTTTACCTTTTCTGAGATCATCGAGTGCTTCGTCAATAGTATGTAACATAAAAATATTTTGGAATTTAAAGAAACACAAAAGTACAGTTATTTCCCCGATTAAAGCTCAGCCGTGAATTTAATATTGTCATAATTGTAACAGAAATCAAACTTCAAATGCCTTAAATATAGAGAGCGCTGATAGGGATATCAGCGCTCTTCATAAAAACAGGTAGCTTATTTTAGTAAAGTTACATCCCCTTTAAAGGACTTTTCTGTTCCGTCCAGGAATTTTATTTTAATCTGGTAATAATAAACTCCGGCATCCTGTAACCGGCCTTTATAGGTGCCGTCCCAGCCACCGCTCATATTGCTGGTACTATGTACCAGTTCTCCATAGCGGCTGTAAATCTTAAAGGAAACCAGTGAGTAACCATGGTCAATTCTCAATACCGGGGCAAATACATCATTAAGACCATCCCCGTTCGGGCTGAATGCAGTAGGCACCTTAACCTCATTAGAATAGCCGGGGAATTCAATAATATCAATCAATGCGGTATCTTCACAGCCACCTTGTACACCGGTAATAACAATCCGTACCGGGTTTTCCAGCTTCACCCTTTGTTCTGTTGCCGTCTGGTTCGGGAATAGTATTGCCGGTTCCCAGGAGACAATGGAGTAAGGTACGTTGCCGACGGAATAGGTCAGGATCTGTACATTTTCTCCTTTAAACGGTGCTTCCGGGTTCATATAGGCTTTCAGTTTAAAGTCATTTACTTCTATGACTACCGTATTGATCAGGCTATCACATCCATTCGCGGTCTTGATCTCTTCTTCAAACACGATGGACTGATCATAAGTTACCCCTTTGTAGGTAGCTTCTTTACACCCTTTAATATTTACTGTTTCCCGGAACGTGTAGACCGGATTTACAGTAATCAGTACATGTTTATAAATACTGTCACAACCATTTACATTGTGGATCGTATCTATAAGATGTGTATTGGCTGTATAAGTTGTGCCTGCATAAATGACGCTGCCACAATCGGTCAACCTAACCGTATCTGTAACCGGGTTAACCGGTAAAACCGTCAAATTAAGGGTTATAATACTGTCACAACCATATTGATTCACCAGAGTGTCTGTTGCACTGTTGTTGCTGGCGCTGTAAGATTGGCCGTTAAAAGTGTAGGTATCTCCGGCACATATAGTGGCGTATTGTACCCCGTTTGTAACCGGATTAACGGTCAGGTAAAGGGTAATGATACTGTCGCAGGAATTAAGATTGCTAATCGTATCTTGTACACCGGAAACGGAGCTGGTGTAGGTAATACCGTTGAACGTATAGCTGTTACCGGAACAGATACTCACATTACGGTTACCCGTCAGGTATGGATTAACCACAATCTGCATAGTCGTACCGGTCCAGCAGTTACCTGTTCCCGAAGTTGGAGTAAAGGTATAAGTAGTCGTTGCCGTATTGTTCAATGCAGGTGACCAGATACCCGTAACCCCATTCAATGAGGTTGTTGGCAATGGACTTAAGCTTCCACCCATACAGATCGGAGCTACCTGGGTAAATTGAGCTACTGTATTTGGCGTCACTGTAATGGTCAGTGTAGTAGTTACCGCACATTGACCTGCAGCCGGGGTAAAAGTGTAGGTTGTAGTAGCATTATTATTCAATGCGGGTGACCAGGCGCCGGTAATCCCATTATTAGCAGTAGTTGGTAAAGGGTTTAAAGTACTGCCCTGGCATATAGCTGCCACAGGAGTAAATGTAGGTACAACAGCCGTATCTACTGTGATGGTCATGCTCACAGCTGTAGCGCATTGACCTGTCGCCGGGGTAAAGGTATAGGTAGTGGTTTGGGTATTATTCAATGCAGGCGACCAGGTGCCGGTGATACCATTATTAGAAGTAGTCGGCAGTGGATTCAAGGTACCGCCGGTACAGATCGGGCCTACCTGAGTAAATGCAGGGGTTACATTAGGAGTCACCACAATGGTCATGGTTGTGGTCAATGCACACTGACCGGCATCCGGGGTAAAGGTATACGTGGTCGTAGCTGTATTATTCAGGGCCGGAGACCAGGTACCGGTAATATTGTTACCGGAGGTAGTCGGCAATGGGTTTAATTGTCCGCCGGCGCAAACAGGGCTAACTTGTGTGAAGGTAGGCAGGGTACCATTATTCACATTTATTGTCATGGTCGTTGTGGTCGCACATTGACCCGTTGCAGGTGTAAACGTATAAGTGGTCGTCGCGGTATTATTCAAAGCAGGCGACCAGGTGCCGGTCACCCCATTAAGCGAGGTAGTAGGCAAAGGATTTAAGGAGGCTCCTGCACAAATAGCACTTACTTGTGTGAATTGTGGCACTGTGTTAGGAGTAACCGTTATGGTT